>CALXXL010000007.1 GCA_944392655.1 uncultured Victivallaceae bacterium
ACCCGTGTCGGGTTGCCGGTAATATCGCCTTGAAGGCGTGGTGCATACCACCGGCTTAGCCGGTGGTTTTGATTGTTTGCATTACGTTTAGGCTTCCACTGTAGTCGATATGCCTTTTTCCATCTTAGAAAGAAGGTAGATGACAAATGCAAGAACGATATTTATTCCACATATAAGTGCCATATAATATGCTCCGTTCTTAGGCGGAAGGTCGTAGATGTAATATATATTGAGCAGTGTGTTGACGATAAAGTAAGGAACTACAAGAAGAATCATGCCGTGGTGAGGTATGCCGTTTTTAGGCGCCAATCCATTAAGAACCCGTTTTACATCTTTCATTATTTTAGTTCTGATGATAAACCATATTACCGCTCCGGCTACCGCCAGAGAGCCGCACAGCTCTATAAACAGAGCGGCAATTTCCTGGTTGTCATTTTTCATATTCCATACCGCATAGTATATTACCAGACCAACCGTTACTGCAATCAAAGCATCAAAGAAATAAAATGCAGCTTTTAATCCTCTTACACTTGGAGCATGATATTCCGGTTGTTCCAATTCTTCTTTTCCAGTCGTACTCCAAATGGCCGGGCAGGCATAATTCTTATAACCGCCGAGCCGGTTCCATTCACGATAAAGAAGAAATACAACAATAATCTGAAATATACCTATGAATACCGGCCAGCACAATGTATAGCGGTAGTAAAAAGTGCTTTCCGCCGGGAAAAAGCCGTGGAACCAGTCTAGGCCTTTGCCGAAAGCAAGACCTAATACCGTGACAAATCCTGCCCGTACAAGCGCCTGCATTGAACAGAATGAGCCAAATCTGGAACGGGGGAAGGTGAGCATCTCATACGGCAATCCGGATACACCTCCGATAACGGTGGCCGGAACGTATGCAATTGCAATTATTGTTGATGTCCATATGAACGCACTCGGACTGAGAGTGCCGAAAAGCCATCTGAGCCCAAAAAGGGTATTCACCACAACAAACATGGTGTTGTACATTACAATACGGACAGGATGCCAGCGATTAACATATCTTCCAGCAATAAACAATACACAGAAATATGCCGCAAGATTGACCATGCTCTGCAAGCCGTCGGTATAGCCCATATCTTTCAATGCTAACCCGAGATCCTGTCGCAAATAGAATGAGTAGGTATAGGCAATTGCGGAAACCGCACCAAGAGTTGTCAGTGTATATCGCAGGATATATATACGGTGTGAAAAACTCTCTTTTACAAAAATTCCTAATCCTGAGAAGATCTTTCTCATCCATGAGAAAATAGATTTTGAAGCCTTATTTAATTCATCTTCTCCGTCAATTGGAGGATATTCGCCCTCTTTTATCATCAGGCACATCAGCAGTATGCCAACTGCATACGCAATGGCTGATCCTATGAAAATTTCTCTATACCATGTGTTTGCTTCAGGAAATAGAAAAATATTGAAGAACATATTGCCGAGATTTATAGCAATATTTATAGCTGCCATGACTTGCGCAAAAAATTCCTTTGGAATAATATCATTGCACAGATAGTGAATTACACTGCCCACATACATGTAGAAGAACTGGTACATAAACATGATAATCATCAGTACGATAATTCCACATGTGAATGGATTGTCGCTGAAAAAAGAGATATTCTCTGCTGCAATGAATTCACCAATTTTGTCCGCAAACGCAAATAACGCCAAGCTTATAACCAGAAAAGGCATGGAATATAAGATAAAAGGAATACGGCGCCCGAGTTTACTCCGGTGACGATCGCTTGTAAAGCTGACATAAGGACAGATGATCATATTCAATACGCCGCCGATAGTCGTAAGAATAACCATTTTCTGGAAGTCGGATGCTCCAAATTCATCCAGTTGGATTGGAACCATCTTTGCTGGAAGTGTGGTGGAGATATTGTAAATAAAATATCCAACCATCATCCAGAAAATTGTCAATGCCAGTTTGGGTATAGAATATGTAAGTGTTCCGCGTGTATACACTTTCTTATACCATGCTAGATTGCTGTCGTCCCCCATTTTATTCCTTTCTTTGAATTTTATTGTTTATATGAAAAATTGTATTTATTACTGTGAAAGATACTACTTTAAGAAAATATTAAGGCAAATCTTTAAAATTCAAGCATAAATTATGATTTATTTATAATAAATAATGGGAATAATTATCAGAAAAATTGTTTCTGGAAAATCCTGTTGGTTTTTTTATAAAAATAAATTTTTTTTATAAAGAAAAAAGGTTGTAAAAATTAAATGGCCATGCTATACTATCACTGATTATACATATTTAATGCTTTATTAGACGTTATTGGTAAGGCACGGACACAGATAAGTTTTTTTAAGTTTTTATATAAATAATTGTCCTTAAGAAAGAAGGGTCAACAGATGAACGAGTATATTATTAGCGAGAGAAATAACGGGCATATTGTCATGGACAATTCTGTCAATTTGATATTTATGTCAGTTGCGGATAACCTTGAGAGCGGCGGCCGTTGGATCAAAACCGAAAAGAACTATTTCATCGGGGTGGGAACTGCACCTGATTATGAGATGATTGAAACCAGTTCTGCCAATGATGAGTTCGGTGCGACGGTGACGCTCGGCGGTAATTATCTTGATGATGATTTAGAGGAAAAGGGGAATCTCGTTTATCACGGCGAAAATATTCAGGATGAAGTGGCAGCCGTTAGATTCAACGGTAGTGGCAATGTTTACTTTACCGCGCAGACCGGCGCTACTACCGACGCCAAAGATAGCGATATACTTGTTGTAGTTACCAATAAATATGTCAGTCCCGATTCTGAAGGCGGCTCCGGGGAATCTGTTGCCGACGCAAGTTATATCAACGCCAGTCAGAATGTAAGCGCTTCTGCTTTCAGGGCGCTCAAGACTATGAATGTAGGCGGGAATCTTTCCGGCCAACTGAAAGTTAGCAGTATCGGTAACGATTTTGTCAGCTATACTGTGGAAAGCGGCGACAGCTCCAGCAAGGTACTGATGACCAGCGGTCATGTAATTAATGTAACCTCCTTGAAAGGTGGAGAAGTTACGGTTCAGAACAATTCCGATGCAGTAATTGAAGTAAGTGCCAATGCGGCGATAACCCACAAGGGCGATGAAGGGGCAGCTGGAACAGTGAGCAATAACCGGATTGTTGCTGCCGGTCTGTGGAGTTTTGGTTTTTCCATCAATAATGATGCTCCGGAAAATTATGTCGGATATGAGGATGAAAAAGATATCCCCAGCTCAATTACTATTAAAGGTTATCTTGGTGGAAAGATCACGGTTGTAAACGGAGCCTTGGCTGAAGAGTCCGGTGAATCAGGTGATGGCGCAGTTACACCAGGACCAGGGCCGATAGAAGGAGAGGAATCTGAAACTGCGGAAAGTGCAGGTCAGAATCTGTTTATCGCCAATGCTGCTAATAATACCGATCAGCTCGGCACTCAGATGACTGTTACAGGAAATACTGTGGGCGCCTATGGTTTGCTGGCCGATGATAATACCGGAGTAACCGAAGAGATCATAGACAGCGAGGGTGAAAGTAGCGAAATAGAATCTATGTCCAGAATTAATCTCGGCGGTTTTACCGGAGAGATAGAGGTTTCTTCAATCGGTAATACTTTCTCTGCAATTGTGGCTGGAGGTGACGAAAATGCCACTACCAGTATTACCAACAATACGGTTGCCGCGGCTGGTATGAAGGCCAATCAGATTAATATTGATAAAAAATTTACCGGGACTATAACGGTTGAGTCCAGTAAAAATACCTTTACAACGGAAATGTCCGCTCCGGAGGCTGATAACAATGTCGTTACCGATAACCTGGTTGAAGTAATCGGATTGGACGTTGTTTCCAAGGATGGAGTTGAAGGTGCAGGAACCTTGAATTCTGCAAGCTCAATGGCCGGGAGTATAAATATCACCAGTTACGATAATACCAATGATACCTACTATGACGGAATTAACGGTTATAAATGGAATGTGGTTGGCATCCGTGCTGATAAGATTGACGTAAAAGGCGATTTGGGAACCGATATAAGTGTATTGACCGGACGCTCAAACGGCTATCATGGAGAGGGAATGGTTGCCGGTATCTATGTGGATAATATTTCAGCAGATTTTATCAGTAGTGATATCACTATAGTGGCTGATGAGCTGGAACGTCCGCTCCGGGTTGTAGGTATTTTTGTTGAAAACGGCTTTGACAATGGTATAACCTATGGAGATAACCGGAAGGATACTTTTGATTTTACAGGCAATCTTATCATGCAGGATAACGAACTGGAAGGTAAGAGTAATGCCATTGTCGCTGGCATGATGGGATTTAAAGATGGCGTGAATCTGCGCGTCTCCGGTACGATTTTGGCTGTCGGACCATACGGCGCCGCGACGACATATTCTATTGTGGCTGACAGAATTAATGAGGATCTTTCCACTACCCGTTATGGAACAGATGACTATGTTGAATTGGCCGCCGGTTCGCTGTGTTGTGGAAGCATTGAGCTTTCCAACGGCTCTAATACTGTCGTTATTGACAGTAACTCTAAGTTTGCCGGAACCATGACAGCGAATTTGGGTGAACTTTCAGTGGAATTCAAGCTGAACGAACACGCCATGGCTTATGTGGAAGATATTGAATATGATTTTGATATTGATTGGCCGGCGGATTGCATTGTTTACACTTCGGATAACTATGGCGCCGCATGGCTCGCCAGTACCACCAATATCACTGTCGATATGAATGATGCTGAAGCCGGCGAAAGATATCACCTCTTCCGTATCGAAGATATGCGGAACGAAGACTGGCAGAAACGCAAGATCGCTATCACATATCAGGGACATACGGCGGAAATAATGGTTGGCGAGGAGTTCTCCAATGAATATTTCTCTGTTACCAGCGAAATCATTTACAACGAAGAATCTGGAATCGGCGATATCTTCTTTATGGTGGAAGAGCTCAATGGCAACCAGTTTGCCGCGCCGGTCGTCAGTAGCGATGTTGTTTATGACGATGAGGAAGAAACGATTACTCTCAGCTGGAAGTCAACCAACCCGAGCAGCAAGATCGAGGTCTTTGAACTCGAATACCGTATTGACGACGGTAATTCTGTCGTGGTTTACATTGATGGAGACGAATCCGAATATGAATTCAAGAACCTGATGGCCGGACAGACCGTTGAATGGCGCGTCCGTGAACATTTGGTGGACAAAGATCTCTATGTCAGCGATTGGTCGGAAGAAACATCTTTCACCGTTAAGCCGGAAGATACGAAATTTGAAAATGTCGGCAGCGGACAGTACGACAACAACGCCGATAAAGGCGCGGTTACACCGACTGCTACATTGACATGGGCAACTGCGGAATGCGAAGCCGGTGTGGCATATTATGAACTGCGCTATTATCAGGGGGCGGATTCGTCCGCTCCGGATTGGGATTCGGTTGAATATAAGACCAAGGTGGTTTCCGGGAATATGTGCATTGTTTCTGGCCTGACCAATATGTCTTATGTTCATTGGCAGATTCGCGCAGTGGATAACAATGGCCTTGCCTCCGATTGGTCGGATGGGCAGACACTGCGTGTATATGCCGGCGATACTCGCGCTCCGGAATTCGATACCAGTTCAGTCCGCAGTATTATCACATTTGACCCGACTGCTCCGGAAAATCAGATGATGCAGATTACCGTATCCTGGGATCCGGCAGAAGATGTGGATATGAAGTCAGGACTTGCCGGATATGATATCAGCTACCGTCTGGTTAAGGGCGAAGACAGTTATGGTGAGTGGTTTACTGTCCGCGTTGGAGCGGATGAAACCAGCCTTAAACTTAATCTGGCCAATGGTGTTTATGAGTGGAAGATCAGCGCCAGCGACTATGCCGGTAACCGTACAGAAGAATTTTATGGAACTAACTGGGCGGGCGACTTTATGGCTCCGGAATTCGTTGATGGAGAAGCCAACCTTACTGTTGATGTTCTTAATACATCCAACAATAATAATGAAATTAAACTCTCCTGGAATCCGGCAGAAGATACCGATGGCGGCATAGGTAATATTTTCCAATCCGGCCTGAAAGAGTATGTTCTCTATTACAAAGCTGAAGGTGCTGACGATTCAACCGCGAAAAAGATTAAAATCAACGCTGATCAGACCAGCTATATCTTTAGCAGTAAAGATGCCAAACTGACCGATGGTAAGTATGAATGGTGGATCGTAGCAACTGATAATGCTAAAAACGAAATCGTTACCGACAAGAGTACTTTCTCTGTAGATACGAAATCTCCTACTGGCGGATTCACCGGTATCAGCGATGTAAAACCGACAATCAGCGTAAATTGGGAAGAGGTTGAAGGTACTGATCCGGTTACCGGTGAAACGATTGTTACATCATATACTGCGACCAATATCAGTATCAAATTTGATATTCAAAGTGAATTTACCGATGCGAATGATATCTACTTCATCATTCAGTTCTCCGGTAATGATGAATTCACCGATGTATCTGAATATACGTTCGCACGCAATACAGAAAGTAATATAACAACTGTAACGTTCAATGATTCATTTGAACTCGGTGCCGGCGGTATTGCCAAATATGATAAAATCTACTACCGTATTCAGGCGGTTGACTCTCTCGGCAACCGTAATGCTACTTGGGCTATGAGCGGTAATTACTTCCAGTTGATCGATGAGGCAACCGGACGTCGGATTACTGATACTACGGCTCCCACCAAGGTTACAGATGTGGAATACAAGCGCAACGGCAGCGATTTGACAGTCAGCTGGGATGGAGCAACGGATACATTCGGTGTAAGATATTATGATATCTACCTCAACGGCAAGAAAGTTGCTGAAGGGGTCCGCGATACCAAGTACACGATTCAGAATGTGGCCGAAGGTAAATATTCACTGCAGGTACAGGCTGTTGACTGGGCTGGCCATCGCTCGGAAAACTCCACTGGTGTTAACGTAATTATGGACGTAACGGCACCGGAATTCAATGTGAACAGTGTCTCCTCTTCCGTTGTTGGTAAAGATGCATGCGTTACATGGGAAAAAGCAGAAGATAATTATGACTTCGGTTATTATGAAATCCGCTACTCCAGCTGGGATGCTGTGGCCGGCGGTTTCACCGCCTGGATCTCTACGAAAGTATATGATCAGAAACAGACTGAATTCTGGTTCAGCAATTGGAGCAATGGTCAGACTATCTATCAGGTGCGCGCCGTCGACGCGGCAGGAAATGCCAGCGAATGGAGTTCAGCTGACAATTCATTTGTAATTGATACTGCCAGCGATGCCGGCGATACCATGACTAAGGCTATGACACTGGAATGGGGACAGGATATGACCAATACTATTGGTCGCGGTGATACTGCTGACTTCTACAAGTTCGCAATGTCTTCGTCCGGTGAAGTCACCATTACCATCAGCGATTTGAAAGCGGTTGGCAGTTCCGGCAGTGGTTCTGTCAAAGTAACGATCTATGATGCTTATGGCAAGTCGCTCAAGAGTTTCTCGGTTTCAGGCAGCAATCCGAAGAGCTACTCTGTGCTGGTGGAAAAACTCGGAACCGGATATTGCTATGTCGGTATTACTCCGAGCAGTTCTGACAAGGTTTCCGAATATGTTATCGAAGGTAATGTAGATTACTTCGAACCTGCCACCAGCAACAGCAGTTTTGCCAGCGCAGAAGTCGTAACACTCAACCCGATGGGAGGTGCTGAATTTACCGGGTGGGTCGGATTCGGTGATGCGGTCGACTACTATAAGCTTGATGCCGCTGTGGCCGGTTCCATGAATCTTTCCATCTCCGGATTGGAAGGCAAAGTAACCATTACAGTTTATGACAACAATAAGAAGAAGATCAAGAGTGTCTCGGTAAGTGCCGATAAAGAAAATGTAATGACTGATGTTCTGGTTCCGGTAGGTTCATATATCACCATTACTTCCGGAGATAACGGCAAAGGTAAGGAAAATACCGGTTATACCGTGATCGTAAATGACAATTACTTCCAGCCGGCTACGCCGAATGATGATTTCAGCAGCGCAGCAGTTATTGCACTGGATGAAAACGGTTATGGCAAGACCACTGGCTGGGTTGGTTACGGCGATGCGGTAGATTATTACAAGCTCGGTTCTGCCGCCGCTGGTACGCTCGATCTTTCTATAAGCGGATTGACCGGCAAGGTTACAGTTGCGCTTTATGACGAAAATGGCAAGAAGTTGAAGAGTGTCTCGGTAAGCAAAGATACCGAAAATATCTTTAAAGATGTTTTGATCCCGAACGGAGCATACGTTACCGTCACTTCCGGCGATAATGGCAAGGGCAAGGAAAATACTGAGTACGAACTCGTAGTAAAAGATGATTATTTCCCGGCTGCTACTCCGAACGATGATTTTGACAGCGCTAAGAAAATTGAGATCGCTGAAGACGGTTCTCTGGTATTCTCCGACTGGGTTGGTTATGGCGATGCAACCGATGTTTATCTGATCGATGCAGCTAATGCCGGAATGTTGGATTACCTTAAGATCAGTCACCTGGAAGGCAGTGTGAAAGTAGAAGTATATGACCTGAACGGTAAGAAACTCAAGAGTGTCAGCGTCAAGAATGATGGTAATATTCTTGATGAAATTCTGGTGCCGGGTGACTTCTATATCACGGTTACCTCCGGCGATAACGGCAAGGGCAAACAGAATACCGGTTATGAAATTGTTGGCGGCGTTACCTACTTCCCGGAACCTACCGACAACAATACCATTGCAACCGCAGATACTGTGACTTTGGATGAAAACGGTTTCGGTACGATTACCGGTTGGGTCGGTTATGGCGATGCGGTCAACTACTATAAACTCGACACCGCGGCGGCCGGTACTCTCAATCTCTCCGTTTCCGGACTTGAAGGCAAGGTTAATGTGGTGCTTTATGATGCAGATGGCAAGAAGCTCAAGAGCGTTTCTGTAAGCAAAGACAGCACCAATATCTTCAAGGATGTTCTGGTTCCGAATGGCGCGTATATTTCCGTTACTTCCGGCGATAATGGCAAAGGTAAGGAAAATACTAACTTCACGCTTACGGTGGATGATACCTACTTCCAGCCGGCTTCTCCGAACGTTGATTTTGAAACCGCACAGCTGGTTGCGTTGGATGAAAACGGAGCTGGAATGTTTGTCGGTTGGGTTGGCTATGGTGATGCAGTTGACTATTATAAACTTGATACGGCAGCAGCAGGTATTCTGAATCTTTCAGTCTCCGGTTTGGAAGGTAAAGTTACTGTTACGTTATATGATATCGACGGCAAGAAACTCAAGAGCGTCTCAGTAAGTAAGGATACCGAAAACATCTTCAAGGATATTCTGGTGCCAAACGGTGCTTATGTTACAGTTGCATCCGGTGACAACGGCAAGGGCAAGGAAAATACCTCCTATGTCATTTCTGTGAATGACAGCTATTTCCCGGCTGCGACTGACAATAATACAATTGCCACCGCTACTGCAGTTGCACTTGGCGAAACAGGTGCTGCAACTCTGGAAGGCTGGGTCGGCTATGGTGATGCGGTTAACTATTACCGCCTGAACGGTGATGCTCATGCCGGTACGTTGAACGTATCTCTCTCCAGGTTGGACAGCAAGGTAACGGTTGCACTGTATGATGTCAACGGTAAGAAGCTCAAGAGTGTGTCGGTAAGCAAGGATACGGAAAATATCTTCAAGGATATTCTGGTACCGGGTAATGCAGCATATCTCTCAGTTACTTCCGGCGACAACGGCAAAGGCAAACAGAATTCTGACTATGTTCTGACGGTTCAGGAAAATTACTTCCCGGCTGCGACTGATAATAACACCTTCAATACTGCTTCGGATGTAACTCTGGTTGATGGTGCGGCGGTCGAAAAAGGTTGGGTCGGCTATGGTGATGCTTCTGACTTCTATCGTCTGAATATGGGTAACGCAGGATTGCTGGATCTCTCGGTTGCCAATGTTACAGACAAAGTCTCTGTTGCGGTATATGATGCTCAGGGTAAGAAATTGAAGAGCTTCAGTGTTAACAGTGGCGATAAATTGCTGTTGGATGACTATTTGCTGACCTCTGGTGTAAGTTACATCTCTGTGACCTCCGGCGATAACGGAAAAGGTAAGAACAACAGTTCGTACGAACTCATTATCGGCGCAGAAGTCTTCCCGGCAGCCAGCGATAATAATTCTATGGCCAGCGCGTTCGCCTTTGAATTCGATGAAGCTGGAAAAGCTACGGTTACTGACTGGGTTGGCTATGGTAACGAAGAAGACTTCTTCAAATTTGAAATCGGTGAAGACGGCGGCAATGTTGCATTGGATCTGAAATTGGATGATGAATCACTGCGGATTGGCAATGAAGTACTCTTCTCGCTCTATAATGAAGAAGGCAAGACTCTGCTCAATATTAAGAATGGTGTTATGCAGGATTCTCTGGCCGCCGGAACCTACTACGTTTCAGTGGAAGTCAAGGACGAAAAGAAGCACAATACCTCTTACAGCCTCGGAGTTACATTGGCATAAACAGTAAATAACGAGAATGCCGGTCATGAAATTCATGACCGGCATTTTTTTTATTTATGAGAATTGTGACAAAAACAGTCTGTTATTTTGCCATAATAGGCAGACCGTAATTATTTAAATATATTTTATGGGGTAGGGCGGTAAACTGTCTATAAATAACTTGCCATAACGTTTAGAAATAATCCGCTGATCCATAATAAAAATATAACCGCTGTCGGATGATGACCGGATTAAACGTCCTACGCCCTGACGGAATTTCAGTACGGCTTCCGGTAGAGAGTAATGCATAAAAGAGTTTAGCCCACGTTTTTCCAACTCTTCGCTGCGGGCTTTTATCAGTGGATTGTTCGGTTGGGGAAATGGCAGTTTTGCAATAATTACATTGCTTAATGCTTCTCCAGGAATATCGACGCCGGTCCAGAAACTGTCTACTCCAAATAAAACGGAATCTATGTCTTCTTTAAAAGCATGGATCATTGCGGTACGTCTTAAATCATCGCCCTGGACCAGCAGCCGGATTCCTTCATCATTAAAAAAACTACGCAGGCATTCAGCACAGAAACGCATCTGCTGGTAGTTTGTGAATAGAACAAAAGCCTTTCCCTGAGTTGCACGAATGGCTTCGACCAGTTTACCAGGCAACTCTTCAAGGTACTGTTCGGAATTCGGGTCACTGATAGATTTCACCAGAACCATTTTTACTTTATCTGGTGGAAACGGGGAATCCAACTGTAATGTTTCGCCTGAAGTAAAACCAATTCTGCCAAGATAATAATCAAAACTTCTGTTTACCGTAAGCGTTGCGCTGGTCAGAATTACCGGTATTGGCAATGAAAACAGCATATTGTGCAGCAGTTTTGCTACATTGACCGGGGCGGCATGCAATTGTATCGCATCATTCTGTTCCTCTATCCAGTATACCGATTCCGGAATTGACATCGTGATAAAACTGGCAATCGCATCCAAATAGGCATCACAGCGGGCAACGTGTGAAATAAGTTCACAGCGGTACTCTTTTTCATCATCATCTTCTTCCAGATAGTCGGTAAGTTCGGCCAGACCTCTTCTCAGTTGAGAAAGTTTACCTGATATAGTATCCGGGAAAAGATCCGGCTGAAGCACCCGTCGAATAGAGTCGCCGGATTTGCTCACATATTCGGAAAAAGTACGGAAGAACAATTTTAGCTGATCACGCAAATCGTGAACAATATGGCGCAATTCAAGTTCATGAGTTCCGCGATGCATCAACAGACCACGGCCGCTTTCCGGTTGGAACAGCCGGTTCAGCCAGAAACGCATCCCAAGTTCCGATACCATTAAGCCTAAATGGTCCGCCGCGCTGTTTTCAAGCGTGTGCGCTTCATCAATAATCACCCCACTGTAATTGGGCAGTAATGCGGCTCCAACTCCTTCGGCCTGACGTATCTTTAAATCGGTGAAGAACAGCGCATGGTTGGCTACAATGATATTGGATTTTTCCCAGCTCCGTCTGGCCCTGAAATAGAAACACTGACGGAAGAAACTGCATCGACCGCCAAGGCAATTGCCTCCTTCACAGCAGACCATGCTCCAGACAGACGCATCTATATTTATGCCATCTCTGTCAAAATCGCCAGATGAAGTTGTTTCCGACCATTTTGAAAGTTTTTCCAGCTCAAAAAGCATAGTGTGATTGGGAATTAGCTGCTCTTTGCGATCATCACTTAAAAGATGCAGCCGGCGCAGGCACAGGTAATTACCACGTCCCTTGGCCAGTGCCGCAGTAAAATTCAACCCTGCTGTCTCTTTTAGAAACGGCAGATCCTTCTCAATCAACTGCTCCTGTAATGTTATGGTTTCGGTAGATATAACCACTGGATTCGGCATTTGCAGGGAATATTTGATTGCAGGAATTAAATAAGCAAAACTCTTGCCGATTCCGGTAGGCGCTTCAATACACAGGTTGTTTTTGTCCGATAGCGATTTAGCAATACGTTGCGCCATCAGTAACTGTTGCGGGCGGAATTCATAATTCCGGTTGTTAGCATGGGAAATTTGAGCCAGAACGCCATTTTCATTCAGAAAAGATCTGGTAAATGAATCCAGTTCAATTTTCTGCTCCTCAGATGACGGTTCATCCATAGGGGGGATTTCCATGCTATCCGGTATAATTCCTTCATGCTCCGGAGAAAATCTGCTCTCCGGAGTGTATTCCACAAAGCTGTCTTCCGGAAGAATCATGGCAAATTATTTTTCTCCTGAAATATTCTGTAATGTCTCTTCCTGTTTTTCCGCCATTACATCTAATGTATCAAGCAATTGCTGATAATTGTCATCATCTTGCGGATTGTATCCGGGGCGGTGGAGCAATGCCAACAGCTGGTTGAAGAAGATTGAACACTCAGCCAGAATTTTCAACTCTTTTTCCGGAATATCCCGGCCTGAATCTTTTACTGCGTCCATGAAATTTAATCTGGCTTCGACCAGTTCCAGAATATTGCTGCGCAATTCTGCGATATTTTCGTCTCCGAACCGGTCATAGTGATCTTGCAGCATTTCAAAGCGCTCTTCAAACATAATTTGAAAACTGGCCTCCTGGGCATCATCCGCAAATTTCAATGCTCCGCATAAACGGCGGTAAAGCGCATCGGTGTCGTAATCGCTGGCGTGAAATGAGTCAAAAATAAAGGCATCCAGTTCATTCATAGTTAAGGTAGAGCCGGTCTCGTGCAATATAGCCTCCAGCGAATTTACTGTGCCAGATGAGAGCGATAAGCCGTCAGGAAGTGTATGTAGGTGATGATGATCACCGCATTCACAGTCAATATCGCCACATTCATCACCGGCGTCATCATTGCGTACTGCCAGAATAGTGCCATTGTCATCCGGACGCAGCTCTATTGTACGGCTTAACTGAATGAATTCATCCAGCGAGGCGGCTTCAGCTGAAAACAACTCTCTGCCGCCGCGGAAAAAACCTTCTGCCAGCAATTCTGGAATTTCTTCGTATTCAACGTTATCTTCAATCGCTTCTGCCAAAGCTGCACTGTATTTGTCTATCCACAAATCACGCTTGGCTATATTGCGTTTTTTACCGTCAAGATAGGAGAAGTTGAATATGCCGTTATCGTAATCTTCAACCGTGACAACGATAGCATCACCGGAGGTAAAAGCGTGCTTTGCGTAGAATTTTTTCATATTGAACGCGGTAAGAGTCAACTTTGCATTACGTTCGCCATTTAGAAATGCCAGATTGCCGTGATGTTCCGCAACAATAAAGTCGTATAGTGTTTCTGCTCCCAATAGAGAGTGGAATGAGAATATTTCCCGGATGTCACATTCAAAATCAACCCTTTTAAGTTCACTTGAACCGTTCTCTTCCATAAGGTCTATTTCAGAAATAAACACGTTCTCCGAACAGAAAGGGGCAAAACGGTCGCCGGGAAGCAGAACTCCGCCTTCTATTTCCAGTTCTTCCGGAATCACTACAAAAACTGCACCATTAAAAAAATCAGATTTGACAAAATATCGGTCTTTTTCTTTTTTATAAAAAAAGCGCCTGGAAGAATCTGCCGCACGTGCAATACGGGACAACAACTGTTCTTTTGCCTCTGCATCTTCCGGAAGTTTTCCAAGCGATACCGCGATATCTTCCAAAGTACACCCGGCACTGCCGGGCTGTATGCGCCACACTGCCTCTTCTATTGCATCAATTGAGTGTTCATTGGAACTATTATTAATTGCAACCATTATAACACCGTGAGTTTACGCAGAAAATCGATGACATAATCGGTCAACTCTTCCTGCTCCATTGTTTTCAATGTATCCATTGACAATGCATCAGCAATATCAAATCTGCCGCACCGTATCCGGCGCAATGCGGCAAGGGTGCCGCCGCAGCCAAGTTCAGCTCCAATATCAGCGCACAATGTGCGGATGTAAGTACCCTTGGAGCATTCAGCAGTAAAGTCGACCTCCGGCAGTTCAATCCTGGAGATATCTATCTTGAATATCTCAATATCACGCGGTTCACGTTC
Source organism: uncultured Victivallaceae bacterium (assembly GCA_944392655.1). Classification (GTDB taxonomy): domain Bacteria; phylum Verrucomicrobiota; class Lentisphaeria; order Victivallales; family Victivallaceae; genus CALXXL01. Next base: position 14,574 of record CALXXL010000007.1, read on the forward strand.
AATTTCAATACCTTTTCTTGCCAGTTCGTATAGCCTTTGTCCGTCTTTCTTTACCGCTGATACCATAGGCGGGAGTTGTTTTGATTTACCCAGTTTCGCCATGACTGCTTTTCTGACCGAATCTTCTGTTACAGTACTCCAGGCATTTTCGCTTAATACGGTTCCGGTTATATCCTGCGAATCGGTGGTTATACCCAGCTTCAGAGTTGCCTGATAGGTCTTATTGTCACCGGTCAGTTTTGCTGATTGCGAGGTGAATTTTCCCAGTACCAGCACCAGTAACCCGGTTGCCATAGGATCAAGGGTGCCGCAGTGACCTACTTTGGGAATATTGAAGCGGTTACGTACACAGTTTACTACATCAAAACTTGTCCACTCTGCCGGTTTGTCCACCAGTAAAATACCTGATGCCGCAAAAGGCGGCAACCGATGCCGTTTCGGATTATATCTCATAATTGATATTTTTCCCTGATTAAGTCAATTATTTTTGCAGCTGTCGCATCCATGTCGCCATCCGGCAACAGGCATCCTGCCGCCATTTCATGGCCTCCACCCCCCAAAGCACGAGCTATCGGTCCTACTGGATGTTCAGGATTGGATGCCCGGGTGGAGATCTTCAGCATTCCATTTGCCCTGTAATACATCATAATGGTTATTTCAACCCCGTCAATTGCCCGGAATACATCGATCAAGCCCTCGGTGTCCGCCATAATGATATCGTATTTAGCAATTATTTCAGACGGAATCTTTACTAAAGCGACTTTGCCATTGCAATACAATTCAAGATGATTTGACAGCAATTCTGACTCAAACTTAAGCCGGTTAAGCGGTTTGGAAAAGAAAATACGTTCAATAATCTCTTTGTAAGCTGCTCCGGCTTCAAGAAGTTTACCGGCGGTATGGAAGGCTTCCGGATTGGTATTGTCAAAACGGAAGCAGCCGCTGTCTGTTACCAATCCCAGCATCAGAAGTGTGGCTACCTGCTGAGATATTTTATGTCCGGGAGCCAGAATATCGGATAATTCTGCAATAATTCCGGCAGTCGCGGTCTTTTCTTTTATTACGTTCCATCTGCCGTATTGCTGGTTGTCGACATGATGATCAATTACCAGTAAAGGCAGTTCTGCGTCGATTATCACGCCATGCGGCGCAGCAATTCTTTTTGTATTGGCAGTATCTAACTGAATAACCAGATCGTAATTGCTGACCAACTCTTCCTGCGAAAGTGAGGTCGAGTATTCTGCCGTGGTAAAAGGCCGGTATATCGCCGGCGGTTCAGAGCTGAAGAACAGATCGCATTTTTTACCGGCTTCTCTGAGCAGTAACGTCAATCCCGTACTGGAGCCAATGGCATCCCCATCCGGATTTTCGTGTGTGAAAACCGCAATACTCTGTGCCGCTGTAATCAGATCGGCAGCCTGGGCAAGCGAAATTATATTACTCATCGGCTTCAGCATCCTCAAGCAGCCGCCAGACCCGGTCGGCTTCAGCCATGCGGTCATCCAGTTCAAAGGTCAGCCTTGGCGTATGTTTGAACTGCAGATCTCGAGCGATTTTCGACTGGAGGTCATTCCGCGTCCGGCTCAATGCTTTTAATGTCGCATGTTTTGCTTCATCCCCGCCGCCGAATACGCTTATAAATACAACGGCATTACGCAAGTCAACTGAACTCTTTACCTCTGTTACTGATATTAATGCTCCGGATGGCAGAATAACCGCTCCGGATTCCAGATAGTCGGCAATTTCGCGTTTCAGCAATGCATTTACTCTGGTTAATCTATCAACTCCGGCACTCATAAATCATATCCTCCCTGTGCCGTGAATTAATCCAAAGTCGCTTTACGCAACTCAATTTCATAAAATTCAATCTTGTCGCCTTCTTCAAAGTCGATAAAGTTATCCAGTCTAATACCGCATTCCAGACCGGCTTTTACCTCTTTTACATCATCGTGGAACCGGCGCAACGAAGCAACCTCACCATTGTATATCAGATGCTTATTCCGGTATACCCGTGCTTTGGACCCAACCTTTACTATGCCGTTTTCCACCAAACAGCCGCACACTTTCGGTCCTTTATGCAATTCAAAGATCTGCAATATTCTGGCGTTGCCGAGAGATTTTTCCCGTTTTTCCGGTTCAAGTTTACCGGTTAAGGCATCGGTAATATCTTCAAGCAGTTCGTAAATAATACTGTACAGCCTGATCTCAACTTTCTGCTTTTTGGCAATTTCATTGACTCCGGGATTGACTCTTACGTGGAAGCCGACAATGATCGCATCAGATGCCGCCGCGAGCATAATGTCGTTTTCTGTAATCGCTCCTACGCTGTTCATAACAACGTCAACCGCAATCTTTTCTGAAGGCAGGCGTTTGAGTGATTCCTCAATCGCTTCACCGGACCCCTTTACATCCGATTTAATAATCAGTTTCAAGGTGTTCATATCCTGTTCCTGGAGTTTGCTGAACAGGTCTTCCGCCGTTGATATCGTATTTACTGCCAATTCTTTACCGCGTTTTTCAGCAGCGTTTTCTTCTGCCGCCAACCGCGCTTCTTTTTCGCTCTTGCAAATCGTAAGTTTTGCACCTGCTTCCGGGATGCCTGAAAGCCCGACGACTTTTACAGGAATGCTGGGACCCGCAGATTTCACCCGTTTGCCTTTATCGTCTATCAATAGTTTTATGCGGCCGAAATGTTCACCACATAGTGCATAGTCACCAACTTTCAGAGTCCCATTTTTGACGATTACATTGGCGGTTGACCCCAGTCCGGTCTCCATCTGTGCTTCCAATACCACCGCTTCTGCCGGACGCTTGGGATTAGCTTTGAGTTCCATCATTTCGCTTTCCAGCAAGATGCGGTCAAGCAAATCTGTCAACCCTTTTCCAGTCTTTGCAGAAACCTGCACTGTACCAACTGTACCACCCCATTCTTCACTCATCAGTCCGTTCTGCTGCATGTGCAGATAGATTTTATTGGGGTCGGCATCAGGCAGGTCAATCTTGTTTATCGCTACAATAATCGGCACTTTTGCCGCCAGAGCATGATTCATCGCCTCAATCGTTTGCGGTTTAAAGCCTTCGTTAGCCGCAACAACCAGTACGACAACGTCAGTAATATCGGCTCCGCGTGAGCGCATTTTTGTGAATGCTTCGTGGCCGGGGGTGTCAATAAATGTAATCGGCTTGCCGGCATGCATTACCGTCGATGCACCTATATGCTGGGTGATTTTACCGGCTTCACCATCTACCACATGAGTGTGGCGAACCGCATCCTGCAACGAAGTTTTGCCGTGGTCAACATGTCCCATAAATGTTACAATTGGAGGCCGTTCCTGCAGATCAGCTGGGTTATCAATAAAAACTTCCTCTTTCTGGATCGGAGCAGCTTTCGTTTCAACTTGAGGCGCGCCGATTTCCAGAGTCACATTATACTGTTTACACAATTTTTTTGCAGTGGCATCGCTTATTGCCTGGTTGATGCTGGCCAATTCTCCCAGTTTCATCAAATCACTGATTACAACATTCGGTTTTTTACCCAATGCTTCAGCAAGGTTTTTCACTATTACTGGTGAGCTTACGGTTATCTTCTGTCCGGAATCCGCCGGAGCAGAACTTTTCTTTGCAGACTTTGGTTCTTTTGACTTGTTCTTCTCTTTGTACAAAGTTGCAAAGTAATCTTCCACCAATTCAACCATATCGGCAGGGATTACTCCACCGCTCTCTACTTCTATACCCTGATTGGCAAGTTCATCTTGTACCACTTTAGGGGAAACACCGTATGTTTCGGCGATATTTTTTATTTTCAATTTCTTCACGATACCCTCCTTGACCTATTCTCCTGCTTTGAGAATATTACTCAGTTTCCCGCTTCCAGCCGGTCAAATGCCGCACAAATCTCATCCGCATCAATTCCTTCCACTGTACATACCTGATCTCGACCGGCAGCGCTTAAGCCCTCAAGGGTCAAATAGCCATTACGGACAAGTTTATCAGCACATTCAAGCGATACTCCGAAAGAATCGGCAAGTTCCTGAGTTGCTTTTTTTATTTTATCTTCCATCGTTTCCATCGGTGCGCCGATAGTTCTGATGGTGATATTCCAGTTCAGGAGCTTGGAACTCAGCCGTACGTTCTGGGCTTTTTTCCCAAATACCAGCTTGGACTGTTCCTGGCTGACGTAAACAATTAATTCATGTTTTGCTTCATCAACTTCAACACTCTGCGCCTTAGCCGGCTGAAGCGCATTCAGACAGTACTTGACAATATCCTGATCATACGGTACAATGTCTATGCGTTCATTATTCAGTTCATCAGTAACTGCACGTACCCGATTTCCACGTATGCCTACGCATGATCCTACCGGATCGATTCGCGGATCGGTACTCATAACCGAAATTTTCGTCCGGCTTCCGGCTTCACGAGCCACATTCATGATCTTTACTACGCCATCACGTATTTCCGATACTTCGCGTTCAAACAGGCGCCGTACAAAATCAGGATGTGTCCGCGAAACAATCAAACTTGGACCGCTCGAGGCAACATCAATTTTTATAAGCACTGCATTAATCAAATCGCCTACCATATACTGTTCACCGGGAATCTTTTCCTTTACCGGCAGAACACCCTGGGCTTTCTGGAAGTCAATAATGATATTTCCCCCGTCAAATTGTCTGACCTTGCCGGAGATAATCTGATTCATGCTTGAGGCAAACTCCTCGGAGGCCATCATTTTTTCCGCTTTTCTCAATTGCTGCATGATAGCCTGACGTGCGGTCTGTGCCGCAATTCGTCCGAAATTACGCGGAGTTACTTCCCACTCTATAATGTCGCCAATCTTGACATCGGGGAATTTTTCCACCGCTCTTGAATAGAGCAGTTGATCAGTGTTCGGGTTGGATTCCACTACTTCGAGTATCGCCCATGCCTGAATTTCACCAGTATCCGGGTCAACCTTCACTTTAAGTTGACTTGCCGGATGAATACTTTTTCTTGCCGCAGTAAGAATAGCACTTTCCAGTGCAGCAACAAGGTGTTCCCGGCTGATTCCGCGTTCCTGTTCAATATTCTGAAGCATCGCTAATAATACATTCGCCATCTTTTCCTCCTTCTTGTTTCTGCTGTCGATATTCCACACTCTTCTCCAAGGTTCACTATCCGCTCTTTCTCTTCTTATGCCGACAATAACAGTTCAGCATCACTCTATGCACATCGCAAATATTGCTCAGTTGAACAATGGAGAATTTTTATTCCAAAAAGTTATCTTCAACAACCGCTCCGGAGTTTAATTTTACTCCGGACAATAAAAAAAGCGGGAAGGCACACAACCAATCCGCTCACTTTATTTTAATCCTAAAGTTTTTTGCACCATGTATAATATATACACATATATTCAACTATCAAGTATAATCACCGATTTTAACTGCTTTTTTCCATTCAACATTTGTTATATCAGTAAAAATACGCCTTTTTTTGATTTTTTTTCATGATAATACTTGCATATTTTTCTTTTTGTGGCAAATTTAATGTTCTGTAAGTTTAAAATCAAAAATAAGTTTCAACGATTTGGGAAAGAACCATGGCACATTTGAAATCTGCTATCAAGCGCATTGGAACCAGCCGTAAGGCTAATTTGCGCAATCGCGCCCGTAAGAGCACGATCAAAACCTATGAAAAGAAATTCCGTGCGGCTTTGACCGCGCAGGATGCCGCGCAGGCTGCTGAACTGCTGCGCGAATGCATCAGCCAGCTTGACAAAGCTGCAAAACTTGGCGTTATTCATCGCAATAAAGCCTCCAACAAGAAGTCCCAGCTTATGCTGGCAATGAATTCTTTGAACGCGTAAACTATTGCAAAACAAAAGAGTATACAGGATTTTCTTAAAATGGGCAACTTAAAAAAGAAACGTCGGCGGAAGATCGCAAAGCACAAACGCAAAAAGCAGCTGAAGTCACTCCGTCACAAGAACAAGTAATGGAGTACGCTCTTGTAGCGTGACTGCAAGGCGGAATTATATCTTCCGCTTTGTTTTTGAACTAAGTTGATATATTACGATTACTTACTTTGTGTGGTAAAGTGAGGATTGTAGAAAATACCGGGATTTATTAATTTAATTCCCGGTATTTTATTTTTTATCTTTCAGAATCCTGATTAGAATACCGGCATGACCTTCAAGTCTCCGGCAACATTGATTGAGAAATCAATATGCGGTAGGATGTCTTTTTCGATATTGATTCCAGGAGCCAGCTCTGTGAGTGTCAAGCCATCTTCCAACAGGTCAAATACGCCGCGCTCAGTTATAAATTTTACTTTTTTCTTATGCTTACGGGCAAAATCACCAGAAAATGATACCTGCTGTACTTGTTTGACAAATTTGGCAATTTTACCCTCTTTCAGGATTCTTACCTTGCCGTTTTCCACTGCAACTTCCAGACCGCCAGCAGTAAAGCTGCCGGTAAAAACCACTTCTTTGGCCCGATGGGCGATATTCATGAATCCACCGACTCCAGCCAATCTGCCATTGAAGCGGCTGACATTGACATTGCCGTTGCCATCGCATTCCGCCATGCCTAAGAACGCAACATCCAGTCCTCCTCCATCATAGAAGTCAAATATATAATTCTGGTCAAAAATTGCCTGGGGATGACGAGAGAGTCCAAAATTCTGCCCGGAACATGGAATGCCTCCAATAAGTCCTGATTCCACGGTAAGTGTCATCCGGTCAAACACTCCATGCTCTCTGGCCAGCGGTGCGATTTGTTCCGGCAGACCAATCCCCAAATTAACTACATCTCCATTATCTATTTCAAGCAGCGCCCGTTCAGCAATAATCCTGCGCCATCCGGCCGGAACCGGGTTTAGTTCCAGCTTTGACAGATCACCCTGGGTCGTGAAAGACTCTTCATAGGGGCCGGCGAAATTACAGCGGTGATATTCACTTGGCGCTATTACGACTGCATCAACCAGAATGCCGGGAATGAGTACGCTGCGCGGCGGGCGCTGGTAATTTTCAATAATTTCTTCAACCTGTACTATTACAATGCCGCCTGAATTATGCGCCGCCTCGGCAATAGCCAGAGTTTCCGCATAAATCGGTTCGTGGTCAAAATAGATATTGCCAAAACGGTCAGCACATGTTCCGCGCAGAATACCGACATTAATTGGAAAGGAACGATACCACAGATACTCTTCACCATTTATATTGATAACTTCAACCAGGTCCTCTTTCGTATTCGCATTAAGTTTACCGCCTTCCAGTCTGGGGTCGACGAACGTGTTTATACCCAGTGAGGTTATCCTCCCGGGATTCCCGGCAGCAATCTCTCTGAAGAGCTGACATATTACTCCCAATGGCAAGTTATAGCCTTCAATCTCACCATCCAGCGCCATTTTTGCCAATTTCGGTATCAGGTTCCAGTGACCACCGACGGCGCGCCGTAAAAGTCCGGGTATTGCCAACCGGTTTAGGCCTCGGTCATATCCGTCACCTTGGCCTGCGGTAAAAACCAGATTCAGTTTATTGGGGGTTCCGTTTTCTACAAAGGTCTCTGCCAGAACATCGACTAAATATTCCGGATGCACCGCTCCAAGAAAACCGCCTATGGCTACAGTATCACCGTTTTTTATCAGATTAATCGCTTCATGCGCCGAGAGTATTTTCATGTAAGTTTCCTGTTTCCTGAATTAAGTTGTACCTATACAGTAACGGTATTGTTATAGTCATGCAAACTCTATCAGGATAAAAAACAGAAAAAGAGTTGTCAATCGTCTCAATATGATGTATAGTACTCATGAAATATACGGACGAATAACAGTTAACTGGAGCTTGCGATGGATACTCAATTAAGAGCCGGAGTTATTGGTGTTGGCGCATTGGGGCGGCATCATGCCAGATTGTATAAACAGAATGAAAAAGTAAAGACAGTCGGGATTTTTGACGTAAATCGCGAAACTGCAGAAGCCGTAGGGCGCGAGTTTGATATACCGGTATTTGATGACTGGAAAAAACTTGCCGATTCATGCGATCTTTTAAGCGTGGCTGTACCGGCGATTTATCATGAAGAATGTACAATCCCGTTGCTCAATATGGGTAAGCATGTTCTGGTGGAAAAACCGATAGCTTCTACCGTTGCCGATGCTGAATTGATGGTGGAAGCAGCCCATAAAAACAATGTTATTCTGGCAGTCGGGCATACTGAACGATTTAATCCGGCAATGGATTTTCTGGAAAAATACAAGAAAAATACCCGTTTTATTGAGGCACACCGGTTGGCATGTTATCCGCCGCCGCGCCCGGGCACGTTCCGCCGCGGTACGGAAGTAAGCGTGGTTTTGGATTTAATGATTCACGATATCGATCTTGTCTTGACTATGGTTGATGCCGATGTGGAACATTTTGAAGCGGTCGGGATACCGGTTTTGAGTGATACCGAAGATATTGTCAGCGTCCGGATAAAATTCAAAAATGGTAGTTGTGCTAATATGACAGCCAGTCGTGTCAGCCAGGAGCCGCAGCGCCGTTTCCGGGTATTTCAGGAGGACTGCTACATTTCTATGGACTATGCCAAACATTTCGGTATGGTTTTGAAACGCAATAAAATCGGTTTGGCGCGCAAGGATGTCAACTTGAACGAGAAAAATGCTCTGGCCGATGAATTGGACAATTTTATTGAAGCTGTAAAGGCAACTGTTGCTACCGGAGTTATTCATCAGCCGAAAGTTCCGGGCGAACAGGGACTCAGAGCTCTGCGGCTGGCAGTGGCGATTCAGGATGAAATCAGGCGTTATAACGATTTTTACGGCTTTAAGTTCGCCAATGAGATGGCGCAGAAGTCAATTATGGAAGACGACCTGTCCAAATGACACTTTTCTTAAGTTCCGCAACGCCGGCTAAAGTCAATCTTTTTTTGAAGGTGACTGCCAGAAGACCTGATGGGTTCCATGAATTGGAAACACTGTTTTATCCGGTTCCGGAGGTTTGCGATACGCTTACAATTGAGCTTGGTACTCCGGGAATTAAGTTAAGCTGTAATGTGCCTGGAGTGCCACTTGATGAGCACAACTTAGTATGGCGGGCAGCAGAAATGTTTGCTTCGGCTGCAAAAATTACCCCGGAATGGAATATACATTTAGAAAAACGCATTCCGGTTGCGGCCGGGCTCGGCGGAGGTTCTTCCGATGCCGCGGCAGTTTTACGTCTGCTTAATTCCCATTATAACAAACTGAGTTTTCAGGAGTTAGCAAAATATGCAGTAAAGCTGGGGGCGGATGTACCGTTTTTCCTGTCTCCGGTTCCGGCCGTGGCTTATGGCATCGGGGACAAACTTGCTCCGATTCCGGATAAAATCTGTAAACTGCCAATGGTATTGATCAACCCGCTTTTTCCGGTAAGCGCAAAGTGGGCTTACACCAATTTGGAGACGGAACGGATAGGCGAAGCTCCCGGCGTTATGGAAAAGATGCTTGAAGCACTTTGCCGCGGTGATATGGAGAGTATTGCCGGATTGATGCATAATGACCTGGAGTTTGCATTGTTCAAGAAATTTCCGCTGCTGGGGATTATACGTGATGAGATGCTGAAACACTCGGCCTTGCATCCGATGGTATCAGGTAGCGGATCAACAGTATTTTCTCTTTGCCGTACTGGCCGTGATGCGGATAATCTCGCTGCTGCAATGCGAAAAAGATTTCCTGAATTTCCAGTATTTGTTGTAAATTGAAAATTATTTTTTCAATTCAGCAATCTGCTGATCAAGTGCTTCGGCCTCGGCATTCAGCTTCTGCATTTCCGGATTGGCATCCAGTTTCAGCGCCATTTCGCGGTGTAAAGTCATAATCTGGTCATGCAGTTGCTTTAAATCCGGATTGGAAGAGATAAGTTCAGCGCGTTTGTCAACTATTTTCCAGGTGAGTTCCTGGCGTTGAGCTTCGAGTTTTTTAAGCTCTTCCGACTTATCCACTCCGTACATTACTGCCCCGGCAGTCATGAACAGCATAACCAGAAATAAGATTTTATTACGCATATTAACGTTTCCCTTTCACAATTATATCAAGAATATTATTTGCAACGGTGAACTTATCTGCCAACGGCAGAATGATTCGATCTCCAGTCGCCGAGTACAGAGTTACCTGATTGGTATTTACAGCAAAACCACAACCGGCGGCACCAATATCATTGGCGGCAATCCAGTCCAGATTCTTTTTTCTCAGTTTGCCCAGTGCGTTTGCTTCAACTTCAGTCGCTTCCGCGGCAAAGCCTACCAGCGTCTGGCCCGGGCGTTTGTGTTCCCCAAGGTAGAGCAGAATATCTTCAGTTCTTTCCAACTCTAAAAACAATCCGCCCTCCTGTTTTTTTAATTTTCCGTCAAATACAGCTTTGGGCCGGTAATCCGCTACCGCTGCCGCCATTATAATTACGTCAGCGGCTGGCGCCTCCTTTTTTACTGCCGTCGCCATATCTTTTGCCGATTCCACCATTATGCAGTCAACGCCTTCCGGCGGCGGCAGGTTTACCGGTCCGGAAATCAGAACTGTATCCCAACCGTTATCTTTTGCCGCTCTTGCCAGCGCATATCCCATCTTACCGCTTGAGCGGTTGGTTATAAAGCGCACCATGTCAATGGCTTCACGGGTAGGTCCTGCGGTGATCAGAATTTTCATTATTATTCACCCCGTCCCGGCCATGCGGCATTGAACACTTTATCTTCATATAGATGGGGATGGCGCAAAAGTCGGCAGGCCGGACACATGAAGTCGGCAAGGTTGAATATTTTTGCATATTCTCCGGTCTGAAAGATCTTTATCCGGTCGCCCTCGTTCAGTTCTATCGTGTCCGGTGCATTATCCGCAACCATGATTCCCGGACCGCGGACAATTTCCAGTTCAATTACGCTTTTATCGCTCACTACCAGGTGATCTACCGATGCGGTACAGTTGCTGAATGCCAGTCCCAGGCCAACTTTGAATATACTGTGGGTTATGCTACGGTAATAGGCGGTGCTGCCATGTACCGTCGATACCCCAGCACCATCACCAACTATCTCATTTGCGTAAAGTTCATCATCAATCCATACCCGGTAACGCAGGGCACTGACCCTTTCCCGGTTGTGGACAAATATATCGTTTATTCCGTAAAGAGTCCGGCCATTGGCGATTCCGGCCAGTTTGGGAAGCAGCGAAGCTGTCGCTTTACCGGAAATAAATTTCTGCAATTGAGAATAATTGGCATGATCACGGCATAACGGGGCAGTCCCGGCATCACGCAGTGGTAATTTGGGAATGCCAGGGTACAAGCGTTCGGCCTCCAGCATGGTGCCGTCGCCGCCATGTGCAATAATTAATTCCGCATCATTCCCCAGTGTCTCTTCAAAACCAAAGCGGCTGAGAATTGGCCGGATATCATCAAGATTTTTTCCCACCAGTTTAATTTTCATAATTTTCCGGCAGCTGCCACTCCGTAAACAGTTGTTGATTGTATTTTGCTACAACGGCGTAAAGAACTGCCGCCGCTGCATTCCCGACATTGATACTGGATTTATTTCCGAACATGGGCAGATGCACAACTCCATCACATGCTTCAACGGTTTCTGGTAAAATACCTAATGCCTCATTCCCGAATACAAATGCCAGCGGAAAACGGTAGTCGAATTCCCATGCAAACTTACTTTTGCCCGGCAGATAGTCTACCGCCAGGATCTGGCTGTAGCCTTCTCCCCTCAAGAGCTTTACCGCTTCCAGGGAATTTTCCGCATGGCGGCACGGCACCATCTTATCCGCACCCATTGCGGTTTTTTCCAGTTTAATGTGCGGCGGCAGAGGCGTATATCCACATCCGATTACACCGTCAGCCTTTACCGCTTCGGCAATTCTGAGAATATTGCCCACATTATATGCACTGCGCATCCGGTCCAGAACCAGAGTCAATTTCCAATCGTTCAATTCCTGCATCCTGTTGCCGGCGTACATGAACGCCGAAAGAGAATTATAATTTTTTTATATAAAATAACCGCAAAACCGTATTTTACAATTCATTCTGTCAAAATTACCGCCACGGCAGCTGATTGCGGGTTATAAGCATATTTAAGTAGGAGTCCAATTGAAGATAATATTCCACAGAGAGCTTAGGCAGTGGCTCGGCATCAACCGCACACTCGATAATCTTTTCATAAAGCATCATTACTTTGCCGGCCGCTTCGGCACTCATATTTTCCGGTTCCGGCAGCAGACCGTTTTCATATAGAAAAGTCAATTTTATAACAATAGCCGCCTCTCTTTGACTCCATACCTCATTGTTCGACAGTATTCGCAGAAGACTTCGCAGCGCATCGTAAACCAGCGGCAAAGGTGACTCGAAGACGGTGTTGCGTAACAGGAAACCACCTATTTTACCTATAAATTTCAAATTGTCCAGCTTGCGTGGCAAATCTGGAAAATCTTCAATCAATTCTATATCTTTTGCGGCAAGCAGACCGTTTTTGCCTTGTTCCAGATCATTGTCTTTCAACGTTACGCTGAGTACACGGTAGATATCTGCCACCGGAAATGAATTGGGCTTTGAACTGCCGGCCGCGCCATAGGCAATGACTTCCAGTTTTCCGAAGTCCGGCGAAATCCCGGATAAAACAAGAGCGTTCTCCCGGTAGGGGGTCTTCCTTAAAACAATAAACTCACTTTGCACGAATAACTACTCCGCTGGTATGGGTGCCTGATTTAAGTTCACTTATTACCCGCTTTATATTTTCAATTCTGTCCGCGCTGGACGGATGGGTTGAGAAAAAACTTATGGTGGAATCGTTGCCGAATTTCTGCCAGAACGGAACTGCAACATCTACATCGAACCCTGCTTTTGCCATTAAAACAATACCTATTTCATCTGCCTCAGCCTCATGGGTGCGGCTGTACGGTAACAGAAAACCATAGTTGAGGCCGCCGTATGCAACTGCTCCGGTTACTGCGGTTGCAGCGGTGTCGCCGTCAGTCAAGATATAAGCAGTAAGAACACTGGCGACTCCGGCTATATTGGCGATGTTCTGTTGACTCATCCCCTCATTGCTGTGACGGGCAATCACATGTGCAATTTCATGTGCGGCAACCACGGCAAGTTCATCGTCACTGTTGAAATATTTGAAAATTCCGCTGTAAAAAGCAATTTTCCCGCCGGGAAGGGCAAAAGCATTTTCTGTTTCAGACTCAAAAACCAGGTATTCCCAGTCCAGATCCGCCATGCCTGATACTGGAATCAGTTTTTTGACTACTCTGGCAAGCATGGCGTTTTTCTCTGAATCGGTAGAAATTTTTTCCTCTTTTTTTATCTCCTCCCACGCTGTTTTCCCGAGTTCATTCTCCTCGGATTGAGAATAGGCTAAATAACGGGAGCGGTTGGTATATGGAACCGATGAACATCCGGTTATAACCAGTACCATTCCAACAACGAGTAAAAGCAGCAGTTGTTTTCGCATTTTTTGCATTCCATAAAATGAAATTATAATTTTTAAAAATATAACTTCTCAGGCATACTTTTTCAATGTTGCGGGAATAAAAAAGATTACACCATGATAATTATTATATTTTTTATTTTTTAATAATTGTATAAAAATAATATAAAGCTATTGTAAAAAATACAGCTAATTGATCTTATTACAGGAGAATATAATATGCGATATAAAACAATTACACTATTTGCTGCGGCATTGCTATTTACCGTAGTTACCGCCTGCAAACCGCAACAGAATAACAATACAGTACCATTGCCGGTAGTTGTGACGGAACAGGCCGTTTCCGGTACGGCCGGCAGTGCGGTGGATGTAATTGGGCAGGTGCAGGCAAATGCCAGTGTGGATATCATCGCCCGGGTGGAAGGTTTTATAAAGGAGCGTAATTTTAAAGAGGGTGAACTTGTAAAAGCCGGTGCGGTACTCTATAAAATTGAGCCGGAGCAGTATGCCGCCGCAGTAGAGGCGGCCGAGGCCGATTTGATGCGTAACGAGTCGGCTCTGAAAAATGCGGAGATTGAAGAGGCGCGGCAGAAAACCCTTTTTGAAAGTAAAGCTGGCAGCGAACGTGACTATGATAACGCAAAAACCAAGGTACTTGAGTGTCAGGCCATGGTAAAAGCAGCGGAAGCACAACTGAAAGTTGCCAAATTGAATCTCTCGTATACCGATGTGGTAGCGCCGTTTGATGGCAGGGTAGGGCTGACAAATTTCTATGTCGGAGATCTGGTTTCACCTGCCAAAGGTAAACTTACTTCGATCGTGGCGGTATCTCCGGTGCGGGTACGCTTCAAACTGCCAGAATCGTTATTGCTGCGCTTTACCGATGCGCGTATCGGCAAAGGTGAAGTACAGAATGAGGCAATGCCAGTTGTACGGATTCAGTTGGAAAACGGACAATTTTATCCACTGAATGGAAAAATCGCCTATTGGGATAACAACGTCAGTTCAACTACTGCAACAATTGAGGTTCAGGCATTGTTTGATAATCCGGATAATTTTCTTGTTCCCGGTATGAATGTACGGGTTTATCTGGAATCTGCAAAGCAGCCGGAAGTGGTGTTGGTTCCAAGATTGGCAGTACAGGAAGATCAACAGGGGAAATATGTTTATATTGTCAATAAGGACAACGTTACTGAACGACGCCAGGTTGAGTGTGGTAATGAAACCGGTGGAAAAATAGTGATATATTCCGGAGTTTCAGTTGGAGAAAGTGTAGTTATTGATGGTTTTCAGCGTATCCGCAATAAAATAAAAGTTGATGTTGTAACAGCTGAGCAGCGGGCCAAAGAGCAGGCAGAAAGAATTGCTGCTATTGCCGGAACAGTAGATGGAAAAGTGGAAACGGCTAAAGCGGAGTAAATGCCATGTTCAGTAAATTTTTTATTTTCCGTCCACGTTTTGCTCTGGTGATTTCCATTGTTTTGACACTGGCCGGATTGATTGCGATAAAAGTTCTTCCAGTGGCGCAATATCCCAATATTACTCCAGGTCAGATATCGGTTTCCGCAACTTATCCGGGAGCCAACGCCAAAACCATCCAGGAGACGGTGATTGAACCGATTGAATCACAGTTGAATGGAGTAAAGGATATGCTCTATATATCAAGTACCGGTACGGACTCCGGTTCAGCTGTCATTACCGTTACATTTGATATCGGAACCAGCGGCGATCAGAATACTGTCAACACACAGAACCGGGTGAACTGGGCTGACGCCACACTTCCGGACGAGGTTAAGCGGCAGGGAGTGATCGTAAAAGAGAAGAGCAGCAACATGCTGCTGGTATTGACACTGTCTTCCCCAAACAATACTCATGATGCATTGTTTCTGGCTAATTACGCTTTAATCAATATCAAGGATGAACTTCTCCGTATCCCGGGCGTTGGGGATGTGGCGATGCTGGGAGATCTGACCTATGGCATAAGAATCTGGCTGGATGTGGATCGGATCGCCAGTCTGGGAATAACAGTAGATGATGTAAGTAATGCCATAAAAGCGCAGAATGTTCAGGTTTCCGCCGGAGCAATCGGCGACGCCCCAGCGGATGACGGACAGTTTTACCGTTATTCATTGCAAACCAAGGGACGATTGGAAGATGTGGAATCGTTTGGAGAGATTGTTCTGCGGACAGATCCCGATGGTGGTCAGCTGAAACTTAAGGATGTGGCAAAAATCGAGCTTGGAGCCGCCAATTATTCCAGCGAAGGTCAACTTAACGGCAAACCGGCCACGCTTCTTGCGGTATATCAGTTGAACGATGCCAACGGTATTGAGATTGCCGAACAATGCAAGGCAAAACTGGCAGAACTCAGTCAGCGTTTCCCGGAAGATATGACTTATGGTTTCCAGTATGATACCACGGACTTTATTCAAGCTTCGATTGAAGAGGTTGTAGTTACTCTGATTGAGGCGGTTATTCTGGTTGTGCTGGTAACATTTATATTTTTACAGGATTGGCGGTCAACGCTGGTGCCTACTCTGGCTATACCTGTATCGCTTATCGGTACATTTGCAGTTCTGGAAGTGGTGGGGTATTCTATAAATCTGATTACTCTTTTCGGACTCATTCTTGCTATCGGGATTGTGGTGGACGATGCAATTGTGGTTATTGAAAACGTGTCTAGATTGATGGAGGAAGAGAACCTTTCGCCAAAAGAGGCAGCATTGAAGTCCATGGAAGAGGTTACCGGACCGGTTATTGCCACTACCGCGGTATTACTGGCAATGTTTGTGCCAATATGTTTCCTGCCGGGAATAACTGGAGAGATGTACCGCCAGTTCGGGGTTACTATTTCTGTCGCGGTCACCATATCATCAATTAACGCACTTACGCTCTCTCCGGCGTTGAGTGCCGTATTACTGAAACCGATAGAACCTGGACGCAGAAAATTCATTCTTTTCCGGTGGTTCGACGCATTTTTTGAACGGCTTACCCGTGGTTATTCTTTGGTGGCCGGCCGGCTTATTCGCAGGGTATTGCTGTTGCTTTGCGGTTATGCGATACTCTTTTTTGTATGCATCCGTCTTTTCGGGGCATTGCCAACCGGATTTATCCCTTTGGAGGATCAGGGGGCGTTTTTTGTCAATATTCAGCTGCCGAATAACGCCGCAATGCCGCGGACAAAGAAGATGATTGATGAAGTAGTGGCAATATGCAGATCAACTCCGGGCGTAGAGGATGTCATATCATGCAATGGCTACAGTATTCTTACCGGAACCAGTTCATCCAACAACGCTTTGGTTATTGTCACATTGACGCCATGGAGTGAACGTCAGACACCGGAACTTTCTCAGGATGCGATAATCAATTCACTGCAGAAACAGTTCAGCCGGATTCCTTCCGGCATTGCTCAGGCTATTGCGCCTCCGGCAATTCCGGGACTTGGATCCACCGGCGGATTTTCATTTGTACTTGAAGATACCGGTGGTACTGATGCAGAACGTATGGCCGGAGCACTGAATTCTCTGATTGCCGCAGCCAATCAGCATCCGGCACTGCAGAATGTCTTTTCAACATTTGAGGCGGATTTGCAGATGAAATATCTGGAAATTGATCGTGAAAAAGCCTTGAAGCTAGGTGTTGCTCTCACCGATATAAATCAGGCATTGCAGAGCTTGATGGGATACAGCTATATCAATGATATTAATAAGTTCGGTAAGGTTTATAAAGTTGAAATTCAGGCCGAGGCTTCCATGCGCGATGGCATTGATGACCTGTCAAGAATACATGTCCGCAATGCGTCCGGTGAAATGGTACCGTTAAGTGCATTGCTCAAGCCGGAAACCATTTTCGGGCCGCAATATCTTAACCGATATAACCTTTACAGCTCTGCTACCGTGTTCGGTTCACCAGCTCCAGGTTACAGTTCTGGAGAGGCTATGGCGGCGATGGAGGAGGTGGCGGCGCAGGTTCTGCCGGATTCATTTAAATATGAGTGGACGGATATGTCTTACCAGGAGCAGAAGGCCGCCGGACAGATCGGGGTAGTCTTTGCTCTGGCATTACTCTTTATTTATCTCTTTTTGGTGGCGCAATATGAGAGCTGGATTATTCCTCTGGCTGTATTGCTATCTGTACCGGTGGCGATGTTCGGTGCATTGGTGTTTATGTACTGGATGAGAATGGAGAACAATATTTATGCTCAGGTGGGATTCGTTCTGCTCTTCGGTATTGCATGTAAAACAGCAATTCTGATAGTTGAATTTGCCAAAGTAAAACATGAAGAGGGCGTTCCAGTTGTCGATGCGGCGGAAATTGCGGCCAAGCTGCGGTTCCGTGCGGTATTGATGACTGCAATCAGCTTTGTTCTGGGGACGCTGCCGCTTATTACCGCTTCTGGCGCAGGAGCGGCAAGCCGCCGTTCGCTTGGCGCAGTGGTGGTCGGGGGAATGATTTTTTCCGTACTGTTCGGCACATTTCTGATTCCGGCATTTTATGTTGCGTGTCAGAAGTGTATTGAATGGTTTGGGCACAAGGCGGAAAAGGCAGAATAAGTGTTCAGAGTAATTCAAATTCCGGTTGGCGGCCTTGATCACAACTGGTCATATCTGGTTATATCTTCAGACGGCTGTGCCGCGATTATTGATCCTTGCGGCGACAGCGGTAAGATTCGTGACGCATTGATGAATGCGGGTAATATCACTCCTGCGGCAATTCTGCTTACTCATGCTCACCGGGATCATATGGATGCGTTGAATGATGTCTTGGAGTTTTTCCATGCTCCGGTAATGGGATACCGTAATCTCAATAATCACCAGCATATAGATATGGGAAAAGATAATTATCTGGAAGTAATTTACGCTCCCGGACATTCGTATGACAGCGTTCTTTACCGTGCCGGGGATGACAGCGCGCTTTTTACAGGTGATACGCTTTTTGTCGATTGTGTCGGATTCGGCGACAGTGATGCGCTGTTTCATACTCTGCGGTATATTGCCGACAATTTTCCGGATCATATAACTGTCTATCCCGGGCATGATTATGGTGATGTGCCTGCTGCTACTTTAGGTGAACTTAAAAAGAGTAATCTGTTTTTACGCTGCACTACCATTGAACGTTTCAGGCGTGCACACCGGATGATGAATTAAAGAATACTCTGCTTCCAACCTGCGGCAAGCGCCAGTTCTTTAGCTTGAAAAGAGCTGCGGACCAATGGAGAAGATGCTACCGCCGAGAAGCCAAGTTTCAGCGCAAAGTCACGCCATAGGTCGAATTCTTCCGGTGTTACATAACGGGCAAGCGGCCAATGTGCCTGTGACGGCGGCAGATATTGGCCTAACGTGAGCAGCTTTACTCCGGCATTGAACAGATCGCGAATGGCTGATTCAATTTCATCGTGATATTCCCCAAGCCCCAGCATAATACCTGACTTTACCGGAATATTACTATAATTAGCGGCAAACTCCAGTACTTTCAGACTCTTATGGTATTCGGCCCGGTTGCGGATCTGCGGAGTTAGCCGCGACACCGTTTCAAGATTATGATTAAAGACTGCTATTCCCGCATCCAGTACAGAGGATATACATTCGCAATTACCATTGAAATCCGGGGTTAAAACCTCTACCCCGGTATGAGGATTTTTGGTATGTATTGCTTTAACCGTGCGGACGAAATGATTAGCACCGCCATCGGGCAGATCATCCCTTGTTACACTGGTTATTACTGCATAATCTAAATTCAGCCGTTCAATCGCTTCGGCAATTCTTTCCGGTTCCATGCAATCCACCGGTTCTGGGGGCAGGCCATTGCCAACTGCACAAAAACGGCATCTGCGGGTACAGTTGCGTCCCAGAATCATAAATGTAGCAGTATGCGCTCTGAAACAGTTTACACGATTAGGACATTTAGCTCCATTGCAGACTGTATTCAGTTTCAGATCGGTCAACAGCTCCCTGACTTTCTCACCGGAGGCTGTTCCCCCAAGACGAACCCTGAGATATTCTGGCAACCGGGTATGTTTCTTCACAGCTTACCGGCAGTTACTCAGTACCAGACAGGCGTTTGAGCCGCCGAACGCAAATGAGTTGCTCAGAGCATGAGGAATAGCGACATTTTCGCGCAGTTCGCGCACAATGTCCACCCCATCGCATGCCGGATCAAGATTGTCAACATTCAAGCTCTTGGAGATAAAACTCTTTTCCTGCATGAGTGTTGTGAAAATTACCTCGATTGCACCAGTAGCGCCAATCATGTGTCCGGTCATGGATTTTGTCGAGTTCACCATGATTTTATCCCCGAATACCCGGCGTACCGCTTCAACTTCCACAGGGTCACCAACCGGAGTCGCAGTTCCGTGAGTGTTGATATAGGTTATGTCTCCAGGAGTCAGACCGGCATCTGCTATAGCTTCACGCATAACAGCTTCGCTGGCATCAGCATCCGGAACAACCATGTCGGTGGCGTTGCTGTTGCTGGCAATGCCGCTTACTTCTACAATCGGAGTTATGCCGCGGCGTTTAACGCTCTCTTCAGATTCCAGAAGAACATAACCGGCTCCGGCCGCCATCACAAAACCGTCGCGATCACGGTCGAACGGGCGGCTGGCTTTCTCCGGCGTACTGTTGTAACTGTGAGAGAGCGCACGCATTGCAGTGAACCCAAGTACCTGAACCCAGTCCAACGCTTCTGCGCCTCCGGCAATAACCATATCATAAAGTCCGGTTTGTATAAGACGGGTACCGACAATAATTGAAATCGCTGAACTGCTGCATGCGGCGCTGATATCATACGATTCACCTTTGATTCCGAACAGCAGCGAGATATTGGATACTGCGGATGACGGCATTACTTTAGGTACTGTACAAGGCGATACCGCCCGCAATCGGTGGTCGTCGCCATACGCTTTTACTGCGGCGAGAACATCAGACAGATAGCCGTTCGGTACTCCGCCGACAATCGCAATCCGGTGCTGCGGAATCTCGTCCAGCGGTATCTGCGCTTCTTCAAAGGCTTCAGCTACTGCCGATACGCTCATTATTGCAGTAGGCGGACAGAAACGCATCAGTTTTCTGGTCAGAATAGGGTGTGGTGTGAATTCCGGGACGACTCCTCCTACCTGACTTTCCAGATCATAATCGGCCCATTCCTGAATGAATTTTATACCGCTTTTGCCGGCCCGCAATGCCGCTTCATTTTCTTTCAATCCGATGCCTAGCGGAGAGATCAGACCGCGTCCGGAAATAAAAACCTTTTTCATAAAACGTCCCGCCTATTTCGTAAAAGAGTGTAAAATCATTAATAATCTTAATTTGAATATAACCATAATTTTCTTTTTTTCCAATATTCAAGCTTATTTTTTACAATATTTAAAGACTTGAATATTGTTCTCAGAGAGGTTATATTTCACTGAAGTTTTTTATGATAGACGAGGTGGATTACAAAAGAATTATGAATGTTCTGGATGTAGAAAATTTATCCATTCATTTTAAAACCGGTTCCGGCGAAGTGGCAGTGGTGAGTGATGTGTCATTTCATGTCGCTCCCGGAGAAATTATGGCACTGGTGGGAGAGTCAGGTTGTGGTAAGAGTTTGAGCTGCATGGCTTTGACCAGATTGATACAGTCTCCGCCAGCGGTTTATGCCGGAGGTAAAATAATATTCCGCAATAACGGCAGAGAGTATTCGATGCTGGAACTGAAGGAGAAAGAACTGCGCAGAGTACGCGGCGGCGGAATCGCCTATATATTTCAGGAACCGTCGTCTTCGTTAAATCCGGTGTTCCGGATCGGCGATCAGATCGCCGAAGCAATTTATCTGCACCGGCCGGAAATAAAAGATGTTCATCACGAGATCATTGAACTCTTAAAGCAGGTCGGAATTCCGGCACCGGAAACGAGAATAAATTCTTATCCGCATGAACTTTCCGGAGGAATGCAGCAGCGTGTTATGATTGCCATGGCTCTGGCATGCCGTCCGGCACTTCTGGTGGCGGATGAGCCGACAACTGCATTGGATGTAACAATTCAGGCGCAGATTCTGGAACTGCTTGACAATCTGCGGAAACAGAATGATATGGCTATTATTCTGGTGACTCATAATCTCGGGATTGTTTCAGAATTGGCGGACCGGGTGACGGTAATGTACGCTGGAAATGTAGTTGAAAGTGCAACTGCAAAGGAGCTGTTTGCTCATCCATATCACCCTTATACCCGCGCACTTTTGAAGGCGGTCCCCAGATTGGGCGGAGACGGTGGAAGGCTTACCACAATCCCCGGTATTGTTCCATCTCCGGTTAACTTTCCTAAAGGATGTCGTTTTTTCGGGCGTTGTGAAGATGCCGGATGCGATAAATTGTGTGCAGAAAAAGTTCCTGTTTTGCTGGAACTGACTAGAGAGCATTTTGTACGGTGTCATCATAAATCCGCGGGGGAGGGCGATTAAATGGCGAAAATAAATATACTTCCTCCCGAAATATACAACCGTATTGCTGCCGGAGAAGTGGTTGAACGTCCTGCATCGGTGGTTAAGGAGTTGATCGAGAATGCTATAGATGCCGGTGCTACACAGATAAAGGTGCGGATAGAGCAGGCTGGAACTAAACTTATTTCCGTATCGGATAACGGGTGCGGTATGGATAAAGATGATGCGTTGCTGTCTCTTCAGCCGCATGGAACCAGCAAGATAAAGTGTGTGGAAGATATTGACAGAATCGGGACATTGGGGTTCCGCGGCGAAGCAATTCCCAGTATAGCTTCGGTAAGCCGTATGCAGATAAGAACCAGACAGCATGACTCTGACTCCGGATTTGAAGTGGTAGTGTCCGGCGGTAAAGTTGAGCATTCGGGACCGATAGGGTGCGCTCCTGGCAGTGAAATCATGGTGCGCGAACTGTTTTATAACACTCCGGCACGGAGAAAATTCCTGCGTAGCAATGCCACTGAGGAGAGCTACATTGACGAGGTGGTTATTCTGGCTGCCCTGGCCAATTTACATATTTCGTTTGAATTTATTGTCAATGGCAGACAGGTCTATTTTTCCGCCGGAGACGGGCGGTTGGAGCCGCGACTGCGTGATTTTTTCGGGCGCAAATATGCTGAGAATATGCTTCCTGTTAAATTTGAAAGCGGTAATATCCGTATTCACGGTATGATTGGCCAGCCGGGATTGACCCGCAGTTCAAGACGTGAACAACGCGGTTTTATCAATGGCAGACCAATAGAGTCACAGGCGATCTACCGCGGTATCCGCGATGGATATGGGACTTTGAATGAAAGAGGTCGCTATTCTCCGTGCGTATTGTTTATTACTATGCCATTCAGTGAATTTGACATCAATGTTCACCCGGCTAAGCGTGAGGTGCGTTTCCGGCATGAGTTCAATGTTTCACGGGCGGTGACAATGGCGATAAATGCTGCATTGCGCAATGTTCCGGCACCGGAATCAAATCTTGATGTTTCTGTATCGTTGGAGGCCATTCTGCGTGGTGCTGAGATCGCTTATACTATTTCGGAACAGGAACAGCCGCAGTTGATTACTGAATCTCAATTTAAGGAGCCAGTACCGTCGAAGCAAGTTGAGTTTACCAATCCTGCCGAAGACAGCAACAAGTGGCATGATGTAGAGATTGCTGAACCAGAACATATTGCAGAGGAAATTGTTCCAACTCCTGAAATTCATGATGTGACGGAAGAACCTATTTCCGCCGGATATGATGATACGGAGGAAAAACCGGTTGATTCCCGGGAGTTTGTCGGACTGCTGGACAATACTTATTTGATGTTCTATAACGAAGATGACAAAAGTTTGGAAATTACCGACCAGCACGCCGCACATGAAAGAGTACTCTATGAGCGTATTTTGCGGCAGAGCGCTTCAAATCAGACTCTAAGTCAGCCCTTGCTGATACCGCAGATGATCGAATTGAGTCGTCCTGAGGCCGGATGGTTGGAAAAAAATGAGGAGTTGTTGAGTAAACTCGGATTTGAAGTAGCGGCGTTATCCAGCAATACCCTGATGCTTAACGCCGTTCCGGCCATTTTGCCGCAGGCAGCGTGGGAAGAGGTGTTGCACGACATTTATCTTGCCGGACGTGAAGCGTCGCCGGATGATCCGCGCCCGGCATTGGAGCGGGCGGCAGCAGCGGCATGTCACGCCGCAGTAAAAGCCCATGATGTTCTAACCCGGGATGAAGTTGCTTCTCTGATTGAACAGATGCGGCATTGCGAACGCCCGGATATATGTCCACACGGGCGTCCGACAACAATAAAAATCACATTGAAAGAGCTGGAGAAGCGTTTCGGACGGCGATGAAAAAAAGCTAATTCGTGATTTTATAGTTTGAAATGCTTGTAAATGGCGGTTCTCAGTGTATATTATTACTTCCGGAATAAAACACGGAAGTTTTATACTTTAACAACAAAGGATTTCTGGCCAAGGAATCCGCGAAAGACGCAGTAAAGGAGCGCAGAATTATGGCAAAAATTACTATCAACGATTTGCTCGAAGCCGGTTGTCATTTCGGTCATCAGACCAGACGCTGGAATCCCAAAATGAAACACTTTGTCTATGGTTCCCGTAACGGAATCAGCATTATCGACCTTACCATAACCATGCGCCAGATCGCTGACGCGTGCAATTTCCTGCAGCGTGTAGTCGGTAACGGCGGCGATATCCTTTTTGTCGGAACCAAGCGTCAGGCTCAGCAGATTACCCGCGAATTAGCGGAACGCACCGGCATGTACTACGTTTCCGAACGCTGGATGGGCGGTACCTTGACCAATAATGTTACTATCCGTAAGAGTATCCAGAAGATGTACGACCTGGATAAAGTTCTGGCTTCTGATGAAGTTAAATCTCTGAAGAAGAAAGAGCTCTCTATCATGAGCCGTGATTGCGCCCGTCTGCATCGCGATCTCGACGGTATTGCTGATATGAAAAAACTCCCGGCTGCGATGATTATCATTGACGTATGTAATGATAATATTGCGGTCAGCGAAGCAAATAAGTTGAATATTCCGATTATCGGTATCTGCGATACCAACGCCAATCCTGATTTGATTGATTATCCGGTAGCCGCCAACGACGATGCGGTGAAATCAATTAAGGTTATCACCGACCTTTTCTGCGATGCGATCCTGGTTGCCAAGGAAGTTTATCAGAAACGCGTAGTTGAAGAACGCGCTGCCAAGGAAGCCGCCGCTAAGAAAGCAGCTGATGAAAAGGCCGCCGCTGAAGCCGCGAAGGCCGAAGAAGCCGCCGCTGCTCCGCAGGAAGAGGTAAAGATCGATTCAGTTGCCGGAGTGAAGGTCGAAAAGAAGGCCGCTAAGAAGCCGGCTGCCAAGAAGACTGCTGCCAAGAAACCGGCTGCCAAGAAAGAAGAAGCTGAAAAAGAAACTGAAGCCAAGGCCGAATAACGGCTGTTTTCTTACAGGAGATATTTAAGATGAACATTACTGCCAATATTGTAAAAGACCTGCGCGAAAAAACCGGCGCCGGTATGATGGACTGCAAACGTGCGTTGGTTGAAGCCAACGGCGATATGGACAAAGCAATTGAATATCTGCGTAAGCATGGTATCGCCAAGGCTGAAAAGAAATCCGGCCGCGCTACCAAGGAAGGCAAAGTTATCAGCCTGATCAAGGACGGTAAGGCGGTTCTGTTGGAAGTTCTTTGCGAAACAGACTTTGTTGCTACCAACGAAAAGTTCACCAATTATATCAATCAGGTTGCTGAACGTGCGTTGGCATTGGATGGCAACGGCGATGTTTCTGAAGCTGTACAGGCCAATGAAAAGGATTCTCTGGTCAATATGATTTCGACTATTGGCGAAAATATGCAGATCCGTCGTTGCGCCAAGTGGGATGTTACCGGTACTGCCGCCAGCTATCTTCACATGGGTGGCCGGATCGGCGTTATGGTTGAAGTTGCCGGAGATGCCACTGCTGAACTTTTGAACGAGATCGGCATGCACATCGCCGCATTCAATCCTGCCTATATCTGCCGCAATTGCATTCCGGCAGACATAATTGAAAAAGAAAAAGATATTGCCCGCGCTCAGCTTACCGGCAAACCGGCCAATATTATTGAAAAGATCGTCGACGGTAAAATCGGCAAATACTATACTGAAGTATGCCTGATGGATCAGCCGTGGATTATGGATGATAAGACATCTCTGGCCAAATTGCAGCCGAATTTGAAAGTTCTCCGTTTCCTCCGTTGGGAAGTCGGCGAAGACTTGGACTAATCTGAGGTTAGCTCAAAGAAAAAGGCGGGATTTAATCCCGCCTTTTTTGTATCGGTGTTTTATATTTATGGCTCGATGATAACGGTGAATTATAAATCAGTTTTGAGATTGCCGCGTTCATCGAATGCTTTACGGATAGAAAATTTTATACTCAGAAAACTTGATAGTTCCATAGCTACAAACATGGTTACCATAATAGCAACCTGGTAACGTATTGCGATAAGTGGAGAGCCTCCGCTTATCATTTGTCCGGTCATCATTCCGGGGAGAGAGACAATTCCAACAGTCGCCATATTGGCCAGATGAGGCATCAAGGCCGCCTGCATTGATTCAACGAAAAATGGTTTGCATGCCTCCTTCGGGGTAGCCCCCAGGAGCTGCATAGCCATAAATTCCCGGTTACGCTGTTGCAGGGCGGAATAAAACCGTTCTAAAGCTACAACATTACCTCGCATTATTCCACCAAGCAGCATCCCGCCTATAGTGACTAAATACGCGGCATCATACCATGGCGATAACCGTAACGCAACCAGCAGAAAGTAGAATAGTACGGTCAAAAAACTTATACCGATGGCTATAAACTGCCCCGGTAACATTCTGGCAATACCTAAATGGGCGCGCTTTAATGTAGTTATGTTGGCTATCAACATCATTACAAGTAGCCAACCGATATTCAACCAGACATTATTCAATCGGAACAAGACTTCCAAATAGTAACCAATCAATATAAGTTGCAGACTCATATGAATTACTGTTTGCAACAGATTCCGGCTGATTTTCAATCCAAGAATACGGTTTAATATAATGGGTATAATCAGAATAATATAGATCAATCCCATTCCGAGCCAGGAAAGTTCTGTCATATTCTATCCCCACATTGCTGAAGCGTATGATCTTTGACTTTAAGAATCACAGGGAAACGCTCTATTAACCTCGGATCATGAGAGACGGCTAAAACTGTAAGTTCAGGAGTTAGTAAATAGTTTAAAACCTCTTCACAGTAACGGTCGTCTAAAGCAGATGTGGCTTCATCGGCAAGAATAACTTGCCGATGAAGTAACTTTATTCTGGCTACGGCTATCCGCTGCTTTTCTCCACCAGATAATTCAGAACACAGCTGATTTAATATATGTACAGGAAGATCAAATTCAGTCAACACATTTTCCAATTCTTTTCGATCAGGCTTCGGCAATTGACTGTTCAAACGGAAATTAAACGGCAATAACAGCGCTTCATCTACTTTCTCTGCTGCCAGAACCGGTTCCTGTTCAATCATTGCCAGAAATTGGCGAAGCTTAGACAGATTTTCCGGTTTCACTTCAATTCCATTGCAGAAAACTTGTCCTGCCAAAGGCGATAACGTACCGTTGATTACCGCCAGAAGAGAGGACTTGCCGCTTCCTGATGGACCGGTTATGACGGCTTTACCACCATGTGGCAGCAGGAGATTGATGTTCTGCAATAATACCGTGTCATTTCTGACAACAGTAATATTATTTATCTGCAACATAGCTTTTATTCTTCAAACAAAATCTGATCCGGATTGCACTTGTAAATATAGACAGAAAACGGTTCCAGTATTTTATCCGGCGAAATGGTGATAACGTTATTTGAATTGTTGATATATACAATCGCTTTTAAGTCATTTTTACGCAAAATATAAGTAAATGGCCGTACATTTTCTGGAAAAGACATGGGGGCATATTCAACATCTGCACCTTCAAAGTCAGATAATTCTGCTGCTTTTATCGCAAATCTGTTTACCGACTCCAGTGCTGCAGGGTCAAGTACATGCGCCTGCCATATAGATATTCCATGCAATCCACTATTGACAAATGCCTCAAACAGCCGTATAAACATGCGGTCAGAACTGTAACTGCCGGATTGAGTGGAGTCAAATCCCCACAAATAGGCTTCGGCAGGAATAAATTCTGCTCTGTCAGCCATGACTCTATTCATATGACGAAGAATATCCATAGAGGCATTATATCCTGCTCCGGCGTAATCAATATTTCCAGAGGCCATGGTTTGCCAGTCCACTGCATATCGTTCACGGGTTAGATTTTTTTGTTTGCCCCAGTCATATTCATAACCGGAATATACTTTAAATTTTGCGTCCGGCCATAATTCATGAACCGCTTCCCGTGATAATTTTGCAATGGTATTACTGAGCATACAGTTAAATCTTATCCATTCATTGCGTAAATGATGATTTGCAATGATATCTTTAGTGTTAATTGCTGTGTTTGAGTTAATGTATGTCATAAATTTATTAATCGCATATTCCGAGGTGTCTCCGGAGATTTTGTCACCTGGTTTTATCGCTCCCGTTTCGGCGTCATAGATGACTACATCAACCGTTTTGCCGCCGGTAAGATAGAGCAGATAGCGCTTTAATTCGTCTTTAAACTCCCCATTATCTATTAATTCCCAAAGTGACTCACGGTTGCAAAATTGTATGAATTTTGAAGTAAAAAATGCAGTACCTGTTCTTGCTTGTTTGACATCGGCGTAGTCACGAACCGTATTCTGGTACAATTTTCCGTTTACTCTTTCTCCATCCATTGCATAAAAACTGTTTACACCTGCTTTCATTAATGTGTCTGTAAATACCGGAACAAATTCGCTGTTCAATCCGGTGAAGTACCATGCGGCGATAACCGGCGTAGCAGTTTGTAACTGGTGAAGTTGTACTTGCCGGGTCATAAATGAACGTTCAAGTAAGACTTTATCTTCGGCGATTACTTTGATTGTTATTGGATTATCCGATAATGTATGAACAAGTAACGGGATCCATATTTGCGGCATTCCATTATAATCCCTGGCGGGGAAGCTCAATGTAGATACCTGGGAGGTAAACTTTATATTCTCCGGATGTATCGTCAATTCATTTGGCGGAAGCGCTGGAGCCGTGCCGGTCAGAGAGTCCAAGACAGTAAGATTTGATAATTCCAGTTTCAGTTTCCCGGAAAAATTAATTGGAGGAAGCTCAATAAACATGAATTGGTTTTGATTGGGCTGGAACACCGGAACCGGTTCTGTTCGCGGCCATATTTTAATCGGTTCCGGTTCTTGAGTTAGCCGGACTTGAGTGTTTTCTGAAGAAAATACCGGTTTTTCAACATAGAATGTTGCTGAATGCCCGGCATTGTTTTCCAGCCAGAAATTGAATCTACTTAAAGTATCTCCGTCATTTAAATGCAAATCCGGATGAGCCCGCAGTTCTGTCATTGGTATTGAGACCTCATACCACTTGTCTGCTAAAAAATATGTACATGCATTTACATTGCCGTAATAGACAAAGAACTCTTTTCCATCACTTTCCCGGGTAAAAGAAAAAACAACATAACGAACAGGAAAAGAAAAATCACATTTCCATTTAAAAGAGATGGCTTTATCGGGATGAAAAGCTTCATTCAACTGCCCGGAGGCTATCAGTTTATTATCTGTTCCTGATATGGTTATTGGTTCTGCTCTTCCGGAAAATACAAAAGAAAACAATAATAAAACTATCAAGAGGATTTTCATATTAAGCATCTTTCTTTATACTAATTTGTAAATGGGTTGTCTGGCAGAACTATTCCGCAATCCGTTATAAAGTCATTAAGAAGTTTACCTGTATCTTGACGGAATACATCAGCACAATGGGAATCTGATCCTGAAAAAAATTTGCAGCCGCAAATACGGGCAATGGTCATCAGTCGTTTGTATTCTTTTAATTGCACTCTATCCAGATGACGGAAAATACAGAGATTTATCTCAATACGCTTATCTTTTTTGGCCGCATATTTGAAACATTTTTCAAAATCTTCATCTTTAAAGCCATGTAATAACTCTTGCCCCTGATCTTCATATCCTAATGGAACAAAAGGATGAACCAGCCCGAAAGCAAAGTCAATATCACATATTTCCAGAAAATGCTCGATCATTAGTTGTCGTACATCAGGCAGCGCAGTTAAATTTTCCGGCCGGGTAAATCCTGCCATATGAAAATGATTCGGAGGCACTAAAATATAATCAAACAATCCGGCATTGTCAGGATGCAGTCCCACAACACCATTACCAATGTATTCGGTTTCACAGCCGAAGTAGACTTTCGCAGAACCAAAATCGTAATTTTTTAATTGATTTTTCAGTTGCATTACATGTTCTATATTCTGTGGCCTGTACCAATCGCTGGCGCCTGGAATTGCACTATCCCATAAATGATTGGCAAAGCCCACAGCTGAGAGGTTCGCTTCTTTTATTGCCGGAGCATAATCACTTAATTCTGAGCCCGGATCAGCACAACTGGATAATGATGTATGAATATGTATATCATGCATAATATGAATGCCTCCTTCCCGGCAATTAAGATATAGCCTGATAAGCACAAATCAATCTTTTTTTGAGGATAAAATAAAAATATTTTCATATCTGTATTTTTAAATGAATTATATCAAGTTAATCAACCATCATAACTGTATATTTATATATTGAAAATACGGATTGAAAATGCTATTTTATAATGATGACTGTATTTTTATATTGTCATAGAAACAGTTGTCTTTGGTTCCCAATATTTTCAGAATTGTATTTGTTACTATTATGTTGACTAGATTTTTAATTTATTTGTTTGTACCTGATTATAAGCGTCCTGATTTACAGGAGGTGCGTTTAAGTTATGGTATGCTGGCTGGTTTTGTAGGAATTGCGGTTAATATTATACTTTTCTGCATAAAATTTTCGATTGGTTTAATATCAGGCAGTGTAGCGATTGCTGCTGACGCTGTAAATAATTTATCCGATGCCGGGTCGGCAATTGTTACTGTGGTCGGGTTTAAATTGTCTTCCCTCCCTGCGGATAATGGACACCCATTCGGTCATGGACGGATGGAGTACGTTGCAGGAGTGATTGTGGCTATTATTATCATAGCAGTAGGGCTGGATTTTTTTAAAGAATCGATCCTAAGGATAATATCACCACGTATTGTTACCGTTGACGGAATTGCACTGGGAATTATCGGCGGGACAATGTTGTTAAAAATATGGCTGCTGTTTTTCTATCGTACTGTAGGAAGAACCATTGATTCCAAGGTTATTTCCGCCGCAGCATTTGACAGCCTGAGTGATTTACTTTGTACTTCAGCTGTACTGGCAGCGGTGTTCTTTTCCCGTTTTACCGCTTTCCCGGTGGATGGGATCGCCGGTCTTGCGGTGGCAGCAGTTATTTTAATTGGCGGGGTAAAGATATTGCGGGGCACAATCAATCCACTGGTGGGAGAATGTCCGTCTCCAATGTTAGTAGAAGAGTTGAAAGAAAACTTGCTTTCCTGTGATGGTATTAAGGGTGTGCATGACATAATTATCCATAACTATGGCCCAAATCAATATTTTGCTACTGCACATGCTGAAGTTGAACCCCACGGAACATTGTTGTCTGTTCATGATATGCTTGAAGCAGCCGAGGAGAAGGTCGCATCCCGAATGCCGGTACGATTGCTGCTGCATTGTGATCCATGCAATTTAACCGATCCACATGTAAACGAGTGGCGTAAGCGATTGGAAGTTGCGGTGGCTGAAATAGACGGGCAATTTAAATTATACGATTTTCGTCTGGACGAGTCAGGCGAAGTGCGCCGGCTTCATTGTCATTTATTGACCCCGCGGAATTACCGGTTGTCAAATGATGAAATTTATACAAAGATAAATGACGCAATGCATCGTTATGACCAGTCGGTTGAAGTTAAGATAGATTTTCTAAATACTTATGTATAAAATCTGGATTGATTAGATATGATAGAAATAAGAAAATATACTTCTGCAGATGCAGAAGGAATGGTTGATATCTGGAATGATATTGTACGTGACGGGCTTGCTTTCCCACAGGATGAAGAGTTGACTCTTGCAAAAGGCAATGAATTTTTTCTTGCCCAGTCTTTCACTGGAATTGCGGTTGATACTGAAAACGGCAGAATTGTTGGCGGATATATTCTGCATCCAAACAATATCGGACGTTGCGGACATATTTGTAATGCCAGCTATGCGGTAGCTAAAAATTACCGGGGCAGAGGAATCGGCGAACAATTAGTCAAGGATTGTATGAAACAGGCATCAGCCTTGGGGTTTCGCATACTTCAATTTAATGCGGTGGTAAAAACAAACAGTGCCGCATTGAAATTGTATGCAAGGCTCGGTTTTACTCAACTCGGTGTAATTCCGGGTGGATTCCGTTTGAAAGACGGGTCATATGAGGATATTATCCCTCATTATATTTTGTTATAGTCTGTTTTGTAATTCAATCCTCCGGACATGGGTCTGGGATTCCAAGAAAATCAAAATACTGGTGTCCCCAGTCACTCATTGAATTTACTATGGGGACAAGGGTTTTCCCCTGTTCTGTGAGTGAATATTCTGTTTTAGGCGGTACAACCGGGTATAGTTTGCGTTTGACAATTCCGTCGTTCTCAAGCTCTTTCAGTTGTTGGCTTAGCATTTTTGCAGTAGCTTGCGGTATCGCTTTCTGAATTTCATTGTATCGCATAATTTTGTTAACATTGAGATGCCAGATGATTATCGCTTTATATTTGCCGCCTAAAACAGCAATAGTTGCTTCAACCGAACAGTGAAATGTTAATGCTTTCTTTCTATCCATACTTTATTTTTTCTTTTTTTTTAATTTTTTTATACAGACGTAAACTGGAAAAAAAGACCAATTATGAGCTTAAATCCTATACTATCAATACTGATAGTATAGAACTAATTTGATATTATAGTACAAAATAGTACATTCTTGACAAAATGCAATTAAAAAAATATATTATATCCAGAAAATATTTTTACAGTTATAATGTATGGATTGGTTCATCAGCTGTAATGGTATTTGATTTTCCAACAACGAATGGAGTGTGTAAAAATGAGTAAAAAAGTAATGGTTCTCAATGGCAGTCCGCGTATAAATGGCAATACTTCCGGATTGATTTGTGAATTTACCCGTGGAGTGGAACAAGTAGGTGGTTCCGTAAAGCGTTTTGATCTTGACCGGATGAAAATACATGGCTGTAAAGGATGTTTGACCGGAGGGCGTAATCGGGAGAATCCATGTGTGCAAAAAGATGATATGACACTCATTTATCCTGCATATTGCGAGGCAGATGTAGTAGTTTTTGCTTCTCCGATGTATTACTGGGGATTTTCTGGACAGTTGAAATGTACATTGGATAGATTGTTTGCTGTTACGGAGTTGGATCCCGAGTGGCGGACACCACATAAAGGTGCAGTATTGTTGATGGCGGCCGAAGGTACCGGAAGGGAAAATGATGCTCCGGTATTAAATTATTATAAATCACTGCTTGGTTTTCTGGGCTGGGATGATTTTGGGGCAATCATCGCTGGCGGTTTTCTGAACGCAGGAGCAATATCCGGCAGTCCATTTATGCAAGAAGCTTTTGAACTTGGGAAATCGATTTGTTGAAATATGGAGCAGTTATGAAAGTGTTATTATTGAATGGCAGTCCGCATAAAAACGGCTGTGTATTTACCGCTCTTTCAGAAGTGGAATCGGCATTAACTCAAAACGGAATTACATCTGAGATATACTGGATTGGCAATCATGCAGTACAAGGCTGTATTGCATGTTATAAATGCAGCAGTGGCGACGGTTGTGTTTTCAAAGATCGTCTTTATATTGAACTAGTGGAGAAAATCCGTGAAGCAGATGGTCTAATAATTGGCGCGCCGGTTTATTATGCCGGTCCTCCTGGAAGCCTTTGTGCAATTCTTGATAGAGTATGTTTTTCTGCATCGACTTATTTCAAGCATAAACCTGCAGCTTGTGTGGTGAATTGTCGCCGTGGAGGTGCCAGTGCGGCATTTGAACGCCTAAATAAATATTTTACGATATTAGAAATGCCCGTGGTATCAAGTCAGTATTGGAACTCTACACATGGAACAACACCAGATGAACTCCGGCGGGATCTTGAAGGATTACAGACCATGAGAACACTTGGAAATAACATGGCTTACATGTTGAAATCGCTGTCAAGCGCTTCGCTGCCTTTGCCGCCGGAAGAGGAGTGGATAGCCACGAATTTTATTCGTTGAAATGGTATTTCTGTAAAAAACAACTCCTGCTCAATATTAAGAACAGGAGTTGTTTTTTTATAAAGAACGATTATAAATTACGTAAAAAATCTATTCGTTCTTAACGTTGCCTGGCAATCTTATTTTACAACCAGTCCATCACCATAGACGAGGCTTTCGATAGAGATACCGAAGAATGTATTGTAATAAACCTGTTTACTGTTTTCTCCGCTGGCAGGAGTACGCAGAGAGCCACATCCGGTCATAGCGGTTAAAACTCCGGCAACGGCCGCAAGTATCAGAATCTTTTTCATGATTTTGTTCCTTTCTTTTGCTTTTTTAGTAATGACTGGCTGTATACCAGCCATAGATATTATACCTCTTATTCTGCTAAAAGCAAGTTGTTTTGACCTGAGTTAAAAAATATGTGATGCGAACTAGGTGGCAGGATAGTGGCGCCGGGGCTTTTTTCGACTTGCATTTCTTGAGCCGAACCAGAAATATAACAGCATAGCCATAAGGATGATACGTGATACCGGCATGGCTAGCCATACTCCATTCATGCCAAACCACACCGGCAGCGTGAAGATACACAGAGGCAGGGCGATGAACGAGTCTCCGTAGATCAAACACGATGATTTAACTATATTTCCGGTTGATTGATAATAAAACGCAGCTACTCTTATTACTCCGAGCAATAGGAATGCCGGTGCGGATAACAGAATCCCATGTTGAGCCAGCTCCAAAGCGTTCCCTGTTTCCAATCCCATCCACCCAGGAATTATTTTATACATTGCAAAAGATAGCAGCATTAAAATAATGCCGGAAATAAAGGCAAATTTATATCCGTAATTCCCGAAACGATTTTGTCTCTTATATTTCCCAGCACCATACATGGAGGCAGACAGTGGTTGAACTCCACCGGCTATACCGGTCATAAACATAGAGCCTAATGCTTCGAGGGAAGATATTACAGTGTATGCCGCGAGACCATCAATGCCTCCGTACCGCAAAGATTGTGCGTTGTGCATATAAAGCATAGCGATAATGGACAGCATATTACCAAATATAGGTAATCCGGTTATAATAATATTGCCTATCAGATGCAATTTCGGCTTTAATATGCCTATGGAAAATCTTAATTTGGTGAGTGGTGAACAGAAATAGATGCACCCTAATATACATGCTCCGGCTTGACTTATAACGGTTGCAATGGCTGCACCGACTGCGCCGAATTGAAGATGAAAGACAAATACCCAGTCAAGGATTATGTTGCTTATAAGACCGGTTATCATAAGCAGCATAGACAGAGTCGGATGCCCATCGTTTCGGATTACCTCCAGGCACAGTGACATAAAGATGGAAAATATAACGCCACCGGTGAGAATTTGTGAATAGCGCAGCGATATTGGCATGAGTTCTTGAGTTGCTCCCAATGCAGTTAATATCGTTTGTAGAAAGGGGAAGGTGACAACGGTTAAAAAGATACTCCATGCCAACGCAAGGAATACCGTTTGCGCAAAGAAAAGTCTTTCGCGTTCCGGCAGATTGGAACCCCGGTTCTGTGCAATCAGAACCGCACCCCCTGAGCCAACCAGGAAGCCAAAAGCCTGGAGAAACATTACCAACGGCCAGGTAACTGCGGTTGCCGCAAGAGCATTTTCTCCTCCGGCAAGGCCAATAAATATTGCATCTACAATAGCGAAGGAGCCGCCGATAACAGCGCCAAACACCGATGGTGCTACATATTTCCAGAATAATCTTAAATCACTTTTCATTATCGCTATTCCTGCGGGTTAAGATGTTGTGAAAAGTGTTGGCGTAGAATTCAAGCGCGTCTACAAATTCCGGTGAAAAGTGTTCGAGAGTTTCTTGCATTGCTCGCTCTTCGGCTGCATGAATCTCATTCAATACTAAGTCAGCAAATTGTTTGCCTTTAGGGGTAAACCTTAAAACGCACTCTCTTCTTTTGCCAGGTATCGGTTCAAGGGTTATATAACCTGAATTACGGCATTCAGTCACAATTGTATTTATTGTTGAAAGAGGCAGCAACCAGTTATTATGCAATTTGCTTTGAGATAGATTATCATCATTGGCCAGCGCATATAGCAGTAACACTATATTGGGTTTGACTGCCATTGAGCGTCCTTTTTCCAGATATGTGTGGTCAATTACATTGGTTGCATTGATCAATTTCTTTATTATAGGTCTCATGCAATATTTCCCTTTTTATATTACGAATTCGTATTTAATATATACTACGAATCCGTATTTTACAATTTGTTTTATAAAGAAGATACAAGCTATGGGTTAAATATTTATAATATATAAAGACTGAATCTTACTTAGAGAAATAGTATGGACAGACTATATAGAGTCTCCAACTGCTAAATTATATAAAACAGCTGTAATTGTGTACATTTATTCTTGATTTCAGCTTCAGGAAAGAAAAAGCCGACTGGATATCCAGTCGGCGTATAATCAAAAAATGGTCGGGGTAGAGGGATTTGAACCCCCGACTTTTTGGTCCCAAACCAAACGCGCTAGCCAGACTGCGCTATACCCCGAATCAGTTTCCTTTAATATATATCAAGTTTAATCGTTTTCAAATTTTATACCTGATTTTTTTCCATCAATACTTGACTTTTAAGTATTCATCATTATATTATATAACTAAAGAAATCAAGCGTCCCTATCGTCTAGAGGCCTAGGACACCGGGTTTTCATCCCGGCAACCAGGGTTCGAATCCCTGTGGGGATGCCATTTTTGTATCTTCAATTCTCTGGTATTATTTAAATACATCATTACATTGCTTCCATTGTTACCGCTATTTATATCTTTTTGATAAAATAATATGTGGGTATGTGGTTCTATGACTTTAGTAATAATTATTTTGTCAATCTGATGTTTTGAGATTTTATTACGGCATCGCTTGTATTAAGTCATACGAACTATATATTTATTGAAACAGGATATGGAATATCCTGAGTAGACCAAAAGATAAAGGAGTTTAAAATGATTAAGTGGCGGAATATTTTGATGTTGATTGCCGTTGCCGGTATGATGACTGTTTTTTGCGGATGCGAAGAGCCTTCTACTTCTGAAAAGATTGGTCAGAAGGTTGAAAAAGCTGGCAAGGATATTGAAAAAGGCGCCGATAAAGCTAAAGAAGGTTTGGCTGATGCTGCTGACGAAGGCGCGGATGCGTTGGATAATCTGGCAGACAGTTTAAGAAAGTAAATTACAGATCTCTTAATGCGACAAAAAAAGCCGGAATCATTTAGGTTCCGGCTTTTTTATTGTTTTCTATATCAGGAAAACTGCGTATCATGGAGTTTACGGTAAATTCCGTTGAGTTCCAACAATTCCTGATGAGTTCCGGCTTCTGCAATTTTCCCATGCTTTAATACCAGAATAAGATCCGCCTGTTGGATTGTGCTAAGACGGTGCGCGATTGCAAATACGGTACGGTTCGTCATTACCCGGTTAAGAGCATCCTGCACCAAACGCTCAGTTACAGTATCTAACGCACTGGTGGCTTCATCCAAAATAAGAATTGGTGGATTTTTTAAGATTGCCCGGGCTATCGCCACCCGCTGTTTTTCACCGCCGGAAAGTTTGAACCCTTTTTCGCCGACTTCAGTATTATATCCATCCGGATGGCTACCGTCTACGATAAATTGATGGGCGTTGGCTTGTGTAGCTGCTTCTATAATCTGATCCATAGTGGCATCCGGGCATCCGTAGGCAATATTGTTGGCAATTGTGTCGTTAAACAGGATAGCATCTTGATTGACAATGCCGATATGACGCCGGATACTCTTCATGGTATAATCGCGTACATCAACTCCGTCTATCGATACACTGCCGGATTCAACATCATAGAAACGGGCAATCAGATTGGCTATGGTTGATTTACCACTGCCGGTTTCCCCAACTACCGCAACCATTTGACCTTTCCTGATATCAAATGTAATATCACTTAAAATACGATGTTCGCCATAAGAAAAACAAACATTGTTAAATGATATACGATCTTTAAAATCAGTAAGTTCAATTGCATCCGGCTTGACCGGCAATGCGGTATGAGTGTCCAACAGGTCAAAATAACGGTCTGCAGCTGCCATACTTCTGGAAATAGTCGGCAGAACTTTTGATAGGTTCTTTATCGGCTCATAGGCCAGAATCGCCGGTGCAAGTAGCGCTGCTATCTCGGTTAGAGATACATTCTGGGTATAACTGTATACCCCGAAAATAAGCGTTGCACCTACCGCCACTATCTCCATTAATGGCTGCATAAGCAACTGTTGGCGCAGTGCTTTTACAATGTATTTGAAATAACGGCGGTTTATAGCCCGGAATTTGGTATCTTCCTGCTCTTCCGTATTGTATGCTTTTACGACTCTTATACCTGTGAAAACCTCATGCATTCTGCTTGTTACTTCAGCAATTTTTGCAAAAGATGCTTTATATGCTTTCTTTATATGTTTGGAAAGCATCATTACCGGAAGAACAACCATCGGCATGCCGATAAATAATATTATTGGCAGAATATAATTGTCATTTTGTATGCTGGTAATGATAATGGCCGTGGCGCAGGCCAGAATCTCAATAGGGCAGCGGGTCAAATCCGCAATTACATCTGAAACACTGCTCTCAATTGCAGCTGTATCATTGGAGCAGCGGCTGATGAGATGCCCGACGTCCATCTGTCCGTAAAAGCCAAGAGATTGTCCTAAAAGCGAACTGAAAATTTCGTTACGCATATCTGCCACAACTCTGGCACCCACCCAGCGGGTGAAAAAACGGTTTAAATAGATGGCCAGATTGCGGATCATCCACATTATCATAAAACAGAAAGCAAACATGGCGAAGATCTGCCATGAAACCCTTTCGCCACTGCTATAAATCGGAACTGAAACCTCTGTCGGCCAAGTTATTATCAGATTACTGCCATCCACTTTTGCCGGTAGGGAGTATTCACTGATCGTCTTTTCCACCTGCTTTACCAATGCCGCCATCTGAGGGTCGTCGGCATCCAGCGATGGATTTAGAACTGACTGTACCGCGTGCAGACGCTCCTCTTCACTCCATTCAGGATGCAGATTCAGCTCATTCAGTATTTCATTCGCCGATTTCGCTGTTTCATCTGCCGTGGCAGTGGGGTTCTCAACCACCATTACCATGCGCGGTATCATCAAGTTGGACATCAGCAATGAGCCTCCGACCGCAAAGCCAGCCAGTATGCCTACCGCCAGTTTGTATTTATACGGTTTTGCATAGCGGATCAGCCGACGATAGCTCTGCCGCCGGAAGTTGCCTTCGTTGGAGATGTATTCCGAACCCATAATCAGCAACCGGAAAGGACTTTCTCAAAGCATTCAACAATGTATTGACGCATTTCCGTGGTGGATTCAGGATAAATCGGCAATGCCAGGATATCTTTGGCTACCGTTTCTGCAACCGGCATATCACCGACTTTACCACCAAGATTTTTGAAGCAGGCTTGCAGATGCAACGGGAGCGGATAGTAGACCATGCATCCGACACCAAGCTCAGCCATCTGAGCTTTTACTTTATCGCGGTCAGCTCCAACAATTCTGATGCAGAACTGATTGTATATGTGACGTACCGGATAATTGGCCAATCCGGGGAGAATTACCCGATCGGCAATCTTGCTCGCGGAAAATAGCTTGCGATACTCTTCCGCGTTGTGTTGACGGGCTTCGGTCCAACTGTCCAGATGTGGCAGTTTGATAGCCAGAATTGCTGCCTGGAGCGCGTCTAAACGGAAATTGCCGCCAACTTCTTCATGAATATAGGTTGATCCCTGGCCATGATTGCGGAGTCTCTTTAAATGTTTGCCGCGTTCTTCGCTGTTGGTTGTTACTGCTCCGCCGTCACCAAATCCACCGAGATTTTTCGTCGGGAAAAAGCTGAATGCACCGTAATCGCCAATGCTGCCGGCACGCTGGCCATTATATTCTGCTCCGATTGACTGGCAGGCATCTTCAATTACAATCAGGTTATGACTCTTGGCAATATCCATTATCTTGCCCATATCGGCGCACTGTCCAAAAAGATGAACCGGAATAACCGCTTTGGTTTTCGGGGTTATTTTGCGTTCAAAATCAGCAGGATCCAGATTGAAGGTTACCGGATCAATGTCTGCAAAAACCGGAGTTGCTCCCACTCTGGCGATTGCGCCTGCTGTGGCAAAGAAAGTAAAGGTCGGTGCGATAACTTCATCGCCTGGCCCGATACCTTCCGCCATGAGAGAGATTATAAGCGCATCAGAGCCGGAGGTTACTCCGACTGTGGCCGCAGTATGACAGTAATCGTTCATCATCGCCTCAAAATTTTCGACCTTGGGGCCGAGAATAAAGCGTTGGGATTCGCAAACTTCAGCTATCTCTTTTAGAATTTCATCTTTCAGACTGTTGAACTGGGGGCGCAAGTCGAGTATGGATATTTGCATTTTTCTGGCACTCCTTCAAAATAAATGTTTTTACTTTTATATTAAAATAGCTCAAAATCTGTTTTTTTCATATACCAGGTGCATTTTT
This sequence comes from uncultured Victivallaceae bacterium, assembly GCA_944392655.1. Classification (GTDB taxonomy): domain Bacteria; phylum Verrucomicrobiota; class Lentisphaeria; order Victivallales; family Victivallaceae; genus CALXXL01. The sequence goes on from CALXXL010000007.1 coordinate 54,873, forward strand.
TTCAATTTTTTATTATCTCTAATTCTCAATTGAATTGTTTGGGTGTTATATTAATGGAAAACTTGGAGCATATATGAAAGAAGGTGACAGATTTAAGTGTCGTGTGGATTCCGTTGCTTTTGGCGGTGACGGCGTTGCACATATTGAAGATATGGTGGTTTTCATACCCCAGGTGTTGCCCGGAGAGCTGATTGAAGCTAAAATCAGAAAAATCAAAAAAGATTATATCCGGGCGGCAGCGGTGAACATTCTGGAGCCTTCTCCTTTGCGTATTATCCCTGAGTGTAAATATTTTAAATATTGTCCCGGCTGCACTTATGCACATGCGGATTATCAGTTGGAACTGGATATTAAACTCGATCAGTTGAAGCACATACTCAGGGTTGAAAATCAGATTCATGCCGCGGATATAGCAGTTGCTTTCTCAGGAAAATCAGAGAATGGCGTAAGCCCGGCAAAACGTAATAAGATTGTTCTTCACGCTGCAAAAGAGCGTGGCGAAACTGTTCTGGGATATGTTTCTGGAAACGGCAGTGTAGTTGATATCGAGTGTTGTTTGGCCGCCAATCCTGAAATTAATGCCGAATTGGCAGCGATGCGGAACAAAGCCGGATTCTTTCACTCTCTGCATGACGGTATGGATGTTACCTTCCGTTATACTGAAAATAATGGTGTGCTTATGTGGCGCAACAAGCCGCCGCGCAATGCATCATGGCTGAAGGAGCAAATGCCGTTTGGCAGTTTTTCCGTTCCTGCCGGAAGTTTTTCCCAGGTTAATCCGTCCGGGGCGGCGGCATTGCTTGATCTGGTAAAATCGGAGTTAATGCGCAAAAAGGCCGATATTGTGGCGGATGTTTACTGCGGCGCAGGATTGTTCGGCTTGCAGGCTGTGCTTTGCGGCGCTACAAGGGTAATCGGTATTGAAAGTGATGCCGATGCTGTTGCTGCGGCAAAATACAACTTCAAACAATACGGTTTTGAAGATAATTCGGAGTTCATTGCCGGAGATGCGGCAGAAGTGATAGGCGAAATTACTGCAGGAATGGATGAATCCGGCATTTTGATAGTCGATCCTCCACGAGGCGGTATGGAAGGGAAAGTCGTTGGCGCAATAGGTGCATCAAATATCAGACGGATGATCTATATATCGTGTAATCCGTCAACTTTGGGACGGGATCTGCGCCGTCTTGCCGGATATGGTTTTGAGGCGGTGCAAGTCACGATGGTTAATATGTTTCCACGCAGCGGGCATTTTGAGGTGTTTACAGTGTTGGAGCGATAACAGATGAATTCTGAATTAAATGCAGATAATCTGAATGCCGGACACCGGCAGCGGCTGTTTAACCGTTTTTCGGCATCCGGTTTCAGCGGAATGGCGGAACATGAGATTTTAGAGTTGATTCTCTTTTCCGCTATTCCACGCCGGGATGTAAAGCCACTGGCTAAGAAGTTATTATTGCGTTTTGGTTCTGTCGCTGCGGTATTGGATGCAGAGAAGAACGAGTTGCTTAACATTGCCGGGATTGGTGAACGGACGGTGGCTCAATTAAGACTGTATCGGGAAATTGTAACATTATATGTGGGACAGACCAAGGTTAAGCGGGAAACGCTCAATTCCGGCCGGGCGGTCGCAGATTTTGCCCGGGTAAAACTTGGAGGAAGCCGCTATGAGAATTTTATGGTTGTTTTCCTCAATACCCAGAATAAATTGATCGATTTTGATGTTACGCAGGGTACGGTAAACCGGGCTACCGTGTATCCGCGGAATATAGCCAAACGGGCGCTGGAACTTCATGCCGATGCGGTCATTCTTGCTCACAATCATCCGGGTGACAATGCCATGCCGTCTGCTGAAGATGTTGCCATTACAGGAATTATCAGGGAAGCATTGAATGCGGTTGAGGTTCGGTTGATTGACCACATAGTGGTTACACCATCGGATTATGTAAGTCTGCGGGCGATGGGAGTTATGGATAATGGAGATGCGTGATGAGATGCTGACGGGGCATGTGATTGTCGCCGCCGGTAAATTGGAACGTATGTTGAAAGAGGCAGGCGCAACCGCAGCCGGGATTCATGATTCTGTAAGTGAAATAGAGAATAAGTTATCACCTGAATGTGTAAAAAAGCTCCGTTATATAGCGTCAGTACGCAATAAACTCGCTCACGGAGAATCTTTAAGTGAACCATTGGATCTGGCGGTATTTGATGCGGCATGTAATGAGGTCGCTCTGGAATTGAAGAGGTGTGCCGGGAAAAAAGGCAGGCAGAAAACAGAACATGCTCCGGAAAATATGATAGATGAGCTTGATAGAGAGTTCCGGCTTTCTGTGAAAAAGCGGCTCAGATTATGTGGAATGATTCCAGGTTTGAATATCGTTTATTTTTGTGCTTTATGTATAAGGGCGTTTTATAATGCTGTTCAGCCGCTGATACTGTTGATATTCAGTTTGATTGCAGTGCCGGTTTTGATTGAAAGTTGCAGGAGTGGTAACCGGCTTTGTCTCTTTATTGGCGGCATGTTTTTTGTCCTATACTGGGCATTGACTTTGATTTACGGTTTTTCCAAAAGGATTGAATATCCTGAAATTACCAGATTCTGGTATGTTGTCCCTTTTGCTTCAATAGTATATCTTTGCCGGATGATTGGCAGAACCACGGAATGGGGCGGATTTATTTGCGGGATTATTCCTTTATGTGGTTATGTTGCTGCTTCAGTGATATGGCAGTATGGTAATATCAATGGCGCTATTGGGGTAATTGTTGTAATCTGGCTGATTGGAATGATGATAGTCGGATTAAGAAAAAATTATTCTTTTTGAAACTTTATTGTGATTAATTTACAATCGGGAATGATAATATCATAAAAATTTTTGTCGCAGATATTTATTTTTCAACACAATTCTTATATATTATAGGGTGAAGAAGTTATTGTTTTCTGGAGGTGTTGAAAATGTTATGCGAGATATGCGGCAAAAATGAAGCCACAATTCATATAGAGGAAATCACTGACGGCAAAAGTAAAACTCTGCATCTGTGCGGTGAATGCATGGCAAAAAATCCTTCACTCGGCGGGGTTGATATCAACGCTTTCAATCTCGGCGATATTATCTGTAACTGGGCCGGCGGTGTAAATAAGAAACATTCTGACAATGGAGATAATAATTCAGAAAGCTCTGATAATAAGAAGACGGTGATTTGTGATGTGTGTGGTTGGACTGCGGAAAAACTACATAAAACCGGGCGAATGGGGTGTCCTGAATGTTATCGCTATTTTCATGATATGCTTGCTCCAGCATTAAATACAATGCACCGCGGTATAACTCATACCGGAAAAAATCCGGCGGGGAATGCATTGTCGCCGGAACGTGAGATATTGATCCAGATTTCCGCGTTGAAAAATGAACAGAAAAAGTGTATCGCAGCTGAAGATTATGAGCAGGCAGCTGTTTTGCGGGATAAGATCAGTTCACTGGAAGAAGATTTGAAACGCCAAAATACCGGAGCTGAAAATGAGTGATCCATTGATTGATAAACTGTTGGAAAATTCAATCGGATGGTTGGCGGACAGTGGACCGGATGAGGACATCGCCATAAGTTCGCGTATCCGGCTGGCTCGTAATCTGAACGGATGTAATTTCCCGATAAATTGCGATGATGAACAGCTGGAGACGGTTGAGACAATTGTTGATTCAGCTATGCGCGGCGGTTTAGAACCTGATTGGATGAATTTTAAGGTTGACCGTCTGGATGATTCGGATAAAATGATCCTTTTTGAGCGACGTTTGGCCAGCAAAGAGCTCTTCAGTCGCAAACGCGGAGCCGGACTGTGGACTTCACCGGATGAACGGTTGAGCTTGATGGTAAATGAAGAAGATCATCTACGTATTCAGTCCGTATTGCCTGGATTCCAGCTGGAGAAAGTTTATGAGACAATAGATCGGTTTGATGATGAACTTTCAGCTGGATTGGATTACGCTTTTGATTCAACGCTTGGCTATTTGACTTGCTGTCCAAGTAATCTTGGAACCGGCATGAGGGCATCAGTCATGCTGCATTTGCCCGGATTGGTGCTGTCAAATCAGATTGGCGGCGTATTGCAAGGCGTACGGAAACTTAATTTCGCAGTAAGAGGTATTTTCGGTGAAGGTTCGGATAATCGCGGAAATCTTTTTCAGGTATCCAATCAGAGCACACTCGGGGAGAGTGAGCCGGAAATTATTGAACGGTTGAGTAATATTATCGGAAAACTTATTGACTATGAAAAACGGGCACGGCAACGGTTGTTGGCTAAGCAGTCGCAAATGGTATTCGACCGGGTGGGACGAGCGTATGGGACATTGCGTTATTGTTATATGCTTTCCAGTGAAGAGGCCTTGAATTCTCTATCTCTGATTCGATTCGGAGTGGATATGGGAATGTTTTCCTCTATGGATATTCATATGGTAAATGAGCTTTTTGTAAGGATAAATCCGGCTCATCTTCAGCGGGCATATGGTGCAGTTGAAGATGCTCAGGCACGGGATGTGTTGCGGGCAAGAATGATGCGTGAGCGATTGCGCGGATGATAATTCAGTGATAATACAGGATTGGCGTGATCATGATTGGAGTTGAAGCAATTCTGATGTTCTTTCTGGAACTGACTCTGGTTATGGTTACCTTATGCCTTTTGCTAAGACTACGCAATTCTGTCGGAACATCTTCATTTACAATTCTTATCGGCGCGCTGATTATTTTCGGCGAATTCATGATGGCTGGCAGAGTTGGCTTGAAAAGCGGAAATATTCATGGAATAGAGTTGCTTATGCCGTTGCAGTGGGTGGTTTTAAGACCGTGCCTGGCGGTGATATTGCTTGTATATATTACTGACGGAGTATTGGCCGCACAACGGATTATTGTTGGCGTCTTGATATCTTTGGGTTTGTTTTTTTATTTGTGCAAGCTGACGCAGTTTCAAGAAAATAATCTTCCTTATCCACTATCGTTTTTCGGGCCTAGCGCTGAATTAAATAATATACTTGAAGCTTTTTCCGCTTTGGCTATTTCAGAGATATTGCTGTTGCTATTGGCCATGCTGTTTATGCCGGTTTTTTATTCTATTTTGAAAAAACTCAGACTTCCGATTTATCTGCGGTTATGCGGTTCTATGCTTCCGTTTGTGTTATTTACCTGGATGGTCGCCAGCTGGCTCTCATTTTCTCCTGATTCCACAGGAAAGATTTCCGGTCTGATAATGGTTGATATTACGGTAATGTGTTATCTCAGCTTGATAATGTGGCTATATCTCACTCGTGTGGAAAAAGAGCCTGAATACGATAATCCCAATGGCCCGTGGGAGTTGTTGTTCGCCTTCTTCTGCGGATACGGAAAATCCTTGTTTTTGCAGAAAAACCTTCTGGATTGGGAGAACCGTCATAAAATGGTTATGCAGAACGCTACTGATATGATTATGTTGTTTGATGATCAGGGTATAATTCATGACGCTAATATTGCAGCATTGAGAATATTGGGATATGAAAATGTGACTGATTTAATTCGCGAAGTTAACTTTTTCACCTTGTCCGGTTTAAAGGGCGGGATGTTTAGCGCTCTTGATAAGGAAAATTTTCGTGGTGATCGCAGAAGATTGGATATCGTTTTAAAAGATGGTTCCATATTAAATCTGGATGCAGCGTTTTCCCGTATAACTTTGAAAAATTCTCCATTGATAATGATGGTTGGACGTGATGTTTCGGAAGAGACAAAAATAATGAAAGATAAGAATGATCTCGCAGAACAAGTAGTGCATTTGCAACGATTGGAAGCATTGGGTAAACTAACTGGCGGAATTGCCCATGATTTCAATAATTATATTCACGCAATACTTGGCCACTTGGATCTTATTGAGATGAAATATGATTTGAAGAATCCGGAATTGATTGCCCATCTGCATAAAATAGGGGATGTTGCTGAGCAAGCTGGAAGATTGACCGGACAATTGTTGGGGTTTGCACGTAAAGGTAAATATATGGTGGTAGAGCTGGATTTAAGAGAGCTTGGTGAACGTGCCTTGGAGCTTTTCCTGCCAAAAAATCGTGGAGAAGTGGAAATTAGTTGTAAAATAGGAGATGAGCCTCTACTGGTTAATGGTGACAAGGTTCAGTTACAGCAGGTCATGTTGAATCTGCTTTTGAATGCAGTAGATGCCTTAAAAGACAATCCACCTGAGCGGCCTCCAATGCTTACTGTGATGGCCGGAAAAGCTCTTGAATCACCTGTTCTGCCGGAGCCACCACGCCCGATAGGCGGCTCTCAGCAGTCGATTAATTTTGCTGATTATTATTTTATTATGGTTCGCGATAATGGCAAAGGGATGGATAAAGAGACCTTAGAGCAGGTTTTTGATCCGTTTTTTACCACCAAACCCGTAGGCGAGGGGACTGGCATGGGCCTTCCAATGGTTTACGGTGCAATTACTAATCATTACGGTTGGGTACAAGTTAAGAGTAAATTGGATAGCGGGACAGCTGTGTTGCTATTTTTCCCTGCATCGTATGTGAAAAATCCAATTCCTATACAGGCGGAAGTTGAATTATAAAAATAAAAAAATCCCGTCAGTTTTTTTTGACGGGAGGAATTACAGCGAGAATTTACATATCAACTCTGTAAAGAGTCATGTCGGAACACATATCATGTAACTGCGGGCAGATGGTCTGAAAATGTTCGCTGTTATTATGCGAATCAACCGCATTCTGGTCTTTCCACTCTTCCAGGAAAATAAATTTATTATCCGAACAGGAATCTTTGACAAAATTATAGCTGATGTTGCCTTTTTCGCAGCGGGATGCTTTTACCAAATCCCAGGCCTTTGTCTCAATAACTCCACAGAATTCCGGTTTTACAGTAAGAACTGCAATTAATTTTATCATTTGTTTTCCCTCATGCTTGTTGATTTTTCAGTTTGTTTTGATAGTAAAAACATAACGCTAAATCAATTGAAGCGTTAATTGTATTTAACATATAAAATGCGATTACCCAGTCTATATTGCCAAGCAATTTATAAACTACTCCGCTCAAATAACCAATAATAACTAATGTGGTAAAAGCAAAAGATTTGCCTTTTGGGTTTTTGGTTTTTATGGTCTTTACAATTGATAGCGGCCAGCTTATTCCGAAACATATCATCATTCCGGCTTCAAACAACTGCGGTATATTAAACTCCATATAAAAATCCTCTAATGGCAAATAAAAACCCGCCGGGGATTACTCCGGCGGGTTTAACATTACATGTATTGAAATACTGTATTACTTGACAGCTTTCATTGCAATGTGCAGGAATTCCTGGATTTCCGGGGAGAATCTGATTACAACCGGAGCAAATACAATGGAAACCATGCTCATAAGTTTGATCAGAATATTCAAGCTCGGACCGGAAGTATCTTTGCACGGGTCACCGACGGTATCACCGATAACCGCAGCACCGTGAACCGGATTTTTGCTGCCATCCGGCAATTTCTTGCCGCCATGCGCACCCTTTTCAATATATTTCTTTGCGTTGTCCCAAGCGCCACCAGCGTTGTTCAACATGGTCGCCAACATAAATCCGGTGGCCAAACCGCCGGCCAGCAAGCCCATTACACCGGAGATACCGAGAATCAAACCGGTAACTACCGGAACTACAATCGCCAGAAGAGACGGAATCAGCATTTCACGCTGTGCGCCAGCAGTAGAAATTGCTACGCAGGAAGCGTAATCCGGTTTGCCGGTACCTTCCATGATGCCGGGGATTTCTTTGAACTGACGGCGGACTTCTTCAACCATGGAGCCGGCAGCACGACCAACAGCTTTCATGGTCATCGCGCAGAAGATGAAAGCCATCATACCGCCAATGAACATACCGCAGATCAACATCGGGTCAATAATGTGCAGACTGGTTGACTGAACAAATTCAAGAATGCTGTAATGCTGAGCCTGATCTTTGGTCATGCCCATCCAAACACCATCATCACCGGCAATCTTGGCGATCCACAGCTTGGCTTCTTCAATATAAGAGGCCAGAAGAGCCATAGCGGTAAGAGCGGCAGAACCGATGGCGAAACCTTTACCGGTAGCGGCAGTGGTATTGCCAAGTGAGTCAAGAGCGTCGGTACGTTCACGAACTTCCGGAGGCAGTCCGGACATTTCAGCGTTACCGCCGGCATTGTCGGCGATCGGGCCGTAAGCGTCAGTGGCAAGAGTAATACCAAGAGTTGCCAACATACCAACAGCGGCGAAACCGATACCGTAAAGGCCGCGAGTGAAACCGCCGTCTTCAGTAGTGAATCCACCGTTAAATCCGAACGCGCAGATAATCGCGATACAGATAATAACTACCGGAAGTCCGGCAGAGTACATACCAGTGGCCAAACCGTCAATGATAGTGGTAGCCGGACCCATAACCGCCTGTTCAGCGATACCACGGGTAGGAGCGTATTCGTCAGAAGTATAATATTCAGTGGTCTGACCGATCAATACACCGGCAGCAAGACCTGCGATAACTGCACCGAAGATGGCCCAGGTTACCAGACCGACTGCAGCAAGAACCGCAACCGCGATAAGAATGAGAATGGAACTGCCGAGGGTACCGGTAAGCAAACTGTGAAGCAGCTGCTTCTGGCTGGCATTTTCCTTACTGCGTACGAAAAGAATACCGATAATGGAAAGAATAGTACCGATACCGGCAACGATCATCGGAGCCAGCACCATGTTCTGCATCTGTGCAATATAATTTTCAACATCCTGCTGCATCAGCTGCATACCAACGGCAGCGCCGAGAGCAGAGGTAGCGAGGATAGAACCGCAATAGGATTCGTAAAGGTCGGCGCCCATACCGGCAACGTCGCCTACGTTGTCGCCCACGTTGTCGGCGATGGTAGCAGGGTTGCGGGGGTCGTCTTCCGGGATACCGGCTTCAACTTTACCAACCAGGTCAGCACCGACGTCGGCCGCTTTGGTGTAGATACCACCGCCGACACGGGCAAACAGAGCCTGAGTGGAAGCACCCATACCGAAGGTGATCATAGTAGCGGTAATGTGTACCAGCTTGGCCGCTTCAGTGCAACCGGGTTCAACCAGCTGAAGACCCATAAAGCTGAGTCCGTTGGCCATGTTTTCCGGAGTGAAGAAAAGTTTGTCGAGAATGAGATACCACAGGCAGATGTCGAGCAAGCCAAGGCCGACAACTACCAAACCCATGACCGCGCCGGAACGGAAAGCAACCTGCAAACCGGCATTCAAACCGGAGCGGCATGCCTGAGCCGTACGGCTGGAGGCGTTGGTCGCGGTACGCATACCGATATAACCGCAGAGACCGGAGAAGAAACCGCCTGTGAGGAACGCTACCGGAACAAACGGATTCTGGATGCCGAAATAGGCGAGAACCGCAAAGATCACAAAGAGGATTACAAATACAACGAATACCACTTTGTACTGACGTTTGAGGTAAGCCATTGCGCCTTCGCGCACGAATCCGGCGATTTCCTGCATTTTTGCAGAGCCGGCATCCGCTTTCATCATCTTCTTATAGAAGATAAAAGCGGCCAGAAGTGCCAGGATACTGGCGATCGGGGCGATCCACCACAACAATTTGATGTCGGGTGTTCCGGCAGCTTGAGCTACGACCGGTTCGGCCGCAACAGCGTTGACCGCTTCCTGCGCGAAAGCGCCGGATGAGGCAACGACTGCCGAAAGAAGCAGAAATAATTTCTTCATCTTGTCTCAAATTCCTTTGTTTAATTGTTTGTGACGTTGACGTGAATGAATTATTAAAAATTTCAAGTCTTATTAATTTACTTTCATTTTCCGGAATTGCAAGAATTGAATTGTGTGATAAATTATATTTCGTTGATATTTCACAAAAAAGATGAAATGGCAACGGCAGGTTAATACTTGAATATTGTTTTTTTATTATTTTAATATTGTATTGGAGAAACAAAAATGAGCAACGAAAACGGAAACATTACTCCGGAAATAAATGAAAATCAGATTTTTGCCCAACGGGTTGCGAAACTTGACGATATTGCTGCCGCCGGAGTTTATCCGTTTGGCTGCCGTTTTGACGGGCGTCAGGAGATTGCCGCCTGTCGCGAAAGTTTTAATCCGGACGCTGGCGAGGATGTAGAACAGCATGTTACCGTTGCCGGCAGACTTACCGCTATTCGTGCTATGGGAAAATCCATTTTTGCCGATTTGCAGGATTCGTCCGGTAAAATCCAACTCTATTTAGGCAAAGGCTCTCTCGGAGAAGAAGAGTTTGATTTCTTTAAGAAAATGGTCGATATCGGAGATATTGTCGGTATTGAAGGTAATATGTTTTTGACCAGAATGGGTGAGCTTACTGTAAAGGTCAAAAAGTTTTCTCTGTTGACCAAATCATTACGCCCTCTTCCTGAAAAATACCATGGATTAACCAATGTTGAACAGAGATATCGTCAGCGTTATCTTGATTTGATTACCAACGCAGAAAGCCGCGAAATGTTCAAAAAACGGTTTGCCATTATCCGCGGTATCCGTAAATTTATGGAAAGCAAGGGTTTTATGGAAGTGGAAACTCCTATGCTTCAACCATTGGCTGGCGGTGCGAACGCCAATCCGTTCAAGACATTTTATGAGGCCATCAATTCACCCATGTATATGCGTATTGCTCCGGAGCTTTATCTAAAACGACTGCTGGTCGGTGGGTTTGAAAAGGTGTTTGAGCTTAACCGTAACTTCCGTAATGAAGGCGTTTCACGCCGACACAATCCGGAATTTACCATGATGGAAGTATATCAGGCCTATGGCGATTGCCGGACAATGATGGATCTGGTTGAGGAGCTGGTTACTACTTTGGCGGAAACCGTAATTGGCACATTGCATATAAAACATCCCAACGGCAATGTGATTAATCTGGAACGCCCGTGGCGCAGAGTAACTTATCGCGAATTGGTGGAAGAGCGTGCCGGCAAGGATTATTTTGAACTGGATTTTAAAGGCAAAGTAGCCAGAGCTAAAGAACTTGGCTGTGATGTTAACGAGTCTATGCCGGAATTTGAAGTAACCAACGAAATCTATGAAAAACTGATTGAAACAACTCTTATTCAACCTACTTTCGTTATGCGTATGCCGGCTGAACTGGTGCCATTGGCCAAAGCGTGCGGAGATGACAAGAGTGTAGTGGATGTATTTGAGCTGGAAATCAATGGTCAGGAAGTTGCTCCAGGATACAGTGAACTCAATGATCCGATTGAGCAGCGCCGCCGTTTTGCTGAACAGTTTGAACGCACAAAAACTGAAAACGATACATGGGACGATAAGGTTGACGAAGATTTCCTGGTGGCTCTGGAGTACGGTATGCCTCCTGCCGGCGGCATGGGAATAGGAATAGACCGTCTGGTTATGATGCTTACCGGAGCGGAGTCGATCCGGGATGTTCTGCTTTTCCCGCAAATGCGTACCCGTAAATAAAATACTGCAATATGGATAAAGGAATACAACGATTCAGCAAAGATAATACCGGATTGGATAAACTTACCGGAGAAATTGTAAGCGTTGTATTTAATAATCCTGACAACGGTTTCACCGTAGTAAAAATTGTTGACGCCGCAGGCGCGGAAACTACCGCCCGCGGCGTTTTTCCTTTGGTCGCGGCAGGACAAATGGTTGAATTGTACGGGACATGGGAAAATCATAATGAATACGGGATGCAGTTTGCAGTACAGGAATTTAAATATGTTCTGCCAACTACAAAAGAGGGGGTGGAACGTTTTCTCGGCTCTGGATTGATTCCGGGGATCGGACCAAAACTGGCCAAAAGCATTGTTGACTACTTCGGCGACCGGACGGTTGAGATTCTCAATACTAAGCCGGGAAGATTACGGGAAATCGAAAAAATCGGTCCTAAAAAAGCAGAACAGATTAAAAAGGGATGGCAGTCTCAGATTATCAATCAGGAGCAGTTTATCTTTCTGCACGGATTGGGGATGTCTCCGGCATTGTGTAAAAAGTTGTTGGCTAAATATGGCGACAAAGCTGCCCAGGAGGTTCGTTCCAATCCATATCGTCTGGCTGATGAGGTAGCCGGAATTGGTTTTCTGAAAGCAGATAAAATCGCGCTTGAAATGGGGGTGGCGAAGGACTCCCCGGCAAGAATGTTGGCTGGCTTGGTTTATGCTGTCAATTCTGTAACTGCTGCCGGACACAGCTGTTATCCTGTTGAATTATTACTGAACGAAGCTGCTGCGTTGCTTGGGATTGACATCAATGAGAATTTGCACAATGCGTTGAATCTGGCAGTTAAAACAAGAGCCGTTGCTGTAGACGGTAATATGGCTTATCCAATGAAACTTTATAATGCGGAGCATGAACTGCCTAAACATCTGAACCGCATTCTGAATGTGAAAAAATACCCGGCTATGGCAATCAGCCGGATTCAGCCGGATACTAATGTAAAACTTACACCAACTCAGTTTGCCGCGGTTGATATGGTGGCGAAATCGCCATTCAGTATTATAACCGGCGGTCCAGGAGTCGGGAAGACTACTGTGCTGGGAGAGTTGGTTCGCAGAGCAAGGTCGGCCAAACTTGATATTATGCTGGCCGCGCCTACCGGCAGAGCTGCCAAACGTCTTGGCGAGGCGACTGGAATAACTGCAAAAACAATTCACCGGCTGCTGATGTTCGATCCGGTTGCCGGAGGTTTTATTCATGATGCGGTAAATCCTCTGGAGTGTGATCTGCTGATAGTTGATGAGGTTTCGATGCTGGATTTGCCGTTGGCATTGGCACTGTTGCAGGCGATTAAAACTGGAACGGCGGTAGTTTTTGTTGGCGACGTTGATCAGTTGCCATCGGTTGGCCCGGGAACAGTATTGGCAAGCCTGATAAATTCCGGAATTGTTCCGGTATCACGGCTTACTGAGGTGTTCCGGCAGGGTAGCGGCAGCATGATAATTCATAACGCCCACAGAGTGAATCGTGGATTGATGCCGGAAATGTGTCACGACAGTACCGGGTTAAAAGATTTTTACTGGATAGAGTCTGATTCTCCGGAACGTGTATTGAAGTTAATTGAGAAGTTGGTCATTGAGCGTATTCCGGAACGTTTCGGTATGTCGCCGATGCATGATATTCAAATATTGACACCTACCAATCGCGGAGTTTTGGGGACTGCGGCATTGAATGATATGATGCAGCCTCTGTTGAATAGTAATCAAGGCGGTGAATGCCCTCAAAATGGTTATGTTTTGAGACGTGGTGATAAAGTAATGCAGAGCATCAATAACTACGATAAAGGCGTGTTCAACGGCGATCTTGGCATGGTAAGTTCAGTTGATACAGAAAGAAGAATACTTGAAGTGAGGTTTGACGGGATCGTAAATCCTGTTCGTTATGAATTCAACGAGGCAGGAGAGTTATCTTTGGCTTATGCCATAACAGTGCATAAATCACAGGGGGCGGAATTCCCGGCAGTTATTTTACCGCTTATGTCACAGCATTATTTGATGCTTCAGAGAAATCTGCTTTATACGGCCATGACCAGAGCCCGAAAGCTTCTGATTTTATTGGGTGAACGCAAGGCGGTACGTATGGCTGTTGAGAATTACAGAATGGAACCACGTTATGGCAAGTTGGAAACAGTATTGAAACAGGAGTGTGTTAAGCACGAGGATACTGGAAAAACACATTAAAAGTTGAAGGCAGCGTTGATAATCTTTTTTGACAGGATATATTATTAACGATTTTGTCCATGAAATCATTGTTATGGCTTTATACTATAAATATTATTAACCAATGAAAATAAGGTAAAAGGCAATGAAAGAGCTTAATATTGGCGTTATTGGATTCGGAAATCGGGCAATGCTGTCAATCATGGCGCATCAGCCGGAAAATGGCTGTAATGTGGTTGCGGTGGCAGATCCTTATGAACCGGCCCAGGAGAAATTCAAGGAAGCGGTTAAGGATAAGTTCCGTTATGCGACGGCTGATTACCGTGAACTTTTGGCGGATAAAGATATTGATGCAGTTTTCATCCTTTCTCCTGATTATCTCCATGAAGAGCATGCAATTGCTGCATTGGAAGCTGGGAAAGCGGTTTATCTGGAAAAGCCGATGGCAATTACCATTGAAGGCTGTGACCGTATTCTGGAAACAGCATATCGAACCGGAACAAAATTGTTTGTCGGACACAATATGCGTTACTTCCCGGTAGTGCTGAAGATGAAAGAGGTAGTTGATTCCGGTATTATCGGTAAGGTGCAGGCTGCCTGGTGCCGGCATTTTATCAATTACGGCGGGGATGCCTATTTTAAAGATTGGCATTCGGAACAACGGTATACCACTGGTTTGCTGTTGCAGAAGGGAGCGCATGATATTGATGTGATTCATTACGTTACAGGTGGCTATACCAAGGCTGTAAGCGCGATGGGGCAGTTGAGCGTATATAATCAGACAACTGATCGCCGCGCCCCGGAGGATCGCGGTGATGCTTCATGGCATGGCGATCACTGGCCGCCATTGGAACAGAAAGGATGTTCTCCTGTAATAGATGTGGAAGACCATTCAATGGTAATGATGCAGTTGGATAATGGCGTACAGGCGTGTTATCTGCAGTGTCACTATACTCCGGATGCAGAACGCAATTACACTTTTATCGGAACCCATGGTCGTGTGGAAAATATAGGTGACGGGGGAGAATGTCAGGTACATGTGTGGACTGAACGCGGACCGCGGGCTACTCCGGATATTATCTACTACCTTAAACCTCTGACTGGCTCTCACGGCGGATCTGACCCGAGGGTTGTTAATGCATTTCTGGATTTCGTCCGTTATAATAAAATTCCGCATACCAATCCTGTCGCGGCACGTAATGCGGTGGCTGTTGGGGTGCTTGGGCATAAATCAATGCGTGGAGCCGGAGAACGGCTGCAGGTGCCGCCTCCAGCAGATTACCTGGTGGAATACTTTGCCAATGGTCAGGTGAAAAAATGATGGTTCGTTTTGCGGCATTGTTATCTGTAATATTTTGCGCTTTGGCGTTTTTTTCCGCGTCTGCACAGGATGCAAAGCCGGAGAAAGCGCAGGACGCCAATGCTACCCTTGAAGCAAAGCCGGGGAATAAGATCCCTCCGGTTTTTGCTGAATTGGAAAAATTGCTTGGCGAAAAAAAGTATGATGAAGCTATCGCGAGGATAGATGAGGCTTTGAAGTCTGATCCAGATGATTTTCGATTGATCGGAATTAAAAGTTTTGTACAGTTTAAATATCTTAATAATATGGAAGCGTCACTGGCAACAATAGACAACGCCATCGCTGAAAATCCCAAACTTTATGACCTGTATGACTTCAAGATAAATCTGTACCGGACGGCACAATTGCCTGATGCTAAAGATAAGATCAGCGAAGTGTATAAGGAAGTCGCAAAGAATTTTGCAGACAAGCCGTTGCAATTGAGTGATATCGGTTTCCAAATGCTGCGCAATGCGTTAAAAGATGTTCATTTGGAATCAGCTATTTTGCTTTTGCGTACTGCCAAGGATAATATGGCGTCATGTACAGAAAGTGAAAAATATATTATTCTTACCAATCTTGCCCGCGGTTATTATTTTGCCAGCCGGGCGGATTTGGCACTGATAGAACAGGCTGAAGCACAAACTCATGCAAGTGATATAGAGAAAATAGCAAGCCAGCAGCAGCTGGATTTTTACCGTGAAGCTGCAGAGATGGCTAAAAAGTTGGATGATAAATAGTTTGTCCGGAATTTTGATGCGATGAATAACTGGTCTGTTGATGAAATAGTGGGAGTATGCTGTGAGGCGGCAAAGATTGCCATGGAGTACTACAGCAATCCACCTATGGAACTAAAAAGCGATAACAGTGTTGTAACTGCGGCGGACAAGGCTATTGAACAATATTTAATATCAAGACTTGTCGCGGACGAAGACAGTTATTTCATAGGTGAGGAGACTGTGGCTGAACGTGGTGAGGATTATATCAATGCTGCGTTGCGGGCGGAAGCGTGTTGGATTGTTGACCCTATTGACGGAACTGCTCCGTACAGCTGTATGTTTCCTGCATGGGGACACTCGATTGCGTTGATGCATAATGGAGTTATATCCGACGGGGTGATTTATCTGCCGGTACAGGATGTGTTGCTGATCACTGATGGTAGTGATGTGTGGCACTACCGGAATCTTCGTAACCCGGAAGCAACCGTCAGAGAAAAGTTTCGTTTTCAGAATATGGAGATTGATATCCGCCGTCCGGTGGCAGTTGCTCAACGCTATGCAAAATATCGAAAAATTGAGTTGGAGAATCAGGTATTTTGCTGGTCTGGATGTGTCGCGGCAAGCTATTATCTGTTAACCGGTAAACTTCTAGCCTATCTGGCAGTGGTTAAATTATGGGATATAGCGGCGGTTGCCGCAATTATGAGCCGGAGTAATTATATCGGCATCAATGAATTCGGGCGTGAAGTGTCTCTGAAAGTGGATGAGTCCGGATATGAGCTGGCCTGCGGGACAAAAGATCGTTGGAGATTGCGGGGCGCAACAGTGTTTGCCGCTAATAATGATATTGCAGGTTATATATGGTCTAAGGTTGAATAAGGCAGGTATTATGAACGGGATGAGAAATCCGCAGTCACGTCAAAATTCAGTATTTCTGGTAAGTTTAGGCTGTCCTAAAAATTTTGTTGATACTGAGACAATGGCAGGAACGTTGCTTCAAGGTGGATATGATTTAACATTTGATCAGGATGAAGCCACGATTACTTTAGTCAATACTTGTGCTTTTTTACCATCGGCCAGAGAAGAGAGCTATGCCGCAATAGAAGAAGCTCTGGCTTGGAAAAAGATTAAGCCAGAATGCCGGAAAGTGGCGGTTTGCGGATGTCTTATCCAGTGGGATCGCGATCGGGAGTTCATGACAAAGTATCCTGAGGTTGATCTGTGGAGCGGAGTTGATGGGGTTGGCGATATCTGTCGGTCGCTTAATGCATGTCATGATAAAAAACTTGTTGGCGATGCATTTTCTCCTAGTTATCTGTATGATGAAAATACTGCCAGATTGCAACTTACGGTTCCGCATGTTGCATATCTGAAAATTGCCGATGGCTGCGATAACCGTTGCAGTTATTGTTCTATTCCTAAAATACGCGGAGGCTTGAGGAGCCGCAGTATAGCGTCCTGCGTAAAAGAGGCTGAAAATTTATTAAATGCCGGAGTGAAAGAGCTGGTTGTTATTGCACAGGATGTTACCGCATTTGGAATGGATAATGAATCCGGAGAGAATCTGACTGGACTTTTGCGGAAACTGGATGAACTTTCCGGAAATTTCTGGATCAGACTGCTCTATACTCATCCGGCGCATTATACGGATGAACTGGTGGAATTTTTAAGCAAATCAAAGCATGTTCTTCCATATCTGGATATCCCATTGCAACATATTTCCAGCCGGATATTACGTGAAATGGGAAGAAAAATAGATGGAGATTCAACCAGAAGATTATTAAATAAACTGCGCGATTCAATACCTGGTGTGGCCATAAGGACGACGTTTATTACCGGTCTTCCTGGCGAAACTGAGGTCGAATATCAGGAACTTTATGATTTTGTCCGCGAATTTAAATTTGATCGTTTAGGGGTTTTTGAGTATTCGGCAGAGCCTGGTACCCCGGCGGCGGTTATGTCAAATCAGGTGGCACATGAAATAGCCGCAGCGCGTGCTTCTGCAATTATGGAGTTACAGCAACAGATTTCTCTTGAGCATAACAGGAGTTTGGTCGGGCATAAATTTCAGGTGATTGTGGACGACAAGCAAGGCAAAAAAGGCATAGCCAGAGCATATTTTGATGCTCCTGAAATAGATAACTATATTGAAATAAGCTCTATACGTCCTTTAAAAGAGGGGCGGTTTTATACTGTGGAAATAACTTCTGCAGATATTTATGATTTGCGCGGACGGGTGATCTTATAACTTTCGGAAAGGATAAATGATGGTTTGGAATTTTCCCAATATATTGACTATAAGCAGAATTGTATTGACGTTTATATTTGTAATCCTTGCCTCTAATGCCGGAGTGATGTTCGCGGAGGAGCCTACTTTTACCGAGATGACACTGCGCTGGATTGCTTATGTTTGCGCGATTATTGCCGGATTAACAGATTTTGCGGATGGTTATCTCGCACGTAAATGGAATCAGCAGAGCGATTTCGGTGCATTGTTTGATCCGTTGGCGGATAAGATTTTTGCTACGGCGACGATGATACTTCTGGTTGAATTTGATTTGATGCCGGCCTGGATGGCAGTTGTGATTCTGTCACGGGAGTTTCTGGTTACCGGATTGCGCAGTATGGCATTAAAGCGCGGCCGGGTGATTGCCGCTGACCGTTGGGGTAAGGTAAAAACGGCGTTGCAGATGGCCGCCGTGTTCATTGCTGGATCGGCATGGACTGAAATATTTGACATAAAAGAAGTTGTCTGCGGAGGTTTTTCATTGTGGCACTTATGGAAAGGCATGCTCTATTTGGTGGTATTTATTACTGTGGCTTCCGGGGTGCGTTATTTTTATAACAACCGTGATTTAATTTTAAATCATGATGAAAAATAGTTTGATTAATTCTAAAACTGTGATATATTAGAAAATATCCTGCGCGGAGAGATGGCCGAGTGGACGAAGGCGCAGCATTGGAAATGCTGTGTAGGGGAAACTCTACCGTGGGTTCGAATCCCACTCTCTCCGCCATTTTTTTATAAAAAAATAATGCGAATGAAATTGAGATTTCAGGCATTAAGGATCCTGCCACGATCTCCCCATTTAAAGCCCAAACAATTTATCTACTGGCAGACATTAAATAAGTTTTTATTCTATCCCAATTATCATAATTAAGTTATACTGTAATTATTCTGTTGACTTATTTTATTTATGAATTACCTATATTGATAATATTTCCGGCAATCTTGACAAATCAATTAAAATAAGTTATACTATCCTATGATTGCCTTCAGCTATTTATAACAATCATGGTATTTCAATAACCAGGGGAGATAATTGTATGCTTCGTTTTTTGAAACTTACTATTCTTTCAACTATGACGATCTCAGCAGCATTGGCAACTCCAAATGAAACACCGGCTCAGGCGGCAGAGAAAATTATGCGCGCCTGGTAGGCTGGCGATTTTGAAACGATCCAAGCCAACTGTAATCCGGAGCATCCTTATGCTCAGCCCGACTATAATATTCAAACCCAGATAGATGATATTAATTATACCAAAACGTGGATTGGTGATTTAAAGGATATTGAAGTTGAACGCGTTATAGAACGAAATACTGGATTGACTACCGTTGCTATGCGTCTGACTTTTACTGAAGGAGTGTACGAAGGCGGAATCCATCTCATTCCAGGCAATCGTTTTACAGGATTTTGGGGACCATACTTAGAAGGAGGAGGCGAAGCGCCGAAGCTCGACAAGGCGCAGATGCTGGAGGATTTTGATTATATGGTAAATGTTCTGCGCGATACAATGCCGCATGATCTTGCAATTCATGATGTGCACTTTGGAGTAAGCTCGAGGAATATCGCTCAAATATTACCGGTAATGAGAGTCTGATGGAATTCGTTACGGTGTTGCATGATGCTTTAACCGCCTGCAAAGGTCATCATCTTTTTTTTGCAAAGTCCACCATGGAGTACCGATGATGAATGGTATTTGCAGTGTTATGCAGAAACTGTTCCGCCGGATGCAATCCAGACCGGTAATAACATAATGCAACTGTTTTCCTGCCTTCCCGCGAATAACCGTATTTCGCCAATATATTTTACTTACTGGGATGGTAATTATTACACTGCTCCGGAGTTTTCTATTGATGGAACAAAGTATCATGGACCGTTTAAATTGCTGACTGTTGATGGAATAACGCCGGAAGAGGTTGAATCGGAATTTCGTGATAAATTCTGGTCTTATAATATAAAAAACAAAATGTTTTTCAAGTCTGATTTTTACTCTTTTTTGCCATCTCCAGCATCCGATTGCAGGACATTCAGATTTGAGACTCCGGAAAAAGATATTATTACGCTCACAATTCCGGATGATGCTGAAGTTGACGTAGAGTTCAGCCAAAACTTCTACTCCATTTCCCAACAGGTCATTTTTATGAAAGATTATAATCTTGTATATATTCGGGTACCAGATATGGATCCTGATGACCTGCCGTTTTACGAGGAACAGCTTAAGCCGGTTCTTGAGGATGAGAAACCGCGTTATGCGGTTATAAATATCCGCGGCAACGGAGGTGGTAGTGATGCTGTACCTGAACGGTTGCTGCAAATGCTGTGTGCCAAACCTGTGGCCTTCAAGGGAATTCTGGCTACGCCGGCAAATGACAGAGTGCGCCGTTATATGAACGCGCGTGGTTGGGACTTCAGTGATAATGCGAATTTACAGAACATTCCGTTCCTGGAAAATCGTGAATTTGATGTCCGGGAATTTTATTTTGAACTTGAGAAGGAGCCGTATGCCTCGGTCGAACAGGTTTATGTGATTGCCCATAATATCTATTCATCAGCAGGCACGCTTGTTGAAATAGCGAAGGGTAATGATAACGTAACGGCCATTGGTTTCCCGGGGACAAGTATTCTTGGTATGGGGATAGATCCTTATTATTTTACATTACCGAATAGCAAGGTAACTATTTCTGTAGAACCGGCAATAGATTTGTCCAATTGTAAGAGTGCGGCGGAAACACTTCACCTGGATACGGAAATTGAGTTGCCGATATCTGCCGGGGAATATATAGATTATCTGTATAGACCAGTTTCTGATGACTGTTATGACTATCTGATAAACGAAGACCCTTTTATGCAGCAAATATTTGTAATGATCAAACAGCAGGATAACGCTTTCATGGCAGAGAGTAAATAAATTAAATAATCATGGTCAATAATTATACTTTAATAATCAAGCAGTTATTCTGATTTGAGGCGAATTTATGAAATCTTTAATTTACTTTTTAATTTTTATAGTTGTTGTTTGCGGTGCTGGAGTGATTCATGGGGCTGCGGATAAGGGTGTTACAAAATATCAATTAAGTACTCATATACTGGATGTAAATTTAGGGAAACCTGCGTCCGGAGTGCCGATTATACTTTTCAAATTGTCTGATGATGCGGAAAGTTGGAGTAAAATAGATGAAGGTATTACCGATATCAATGGTAGGATAGGCAGTTTTCTGCCTGAAACTACTGCGAATGATGGTATTTATAAATTGCGATTTGAAACCAGAGACTATTTTAAACAGCAGGGGCTTGATACGATTTATCCATTTGTCGAAGTCATATTTGAGATAAAAGGCGATTCACATTATCATATCCCGATTACTATGTCGGCCAATGGATATGGTACATACCGCGGTAATTGATAATTACTGCTTACGCTTTATCTCATTGCGTTGTATACCGTTTTTACCGATTTTTAAAATCATACCGGACAGTGTATACGTTAATATCGCATCAACAGCTTATTGACTCAGTATACGGTATATTGGCATAAATTTCCAATGCAGATATAGCTTTCATAAATATCATTGTCGACATACTCTATAATTATTACCCCAGTCTCTCACTGATATTGTTACGGAAGTGTTGAGTCTGGGGAGCTTTTTTATGTCTGCCCAGCAATTGAAACCGGAGTTCTGTTTTATGAACCTGAAAGCCATGTCTGTACATAGAATCTTCAATTTTTTCTGCCTGTCAGTAAATTATAAGAATAGTAAAAATACAGTCATAAAATAAGAAAAAATATATTATTTTTACAATTAAGGTTTGACAAGCATAGTAACCCTTGGTATAATTATACATAGGCATACTATATAATACAAGGAGGTTTATATGTCGACAAAAAATGAACTTGCCCGTGGCTCAGTGGAGATGATAATATTGCGTTTGTTACAGGACAAGCCGATGTATGGATACGAAATGATAAAAGTAGTCAATGAACGCACGAACGGTTATTTTGAGTGGAAGGAAGGGTCGCTCTATCCCTGTCTGCACAGATTGGAGGGCGACGGTTTGATTGTTTCAAGCAGTGTGGAATATAATGGTAAGATAAGAAAATATTATTCATTGTCACTCAAAGGGAAGCGTGCTGCGGAAGAGCAGATAGAGGAAGGTCGGAAGTTCTGTCATGCAGTTACACTTTTACTCTCTCCTTGTGAGGCCTAACATCCTGTTGGGTATGGAATAATGGAAAATCCGTTCAAAACATTTGTCGCCACTTGCACCCGTTCACTGGCAGATGACGAGGCTATGCGGCGCGAAGTCTCTTTTGAATTGAACAGCCACCTTGAAGAGGCTTATGAGGAGGAGTTAAGTCGAGCTTAATCGCCGGAAGAAGCGGCGGAGATGACTAAAAAACGTTTCGGGCAACCGGAAGAGCTGGCAGTACAGTTATTGAATGCCAATATCAAAAGATTTTCATTTCGTGCACGGATGCGCCGGTTGTTGAAGATCGTTGTTATACCATTGTTTCTGGCAGGCATTATTTTGTGTCTGGATCTGCGGTTCTGGGGCGGGTTGGTAGTGTTTGACCATGCAGGAGGCGGGTCATGGGGGATTCCGCCAGTTATTGATGAATTGCTGATAGATTTGATCTATCCGGAAGAATTGCGCTCAACATCCCCGGCAAAGGAACTATTGGCATCTCAATTTGCCGGTACTGATCATGTTGATGAGCTTAAGAATGCAGCGGAATTGTATAAATTTGATCCTGCCAACAAGATATATACCGCGTATTACGCACAGTTGTTGGCAATGGATATTCAATAATTCAGGAAAACGGATAAAACTTATTCCAACCAATTCTACCATATTATCGCGCATGGACGGGAAATAGATCCTGACAATGCGTTATATGATTACCTGGAAGCCTATGTCATTTCTGAATGGAGTATAGAAAACATGAAGGATTCAGATGAGAAACAGGATCCCGGTAGTACTGAATTCATTATTTCTGATCGTGCAGGATTGGATAGAGCAATGGATATCTATCTTACTGGAACCAGAAAGCCGTTTATGAAAACTTATAATACAAAACTTGCTGAAGAAGCGTACAGCTTTTTGCGCGGTAATATGGATCTGTTACATGTATCTCAGCGTATAGCGGTTTACAGTGATACACTGCTGCCTTATCTGTCAATGTTAAGATCATTGACAATGAATATGATATTTTATGGGGAAATTTTAACGGAAGAAGGAGCGTCGTCAGGAGAGAAATTGCTGAAGTCCTGGAAAGATTTTCTTCCGCAGATTATTGGTAACAGCGAGTATATAATCGACGTATTGGTATATGGTAATTTTGCAGATATGTACCTGGAAGCTATTCAAAGACACGGTGGCAATTCATCAACGCTTGCTCAAGTGGCAGATATTATTCACTGCTGGCAAGAGGCAGGAGATGCCAATGCGGAAATAAAAGAGAAATACAAGCCGATTTTTTCAAGGAATTTTCTTATAAAATGCGAATATAAATTGCCTGAAGACTATTTTGTTGCGGAGAATAGAATGTTCTATTCGGTATTGGACATGTACTCTTTACTGCCGTTATGTCTCATGCTTACTGTGTTAACAATTATTTTTGCGGTTATTGCCGGGGTAAACCGGTTGCGTGGCAGAAAGCCGTTTATTATGCTCTTACCGTGGAGAAGTTACTATTGGATAGTTGTCGTCGGAATAGTTATTCCATTGGGATTGTTTTTCCTGTACATTCATATTGACTGGCTGAGTGGACGTAACATGCCGGCCGTGGATAATTTGCTGCATATCGGGTTGGAAAAACTTGTATTTGTAGTTTGTTTTCCAATTTATTTTGGTATAATTGTCAGACAGCAATTAAAAAAATCGGGGAAAAACATGGGATTCCCGCACGGGAAAATACCGGTTGGGACATATTGTTTGAATATGATGTTCTTCTGGGCGGTATTGTTGTGTATGACCGGCGCTGTTGCCGGCCAGCTGTTTTATTATAAAATTTCATATTACCTCCCTGGAACTGTTCTATATGCAGATTATGGATTTACAACATTTGAGAATCAAATTAAAAATGATTTGGCAGAAGAGATGTTGAATATATTGAAAACAGATAAATAAAGCCGGGTTTTATGCCCAGCTTACTGGATGAATATTAATTCAAAAATTTATTCAAAGCGTTTGGGGATATTTTTCAAAACTATATTGAGCTGATTCTGAACAGATATTACACCTGTAATCTGCTTTACAATATTCTCTGCCCGTTGTGACACTCCAACCGAAGGTACCGCGCCGCGGATTATCACATGCTCATCATCGCATATAACTTCCAGAAATCTGATATCTAAATGTTCTGTAATACATAATGCATAGCGGATTGTCTGGGTAAGCATAGCGTTTTTTAATTTCTGCTCATGGTCTGAATGTGGTTGTTTCAGCTCAACCGTTTGCAATGCGATTTTCTGGAAATCTTCAAAAGCTATTTCTGCGGTGTTTATAGTAATGTCATATCCTTCCGCATCACGCCAATCTTTACCGTAATAATAGTTACAAAATCCTATTCTTTCACGATCACTTTTTTTTATGCACGCAAGAGCCTGATCTTTTGAGATATTTTGTTTACGGGCTATTCGTTCAACTCTTATTTCCAAAGGGGCGATGAAATGCAATCTTATACAATTGATAATATCGTGAAGAATAAAATTGGCTCCACGTCCTACGATTGCTACATCGCCTTTAGCAATTTCATTAAAAATAGCAGTTCGCAAGGTTTCATAATACACATCAGCACGGCTGAAGAAGGAATCCATCATTCCCGGTTTACGTTCATCCAGGCGGTTCATCAGAGAACTATTGGCTCCAAGTTCTTTAAAATGGGATTCCAGGACCTCCCTGTGTACCAGCCGGATTCCAAGAGTGTGGCATAATGCCGTTTCGTAATCATAGTCAATTGCGCCCATTTCCCGTGCTATGGTTAGAATTTTCATAAGCGCCTCCAGATATTTTTTTATTCGCTGCTAAAAATTGATTTTTCCGTACCGTTTTATGCCGGTACGGGAAACGAGATTACTGTACTTTCAATATACTGTTCAGGGTGCCGAAGTCATTAATTATAAAATCGGGATTGTTTTCATCTATGCACCATACTCCGTCAATTATGAATTTGTATTCATATTTGCCAGGTCTCAATGTTAATGCAATATGATAATTGCCGTTATTGTTTTCATCAATAAGTGGCAGCGATTCCGCATCCCAGTCATTAAATGTTCCCGCGACAAAAATCCTTGAATTAGGTTTGCTTTTTAAGTACAGACTCACCTTATGTGGCTGAGATATATGTTTTTTTTCTGACTGTTTGCTCATTATTAAATACTTCCGTAAAAAATATTTCATCAATGTTTAACTGATTCGACGATTGTTCCGGTGAGCCAGAAGAGATACTTTTTCTGCCATCACCTGAAAGATTACATATAATCCAGGAATAAACATCATTCCGGCAACCGTGGCGATCAACATTCCCCAAAACGTGGTTACACCAATAGCCTGGCGGCCGCCAGCCCCGGCTCCAGAGGCGACAACCAGCGGAAATACCCCTATTACAAACGAAAGCGCTGTCATCATGACCGAACGGAAACGTACTTTCATCCCATTCAGTGCTGCTTCGCCAATAGAGACCCCATTGTCGCGTTCCTGTTTGGAAAATTCCACCATAAGAATTGCTGTTTTTGCTGTCAAGCCGATTAACATCAGTAGACCTAACTGACAATAGATATTCAGAGGTATTCCAGATATTTTTAATGCCAGAATCGCTCCAAGTGTCGCAGTTGCGACTGACAGCATTACCGAGATAGGCATAGTCCAGCTTTCATATTGGGCGACGAGGAACAGATAAGCCATCAGCAGTGATATCATCAAAAGAGAGACGATCTTACCTTCGTTCTGGCTTTCTTGATAACTCATATCGCTCCAACTGATCTGATAATCTTTGGAGAGATTTTCATTGACGATTTTTTGCGCGATTGCCATCATTTCGCCTGAACTTACGGAAGAAATACTCTGAGTGTTGATCCCTGCTGACGGAAACATATTAAACCGTTCAACCTGTCGCGGTCCAAGTTCCCAGCGAAGCGAGGCGATTGCGCTGACTGGGATATTGACTCCGGTGGTGCTGGTTACATATAACTGGTCAATGATATTGAGATTTTCTCTAAGTTCTGGTGACAGTTGGGTTTTTACTTTGTAAGTTTTTCCGAATTTATTGAAGTCATTGATATAATATGACCCCAATTGACTTTGCAGTGCACTGAATATTGAACTTACCGGAACATTCAGCGCTTCTGCTTTTCTGCGGTCTATATCAAGATAGAGCATAGGAGTACTGGCATCGAATGATGTGAATGCGTAAACTGCTTTCCCTGTTTCCATGATTTTAGCAAGCAGATGGTTGGCAGTTTGGGCGATTTCCTGTGAAGATTGATCCCCGGTTGCCTGAAGAGAAAACGTTACTCCGCCGGTGGCTCCCAGTCCCATAATTGCGGGAGGTACAAATGCGTTGAGCGTTGCATCCGGTAATGCTTGGCAACGCCGGATGATTTCTGCCTGAATTGCTTCAACCTGAGTTTCCGGAGTGGTTCTTTCATCCCATGGATCAAGGTCGACAATCATCATTCCCAGGTTTTCACTTTCGCCAGATGTAAGTGAGCGGCCGGGAACTGTCATGATTGTGTTGATTCCGGGGATATCTGATATAAGATCACATACATCCTGAAGCACCTTCTCTGTCCTTGGCAGTGAAGCCCCGGATGGCAGGGTTACGTCACAAAGAACCGCCCCCTTATCTTCGGTTGGAAGGAATGCCGATGGCAGCTGATTAAAGAAGTAATAATTGCAGAAAAGAATTCCGCAAAACAGGACAATAGTCAGCAAGGTGCGGCGTACCAGCAATCCACCAACCGCCAGATAAGCATTTCGTGTCCAGTTCAAGCCGATATTGAACCAGTGGAATAACCCTCGCGGGGTTGTGCTCGGACGCAAAACCAATGCGCATAATGCCGGGCTTAACGTCATTGCATTTACGGTGGACAGGCATAATGCAATACACATTGTAACTGCAAATTGAGTATAGATTGTTCCTACCATGCCTCCGTAGAACATAATCGGTACATAAATTGCCACCACGACTAATGTTGTGGCAATAAGAGCTCCGGTAAGCTGGCGCATGGTTTTCATCGCTGCGTCGAATGGCGATAAATGCTCTTCATTTATAAGTCGCGTACAGTTTTCTGTAACACATATTGCGTCGTCTACAACTGAACCGATAACCAGAATAAGAGCGAACATTGTAAGTGTATTAATGCTCATGTTAAGCAGGTACAGGAAAAGGAATGTACCTATAAGTGACACTGGAATTGTGACTGATGGAATGATTGTAGCACGCCAGTCTTGCAGAAACAGATAGGTTATTACCACCACCAGTATGAATGTCATTACCAGAGTTTCAACAATCTCCGCCATTGAAACTTTGATAAATTTTGTCGAGTCATAAGCAATTTCCCATTGCATTCCTTCAGGGAAATTCTTTTCAAGTTTCTGTAATTCGGCACGTACCTGATTCATGATTTCCAAGGCATTAGCATCATTTAGTTTGAATAATGCCAGTGGAACAGCTGTACGCCCGTCATATGTCCCGATACTGTTGTATGTTTCTGCCCCAAGTTCAATTTTTACGATATCGGAGAGGCGAACCTGACGACCGTTTTCTCCGGATTTTATTACTATTTCACCGAATTCTTCCGGAGTTGTGAGGCGACCTTGAGCATCGATTTTAAACTGCATCCATTCACTGCTTGATTCTGTACCGACAGAGCCGATTGCCGCCTGAATATTCTGACTGGCAACCGCATTACGTACATCTTCATCACTGATGGAGTAGGCCTTCATTTTATATGGATCCAACCAAATACGTATGCTGTAATTCTGCTCCCCGAAGACTACTGCCTGGCCGATACCGTCAATTCGGGCCAACGCATCTTTCAGGTGTATACTGACATAGTTATTTATATACAATGGCGTATGTTCCGGATTATCGCTGTATACTGCAATAGTTGCCAGCATATCGCTGGAACGTTTTACCACCGTGACACCGTTATTTACCACGTCAGTAGGCAGGGCATGTTCTGCTCGTTTAACGGCATTATTTACGTTCACAAGAGCCATATCCTCATCCGAACCGGATTTAAACATTAAAGTTAATGTGTAATTTCCCAGGTTGTCTGATTGAGAGGAATAGTAGATCATATCTTCAATACCGTTGACTTCTGATTCCAAAGGCGAAGCAACGGTATCGGCAATGACTTCCGCACTCGCTCCTGGATAAGAGGCCATTACCATGACAGATGGTGGCGAAACCTGAGGATATTCTGCTATTGGAAGCCGGAACATACAGAGAATGCCGCCAAGCATTATAAAAAGTGAGATGACCAATGCGAAGCGTGGCCGTCGAATAAAAATATCAGAAAACATCGTTTTTTACTCCTTATTCCGCCTGAACCGTATAAATCGGATTCACCTGTTCTCCCGGGGCGGTTTTATTCAATCCGCCAACAATAACTGTCTCACCTTTCTGCAAGCCGGAAACAATAATCTGTTTATCTCTCACTTGAGCTCCAATAGTAACTTTACGCCGTTCAACACGCTGATCCGTATTGACTACATATACATAGTGCTCCTTTCCGTCTGTCATAAGAGCAGTGACACTTACTGCGGGAAGCGGGGTGTCAAATATTTCACTGAATCTGACAGTTACATAACCTCCCGGCAACAACTCTAAATCGGGGTTTTCTGCTTCGAGTTCTATTTGCAGAGTGCCGGTTTGAGTATCTACTTGATTATCAATAAATTTCACTTTGATCGTGCCTTCGTAGGGTTTCCCGTCTGCACGATATATTTCCAGACCATTGACTGGCAGTGTGCCGTTGTTGCTGTATTTGAAAAAGTCAGCTTCACTCATTGAGAATTTTATCTGTATAGGATCATATTGTACTATGGTTACCAGAGTACCTTTTTCTGGTGTGATATAATTACCTTTGCTATAAATATTTTCTCCGATTTTACCATTGATTGGCGAGTAGATTTTTGTGTATGATAAATCGTTTTCTGCCAATACTAAATTAGCTTGAGCCTCATCGCGCTTACCGGTGTATAAGTCATAAGTCCTGACTGTACTTTCATAAGTGGTCTGGGCTGAAACCTGTGATTCATAAAGAGTTTCATATCGGCTTTTTTCCTTTTGGGCATATGTCAATTCTGCTTCGGCCTGTTTCAGCAATGCCTTGGCTACATTTACATTTTCACGGTAAATGGTGTCTTCAATGCTGAACAGAAGATCACCTTCTTTTACCAGACTGCCCTCCTGAAATGAGACATCCCATAATACTCCACTTATTCTTGCCACGATATCTATTGTTTCCGAGGCTTTTACTGTGCCTACGTAAATTTTCGGCTCGCTTTGGGTAAGTTCCGTTACATTTTCCACTCTTACAGAGGTCAATGTTTGCTGTGGTGCGGCATAGGTAATTGAGGTTATTCCGCAAATAATTGCTGCGGCTAGCTTTAAATATATTTTGTTATACATTTTTTTACTCTCCTATATTATTTTCATGTATTTAAATAATCAATTAGTTAGGTAACGAAGTATTTATTTAAAACAAGTAAATTTCATATTTACAGGGGTTAATTTATAGTTTAGCAGCTCTTTCTGTGATATCGTTACAAATATTCAGAAAATTGTCAAGTTCATGGGTGGTTAAATCGCCGCGGAGCTTATGCTGGAGATCGTCTGAAATTACGATAGCCTTTTTCTGGATGAGTTTGGCTTTTTCTGTTAAAACAATTTTTTTCATTCTGCAATCATCGGACATTGTTTCACGGTAAATGAAACCTTGCTGTTCCAATTCCCGCAACAGCCCGGTAGCTGAAGATGGACGGATATCAAATACTTTTTCAATATCCTTTTGATATATATCCTTGTGTTGTGTTGCAATTAAAAGAAAGCAAAGTATACGTGATTGACTTCCCGTGCAGCCGATGGTTTGAAATTTGCGGTTGCAGAGGCGTTCTATACTTTTGGCCATACGAAATATTGAGGCGATAATATCAACTTTATCATCCTGCATAGAGAGTGATTCCTTCCATTGCATTTTTCCATAGTTTCCTAACTAATATACTTCATTTCAGTCATTTTTTCAAGTCTTGAGTGGAAAAATAAGCACGATAAGCAAAAATGACAGGGGAGATAACTATAGGCGTTTTATAGTTCGCAATAGGATAATCATTGAATTATTATTGGTTGACTCATAGGAATTTGAGGATATGGATGTATATTATAAAAATAATAAGATAAATATAATTCTGTTTCTGCAATAGAACATACAGGGAATATCTTAAGTCAGAATCAGGGATTGATCAAAATGATGAGAATTTTACAGCGAATAAGTCGTTTATTGGCCAGTCAGACTTCAATTTTTGTTATTTTAGTTGCAATTATTACATTTTTGCGTCCAGAGCTGTTTTTATGGGTACGGGGCAATACTCAAACGGTTGTACTTGGTATTATAATGCTGACTATGGGGATGACGCTGACTCCGGATGACTTTAAGATATTGCTGAAACGGCCATGGGATATTTTCATAGGTGCAGTTGCTCAATATACGATTATGCCGCTATTGGCATTCGGATTGACTAAACTTTTGAATCTGCCTGACGGTATTGCCGTAGGACTTATCCTGGTTGGTTGCTGTCCCGGCGG
Organism: uncultured Victivallaceae bacterium; assembly: GCA_944392655.1. Classification (GTDB taxonomy): domain Bacteria; phylum Verrucomicrobiota; class Lentisphaeria; order Victivallales; family Victivallaceae; genus CALXXL01. The sequence goes on from CALXXL010000007.1 coordinate 85,694, forward strand.
GGTTTCCTCTAATATAATGTCGTTTCTGTGCCGTGGTGACGTGGCGTTTTCTGTCGGTATGACAACAGCATCAACCTTGTTGGCTCCTATTATGACTCCATTGCTGATGCTTAAACTATCCGGTAATACGGTGGATGTTAATGCATGGGGGATGTTTCAATCTATTCTCATTGTAACTATTCTGCCTGTAGGGATTGGTGCATTCGCCAACTGGTTCTGGGGGCGGAAAGAGGTTTATCAGCAGTTATGCTCTGTGATGCCTGGAGTTTCGGTGATCGGGCTGGCATGTATCGTAGGTGGTGTGATATCTTACAATGGAGCAAGTTTTTTCACCTCCGGAATTACGATTTTCATTGCGATATTTTTGCATAATTCTCTTGGGTATATATTGGGATACTGGGTTGGTATAGGAACTGGAATGTCGATCGCCAAACGCAGGACTATCTCCCTTGAGGTAGGGATGCAGAATGCCGGCTTGGCAACTAATCTGGCAAGTAAGCATTTTGCTGCTCTTCCGGAGGCGGCGGTAGCAGCTGCTGTGAGCTGTGTATGGCACTCTATTTCCGGAACGTTGTTGGCGGGATTGTTCGTTCTGTTTGAACGCTGGCAGGAGCTTAAAAAGAAAAATCAGGAAATTGTCAAATAGATAAAAATGCCGATTTTACTTGAAAAAATCCATTTTTTTTAATAACCATAATTGACATATATTACTATCTGGTTTACTATTATTATAGTTAATTCAAGGATGTTGATATGCTGGTTTTTAATCAAATAAATAAATTTACCGATGTTGAGCATGAAGCTTTAATGGGGATATGGTGGTCTGGTGCACTGTTAAAACAGTGTGCACGGAGATTTTTAAAGAAACACACCTCTACTGAAGCTCAATTTAATATTCTTATGAGTCTGAAATATGCGGAAAAACCGCTTTCTCAGCAGGAATTGAGTGATAGAATATTTGTCGATAAATCTAACCTGACAGTTCTCATCGACTCATTGGAGTCGCTTGGCTTTGTTACCCGCAGCCGGGTGAAAGAGGATCGCCGGGCCTACCATTTGCATTTGACTGAGCAAGGTATGGAGTTTATTACCAATATTGAAAAACCATATAGGGAGCTGATTCATAATATCCTGGCTGGATTTTCAGAAGATGAGATGCGTCAGATGATCGGTTATATGGTTCGCATTCAACAGGCTATGGAGAAACTGGAGTAGCTTGCTTATTGCAAATCCCCTAGCAGATACAAGACTGATATCACAATACCTTCACCGTAACCAATGTGGGTACGGTGATTTTATTTTGTGGGCCATAGGGCAGGGGAGGGGTGTCGGATAATCCTAGTCGAACCGACGGATTATCGGCGATTCCTTCGATATTAATTGTAAATGTATCTCCGGTTTTGGGCATTGGATTAAGTTTCATCCGGATAAGATTTCCGTCTGTAATTGCGGAGATTATATCGCAGGAGGCAGATAAATTGTTTGCAGCTGTCTCTGCTGCCGTAGCATCCAGATATTGATCAAAAACCAACCATAATTCATCTCCAGCTATTCGTACTTCTTTCAATTCCGGCGGAGAGTTGAAGATCTCCCAACGCAGACTGAATTCATAGTAAGTTGTTGTGTTGACTCCTTCTGCCAGACAACTATTATAAAACTGTTGCATCCATTCTGGATTACGGCGCATCGTTCCCCGCGAGCCGACATCGGTTTGCAAGCCGATTTTTATGTTCGGATCGGTGTTTCGTATCGCATCAAAAAACTGCTTATATCCCTTTACATAATCTCCCGGTAAATCAGGATTAAGCCAGTCAGGCGCATGGGTTTGAATAAAATGAATATCAGGCCGGACGCTTGTGATCATTCCGGCAATATCATTGCCTTCCCACTCTCTTAACTTTTCCACGCCGTTGGGAATATTGATACCGAGAGTCCAGGTGGCAAAAGTAATGTCGGGCAGATGTTCCCGGACTCCATCCGGACCATTGATTATATCATTGTAAAAATCATTTATAGTCTTTACCCGGTATTCCACCAGCTGTCGATATAGATCGGTATTGTTCTTGAAGTAGTTTGGTGAAGCTGGATCAGTAAAATTGGGGAAGTCGGAATTTCCGGTCGCTTTTTTAAATGCCTCCTGGAATGCCGGACTGATATCGCCATATAAGGGTTGTTCGCGCTCCGGTCCGTCATAAATAGGATACATTATTTCAGCGAAAGTGAATCCATCGAAATTATGAGTCTTCAGCATATTTACCAGATATGGCTTATACCATGCGTTGTATTCCGGATGGATAAAGCCGATAAAACGGTATTCCTTCATGCGGTCATCAGTAAACTGGATCAGCCAGTCGCGCCATTGTGGCGGCAGTTTTGCGGCAAGATCGGCTTCCGACCAGTAAACAAGGCTTGGCAGAGTCATAAGAGCTACCGCCAAGCCCTGTTCATGCAGCTTCTCCACTAATCCGGTGGGAATTGCCGTATCGCTCATTGCAAAACAGTATACGGCATTGAATCCATTTACCCGTATTTCCGAAGCTATGCTTTCCAATGAACGGTTATGGTAATAGAGCATTGACGGATCTATTTGCACGCTCTTTGCATTAAGTAGTATCTTGGCCCGTTCTGCCGGAGTTGGAATTGCAAAAGCCATATTGGATTGAAATATGACACAGAGAGCTATAAAAAGCAATAATCTCATAACCAAAAAATCCTTTAATTCAATAGTTGCAATCTTATGCCGTCTGCAACAGCGCTGTGTTGCTCTGTTTCGCCACTCAGCGTTATTATTAATGTGCCGGCTTTCAGCTCATAGGTGTCGATAACTGCTTCCGGAACATTTGTATCATGTCCCGGCTGATAAGTAGTTTCACTCTTGATACCGCATCCGGATAGTTTCAGTTTTATAGAGGTTTTGTGGTGTTGCGGTATGATTACAGATAAGCGATATAGACCAGGAGTTGAGATATTAAAAGTATATTCAGCGGTATTGGCTGTTCCGGGTGGAGCATAACTGTAACCGCCATCAAGCATAGGAGTACCACTTTCAGCATGATACCATGTGCCGGTCTTGTTTGCATCAGCATCATCCATGATTAAGCTATCTTCGATTTCGCATGAGCGGGGGAAAAGGAGGTTTCGGCCAGGATAATTGATTATTCCGCCATAATTTTTCAATTTGTTCTGCAATAAAGAAATATTGATTTTCTGTACTGGGATATTATCTTTTACCGCTAATGCCGCCGCAATTCCCGCCGCTTCTCCCACTGTCATGAAAACTGGTTCCATGCGCAGAGATGAATAAATTACATGCGAGGCGGACAATGGAACTACCGCAAGAAAATTGGTACACTCTTCCTGTTTGGGCAGCAATGCACGATAAGGGATTTCGTATGGTCGGACGGGTAATGGCTGGCGTCCGATGCTTAAAAGTCCTTCGGCAAAAACCTTGCCATCCGGTGTTGCATATTTGCGCACCCAGTGAACATCCAGCATATAAGAGCCCAGGCCGATTGAGTCGTTTTTCAAATTATTTTCAAACGCATCACTTTGAGTCATTACATATTCGCCGACCATTCTGCGGCCTTCTCTGACGTAAAGACGGTATGGCCAATTGTCATTGTCAGTAAATTCATCAGCCGCCAGACCCCATTTTGCACTATCGGTTCGCAGCGATTCCGGAACTCTCGGATCATGGGCCAGGAAATAGAACATGCCCTGAGTATAATCCTTGTGATGTTGGAAAATTGCTTCGCGTTCAGAATAGGAGGCATTTGCCCATGAATGACTGTGATTAATGAAATCCGTAGAGTTGATTCCACGGTTGTTTACATCCACTTTATTCCCTTCCGGCAGAAAAAACCAATATGATATTATATCATTGAAACGCCACTGTTTATCCGGTTGGGTAAGAAGATAATTTAACAGATTCTGATAATAGAGCGGATTATAATTGGCAGGCTTTTCAATAATACGCTTATTATCCGGATCGGTAGTCATACAGAGACGGAAATTAAAGGACTGGGTGAGTTTATCTTCCCCGCCAGCCGGCAGGTGATCGCTTAAAATAAGATCAGGCAAGACATTGCCATGGTCATCAAAGATTTTTGCATAAGGCAATAGTTGCGGTATACACGCTCCGGCGGCAGATTCATTGTAACGGTTTTTTCCCTCCCGCCCAAGAAAATTGGAAATTCCTGCGGCCGGCAGGAGATCGCCTTCATAGGTCGCATCAATAAATATTTTCCCAGATACGGTATCTCCTGATTCCAGTATAATAGATTTTATTTTTCCATTTTCAATTATGGCCGATTTTTCGCGCGGTTCGCGTAGACATTGATTGCGAAGAACTTTTATTCCGGAATATCCGGTGCACATTTCATCAAAAACTTCCTCTGCTTTGCCCGGGGTAACACGAAATAGCGGTACCTTGGGGGAGTATTTACTTCGGACAGATTTAAAAAATTCAAGAGTCAATCCACCGAGAGTTTCAGGACGGGCTATATCAACATGGCCTAATCCTGAAGACGTCATGCCGCCAAGATGACCGGTTTCTTCAACTATTATAACGCTGCAGTTTTCTCTGGCAGCCGCAACTGCAGCAATTACGCCCCCGGATGTTCCCCCGTATACTACAACATCAGCTTCATGGTTGAAACCGAAAATACAGTTGCTTAACAGTACCGACAGGATAAAAATCAATATTGTTCGTTGTTGCATTGTCAAACCTTTTAGTAAATGTCTTAGTATTTAGCATAAACGCAAAAAATAAAATTGCAATACGGGAATTGAAAATAAAAAGCTATTACTTCAAGGTATTTGAAATAGATATGAATATTCTTGACAAATCCGATATTTGAGATTAGGTTATAACAAGATATTAAACTTTAAAGGGGTTTATAATGCGCCAATGTATGGATGGAGAAAATCTGCACCGGAGAATAAAAAAAATGATCGGGCAGTTAAATGCGATAGATAAGATGATCGATAATGATGTCCCGTGTGAAGACGTTTTGATTCAGATTAATGCAGTAAAAGGTGCATTGCATAAAGCAGGACAGATTATTCTTGAAGGCCATCTGAAACATTGCGTCCGCGATGGTATTGAAAACGGCGATGCTGATAAAACTATAGCTGCATTTGTCAAGGCTCTGGAACACTTTACCAATAAATCATAGTTGACTTAGAAAATTATTTTTTGTAAAATATTGCTTTTTTACCTTGAATACCTATACCCCTATGGGTATATTAATAGGGTTTGATGAATTAGATAGTTCAGGAGAATATAAATGGCTTACAGTATTAAAAATCTGATAATGACTGAAAATGGTCGTAAAATAACAATGCTTGCTGTATCTGCCGTTGCGCTGGCAGTAAGTTTCTTTGCTCCGGAGCTGCTGCCGGTCAATCCGGCATGGGTGGCGATTGTCTTGTGTGGGATTCCTATTTTAATTGAAGCTGTAGAAGGAGTATTCACCCGTTTTGATATCAAGGCTGATGTTTTGGTTTCTATTGCGCTGATAGCCGCGATTTTCATTGATGAAATTTTTGCCGCCGGGGAAGTCGCCTTTATTATGCAGATTGGTGAGTTCCTGGAGGATCGTACCGTTGCAAAAGCGCGTGCCGGGATAGAAAAACTGATTAAATTAACTCCTGTGACTGCCAGAGTAATCAAGGATGGCGGTGAGAAAATAGTAACAGTAGACATGGTTCAGGTTGGTGATATTCTGCGGGTTCTGCCGGGAGAGCAGATACCGGTGGACGGAGTGGTCTATTCTGGCACCAGTTCTGTTAATGAAGCTGTCATGACTGGAGAGTCTCTGCCGGTCGATAAATTCCCCGGCGATGAATTGTTCAGTGGTTCCGTCAATCAATTCGGCGCATTTGAAATGCGTGCAACAAAAAGTGAGGCTGACAGTTCTATTCAGCGTATGGTAAAGTTGGTACAGGCGGCTGATGCTGGAAAAGCCAGAATAGTTACTTTGGCCGACCGGTGGGCTACATGGATTGTTATTGCAGCTTTGGTATCGGCTGCCGGGGTATGGTTATGGTCTGGTGAGGCTATCCGTGCGGTTACAATACTGGTGGTTTTCTGTCCATGCGCTCTGGTATTGGCAACACCTACGGCAATTATGGCTGGAATTGGGAATGCCACACGGCATGGAATTCTGGTACGCCAGGGCGATGCTCTTGAACGGTTGGCCGGAGTAAGACGGGTAGTGTTGGATAAAACTGGCACCTTAACTCATGGCGTACCTGAAGTGGTTGGTTGTAGAAGTTTTTTAAATGATTTATCCGGAGACGGGTTGCTCCGGTTGGCCGGCACAGCTGAGAGTAGATCTGAACATCCGCTTGGGAAGGCGATAGTTGAAGGTTGCAGGAAAGATGGCTTAAAACTTCCTGAACCGGAGGCATTCAAGATATGCCCGGGACGAGGTGTGATTGCAACAGTTGAAAACAAGAAGATTGTTGCCGGAAATGCGGCATTCTTACTTGATAATTCAATTGCTGTTTCTGAAGAGGGTAAGGCAGAAGCAGAGCGCTATCTTGCAGATGGCGCAACTGTAATTTATCTGGGAATCGACGGACAATATGCCGGCATGATTGCACTGGCCGATGGTATCCGGGAAAATACGGCGAATATGGTAAAAGAATTCAAGACTATCGGGATTAATATTGCGTTGCTGACAGGGGATCACTGGCAGGCGGCAAAAAATATTGCCGCGCGGGCCGGAATTGATGATCTGCATGCAGAATGTCTTCCTGAAGATAAACTTAAGGCCATAGATAATTATCAGGCGGCCGGAGAACCGGTTTGTATGATTGGCGACGGCGTGAATGATGCTCCGGCGCTTAAGCGGGCACAAGTCGGTATTGCCATGGGGGGAATCGGCAGCGATATTGCAATTGAGGCCGCAGATATAACCTTAGTAAATGATGATATAACTCAACTGCCGTTTTTATTCCGCTTAGCCCGGCGCAGTATGACGACAATTAAACTTAATCTTACCTTTTCCATGGTATTGAATTTTGTCGCTATTGTGCTTGCTGGCTGCGGGATACTGAACCCGGTGGTCGGTGCACTGGTACATAACGCAGGTTCTGTGCTGGTAATAGCCAATTCAGCATTGTTGCTGAATTACAAATGCCGCAAATGAGATTACAGTCTGGTAATTGACTTTATTACGACCTGTTTCCGCGGGACATCACGGTGAAAACGGTAGTTGCCGGTGGGAACAGATTTAATTTTATTGACAGTATCCATCCCGTCTACGACTTTGCCGAATACACAATATCCGTATCCGGGTATTGATTGGTCTCGGAAGTTCAGGGATTTATTATCGGCTACGTTAATAAAGAATTGCGATGTCGCGCTGTGTGGCTGTTGAGTTCTGGCCATAGCAATGGTGCCGATATCATTTTTCAATCTGTTATCTGCTTCGTTATGAATCGGCGGATTAGTGGATTTCTGATTAAACGAGGTATCAAAGCCGCCTCCCTGGATCATAAACCCGTCAATTACCCGGTGGAAAATAGTATCGTTATAAAATCCGCTGTCAACGTAATTGAGAAAATTCTGAACTGTTTCCGGAGCTTTATCCGGATAAAGTTCAACAACTATATCACCGTAGTTTGTGGTAATTTTTACCATTGGGTTCTGCGGTATGAATTTTATTTCCGCATAAACCGGGCGGTGATCGGAGGCTTCCGGTTCATTTATCACCCGGTAACTGGAAAATTCGGCGCAATCGGCCGGATATACCGCAATATAATCCAGTAATTCCTGCGGGTTATCGGCTGGAAAAGTTTTCTGTTCAGGATCTGCATCGTTGGCAATTTCCCAACCCAGGTCGCGTAATTTTTGAATTACGCTACCGTCAGGAGCAGTGTTTAAATCTCCCATGAGTACCGCCGGAGTATAACCTTTCTCAATTAGCATAGCTGTGATTGCTTCTGCAGCTTGCACTCTTATCGCTTCAGTGGCTTCATCACCCTGATAAGAGAAATGGGTGGTTATAAGATAAAAAGGAGTTTCTCCGTCAATTAATGCAATAGTTGCGCTGCGCGATTCGTCTGGTGTGGATGGGATCGGGAACACTTCAAGTCGGTTCATTGGTAATTTTGAGAGAATGGCATTGCCGTATTCACCCGGCTCACGCAGACTGGCCATGCCGAAAGTATATTGCATATTCAACAGTTGTCCTAATACTTGCGGCATATCAATTTTTCCACTGCGGGCTGCGTTTACGTCAACTTCATTTAATGATACAACATCCGGATTGGTTCTGGCAATCGCTGCTGCTGTACGGTTTAAATCTATTCCAGTCCGGGAGACGTTTTTCCCGATTTGAATATTATATGTCATTAATTTTATCGGCTTCGATTCCGGTTTTTGCGGAGTTTCGCTGGCATGACATCCAGATAAAATTACTAACACTGCGCTAAATGCGCCGATAAACGATTTTACATGATTAAACATAATACAATTTACTTTCCCAATTATTATTTTACAATTATGCGGTAGTGTAATTCAGCAGCTTTTTCTCCGGAGAATGGACGCATGTAATTAAGTTTTATTACAGTTTCACCCGGAGTCAGTGCCTGTATGACAACTTTGGCTTTGCCCGGGGCTCCAGTCATTTGCGTCGCAGCAGCTAAGTGCTCGATTTGAACCAGGCATATATTATTATCATAATCTGCCTGCCAGGAGTATCCGGTAGTGATATTTTCCTCAAGCTCAAAACATAATTGTTTCCCGATTGCAACAGTGGCTGACAGTTCTTTATCACAATCAGCTAATTTGTAATAATGGCAATTGGTTTTATTGACCGCACATCCGCAGAGGGAAACCGCAGTCAGTGCTGCCGCTAACAATATTCTTAACATGCCGGGAATCTCCTTCCAGTAGTAGATTTACCGCAGTTTCATTGTGGCAAGTCCCAACAGCGCGAATATAGCTGCCAGTATCCAGAATCTCACCACAATCTGATTTTCTTTCCAGCCTTTACGTTCAAAATGATGATGGATTGGAGTACATAGAAAAATACGTTTCCCGTGAGTTAACTTGAAGTACGGTACTTGCAACATAACCGATCCGATTTCCATTACGAACACACCACCAATCAGTATGAGCAGTAATTCCTGTCTTACAATTACAGCAAGCATGCCCAACGCGCCGCCTAATGCCAGGCTGCCGGTATCTCCCATAAACATTCCGGCCGGATTACAGTTGTGCCATAGAAATCCGCCGCATGCACCAATTATGGCGGAAGAGAATACCAGAGCCTCTCCTGCCGATGGTATATATGGCAGGAAAAGGTATGAGGCAAATATTTTATGGCCGCATAAGTAGGCAATTATAGCATATGCTCCTACTGAAAAGATAATACATCCAGAAGAGAGTCCGTCTTTACCGTCAGTTATATTTACTGCATTTGATGCTCCGACTACTACCAGAATTTCAAGCAGCAACACCCATGGGGAAGAGAAAATCGGCTCCTTCAAAAACGGGACATATAAATCCTGAAGCGGTACCGCATTATCATGCGGTAATGCGTAAAGGAATAAAATTCCCATTGTAGCAATCAGCATCTGACCGGAAAATTTCATTTTTGCTGAAATACCGTCTTTATTCTGACGGGCGATTTTTATATAATCGTCGGTAAATCCAAGTAAGGCAAGCGATACAGTGACTGCCAGCAATACCGATGCAACAGGATTACTGAGATCGGACCACAAAATACATGCAATAGTAATTGCAATTATAATCAGAATACCGCCCATGCTCGGAGTTTTGTCTTTTGATCGGTCAATATATTTTTCTTCCATGATCCCTTCATAACGGCAGGCGGCGGTAGCATTGAGTTTTTTCAGCTTTCTTATGGTGTAAGGCCCAAAGAATGCGACCAGTAAAAACGCAGTTGCTGCCGCGGCTCCGGCGCGGAAAGTTATATATCCAAAAATACGGAAGAACCCTAAAGCGTCAGCATTGATTTTAGAGAGATTATCCAGTAAATACAGCATGATTATATGTCAAAACATAGGTTATTCTTTTTCAATTGAACTTTGTTCCAGAATCAGATACAGCTGATCTGTAAACTGTGCGGCACAGCGGCTCAAGGCACGAGTCATAACTTCAGGCGAGGCCGATGTTGCTTGTGAGCGGAATATCGTTGAATCAAAAGCTACCGGCTGTAACATGCCGTCAGCGGTTTTGCGTTCAATAGTATATTCAATACCTAAACGGGCTTCAAGTGACGATACATCAAATTCAACCAAAAAGATTTTTCCGTAGATACATATGATTTCGTCACCGCTTTTTCCGTTTCCGGAGTTTGGAGCAGAAAATGCGGTGGCAAGATAACGTTCAAGCATTTTTTCCGGCGGTTGCACAAAACGTGCATATTCATCAATAAGTAGTTCGTCATTGGCAGTGCGGTAAATCATTCTTTGCTTTACTGCGGTGTTATTGCCAAAATTTTTTATCTGTATTGGATATTTCAGTGCCGGAAGCGGCTCCGGGGTTGTAAGATCGTAATATTTTGGTTCACTGTATTTACCCCAACTGCACCCTGCTAATAACAGTAATGTGGTTAATATTAACACCACGTTTTTAATCATTGGAAAATCTCCTGTGTCCCATCAAAATTATAATCCAATACCATATTCAATAATATATCTTGTGAAAGATAACATGCAAAAATTTTTCATGCAATATTCGTAAAAAATAAGATACCCCAGGGATATGTTTCTAGTTGTATAAATATGGAGTTATTGAGTTGTTCACAGGCTGTTGCAATGTAGCTTCCTCCCTGGACGGCGGCGGCGATACTTTTTCTCCGCGTAACTTCTGCAACTGCTCTTCGGACAAAGGTTTTATTGGCGGCAGCTCACGGTGTTTGCCCGTTTGCGGCGTTGTTGCCGGTGCCGTTTTAGTTGCTGTTTTCTCCGCCGGAGGAATCTTCAATTTTTGTCCGATCTGCAGGAGATTGGGGGATTTCAGTACATCTTTATTGTGTTCGTAAATCAAATTGGCATTGGCGGAGGTGTTATAAAATTTTTGGGATATTTTAGCCAGATTGTCACCCTTCGCTACGGTATATATCGCTATGGACTCCTGGACTTGCGGTTCAGAAGGTTGTTCTGGCTTGGCCGTAACTGTTGTCTGCGGCTCAGCAGATTGTTCCGGTTCGGTGTTTGTTGTTATTTGCTTGGTTTGGGTGTCGGTAGATGCGGTGGTAATAGCTTGCGGTTTATTTTCCGTGGCCTGCTGCAACTGATAGCGTAACTCTCTTACTTCGTTACGCAGACTTATAATTTCTTCAGACCGGGAATCCTGATACAGATCACTGAATTCCTTAGTCCATTCCAGAAAACAGCGTTTTTTTGCCGCAGTTATCCACATGTTAATCTCTTCTCGATTAGCACTTTCTCCCGTCAGTTCAAGATAAGTGCGGTATTCAAAAATTGCCTCTAACGGCATTCCAAGCCGTTCATCATAGAGATTTGCCAATAGTAGATGCGCTTCGGCAGAATCAGGGCGTTTGTCGAGGTAATATTTCAATTCAGCTAATCCAACCTGCGGGTCTTCATCTTCCAAAGCCAGTTTTACTCTTTGGAACATGGGTTGGTCTTCTTCTTTTCTTGTTTTTGAGCCGATTACCATGATAGTAATTATGACAACTAAAATCAGAATAAAGCCGAGAATTACGCATATCAGAAGTTTTTTCTTATTCACTGTATACTCCTGTAAGATAATTTAACAACATAACTCCGCATACTGCAGCATTTTCCAGCCTTAACACATTATGACTGAAATGCCATGGCATTACGCCGCAGGATTCCATCAAAGTCTCTTCATCCGCAGTAAAGCCTCCTTCTGGGCCGATGAATAGTGCATAATCACTGCATTGTGGGATAATAGGCTTTTTGTCATGAGCAACATGTCCGTAGAGCTTGCAGAAATTACTATTTCCATTCAACTCAGCTAATGCCGATTTTAATTGCACTGGAGGACTGATTATAGGAGCCCAGAAGTTTCGCGACTGTTTACACCCTTCGATCGCAATGGTCTGCCACCTCTCCAATGCACTGCCGTCAGGTATTGCCACTGAGCGTTCGCATTCCAGTAAATTAATGCTCCATGCACCGGCTTCCACACATTGTTTCAACAGCAGATCAAGCTCTTTGCGTCGCGGTGCGGCACAAAACAGATGAATTTTCGGATGCGGTTCCGGGTGTATAATTTTTTTATGCACCAAAAGCTGTTTGCCTGCAATGATTTCAGCCTCTGCTTCAACGCCATGTCCATTCAACAGGCCGACATATTCGCCGACACGTCCTCTCAGAGTTCCGAACAGGTGATCGCTTTCCTGTTTTGTCAACGTTACAACATTGCCTGATTCAGGTATATCAGATGCGTGAAAAAATCGCATTGACTCATATTTCCAGATGTTCAGCAATAAATTCTGCTGTCAGTTGTTGATAGTTATCGTCGAAATCGTGACCCATGCCTGGAATATAGACAATTTTTTTATCTTTACTTGGGAGTATGTTGAACCAGCGGGATATTGTTGTCGGAGGACAAGTGAAATCGATCAATCCGGCCGAAACAAGAACCGGAACTGTTATCCTGCGGGCAAAGTTTTCCGCTGAAAAATAATCGGCATAACATAAATATCCACTGTCGCCGGAGGCATATTCTGCCCGGAGAAAGAGTTTACGGAAATCTGACGGTACATTAACCACCATTGCATCAATATTTTTATTCAATGCAGTAAGAGCCACTCCCATTGCACCCCCCTGGCTTGAGCCCCAATATACCATTTTTCCGTTATATTTCGGGTGGGTTGCCAGTTCACTCACCGCACGGTTAATGCCGACAATAGCCCGGTAAAAGAAGAAATCACGGTAATCCTTTTCCGCCTTATAATAGCTCGTGGGATTTCCGTTATAATGTTCTGCCAGAAGTTTTTCCGCTGCATCATAACTGGTTGGAAGTTCAAATGGAAATACATTCAGCACCACGGTGATCGCTTTCAGATTGTCAACCTCTTCGAGTTTTACCGGCCTGGTATCGCGCGGACCGGCGCCGGGAACCGAGAGAAACATCGGATATTTTCCCGGAGCCGATGGTATGGTCATAAAACCATGGATTCTGGTATTGTTAATATTGGCAAAGCTGATCCTGAATGCATTGTATCCGGGTTCGTCAAACTCCGGCAATGGCGTAATTATCATATCTGCCGGGATTTTCGATTGTTCTGCAATCGCATTATTCCAGAATCGGTCAAAATCCTCCGGTTCTCTGCTGACCGGATGAAGTTGCCCAGGTGCAAAGCCCACTCCGGCTCCGGCAGATGTGAATTCTTTTTCCCCGGCCGGATAACGAACCTCAATTGCTGTAAAACCTGGTTCAAGAGAACTGGCCTTTATCTGCAACGGTTGTTCCGGTGAGAATGGGATATTCATTTTTACCGGCATAGCATAGTTTGAATAGATCAATACTTCAGCGATTCCGGTCGGAATAACATTGCCGTCGGCATCTTTTATTTCGGCATGGAAGAGACACTCTTCCCCCAGAGAATACAACGCGTCCGGCTTGTCAGGTGTTATTGTTACTGACCCTCCGGAAAAGTTTTTTCCTATCGTATCATAAGCGGTTACAGAGGTTAAGGTTTTTGCTGTTCCTTCACTCATTTCGGCATCCTTTGCGGTTGCACAGCCGGCAAGTGTGACAAGAACACAAAGAAAGATGCCGGTTGTTATTTTGACTGTCATAAAAATCCTCGATTGGTCCGTATAACATATTTTCACTGCCGTCCCAAACATCTTTGAAATTGTCATTTTTGTCCTCCTGTTTGAGCTTGCGTTGATTGTTTTTTTAAATTACCCATTTCCGGTTTTTCCTTTTCGTTGAGTTGGATTATAGTTGTGCGAATCCTGGTAAATATGCCTGTTCCGGAGCGCCTCGCATACGGACAGAGTCAGATGCTGTCCCACAACATCTGAGGACACTTCCCAATGAATTAATATATCATATCCGATATGAAAAACAAATTTCAACAACAGTTCAAAACATAAAAACACAATTATTTTACCACTAAATTTTAACGTAATTCCAAAATGAAGTTGCAAAAAATCAGTTATGCATTAAATTTAAAAACAAACATATGAAACGGACAGGGACAAGATGTTTGAACGCGAGATTTTGCTTGATCACGCTGCGGTGAATGCAGCTATTGCCCGACTGGCCGATGAGGTGGTCGGTGAGTTTTGCGGATGTTGTAAAGAGAAATTTGCATTGCTTGGAATTCACCGGCAGGGGGTGCCTCTGGCATCGCGTCTCGCCAGAATGGTGGCGGAGCGATGCGGATATGCTCCGGAGGTCGGTATGCTCGATATTTCGATGTATCGCGATGATATCGGTATGCGCAAGACTCTGCCGAAAATCAACGTTACTGATATTCCGTTTGATGTGAATGATAATAATATTGTTTTAGTGGATGATATTTTTTCTTCCGGCCGTACCATCCGGGCGGCTTTGGACGCGATTACCGATTATGGGCGTCCGCGAACCATCAGACTGGCGGTATTGGTTGATCGTCATGCCAGTGAATTTCCGATCCATCCGGACTTTACCGGTGTTGATATGAGTGTGCCGGAGGATTTTAAACTGATTGCAGAATTTACTCCCGATGATGCCGCCGATGCGGTATATCAGGTAAGATGGCAGTCCGACAAGAAACAGGGATGAGCAGGTATTGAAAATGGAAACAGTTTGGACGCGCAAGGATTTGCTGAGTTTATATGACCTCAGTGCCGACGAAATCATTTTTTTATTGGATACCGCGGAGGAGTTTAAAAAGGTTTCGGAACGTAATGTTAAGAAAGTACCGGCCTTGCGCGGCAAAACCGTGGTGAATTTCTTTGTCGAACCAAGTACCAGAACGAGAGTGTCTTTTGAATTGGCGGAACAGCGGCTGAGCGCTGATATTATTAACGTGCAGGCCAGCACCTCCAGTTTAAAAAAGGGAGAGACTCTTCTCGATACTATAAAGAATCTCGAAGCGTTGCAGGTAGATTTGTTTGTAATGCGTCATGCCTCGCCGGGAGCACAATATTTTATTGCTGAGAATACCAAGTGCGGGGTGGTCAATGCCGGAGATGGAGCACACAGTCACCCGACTCAGGCCTTGCTTGATCTTTTTACCATACGGGAAAAGAAAGGGCATATCGACGGGTTGAAGGTAACAATTCTCGGCGACATTCTGCATAGCCGGGTTGCCCGCAGCAATATTTGGGGATTGTTGAAACTCGGGGCGGAAGTGACGGTGGCAGGGCCGCCTACGTTAGTCCCGCGTGAATTTGAGAGTATCGGCGTAAAAGTATGTCATAATCTCAAGGATGCGGTTCGTGATGCCGATGTAGTAAATGTTCTGCGTATTCAGCATGAACGGCTGAACGCATCATTTTTCCCGAGCGACAGTGAATATGCCAGTTTTTACGGTATCAAGCCGGGAATTCTGGATTATATGAAGCCGGATACGATTATAATGCATCCGGGGCCGATAAACCGTGATGTTGAAATAAGTTCGGCGGTAGCTGACGGTTCACGCTCGGTAATTCTGGAGCAGGTAACCAATGGACTTGCTGTACGTATGGCAGTTCTGTTTTTAGTGGCGGGATGTGTGAAAAAATGATTGAAGGAATTAATAATTTTATTTTGCGGAACGCCAGAGTTATCGATCCGTTTACCGGTGAGGATTCCGTTCGTGACATTGGCGTTATGGATGGTGTACTGGTTAATCCGGAAGGCGTACTTAATCCTTTGGAGATCGATTTAAAAGGGTTGGTTGCTGCACCGGGATTTATCGATATTCATGTTCATCTGAGACAACCCGGAAAAACGGAAGCAGAGACAATCGCCACCGGTACAATGGCTGCTGCGGCAGGAGGTTTTACCGGTATTGTGCCAATGCCGAATACCTCTCCGGCATGTGATAACGCATCCACTATTGAATATCTCAGACGGCATACTGCGGTTGATGGGGTAGTAAGGGTTTATCCCTGCGGTACGCTGACCAAGAATTATGCCGGGGAAGAGATGGCTCCGATCGGCAGCCTCAAGAATGCCGGGGTCATGGCGCTTTCCGATGACGGGCGTTGTGTGCAGAATCACGATCTTATGCGTCATATCGTTGAATATGCCAAACAATTCGAACTGCCGATATTGGATCACTGCGAAGAAAATTATCTTAAAGGCAGCGGTTACGTCCATGAAGGTAAATGGTCGGTATTGCTCGGTATGACGGGAATACCTTCTGCTTCTGAAGCGTTGATGGTGGCACGTGATATTATGCTTGCAAAACTCGTGGATTGGAAAATTCATATTCAGCATATCAGTGCTAAAGACAGTGTAGAACTGGTACGGCGGGCTCGTAAAGAGGGGATAAAAATAAGCGCAGAAGCGACACCGCACCATATCGCATTGACGGATGAATATATTAAGCGTTATGATACCAATTACAAGATGAATCCACCGTTGCGGTCAGAAGAAGACAGATTGGCCATTATCGAGGCTCTGGCAGATGATACCATTACTGTAATTGCAACTGACCACGCGCCGCACACTCAAACCAGCAAATTAGTTGAATTTGACCAGGCTCCATTCGGGATAATCGGGTTGGAGACCGCGTTGCCGGTAACATTAACAGAGCTTTATCACGCCGGAGTTTTGTCCTTGCCGCAACTTATCTCCAAGTTTACCGTGGGACCGGCTGAAGTGCTGGGGTTGCGTAATCACTCGTTGGCGCTTGGTAATCCGGCTGATATAACGATATTCGATCCGGATTTTGAATATGTTATTGATAAAAAGCAGTTCTATTCAAAGTCCAGGAATACTCCGTTTGCTGGAATGACAGTCAAGGGCAAGGTTCGCGGAACCATGGTTTGCGGGCGGTTGGTTTATGACGATCTGGCCGAACAGCGCATGGCCTGATGAGCAGTTTCCGCAATCTGTATATCCATATTCCATTTTGCCGGAGCAAGTGTGATTATTGTGCCTTCTATTCTGAAGCGGGCAGAGAAGATCTTATTGCTGCTTATCTTTGCCGTCTGAAGGAAGATATTGTTGCTGCGGAACTTCCTGACGTAATCGATACCGTGTATATCGGGGGAGGCACGCCAACCTTGCTTTCGCCTCAGATGTTGAGAGAGCTGATTCCCATTCTTCCGCAAGCTGAAGAGAGAACGATTGAAGCAAATCCGGAGACGCTTAATCCGGAAAAGATATCTATATTGGCAGATAATTTTTCCCGC
This sequence comes from uncultured Victivallaceae bacterium, assembly GCA_944392655.1. GTDB lineage: Bacteria > Verrucomicrobiota > Lentisphaeria > Victivallales > Victivallaceae > CALXXL01. The sequence continues at coordinate 103,013 of CALXXL010000007.1, forward strand.
ATAAGTTTGGGAATACAGTCGTTTGATCCGCAGCTGCGCCGGATTCTCGGACGTGATTGTTCGCAAAATGCGATAGAGAATGCATTGAAATTAATCGATCATGCACAATTCCGCCATTGGAATATTGATTTGATTTACGGAATCGGGACACAGACTTTGTCCGCATGGGAGTGGGAGTTGGAACAGGCAATGAATTGGCCGATAGATCACTTGTCATGCTATGCTCTCACCAGAGAAGAGAATACAAGACTTGCTCCGGATGCTCAGACACTTGATCACGAGGAGCGTGAGGCTGATATGGCAGAATTGACCAGAGAGGTTATTCATCGGCGCTTGACGCAATATGAAATATCAAATTATGCCTGTCCTGGCGGGGAGTGCCGACATAATTTAAATGTATGGCATGGTAAGCGTTATCTTGGCATTGGAGCAGCAGCAGCTTCTTTTGATGGTAAAGATCGTTGGAATCAGGCAGCTGATATTGAAGCATATATAAATAATTGTTCTGCCGAGATTGATATTCTTGCTCCTGGTGAACGGGCCAGAGAGGTGTTTGCGGTCAATTTGCGGACAGTTGAAGGCTGGAATTCATCAAGCTGGCGCGAGGCAGAACTTGCCGTTAGTATTGACTGGACCCAAATGGTTGAAAAGATAGCGATAATTGCAGAAAAATATCCCGGGTTAATAGACTATGGCGCTGATTTTATCCGCCTTACTCAGCGTGGCAGAGACTTCTGGGATATAATTGCCGGAGAATTGATCTGATTACGGAAGTTTTATTTTTGCAAGGCGGCCATCTGGAACTTTGAACCGTTCCGCTAACTCCCTCAGCACGGTATGGGTATGCGCTTCACGGCCGGACAGCCAATCAGCGGCAGAGCGGGAAACCTGTATTGTTATTCCGGAGCCGGAATAACTGCAGTCCGCCGGCAAAGGTTCCCCTGATGGATTTATAAGAGAGCAGTTATTGCAATGATAGAGTCGGGTATCGAATTGAATTAACTCATCAGAATAATTTAATTCGGCATAAGCGTCAGCAATAAAGTTAACGGCGGCAAAAGTAATGCCTTTTAGCATTGCAAAATCCAGTTTCTTCTCTGGAGTTGCTATAAAGCAGGTAAAATAGCATAGTCCACTCTTATTAAACTGCCATAACTTTTCTTTTTCCGGTATAAATGCCCGGATTAAAGTATTGGCGGTGTATGTATGACGCAGCTCCTGCGGAGTTAAAAACAGTTCACTGTAATAACGATTGATTGCTTTGCTTGCTGCTGATTTAAGTTCGGTTGCAGAAAACTTTTCCGCTACATAATTTTGGGGAACCGCGGTAAACTCCAGGCGGACAGTTGGTGTATTTGATTTGACGTGCCGTCTCTGAATAAAAAATTCTCTTGCATGACGGCGCTCTTCATCGAATCTGCTTTTGCTGTCATCCTCACTGCCCAGTAGATGATTTTCATATAAAAGTCCGCGCAACATACGCCCGAGAAGCTCACGTTGATTACGCAAAGCTCTTTGAATAATGCCATGCAGTTCACTTGACCGATAAGCCGGACGGCTGGAAGCATCGGTAGTACGGATATAAAAAACCCCTTGCTGCAGTTCACCGTCAATTGACGCATTACAAACATGAGGAATGTTGCTGAACGGCTTGATTACAAATATGGCAAATCGTTTACCATCAACAAGCGGTCGTTCAATAGTGAAGTCAATTGGGGGATCGACATGGCGATTAATAAAAGGACCTACGGTGGATGGATCGAACGATTTTACCTGTTCCCGATTCAAGCCGGTATAGACTGAAGGGTGGCCTGCGGAATCCTCTTCGACTCCAACTACGATACATCCTCCTTTAGTGTTGGCGAATGCCAGGCAATGACGGATGAACTTCGCCTTTGCCTGGCGCGGCATGGTAATCCAGTTGAGCGGTGCTTTATAATCGAGAACATCAGACTCGACTTGCCGGTGAACGATTTCATGCCAGTTTAGATTCGCCATGGTTCCGGATCCCGGGTTACTTTATGTCGATATTCAATCCGGCAGCCTTGTTGAACGTGTTATACATACTCATCATTGCAGCTACTTCAATAGCGGCGGTGATTTCTTCATCAGTAACGCCAGCCTGACGTGCTGAAGCTGAATGCGCTGCAACACAATATTCGCAACCATTTGCCGCACTTACAGCTATAGCAATCAGCTCTTTAGTTTTGGGATCGAGTATTTTGCCTGCGGCTTGAGAGATGCTCAGTACTCTTTCAAGAAAATCACCGTTTGCTCCCATTGCCTGAAAGGTTTCCGGAATGAAACCAAAGCTCTTTTCGATTGATTCCTGTACTCTAACGGCCTTTGCGTCACCGCTTTTATTGTAAAGTTTCAATGTTGCCATAATAACTCTCCGTTGTTAAAAGTTTGTATCTTTTGCTAATATACCCAGTGTATCGAAAAATTACCAGTGCAAGTTGCAAAAAAATATCAAAGCATTATATTTTAAAAATAGCTATATACTATAAATATGTCAGCAAATACATTTACTAATGCTGTTGGAGATGAATATATGATATTAAAGCGGATTATGCTGGCCGGGATTGTCCTTTTGAGTTTTATGACCGGATGTATGGAGGAACCTCGTAAGATTACTCCTGAAGATATATGCAATATAATATGGACTCCGGTAAATAGCCAGAGTGCATGGCGGTTGCCATTCTGTTTACGCAGTAATGGAGGGGTGTTGCTGGCCGGATTGGCTGAAAACACAATTGCAACATGGGCCATAGATGGCGATGGATATGGTTTTACTGTTTATGATGTCAACGGTAACGGGTGGCATTTCAATACAGAATTTATGGAAAACGGAGTACTTAAGGTATATTTCAACGGTATGGCTAATGACATACTTACCGGAAAAGCGGTTGATCCGATAAAACCGGGTAGTCGATATGTATGTTATTATATCTATGATTCCGGGCAATTGAAGCTGCCGGAAGAGGAAGTTTATGTGTTTTTTGATTACGATAACCGTATTCGCGGATTTTCCGGTGTAAATAATTTCTTTGGCCAATATGAGCTTAAGACTCTGTATTCAATAGATATTGGTCCATTGGCTACAACGAGGCGCGGCGGAGCTTATCTGGATTACGAACGGTATTTTCTGAAAATGCTGGGAGAGGAAATTAATACTGCACTTAAATATAACGATGAGCTGTATTTGTATAACGATTCCAATCTCAGAATGGTACTTGAGCTGGCTAATCCTGATGTGGACTAACTCAGCAATACAGATAGTTCATCGACAGAATTCGCAATAGCGTCTGCTCCGGCATTTTTCAATTCCTGATAACAGCCGTATCCATAAGCTGTACCTATTGAGGTAATGTTATTGGCTTTGGCGCCTTCTATATCCATTTTTCTATCGCCAATCATTACTGTGTATGCTTTTTCAAGATTATGCGATGCCAGAGCATAGGCAATCAATTCCGGTTTATGCTGCAAACCTCCGTGCAGTTCTGCACCATGGATTGCTGTAAAATACTTGGATATATTAAAATAGTCTGCGATTTTTCGGACAAAAATTTCCGGTTTGCTGCTGACAATATACAGTTTTTTACCTTTGGTTTGCAATCTGTCCAATAATGCTGCAATGCCCGGATATAACGAGTTTTCCATCCAGCCGACAGAGGAAAATCGTTCGCGGTATAAGGCTATTGCACGCTCAACATCTTCCGGAGCCAGAAGCTTGCTGAAGGAGTCTTTTAAAGGTGGGCCGGCAATCCATCGCCATTCATGGATGCCGGTATAGTCAAAGTTCAATGTATCCAATGCATGTTTAAAACATTTTTCAATACCGGGCAGGGAATCGGTCAATGTCCCATCCAGGTCAAACATTATTGTTCTGAAATTCATATCTTGCCAGTATTGATTAAAATCCGGAAAGAGTGAGACTCTTTCCGGATAATTAATTTTATCTCAATCGCTCATTAGTTTGGGTCAGATAACGGTTTAACGAGATTTCATAATCCATTTTGCCAGTTGTAAAATATTTTTCAAACTGATCGAACAGGAATGGGATGTAAAGATTACGCCCAGTATATCCGGCACAATGCGGTGTTAGAATTACATTGTCCAATTTGCGCAACGGTGAATCTTGCGGCAGGGGTTCCTGATGGAATACATCCAGCATTGCGGTGAAGCGTTTCTTTGCCAATTCGTCCAGAAGATCCTGTTCTTTAAAAAGTTTTGCCCGGCCGCAGTTAAGCAGAGTGGCGCCATCTTTTATGGTGGACAGAACTTTGCTGTCTACCCGGTAGAGATTTTCTTTATTTACTCCGACCAGACAATGAATAATATCTGATTGGCTGAACACCTCTTCAAATGTGCCTTTCTCTGCACCATACTGGGCCAATTCTTCTGCGCTCGAATGATTGGATGCGACCAGAATACGTTTTATCCGCAACGGTTTTAACATACGCAGCAAATGCTTTGTTGTATCTCCCATCCCCCATATCCCGACAGTCAGCTGGGTTATATCGCGGACTTCTGATTCCGGTAAACCCCATATCATAGGAGATACAGCCTTCCATTGTGCGTATTTCCAGAAGTCTCTTGCCGCCAATAATGTTCCCAGTAAACACCACTCAGCCACTGCCTCAGCCATAACTGGATTGGCACTGGTTACATGAACATCGCATTCATAGGTTGTTGCGTCGGTAATAGCCGCCACACTACCGGCAGAGTGTCCTATCACTTTGACATTTGGGGCATGACTCAGAAATTCTTTACTGCACATCGGCGAGCCCCAACTGGTAATAAGACCATCGTATTCAGATAAGATAGGTGTGAAGTCAAAATCCAGAATATCGCCGTCAGCTGCAGGAATATCAACCTGATAACCATATTTTTGAGCCCGTTTGCGCGCTTCTTCGCTCCAAAACATGTCAACAATGCCTTTCCCGCGCGTCATAAACAGAATTTTCTTGCTCATCACTATATCCTTTTATTATCCAGTATTTTTGTAACTATATAGTTGGTTTTTGTTTTTAAAAAAACACCTTTTTAAACAATAATCTGTAAAAAGGTGAAAAACAATCCGGGAGTCCATTATGGACTCCCTTAAAATAAAAATTGTTATTTTGCCATTGACTTTTGTAATTCATCATCGGCTTTTTCAACATCTTCGCTTTGACGTTTTCTGAAATCAGCCAACTTATCAGCCAACGCTTCATCATTTAAAGCGAGAATGGCAACTGCCATCAATGCCGCATTTTTGCCGCCGGCTTTGCCGGCAGTTACTGTTGCTACCGGAATTCCTGGAGGCATCTGTACTGTGGAAAGCAGTGAATCCAATCCGTTGAATGGTTCGGACGCCACCGGTATGCCGATTACCGGCAATGTGGTGTGTGCCGCCATGACACCAGCTAAATGCGCTGCCATGCCGGCCGCGCAGATCAGAACTTTAATTCCGTTTTCTTTGGCATGAGAGGCAAATTCCGCTGCAATTTCCGGGGTACGATGTGCTGACATAACCCGTGCAGTATAAGCAATGCCGAATTCATCAAAGATTTTGAAAGCGCCCTGTACTATGGGTAAGTCGCTTTTACTGCCCATAATAACGGCAACTTTACTGGCTGTGCTCATTATTCACCTTCTACTGTAGCTGATTCTTCATTTGCAGCCGCATCTTCGGGAAATTCATAGCTGAGTAAGCCTTCAGCGATTTCCAACAACGCCACATCCAATTGATTCGGGGAGTCACAGCGAACCATTGGTCTGGCGCCAAGAGAGAGCTGTTTTGCCCGTTTGGCTGCAACTACCGACAGAATCTGCGGGTCGGTAATCTTTTTCTTGGCCCGCTCCAAATATTCATTATTCATTATAAAACTCCTTAAACTGAGTTATCAGTAATTGATCACCGCGCTGTGATCTGCCACTACGCTGTGTTCGCCGCTCATGATGCGTATGTAGCGTTTTTCAAACTCTGGAATAGCGTCAAGGATATAGCGCTTAGCCAATACAACGCGATCATCTTCTTTCGCCGCATCTCTCAGCATCAGCAGAGAGACAAATACATAGGTTTCGTTTTCAACCAATGCACGGGCTACCAGATCGCGATATTCCGGATCGTGCAAGCCATTGACGAATTCAACCTCTTTCAGGTGTTTTTCATACATTTTTACCACAGAGGCTTTGATTTCAGCGAGTTCTGCCGGCGGAACAAGAGCGATAAGTTCTTTAATCCGCGGGTCATTATCACGCTGCTGAACGCCACCGATAGCCGCTACAATCTGCAACTGTGTCGTACCTTCATAGATGTTGGTGATACGTGCGTCGCGATAGAAACGTTCGGCGTTGAAGTCTTTCATATAACCGGTACCACCATGAATCTGAATGGTGTCATACGCAACCGAGTTGGCAACTTCAGTAGCCTGAGCTTTGCACATCGGGGTAAGAACTGCCGCAACCTTGTTGTAATATTTCTGTTTCGCACGGATTTCGTCAGTGACATTTTCACCTTTTTCTACCAGTGCATTATAGGCATTGCGCAAATCAACCGCACGTGTGGTTTCATAAAGCAATGCACGGGAGGCGAGGATTTTCATCTTCATGGAAGAGAGCATATCATAGATCGCCGGGAAGTTGTCAATGCTTTTCTTGAACTGTTCGCGCTCGGAGGCATATTTTTTAGCTTCAAAATAGGCAGCTTCTGCAATCCCCAGAGCCTGAGCACTGATCGCAACACGCGCTCCATTCATCAAACTCATTACATAACGTGTGAGACCGCGGCGGCGCTGTCCGCAGAGCTGTGCCGGGACATCGTTGTACTGCAATTCAGCAGTGGCTACACCGTGAATGCCGAGCTTATGTTCAATGCGGCGTACTACCAACTGCGGGCAAGCTTCAGCAATGAACATTGAAAGACCACGGCCGTCAGTAGTACCTTCTTCCGAACGGGCAAGAACCAGATGGCACTTTGCGCATCCATTGGTAATAAACCGTTTCATGCCGTTAAGGAACCAGTTGCCGTCTTTATCCTGATAAGCACGCAGACGGACTGACTGCAGGTCGGAACCGGAATCCGGTTCGGTCAAGTCCATAGACCCGTCAATTTCACCTTTGGCAAATCTCGGCAGGTAGGCCTGACGCTGTTCTTCGCTGCCGAATTCGCAGATAGTTTCAGCGATATCCTGCAAGCCAACCAGGTTCTGCAAACTGGCATCGGCACGTGATACCATTTCAGTAATCGCAGTATAAATGGTGGCCGGGAAGTTCAGTCCGCCATAACGATGGGGCAATACAACTCCCATAACATCCGCCTGAGTCAGATCCTTAAGGTTCTGAACTGTCAGCGGATGATAAGTTACTACTCCGTTTTCGAAATGCGGACCTTCTTCATCCACCTGACGGGAACGGGGAGCAATGCGTTCGGCGCAAATTTCGCCAACTACTTTGAGAACACGATCATAGTTGTCGCATGCGTCGGCATAATCGACCGGTGCATTTTCAAATTCTTTAGCGAAGCGGAAGTTCTCTTCCTTCATGGTTACCGCTTCTTCCAGGTCGAGATTTTTAAGCGTGAAGACCAAATCACGGTTGTCGGTGTAAAAATTAGCCATAGTAAGAAATCTCCTATACCTTGGCCTTGAAGGCGTTGATCAGTTTCGGAACAATATCGTTAAGGTCACCGACGATCGAATAATGGGCGCACTGGAAAATCGGCGCATCCGGGTCAGTATTGATGGCGATGATCTTTTTGGATTCATCCATGCCGGCACGGTGCTGGATTGAACCTGAAATACCGCAGGCGATGTAGAGTTTCGGGCGTACCGTAACTCCTGTCTGCCCAACCTGATAGTCGTGGCTGATCCAACCGGCGTCAACCGCTGCTCTGGATGCGGCTACTTCGCCGCCGAGAGTATCGGCCAAAGCACGGAGCAGTTTGAAGTTTTCAGCACTGCCGACACCGTATCCTCCGGCTACAATAATCTGAGCACCCTTGAGGTCAACTTCCTTCTCTTCGCGAACACGCTTCAAAACTTTTACTACGGTTTCAACGTCAGAGAGCTGTACGTCGAAACGGATCAGTTTACCCTTGCGTGATGGATCCGGGGTATTTACTTTCATTACCCCTTCGCGAACTGTAACCATCTGCGGGTCATCCCAGGTGTTGACGATGGTAGCGATAATATTACCGCCGAATGCCGGACGGATCTGCATAAGTTTGTTTTTATAGCTCTTATTGTTGACCTTGTCTTCAAAGTCGTCAATTCGCAAACTGGTGCAGTCTGCTGTAAGGCCGGCAAGCTTTTCCGAAGCTACGCGCGGGGCAAGTTCACGCCCCTTCATCGTCGCCCCGAAAAGCAGGATATTCGGCTTGTAAAATTTGATTAAATCCATAATGACTTTGGCGTACGGCAGAACTGTGAATGGTTCCAGGCGGGAGTCTTCCGCCAGAATAACGCTGTCACAACCATAACTGTAAAGGACGTCAGCCTTGTCTGCTACATTATCGCCAAGAAGAACTGCTTCCAGTTCCACTCCAAGCTGATCTGCCAGCTCGCGGCCTTTGCAGACCAGCTCCAGACTTACGTCGGCTATCTTTCCGGCTTCCTGTTCAATGAAAACCCAAACATTTCCAAGTTTTTCGCTCATAATTTATCACCCCAGAGTATGATCTGCTATCAATTCATGGATAAGGGCGTTGATCCCTTCTGTGGTCGGCTCGATCTTTTTCGCTTCTCCACCGGCCAGAACGACACTCTGAATTGCCTTTACTTTGGTCGGAGAACCGGCCATACCTATGCGGGCAGGATCGGCATTTACCGCTTCAGCTGTAAGTTCTGCAATTATAAGACCTTTGGCTTCCAATGCCTTGATTTCAGCATCGGCATCGGCGTTGCCGGTATAGGGATCACTGACCTTTTTATTGATTTCACTTTTGGTCATTGCCCGTTTATATTTCATGATGCGTTTTGCTGCCGGCGGACGCGGGTCATTAGAGTCTATGACCGTGAGCAGGCAGGGCAGGGGGCTTTCAAGAATTTCGTAGCCGCCTTCAATAGCTCTGCGGGCAACGATTTTGTTTTCCGCGAGTTCCAGTACCTCTTCTACATAGCAGATCTGTGGCATTTTAAGTTTTTCCGCCAGCTGCGGGCCAACCTGCGCAGTATCGCCATCAATTGCCTGGCGTCCACAAAGAATCAGATCAACCTTGCCCACCTTTTTCGCTGCACAGCTAAGTGCATAACTTGTTGCCAGTGTATCGGCGCCGGCAAAGGCACGGTCGGTCAACAGCAATGCTTCATCTGCACCGCGGAACAACGCGTCACGAAGAACATCCGCGGCGGCCGGCGGCCCCATGGTTCCCACTACCACTTTGGCGCCGTAACGGTCTTTAAGTTGCAACGCCAATTCAAGTGCGTTCAGGTCTTCCGGATTGAAAATCGCCGGCAGGGCTGCACGGTTGACGGTACCGTCAGCCTTCATCGCCTCTCCAGTGATGTTCTGGGTGTCCGGAACCTGTTTTACAAACACGAGTACGGTATAACTCACAGTTTCAGCTCCCTTGTTTTCCCGCTTTTACGGGCGTTTATTTTTTTATAATTAATAAAAGCAATATAAAATCCACATACTATAGCACAATCATTAAAAAAAAACAGTTTTAAAAGAAAAAATATCATAATTTTAACAACGGATAATGCAATTGTTTTTTGAGTAGTGATTTTATTACAGCATTGTTGCAATGATGTACAATATGCGGTATTTTATTAAAAATGGATAAATATAAAAGGTGGCAATATGAGTATAATAAAAACTGTTACAGTTGGCGAACTTGAGGAAAATTGTTATCTGGTACAGGTGAATCCTGGCGGGAGATTATTTATTATTGATCCCGGTGCGGAGCCAGAGCGTATTCTTTCTGCTGTGAATGTATTTGATGCACCTGAGAAGGTTATACTTTTTACTCATGGTCATTTTGATCATATTGGAGCTGCCGGTGAACTGGTACGGAAGCTGGGTATAAAAGATTGCTATTTAAATTCCCGTGATCGCGAGTTGTTTTACAGTCGTGACAACGCCTGGCCGCCATATATTCCGCCGGCAGAAAATCTTCCTGAAGTGAACGGTACAATTAGGTATCCGGAGTTTGAAACTATTTTTACTCCTGGACATACGCCGGGCGGAGTGTCATTTTACTTTAAACAGATCCCTGCACTGTTTTCCGGAGACACTCTTTTTGCCGGGAGTGTCGGGCGAACCGACTTCCCCGGCGGCAATACCGGTGATTTGCTCAAAAGCATTCAGGAAAAACTGATGATTTTGCCGGATGACACCCCTGTCTATCCCGGCCATGGCCCAGCTACTTCCATCGGACGGGAAAAAGAGGTCAATCCATACTTTTAGCTTTGGTAATACGCCATGCGAAGAAACTGAGCATTAATACAATTATTACACTGAAAAGCCAGAATGGCAGCCATCCGCTGGAAAATACCAGGGGGAGCGCCAGAGAAGTTATCAATCCTCCACCCATAAAAGGTTCATGAAGCAGTTGTTTATATCCGAATGCCTGTGATGCCACAGTTTTACTTTCCGGATCTACTGTGCGCAGCAGCAGAAGTCCAGTCGCGGTGACGCCCATGGATTGACCGAATTCCGCGATAGAGCGTTCAAACCATGCCTCTTTAAAGATTTTTGGTGCAATAAAAAGAACCATGGTTACATTCCACAATGTTCCGCATAATGCTAAAATCAGTAATGGCTGCCAGTAGCTTGTGACAACATCAATTCTTATGGAAGCGACTGCTGATACTACCAGGAAATCCAATGCTGCGCCGGATATACGTTGCATCTGACCATGGTCTATCAGGGTTTCCAAGTGTACGCGTTCAGCAGTATTCTGCAGAATCAATCCTCCAATCATGCACAGCGGGAAGAGCGGAAAACTGGTCAAAACTTTTAAGTTATGCAGCCATTCCGGAGCTATTTTATCCAACGCACCCAAGCCGCTTTTTATTGCGTAACCAATTAATACGGCCAAACCAATCATGGCAATGTGCCAGGCCAATGAGTCAATTGAGTCGCTGAAAATAGTCTGTTTCCCGGCAGGCGGTTGTGCATCCGCCCGGTAAATCCCTCGACGTTCAAGTTTAGATAAATCTTTAAAATTTCTGATATTACCGATATATCCACGTCTGGCGGCAAAGTTGATCATAGCCATGCCAAGGGTAATGCCCAGAATCATGCCGATTGTAGCCATGGTAAAGCCCAGGTCTTTACCGGTGGCCCAACCCAGTTGATCAAAGGTCTGACTCAAGCCAGCAACAGTGCCGTGGCCGCCTTCAAAACCTATTTCGAGCAGATTGCCGAATGCTGCCGGAACACCGAACAGCGGCAAAAGAAAAAATCCGACAATTCCAAGCCCTACAGCATATTGTCCCCATGCCAGAAGCTGGCCGAAACAGAACTGCGGTGCCGCAAGCCCCCAAACACGTTTCAGGTTTGGAGTTGTCATTCCCAGAAAAAGCGCGGCAAATACGACATTGATGAGAAATCCAGGTATTTCATTCCATCCAGTGGTCCAGTGGCAGAGCACATTGTTTTTATCCAGCTGCAGAATAAGCAGGCCGACCAGACCGCCGATTACAGATGATGGCAGATACAGACGTTGAAGAAGCGGAATCGCTGTACGAAGCGCTTTGCCTATTACCAACAGAGTACATAATCCGCAAAAAGAAATTATCGCATCCATAATACCGCCATCATTAATTTAAAATTGTTATCAAAAAAACAGCCGGGCTAAAAATCACCCGGCTGTAAAACATCATTACTGCTTTATAAAGCAGATTTTTTTAAGGATATCCGGCAGGATTGCCATACCGGATATCGGGTATGATTTTTATTTTTATTAAATATTGTGATATTTCTGCCACTGGGGTTCTTTTTCAAAGATCCAGTTGTAATATTTTTTGCCTTCCAGCAACGCACCGGCTTCTTCATCGCAGATTACCAGTGCTTTGTTGTGATACTGCAACGCCGTAGCGGAGATCATGCTAGTTACCGGACCTTCAACTGCCTTTTTGAGGATTTGAGCTTTTTCCGCACCGGTAACGAGCAGAATTACGCTCTTGGCATCCATAATTGTGCCTACGCCCATAGTGAAAGCGCGCATCGGCATATCTTCCGGTTTGTCGAACAAGGGAGCATTCTGTTCATAAGTTTCCGGGGTAAGGGCTTTAGCGCGGGTACGGCTGTTCAGGCTGGAGAGCGGTTCATTGAAACCGATATGACCGTCACGGCCGATACCGAGCAGCTGCATGTCAACGCCGCCTGCGGCCTTGATTGCTGCTTCATAACGTTCGCCTTCCGCAATCGGATCTTCAGCCATACCATTCGGGAGGTTTGTTTTGCTCTTATCGATGTTGACATGGTTGAACAGGTGATAGTTCATATAGTAACGATAGGAGTTTTTATTGTCCCCGGAAAGTCCGATGTATTCATCCAGGTTGAAGCTTTGAGCCTGTGAGAAGTCAAGCCCTTCTTCACGGTGCATTCTGGCAAGTTCCGCATAAACGGCTTCCATCGTGCGGCCGGTAGCCAGGCCCAATACCATTTTCGGGTTGGCACGGAGCTGATCGGCGATCAGTCTGGCGGTGAATTTTACCGCAGATTCAGTTGTCGGACGAATGATTACTTCCATTTGAAGTTCTCCTTGAATAATGTTTCTTGGTTATTTGTTCTTGAAAAATTCAATAGTGGCGGCTAACCCGTCGCTGAATGTGTAAGATGGTTTAAATCCGGTGGCTGCTAATTTTGCAACATTAGCCATCGAATGGCGGACGTCTCCAGCACGTTCAGCAGCATGAGTAACCTTGCTGGAGGAGCCGGTAAGACGGATAATGGTTTCAACTAACTCGTTGATTGTCTGTTTGCCACCGTATGCGACATTGAATACGCCGCACTCATCACTGGCGGCCAGATAGGCGTTGGCGGCAACGATATCTTTTACATAAATAAAATCTCTGGTCTGATCACCATCGCCGTAAACGGTTATCGGCATATTTTTCAATGCGCGTTCAATAAAGATTGGTACTGCGGCGGCATAAGCGCTGTTCGGGTCTTGACGCGGTCCAAAAACATTAAAATAACGCAGGCAGGCAACTTTGAGTTTGCCGAGTTTAGTAAACATATCTGCGTAATATTCACCATCAAGTTTGGTTATTGCATAAGGACTTTTGGGTTCCGGAAACATGGTTTCTACCTTGGGAACCACAGGATTGTCACCATAAATTGCTGCCGATGTACTGAAGCAGAGTTTCTTTACTCCTGCTTCTGCCGCCGCTTCAAAAACATTAAGCAAACCGTTGACATTTATATCAACGCATTCAGATATTTTCTCCATCGATTCCGGCACACTTATCAATGCAGCAAGGTGGAATACATAATCCACACCTTCCATCGCTTTCTTTACAATTGCCTTATCACGGATATCACCTTGGATAAAAGTGTGTTCCAATCCTTCAAGATTTTTACGGTATCCGGTTCGCAGATTATCCAGAACTACAATTTCAGCTTTGCCCTGGAAGTGCTCCACAATGTGACTTCCAATAAATCCGGCACCGCCTGTGACTAAAATTTTCATATTATCAATCCTTTGGAATTTAATTATCGTATATCTTTTAAAAGATTCTTCATTCTGTCCATCTGCGATTCAATGGATTCTACTAATTTCAATTGAGTGCGGCAACGATCAAGATTATGCCCGTCGCGATGAACTTTGAAATAAACATCGCCCATCAAATAATCTGTCAAAAATCTGGTGCCAATTTCCATTGTGATCAGTTTTCCGCTGAACGGCAGGTATTCACGTTCTGCCTCGTTCAAGAAACATGCGGCGCTTGAGAGATAACCACGCAGCAAGGCTTCGAACATTTCAAAACGCATATAAACCTTGCTTAGATCCTGTTCGTCTTCCGCTGCCGGGCTCGTACCTGTGCGAACCATATCTCCAAAATCGTAATGTACTAATCCGGGCATAACAGTATCAAGGTCAATCACGCACACTCCGTCCATTGTGGTATCATCCAGCAGAACGTTGTTTAATTTTGTATCATTGTGAGTGATTCGCTCCGGAATGTCGCCGGATTTGTTCAACGCAATCAGCAATCCGGCGTCATCTTCCCGGGAGAGAATAAAGTCAATCTCTCTTTCTACATATTTCCGCCTTCCCATAATATCTTCCTCTGCTGCTTTCTTTAACGCAGCAATCCGGCTTGGAGTGTTATGGAAATCAGGAATTACTTCAAACAATCTTTTGCCAGGTAAATCCACCAGATCCTGCTGGAATCCACCAAAGGCTTTGGCTGCCTGGTAAGCCATGTCTGTAGTTTCAAGTACGTCATAGGTGCGGGCTTTTTCAATAAATAAATAGCAACGCCACATATAACCATCCGGACCGAAGACGTACGGTTTGCCATAATGTGATAAAACCAACTGCAATGTGTGCCGGGAATTCTCTGAAGCACCCTCAAGTTCGATTTTATTATGGATATGCTGGGTTACTCTGGAAACATTTTCCATCAGTTCCAATGGACGGCGGAAAACATTTGTGTTCAGGCGTTGCAGAGTATAATGCAATAATGTACCGCCCTGGTTATATGTAATCTGGTATGTATCATTAATATGACCGGTTCCGAATGGTATTCCGGATACATAGTCACCGTAGATTTGAAATAAACTGCAGATGTTTTTTAATTTATCTTTCATTTGCTCCGTTTCCGTCAGAAAAGTTTTTCCGGATATTTTCCTGCTTTTACCAAAGCTGCAATATTTGCCATTACAGAGTCCCTATCTTCACGGTAAGTTATACCGAACCAACTGTCTTGTGATACAAGCAGACGGAATTTTTCATTGCGCTTGTGGATTAGGCAGTCTGCAACATACGGAATGTAGAATTCGCTTTTTAATTCATTGCCGTGATGTTGAATAAATTCGGTCAGCAGTTCTTCCAAGGCATCAAAAAGAGATAGCTGAAACCCCCACATATTCATGGAAACAGGCTCTTTCCCTGTAAAAATAACATCATTACCGCTCTCTCTATAGCTGCGAACCATACCGGCATAACGTGCCAGTTTTGTATGTTCAACTACACTTTCGAGCGTATCATTTTTTACAGTACATACGCCACGCGA
Organism: uncultured Victivallaceae bacterium; assembly: GCA_944392655.1. Taxonomy (GTDB): domain Bacteria; phylum Verrucomicrobiota; class Lentisphaeria; order Victivallales; family Victivallaceae; genus CALXXL01. The sequence continues at coordinate 118,192 of CALXXL010000007.1, forward strand.
TACTGTTCCGTTTTCAGAAAGCGTATTTTCCATTACAAATGCGCAGATGGCATGTTCTGAAGTTCTTGCCGGATCGGCGAAGTGTTCAGCCAACGCTTTAAAGCCGTATGCTCCATAAAAATCGTCTGCATTCAGCACCGCAAATGGCGTATTAACTACATTGCGCGCTGCATATACTGCGTGGCCGGTACCCCATGGTTTTGCCCGGTCGGCAGGTGGAATAAAACCACCAGGCAGATCGTTTAACTCTTGAAACGCGTAATCAACATCAATAACCGATTCATATTTCCGGCCGACCTGTTCCCGGAATGGCTGTTCAATGTCGCGTCTTATGACAAACACCACTTTACCGAAGCCGGCTCGAATGGCGTCAAAAACAGAATAATCCATAATAGTTTCACCGGAAGGGCCTAATTTATCCAGCTGTTTCAGTCCGCCGTAGCGTGATCCCATGCCAGCCGCCAGTAAAACCAAAGTAGGTTTTTTCATTATTTCTCTAGTCCTGCTTAATTAAAAATAAACTCAATAGATTCTGATTTTAACAGAAACAATTGCTTTTAATATAGTTCCATTACGTTGTGCTTGCAAATCATCTTGTGGAAAAAACTGAATTTGTTTCCATGAATGTTTGCGAATACTGTAATATTGGTGTATATTGCTGAATTATAGCTTGAAATATATATAATAAAAACGTTAAGGAGCATATATGGAAGAACTTTTTATCATTGCTGATGGAGAAGCTGTAGCTGCAGCTCAGAGTACCGCCGCCCAGACAACCACTGTTCAGACCGTCTCGCAGGACGGCGCGTCTGCCCAGCAGGCAAATCAGCAGGCTGCGCCGGCTGGCGGCTTGATGAGTATGCTGCCGCTGATTCTGATAATTATCGTATTCATGTTTTTTGTCAGCAGATCTCAGAAAAAACAGCAGCAGCGCCGGACTGAAGCCTTGAATAAGATCATGAAGGGCGATCGTGTAATTACCAATAGTGGTGTTTATGGAACTATCGCTGAAGTTAAAGAAGACTCTTTTATTCTTGAAATTGCTGATAAAGTACGTATTGAAATCACCAAGAACGGAGTAGCCGCGGCTCTTCCCAAAGAAGGTGAAGTCACTGCCGAAAAGAAAGATAAATAACTTTTAAACTATTTTATATAACGATGAATAAGAGACCAGTTTTATGGCGTACGATTATCGCTTTAGTGATAATCGGTATTTTTGCGGTGTCAATGTATCCATTGAAAGAGCGGGATTTTTTTGAGACATTTTTAAAGTCGGTAAAGAATCCGTCCGACCCGGAAGTTGTTAAAGTTCTGGATAGCGCCAAAGCATTGCGTGCGTCTGGCAAAGAGGAGTTTGATGCTTCCGCTCTTTTACAGGCTGCCAGTGATAATGGGATTTATCTGCCTTATCTTATGAAAGCGGATAAATTGGAGAACAACGGCGATGCTATCAGCTATGTCCGCAATGAGGCGGCCAGTTCAATCCGCTTGGGGTTGGACCTTGCTGGCGGCGTTGAAATTATCCTTAAGCTGGTGTCGCCTGATGCAACACCAGCGGTTAATGAAACTCCGGAAGAACGCGCTGCACGGGAAGAGCGTTATGCCGACCAGGAACGTAACTTCGAACGCAATCGTGACTTGATTATTGAAATTCTGCGCTCCCGTCTGGAAGAACAGGGTATAAATGAAAGTGAAATCACTCCTACCGGAGATCGCTTTATTACTTTACGTGCACCGGTTGTTTCCAAAGAAGAAAAACAGAAACTGGCCGGTCTGGTCAGTATGAGTGCAAAGTTGCGTTTCCACCTGGTACATCCGGATAATGCCGCATTGGTAAGCAACTATCTATCCTTATCTGAAGATGAACGTGCACGTTTTATTCCTCCGCCCGGATATGAGTTGAAAGAGGAATTGAGCTTCGGACCCAAGACAGCTGATGGTAAGAAAGAAGCAGTCCGTAATTATTACTTTATCCAGAAACGCTGGGAAATGGACGGACAGGGTATTACCAATGCTGTTCCGCAGCAGGATCCATCGACCAGACGCAGAAGTATTGCTTTGAGTTTTGATGCCGCCGGGACAAAGCGTTTTGCTGAAGTTACCAGTAAAAATGTTGGCCGTCAACTGGCGGTGGTGTTGGATGATCGGCTTTATTGTGCTCCGGTAATCAGAACGGAGATACTTGGCGGGAATGCCTCTATTGATGGTGATTTCTCTCAAGAAGAGGCTATGCAGATTGCCGATGCGCTCTCCTCCGGCAGCATACCGTTTGTAATTGAACGTGATGCGATGTTTGATATGGACCCGACTCTCGGGGCTGATAACGTCCGTAATGGAGTTTGGGCCGGAGTTGTGGCATTGATTGTAGTGGCATTGTTCATGGGGGTATATTATCGACTTGCAGGTATGGTGGCTATAGTTGCTTTGGCTGTCAATCTGATGTTGGTACTTGGATCATTGGCCGCATTCAGCGCTACTTTGACTCTGCCGGGTATTGCCGGGATTATTTTGACCATCGGTATGGCGGTTGACGCCAACGTGCTTATTTTCGAACGTATAAGAGATGAACTACGTTCAGGCAAACCTCTTGCCGAAGCAATGGATCTTGGTTATTCTAAAGCGTCTACGGCAGTATTGGATGCCAATATAACCACGCTTATTATCGGTATTATTCTCTATTATATTGGAACAGGTTCAGTTAAGGGTTTTGCGGTAACTCTCTGTATCGGTATTATTACCAGTGTATTCTGCGCACTGTTTCTTACCAAGGTTATCTTTGATCTGATTGGCCGTGTATATCACTTCAAGAAACTTACCATGATGGCATTCCTTACCGATCCGCATATTGATTTTATGCGTTATCGCAGAATATTCTATACCATTTCTGCGGTGTTGGTTGTTGGTTCAATAGTTATCATGGCGGTGCGTGGCCGTGATATGCTTTCAATCGATTTTACCGGTGGTAATCTCTTAACTTACAATTATGTTGAACGCATTCCGACTGATCAGCTGGAAAATGCGGTAAAGGCTATGGGATACGACGGAGTAAAGGTAACTTATAAGAATAATCCGTCAGACGAGACCGATCGTACTTTGGAAATACTTATTCGCGACAGTGATGCCGGCGAGGGGGCAATCAGCCGGGATGAAATGCTTAACCGGCTCAATGCTGAATTCCCGCAGGCACAGCTGAGCGGCGGTTCGGAAAGTAATGTTGGCAGTCTTGTCGGCGCAACATTCAGTAAGACCGCACTCTGGGCGGTGATACTCTCTTTCCTGGCGATTGTTGCATATACTACATTCCGTTATGAGTTCGGATATGGTATGGCGGCGATATTGGCATTGATACATGACGTAATTGTTGCTACTGGTATATTCCTGTTGTGTGGAAGAGAGATTTCCCTGCCGGTAGTTGCGGCATTTCTGACGATTATCGGATATTCTATCAATAATACAATTGTTATTTTTGACCGGATCCGTGAAATCCTTGCTTTGGAACCAAACATTAAATATGGTGATGTAGTCAATATGGGGCTTAATCAAACTCTGAGCCGTACGTTGATGACTTCATGGACAACTTTAATTGTGTTGATAGTTCTTTTCTTCTTCGGCGGTATTACAATCAACGACTTTGTGTTAGTGATGTTGCTCGGGGTAATTATTGGTACCTACTCCAGCGCATGTATTGCGAGTCCGATTGTGGCGAGCTGGCATAAACGTACACAGGGAGTAATGCGTCGCGAAAAAGCGGCAACGAAGAATGCCTGATTCGGTATCGGAGTATTGATAAAGCCACCGGCTCTAAAATTGAGCCGGTGGCTTTATGTTTTTATATAGCTTAAGCGCAAAAAAACTACCGGCTGCGCCGGTATGTAGCCGAATAGCTTCAGCTTAAAGGCGATA
>CALXXL010000008.1 GCA_944392655.1 uncultured Victivallaceae bacterium
ACCTAAAAATATATGCAATCTGGTTTACTCTGGATAAAAAAAGGGTTCTGCCTGAGCCGTTACTCAGAGGCAGAACTAAACGAAATTGGCGTCAAGGTTGACGCTTGATAAACAATAACCTAAAACCTCCGTCTCGTCAAGAGCCAGCCGAGACGTTGAAGGACTCACGGTTACGTGCCGGGGAACTGGGCCGCCTCAGCAACGCCTCTGTATCGCAACCGGATTCACGCATAAGCCCCCCGGGGCTGGGCGGAACCAGTAGCGACGCTACAAATAATATTGTACCGGAAAATGCAAATGCAAATGATAAAAACTGCTTTTTTGAAAAATAATTCAGTGTAATATGTCTGCGGAAATATATGTATGATTGGTATACGCCGGATATAAAAGGGTTCTGCCTCGCTCGGTACAGCGAGACAGAACTTGAAAACATAGGCGTCAAGTTTGACGTTTAAATAAATTAATCTTAAAACTCCGCCTCGTCAAGGGGCGGAGTATAAAAAAGGGGAAAATAAATGGAAACACTGGAAAATTGTCGAGCCCGTAGAGATGCGTGGCTGAAGAAACGTTGAATAAAATCAAGTGTACTTTATATTATACATATACAAAGCACACTTTTTTTTACTTTTTAAGGATTTTTGATATGAAGAAAACAATAGTATGTCCTCTTTGCGGTGGAGAGATTGACGCAAGTTATATTGCGTCTGAGTTTGGCAAAGCCAAAACCGCCAAAAAGCTGTCGGCACAGCAATCCAACATGGCAAAACTCAACGCGGCCTATACTCCGGAGAAGCGTAAAGCGGCAGCTCAAAAGCGGCTTGCAACTTTAGCGGCAAAGAAGGCAGCTGGGGGCAAATAAGTTGCAAGTTTGTTGCAAGTTAAAATGCCGATTTTGTTTTTACAGGCCTGCCATACTGATCTTGCCCAACTCCTGGACCATACACATTGGGGGTAACCTGCAAGGTTGATGTAGGCTCATTTTTAGGCCAGTTGGGGACTTCATACTGGACAGGTCTGCCGTATTGATCCTGGCCGATGCCGGGGCCGTAAACATTGGGGGTAACATCAGATGATGTACTGAAATCGCTAGTCAAATGTGAGGATGAGTAAGTAGATTTTGTTTTTACAGGCCTGCCGTATTGATCCTGCCCTATGTCGGAGCCATAAGCATTGGGAGTAACATCAGATGATGTACTGAAATCGCTAGTCAAATGTGAGGATGAGTAAGTAGATTTTGTTTTTACAGGCCTGCCGTATTGATCCTGCTCTATGCCGTAAGTCCAGTCAAGCATTTGTGTAATATGTTCAGTATCGTCTATTGAGGGAGACGGCTTTTCAGAAGTCGTTTCAGTCTGTCCTGCCGTCTTACCAGACAACGCGCTGCCCATCTGAGATATATCGTCCAACAGTTGCTGTTTATTTGCTTTTGCATAATCCATAGCCATATAGGCTATACGATTATCCATTTTACGGCTAAGCGTATCTTTTTCACGGCACACCTGTGCAAACTCGCCAAAAGACATATTCCCGCCATTGTTGAGGTCAATCACTCTTATTGTTTCCGGATTAAAGTTCTTACCGTCAAAACCGTCTATCGCATATCCCATCTTTTCAAGAAACGGCATACAGGCGGCCAGCTCCTGTATTTTGCCGGCGCTGGGCACATCCGAACTGTAATAATCTGTCAAAGCCCGGTTAAACATTAGATAGCCCTTTTCCGCCTCTGAGGCATTATTAAATTCATTTTCTATAAATTGCTTTGCCTTATACATGCTGTTATTGGTGTATGGGAGCATACGGGTCGCATATCCGGCAATAGAACGCTTTACTGGATTACCCAGTGTAGCATAATTGGCAAGATCATTTCTTGCATTTATCTCATTTAAAGCGGCCTGATCAATCTGACGATTTATCAAATCTATAGACTCTCTGGTAATAGGCAGCGTTCCGTTTTCGCCCATGTCAAGATATTTTATTCCATCATCGCCGTCTACAATATTCCAGCCGCGGTTAGTAATAAGCCGGTCAAAGCGTTCTATCGCCTGCTGATCGCCTTTTGCAACATGGAATTGCAACTGATCCATAAAATATTTCGCCTCTATTTTTGCAACAACTTCAGGCGATTTCAACATATTATCCATTTCGCTTATAGACATATTGGTATATGCAGGATTTTGCATCAACTCCCGGCGCAGATTTTCAGAATATTGTCCGAATTGAGCCGTCAAATATGCCTCGTCCGCAGCATATATGGCATTCTGTTGACTGGCAAGCTCAGCCTGTCTTGTGTTCGGATAATTATCCAACCTGTCCTGGGCAATTTTCTGATTATACTGCGCATTGAGTTTATCTGTCTGCGCATTCAATTCATCTGTCGGCCGACTGAGCTCTGCCATGGCCAGTTCATGTTGTTTCTGCAAAAGCGTTTTTTTATTGATTTCCTCTTGCAGTGGCCGATTAAGTTTTTCCTGTTCCAACTTATACTGCTTTTGCAGTAACTCTTCCCTGCGAACTTGTTTTTCAAGCTGGCTAGTTGCGTATTTTGTAGACCCCGCACATCCGCTCAGCATTGCTGTAGCAATGAATACGCCACATACAAACTTTTTCATTTCTCCTTTTCCTTTTTGAGGTTATCTATCTTTTTCTTTCAGCTTTGCAAGTTTATCTTCCCACCGGTGATGTATTCCAGCCTGCTGCATTGCCTCGTCCAGCTTTGCCCCATCACGGCAGGATTCAATCACTTTGTATATCCCTTAGAATATTCTCCATTATACGGGCACTCATGCAATACAGTAAAAATATTATACTTAAATGATGAAATGTCAAATAAAAAAAGTCCGGGGCATAATAACCCAACGGCGGACTAATCCCGCCGACGTGAGTTATTATGACCTGAACTCTATTTTCAATATAACTGATGATTTTTAGAGTGCAAATGAAAAAATAAATTTTTTTAAAAAATAATTCAGTGTAATATATTCGCACCTGAAAATATATGCAATCTGGTTTACACTGGATAAAAAAAGGGTTCTGCCTCGCTCGACTCAGCGAGACAGAACGTCAAAAAATCGGCATCAAATTTGACGTCTAAATAAATTAACCTAAAACCTCCGCCACGCCGCTATTTTGCGGCAGAATAAAAAAATAATACAAAATTTGATGCCCGGGAAAAAATAATTCATAATTCCGCCAATGTCAAACAGAGGCAGGGAAAAAACAGGAAAATTCTGCATTGCTTTATATCCGCAAATGTCGATTGGCGGAATGGAGAATGGCGGTACACCGTGTTTAGCAATGGCTGAATTTGCAATCAATGGCAGAGAGTATATAGTATCCTGAAAATGTTCCGCTGGTTATGAAAAATTCTGTATTATGGAGGGAATTATGGCTGAAGCAAAAACTCCGGCGCGGATTCATGCCATTCTGCCACGGAAAGGCAACTGCGGCGTCGTGTTCCGACGCGGTCCTTCCCGTAAAGTAGCCGTGATCGGATGGGAGCTCGACCGTGACAGATTTACCGTCGGTCAATGGTTCAAGGGACGAATCTATGAGTACCGCTGCGACCTATCTTTGGACGGAACTTATCTTATCTATTTCGCCGCTAAATACGGAAGAGTTAATCCGGTTGACCTGCGCGTTTATCAACTCGTAAAAGCCGAAATCGGCGAGTTCGACTGGAGCAAATACAGCGAACGTAATTACGAAAGCTACCGGAAGCTCGAATTCGAGACCGAAGCAAAAATCCGTAAAAAGTACGCCTCAGAATTGGAGAAAATCCGCCGCGGACGCGATTATTCCGACCGCTCATGGACCGCAATCTCCCGTACCCCATATCTGAAGGCTCTCGATTTGTGGTTCAACGGCTCCGGATGGAATGGGGGAGGGTGGTTTGCTGATAATTCACATGTCTGGATCAATCAGCCACCGCCAGGCGCAGGAAAGCATGAGCATCATATCGTCAGCCGGAAATTTAAGGAGCTCGCCGAACCGCCGGACCCTCGACTGGTTACCGAAAACGGCGGTGAGTGTCCCGGAATCTACTTCCCCAGACTGGAACGCGACGGCTGGAAATGGCTGGGAGAAAATAAAAATTATGTCGAATTCTCCAAAAAAATGCCGTATGAGCTTACTTTGGTTAAACGATTCTACTGTTGCTGCGGATTGACAAAAGAGCGCGGAGTCGGCGTTTATTATGAGACCCATGACGTCTATCGTGGCGATGAACGTTTGATCGACGGCGCAAAATGGCGGTGGGCCGATTATGACGCAAGACACCGCAGGATTGTCTTTGCCCGGAATGGCGCTCTTTTCGCAATTTACCTTAAGAATATCAACGCTGAATCAATTATGCTGTGCGATTTTAATGATATGGAGTATGCGGAGATTTCCGCCCCGTATTAATTCTACAGGTTTTTAACTGGCAATCAGTATCATTATTATTATAATCACCAACAGAATTAAGAAAAAGCGCCGGAATATAAAACCGGGTTCTATTGAGAAATCCGGTACGGAGGAGCTGGGGCGGGACGGAGTGGTGTTTACCGCCGTCCCGACTTCCGGCGTTTCTGCCGTCGTATCATTGCCGGAAGCAGTGGTGGAAGCTGATCCGGTAGCCGGCGTCACTACCGCAGGATCAGCTTCCGCTGTTGATGCATGAGTTTTTTTGCAGCCCGGTTCGGCTTTTTCCGCCTTTTGCGCAATTGCCGCCGTCGCTTCGGTGGTCGGCTTTGACGCAATATTCCTGCGGCAGCCGATATTGATGTATTCACTACGGTCGTAATGTTTCAACTCACGCATCGCTTGTCCCTCCTTAATTACAGTTCCAACAACAAGCCCTAGTTTAACGGTTCTGTGGCCAGACGGACAAATTCTGCCGCATCACGCCCGATCTCATCCAGACTCTTGCCCGGCTTGTACAGCGCACTGCCGATTCCAAGTCCGGCACAGACACGCATGAAATCCGCCGCGTTGCTTTTATTTACTCCACCTACCGCTAAAATCGGCTTCTTGATCACGGCTTTCAAATCTTTGATGTAACCGGGGCCAAGTACCGCCGGAAAGAGTTTGAGATAATCCGCTCCCGCATGGATCGCCGCAAAACCCTCCGTCGCCGTGAAAAAGCCGGGAATCGAAATCAGCCCCAGCTCCTTCGTGCGGCGGATTACCGCAGTATCACTGTTCGGCGAAATTATGAAACGGCCACCTCGCTCCGCAACCCGGTCGCAATCTTCCGGGGTGAGCACCGTGCCGGCTCCAACCAGAAAACGGTCACCGGACTCCTTTACCGCAAGCTCGATGTCTGTAAGGGCTTCCTCCGTATTCAAAGGAATTTCAAGTAACCGGATGCCGGATTCAAACAGCACATTGCAGACACCGGGAACCTCTGCCGGCGTTATTCCACGCAAAATCGCCACAGCCGGACATTCAGACAGATAATCACTGAAATTCTTCATCAGCGCGACACCCTTCCGGAGGCAACCCCACCCATAAGATTTTCAACTTCCGATCTGGATACACGGTTGTAATCCCCGGAAATAGTGTGCTTTAATGCACTAGACGCAACCGCAAAACGGATCATGCGCTCCGGCGCAGACAGCTCTTTCGTGTACATTGCAAATATAAGTCCGGCACAGAAAGAGTCTCCACCGCCAAAACGGTCCACAATATCACGTAATTCATAGGGGGCATAACTGCCATCAGTACTGACCGGTGCGTAATAGATCTTGGCCGCTCCGCAGTCGTACAGCAGACCACCCCAGTTGTTGTGATCCGCCGAGACGCTTTCACGCAAGGTTATCGCAATGTATTTCGCTTTGGGGAATTCCGCCGAAAGACGCGCGGCAACTTCACGGTAGCCCGCGGTGTTCAGCTTGCCGGATACCGGAGCAGAGCCTTCCGACTTGATTCCGAATACATCCGACGCATCCTCTTCATTACCGATTATTACATCCGCCAGTTTGACCAACTGACGCATACAGCGGTGCGCAAGTTCACGCTGCGCCACCCCGGGCGACCAGTTCCACAGCTTTTTACGGAAATTCAGGTCGATCGAGATCGCAATGTTTGATTTTACCGCGTATTCCGCCAACGCCAGCGTCGTCTTGAATGCATTCTCCGATAACGCAGGAGTTATCCCCGATAAATGCAGGTGATCAACCCCCTTCAGCATCTGCTCAAAATTATACGCTTCGGGCGCAAGCTCAGAAATTACCGAACCGGCACGGTCATACACCACCGCCGAACCACGCATGTTCGAGCCGTGTTCCGCATAGTATACCCCCATGCGGCCACCTTCTGTAAAATGAATCGCACTGACATCAACTCCAAGCCCCGCCAGCTCCGACGCACACGCACGGCCTACCGGATTCCCCGGCAGCGATGTTAAATAACGCGATTTGCCTCCCAGCATCGCCAGCGAGGCACAGACATTCGCCTCCGCCCCGCCAAAGGTCGCCTCAAGCACGCCCGGCAGCGCCTGACTGAAACGCTTCTTGCCGCCGGGAGACAGACGCAGCATTACTTCACCAAATCCGGCAACTAATTTATCCATAGATTTCACCCCTTTCAGATATCGGATTTTTTTGTTTTTTCCGCTTATTAAACTATATCAGACTGAGCTTTTTACAAGCCGGATTTTTAATTTTCCTTATCGCAAAATATACTTATAATACAACTTTTTTCCTTTCAGGTATTGCTTTAAACCTGCAAATATGATATAATTATTGCAGATATAGCAAAATATTCATGGGAAAACTCATTGTGAATAAGAAAATATTTAGGAATATTTTCCTGGCGATTCTGGCATATATCGCATCCCTGTTTGTTATGTGGGGATTCATGTTTACCGGGATGTTTTTCTGCGATTTTGCCTGCCACTGCGCTTCCATACCCCAAGCCTACCGCGAATTGAATGAAGTTCAGCAACTCTATATGCAGAGCGAATCGTGGAGCCAATTTAAACAGCTTATGTATGACAATGGATTCGATATCCGGGATTATGCATGGGGATTCGAAGATAAAAGGGAATCCGGAGTGCTGTGGTGGTACACTTTTTACCAGGTCGATACGCCGAATACCGAGGACTATATCGCTTCCCTTTTCAATATGCCGTCGGTTCCGTTCCGCTATCCGAGGCATTTGTGGGTTACTGTAGACCAGAACAAGGATAAAATCGTCGATATTAAAGTGAGCTACCAAGAGATAAGATAATATGTGCCGGGATAAGATCGCCAGAAGAAAATTGTACGCTCTGATTCAGGGATATTACTCCGCTATGTTCGACAACTTCAAGGCCGATGATCTGCTCGCTCCTTTTGAACACTCTGACGATTATATGGTTCGGGGAATCGCTGAGGCATTCTATAATATGTATGACGATACCCGAAGACACTGGTGGTTCCACTACTGGTCAGAGGAGGTTCAGGAGCGGATCTGCGCATGGAAATATATGCTGCTTTCCAACATCGAAATCAATTCCGCTCCGCGGATTGCCGAGGCTGGAAAAGTCTTCTGGCCTCTCGCATCGGAAGAGGAGCTGGAAAAACTGAAAACGATGAATAATGACAGAATTAAACCCCTGCCGCCTCTCAACCTGCACACCCTCAACGCAATAAATAAAAGCTGCTTCTTCAAATTCCGCAGAAGATACCGGGTCAACAGAATATTGCAGATGCGCAGCCGCGATGTGTGCCGGAAAATATGGCAGAAGTACGGGTGCGGAGAGATTTATGACCGGCTGCCGGAATGTTTGAAGATTACCCTGCCGTATGACACGGTTGACGTTGCCGGGCACCTGACCGGAGACTTCAGCAGAAAACGGAATCCCGGAACCCATATGAAATATATTGAAAGAGTGTAAATGGTACACGGGATGGGAGTCGAACCCACACTCCGAAGAACCGGAACCTAAATCCGGCGCGTCTGCCAATTCCGCCACCCGTGCAGCTTATAAAATATAACTCCGCTTGTTCACTTTCTCAAGATATTTTGTCACTCCATTTTACCTTTTTTTTCAGATTATTCAGCCGCTTTGAACAATTTTAAGGGTTGATTATATCTCATCCAGGTGCTATATTAGTCCAATTGTGATTTCATTATTATATTATAAATTAAAGTAATTGATTGAAGGAGATCGGCAATATGGCGGTCGACGTGCTCGTTGGCACCCAGTGGGGTGACGAAGGTAAAGGTAAATTAATTGACGTGCTTACGCGCGATGTCGATATGGTGGTCAGATTCCAGGGCGGAAATAACGCCGGACATACCGTCGAAATCGGCGATAATAAATATGTTCTGCATCTTATCCCGTCGGGAATTTTCCGCAAGGGCGTGGATTGCATTATCGGCAACGGCGTCGTCGTTGACCCCATAGGGCTTATGGGCGAAATGACCGCCCTCGCTGAACAGGGATTCGATATGTCGCAGATTCAGCTCTCAAGCAACGCTCATCTGGTATTCGCTTATCATAAGGAGTTCGACGCTTTCTCCGAAAGCAGACTCGCTGAAGGTAAGAAAATCGGTACCACTAAACGCGGTATCGGCCCGACTTACGCCGATAAGGCATATCGCTCAGGTATCCGCGCAGGCGAACTCTGCGACCTCGAAAGCCTTGAAGAGATGTTCCGCACCCAGCTCGCCAAGTACAACGAGATTTTTACCGCCGCTGGTATGGACGCACTCGATCCCGACGAAAAATGGCTCGAACTCGAAAAGGCCGCAAAATATCTCGCGCCTTTCGTTACTGATACCGTTCAGAGCGTCAACTCCGCCATCAAGGCCGGTAAGAAGATTCTTTGCGAAGGCGCTCAGGCTACTTTGCTCGATATCGACCACGGAACTTATCCCTTCGTTACCAGCAGCAGCACCGTATCCGGAGGCGCATGTTCCGGCGCAGGGATCGCTCCCAGAAATATCGGTACCGTATGGGGCGTTATGAAGGCCTACTGCACCAGAGTCGGCGAAGGACCGTTCCCCACCGAACTCAATGACGCAATGGGCGAAATGCTCCGCAAGGACGGCGGTGAATACGGCGCTACCACCGGACGCCCGCGCCGCTGCGGATGGCTCGATACCGTGGCCGGTGCGTTCGCCTGCATGATCAACGGCGTCGATAAACTCGCCGTTACCAAACTCGACGTACTCGACGGCCTCGACGAAATTAAACTGTGCGTCGCATACGAAATCGACGGCAAACGCCACGATCTCTATCCGTCCAATACCAAGCTCCTCGCTAAAGCTAAACCGGTATATGAGACCATGCCCGGTTGGAAGTGTTCCACCTCCAACGCTAAAAGCCTGGACGATCTGCCGGAAAATGCCCGGAAATATCTCGCCAGAGTCTCTGAATTGGTGAACGCGGAAATCGGCGTGGTATCCGTGGGACCACGCCGCGATCAGACTTTTGAAGTGAAATAACCAGGGGGAGGGTACCGGCAAAAATGAGGTCGGTTTTCAACTCCGGAAATAATGATAATAACGAACGGGAGGGCGGCATTTTTCATGCCGTTACCCGGTTCGTTACCAGTTTTGATTACCTCCAGATTGCCGGAATCGCCATACTGCTGGCTTTCGGTATCGTTTTTGTCTACTCAACCGGAATACAGTCCGGCAACCCAGATAACCTTTCCAGGCATATTACCTGGATCGTACTCGGTACGGTACTATATTTCGGCCTCTCCATCTTCGATTACAGGTACTGGGCGCCGTTGTCGCCCATTCTATACTGCTTCAGCTTGATTCTGCTGGTAATGGTGCTCTTTTCCAGCCCCATCAACAACGCCAGAAGTTGGCTCTCCATTCCAGGCATGGGTATTCGGTTGCAGCCTTCGGAAATCGGCAAGATTGCCTCCGTTATCCTCGCTTCCGCCATTATGGCAAGCCCAAAATTTAAAGTCAACTCATTCAGACACCTGGGGATTATTGCCATCGTCGCCGCAATACCGCTCTACCTTATCCTTATTGAACCGGACTTCGGCAGCGCGTTCGTAATCCTGCCCATTTTTGCCATGATGCTGTTCGCCGCATGTATACCATACAAGTGGGTAATCGCCGTGGTCGCCGCACTCATTATAATTATACCGCTCGCGGTTCTCAATGAGGTGTATGAGGTAAAACCAATCCTTAAACCTTATCAACGCGCCAGAATCGTCACTTTCCTCGATCCGGATTCCGATCCGCAGGGCGCAGGCTATAATCTGCGGCAGGCACGGCTCGCCGTTGGTTCCGGCGGGTGGTTCGGCAAAGGCATCGGCAAAGGTACTCTCTCCGGGCTCGGATATCTGCCGCAGACCGTTACCAACAACGACTTCATCTTTTCCGTAATCGCCGAAGAGAGCGGCTTCACCGGAGTGGCTCTGCTGCTGTTCGCCGAAATGATACTTATTCTGTCATGCCTGAGAATCGCTTTCCTGACTGACGACCTCTTCGGCAGGTATATCGCCGTGGGGTTCGCTGCTCTGCTTTTCTGCCACTCTTATATCAATATCGGTATGTGCATCGGTCTGGCTCCTATCAGCGGTCTGCCGCTGCCTCTCGTCAGCTTCGGCGGATCGTTTATGGCTATGAATCTCGGAACTCTGGGAATTCTACAATCTATTTACCGTTACCGCAGGGAGGTGGCTTATGATCAGTGAAAATCTGCCGCAAGGCAGCGTATGGGAGAACTTTTACCGCATTTCCGCCGTGCCGCACGTCTCCGGACATGAAGAACAACTGGCGCTCAGACTCGTGGAGTGGGCGGAGAAAAATGGCTTCAGCGCTAAAATGGACGGCGTTGGCAATGTCATCATCAGCCGCCATCCAGCTCCGGGATTTGAAAACGCGCCCAAAGTGATCTTGCAGGGGCATCTGGATATGGTGCCGCAATCCAGTGACCCGGATCGCGATATGACTGTTACCCCGGTGGAAATCCTCTCCGATGGCAAATTCCTCCATACCGGAGGAAAGACCACCCTCGGTGCAGATAACGCAATCGGTCTGGCTGTCGCTATGACCGCGCTCTCCGAATCCCCCGTAAAAGGCGAACTGCGGGCGGTGTTTACCCGTAATGAAGAGGTTGGTATGGATGGCGCATTCGGCATCGAACCGGAATCTTTGAACTGCAACTACCTTATTAATCTCGATACCGGGTCGGAAGCAAGTATCTATGTCGGATGTGCCGGAGGCGGATCTGTTACCGCTCACTGCCGTCCGGAGACCGTGGAAAACACTCTCCCATGCTGGAATTTGACCATAGCTGGCCTGAAAGGCGGGCACTCCGGTATCGATATCGCCGCCGGTTACGGCAATGCAATTATTCTGCTAGCCGAACTCCTGCGTCAGCTTCCGGATAGCGCCGTAGCCGCAATTCAGGGCGGAACCCTGAGCAATGTTATACCATCTTCCGCCTCAGCCGTTATATGCTCAGGCAGCGATCGCGAAATTATTGATGCCGCTCAGCGTATGACCGGGGAGTGGCGGAAAATTCTGGCTCCGCATGGCGACAATATCCATGTAAGCGTTGCTCCGGCTCCGTCCGTCAGCAGAGCGTGGAGCGCAAAACAGAAGCAGAAGCTCCTCGACCTCATCGCTGAGCTGCCGCTTGAAGTGGTGGAGTTTGACGATAAGTGGAATATACCTGCACTTTCCGGCAACCTCGCAAAAATAGCCGGCGACGCGGATAATCTCGATATCCTCGTATCTTTGCGCGCTCAGGATGACGCTAAAAAACATACGGCGCAACTCGAAACGTTTAACTCTTTCGTTAAATACGGTTTTACCGCTCAGCTTAAAGAGGGATACGCCGGATGGAAACCCGCAGAAAACTCCATTCTGCTCGCTGAAGCTATAACGGCATACCGGCAAATATATGGCCATGAGCCGCAAGTCAAGGTTATTCACGCCGGGGCAGAGTGCGGACTCTTCGCCCGGAAACAGCCGGAGCTTGAAATGATCTCCTGCGGACCGGATATCTTTAACTTCCACTCGGTAAATGAAAAAGTCGATATTGCTTCCGTGGAACGGATTCAGAAATTCGTCTTCGCTCTGCTCGAAAAAATCTATTCTTGAAAGAAAGTGGGGAAATATGAGAGTATTCTGCCTTGCCGCTCTGGCTTCCGCAATAATCCTCGCCGGATGTGCCACCGACAGCGATAAACCCATCCTTAATACCGGGTTGTTCGCTACTTATCCCGCACCAATTTATCCGCCGCCGGACGATTCGGAAATTAAAACCGCCGACGCGGTAGCTCTGGCTCTGCTGGACGCCGGAGTGTCTTCTCTCCCGTTCGTTGCCGAACCGGGACCGGCAGCCGTAGCCGAAAGCATTCAGAATTATTCCCAGAATTGTCTCTGGGAGACCGCTGACCTGAAAACCGCTCTCGGACTCGCGATAGGAGACTCCATGTTCGGTAAACGTTCCGCCCTGGTGCTCTCGGCAAAGCAGTTCGCCGAACTCTCGCCAGATCTCGCTCTGGCCGCCGTTCAGGGCGCTAACGCCGGTATGGTTATCATTGTCCTTACCGATAACGCCGGCAGGTTTACCAACGCTATCATTCCTCCGGAACCCCCAGCCGCCGCCAGCCGGATGCCTTATCTCATGCCGGGACAGACCGGCAACGCATATACCCGCATCCATGACGCTTTCCTTACATCCGAACAGGTAGGACTGCCGGTTATTGTGATGCTGGAAGTGGACGAATTGATTCGGCCGGTTCCTTATATTCATAACGATTTTACCAGCTCAAACACCAGATACCGCAGAAATATCCTTACTCAACTGCTCTCGCCGGCTCTGGTTACATATCAGAGCAGACTGGTAAACGCCAGACAGCTCGGCGATTATAAGATGGTGGCTCCGCCGCAAAGTATGCCAGTGGTGCCAGATGACCTGCCTCAGAGATTTATCCCGATGTTCGAATTCTACGCCCCAGCTATGAGCGTGCTCGCTTCCATGCGCGACGATATCGGGTTCGTCGCAGTAGAGGGCGAAATACTCAGCTTCTTCGCCTTTGAACCGTTCAGCATCGTCGACGCTGCCGGTTTCGATGGCGCTGCTGTGCCTCTCGCCATAAGAGCAGAACAGAACGGATTTTCCCCCGCATGGGTCGTTATGGAATGCAACAGCTTCCTACAGCTCGGAATGAACGGTATACGCACCGTAATGGAGTCAGGAATGCCGGTTAAAATGCTCGTGTTTAATCCGGGAAATCCACCTGTAGCCGCTAAAATGTTTCAGCAGATCGCCGGTATGATCCCACCGGAAAATTTCCACAATATACCGGTTTCCGCGACTAAAGGCGAATTCCTCGAACTACTTAAGAAAGTTAACAGCTCCAACAATTTTGAACTGGTGATCGTCGACTACTCTGCTGAGTAAAAGGGCAGGGCGCAAAATAAAAAGCGGACGACTGAATTTTATCAACCGCCCGCTATCTTCTTATCAAATCTTTCAAGCACGGCTCAACGCCAGCAGACGCTCCGCATTGCCGCTTAGTATCGCCGCTTTCTCTTCACTACTCAGCGACATCTTTTCCACCGTTTCCCACGGCTTCCTTTGACTGAACCACGGAGAGTCCGAACCCAGAAGTATCCGATCCGCCCCATGACGCCGGATCATGGATTCAATCCTCTCCACCGGCAACTCTTCCACCGCTAAAGAGATATCCAGATAAACATCCTCTCCAAGAAGCTCACGCTCCACCGCATCCCACATCTGATAAGAACCAAGATGCGCAATGATGAACGTCAACTCCGGATAACGGCGGTGAAACGCCGCCAGACGCTCAGGATCACTGTGGAACGGCGCCGTGTACGCAATGTCCGCCCCCGCATGGGTCAGCACCGGAAGATTCAACTCTATGCACTTCTCCCATACCGGAAAAAGACGCTCTTCGCCAAAGTCAAACCCCTGATACTCCGGATGAACCTTTACCCCATATAAACCCGAATCCTTGATGAATTGCAGCGTACCAAGTTTATCCGCTTCATCCGGATGCACCGAACCGAACATCCGGATGTTGCCATTGTTGTTCGCTGCCGCAAAACGGTTGATGCTTAAACTGTTCTCCGGCGACGTTACTACCGGCATCCCTACCGATAAATCGATTCCGCTGCGGGCCATCGACTCCTCAAGCCCGCGGCGAGTTCCGTCACTGTCAGATTTTAAACCCAGCTTCTCGACAAAGGCTATCGCTTTCGCCGCTACCTTCTCAGGATAAAAATGCGTGTGAAAGTCTATCCGCATTTTATTCCACCAGATAACAAGACACCGGAATTATTTGCCGTGATTAGCATTCGAGATCTTGACCAGATCACGCAACCATTCAACTTCAGGGAAGAAGTCAGAATAGTATGAGCAGATCATCGTACGCAGACCCTCAGTGCCAAATTCCCACGCTATCGCCTGTTCTCCCAGATCACGGATGATGTTGCTCTGGTCAAATACTATGTCGCTGGCAAAGTAGGGAAGCAGGTCGCTCAGGAAACGCACCGAAAGACGGTCATCCTGATTCGGATCACTGTCGTCACGGGCTACCTTTACTCCGGTTAAACGCAGAAATTCACAGATCGTTCTGTCGATATTGCGCGTGCTTATCGGACTGTTGCCCGTTACATGGTAGGTCTGATTATGCACCGGCTTCTGGAAAAGCGCAGTGATCGCTTCCTGTACATAGTCTATCGGGACAAAATAGACATGCTCAGAAGGCGTAACATTGAAGTTGATCGGCATGTAGATTTCATCCACCGGATTCTGCTTCGTCTTTCCACAATGGTGCTTCTTCATCTTCGCCAGAAATTCAAGAATACGGTAGAACGCCAGCGGACGGCGGATACGCCCGTCTTTACGACGCCCTGTGATGATCGCCGGACGGTAGATCGTATACGGAATCCCCGAATTGCGCACCAGCAACTCGGCTTTGTATTTGCTCTCTTCATAAGGATTGTTGAATCCGAGATCTTCAGGCACAGCTTCCATCGCACGCCCACACAGCTTGCCAGCTACATACGCCGTCGATACATAATGGAAAGTGTCTACATTGAGCAGCTTCGCCAGCTCCAGCATGTTTACCGTTCCTTCATAGTTGATCCGGAACGTCTTGCCCGTAGGATCCTTGCCCAGATTTACATCCGCTGCACAGTGGAATATCGTGTTTACACCCGCAAGCTCAGGAAGCTTTACCAGCTCCGACGGAACCATGCTCGTTACATCGCCGCCCACTGCCGAGACCTTTGACATAACTTTTTCAAAATCTTCCATGCAGCCGTCAAATTCACACTGCTCACGAAGCGTTTCACGCACACGAGGTAGCACCGCACCCGTATAGTCCGGACGCACCATACATACTATTTCCACATCATCACGCTCGCGCAGCAGCGCTACTACAAACGAACTGCCGACAAGACCGGTTACACCGGTCAGAAAAATCTTAGTCATGAGTCTCTTTCCATTTTAAATATGTTTTATTTGTTAACTTTGTATTATTTTCGTTTCAGGCTCATACTATATACTGTAAATGCCAATTTTACAAACTTTATACCCGCTATTTCAGCTTTTTTCAATTGATAATCTGGTAAATGCGCCCGCCATAGAGTATATTATATCTTTAAAATAAACATAATCTTAACACAGCAGGAATTCCTACCGTGAAAAAGTTGCTTGTAATAATCTGCTCCGCCGTATTGATCGCTATTAACGGATGCTCCGACAATAATAATACTTCAACCCGAAAACCATCGGTTACCGTATTTACTGCGCCGGCCGCCGCTATCGTGCGCGCTGTCGCCGGAGAACACTTCAATGTTACCGTAATTGTACCACCAGGCAAGGACGCTCATGAGTATGAACCGACATCCGGAGATATCGCCGCGATTCAAAGAGGCGGAGCTTATTTCTCCCTCGGCTCACAGCCGGAACTGCGGCTCGCCAATACCATAGCCAACTCAGGTGGCTTGCTCTTCCATATGGATGAAAATGTTCCGCGCCGTATGCCGGACGGCGGAGAAAGCGGCGACCAGCACGGCGAAAACAGTGACCCGCATTTGTGGATGTCCCCGGAAAACTGCATCATTATGGCCGGCAACTGCGCCGGATTCCTCGCTGAAATACAGCCGGAAAACCGCGACAGCTTTTATGCCAATTGCGACAGATTTGTCCGCCAGCTTAACGAAATCAACGAAAACCTTAAACAGCGGTTTGAACCCTATCGGAAAAGAAAATTCTACGTCTTTCATCCCGCATTCGGATATTTCGCCGACGCTTTCGGTATTCAACAGTGCGCTATCGAGTCCGGCGGCAAAACCCCGACTCCGCGCGAACTCGAAATCACGCTCGCCGACGCAGCAAAAGATGGCGTGAAGACCCTTTACGCCAGCGAGGAATTCAATATGGATATGCAGAACGCCGCCGCAAATTTCCTCAACTGCCGGCTCGTTATCCTCAATCCACTCCCCGAAGATCCAGCCGCCAACTTCACGGTTATGGCTGACGCTATTATAGAAGGGTTTCTGCTGGAGGATGAGTTATGAAAACAGATGATGCTCCGGCAATTGAGGTGCAGAAACTCAATTTTTCCTATTCTCCGGGCGTGAAAACCCTGGACAATATATCTTTTACCGTCAATAGAAACGATATGGTATGTATTGTCGGCCCCAACGGCGGAGGGAAATCCACCCTGCTTAAACTGCTTTGCGGTTTCCTTACGCCGGATTCCGGAACGGTCGCTATTCTCGGCTACGATCCGGTTACCGCCAGACCCAAAATCGGCTATATGCCGCAGATGTCGCTGCTCGACCCCGCTTTCCCTATATGTGCTTTGGAGGTGGTATTGCAGGGACTGGTCCGGCGGCCGGCCACCCTCTTCCTCCCCACGGCCGGAAAAAAAAGAGCTATCCGGATTATGGCCGAACTGGGAATCGATAATCTCAGAAATGCCAGATTTTCCGAGCTCTCCGGCGGACAGCGGCAGCGCGTACTCCTTGCCCGCGCCCTCGTAACCCAGCCGGAACTGCTGTTGCTCGATGAACCAACCGCCGGGGCAGACGCTGAAGTTCAGCGCGATTTTCACCAAATGCTGCACTCTCTGCGCGGAAAAATGACCATTATGGTCGTATCTCACCACTTGCAGTATGTGTGCGGATGTTATGACTACGCGCTGTGCGTAAACCGTCAGCTCCATATCCATCAGCTCTCCAACCGCGACAGCTTTAACTGGGATGACGTTTTCGATCACGGTATGCGCAAAATTGAACACTCGCCAGACTGCGACTGCATTGAGGGGAAAATATAACTATGAACGACTTCTTTAACGCGCTATTCTTTTCACCCATGCCGTTCCTGCGCTATGCCATGCTCCTGGGGATCGCAGGAAGCATCGCTTTCGGCATCGTCGGAACATGGGTCGTAACCCGGAGACTCTCTTCTTTAGCCGGCGCAATCAGCCACTCCGTCCTCGGAGGCATCGGCCTCGCTGCCTATCTGCGTAACGCATGCGGCATCAACTGGATAACGCCAATTCTCGGCGCAATGGCCGCCGCGGTTATATCCGCCGCAATTATCGCCGCCGCCAGAAAATACTCCAGAGAACGCGACGACGCGGTTATCAATGCGGTTTGGGCCGTCGGAATGGCAGGCGGGCTGCTCTTCCTCGGAATTACCCCGGGATATGTCGACCTCGAAGGGTATCTCTTCGGCAATATTCTGCTCGTAACCGGGAGCGATCTTATTACCGTTCTTATCCTCGACTGCGCCGTGATCGCCGCCGCCATGACCTTTTTCCACTCCATTATGCTATTCTCGTTTGACCCGGAATTCGCCGAAATGCGCGGACTGAAAACCAACCGCATATACTTCATGATGCTGCTTATTACCGCATTAACTATCGTTATCATGGTCAACTTGATCGGCATCATCCTCGTTATCGCGCTCCTGACTCTGCCGGCCGCCGCCGCAGGTACCATCGTGCGGCGGTGGGGAACCATGATGGCAGCAGCCGCGGTTTTGTGCATGATTTTTACCGGCGGAGGTCTCGCCGGAAGCTATCTGTGGAACCTGCCGCCGGGACCGGTTATTGTGCTGTTCGCTGCTCTCGTTTATGTGGCGGCCGTCGCCGGAAAGAGAACCGTGGAAAAATATCTCCGGAAAAAACAACACCGCATTGAATAGATATGTTTCTTATGATATATTGTATCTTATTACAGCTTTTTTGAACCCGGAGGTTTTGTTATGTTCAGACTTTTTAAATATACTTTGTGCGCCGGAATCGCCGCCATTATCCTTGCCGGATGCGGTGATTCACTCACCCCGCAGGAAAAACTCAACGCCGCAGTAGACGCCGCTCAGAATAACCGCTGGGATGAGGTCAACGAAATTTGCGGTTCCCTGCTGGAGCAGCAGCCGGCATGTGTAGACGCCATAACCCTTAAAGCCGTAGCTCTCGCCCGGCTTAACCGATATCCGGAAGCCGTCAGCGAAATACGCCGCGCTGTCGAACTCGACCCCGCATCGTTCCCCGCCCAGTATATGGCAGGATGGCTCGCCGCTAAGGAGTCCGGACGCGAAGCTCAGGCTATGGACCGCCTTACTGTAGCTCTCCGTCTCCAGCCTACCGACCCCAATACACTTATGATGCTCGCCGCACTCGGCGGTAAACTCAACGACGATACCACCAGCCTTTACCTCGATATGCTGCCGCCTGCCGATAAAACCAGACCGGAGGCTCTGAATCTGCGCGGCGTATATTTCGCTTTGCGCAACAGCAACGATATCGCTCTGCGCGCCTTCCTCGACGCTTATCAGACCGCCCCGAAATCACCCGACGCCGCACTTAATCTCGCCAGATTCTATGACTACTATATGGGCGACCGCAGCAACGCTATCGCCAAATATCAGGAGTTTATCGCTCTGGCTGGCGATTCACCCAAATACGCCAGCACTAAAACCCTCGCCGAAGGCCGGATCAATACCCTCCGCAGGTAGTTCTTATGCCAGTTATTGCCGAACAGGTGATCGAAGAGGTTCGCTCAAGAGCCAATATCGTGGAGGTTATAGGACGATCCGTTCACCTTAAACGGGCCGGCAACGGCAGCTGGAAGGCGTGCTGTCCGTTCCATCAGGAGAAAACGCCGTCGTTCGTCGTCAATGAGAGCCGTCAGCGTTACCACTGCTTCGGGTGCGGAGCAGGGGGCGATGTTTTTAAGTTCGTTATGGAGACTGAACACGTCGATTTCCCCAACGCTGTTACCATGCTCGCCGGACGCTACGGCGTGGTTATCCCCGAAAACGATACCGCCGCTTCACCCGCCGAACGGCAGGCCGCCAGAGAGCGGGCCGGACACCGGGCAAGATTATATCAGCTCCTCGATAAATGCGCCGGGTTCTTTCAGCAGCAGCTCGAAAATAAAACCAATCCCGCCGTATGCGCTTACCTCGACAGCAGAAAACTCGACCCGGATACCATTAAGAAATTCCGCATCGGCGCCGCTCCTGATTCGTGGGACGCGGTTATAAAATTCGCAACTAAAGCAGGCTTTTCCGAAAACGAACTCCTCGAAACCGGTATGGCCATCCGCAACGAGGAGTCCGGAAGAGTATATGACCGGTTCCGCAACCGCCTCGTATTCCCCATCTGGAACGAACAGGGCAAAGTGGCCGGATTCAGCGCCAGAACCATCGAAAAAGAGACCGCCGGAGCTAAATATGTCAACAGCCCGGAAACTCCCGTGTTCAAGAAAAGCAATATACTTTATGCCCTGCCGCTCGCAAAAAATTCCATCGTTAAACACAATATGGCTATTCTTTGCGAAGGTCAGCTCGACGTTATCGCTATGCATCGCGCCGGGCTCGATATGAGCATCGCACCACAAGGGACCGCGTTTACCCCGGAACAGGCTAAACTGATAAGACGATATGCCGACCGCGTCGTTCTGGCATTCGACTCCGACTCCGCCGGACAGAAGGCCGCTCTGCGCGCACTCGAACTGCTCTTTCCTCTCGACTTTGAAGTCAAAATCCTTACCCTGCCGGAAGGAGAGGACCCGGATGGAATATTCCGGACTAAAGGCGCAGGAGCCCTTAAAGAGGCTCTCGCAAACGCTCTCGACGTACTGCCTTTTATCGTACGGAGCCTGAAGCGAAATTTCAACCTCGATTCCCCTTACGAAAAAAGCCGCTTCCTTACCGAAGTATTAAACTGCATCGACAAAATTTCCAACCCCATCGTGGTCGAAAATTATTTGCAGAAACTCAGCGAAATGCTCAAACTTAAAGAGGAACTCGTTTTCTCCGCTTTTAAACAGATCAAAAACGAACAACACCGGCCGCAATACCGGAAAATAGATAAATCCGGGAAAAAAGAACAGCCGCAGATCCGAAACCGCGAACTGTTTCACGCCAAGGCTACCCTCCTCGAAATCGCGCTCTCAGGCGAAAATTACGCCAGGAGAATGGCCGACGATATCCCCTCCGAAATCCTCGGAGATGATATCCTCGCCCGCGCCGTCAATACCGTGATCGCCGCCGCTATCAACGGCGAATACAATGAGGCCGTTCCTCAATTGAGCGCCCTCGACCGCGAGGAGTCTTCTCCCGAACTGAGCCGCATCCTCAGCGGCGTTCAA
Source organism: uncultured Victivallaceae bacterium (assembly GCA_944392655.1). Lineage (GTDB taxonomy): Bacteria > Verrucomicrobiota > Lentisphaeria > Victivallales > Victivallaceae > CALXXL01. The sequence continues at coordinate 20,593 of CALXXL010000008.1, forward strand.
CTGCTGCCGCCTGACGGCATGGAAAAGGCATACTCCGAATGTATGGCCGTACTTAAAAGAATCTATATCGCTTCACAACGGGCCAGACTGATGAGTGAATTGCGTAAACCGGAGTGTTCCGAAGAGGAAAAACGACGCATCCTCGCCGAATTGACCCGGCTGAAATAATTACTGCAACAACTCCAGCACCTTCGCAACCACCAGTCCACCGGCTGTACCGAGAATCGTACCCAATGTAGCCATCAATATGCCGATCGGCACCAGACTCGCAGAATAGGCGTTCGAAATAATCGTCGCCGAAGCAACTCCGCCAATGTTCGCCAATGAGGCCGTCTGGCACGAGTAGAAGTCAAATTTGAACAGCTTTGCCGCTATGCACATGAAAAATGAGTGCGCCGCCAGTATGAATAATCCCAGCAGCAGATAGGCCGTTATCGCAGCAAAACTCAATTCACCCAGATTCACCCCGGCTCCGGTAACCGCTATCACAAAGTAGAGCATCGTATTGCCCAGTTCAAGCGAGCCACCCAGCCGTCCCAATGGCGTCATCGCCGCCGCCAGACCGAAAAGCGACGCGTATACCACACGCCACATCGACCCCGAACTTAATGACGATAATACCGGATTGACAGCACAGAAATCCGCCAGCCCCGCCGACGTTATATCTCCAAGAGTTGTCGATACCGCTGATACCGCCGCCGATAAACCAAGAAGAAATATAATGTTCCCGAAAGTCGGCACTCCAACCTTCGCCGAACCCTCTTCCGCCAGTTTCGACAGCACCTTCTCCATGCCGGAACCATCCGCTCCGCTCCAACGGTCAAACCTCCGGCTCCACGGCACCACCAGAAGCATCAATATCAGCCACACCGCATAGGAGACCGTGTCCGTCATCAGCACATAACCCATGTCTCCCTGCGATACCCCCAACGCTCCCTGTATCGATACCATGTTTACTGTGCCGCCAATCCAGCTGCCGCACAACGCCGACAATGGCTTCCAAGAATCAGCCGCACCAAGCACCCCCCGGAACAGCAGGTACCCTAATACAAAACTCACCATGATCGATAATGAACAGATTACAAATACCGCAATCATACGCGGCCCAAGTTTGATCACTTTACGCAGATCACTGCGCAGAAGCAATAGGAAAATCAACGCAGGCAGCAAAACTGATGACGTCGACGACGATACCGCCACTATTTCCGGTGTGTTTTCCCATAATCCCGACGAACCAAGCACCATGGTTACCAGATAGAGACACACCACCGCAGGTACATATTCAAAAAATTTCCCCAACAGCCCTTTGCCGCTCTTATCTTCTATCAGTTTCAATAAGCCCGCTGTAAAAAACAGCAACCCAAGATATCCCAGCCCGCTAGTGATCATTTTTTCCCTGTTCTCCTTTTTGTCCATTGATTTTTTATAAAATAGCGGTAGTTTTTTACAACCGCAAATTTTATGGAGAACTATTTATGCCGAAAAATATTCTGGAAGAGTTTTTTCAATCCGCTCCCGGACGCACCGGAGCAATCTTAACCGACAGCGAGGGCAGGGCGATTTTTGAAGTTAATTCCAATATGAAAGCACCTTCCGCCAGCACCATCAAAACCCTGATTATGGCTGAAACTGCACGTCAGATTGAAGCGGGGACGCTTTCAGAAAATATGATTCTCTCTATCCCCGAAGATGATAAGCTCGAAGACAGTATCTTAGGACTGCTCGGCGCTCAGGAGTATACCCTCGATGACCTCGTTACCATGATGATCATTATCAGCGATAATACCGCTACCAACGCCGTTATCGACCTCGTTACCATGGAGAAGGTCAACTCACTCGCCAGACAGCTCGGCATGAACGAAACTTCCCTCCAGCGCAAAATGCTCGACTGGGAGGCCGTGAAGCAGGGACGCCAGAATTATACCTCCCCGCACGACCTCGCAACTCTTTTCCGGAATATCATTAATAATAAACTGCCTATGTGCGATTGGATGATGTGGAAGCTGTTGCACCAGAAGCATTCAGCCAAATTTACCGCACATCTGCCGGAAAATGTGCTCACCGCCCATAAACCCGGTTCCATCGACCGTCTGGAGGCCGATTCCGGCGTTATATATCTCGGCAATGAGCCCTTTATTTGGTGTGTGATCGTTGACGATGTGCCCAACCGGGAAGGCGAGGAGTTTATCAGCCGCGCTACCGGAGCATGTTACGAATTCCTGACTTCACGCCCCAGAAAATAACCGGCAAAAAAGAGCAGCGCCGCAACCAGTAAGTAATATTCCGCAACTTCCGCCGTCAGCTTCTTCTGCGAAAGACGCGCCAGCTTCGCCATCTCATCCCGGCCGCGGCCAATCTCCGCCAGATCCGCATTCATCGAATCCAAAAGCTTCAACGACCACTCTTCACCTTTGCCCTGTTCTTCCAGTTTGGCAATCTCTTCCAGCTTATAGTCGTACTGACGCTCCAGGCGCTCCGCCGTGGCTACCTCCGTGGTGCGGACATCACTGTAAAACTCCAGCAGACTCAATAAGAAAAATACCGCTGAAAATATATACAATACCCGTACAACCCAGCCGGCGGCTCCGGCAGAACGGAAAATTTTAACCAGACGATCCCCCCACGCTATCTGACGCATATCTATACCCCTTTCAATACTTTTTTTACCAGATACAGCGGTCTATATTATAACTCACTAAAAAAATTTTTCAAACCCGCATTTGATTTATCCGGAAACCGGGCTACTAGTATCTCTCAAAACCAGAAAAAAAAAGGAAAGGATTTTTTTATGCTTCACTTATGCGCAGCTACTGTTCTCGCCGCCGCACTCTTCTCCGCCGGATGTTCAACCACGGCAAAACCGGAACTCCCCCAGACTACTCCGGACGGCCGCACCGCCGTATATGCCGCGAAAACGGATCACTCCGTCGCCAATGACCCGAAACTCAAGGATAAAGCATGGCAGAACGCTCCGGTTTATCACCTTACCCGCCCAATGGAGTGGAAATCCTACTATTCCGATTTAAGTCAGGAAGAAATGGCCAAATACGGCGATTCGGTCAAAACCCTTGAAGATGCTACTTTGCAGCTGCTCTATGACGACGATAACCTCTATTTAGGCTTCAAACTCGAAGACCACAATATCGTCGCATCCGGCGAAAAAGATCAGCAGGCGCACTTCGTTCTCGGCGATGTGGTCGAAGTATTTATCAAACCCGATTTCGCCGATTACTACTGGGAGATATATTCCACCCCGAAAGAACATAAAACCGCTTACGAATTTACCGGACGGCGCAAGGACGCTCCCGGAAATGATAAATTGCAGCTCGATTTCTCCGTTGCCAGCGCAGTAGACGGATCCCTCAATGATCCCGCATCCATCGACAACGGATGGAGTACCGTCGTTACATTGCCTTTCAAATCCCTCGCCAAATATGACGGAAAGTTTGAAGGCAACGCCGACTGGACTCTCCTTATCGGCAGATACAACTACCTCGACGGCAACTATGCCAAAGAGGAACTCTCCGCTTTCCCCCAGATTACCGCGGTAGATTTCCACGCCCTTCCGGAATATGCCGCCATTATCTTCCTCCCCGAAGAGAAATAAATATAGTGCTGGAATATGAAAGCCGGCCCGGTAAGGCCGGCTTTTTTTATATCATTAATAATAAAAAAAATGCCGGAGCGCAATCACGCTCCGGCGGAAATGAACCAATCCGGAAATATTATTCGCCAAATCCCAGTTCTACCAGATAATTCCGGCTCTTGCGCACCGCTTCAAATATGTCCGTTCCGCATTCATCAAACTCAATAACCAGAGTTTTGACCGTTTCCGGTAATGCTTTGACCACCGCAGGAATGTCCATCTTGCCTTCGCCCAGCGCGACATTCGGCACATTGCGCTCAAAAAGACCATCCTTGATGTGCGCCAGAACAATACGGTCCGAATATTTCTTTATTATATCAACCGGATTTTCCGCCCCGAAATTCGCACACCAGTAGGTGTCAAGCTCCATCTTGATAGCTTCAGGTACCAGATCATGATAAAATTCATACTTCAACCGGCCATCATCCATACGCTCAAATTCAAACGCATGATTGTGCTGGAACATGGTAAAACCATTCCGGCTCGCAACTTCATACACCGCGTTGATCTTATCCGCAAAACGCTTGATCGTATCGGTATTCTCAAAGTCCGGCACGCCACCACCGCATACCATCCAGTTCAATCCCAGCGCGTGCGCCATATCCATCGCTTCCGATATCGTCGCCGGATCATTCGCCCAGGGCGTGTGTGACGACGGAATATCCAACCCGAGATCATTGCACATCTTCTTGAAATCCAAAGCACTGTATTCCCCGAAACCGGCAGGCTCCACCGCTTTGAAGCCCATATCCGCCAGACGTTTCAAGGTGCCGGGGATGTCCTTCTGCATCGGTTTCCGTAATGACCATAACTGTACCGATATTCTGCGCATTTTTCCTGTTCCTTCCACTTGTTTATACGGTTTGAAATCATTATAACGACCTATTCAATATATCACCAACTCAACTTCTTTGCAAGCTCACTCCGCATTCATACAAACTTATAAAATTTATTTTGAATAATTTGCAAAAAAGATTGATTATTTGAGAAAACTAATTTGAGTTATCGCATTTTTCATGTAAATTATCAAATGAATGTTTAAATTTTAAAGAAAGATTAAAAGATGGGTGAAACACAATGGAAATCAGCCTGTCAAAACTTGGATAACGAAGTCGAAACTCTGATGCGGAAGTTCAGCCTCCCGCATCCTGTCGCATTGTATTTTGCCGCCAGAGGTATCCCCGGCGAGCAGATACGCGACTTCCTTAACCCTCGCTTGGCAGCTCTCAGCGATCCTTACCGCTTTCCCGGTATTAAAAAAGCCGCCGCAAGATTGTGGCAGGCTATTCAGAACCGCGAACCTATTATTATTCACGGCGACTACGATACTGACGGCATTACCGCCAGCGCGTTGCTCTCTCTCGTTCTCAGACGCAACGGCGCAATCGTTCAGTCGTTTATTCCGCACCGCTTCGACGACGGATACGGGTTTACCCCCGAATCCCTCCACAAGGCGCTTAACCAGTACGGCATGTGCAAGGTCCTCGTTACCGTTGACTGCGGCGTAACCAGCTGCGACGCGGTAAGCGAAGCTATTGCCATGGGTATCGACGTTATTATTACCGATCACCATGAGGCCGCTGCGGAATTGCCTGACGCTATGGCTGTTATAAATGCTAAAATTTATCCCGAGCTCGAAGATCTCCACGTGCTTTCCGGCGCCGGAGCCGCTTTCAAGCTCTCTCACGCATTCGTCAAGTACGGCAGGGAAAATAATCTCGGCGGTTTTACCACCCAGCTCGAAGAGGTTCTCGATTATGTCGCCCTCGGCACCGTGGCCGATATCGTTCCCCTTCAGGGCGAAAACCGCACCATGGTTAAATACGGTATCGAAATACTCCGTAAACAGTTCCGCCCGGGCGTAAGAGCGCTTATCGAAAGCTCTAAACTGCGTAATGAATTGACCCCCTCGGATATCACTTTCAAGCTCGCTCCGAGAATCAATGCTGCCGGAAGAGTAGGCGACGCCAATGTGGCAATGAGCCTCCTCGAATCGGATAATATCGTCCAGGCATACCACTTTGCAGGGGAACTCGAAAATTATAACCGCATACGACAGGAAAAAGAACAGGAGATTTATCAGGAGGCCAAGGCTAAACTCGAAGCCTCTCATCAGCTCCAGGAAAAATATGCCCTCCTCGTCGCAGGACAGGGATGGCATCAGGGCGTTATAGGTATCGTCGCTTCCAGACTCGCAAGAGATTACAACCGACCCACTATCGTCCTGACTATTCAGGGAGATCACGCTTACGGTTCCGGACGCAGCGTCGGATCGCTTAACCTCGTGGAAATGCTCTCCCATACCGCCGACGCCCTCGAACGATACGGCGGACACCCAATGGCAGTAGGCGTCGGATTGCTTACCAGCAGAATCAACGAATTTCATGAGGCACTCGAAAAAGAGGTCCGCAAAAATATTACCCCGGAAGACCTCGCGGAATTTATCTCGTATGACGGCGAAACCGAACTCGAATATCTCAACTCCGAAATGTTCGAGTATATGAAGATGCTCGCTCCGTTCGGACACGGCAACCCGAAGCCCGTCTTCAGATTCAATCAGCTCAACGTATGCAAGTGTTACCTGATCGGTCAACGCCACACCAGAGGCGTTGTGGCTAACTCAAAAGGCGTCGAAATGGAGTTCATCGCGTTTAATCAGCTCCCGGAACAGTTCATCGGACGCAGAATGGACGTCCTCGCTACTCCGCAACTCAATAATTATTACAACGTTGAACGTCCTCAGCTCAATATCATATCCGCCAGGTACGTTGAATTGATTAGATAACCTCAACGGCGGCTGGCCATTCGGTTAAGCCGCCTTTTTTATCTTTTTTTTATTCCCGACATTTGACTCTTTTGCTACTAATAGTAAATTACCACCACGCATTACAGAAGCTCAAATACCCGAAATATGAGGTGATTTATGAATGACTATGTATGGATGGATCCAAAACCGTGTTATCAGAAGTATCTGAAGCTCAATCTGGCTCATAACGCGGTTCTTGTATATCGCTCAAGCAATAATATGAATGCATCATTCCGCGGTGCAAACCTTTGCATTACATGCGGCTTCGACGCTCTTTACACCAGTCAGGACGTAATCGTGGTCGGCGATGAACCTCGCAACAGATATTTCCTTGTCGGCGCTCTTACCGCCAACCGCAGCTTGACCTATTTCGCCCTCCACCGCATGGGACGCAATCTCGGCGTAACCGTTACCCAGCCCATGATTAAACCGGATGAAACCCCGGAAGAGGTCGTCGTACTCGAAGGACCGGATTGGCGCGAACTCCTCGTTCAATACGCCGAAATGTCCGCCAAGGCCATGAACGTTAAACCTATCGACGCTACTCATAACCTTACCGGATACTGCACATGGTACTACTATTACGCCGATGTCACCGAGGCGGATTTCCTCGAAAATTTGAAGGCACTGAAAGATAATCAGAACGGACCGTACAAGGCCCAGGTCGTTCAGATCGACGACGGATATCAGGCTTTCCAGGGCGACTGGCTCGATCAGGATCCATCATGGCCAACCCCGCTCGAAACTATCGGTAAACAGATATCCGATGCAGGTATGATCCCAGGAATATGGACCATGCCGCTCCTCGCATCTACCGCCAGCCGCGTATTCCGCGAACACCCGGATTGGTTCGTGAAAGATACCAACGGCAATCCATGGATTATGCCGGGATGGTCGCCAGCTCCGGATCATGAGTGGGTCTGCCTCGACGCTACACGCGACGACGTTATCGAACATATTAAACATGTATTCTCCACTTTCCGCAAGTGGGGATTCAGATACTTTAAAATGGACGGACTCGGATTTTGTCTCCCCGACGGCGTGAGAATGGATAAAAACGCTACACCGGTATCCGCTTTCCGGCGCGGATTGAACGCTATCCGCGAAGCTGTTCCAGATGCTATTCTGCTCGGATGCGGCGCTCCGTTTATGGCCGTTCTCGGCATCGTCGATTCATGCCGCGTATCTTTAGATACTTCAAGATACTGGATGAACCCATTCTTCGTCGATATCCCTCTTAACTGCGACCCAGCTCCTTCTCATATGGGAATTCGCGAAGTATGGCACACCACTTTAGGCAACTGGTGGAAGTGCGACAGATGGTTCCGCGCCGACCCGGACGTCATCATGGCAAGAAGCGATAACGCTTTCTATACCGAAGGCGAAGCCCGCATCTCCGCCGCCGGCGCTCTCCTTACCGGCGTGGCTATCACCAGCGACCACCTGGGCAGAATTACCCCGGATCGACTCGCTCTCCTGGGACGCGCCGCCAGCTTGAGACTCCGAGACGCCAGACCTCATAACTGGTATCACGACCGCTGGCCTATGGCTTTTACCGGCAAAGTCAACGGCAAGGACGCTGTTTTATTAATCAATGACTCCGAAGTCGAGATTACTTACAACCTCGCCGATTACAACTTGCAGGGGCCGTGCGAAGAGCTGCTTCAGCCCATGGGTAAACTGGAAAATTCCATTACCCTGCCGCCGCATGACGCCGCTTTAGTGGCCGTTATATAGGAAGTTCAGCGTGAATCAGGCAGAGAATATAGCCGGATATCTTGAGCAGTTTTATCGCGTAAGCGAATATCCCGCGCTCATCCGGCAGGTCGAAGAGTTCCGTAATTCCGGAGTCTTCCGGAATCGGAGACTCTTTGACGCTACACCCGTTTTCCGGAATACTCTGGCTAAATATCTGCCTCTTATCGCCGGCGGTGCACAACTCACTGTCGGCATAAATTCCCGGGTGCCGCATGACCAGGAAATCGTACGGCTGCTCAAGTCGTGGGATATTGAGGTGATTGAGGAAAACCCGGATGCAGAACGCAATTTTGACATTGTTATGGATTGTGCCGGAGTTTATACCGGCGTGAAATCCAATTGCGGATATGTAGAACTTACACGCTCAGGGCTATATCACTACCGCGACTCCAGCTCCCCCGTGTTCTTCGCCGACGGCGGCAGAATTAAACTCATCGAAACCGCCCTCGGTACCGGAGACGGTTTTGTACGCGCAATGCAGAAATCCGGGTTCGGGGATTTTGACGGCAGAAAAATCGTGATCTTCGGCTGCGGCAAGGTCGGACGGGGCATCGCCGTTTGCGCCTCAGCCAAAGGAGCTGACGTTATCGCGGTTGACAGCCCGGATGTGATACCGCCTGTCAATGTGAAGATCGTGGATATGAATTCGCCGGACAGCATCGACCGGGCTTTAGAAAATGCATGGTGCGTTGTCTCGGTAACCGGGAAAGCCAATGCGTGGAAAGGCAGGTTCAATATTGCTAAGTTATTGGATTCAAGCTCTTTAATCGTCAATATGGGCGTGGAGGACGAATTCGGTCCGGAGGTTCCGGAACAGCGGGTTATGAATAACAAAAAACCTTTGAATTTTTTGCTTGACGAACCTACACGTATGCGTTATATTGAGGCCACTATGGCTTTGGATAACTCAGGCGCGGCATGGCTTTTGCAAAATATTGGACGCAAAGGAATTATCATGCCGCCTGAGGATATGGAAAACGGTATTCTCGCCATATCCGCGCAATATGGCGAAATCAGAGATGAGCTCAAGGCAATGGAGCTGATGTGAAAATATGGAACAGTTGATTATTAAAAACGCCAAACTTAACGGCGCCACAACCGATATACTTATCGAAAACGGAAGGTTTAAAACCTTTGCTCCGCATATAACTCCATCCCAGGAGCAGTGCGAGCTGTTCGACGCATGCGGCATGACTATTGTACCACCGTTTTTTAACGCTCATACCCATGCGGCTATGACGCTGTTCCGCGGGTTCGCCGATGATATCGAACTCTTTGACTGGCTTAATAACTATATATGGCCAGCTGAAGCTAAACTTACTCCATACGACGTTTACTGCGGCTCAAAACTCGCTATACTCGAAATGATCAAGTCCGGTACCGTGTTTTTTAACGATATGTACTGGTTCCAGGAGGAGACAATACGCGCCGCCGAGGAGATGGGAGTGCGCGCCGCCGTAGGGTTGCTCTTCCTGGAAGATGAAAACGGTAACATCGCTGAACGTAACGTCCGCGGTAATCAGAAACTGCTCGAAATGAAAAAACAACAGCTGTTCTCCGACCGCATAACGCTTACTCTGGCTCCACATGCTGTATATACCGTTTCCGAACGCAATTTGAGACGCGTCGAAGAGCTGGCGGAAGAGCTTAAACTGCCTGTCCATATTCATCTGGCTGAGACCGCACGCGAAGTACAGGAGTGCAGAAAGGAACACAGCGGACTCTCTCCTGTAGAGTATCTCGCTTCTTTAGGACTCCTTAACCGCAATTTGATCGCTGCTCATTCAGTTCATTTGAGCAACTACGATATCGAAATGCTCGCCGACGCTCAGGCGGTCCTCGTTCATATGCCATGTTCCAATATGAAACTTAACTCCGGCGCTTTCCGCTTTGCCGACGCTTTTAAAGCAGGATGCCGGATCGCGCTGGGTACCGACGGGTGCGCGTCCAATAACAACCTTTCTATGTTCGACGAAATGAAGTTCGCCGCTCTCGCCGCTAAACGCGAGGACAATTCCCCCACTGCGGCACCGGCTGACTATGTCTTTAATATCGCTACTACAGGCGGAGCCGAGGCTTTCGGTATCGATTCCGGCGAAATCTCCCCGGGGAAGCTCGCCGACGCAGTTCTTATTAATACTGATTCATCTTATCTTACCGGAGGAGAATTTATCCCCGGTATGGTATATTCCGCCGATTCCAGCGTGGTGGATTCCGTTATATGCAACGGCAGAATTATTATGAAACACCGCGTTGTCCCGGGCGAAAAGCAGATTATCGAGGAGGGTAGAAAATGCGCCGCTAAACTGCGCGCAAAATAATTCTATTTACAGTTTGTTCGCGGTTATCTTAAAAAAACCGCTTTTATTATTAACCATTGCTCCGGTAAAAAAAGGAGCAAGCGCTTGACGGAAGAGTTTTTACCGACCGGCAAGCCCAGACAGGAGGTGAATATGGCTAAATTTGATGAGTTCGATGACGATATTTTCAATGAGGACGACGAGCTCTATGACGAAATGCTGATGGAGGATGAGTTCGACGACGAGTTCGACGATTATGATGACTCTGACGACGACTTCGAAGATGATGATGATTTCGAAGACGATGAAGAGGGACTCGACTTCCTCGGCATGGTTCAGGACGAAGAGGGGAACTGGGTATACCCGGAAGACCTGGAGTAGGTTGAGAATTTAACCGGCTCAATGCCCGCTGAACGGATTAAACCGTAAGGCGGGCTTTTTTTATCTGCCGCCAACCGTTATTGTGCCGCCGGATACGGAAAAGGACGGCGTGGTATGTTTCAATACCTTTTCCAGCACCTGTTCACATTTGCCACAGTGCGTACAATTGCCCGCACATAATCCGGCTGTCCCAGACTCCGCCCAGTCCGGCGGAAATGCTGAATTGTCCAGCCAATATTCACGCGACATCTGGGAGAATCCCGGATCGATGAAGTCAAATACATTGCCGGAATAACTCTGTTCCGTATAGGCTTTGAGTATCGTCCACGGCGACTTGGCATCCCGCGTGGAAAGTTTGATCGTCTCTACATACGGCGCGTATAAGTGCAGATCTTCCGGACGTATCCACGTCGCACGCAGAAATTCACCGAAACGACGCTCCCGGTACATCTTTACACACAATACCGGCGGCACATCCGCTTTTAAACAGCCACGGCAGGCCCGGGGAAAATCATGCGCAAGCAAAGTTTCATGAAACGTCTGCCACGGACAGTTCCTGAGACAGCCGCTGTTCGCCAGCATACACAGCTTTTTCCCATGCTCCCGACTCCATTCCGAAAAACGCTTTAATGTCCCAAGATCACGCTGAATGTCCCGGCAGATATAATAAGAGTCAAAATAATCACTCAGATATTCCATCGCCAGCGTCGACGCCAGACGCATATTCACCGACGCACGCAACTCAATATGCGGATATTTGTCACGGATGATCTTTGCTATAAAAGGCGACGTAGTCGTAACCACTTCAGGCAGAATTCCACGCACCTCAAGTTCACGCAATGCCCCGTAAATCCCGTTTACCTGCTCGTCACTGCATGAACTCTCTCCATAACAGGTGGCGTTGAACAGCAGATCAAGTCCAATCCCGCACGACCGGAAATATTCAAGATCACGTATCAACTGACTGCGCATCGCAGCAATATCACGGCCGGGCAGTTGACGCGCGGATAAAAGTCCGGGCCAGGGAAAGTAAATCTCCGAAATATAATCACTATACCCTTCAACTACATCCCGTACCGGCCGCTCTCCATAGAAGAAATAACCAACTGCGAATCTTTTGAAGAGTAACGCTTTTTCCCTCTTTTCCTTTGCCTGTGGGCTCATAAATCCTTTCCTTTCAAAATAGACCGGACTTGTTATCCGTCGTCAGCCATGCAGAAGTATAACGCTTTTTTCAGCGATTGTCAAACCGCTTTTGCGCAAAAATTTTAATATTGTATCATTTTTTAACTATCATGCTGAAATATTAAAATATAATTGAACTCCAGGTTGATTTTTAGTCCCCTGCAGACTAAATTAGTACAATAATTTTTAATCTTTAGTATTCTGGAAAGTATAACACCTATGAAACTCCTTTGTCTTATTGCTGTATTAACCGGATTAGTTGTCTCAACCGGCGCGGTTGCCGGAGAATGTTTTACCGGTAAAATCTATCCAACACCGCAAAAAGTGCTCTCGTCATATCGCAAGTTTAACGTCGATCCGGCAAAGGTGGTTGTCAATTACTCCGGAGACTCTTTCGGACCGCAGATATATAAACAGGCTATCGACGGAGTCTCTTCCAGCATTGACGACGCACCTCTACTCTCTATTACCGCTGGCTTGATCAGCTCACCAGATATCCGGAATCTGGTGCCGGAGCTTGAACTGCCTCCGCAGGGATACGCTTTGAGATGCACCGAATTTACCCCGGAAAGAGTCAGTATCGTAATCGCCGGCGCGGATAACAGAGGTGTTATCTATGGATTTGCTACGCTGAAACAGCTCTTCTCTATCGAAGATGGCAAAGCGGTTCAGCTCATCGCCGATATCAACGACTTCCCCGTGTGGACCAACCGATTTATTTGCGACTTTTTTGCCAATTTCAATTCCGAATATATCCAGTTCTACGCCGAAAACAAGGTCGCTGGTATCGCCGGATTGACCAACGCTGAATGGCGCAATCCACAATGGTGGGAAAAAGTACAGCCGCAGCTCGATATTATGAAACAGTTTCACGACCGGGATATCATGACCTTTATGGCTCAGCTGCATATCTACTCCACCCCGCCGGGTAAACCAAAAATGAATCTCTCCAACGAACAGGAGATCGATAACTTTATCGAATGCTGCCGCAAAATGGCCGAGCACGGCGCAACATATTTTATGATCGCCGCAGATGATTCAACTCCACGCGGCGTTGACGGATATAAACTGTACTCCACCGAAGAACAGCAGAAGTTTGCCTCTGCCGGAGAAGCTCACGGCTACCTGATGAAACGCATATATGACGCTCTGAAACCCGAGTTCCCGGATATTCACCTGGCAATGGTGGCAGCTCCATATTCCCTCGATCACGGCATCGGGACCCCAAGCGTCGATAAGTATGTTACCGATTGGGCAAAAACCGCTCCGGACGAGGTCGCGTGGATCTGGACCGGATGGACCCCGGGCCCGGGAAAACCTTATGTGGCAAAAGAACAGAAAATGAGAATTACACGGTTGCTTGGCAACCACAAGGCTTTCATCTTCGATAACAGCAATGGAATATATACCCCTCTCGTAAAATGGGAGACTTCATATTATCCCGGCATGGAAAAAGATGATGACGGTATAGCATTCCTCCTCGGACTGGGGTGCGGATCACGTCCGTGGGAGACGGTGTATTTTATCAATGCATGCGATTATCTCTGGAATCCGGACGCATACAACGCCGATGCTTCATACTCCAGAGCACTCGAAATCGTATTCGGCAAAGAGGCTGTCCAGCCGGTAAATCAGCTCAGAAAAGCTCTGCTCGACGCCGATATGGAACGGCGGCTCAACCGGCGTAATAATATCGCCGGAAAAATCAACGCCCTCGAAGAGGCTTTCAGCCAATTCAAGGCGGCTAAGGACGCTTCCGGTAAGCCGCTGCCGGATAAACAGTTGGAAATCGCTGTCAACGGGTTGAAAGCTTTTGCTCAATATCAACCCAAAGAGATAATTGTGTATCCGGCTCTCAACAACATTACCGTAGACGGCAATCTCAATGAGGACGAATGGTCGGGCGCAACCGAATTTATGCTCGCCGACCGCAGCGGCAACTGCAATGGAAAATATGTTAAAGTACGCATCACTTACCGGGAAAATGACGCAGCTTATTTGGCTTTCTCTATTCCAAGTGAACAGAAAAATGATATCCCCGATATGCCGCACGACAGCCCGGTGTTCCTTAATCCGGAAGCGTTGGAGGTTATGCTCCAGACTACTGACGATTTCCAGCCCGGTACCGACGCCGACTACTCCGGTTCTTACGCTCATCTCGCCTTCGACCGCGCCGGCAATACCTTTGACGAAGACGCCGATAACGGCAGTTACGCCTGGGACGGCGACTGGCAGCTCGCCGTTAAAGATACTGCGGACGGATGGTGCGCCGAAATGCGCGTGCCCGCTCAGAAAATCCAGTTCTCCACCCCCCAGCCGCCGGCTCCGGGCGTGGTATGGATGGGCAACTTCTTCTATATCAATAATAATACCGGCTCGGTTCAGTCGTGGGATACCAACGGATATACCTTCCATATGCCGGAGTATTTCGGAGTTTTGAAGTTTGCTGAAAGAGAGTGAAAACTGGACCAGACTAAAAAAACGCCTGGCTGAATCCAAATTCAGAAGCAGATTTGAATTGAATCAGGCTATGGTCAACTATTGCCGCGATAGAGGCGAAGAGGTGATCCGCCAGCACTGTATGAAGTTTGTACGCCAGAGACTCGCTCCGGCTTACCCGGAAAACGACGGTAAACAGACGCCGTGGAACGGACACCCGTGCTTCGTCGCTCAGCACGCTACCGCATGCTGCTGCCGGCACTGTCTGCGTAAATGGCACCGCATCCCCGAGGGAAGGGCGCTGTCGAGCAGGAAATTCTCTATGTTACCGATATCCTGATGTGCTGGATCGGAGAAAGAATCAATTTTATACCGGTAAAGGAGTATAACTTATTATGAGCTTCAGTATTGTACTGGGCGCCTATGTCGCTCTGAGCGCCGCTGTATTGTTACTCAACGTAAAATGGTACTGGAAAGTCGTTCTCGCCGCAGCCGCCGTGGCCGTTTCCATGAAATTCTATATCTTAAGATGGCTCGGCGGAGCTTTCTTCGCACCCGAAGTGCCGGGATGGATCATCCTCATCTCCGGATGGATGTTCGCCGCTTTAATGTGCTTTTTCTGCCTCCTTATTGTCGCCGACATTATCTGGATCATCATCAGCATTATCGCCCTTATCCGGCACAAATATGATTTTAAACGGATGCGCCGGAAACAGAATATCTGCAATCTGGTACTCCTGATTGTCGCCGCGGTTATCGCCGCTGTCGGCGTGGCTGGCGGAACTGCCACTCCGAGAATTAATCGCGTGGAACTGGTTTTCCCCAATCTGCCCCCGGAACTCGATAACTTTACTGTTGCCGTTATGGCCGACCTCCATGTCGATAGAATGACCGGTAAAGAGAAAATTCAAAAGTGGGTGGATATCTGCAATCAGCTCAATCCGGATATGATAACGGTGGCCGGAGATTTCGTCGACGGCAGTATCGATCTGTATAAGGACGATATCGCTCCACTCGCCAACCTTAAAGCAAAATATGGCGTATTCGGCGTTTCCGGCAATCATGAATACTATTCCGGTTACCAGGAATGGAAAAATTATCTCAACTCCATCGGAGTTAAAATGCTCGACAATACCAATACTGATTTTCCGGAACTGAAACTATCTATCGCCGGAGTCGCCGACAAAGCGGCCGTACATCGCGGCATGGAGGGAGTTAATTTCGACGCCGCTCTCGCAAACACCCCGGAAGATAACTTCATTATCCTGCTTGCTCATCGCCCCGAACTCGCTTACGAGGCGGCTCAGAAAAACGTTGATTTGCAGATATCCGGACATACCCACGGCGGCATGATTGTCGGATTCGATAAAATCGTGGCAAGGTTTAACCGCGGATTCTCTTCCGGAATATATCAGGTGGGCAATATGACCCTTTGCCTCTCCAACGGTACCGGCATCTGGAACGGGTTCCCCATCCGGATCGGTTTCCCCGCGGAAATTGTCCTTATCACCCTTAAACAATCATAAAAAAACGCCGCCCGGATTTTCCGGACGGCATCGGTTTTTTCAATTTATCAATAGACCGATTCTGCGTTGTAGTATTCCGCCGCATTGCTGTTCAGAATGATTTCCGACGGAATCAGCAGCTCTTTCTCGCCATTCACCGGCTTGCCGCCGTTACGCAGACCTTCCAGCGCCTTTTCTATCCCTACACTGATCATCTCCGGCGAGTAGGTGACGGTGGCCCGCACCACCGGGTCGTTGTCCAGCACCTTCTTGATGATCGTTTTACTGCCGCCGCCGCCAACCATCGCTTTTATATCACTGCGGCCGGACTCTTCGTACGCTTTCAAGGCACCTATCAAGACATCGTCATCACCCGCCCAGACTCCGTCGATCTCCGGATACTTTTGCAGGTAGTTCTCCATCAGACTCATGCCCTTTTCCGTATTCCACCACGCCGGCTGTGATTCAAGAATCTTGATCTCCGGATACTTTTCCGCCAGTACCTCGCGGAATGCTTCCACACGGTCGGTGTTGATCGGACAGGGAATCCCTTCCATTACCAGGATATCTCCCTTGCCACCCAGCAGCTGACCCATCGCTTCTGCCGCCGCCGCACCAAGACTGCGGTTGTCCCCATTGACAAACAGATCCTCGACACGGTTGCTCAACGGATTCGAAACTATTACTACATAAGTACCGGCTTTCTTCGCCTGTTCGCATACCGGCGTAAGCGGTCCTGGCTCCTGGCACAGCACTACCAGCGCATCCACCTGACGCGCCAGAAGATTCTCAATACGGTCCGCCTGTGCCGAGGTCGTCTCACCCAGCGTTACAATCACTTCCACATTCGGATTGGCCGCCTCAATCTCCTTCTTCGCCTGCTCCGCACACCAGACTATACCCCCTGTCCAGCCATGGGTCGCCGCCGGAACCGATACCCCTATCTTTAACTTATCCGCTCCGGACTCTCCACACCCTGTCAGCAGCAGCAAACCCGCCGAAATCAGCATCAACCAGTTCTTCATATCTCACGCTTCCTTCCTGTTTTTATATTGAAACAGCACCGCAATTATGATTACCGTGCCTTTTACTATCCCCTGTAAATTGGCCGAAATACCCCATAAGTCAAGCGCATTCGAGATGATGCCGAGAATGAATATCCCCGCCAATGTCCCCCAGACCGACGCTTTGCCGCCAGACATGCTTGTACCACCAATTATCACCGCCGCTATCGCATCAAGTTCATACGATAAACCCGCACCTGTGGAACTGATCGAGTCCAGACGCCCGGCAAACATTATCGCACTCAACCCCGTCAGCAGCCCGATTATACCATAGGTGTGGAACTTTACCACCCCGGTGCGGATTCCGGCATAGCGCGCAACACGCTCATTCGACCCCACCGCACAGACATGACGGCCAAACGGCGTCTCCACCAGCACCAGCGCCAGAATTACCGCCGAAGCCGCCATTACCCAGAACGGCACCCAGCCGCCAAGATTGCGGAATAACGGATTGCCTGCCGTTACCAGTCCGGCATCCGCTAAATACAGCGACAGCGAACGGAATATCGACATCGTTCCCAACGTTACTATAAATGGCGGTATCTTCCATACCGAGACCAATGTGCCGTTCAACGCTCCACCTATATAACCCGTTGCCCCCGCCGCCAGCACCGCCAGCAGCAGACCCGTAAGCGGACTGCACTCAACCCCGTTCATCAGTTGCAGCGCCACCACCCCGGACAATGCAAACAATGACCCGACCGAGAGATCTATACCCCCGGCAGCAATCACCAGCGTCATCCCCAGCGCAATTATGCCGCTGTAGGAGACCTGTCGCGAAATGTTCATCAGATTCTGCGGATTGCGGAAGTAGTCACTCGATATACAGCACACCGCAAACAATACCGCCAACGCAATATAAGGCCCTAATGATTTCTTCATTCCTTTTCCCTCTTTACTCCAGTCGCCAGATACATGATCTCCTCTTCCGTGAGCGACTCCCCACAAAGCTCACCGGCTATCTCACCATTGTGCATAACCAGCACACGGCGGCACATGCCAAGAAGCTCCTCAAGATCCGAACAGATCATCAGGCACGCCACTCCGGACTCTGCCAGATGATTGATAAATTCATATATGTCCCGCCGGGCGGCGACATCCACCCCGCGCGTAGGTTCGTCAAAGATAAATACCCCCGGATTGACATCCAGCCCCTTCGCCAGTGCCGCTTTCTGCTGATTGCCGCCGGAAAGATAGCGCAGCAACGTATCCTGACTCTCACTTTTGATCCGGAATTCACGGATATATTCCGCCGCTTTTTCACGAACCAGACCCCAGCGGATCCAGCCAAAACGGCAATAACGTTTCAGTGAACTCAATACTATGTTCTCCGCCAGCGAAAAGTCGGTGAGTATCCCTGCATTCTGCCGATCCTCCGGCAGGTAGCTCACCCCCGCATCCAATGCCTGACGCACATTGCGGAATCTTACCCGCTTTCCATTCAGCTCCACCGTGCCGGTATCCATACGGCGCAAGCCGCACAGCGTCTCCGCCAGTTCGCTGCGGCCGCTCCCCCCAAGACCGGCCAGTCCGAGAACTTCACCCCCGCGCAGCTCAAATGAGATGTTCTTAAGCAGTTTGCCCGAACCGAGATTATCCACCTTCAATACCGGACTCTTGCTCATGTCCGGCAGCGGACGCTTTTCCGGAAACATCCGCGTCAATTCCCGGCCCACCATCCGGCGCACCATCTCCAGCGGATCCAGTTCCCCCGATTTGCCATCGTAAACCAGCACGCCGTCACGCAGAATTACCACACGGTCGCAGATCTCATTCACCTCCGCCAGCTTGTGCGAAATGTATATCACCGATTTTCCCGCCGCACGAAGTTCACGCATAATACCGAAAAGGCGCTCCGTCTCTTCATGATTCAACAGCGTACTGGGTTCATCCATTATTATGATGTTTGCATCCGCCGCCATCGCTTTGGCGATCTCCACCATCTGTTTCTCCGATACCGGAAGATCACGGACCAGAGCGTCCGGCGAAATCTCAACCTTTAACCGCGCAAATTCGTGCAGTGCACGTTCACGCATATCTTTGCGGCGCAGAAAACCCAGCTTTGACGGCTCGTTCCCGAGAAAAATATTCTCCGCTACACTCAAATCCAGCGCCAGATTGAACTCCTGATGGATCGCGGATATCCGGTTGCCGAAATTCTCAACTCTCCCGGAGTCCGGCTTCACCAGATTAAGTATGCACTTGACCAGCGTCGATTTGCCCGCACCGTTCTCTCCGATTATGCCGACTATCTCCCCGCTGTTCAACTCAAAGGTGATGTCCGTCAGCACACGATTCCGGTTGTAGGATTTTTCCAGATTGCTGATCTTTAAAAGAGTGCGCCCCGATGCAGTCATTTTTCCGTATGTTATGAAATTATTCCATTAAATATAATTTCATATACTTTAACGGATTTTACACTTTTTTCAACTTTATATAAAACAAAAAAATGTAAAAAACACACAATAACCTATTCCGACGCAACCGTTCCGTAACCGTTCGACTCCAGATGCTCGACAAATACTTGCGATACCACTACCGCCGGAGGATCTTCAAATAAGAGCGGCTGGAGGCATTCCAGAAATACCAGTGGCTCTATCTTATGCTTGTAGTCCTGCACCGTCTCCACCCCGATCTCCGACAAGTCCGTCTTGCCGTGGCGCAGCACATATTCTACATAGCCGCTGCGCCCGACATAATCCGTACACAACAGCCGGATGATATTCACTAAACTCACCAGCGCCAGATCCAGGCCAAACGCCTGAAAACAGAACAGCTTGACCGGAAACGGTACTTTTAAATCACGGAAACCAAAGGCCGGAGTCGGCAGCGATTTGTCCCGGTTTGCCGCAAAGATAATACTGTGCAGCAGAAAAAACAATAACGATATCAACAGCAGTATGATTAGCAAAATCCCAAATAATCCGCCTGCCGACATGTAAATCATCAGCACTATCGAACCAATGATAAATCCATAGCACAATACCCCGGTAAAAGTACCGACTATCATCGCTATGAGTTCCGACATTATCCGTGATATCCACCAACGGAATACTATTTTCCTCATCTCACACTCCATTTCCGGTTATCAGTATACTGATAATTTATCCATAATTTCTATTATAAAACATTTTTAATCCGAAAACAACCCCCCTTTTTTATCGAATTTGCGTTTTTTTATCAATATCGGGAGGTTTGACTATCTTTAATATTTGTATTTTTTAATCCGGGATTTATATTACTCTTAATCTTAAACTAATAATAACCGGAGAAAAATAAAATGGCAACTTCCCACAGCAGCGGGTCTCATCACCACCATAGAAGACACCGCAGCAGGCATAACAGCCAGAGTTCTTCCACACTCTGGTTCGGATTCAAGAGAAAAAGCGTATGCCTTTCCATTCTCTTCTTTATCCTTTTCGCCGCTTTGATTATAATGGCCTATCTTTCTGAATAATTTTATCCTTTCTGCAGTTGAATATTCCTCCGGTTTGAATTAAATTATATGCCATTGTTCGCTAAACACAATGGAGTCTTTGTTATTATGTTCGGATACAACGGCAGCCGCAATTCCGGCGGTCAAAAATCACAAGCACAAGAGCCGCAAGTAACTACACCGCAAAATACAGAAAAAGACTCTCCTCTTAAAAAAACTCTCGTTCTCTTTATCAAAATCGCCGTCGCTGCTGTTATCGTAGCCCTGCTTATCAAGTACAATTACCAGGATTTCCGCAACGGAATAAGGGAGTTTAACTACTACTGGTTTATCCCGGCTTTTATCGCATACGTTACACATATGTTCTTCTGCTCATGGAGATGGTACAGATTAGCTCAGATGATCGGAGTAAAACTCTCTGTAAACGAGGCCTTTGTCGTAACCATGCAGAGCTATTTCTGGTCCCTCGTTATCCCCGGCGGCGCTATCGGAGGCGACGTGGCAAGACTCGCTATTACCGCTAAACGGCAGCCACCGGGCGCCAAGGCGGAGGGAATACTCACTATCCTTATGGACCGCGCAATCGGTATGGTGGCTCTCTTCGGTATGACCATAGTTCTTGTACTGCTATCAATTCCGCAGCTGATGAATATCGAAATCGCCGGTACCGAACTCAGCAATACGGTCAAAATCGCCGGGATTATCGCTATCCTGCTGCTGTGCATCGCCGGTAACGCCGCTATGATGGCGCTCTTTTTCCACCGCCAGCTTACTAAACTCGCCATCGTAAGAAGACTCTTCGCCTGGGGGGATTCCCAAAGCCACGGCATGGTTCAGCGACTCACTGACGCAATCGACCTCTATGCCAAAAACTGGCGGCAGCTATCTTACTTAACCATCGTCAGCGTATTTATGGTTCACGGAATGACCGTACTCGCGGTACTGTTCCTTATTTACGGACTCAATATCAGCCAGATCTCTTTAATCGGAATTTTTACCGCCGTATCCATCGGAAATATCGCCGGGCTTATCCCGCTATCTCTATCCGGTATCGGACTGCGCGACGCTGTACTGCTCGGACTCCTGCGCGCAGACAACCTGCCGGATAATATCGCCGTTATTCCTATCCTTTACTCCGCTTTGATCATCGGAGTAAATATCCTGTGCGCTGTATTCTTTATCGCCGATTCCGGCAGCAAAACCTCCGGAAAGGAAAACTCATGACACCTAATTCCGGACAGCTGGAGATGACCTTTGCTCCCGGCGAAAATACCTTTAAGAATAATCTCGACAAGGGAATATTTACCCTCCTTATCGAACACGATTCCCCCGGCGCTGACGTCGCCCCCGAAGAGGCGGGAAGAAGATTGGTACTCCTCGATCAGGCCGTTCAGCGGGCCAGCGAAATTATGCCAACCGGACTGGCTATCACCGATCAGTACAACTTCTCACACTCCCACCGAGCCGCTGAATATGCCGGCGCACTGCCGCCGGAAAGACGCAACGCACATCTGATTTACCTGAGCGGACGCGAAACCACATTCGAACGCATGGTCGAACTGATTCAGCTATGCCGCAATGCCGGAATAAGAAACCTCGTGCCAGTCTCCGGAGATTTCCACAACAATATGACCAGAAATGTTTTTACCGAAGACGTCAGAACCATAAAGTGGATTAAAGAAAATTATCCGGACGCATCTCCGGGCGCAGTGGTCAATCCATACAAGTATCGCGCCGATACCCAGTTCGCCCAGTTCTTCAAGCTCATAAAAAAATTGAAGACCGGTTCAGGATTCGTAGTTACCCAGGCCGGATGGGATATGCGCAAATTACAGGCGCTTAAATGGTATATGGAGTACCGCAACCTCGATTTCCCCGTCATCGCACGACTTATGCTCCTTACTCCAAGATCACTCGAACAGATCCGCAATGGCGCTTTCCCCGGAATTACCGTATCTCCGGATTTCGAGGCCATCCTGCATAATGAACTCGCCTTCTCAGCTAAACAGTTCGAGGCCGCTCAATGGCGCAGACTCGAATTGCAGGCAGCTGGATGCAAATTCCTGGGATTCAGCGGAATACAGATTTCAGGAGTAGATACCCCGGATAAAATACGCCTCACCGCTATGCGCATTAAGGCGGCTCTAAGAGAGTTCTCTTCCTTCGATCAATGGGTAGAAGAGTATTGCGCTTATCAGGCAAAAGCAGAAATGGCTCCCACTCCCAACAGCTTTATGATGTTCGAAGGGTTGCTCTCCAGACAATATTTCGACCCGACAGTAAGATTCTGCCGCAACGGACTCTTTTCCAACGTCAAAATGCAGGACAGATTGTTGTACTTCATCAAATCCATGCTATTTAAACACTGCGACGGACAACGGCCGTCCGGCCGCCGGATCCTTAAGAAAATACTCGCCGGATGTTCCGCTTGCGGACAGTGCCGATTGCACGATACCGCATTTATATGCACCGAGAAATGTCCCAAAAAACTCGCCAACGGCCCATGTGGCGGCGTGCGACAGAACGGCAGATGCGAAATCAGCTCCGCTATGTGCGTTCACTCAAAAATTACTGCTATACGCGAGTGGCGGCACGATCCGGATAAACTCGAAGATATCTATGTCCCCGCCAACGACGAATTTTAATTCCGTACAACGTTGAAATATCCCCCATAAGAGAGTATATTATTCAATTATTTTTTCAACTATGCAATACTCTTAACTTTATGCGAGGTTTTTCGATGGCTAAAGGAACTTTGGTGCAGAAGATTATCGACCGCCACTATGTGGACGGAGCTAAACAGCAGGGCGCGGTTGTCGCTATTAAAATCGATCAGACTCTTACTCAGGACGCTACAGGTACAATGGCGTATCTCGAACTAGAAGCCATGCGCCAGAAAAAGGTCGCGACCGAACTCTCTATCTCCTACGTTGACCACAATATGATGCAGAACGGCCCCGAAAACCGCAACGACCACCTCTATCTTCAGAGCGTCGCTGCCGCTAAAGGCGTAAAGTTCTCCCCGCCCGGCAACGGTATATGTCACCAGGTTCACCTCGAAAGATTCGGCGTACCGGGTAAAACCCTGCTCGGATCTGATTCTCATACCCCAACCGGCGGCGGCATCGGCATGATGGCTATCGGCGCAGGCGGACTCGACGTAGCACGCGCTATGGCTGGTAAACCTTTCCGCATGATATATCCCAAGGTTATAGGCGTTAAACTCTCCGGCAAACTCAATCCGTGGTGCGCCGCCAAGGACGTTATCCTTCACCTCCTCAGCATTCTTACCACCAAAGGCAACGTCGGAACCATGGTCGAATATTTCGGCGACGGCGTTCTCCAGCTCTCCGTACCGCAGCGCGCAACCATTACCAATATGGGCGCTGAACTCGGCGTTACTACTTCCATCTTCCCATCCGACGAACGGACAAAGCAGTTCCTTACCGCTCAGGGAAGAGGCGCGGACTTTGTCCCCATGACCGCCGATCCAGACGCTGAATATGACCGCATTATCGAAATCGATCTCGATAAAATTCAGCCGCTCGCCGCATGTCCATCCAGCCCAGACAATATCAAAACTATTGCCGAACTCGCCGGTACCAGGGTCGGACAGGTCATCATAGGCTCATGCACCAACAGCTCGTTCCGTGATCTCGCCATGGTCGCCAGCGTACTTAAAGGACGCAAGGTTTCTCCCGATGTCACCCTGGCTATCGCCCCGGGAAGCCGGCAGGTGCTCGAAATGATCGCCCGTAACGGTATGCTCGCAGATATGATCGCCGCCGGCGCCCGTATCCTCGAAACCGGATGCGGCGCATGTATCGGACAGGGACAGAGCCCCGCAAACGGCACCATCTCCGTGCGCACTTTCAACCGCAACTTCGCCGGAAGAACCGGTACCAAGGGCGATCAGGCTTATCTGGTCAGCCCGGAAACCGCCGTCGCTACCGCCCTTAAAGGCGAATTCTGCGATCCGCGTACCCTCGATATCGAATATCCGCAGATCAGCGACCCGGATTCCTTCCTCATCAACGATAATATGATTCAGAATCCGCCCGAAAACGGCGAAAATGTGGAGATTATCCGCAAAGAGACTATCGGTCAGCCGCCGCTGAACCAGCCGCTGCCGGATACTATCGACGGAAGTGTCATTATCAAAGTCGGCGACAAAATTACCACCGACCATATCAGCCCCGCCGGAATCCACCTCAAACTGCGCAGCAATATCCCGGCCTATGCCAAGGTGGTCTTCGAGTGCTTTACTGAACCGGGTAAACCCTCTTTCGCCGAACGTGCCGCCGCAGTGCGCGACGCCGGCAGACACGGAATTATTGTCGGACGCGAAAGCTATGGTCAGGGATCCAGCCGCGAACACGCGGCTATATGCCCCATGTTCCTCGGCATCAAGGCTGTTATCGCCGTGGCTATTGAACGCATCCACCGCGCAAATCTGGTCAACTTCGGCATTATGCCGCTCGAATTCGACAACCCCGCCGACTATGATCTGATCAGCGAGGGCGATACCATAAGAATCGATGAGTGCCGCGAACAGCTCTCAAGCATGAACGGCATCAACGCTTCCATTATCGGCGCCGACGGCAAACCCAAGGCGGATATCCGCCTTAAAGGACCGACCAACCCCGAAGATGTTCAGATTATCCTCGCCGGAGGTATGCTCAACTTATGACCGTAAGACGGGATATACCCGCTGCATGGCGCAACCTGCTGCTGCCGAACATGCCCGATTCTCTGCCCGAGAAAATCGACGCATTTCTGGCAGCAGAGTCCGACGCCGGATATAAGATTTTTCCCGGCGAAGAGAGACGCTTCGCCGCACTCCAGATGACTCCGCCGGAAGAAATCCGGGCGGTCATCCTGGGACAGGATCCTTATCACGACGACGGACAGGCTCACGGTCTCGCATTTTCCGTCCCGCCGGGTATCAGGATTCCGCCGTCCCTCAAAAATATTTACCGGGAACTGGCCGACGATTTGCAGATAGATAATACCCCCGTATCTGGATGTTTGTCCAGCTGGGCAGAGCAGGGCGTGCTTCTGCTCAACACCGCACTCAGCGTGCGCGCTCATCAGCCCATGTCCCACCACAATAAAGGATGGGAAGTCTTTACCGATGCGGTTATCCGCACCGCCGCGATGATGCCGCAGCCCAAGGTCTTTATCCTCTGGGGCAAGCCGGCTCAGGAAAAAGAGTATTTGATAACCAAGGAGAATAATCTGGTGCTCAAGGCCGCTCATCCTTCTCCACTGTCTGCATATCGCGGCTTCTTCGGCAGCAGACCATTCTCTCAATGCAACCGCTTCCTTCAGCAGCACGGCGTTAAACCCGTGGAATGGAGCACCGTATTCAATAACGTAACTCAGGGAACTCTGGAGTTGTAAATTATGGAAAATTATTCCCAGCTCGTCGCTTTAAGCGTTATTCATACCGCCAGAGAATATGGCTATCTTGACGGACCGCTCACCGTAATCGAAAAACTCGCCGACCTCGAAAAAGATCTGTTCATCGCTATACTGAAACAGATTAAAATCCATCTCCAGCGAGAACAGCGTACCGAACTCTCCGCCGAGGAGATCATCTCTTTGTATACCTTTATCCTCGCCAAGGCCGCCGAGGCCGTATCCAACTCCATCGGCAAAAACGATTATGAACTCGATCT
The DNA here is from genome assembly GCA_944392655.1 of uncultured Victivallaceae bacterium. GTDB lineage: Bacteria > Verrucomicrobiota > Lentisphaeria > Victivallales > Victivallaceae > CALXXL01. The sequence goes on from CALXXL010000008.1 coordinate 46,794, forward strand.
GGCCGGAATGCTCGACGGAAAAATCCCGTTTTACAGCGATCCGGCTCTCGAAAACTTCTGCCATAAGTCCCTGTTCCCCGCCGAATTTGCCCGGGGATTCCACGAGTTTTACTCCCACTACGGCGAAGCACTAGCCAAAGAGGGCGTTCAGCCTGTTCTCATCCTCGCCGAATCTCTCAAGTGGACATGGCGCATAGCTATACATATATGCTATGGGATATTGGAAAAAAATGGCCGCAATAAGTAGAATTAAACTTTTGTTATGCTATTGTAAAAAGTATGTTGCTGATTGTTACCCGGAGAAGTATATAATATGAATTTCCGACTCAAAGCAAAAAGGTGGTTCGGCGCTCTGCTAAAAATTATGGGCAGCGGAACTCCGGACTCGCTCGCCAGAGGCGTGGCACTGGGGCTTTTTGTCGGGTTCTTTATTATATTCGGCCTCCAGCTTGTCGTCGTGGTGCCGCTGGCGTGGATATGCCGCGCCAACCGGATCGCCGCTGTTACATTCACCTTCGTAACCAATCATGTGACGGTGTTCTTTATATATCCATTGCAGTGTCTGGCCGGAGGATACATTATGGGCGACAACTACTCCATGCAGGCTCTGCAAGCTAAAATGAGCGGACTTATTCATAATTTTACCTGGGATAATTTCGCCGGACTCGGCGGAGAACTCGCGGTGGCGTTTATGCTCGGAGGACTCGTCTTCGGCCTCGTCGCCGCCATAGCCGGATATCCGGTGGCACTTTTCGCCGCTAAGAAAATACAGGAAAAAGCCAAGATCAGACGCGAACGCAGAATCGCAAAACGAAACCAACAGAAAAGAGGAACTTTATGACTTTGACTAAATACGGCATAAGAGAGTGGGGTATGGCTACCATCGCCGCAGCGGTTCTCGTTATCGCCGCTGCATGGATGTTCTTTATTCAATGGCAGATCACCGCAACTGTAATACTCGTCATCGCTATTATAATGTGGATCGGAATTGCAGGATTCTTCCGCTCACCAAAACGGCACATCCCAGAAGATATCAATTTGATTCTCTCCCCCGCCGACGGCACGGTTAAAGATATCGAAGAGGTGGATTTTAATGTGGAACCTTTTCAGGGCAGGGCGCTCAGAGTGGGCATCTTCCTCTCCGTTTTCAACGTACATGTAAACCGCGCTCCGGCTGAATGGAGCGTCTCCAATAAAATCTATCGCGAAGGAAGATATCTCGACGCACGCCATCCCGAATGCGCCAGGGAAAATGAGGCTATGACACTGGCAGGTACCGCATCCATTAATCAGAATACCTTTCCCATGGCCGTCAGACAGATATCCGGCGCTATCGCCAGACGCATCGTATGCCCCGTCCAGCCAGGCGAACAGATCAAACGGGGAAAAATATACGGCATGATTAAATTCGGCTCCAGAACCGAACTTTATCTGCCCGTTTCTGACCAATTCAAAATCAATGTGAAAATCGGCGATAAAGTTAAGGCAGGGTCTTCCGTAATCGCAGTTTTTAATCCGCAAAACGGAGAGTAATATCATGAGCAGCGAAAAATCACACCTCAATTATTATTTGAAAATGGTGCCTAATTCGCTCACTTTGTGCAACTCTATATGCGGATTCGTCGCCATCGTTTATATGTTGCAGGTCTACGAAATGCCGCAATACCGATCCCTCGCTGTATTCGCTACCAGCGCATGGATAATTATATGCGCCATGATATTTGACGTTCTCGACGGCTTCGCCGCCAGAATTTTTAACGCCGCAAGTCTGCACGGTATTCAGATGGATTCGCTCGCTGATATGGTTACCTTCGGCGTGGCCCCGGCTACCATATGCGCTATTATGACCCATGTATTGCGCGAAGACGAAACTACATCTTTCCTTATATATGCCCTTTGCGCCGTTTATCTGGGCTGCTCTGCCCTGCGGCTCGCAACTTACAACGTACGCGCTATGGCAAAAGAAGAGAGTTCAGGATTCTTTTCCGGATTGCCTACACCCGGCGCCGCGGCATGCGTTTGCTCCATGGCCATGCTGCTTAACTATATCGATTTCCTCGGACCATGGAAACATATGCACAAACTCGCTCTCTATATACCGTGTTATGCCGCGATCCTCGGACTGCTTATGGTTACACCCATCCCTTACCCTCATATGGGTAAATGGTTCTTCTCCGTCTGGCGGAGCAAAAGAAAAATGGCCCTCCTGGTTATTATGATCATGATCGTATTTGTATTTAAAACACCGGGGCTGTTCATCCTCGTAAATATATACGCCTTCTCCGGCCCCATATCTGCCGTTTACCGGCGCATTACCAGGAAAGAAAAAACTTTATGACCAATTTCCTTATTACCGGCGGAGCCGGATTCATCGGATCGCATCTGACCGCAGAACTCCTGAAGCAATATCCGGATTCTTCCATCACCATTGTCGATAACCTATCCACCGGAAGACGGGAGAATCTCGCCAGTTTTGAAAATGATCCGCGCATAAGAATATTCTTTAACGATATACTGTCTATGCCGGAACTGGAGAAGCTCGTAGCTCAAAGTTCAACCATTTTTCACCTCGCCGCCGCTGTCGGTGTCGAACTGGTGGTGCATGACCCCGTTCAGACTATCAAAACCAATGTCGATGGCTCGGCCAGAATACTCGATTTCGCCGCAAAATATCATAAGAGAATTATTATCGCCTCCACCAGCGAGGTTTACGGAAAATCTGCCAAAGATAATTTTGAGGAGAATGACGACCTCATCATCGGCGCACCAACCCATTCAAGATGGTCATACGCATGCAGCAAACTTATCGACGAATTCCTGCTTATGGCTTATCATCAGCACTCTCAGCTGCCGGGAACTATTGTCCGCTTCTTCAATATCGTAGGACCAAGACAGACCGGTAAGTACGGCATGGTTATCCCAAGATTCGTTCAAGCCGCGGTAAACGGTAAACCAATACGGGTGTTCGGATCCGGAAAACAGACCAGATGTTTCTGCCATGTCGCCGATACAGTGAGAGCTCTCGCCGCTCTGCCGGATAAAAGAGAGGCTTACGGACAGATTTACAATATAGGTTCGCAGAACTCCATCTCTATGATGCAGCTCGCAGAAAAGGTTATAGAGGTACTGCACAGCAATTCATCTATCGAACTCATCCCGTATGAGCAGGCTTATGCCAAGGGATTCGAGGATATGATGCGGAGATCTCCAGATACCGCTAAAATTAAAAAACTCCTCGGCTGGCAGCCGGAACGATCCCTCGAAGATATTATCAACGATGTGGCAAATGAAATGCGTCACTCGTGATCACGATACTCTGGAACTCTGTCACGCCACTGCGAAAATGGGAAACGCGCCAGCGAACCATTGTAGAACGCACGGTTGCCTGTGACTTCACGCCCGATAAACGGGGGGAGGGCGAAACTCTCACTTTCACTGCCAAGCTCTATCTCCGCAATAAAAAGCCCGGCATTCTCACCGTAAAACTCATCCACTTCCCAGGTGTGCCCACAGTAATCCACTAAATAACGGCGCTTTTCCACCACTCCGCCACAGAGATTCGCCAGCATTTCCCGCGCATCCGATAACGGTATCTCATACTCAAACTCCAGCCGCGAAAAACCTTTTACCGGACCCTTGATCGTCAGAAATGCCCGCTCACCCGCTATACGCACACGCGATGTACCCGACGCAGAACTGTGTATGTACCCCTGCGCAATCTCAAAAGATGGACTGTTGGATGCTATCCGCCTGAATTCCGGTACCTTAACCAGATATTTTCGCTCTATCTCATGCGCCATGGAAATCAGTCCCCGAAACTTACTCCGAGCTTACGCGCATCCTGCACCCACGGATGATCCGGAGTTACTACATGACGCTTGCCCGCTACATCTTCCAGCGGAACCAGATCCGTTGCACCGTTCTTCAACGCAACCATTACACCGTAACGCTTACGGATTACACAGCGTGCCGCTTCGCAACCAAGCTGCGTCGCCCGCAGACGGTCCACCGTGGATGGCGTGCCGCCACGCTGAAGATGACCAAGTATCGTCACCCGCGTCTCCAGACCGGTTAACCCCTCCAGCTTCGCCCCCAATTCAAATATCCGGTCATAACGCAGCTTGGTAAGCTCTTCCAGCTGCGCCTTGTACAGCGCACGATCCTTCTTGCTCTCCGCTTCATCTCGCAGCTTTTCCAGACGCGCAATCTCGATACTCTCCTCTACCGAAACAGCTCCCTCCGCAACCGGAACTATACTGAATGGTTTACCCTCGCCAGCACGCATCTTCAGCACTTTCGCCACCTTTTCAAGATCATACGGAATTTCAGGTATAAGTATCACATCCGCACCACCGGCAAGACCCGAACCCAGCGTCAACCAGCCAGCACGGTGCCCCATTATCTCAACCAGCATAATACGTTTGTGACTGCCGGCCGTACTGTGCAGAGAGTCTATCGCATTCGTCGCAACATCCAGCGCCGTGTCAAAACCAATTGAACCATCCGTCATCGCCAGGTCATTGTCGATCGTCTTCGGAATGGTCACTATATTCAATCCCAGCTCCTTCAGCAGCAGTGCACTCTTGTGCGTGCCGCCACCACCTATGCAGATTAAGCATTCAAGCCCATGGCGGTTGTAATTTTCCACTATCGTTGAACTCATGTCCACATAACGGCCGTCCAACGGCATCTTGTTCGGCTTGCTGCGCGTAGTGTGCAGAATCGTACCGCCTACCGTGAGTATCCCGGAAAATGTCGACGGCGGCAACGGCATTGTACGGTCAAACGCCAGCCCTTCGTAACCATCACGGAAACCAATCAGATTATATCCCGCACCGGTAAGCGTTTTCCCCACCGCACGGATCGCCGCATTCAAGCCCGGACAATCTCCTCCGGCTGTCAATATCCCTACATTCATTACTCCAGCCCCCTCTATGTCACTTCTTCTTTATGTCGGTAAATCCAAATATTCTGAGAATCTTACCCTTCTTCTCACGCCCGGCGGATACATGCTTGCGGATTAATTCATAGATCCGCTGCTGACTGCGGCTCGAACGGAATACACCCGTATTCGCACGCGAATAACTCCCGTCATTGCGCAGACGGCGACCCTTTTCCTGATCCTCCAGCTCCAGCCGGAGCATCTCTTCCAGAAGTTTACACCACTCAGCATCCTCTACCGGAAACATGATCTCAATCCGGCGGTCAAGATTGCGGAACATCCAGTCCGCACTCGAAAGATAATATTCTGGTTTACCGTTATTCCCGAAACAATAGATCCGCGAATGTTCCAGATAACGGTCTACTATACTTACTACATTGATGTTGTTCGTCCCTACGCCAGGACGGAGACAGCAGATCCCGCGGACAATAAGATCTATCTTTACTCCCGCTGAAGCCGCCCCGTACAACGCACGGATTATCTCCGAATCCACCAGCGAATTCATCTTCGCAATGATACGGCCACGCCCCCCGGACTGCGCAATCTTTTTCTCACGCTCTATCAGATGCAGAAACTTCTTGCGCATGTCAAACGGAGCCGCCGCAATCTTGTGCCACTCGCCTGGCGCTGCGTAACCTGTCATGACATTGAACAGATGCGCTATATCCGCACACAGATCCGGATCCGCACTGAAATAACCAATGTCGGTATACTGCGTCGCCGTCTTGTCATTGTAATTGCCCGTGGCCAGGTGCACATAACGCCGGTTACAGCCATTCTCACGCCGCACCACCAGCAGCGCTTTACCATGTATCTTCAAACCAGAAATACCGTATATTACATGCGCCCCGGATTCCTCCAGCTTCTTCGCCCAGACTATGTTGTTGCCTTCGTCAAATCTGGCCTTCAGCTCCACTATGACCGTTACCTGTTTGCCGTTCTCCGCCGCCTCCTGCAGCGCGGCAACCACCGGAGAGTGACCGCTGACCCGGTACAGCGTCTGCTTTATCGCCAGAACATCAGGATCACGCGCCGCCTCGTTCAGCATCTCCAGTACCGGATCAAAACTCTGAAACGGCAGCACAATCATTACCGGCTTGCGCGCAATACTTTCAAAAAATTGCCCCTCAACTCCAAACTGCGGCGCGGGCAGGGCGGGCCAGGGTTCTTCCAGCAAATCAGGACGGTTCACCCGGCCTGCCAATTCAAAAAATTGCTTGAGATGCAATGGCCCATTTACTTCAAAACAGACCTCGCTGCTTAAACCAAGCTGACCACGAAGCCATTCAGAGAGTTCACGCGACTCATTCTCCGGCATCTCAAGACGTACCGCCTTGCTGAGACGACGTTGCAGAAGCGTCTTTTCCAGCGAAACCAGCAGATCTTCAACCCCATCCTCGTTTACCGTTAAATCCATGTCACGCGTGATCCGGAATGGCAGCAATTCAAGTATCCGGCAGCCGCTGAAAAGCATCCCGAGATGTGCCATTATCACATCTTCCAGCAGAACATAACTCTCCACACCATCTTTCGATTTTACCGGTATAAACCGCGACAGCGACTCCGGCACCTCAACCAAAGCATGCACCGCTCCTTCACGGCCATGCGGAATTATGCTCGCTACTATCTCTATCGCTCCATTATTCAACAATGGAAAGGGGTGAAACGGATCCACCGCCACCGGCGTCAGCACCGGAAGCACCTGGTCTTCAAAATAGTGGTAAAGCTCCAACTGCTGCTCCGGCGACAGATCCAGCATCTTCTTAATCTCTATACCCTCGGAACGCAACGCCGGAAGAAGCTCTTCACGCAAAAGACGGTACTGCTCATTCTGCAACCGCCGGATCTTTTCATAAACCTTTTTCAACAGAACCGACGGACGCTCTCCCGATGCATCCGGCGTGTCCTGCCCTGCATCCAGCAAATGACGCAATCCGGCTATGCGAACCATGAAAAATTCATCCAGATTACTGCTGAATATCGCTATGAATTTCAGCCGCTCAAGCAGAGGATTGCCCGACGCGGCCGCCTCCTCCAGAACCCGCCCGTTGAAGTCCAGCCAGGAAATTTCACGCGGGAGAAATATATTCGTATCCATCAAACTACCCCTGATGCAAAAGTTCTTTTAACGCCATATACACATGTCCAGAATTGATTGAACGCATACATAAAGGCTCATCCGCCAGTGTACAAGTACGCCGGAAGCAGGGCGCACAACCCCAGGAGGACCGCACTATACGCCATCTGGATGACAATGGCGCCGTTACCACCCAGTCGGTTGAACCAAAAACCGCCACCCCGGAGCCGCCCACCGACGCACTTAAATGCATCGTTCCGGAATCATTAGCTACGCATGCGTCCGCCGATTTCAATATCGCCGCAAGTTCGGCCAGCGTCGTCCCGCCGCACAGGTTAATAACCCGTTCATCTGTTCCAAGCTGACCGGCTACCTCAGAGGCTATCGCACTCTCGCCGCGCCCGCCGACTATCACTATCCGCCCGGCAGCGTAATCCGACAAAAAACGCCTGCCGGTATTCGCAAAACCATTGGACGGCCAGCGTTTCGCCGCTCCATAGGCCGCACCCGGCGCTAAAACCAGTAATGGCGATCCGGCAACCACTCCGCACGGCAGTTCACCGCCAAGTTTGTTCTCCGGAAATTTTCCATCCCACGCAGAACCACCCAGCGCCTCCGCCATTAATGAATATTTTCGCGCATGGTGCAGATTGCCAACGCATCCACGCCGGTTCCACGGAAACTTAAAGGCACCTTCCAGCAACAGAGAGCGGCCACGCGCTGCCGCACCAAACAACCGGCGGATACCCGCACGGCGGAAATATATCGCATCACGGGGAGAGTTGGTCAGCAACAAACCAAAATTCGCACCGGATTCCCGAAGCTGCACCAACACCTCATCCGGCCAGTTGCGGTGCGCTTCCGGCAATATCACCGTACTATCCACACAGTCAAATAAATCCAGCAGCCCTGCCACTCCGGCCGGTGCCACCGCCACTGTACGCCACCCCCCAAGCCGCAATTGACGCAGCGCCGGCAACGCCATTACCGCATCTCCCAGCCAGTTCGGCATTCGTACAGCTATCACGCCGCCGCCACTGTACCGGACTCCGGGAAAATATTCTCCGCCGGACAGCGTTCCCGGAAATGTACTCAGCGTTTCCATAAACTTAATTTTTAAAACCAGCTCGCCGCTTCCGGATTATAATAACGGAAGTTGTCTACCGCATGACTCTGGATCGCCTGCGCCGTGATTACGTCAAACAGAGCATCGCATTCAACCCAGTTCTCTTTGTCATCGATAACCCGCAGCTCCTGCTTATACATCCCGATCATCTCGCCATCCAGCGTGATAATCACATCTTTGCCGCGGTTAAGACCGGACATCGACGTCCAGCGCGCCATGCCGGGACGGTTTAACTTGAACTGCATCTTGCACATGTTGGGATCATCTGCCTCAGGAACTATACGGATCTCTTCGATAAAACGCGAATCAAAAAACTGATTGCCGTTTACCCAGTAGTTCTTGCCGTCTATCGGACTGATAAGCTCACGCTCAATCATCTCCGTCTGCCCCGGATAAGTGACCCGCTGGTAGAAGTTCATCACAAATTCAGGCTCATACTGCATCTGACGCCAGAATTCACACCCGCTCAGCAGTAATGCACAGCTAAAAATCAAAAATATCCGCTTCAACATTTTTTTATGCTCCCTTGTTCGCTTTTTCTTTTCTGCCTGTTCTCTTCTACTACTATACATGACCTTTAAACATAAAGCCATTATCTAAACACAATTTTTAACGCTTTTTACTTGAAATAATACCTAAAATGGGTATTGTATTTTTATAGTTCAGGTTCGAATCCGCTCTTGATGAAAGCTCCGGCGCAATCTGGATGTGTTTAAGTTTTTTAACTTTCATTTATGGAGTATAAAATATTATGGATTTTGCACAGCTTAAACAATTACTCGAAAAACACGGCCAGCAGCAGCTCATCGCTTTCTGGAATGAAATATCTGAAGATGAACGCGAAAATCTCGCTTCTCAAATCCAGAAAATCGATTTCAACCGCATCGACGAACTTATTAAAGAATATGTCCTCAAAAAACCGGAAACAGATATACCGGATGATTTGACCCCGGCACCGTTCTTCCCGCTCATTCCGGACAACGAAGGCCTTAAGTCATATTACGAGGTCGCAAAACAGACCGGAGCCGATATAATCCGACAGGGAAAGGTCGCATGTCTTACCGTCGCAGGAGGGCAGGGCACCAGACTGGGATTCGACGGACCAAAGGGAACTTATCCCATAGGACCCGTCTCCGGTAAGTCGCTCTTCGCTTATTTCGCCGAGGGAATCGCCAGAAATCAGGAGAAGTATTCCACCAGAATTCCATGGTATATTATGACCAGCGTGGTAAATAACGCCCAGACGGTCGAGTTCTTTGAACAGAATAACTATTTCGGCCTCGATAAACAGCAGGTATTCTTCTTCGTACAGGGAACTATGCCGGCGGTGGGATATGACGGCAAAATTCTGCTCGCTTCCAAATCCTCGCTCGCTCTCTCCCCGGATGGGCACGGCGGTACCCTGTGGGCATTGCGCCAGAGCGGCGCTCTCGATAAAATGAAGAACGAAGGCACTCAATTCCTCTCTTACTTCCAGGTCGATAACCCCCTGGTCGCAGTGGTCGATCCGCTCTTTATCGGACTGCACGCTCTCGAAAAATCACAGATGAGCGCAATTATGCTGCCTAAAACCGGTCCGTTTGAGAAACTCGGCAACTTCTGTGTATCCAAAAACAGAACATGCATTATCGAATACAGCGACCTGCCTGAGTCTCTCGCCGAAAGCCGCAATCCGGACGGATCTCTGAAATTCCTCGCCGGAAGCCCCGCTATACATGTAATCAGTACCAGCTTTATTGAAAAACTTACCGATAACGGCAAACCCGCTCTTCCATGGCACCGCGCAGATAAAAAAGTACCGTTCGTCGACAGCAACGGCGCCTTGATTAAACCAGAGACACCTAACGCGGTAAAACTCGAGTCTTTTATATTCGACGCTCTCCCGCTCGCGGAAAAAACTATGATCCTTGAAGCTGACCGCAACGAAAGTTTCGGCCCGACCAAAAACGCTACCGGCGTCGATTCCGCCGAGTCATGCCGCGAAATGCTTATCGCACGTGATAAACGCAGACTCAAAGCCGCAAATGTCGATATCGCCAACGCGGAAAAAGTGGAAATCGCTCCACGTATCGCCGTATGCGACGAAGACGTTGAAGAGTATTGCCGGAAAAATAATATCTCTTCCCTCGCCAATATGGGCAGAGAGGTTTATCTCAAGTAAAAACTCCGGGAAATATATTTATCATGACTGATACCATCCGGATTTTTGAGCTGCCGGTCGACGAAATCATTATCGACCCGGAAGGATGCTCCGAGGCCCTTAACCGAACCGTACAGAGAACCGGCCGCAAAGTGGTCGGACTTTGCACCGACGGTAACCGGGTTTTCGTATCCCTTACTCCAAATGTCGGCGTAAGCGGAACGTTCAGATTCGCCGAACTCGCACAACCGGAACGCAACCGCATCGACGCGGAGCTGACTTCCAGATATACCGCAGGATTCGTTGCCGTCGGCAGCTTCCCAACCGAACAGAGTGTCTGGGCTCTCTTTTGCAGATTCGACGATGAAACCGCCAGGAATGAATGATCATGAATAACTTTTCCACCATCCGGACCGGCAGAGACGTTAATATACGCGCAGATGCACTGCTTAATGAAAATATCTCCGGCAAAATGATCGCTTACGCCTCGGCTCTCGTAGTGATTTCAGCCATTATCATCCTCTTCGGTATGGTTATGTTATATTCCGCAAGCTATCATACCGACGGAACTTACTATTTTACTATGCAGCTTATATGGCTGGCCGCAAGCACGATTGTCGGAATCGCTACTTTCTGCGCCGGATATAAATTGCTCGCAGATTATTCCGTTCTCCTGCTGTTTATGCTCGCTGTTCTGCTCATCGTGGCGTTTACATGTTATGAACCGATAAACGGCGCGTACAGATGGCTGAGGTTCGACCTCAAAGTTATTAAAATAAGTATTCAGCCTTCTGAACTGGTAAAGGTTATCGTTCCTTTGTATGTCGGCAAATACTGCGCCGACAACTTCCGCAACTCCGTAAATATGTTCGGCAGGCACGGCGCATGGAACCCCATCGCCGTTACCGCTTTTATGTGCGCTCTGGTATTCCTCGGAAAAGACCTGGGAACTACTCTGCTTATTTTTATCGTAATGGCCGTTATGCTGTTCGTCGCAGGGCTGAGACTCAGATATTATCTGCCGGCTATCCCTGCCGCTATCGCCGGGTTCTTCGCTATTAAGGCTTTCTCTCCTTTCAGATGGGATAGATTGACCTCTTTCCTTAATCCGGAACTCTATCAGCAGGATACCGGATATCAGCTCTGGCTCTCGATCCTAGCTCTCGGCTCGGGATCGTGGACCGGCGTCGGATTTATGGAGAGCAGAATGAAAGCCGCATATCTGCCTGAACGGCATACCGACTTTATTCTTTCCGTTATCGGCGAAGAACTCGGATTCGTAGCTATGGTAGGCGTGATTATCGCATATTTGCTATTCTTCTATTTCGCACTGAAAATCAGCTGCAACGCAAGATCCAGACAGGGATTATATACCGGGTTCGGAATAGCTGTAACTATTGTTTTCCAGGCACTTATAAATATCGGAGTAGTTTCTGGCGCGCTGCCGACCAAAGGTATTCCTGCTCCTCTTTTAAGCTACGGAGGAAGCAGTCTCCTGATGTTCGGCATTGCCCTAGGTATTCTGCTGAATATCGCCGCAGATACCGTCTCTCCAGATTTTAATCAGCAGATGTGGAGCAGATTCTCCAGCCACTTCAGAAAGAAAAAATAATATGGATAACCTGAAGAAAATTGTAATCAGTTGCGGCGGTACCGGAGGGCACTTCTATCCCGGATTATCTATCGCCAGACGTTTTATGGAACTCGGAGGAACTCCATTATTGATGCTGAGCGGAGTTAACGTCGAAAAACAGACTCAAATCGCACGGGGATTCGAAATTCCTGTACTCCCTCTGCCACCAATGCCAAGCCCTAACCGCCCGGGAAAAATATTCCAGTTCATTAAAGGCGCAGCAACCGGATACTGCAAAGCTGTAAAAACAATGAAAGCATTTGAGCCACAGGCCTTTATCGGCATGGGATCTTTTACTTCACTGCCTACCGTTTCCGCAGCAAAACGTCTGAATGTGCCGGTGTTTCTTCATGACGGTAACGCCAGGGCAGGGCGCGCCAACAGAATTTTCAGCCGATGGGCAAAGGAGATGTTTTCCGCGTTTCCTCTCGTTAATCAGAATTGTGTAAAGTGTCCGGCAACGGTTTCAGGTATGCCACTGCGGCCGGAAGTCGTTATGCGCAAAATGTCGAAAAATGATGCGGCCACCGCACTTAAACAGATTTACAACTGGCAGCTGAACAATAATTTTACAATTCTTGTCATGGGCGGCAGCCAGGGCGCCAGAACTATTAATAATGCCGTTGCCGAGGCCGCTCAAATCTGCCGCGGAAAACTCAATATTATACATCTGTGCGGCGAAAAACTTTACCGGGAAACCGGAGAAAAATACAAAAGTTTAAATCTGGGGGAGGGGGATGGTATTTTTCTGCTGCCGTTTTCTCCTCACATGGGCGAACTCTACTCCGTGTGCGATATGATAATAGGAAGATCCGGCGGAAGTTCTGTTGCTGAACTACTCAGCTTCGGCAGATTCGGCGTTCTGATCCCCTATCCTTTCGCCGCAGAACTGCATCAGAACGATAACGCTCAATTTGCCCAGCAGTGCGGCGCCGCTGAAGTTATCGACAACAGTAATGTTTCCGGAGCCGAATTCCAGAAACTTTTTGAATCCATTATTGCCAATCCGGAAAAATATCGTCAAATGGGACGCAATGCCCAGACCGATATCCACCGCAATGCCGCCGATTTTATCCTCCGGAAAATTGATGAAGTAATTGCAGGATAAAAAATACATCTGAATACAATTTTCAGATTTTTGACCTGTACGTTTTATTGTCGTTTGCCGCAATTCTAAACCAAGCATAATTTTTACCATCTGTCACTCCATACCTGCATCAATCGCGCTATAAAGGGGTTTCCCGAGCGGTTTTCAGCTATATTAAACGCGTCGCATAATCTATGTTATGTTAAGTTTTATATTAATATCAACAAGGATATTGTTAATGTAATTCTTTATCCTTAAGTATCTTATACTATTAACACAGGATGGTTGTTAATAACCTGACAACAGAAAATCACTGTTTTTACAGGTTTTTGACGGCTGAACACAATGGAACTGATTCTAAACCAAAATATTTCCGGCGCGGTCTGTTGATGGCGGAAAATGTGTGAGGAAATACAGCGCAAAGCAGTATGCCTTCTATATTCACGCATGGAAATGTCTTTATTGCAATGTCAGCCGTTTCCGGCAATTCCAGTTTGGCTGGAATATAAATATATTGCTTCTCGGCACTATCCCCCTTCCCTGTCCGGAAAATAAGATTTATAAAATAACCGGGCTTTATTATGCTGAATGTCTTTTTATGATAAATCTGAATTGGCTGTTTATAAATAATGCAGAGGCAGCCAGGGAACAGTGCGGTCTTCTTAAAAAGCGTGATAATACGATCCTGTAATAAGGTAATTTGGGAAACATTCCGGAGCAGTGAGCAATATAGCAATGCGAGCGATACCAAGACAAGAAACCCAAACAGATACGGCAGAAAAAACAGACGGCCGTGTGAGATACAGCAGGTAAAGATAACATGACAGAGGATAAAGACAATATCTACATACTATATAAATATTTAAATTAAAGGATAATACCTGAAAAAATGACAATTATGCAGCTCGGCAATATAGAGTTTGACTGTTCCGGTTAAAAAGTGGCAGATAAAAATCTGCGAAGATCGGTATGTGCGGCGGAAAGCAGATGTTAACGCCTCAAATAATTTTTTTAATATTATCAAATGATTTATAATAAATAATTTAAACAATAATGCATAATTAATGATTAATGAAGTGGGAACGATGCTATAGATGATATATGGAGAGACGTTATTAAAGAGCAAGGTGCGAGGGCGTAATTTTACAATAAGTGTATGGCAAAGTGTGATTAGGATAATACGCCGAATATAGGGCTGAAATGAAGCATAATACTAATTTATTATGCTAAATGACTTTATTTAATGGCTGTATATTGATAATTAAGGAGGATAGAATGTGCTGTTGTTTAGTACTGTAGTATGCTGAGAGCAAATAGAGAAAAGGAGTAATTATATAGCAAGGTATAAATATAACAAGGGGAGATTGTGGAAATAAACTGACTATAGGACTGAAAATAATAACTTAACCAGTTAAAACAGTGGGAAATGATTACATGGCAAAGTGTGATTAGGCTGAAAGGGCACGCTGTTATTGCAAGGTAAGACGTGAGAAAATGGCAGAATATAGAAATGAAGTAAAACACAAATATTAAATTATTATGCTAAATGGCTTTATTGATTGGTTGAGGATAAACGAGCATGATGTTATTGAGTGCTTGGGAAATATGACTTGATTACATGGCAAGACGCAAATAGATAGAAAGATGTGATTACATGGCAAGACGTAATGTAAATAGTTACAGAGTAATGCGTAACGCAAAATAAATACAAAGTATGATCGGGGGATGATCCACATATAGAGCTGATAATAACTTAATCATGTTTTATTGTACTAAGAGCTTAATTATAAGACAGCAGGAATTTATTGCATAGCTTGAAAAATGGACAAAACTATGGCAGAAGTGAAGCATAAATATCGCTTCACTATAACAGGACAAATGGATGATAATTAATGAGAGATAACATGATGCAGTAAAGAACCGGGTGGAATATGACATGACATATATGTATGTGACTAGGGAAATTAATGAATATAGGGCTTAAATGAAATATAAATGCTGATTTATTATGCTAAGTGACTTTATTAATTAATGATAAATGAGGTGTGATCGGGACAAGTAGAGAATGAAGCATGTTGTGATTATATAGGCTGAGCGTAGATAAGAGGCAAGGCGTGATTACATGACTGCCCCGTAAGTGCAGGAGCATGGAAAAACACCTTAAATAGATAAAAATGCGTATTAGACAACGGCAGGAGCAAGGCCTGAATAGCGTTTTATTATTGTGATTGCATGACTGGACACAATAATTATCCTGCAAGCATAAGCACATACATGACGTGATTGCATGATTGGATTGGATGTAAATATATAAAGATTTACAGTGTTTATTTGAAAAATCAATAATACCGGGATTATTTTGAGGACATATATTTACCGTATTCAAATTGGGCTTCTGTGACCTCCTTGGCGGCATTATAAGCCTTTTCATTCAGTTCAAGAAGTCTTTCTTTTTCGAGCTTTCTTGCATTGGTAAGCGCAGGAGTAGCTTGAATGGTACCATACTGATAAACCCAGAGACCCTTCACTTTACCGGTCGCCTCATCATATTCCATCGGCAGATCATCGCCCCAATATTCCTGTAAATCCTCAAACAACTGCCGACTCTCTTCTTTTGCGCTGTATAAAAGCCTATCTTTCATGAAAAGCTGAGCCAATCGTTCAAGTTTCTCCCGCATATCGCGCGCCTTCTCTTGCGCCTGTTCGAGTTCCCAGTCGCAATGCCGCGCAGAGTCCTCCGCAATTTGTAAACGAAGTTTTAGACCGTTTTCCTTTATATGCGCTCTGAACATCATGAAACCTATAACGGCCATCATCAGCAATACTGCGCCCAGGGCGCATATCATCAACTTATTCTTCATGCACATTTTCCATCTCCTTGCGGGTTATTTCTTCAAACAGTAGTTTGAAATAATTTCCATGGGTTGTCCTTTTCTTAAAAATAACACTGTTTACAGCAATAACCAATTCAAAGGTTGAAAATCACGCGTTTGGCTATATCTTATATAGTATAATAAATGAATTTAATCAAACCTGTCTCTTATATATGTACCAAGTTTACGATGTTATTGTTGTCGGCGGAGGTCACGCCGGATGCGAAGCCGCCCTAGCCGCCGCACGATTCGGCGCGAAAACTCTACTCCTTACTATCAACCTCGATCATATCGCCCAGATGAGCTGCAACCCGTGCATCGGAGGCATCGCTAAAGGTCATGTCGTCCGCGAAATCGATGCCCTCGGCGGCGCAATGGCTGCTGTTACCGACTCCGCCAGCATCCAATTCCGGATGCTCAACCGTTCCAAAGGTCAGGCCGTATGGTCACCCCGCGCTCAGTGCGACAAAATCGCCTACCATAACTGCATGAAGCTTTATCTCGAAAGAACCGAAAATCTCGATATTCTTCAATCCGAAGCGGTTGAGTTTATTCTCGAAAATGGTCAGATCGCCGGCGTTATCAACCATTTCGGAGAGGAACTGCGCGCAAAAACCGTCGTTATGGCTTCCGGTACATTCCTTAACGGCAGACTGCACTACGGTATGCGCCACTTCCAGGGAGGAAGAGCTGGAGACCCCGCCAGCATCCCCCTCGCCCAGGCACTCAAGGAACAGCTCAAACTCCATATCGGACGGCTCAAAACCGGTACGCCTCCACGCGTTCTCGCAAAATCTATCGACTTCTCCGATATGGAATTGCAGCGTTCCGAAAACTCCGGCGAGGCGTTCTCCTTTTACCCCCTCCCCCGGTGGCTGCCCAAAACAAAACACAAGCATCTGCCATGCTACGGCGTATATTCTACTAAAGAGACCGCCGAAATCGTCCGGGCAAACCTGATGGAGGCACCTTTGTATCAGGGCAAAATTGAAGGTATCGGAGCCAGATATTGCCCATCATTTGAAGATAAAGTCGTCCGTTTCGCTCATCACGAACGCCACCTCCTGTACCTTGAACCAGAAGGCGAAAATACTGATGAGTACTACCTTAACGGCATATCCACCAGCCTGCCGCCACGCATTCAGAAGATGATGCTCGCTACTATTCCAGGTCTCGAAAACGCCATCATCACCCGGTACGCTTACGCAATCGAGTATGACTTCATTTTTCCCGACCAGATGTACCGGACATGTCAGAATAAAATCTATCCCAACTTGTTCACCGCCGGTCAGATCAACGGCACCAGCGGCTATGAAGAGGCCGCCGGTCAGGGCTTGATCGCCGGACTCAACGCCGCAAGATTCGCCGCAAATATGGATCCGGTGGAACTGCCACGCAATTTGAGCTATATCGGCGTCATGCTCGACGACCTCGTTACCAAGGAGATCACCGAACCATACCGACTCTTTACCAGCCGCGCCGAATACCGGCTCCACCTCCGCCAGGATAACGCCGACATCAGACTCTCTCAATGGGCTCATGATCAGCATATCCTGCCCGATGACAAGTTCCGGAAGTTTAAACGCTATGAAGAGGCTTTGAATAACGCCGAAAATATCGCCAAATCCAGAAAGTTTAAAGGCAAATATATTTGGGAACTCCTTAAACAGCATGGCGCCAATTTCGATTTCCCCCTGCCCTTCCCCGGCGACCAGCTCGAACTGCCGGATGATGCGCATACCAGTGAGCGCATTTTGCGCCAGATTCAGATTGAAGCCCATTACGAGGGATATCTCGAACGCGAAAATAACAGCATAAATAAAATGCAGTCGCTCGAAAAATGGCGCATCCCTCAGGAGTTCGATTATCAGAAAATTCCGGGACTGCGCAATGAGTCCAGAGCAAAACTTATCAAAGTTGCTCCGCTGACCCTGGCTCAGGCCGCCAGAATCGATGGCGTTACCCCAGCCGAAATCGCCCTGCTCCAAATTCATCTGGCCAGATTGAGAAAACAGCCCCATGAAGAGTGACGCAAAAAAACAGCGCTTCCCAGTAATAAAGGAGATCGTTTCCGGCTTCATCCATGACCGATGGAGCTGCGTTTGCGCGGTCATCATTATTATATATCTGTTCATAGCTGCCGGCATGGAGACGTATACCATATATTGCCGCAATATGGAGATTACTCCAGTATATGCCGCCGAAAACCTCGATGCACGATTCTCTCCGCCTTCAACCCGGTTCTGGATGGGTACCGATTATCTGGGGCGCGACGTATTCTGGCGCGCTATGGCTGGAACAGCTACCGCAATCAAGGTTGGCGTGATCGCTTCCGGCATCGCCTGCATCCTCGGCGTCGCACTCGGAGCTTTAGCAGGATACTTCGGCGGAACCATCGACGATATCATCAACTTCCTTTACAGCGTCTTCGCCGCTATGCCGACACTGCTGTTTATCCTCTCTTTCGCTCTGCTCGTCAGCAAAGGCTTTCTCGCCGGAGACCTGGCAGGCGTGGTCAACTTTATGCGCGATAACCTTAATACCGACCCGGGGATGCTCGCAGTTTACCTCGCCATTGGACTCACCGGTTGGGTTACGCTATGCCGCGTCGTCCGCGCCGAAACGTTGAAACTCAGAGAGTCTGGATACATCCAGGCCGCTAAAGTCGCCGGACTGCCAGCATGGAAAATTATTGTCCGGCATATCATTCCCAATGTCGGACACTTGATCATTATATATTTTACATTGAGATTCGCTTACGCTATCATGACTGAGGTCATCGTAAGCTATCTCGGACTCGGCGTTCAGACCGCACCAAGCTGGGGAATTATGATATCCGACGGGCAGGAACGCCTGTGGCGAGGTATATGGTGGGAAGTGGGAGCAGCTACCATATTTATGTTCTTCCTGGTGTTGGCGCTGCATACTCTGGGCGATAAACTGCGCGATATATTTGACCCGCGCAGCGAAAGAAATTTTTAACAGGAGCTGGTGGTTATGGCGATGGTGAAAAAAGAGTTCATTAAAGAAGCGGGCGAATTTAAGAAATTTATCGCCCGCGGCAACGTTATTGATATGTCGGTCGCGGTACTCGTGGGCGGCGCGTTCGGCAAAATTATATCTTCCCTCGTAAACGACGTGGTTATGCCGCTTTTAGGCATGATCCTCGGCAAAGTCAATATTGCACAGCTTTCCATTACCCTGCGCCAACCGGTAACCGGAGCTGACGGCACCGTTACCGACCCGGGGGTCATCCTCTATTACGGCAAGTTTTTACAGAATACCATCGACTTCCTTATTATATCGCTTTCGGTATTCCTTTTCCTCAGAATATTCTTCGCTATAAGAAAATCGCTGGAGAAAAACAAGAAGCCGGATACCCCGCCACCCCCACCGGCTCCCACCGAAACTGAAAAATTGTTGACGGAAATTCGCGACCTGTTGAAGAAATAATTTGCCCAAAGCATAAAAAGGATGTATTTGTATTCACGGCAGTAAAACAATATCGTCTAACAACAATATTAAAGGAGCAAGAGAGATGTTCAACTTTTTTAAGAAAATATTTTTGATGGCGGCAACCGGGTATATGTTAACCGCTTTTACAGCTGTATACGCTCAACAGAATGCCCCTGCCGGCAATGCCGACCCTGAATTTAAACGTATCGAGATTCTGGCGGATGAGACCGCTCAGCTGCTCGCCGAAAAAGTGAATAGATTCGAGGGAGTTATCATCTCTTATAAGGGAGAGAAAATGGTTGAGGTATATGGCGAAAAGATGAACGCTCAGAAGTTGCACCCCATCTTCTCCATCACCAAAGGCGTGACTTCGTGCGCTGTCGGATTCGCCATTCAGGAGGGGCTGTTCAGCCTGGAATCCAAAGTGGTCGATCTCTTAGCCAAATATATGCCCGAAAATCCCGGCCCCAATTTGAGTAAGCTCACCGTGCGCGACCTCCTGATGCTACGCCCGGGATATGAGCTGGATCAGGAGTATTTGATCCCGCTGGAAGCAGAATTCATTTTCGCCGAAGATCCTGCTTTTACTCCGGGTGAACACTTCTACTACGGCGCGTTCAGCTGCTATCTCCTCTCCAAAATCATCAGCGAAACTACCGGCATGACTATGGATGAATATATCGCAAAACATATGTTTGCCCCCCTCGGCATAACCAACTATTACTGGGTGAACAGCAACGGCGTGACTGAAGGATACTCCGGTATATATATGACCCTGCCAGATATGGCGAAACTCGGCGAATTCTACCGCAACTCCGGCGCAATCGGCGATAAACAATTGCTGAATAAGGCGTGGTTCGACGAAGCCACCAAATCCCATACACCGGAAGAACTCGACTTTACCGACAACTGGAAGTCCGGCTACGGCTACCTCTTCTGGCGCAACCGGTTCGGCGGGTTCCGCAACGATGGCGCAGGGGGACAGCTGCTGATCGTCCTGCCTCAGGACGAAATCTCCATCGCCATGTTCAGCTCGCCCGGAAGTTTCTCCCCCGCTATCGAGATCTGCGAGGCGTTCGTCAACGCCGTCCGCAGCGGCAACTCTAAATTAGGAGCAATACCAGTTGATGAAGAGTGATTTATGCACCATGCCGCCCGCAATGATTCTGTGCGGCGGCAGAGGTACCAGATTAAGAGAGATTACCGAACTTTTGCCTAAACCAATGGTGACGGTAGGTTCTCAACCCATCGTCTGGCACATTATGCGCATTTATGCCTCATACGGCGTAAACCGGTTTATACTCTGCCTCGGATACAAAAAAGAGGCCTTTATCGACTACTTCAACCACCTCCATTCCAGAGTCTGTGATATGACTATTACCATCGGCGGAGAGAAGCTATATCACGGCGCATTCCCCGAAGCCGGTTGGGAGATAACCCTCGCCGATACCGGACTCGATACCGCTACCGGAGGACGCATCGCCAGAGCCGCCAAGTATCTGCGCCCCGACGACCGCGACTTTTTCCTCACCTACGGCGACGGCGTGGCCGATATCGATATTGGCGCTCTGCTCGATACCCATAAAAAGGCCGGAAAGATGATCACCTGTTCCGCCGTTCACCCCGCCGGACGCTTCGGCAAAATGAGCTTCAAGGATGGTCTCGTTGCCGGGTTTGAACCGGATTCCGGCGCGGGAGAATATGTCAACGGAGGATTCATGGCTTTAAAAAGAGAGACCGTTGAACGCTATATCGGAGATGAAGACTGCTTCTTCGAACAGCGCCCAATGCTCAACGCACTGCACGACGGCGAACTCTACGCCTATAAGCATGACGGATTCTGGCAGTGCATGGATACACCGCGCGAATACGAGCTCCTTAACGAACTCTGGCGCACCAACCGCGCTCCATGGCGCAAAGGCTGGCAGGATGTTTAATGACGTTTACCGCGGAAAAAGAGTCCTGATTACCGGAAATACCGGATTCAAGGGCTCGTGGCTCGCACTCTTTCTCCAGAAAGCCGGAGCGGAAATCCATGGATACGCCCTCCCCCCGGAGGGAATGCACAATCATTTTCAACTGCTTAATTTACAATATAATTCAACATTTGCCGATATAAAAGAGCTGGACAAACTTTTGCAGATATGCCGGGAGTTCCGCCCGGAAATCATCTTTCACCTCGCAGCACAGCCGATTGTATTCGACTCATACCGCGAACCGGTCAGAACCTTTGCCGACAATGTTATGGGAACGGTCAATATTCTCGAATGCGCACGTCAGACCCCTTCCGTCCGCGGCGTGGTCGCCGTAACCAGCGACAAGTGTTATGATGTGAAAAAATCCCGGCCGCCATTCGCCGAAGATGCCCCGCTGGGAGGATTCGACCCATACAGCGCATCCAAGGTGTGCGCCGAAATCGCCGTCGCCTCCTATCGCGACTCGTTCGGCATGAATGAAAACAAATTCTTCGCCTCCGTCAGAGCCGGAAACGTTATCGCTGGCGGCGACTGGGGGCACGACCGTCTGCTCCCGGATTTGATGCGCAACGCCGCAAACCGCGTAACCACTCACCTGCGTTCACCCCATGCCGTCCGACCATGGCAGCATGTGCTGGACGCACTCTCTGGATATATGACGCTCGGCATGATGATGCTCAACAATAATCCCGATGCCGCTCAGGCGTGGAACTTCGGGCCAACGGAACCGCCGGCCAGCGTGGCGGATCTCGCCGGAGAGTGCGCTCGAATATGGGATAAAGTGAAATTCGATTTTGCCGGAGCTCAGGAGTTTCATGAAACCCAGACCCTGATTCTTGATTGTACCAAAGCACAGCAACTCCTCAACTGGCGTCCGGTTTGGAACCGCAGCCGGAGCATCGCGCATACAGTGCAATGGTATCGCGATTTCTACTCCCGAAATCAAATCAACTCTCAACGCGACCTCGACGACTATATCGCCGATGCTGAAAGTGCAGGCGCAATATGGATGAGTTAGAACGCCTGAGAGCGGATATTCTGAATAAGGTCGATGAATATTACCGCCTGTCCCGGGAACAGCAACTCGGCACGCACGCACGGAAAATTAATTATGCCGGACGGGTCTTCGACGCTGAAGAGATGCGCAATCTCACCTCCGCCGCGCTCGAATTCTGGCTGACCGCCGGCCACTGGTATCACGAATTCGAACACAATATGGCGGAGTTTCTCCACACAAAAGAGTTTTTGATGGTCAACTCCGGTTCATCCGCCAATCTGCTCGCTTTTATGACCTTAACCCAAAACGAATTAGGCGAACGGCGCATTAAGCGCGGCGACGAAGTTATCGGCGTGGCCGCCGCTTTCCCCACCACCGTAGCTCCCATTGTGCAGTTCGGCGCAATACCAGTATTTATGGACGTTCTGCCCAACGGCAATATCGACCCGGATAAACTGGAACTGGCGCTGTCGCCCAAAACCAAAGCGGTCTTTATCGCTCACGCCCTCGGCAACCCGTTCAATCTCGACAAAGTCGGCGAATTCTGCCGGCGCAACAATTTGTGGCTCATTGAAGATAACTGCGACGCGCTCGGTTCCTCCTATCGCGGCAAAATGACCGGAACATTCGGCGATCTCGCCACATTCAGCTTCTATCCGCCGCATCATATCACTACCGGAGAAGGCGGCGGCGTGGCCACCGGCAACCCCGAACTCGCACGCATCGCCAGATCCCTGCGCGACTGGGGACGCGACTGCGTATGTCCGCCCGGCATCGACAACAAGTGCGGACACCGCTTCGACGGACAGTTCGGCACCCTCCCCCGCGGATATGACCACAAATATGTTTACAGCCATCTGGGCTACAATTTGAAGGCTACCGATATGCAGGCGGCAATCGGTTGCGCCCAGCTGAAAAAACTGCCAATTTTTATCCGCAAACGCCGCGAGAACTTCAACTTCCTTAAACGCGAACTCGCGGAACTCGAACATTTTTTCCTGCTCCCGGAAGCGGAACCGCACAGCGATCCCGCGTGGTTCGGGTTTATGATGCAGGTTAAACCAGATGCGCCGTTCAGCCGCAACAAAATCGTACGGCACCTCGAAGATAACCGCATCCAGACCCGCAATCTCTTCGCCGGAAATCTTACCAGACACCCGTGCTGGGGCGGAGATTTCAACTTCCGCATCGCAGGTGAACTCATTGAAACTGACCGGATTATGAATTCTTCTTTCTGGATCGGCGTATATCCCGGGTTGTCCGGAGATGATTTGCACTTTATGGCCGATACCATTAAGGATTTCTGCCGGAAATTCAGGTGATTTTTATGCAGGTTGCCCAATATATCTTCGATCAGCTCGCCCGGTGGGGTACCGAAATGGTATTTATGATTACCGGCGGCGGCGCCATGTTCCTCAATGCCGCCGCAGGCCGGGAAAAGAGAATACGGTATATCCCATGTCTGCACGAGCAGGCGTGCGCCATCGCCGCCGAAGGGTATGCCAGAATTGCCCGCAAACCGGGAGTCGTATGCGTTACCAGCGGCCCGGGAGGCACCAACGCTATTACCGGAGTCACCGGGGCATGGCTCGACTCCATCCCCATGATCGTCATCTCAGGACAGGTTAAACGCGAAACTATGACCTCCAGATGTCCGGAGCTTAAGCTCCGGCAGCTCGGCG
The DNA here is from genome assembly GCA_944392655.1 of uncultured Victivallaceae bacterium. Lineage (GTDB taxonomy): Bacteria > Verrucomicrobiota > Lentisphaeria > Victivallales > Victivallaceae > CALXXL01. The sequence goes on from CALXXL010000008.1 coordinate 70,783, forward strand.
ATCAGGAGCTCAATATCGTTGACCTCGTACGCCCGGTTACCAAATATGCCGCGGTGGTCGATTCCAAAGAGAGCATCCGATTCCACCTCGAAAAGGCGTGGAAGCTCGCCCAGTCCGGACGCCCGGGCCCCGTGTGGCTCGATATCCCCCTCGATATTCAGGCCGCCGACATCGAACCGGATCAACTCCCGGGATTCAATGAGAATACTCCTGCGCCTGCCCCTGCCCCCGAAGCAATGGCAATGGCAATTCAAATGCTTAAACAGGCTGAACGACCGGTCATCGTTGCCGGATGGGGCGTTCACGCCGCCAACTGCGAAAATGAACTGCAAACTCTGGCGGAAAAGTTCCATATCCCTATTCTCCTAACCCCGTCCGGGATCGACCTTGTACCGTCGGAGCATCCGCTCAACTTCGGCCGGCCTGGCGTAATCGGTAACCGCGCCGCCAACTTTATTATGCAGAACGCCGATCTGCTGCTCGTTATCGGCACCAGAATGAATCTGCGCGTTATCGGTTACAACTTCGCCGCCATCGCCCGCAATGCCAAACGCATTATGGTCGATATCGATCCGGATGAGCTGCGCAAACCGACTTTCCACGTCGATCTGCCCATCTGTGCCGATGCAAAAATCTTTATCAGTGAATTGATTAAATCCAACATCAGACCCGATACCGGAAAATTTCTCAACTACTGCCGCAGCGTTTATTCCCGCTATCCGGCTATTACCGCTGAACAACGAACCGCGGAAGAGTATGTGTCAAGCTATCTTCTGCCGGAATTGATCGCCGGAAATATAAAGACTCCTGCCATTGTCGTTACCGGCAACGGCACCGCTTACACCAGCACTTTCCAGTCTATCCCGGTAAAAAAAGATATGCGCGTGTTTGCCAACGTCGGGTGTGCATCCATGGGCTACGGTCTGCCCGCCGCCATCGGCGCCAAACTCGCCGCACCCGACTCCGAAGTCATCCTTATCACCGGCGACGGCAGCATTCAGATGAATATCCAGGAGTTGCAGACCATTATCAACCTGAAACTGCCGATAAAGATTTTTGTCTACAACAATGACGGATATCTCTCTATAAAACTTACTCAGAAGAATTTCAACTCCGGAGTCATGGTCGGAGCCGACTCTTCCAGCGGCGTGATTCTGCCAAGTCTCGAAAAAATCGCCGCCGCTTACGGTTTTGCCTTCTTCCGGCTCAGCAACAACCGGGAGGCCGAAGAGCAAATCTCCAGAATCCTCGCCCAGCCAGGCCCGGTAATTATCGAAGTAATGACCGATCCTATGGAAAATTTACAGCCCAAGGCCGCATCTAAACGACTGCCCGACGGCTCGCTCTACTCCGCCCCGCTCGAAGATATGGCGCCTTTCCTCGATCGCGAAGAATTTATGCAGAATATGCTCATAGAACCTTATGATGAGGTACAGCAATGAAAATTATATCCATCGTTACCAGCTGTTACAACGAAGAACATAATATCCCGGAATTCTATACCAGAATAAAAGAGGTTATGACTCAGTTTCCGGATTATCTATGCGAATTCATCGTCGCTGACAACTGTTCCACCGATAACACCCGCAGCGTTCTGCGCGCCCTCGCCGCCGCTGACCCGAATTTCAAGGTGATTATGAACGCCGCCAACTACGGACATATCCGTTCACCATACAACGCCCTTTTACAGGCCAAAGGCGATGCCGCTATCCTTATCTGCTCCGATTTACAGGAGCCTCCCGAACTGATAGCACAGCTTATCCGCAAGTACGAAGAGGGGTTTGAGGTGGTGGCCGCCGTACGCAAAGATACCAGAGCCGGAAAAAAAATGAATGTCCTGCGCTCGCTATACTATCGCGCACTCGGTTCGGTATCGGATACTCCGCTTATCCCGGATTTTACCGGATTCGGACTGTATTCCGCTAAATTCCTCGCCGCTCTGCGCCAGTTCCACGAACCGTATCCATATTTCCGCGGACTCGTCAGCGAAATCGGACTTAAACGCACCACGGTCGAATATGTTCAGGAACCACGCGCACACGGACGCACCAAGAATAATTTCCTCACCCTTTACGATATGGCTATGACCGGATTCGTCAACCATACAAAAATGCCTTTGCGGCTGGCTGGCTTGTGCGGATTCATCCTCGCTTTTATCAGCTTTATCGTGGCTCTAGGATATCTCGTGTACAAACTCATATTCTGGCAGACATTCTCGCTGGGAATGGCGCCGGTGGTGATAGGATTGTTCTTCTTCGCCGGAGTTCAGCTCATCTTTATCGGCATCATCGGCGAATATCTCGGCGCGGTCTGGACCCAGGTGCGCAACCGACCGCTGGTAATCGAAGAGGAGCGCATCAATTTTGATTAAACCGGAAAAAATTCTCATCACCGGAGGCAGCGGGTTCTTCGGAAAATCTATGCTCGATTTCCTGCAGAAAATTAATTGCACCGCTCAAATCACCGTACTCGCTCCGCACCGGGAAAAACTCGACCGGCTGCCCGGAATCGCTCCGGATTTGAACTTGAAACTATTTGCTGGTGATATCGGCAATAAAGAGTGGTTCGACGATTATCAGCTGATTATTCACGCCGCCACACTGCCAGCCGCTCACCCCGATATCATCCCTCATACGCTGAATGGATGCGCCAACATCGCCGAATGCGCCAGGTATTCCGGCGCAAAACTCCTCTTCCTCAGCTCCGGCGCAGTTTATCAGGCGGCTTCTTCCCCTCTCCGCGAAAACTCCCCCGCTATTCCGGCAACGGCCTACGGCAAAGCGAAACTCGCCGCAGAAAATCTGCTCCGCGAACTATGTTGTAATATCGCCATCGCTAGATGTTTCTCCTTTATCGGCCCGTATATCGATATAAATATGCACTACGCGGTAACCGAGTTTATCCGCGACGCCATGCATCACCGCCCAATTACCATTAAAGGCGACGGACTCACCGTACGCTCTTATCTCTCCGCCGGAGAGTGGGCAGAGTGGTGTTGGCAACTGGCTTTACACGGCAACGGCATCTACAATGTCGGCTCCGATATACCAGTTACCATAATGGAACTCGCACGCATCGTACGGAAAGCCGCCGGATCATCCACAGATATTGTGGTGCTGAATGAGCAGCAGCAGAATGCACGGAATCACTATCTGCCATCAATTGATGCATTTAAACGCGATTTCGGGATGACTCCTGAAACGGAACTTTCAGAAATGGTTATATCCCTGCTGAATTTACAAATAAACCAACAATGATAATTGCATTTTTTCAATACCGTGATATCTTCATTCTGACGGAACTTTTAATTTAATACGAGGTTTGATATGATGAAATTTTACTGGCAATACCCCATTGCCGCCTCCATTATATTTTTTTGCGGATGCGCAAAAGAACCTACTCCGGAATCCATAACCGGACCAATGTCCATCGAAGCCGCATCCAAATCCCTTACCGTTAATGCTATCGGAGGCGAGAAAAGTTATCAGGAGTCCATGGAACGTATACGGCACGCCCTCAACGATAAGGAACTGTATCAGTTCGTAGCCGCTATCTCGCTTATCCGCAACGGCACAAATTCATACGAGGAGTTTATTCAGCAGGTCAACGGAAAAACCGCTCAGGAGATTATCGCCAACGCTAAAATGAACGGGTTCATATATATGAATAACTCCTTCCGGCGGCGCATGACCGCAGAAGATATCCGCAACAGCGTTATGAGCCGGATAGGAGATATTCCAGAAACCGACCCGAGAACCCTGCTCGTTATCGATACCACCGACCGCATATCACGCGATAACTCCATGGCCGCCATGGTTATGAGCGCAAATGACGATGAACTGTACGACCTTACCACCGCCCTCGACGTCATTCTCGCTATGAGTATCGATGAGGCGGATTACAATAACATTATCTCCGGTTTGACCATGCCGGAAATTATCGAAAAAGGCAAGGCAAATATGTTCGACGCCGCAACCAGGAAAATCGCATTCCTCGCGCCAGCAAGTCTGCTGCGCGGTCAGCTCGATTTCCCCTCCGATACCACTTATACACCGAGATTGAAGATGGATTCTCCTCAGTCTCAGCTGATATCCATGGGCGATGTACTCGCCAGCCTCAGCGACGATCAGACTTATATGTTTATGGCCGCAGTCGAAATCCTCCGCAATGAGTGTCAGGATGAAAAGGAGTTTAACGAGGCGATCAACAATAAAACCGCCTCCCAGATCGTACACGATATCTACCGGAGCGAACCGGGCAGCTTCACCTCCACCGTCGGTATTCTGCGCACCAATTATCCGCCAGAAAGACTTAAGGAAATTAAAGCACAGTATATCGCACACGGCGCCATCGCCAAAAAGGACGCCGCTAATAATGCCGCCGCTCAGCCGGTCGAACAAAAATAATATAAACAACCAGTTACAAAAAAGCGTCATCAGTTTTTGATGACGCTTTTTTTATCTTCACCACCAGAATTTTTTGTGTGTGATGTGTGTGATTTTTCATTCCGGCGGCTGCTTTTCAGCAATATGACGGCGGCGCACGCGGCGCCGCAGCACTCTCTAATACCGGAGTAAATATCGATTGACGCCGCTCCGGAACCGCCGCGTATGGCAGGCAATCCAGATCCACACCGTCCGCAGGCTCCGGCGGCAACGCAAAAAGTACTGACGTACACAAAGGACACAGATCATCATGACGCCAGGCAAAAACTGAACCATTGTCACTATGATCTTCGTAACAGGCAACGCCACTGTATGACCGGCTCGAAGCCGGTACACAGAACGCTTCAAGCCCATGATGGAACAACGGGTGGAATATCCCGTTGAACACAAACAACGACGCGCCTAAAAACAGCCAGAAATGACTGATCCTTTTTAAATAATTCCTCAAAACCGGAAATCCCTCTTCCCGTCATGCAGCTCTTTTAAATATTCACCGGCTTTCTCTTTGACCACCGGATTCGGTATGTTTCCGAGTTCACGCCGGATTACCGCTTCACCCTTGCGTTTGGTATCTTCCGACGCATAGTCCTCCAAGTACTCTTTGAGCGTCATCAACGCATTGGGCAGGCAGCAGTTCGCTATCTCGCCAGCTTTCACCAGCTCCATAAAACGATCCCCCGTACGGCCGGCACGGTAGCACGCCGTACAGAAACTAGGTATGTAACCCAGCTCAAGCAACCAGTTTACCACCTCATCCAATGTACGGGTGTCGTTCACTTCAAACTGCGAGGAGTCCTCTTCCTCTTTTTCCGCATAACCACCAACACTCGTCCGCGAACCACCGGAGATCTGACTTATGCCAAGCTCAAGCACTCGCGCACGGACACTCTTCGATTCACGCGTCGAAATTATCATACCGGTATAAGGCACCGCTATACGCAATACCGCCACCAGCTTTTCAAACGTAGCATCATCTATCGCATTGCTGAAGTTTTCCGGATCAATGTCGTCCGCCGGACGGATACGCGGTACGCTGATCGTGTGCGGCCCGCAGTTGTAGACCGCTTCCAGATGTTCCGCATGCATCAGCAAGCCAACAAAATCATAACGGTAGAGATTCAACCCGAACAGCACCCCGCAGCCAACGTCGTCTATTCCGCCCTCCATCGCACGGTCCATCGCCTCAGTGTGATAGGCATAGTTGCTCTTCGGCCCGTAAGGATGCAGCTTTTCGTACGCTTCCTTGTTATAGGTTTCCTGAAACAGTATGTAGGTACCTATACCCGCATCCTTGAGCTTGCGGTAGTTCTCTACCGTGGTCGCCGCAATGTTCACATTCACCCGGCGGATCGCCCCATTTTTATGCTTGATACTGTAAATCGTTTTGATCGATTCAAGAATATACTCTATCGGATTGTTTACCGGATCTTCACCCGTTTCCAGCGCCAGACGCTTATGACCCATATCCTGTAGCGCTGTTACCTCGCGAATGATCTCCTCCTGCGTAAGTTTTTTGCGCGGTATGTGATGATTCTTGCTGTGATAAGGACAGTAGACACAGCCGTTGATACAGTAATTCGATAAATACAATGGCGCAAACATAACTATACGGTTACCATACAGCTTCTGCTTCAATTTACGCGCCAGCGTGAACATACGCTCGTTTTCATCAGGCAGATCACAATCCAGCAAAACCGCCGCCTCACGGTGCGATACACCTTTGCCAAGCTCTGCCTTGGCCAATATCTCATCTATTAATTCACGGTTGGATTTGTTAGCGGCCGCATATTCCAGTGTCGCCATAATTTCCGCATCGTTGATGAATTCCGACGCGATTTTTGATTTGACGTTGTACATAATATCACATCCCGGGCCTCAAGCCCACTCCCCATGTTAAAAAAATCCGCCATACATATTATGGCGGCAAATCGGAATATCTCTCCCGAATTATATATAATATAACACAAAATCAGCGCTTTTTCAATAGCTAAGCCTCTCTTCACTGGATAAGAGAGCCTCCGCTGCCAGCCACATCTCCAACCCGGTAAAGCAGTACCTGTTTGCCGTTTTCACGCACTATGCGGCTCTCATCAGGAAGCAGTACCAGCACGGCAAGCTGGCGCTTGTCCGATGAAAAGGCAAAAGCAAATTTGTCCTGCATGTAACTCAAATACACCGTCAGCTCAGGATACAATGGATCATCTACCGCAAAATTACAGTAGCCGCCACCTTTGAACGTCTTCTCTCCTTCTGCTGCCGGCCAGAAAACATATTCAAATGAACCATCTTTGTAAATTGTTACACTCCAGTCATTGCTGCGGCTCTTATACACACCGGCAAATTCCGACGCAGGATTCGAACTCACACAGCCGCCAGTTACCAGAAGACCGAACAACAGCAGAAAATGAGATAATAATTTCTTCATCATTTCAACGTCTCCAGTACTTTTTTCGCTTCAGCATCACTCATCAGTGACAGCTTTTCACGCGCGTAATCCAACAGAAGTTTGCGCGTACGCGTAACCCGGCTTTGAAGTATCTCGTTCGTTGCGTCATCCGACAGCATCTCCTTGTAAACCACGCTCAATTCACGCACCGCACGGTTACGCAACTCGATCATCTTCTGCAGATCAGCATCCACACTGCCGATTTGACGACGAGCCTTGATTTCACGATCCAACTCCCTTATCTGATCATACAGCACCGCACCAGTCGCCGAATCACTCAAACGCGACTCCTGATAGTCACTCAAGGTACGGCGGGCGCCAAGATATTCACTCTTTAAACGGAGATAGGCCGCATCGTTGCGGAAATAACGCTTCTCCCACGACTCCAGCGGAACCTTTTCCAGCGTCGGTCCGGAAGCACTGTTCAGCGTTATCATATCCTCCTTGCGCGCCGTATCATCCGCCTTCATCGAACTCGTCAGCTTCGCTGCCATCGCCACTGAGTCGGCCGTATTCGCCCCTTTCAGCAGTTCAACCGCTTTCTTCAGCATAGCTGTACGGGCATTGTAATAGGCGTCCGTAAGCACCATGTTCTGCTTGTCATCCTTGAACGTGTAATACTGCACCTTGCGCAGCGTCTCTGACGCCTGATTCAAACGGTCCATCGCTTCCGCCCGGGCCTCTACCTCCGCAGAACTGTTCTTGTTCAGCTCTTCCACCTGTCTGGACGCATTACGGAACGCCTCCAGCGCCTGACGACCCTCCGGCGATGAACTCAATTGCAGCTCCTGCCACTGCGTCAGTATCCCGAACGCGACATCACAACGCGATTTCAACAGACTGTATCCCGGATCCTTTAACAATAAATCACGCTCATATTCGGCAAAACGCTCCGCATCACTCAAAGGCAGCGCCTGCGCACGCACTGCTTCCGCCTCCGGCACCTCCGACAAACGCGACAGGCCGGGTATCGCTATCGCACGCGTGCTTTCCAGCATCTTAAGCGTATATTTGGCATCCGGATGCGAAGATTCACGCAGCTTTGCCACCGCAAGATCATACAACTTCGCAGCGGAACTGTTCGCCTGCTTCTGCAACGCCGCATACTCTTTGCTCTTTTCGCTGCTGCGCCATTCACGCTCTATCGCAGAACGGATCTTCTCTATCTTTTTACGCTGCTCACGCATCGCATTACGATCCAACGGAAATGCCTGAAGTTCACGCTCCTTCTGCACCGCAGCGTACAATTCGGCATTCAGCTTCTCCATCGTATCACTGCTCAGCTGTTCCGCACGCCAGCGGTCTATCGCATCCATGTCATCTATGCAACGTTCCAGCTGTTCACGGTACTCTTTGTCCGGAAGCAGTACATCCTGCTCAACCTTCGCCCAGGTTCGCGACGAAAATCGACCCCCCTCTTCCGCTCCGGATAACGGAAGCCCCGCAAAACCAAGCGCAACTCCAAGCATCGCGCATTTCAACCATCCAATCTTATTCATAACACACGCTCCATTCAGCTCCTGTCAAATCTTCTATATTATCATACAGTATTAAATAGAAAAATCAAGTCCTTTTTTCAGAAGAATCCTCCCAGCCACTCCGCTACTTCATAATCGGCCGGCGGCAACGGCTCTTTCCGCACATCTTCACGCAATACCCACTTGATCTCCTGCCCCTCACATGGATGCAGCTCCGCCCCGGGAACCAGACGGCAGCGCAGAAAAATTATCTCCAGAATACGGCCCGGAGTCCGGTAAAATGCACGCCATAACTCATCCAGCACATGAACACCCGTCAAACCAAGCTCCTCCTGCAACTCCCGACGCAACGCATCCGCCGCACTCTCGCCTTTCTCCAGCTTCCCACCGGGAAACTCCATTAAGCCGGCTAATTCCCGCCCCGCAGGACGACTGCTTAACAGTATCCGCCCGCCATCCTCGATAACAGCCGCAGCTACCTGTACCCTTTTTTCCATATTTTCCACCCCGTAAAGGTTGACAAAACTTCCATTTTCATTTATTATATTATAATATACATTAATACAAATACGATTGAAAGAGCTTATTATGCCGATTTATGACTATAAATGCAATGATTGCGGCAATACGTTTGAACAGATTGTCCGCAATCGCGACGAAATCGTCGCATGTCCCAAATGTTCCGGAAATAATACCCAACGCAAAATCTCCGCTTTCGCGGTAAGCAACAGCCACAGCAAAGGCGATTCATGCGAATATGGCGGCGGTCATCACTGCTGCGGCGAATGTTCATGCCATCATTGATCTTTCAACCTATAAAACAGGAATTTATTATGAAAAAAATTTTTACTCTGATTATAACCCTCGCCACCATGATCTTTGCCGCAGGATGCGCTACCGGCAACAACCATCTGGCCGTAGAGGATTTCTGCCAGTATCTGATCGATAACGGCGTGCCGGTAACCCAGGTGCAGCCCCTGCGCACCGAAGTGTTCGCAGCTCAGCACGCATGGGCCTTCCAGATCGACGGAAAAGCCGATCAGGAGATCGGCGTGTACAAGTATGATATCACCAATAATAAAATGCGCGAACGGTTGGAAAAATATCAGGAAGACGGGTACGCTATGGCTATGGGACTTAAATATCCCGTGATTATCTCTGGATCGTTTATGCTTATAGGCGTAGAGAAGAATCCGTACCGTACTCAGATTGAGGCCGCGGCCAAGGGCTTTGCCAATCTCTGACTGCATAAAGCTATGAGTGAATCCCTCCATCATGCCGCGTTCGCCAGTAAAATGGCGGACGGACGGGTCGCTTGTTTGTTGTGCCCGCATAACTGCATTCTTGCCGACCAACAGTACGGTATATGCCGGGTGCGATGCAATATCAACGGCGAAATGATGACCGCAAGCTATGGCACCATCGCTGCTGTGCATGTCGACCCCGTCGAAAAGAAACCGCTCGCTGATTTTATGCCGGGAACGGAGACCTTTTCAATCGGAACGCTCGGATGCAATTTCGACTGCGACTGGTGTCAGAACGACTCCCTGTCACGCAGCGATTACCGCACCCAATACCGCAATATGAAGGCATATTCCCCCCGGGAGATCGTTCGCGCGGCTCAGAATAATGGCTGTCCATCCATATCATATACCTATAACGAACCGGCTGTATTCGCCGAATTCGTAATCGATACCGCCAAACTCGCACACGAACAGGGGTTGAAAAATATTCTGGTCAGCAACGGATTTATCAATCTTAAAGCCGCAGAAGAGCTCTTTATTAATATCGACGCGGCTAACTTTGACGTGAAAGCGTTTACTGAAGAAGTTTACCGCCAACGCATCCACGGCGCGCTTTCTCCGGTTCTGGAATGTATCAGGTATTTTTACTCCACCGGAAAGCATCTCGAATTGACCATGCTGATCGTTCCGGGCGTCAATGATGATCCGGAGGAGATCAGGAATTTCGCCCTCTGGGTGAAAAATGAACTCAGTCCCGAAGTTATTGTACATTTTACCGCCTTCCACCCCGCAGGCAGAACGCTTAATGTTCCACGCACCAGACCGGATACCCTTTTCGCTATACGCAGCTGCGCAGAAGAGTGCGGATTGAAAAATATCAGATTGGGAAATATTTGAGTATTGAATTATGAACCAGCTCTTCCGCGGAAAAATTACCGTAAATATCGGCAGCAGAAAGTACGATATATCTTTCCTCGACAGCAGAAATGATTTTACTCCGGTTCTGCTTATTCACGGTTTTGCTTCCTATTCCAGGGGATTTGAACGGCTTATCCGCAAAATGCCTCAGAATTTCCGCTTTATATCCCCGGACTTAAAGGGATTCGGATACTCCGACAAATCCAAACCGGAAGAGGGAAACCTCTATCTGCATACCGAAATTATATACGAGTTCGTTAAAATGATGAACCTCGAACACTTTGTCCTGGTCGGACACTCCACCGGAGGCGCGGTGGCCGTACTGGCCAACGCAAGAGAGGATTTCCGCAGAAAAGTAGATCAGCTTATTCTGATCGATTCAGCCGGAATGCAGCAGGAACCGCCGCTGTTCGTACGGCAGCTCGCCGCTGAATCCGAAATCAATCCGGTCCTGCGGCACAGCGATAAGAAAATATCCACCTACATCATCCTTGAGCATATATTCCATAACCCGATGCGAATTTCCGACAAGATCATCAATCTATATGCCAAGGCTCTCGCCCAGCCCGGCGCCGCGGAAGGGGTGGTCGCTGCGGCACAGAACTTCGCACTAGTAGATATAAAGGCTTTTCAGTCGATACTCAGAACTATCAATTGCCCAACCCTCATTATATGGGGCGAAAACGATAATATTATCCCTCTTGAAGAGGCATTTTCCATACACCGCATGATCCCGGATTCAAAACTCAGAATCATTAAAGAGTGCGGACACGCTCCCCACGAGGAACAGCCGCAGGAGAGCGCCGCGGTTATTACAGCATTCCTGGGACATGGAAGTTTTAATGATGCTTCCATACCGGATAACAACAAAACTGTCGCCGAAATCCCATACCCGGGACCACAACAGGAAAACAGTCATGACACATCCGGCAGTCAGCCAACCGGCAGCGATATGAAAAATAAACACCGCCAACATTTGAAAATGAGCAGGCTCATCGATAACTGGAATCCGGGAACCATTATACTTTTCGGATGCATCAAGTTTTTACAGCTGCTTAAACTGATCGGCTTTAAGGCCGAAGAAAATGGCTGGCGCGCAGCATCAGGCATTTTCCTGCGTAACGAATACTCAAAGTTTATGCTCGGATCATTCCGGCTGAAATACTTCCACAGCATTACACCACCTCAGGACGAATATGAGGCAAAAAGCATATTGATCAACCGGTTAAGCGATTTCCTCAGCCGCCAGAGCGATTATCTGTGGTCCGTTGAACCGGGTTTCATGAAAATGAAACGCAAAAAAGTATTCTTTACCGATATTGTTGAAGCCACATATGACAGCCAGAACAATATGACCGCTATTACCCCATATTTCGACCCGCGTCAGAACAGCTTTAACGCACTGTCTCCCGATATGATGCAGATTGCTCTTCACCGTATGGTACGCGAATACAACGCTCTATTGAGCTCTTCTGAACGCGTTCGCCCACAGGAGCTTTTGTGGCGACTTAAATTCTGGGCCAGACGCAACAGCAATGCCAGTCCATCTGCCAGACTCGAACTGAAACTCATGTTCGAACGCATACTTTCCGCCACTTTTATCAACTTCCAGTTCGACTCCGACGAGTCTTTGCGCAAGCGGCTGCGCACTCCGGAAATTCGCAAAAGACCTCACCCGGGATGGGGACTCCTTAACATCTTTTGCAACTTTACCGGAGATTTCTCCGAAGTCGACCTGTGGTTCCAGTATCACCATGTGCCTGTGGACGGCGTGCCAATGCAGGAGATCCTCGAAAAATTGAAAAACGAGTGGGGCTCTGCCGGACAGATACTCTATCCCGCAATTCATTCACCCGCAGCAAGACCCGAAATAATGTACTGCGGCGAACGCATCTTCCGCGCCAGAATCTTTGCCGATTTTCAGCCGCTGCTGCAGTTGAGGCACTATCTGAATAAACAATATTCAGCCCAGATGGGCGGACAGGCCACCATAGCCGGAATGATCATATGGGGAATGACTCAACACGAGTATTTCCGAGAAAACAAGTTCCTCGTTCCTGTAGATCTCTCTTCCGCTAATCAGGAGGGGCGGGAAAGAGAGATCAGCCTCGCATTTATCCGGCCGGCTAACTACTTCTATCCCGATAGACCGCTCGAGTCTTTCATCCTCTTCCAGAAAGAACTCAATTCCAGAGTGTCAAATACCAGAGTCGGGCGGGGAGAGAGTTATGAACTCCTGGAGTTGTACTCCCTTATGCACCCGGTTTTCTACTACATTGCACGATACCTGATGCCAAAATCCGTCGGCGAAATCGTTGGCACTATGGGACTGTCTATCATTCGCTCCGCCGAACTTTTTGTCAGCCCCCTGAGCGACCTGCAGTCCGACGGTTTTATGACTATCGGCAAACTTAACATGCCTACTGAAGACGGCAAAACTGCCGGCGCCGTAAGCATTTGCTCTGCTAAAGAGAAAATACCTTACTATATTCAGGCGATCAACGACCTTACTCAGCATTATCACCAGTTCCTCGCTCTGCCGGAAAATATTTACCGCGATTAAGTACGCTTAATTACATACTGACACTTGTTTTTTGCGCGCTGCATGATACATTATATAAATTTATCTTATATTCATAATTTTTAAGGAGTTTTACTGATATGTCCGTTGAAAACATTATCTCTCACGCTATCGTGCGCACTTTCTCCGATAAACTTATCGATGCGCTTAATATTGACGTAGCTATCGTCGGCGGCGGTCCATCCGCACTCGTCGCCGCTCACGACCTCGCACTTAACGGCGTCAAAACCGCAATCTTTGAACGCAAACTCGCCCCGGGCGGTGGCACATGGGGCGGCGGTATGCTCTTTAACGAAGTGGTGGTTCAGGAAGAGGCTACCGGTATCCTCAAGGATTTCGGCATACGCTTTCAGCCAATCCCGGGAAATCCGGGATACTATACCCTCGATTCCGTTGAAATGGCTTCCGCATTAATCTACGGCGCTGTTCACTCCGGAGCTAAGATATTTAATGCCGTCAGCGTCGAAGATATCGTATTCAAAGAAGGCAAAGTGAACGGACTCGTCATTAACTGGACCCCGGTCGAACGCCTCGGCATGCACGTCGACCCACTTACCGTTATCGCATCCGCCGTACTCGACGGTACCGGACACCCAAGCGAAATTATGCACCTCGCTACCGAAAAGGCCGGTATCAATCTCGATACCCCCACCGGTAAAATTATCGGCGAAAAACCCATGTGGGTCGATTCCGGCGAAGCATCCACCATCGATAACACCAAAGAGTATTTCCCCGGATTGTTCGCCTGCGGCATGAGTGCCAACAACGTTTCCGGCGGATACCGCATGGGACCTATCTTCGGCGGTATGCTCCTTTCCGGACGCAAAGCGGCTAACCTTATTATGAAAAAAATAAAAAAATAGACTTTTTCACCTCGTTGCACTTGATTTTTCACCTTTGTGTGATAAATTAAAGTCAACGAATTAACCAAGGGTGGTTAACTCAGTTGGCTAGAGTACTTGGTTTACACCCAAGCTGTCGGGGGTTCGAGTCCCTCACCACCCACCATTACGAATTTCAGCCGGTCAAGCGACCGGCTTTTTTGTTGGATGTATTAAGCCCAAAGAGATTCTACACTCGCTGATTGCGGATTCAGCTTCTTGTAATTCCTCCCGGAGCATATATTGTAAAATAAAATACCCGACAGGAGATTATTATGCAGATTAAAGTTATTTGTGACGATATTACCACTTTGAAAGTCGACGCCATTGTCAATGCGGCAAATACCACCCTGCTCGGCGGCGGCGGCGTAGACGGAGCAATTCACCGCGCCGCAGGAAAAGAACTGCTCGAAGCATGCCGGAAATTCAACGGATGCAAAACCGGTGAGGCGGTCATTACCCCGGGATTCAAGCTGCCGGCTAAGTTCGTTATCCATACCCCGGGCCCCGTATGGCACGGAGGTAATCACAACGAACCACAACTGCTGGCCGAATGCTATCGCAATTCCCTCGCCCGCGCCGCCGAAAATCAATGCCAATCCATCGCATTCCCGTGCATTTCTACCGGAGTATATCACTTCCCAAAGGAAGATGCGGCTCAAATCGCTATCAATACGGTTCGAGCATGGCAGATGAATTTGCCCGATTTGGTGATCTTTTGCTGCTTTTCTAAGCAGGATTGTGAATTGTATAACCGACTATTAACGCTTACGCAGGGTTGACGGCGTCGGCACCGCCTTCTTCCAGTAATTGCGCAGCATTTGCTGGCCACCGCGCTGCATTACCGTATTCGACGGATTGGCAATGCTTTTATAGGAGAAAAAGGACACCCCTTTTACTTCCGGACGCACACAGTTGTAGCGCATCTGCGCCGCAAGCTCATCCGCATTCTTCCACGCTCCACTTGAACCCAACTGGTAGGCCGCCATCCCGATATACAGATTTACCCGCGTACCTCTCACCTGACTGCACCACCAGTCCGTCAATGCGGCATAAGGCGCGGCACTGTGGCTGAACGGCCAGTAAAGCTGAGGAACGATATAATCAATCCACTGCTGTTTGACCCATTTACGCGTATCGGCATATTGCCGCGAATAGGATTCACTCCCCAATGTGAGCGATCCATTGGGATTACTCTTTTTATTCGCCCAGATCCCGAAAGGACTGATGCCAAGCTGAACTTCACGGTTATACAGCTTGTTGTGCGTATTCAATAACATATTCAACTGAAATATCAGCGTATCTACATTGTTGCGACGCCAGTTCTCCAGCGACAGACGGTTGGGATTGTGCTTGCGGTAAGTCGCGGCATCCGCCGAACCGATATCTGTATAAGGATAAAAATAATCGTCAAAATGAATCGCATCCACCGCGTAATTCTGCAATATCTCCTTCACCGTGTGCAGAAGAAAGTTGACCACCTCCGGCTCTCCCGGATTCAGTATCAGCTGATATTGCCCGCTCGCCAATGGTACCTCCAGCACCAGATCCGGACGCTTCCGCGCAAAATTCTGCGGCGATAACGTCTTTAAATATTCTCCCTTGCGCAATGGCGTAGAGTTTATCACCCGGTAGGGATTCAGCCAGGCGTGAAACTCAAGTCCACGCTTGTGCGCCTCTTCTATCATGAATTTCAGCGGATCAAAACCTTCCAGCCCCCTGCCCTCTGTACCAGTAAGATAACGCGACCACGGATTCAATTTCGACGGATAAAACGCATCGTTCATCGGTCGGATCTGGAAAATAATTACATTGAAATTCAGCTCTTTCAGGCGGTTCACTATCTCAAGATAATCCCGCTTGAAGTCGGCAACTGTATTATGTCGGGAAAAATCTATGTTCTCCACCGTAGCTACCCAGATCCCACGGAATTCACGCGATTTCGGCATGTAAACTGTGCTGATTTTTATCGCTCCGCCCTGCTGTTTACCTCCATAAGGGATGGCTTTCCCCGTTTGAAAATCCCGCAGTGTTGTGTACTCCCCAAGCAATACGCCGGAGCATAAGAGAAATATTACAACTATTATCGCCCGCTTCATCATAAAACCTTAACGCTTGAATATCTGATACCATTTGCGCTTCGGAGGAGTTACCAGATAGGGTGCCTCATTCTTCAGCAACTGCTGCGCATTTACCTCAAACAACAGCTCCGTTACCTCCCCGCCAAACTTTTTATTCACCAGATCCCTGGCTTCACTCATGGCAAAATTACGCCGCGGACTGTGCGCATCACTCCCGACATAGTGCGCCAGACCGGCCTTGATGATCGAAAACGCTATGTGCTGCGCCTGACCACCATGACGCCCAACTATACTCGACGCATTCAACTGAAAGAAACAATCCATCTCCGCTAATTCATGCACTATCTTGAGATCCGGCGACATAAACAGACGCTCCGGATGCGCAATGATTACCGTATAACCATCCAGCGACAACTGATACAATACATGTGAACAGCTCATCTCCAAATACGGCTGACGCATATCCACCAGTATGAATTTACTCCCGCCAAGCGTCAGCAATGGACGCGTGGTCGCCAGGTGCACATAGTCTATTTCCGTACCAAGTATCAACTCAATCCCACGCTCCGCTGCACGCGGTTTCAACTCCTCATAACGCGCGGAAAAATCCGATTCCAGCCCAGGCTTGAAATGCGACGTGGCAAACAGCGTCGTTATTTTATCCTTCTGCGCGTAATCAAGCATCTCAAGCGAACGCTCAAGCGTCTTGGGTCCGTCATCCACTCCGTACAATATATGCGAATGTATGTCTATCATATCCCCACCACACAATTAAAAAGGCGTTGCGGAATCAACCGCAACGCCCATGTTGCTCATGTTACACCGTCTTGTCGTTCTCTTCGACATCCGGTTTCGAATATTCACTGTAATCGTAACTGTAACTGTAATAACTGTAGTAACCGTAACTGTAACCACCGTAACCGTAAGCATTCCAGCCTTTCGGACTGAAGCGGTTCAATATCACCCCGATTACCGGAATGTCCAGCGCCTGAAGCTGTTCCACCGCATGCGCCGCATTGTCCACCCGGGTCTGACCGGCACTTACTACATAGATGATACCATCCGAAAGTTTGCCCACAATCGCCGCATCCGAAATATTCAGGCACGGAGGCGCGTCAAGTATAATGTAGTCGTATTTGTCCCGGTAATCGTCTATCAGCTGCTGGAACGCAGGCGACATCAGAAGTTCCGACGGGTTCGGCGGTACCGGACCTGATGCCAGCACATCCAGCGATAAACCAAGTACATTGCGGTTGATTACATCATCAAATGTGGCTTCACCAACAAGTATATTCACAATACCGGAGTTGCGCTCCAGGTTGAAGATCTTGTGCAGCGCAGGTTTGCGTAAGTCGCAGTTCAGCAGCAGAACTCGCTGACCCGAACTCGCTATGATCGTTGCCACGTTCGACGCAATAAAGGTTTTACCATCCTTCGGCGAGGTACTGGTGATTACAAATACCTTGGCACTGTCCTTCTTGCTTATCGAATACTGCAAATTGGTACGCAGCAGACGGAAACTTTCCGCTACGTCAAAGCGCGGAGTCTTGCCGTCAACTTCAACCGTTACAATGTTGTTGATTCGGGACGCACTCTGACGGCTCTGTGATACCTCTTCACCAAGTTGCATCACCGTTCCAAGTACCGGAACATGCAGACGCTGTGTAACTATTTCCGGTGAATCAACCGTACCACGGAACATCTCTTTCAAGAAACAGAGCGAGAAACAACCGGCTCCACCAAGAACCAACCCGATAAACGTATTGAGAAGTATGCGCGGACGAACCGGACGCTTCGGAACTACCGCTTCATCAAGAATGCTGACACGGTCCATACTGTAATTCTCACGCAGATAATCACACAGCACCGCAGCCATGGTGTTCGCCGTCTCCTGCGCTACCAGGGGATTGCGGCTGTCCGATTCAATATTGACCATTCGCGTCTGACGGATAAGATTCGGCGTAATCCGGTAGCCAAATTTATCAAGATCACCATCCGGAATCAGCTTGTTTTCCCGTACACGCTCAACCATGCGCTCGTTAAGATTGCGCGACGCCACCCATTCGTTGATATCATAAATGAGATAATTCAATACCAGCATTTCCTGATATCCTGTACCGAGGTTCGTCGACGTCTGCGACAGACGGCTTTCACGGTCACTGCTGCTTACCATCGAGTTCGGCATTATACAGACTTTAGCCGTAGCACGGTAGATCTTCTGCACAAAGAAACGGTTGAACACAAACGTTACCGCCCCGATCAGAACCGATGTGAACAAAATCAGCCAGCAGTACTTGAGGAATACCCCAAGAATAAAATGAATGTCGAGATTTCTTTGATCGCTCATTTCTTATCCTTAAAATTTTTATAAATAAAAATGATATCTTAAATATACGGGGATAATATTATCCCTCTCACTCGCTTTTTCAAGCACAGTTAAATTAAAATTCAGGATATTTTATTCCGGATAATTCCCCTCCAGATGCAGGTCATTATAATAGACGTTGCCCCAGCCGGCCAATTCACCGTCCTTAAATACCAACGGCATACACTCATCATGCGTCGCAAGACCATCATACCACTTGGTGTCAACATAATAAAACCAGACGTCCGGCGATGCATAAGCCTCATCCTTAAGCGGTTCTCCCATTATCTCAAGTACCTGCTGCTTGCTCATTCCCACCCGCAGACGCGCCGAATTCTCAATATTCCGCTGACGCTCCTGCCATTGACAGCCTCCGTTCAACAGCACCGCCGCAATAAACAACAGCAATAATAATGACAGCTTTTTCATTATCAAATCCTTGTTTGGTTACGTTTTGATCACGCCTTTACTATACCAGTCCTATTCAGCTTTACAATTATTATTTACGCTTTTTCGCCATTTTATCATCACTCAAGTTGCATTTTTGTCTGCAAATTGTATCTTATTCCCGGGAATAAAACTATAAAACAGGATTTTTTTATATGGATAAGATTTTTATTCGCGATTTGAGAGTCTCCACCATCATCGGCACCCTGCCCCAGGAACGCAATATTCCACGGCAGATCACCCTAAATATAGTTCTATATTCCGATCTGGAAAGAGCAGGTAAAAGTGATGACCTCGCCGATACAGTCGATTATCAGGCTCTGAGTGAAAAAATATGCGAACTCGGAGAGCAGTCTAGTTTCCTCCTGATCGAAAAATTCGCCGCGCAAACCGCTGAACTATGCCTCGGATTCAGCACCAAAATCGCTAAAGTAGAAGTCACCCTCGATAAACCAGAAGCAATTGAGTGCGCCGCCAGCGTGGCGGTTCAGATCATCCGCGAAAGAAAGTAAGCGGCAACTCCGGGGCTGTCGTTATTCCGGCCCCCCCGGGCTATGCCGCCACTATTTCAGTAAGTCAATATTATAATACCCTAAGACCGGCTCGGGATTCTCCTGCGTCTGATCTGGACAACTACAATTACAATCAACGCCGCCGCCAGTAATCCGATTGCACCTGAGAAGATCTTTTGCCATAAACCAAGATGACTCCCGGCCGTCGCAGCAGCGCGTTGATCCCGGAAGAAAGCCCGCGTCTCTTTTTCTGATTTGACCTCCACTTCCTTCAAGCCTTTGGGCGTGTCAAAGAAATCTGCCGCAAATTCTGGATTCAAATCGACATTTTTCAACTTGAATTTCGGATAATCCTTTTCAACTCCATCGGCATCGTAATAGATACCGGAATAGGGGAAGTTTGTCTTCTGGTCGATTATCAGCTTTACGGACCACTGCGGATAAACTAATGTGACTTCCCAGCAGGGGGTACCCTCATATTCGATCTCCTCTATTCCGGATTCCGGAGTGGAGAAATTCATTTATTATTGTAATTTCTGCACCATCTGTCCGGTGTACCAGCTTGTCACCGGAAATATAGAAAAGACCATCACGGTTGAAAATATCGGTTACACGGTCGCCTTTCATACACTTCCGGTACACTGTACCGGTTGCAGGATCGTATTTCTGATAATAGTTAAACAAGTGGCCGTTTTCATCTTTTTCGACCGAAAAAGAGGCTTTGTCAATATAAACTGAGGCCCGTTCGGCTATCGCCAGAGCTTCAGATCCGGCATCTGCGCCAAAACCACTGAAGGATATCGAAAATAACAGCGTAGAAAACAGCAATTTTTTAATTTTCATCGGTTCCGCCTTTCATCTTTTTTTATAATCACTATTGTTTATTCCGCCGGAAACGCTTCCGGCGCAGTTGCACGGGCGTATGTTACATCCGGCCACCCGAACAGCAGCACCCCGCCAATCCGGTAGCCGGAGGGCAGATGCAGCTCCTTCCGCAATCGCGGATTCCATTTGAACGCATGTACCGCAAATCCGCACCAGCAGCTGCCCAAACCCAGACTCTGCATATATAAATCCAGATAACTCAAGGCAATCCATGGATCTGCTTCACGGCATGGCGCACTCTTCGGCACCGCCGCAATTATCATGTGCGGCGCACCACGGTATATCACATCCTTGCCTGACATTATCTCATCTAAATAGCGGCGGAAATTCGGGTAGATCAAACGCATTATCCCTGTGCGGATCAGCAATTGCAGCATCTTTGAAGTTTCACTCCGGAAATAGTCCATCTCTGCCCGGTCGCTTATTATCCGGAAAAATAGGCGGTGATAGTTGCATCCCGTAGGCGTCCAGGCCAAAGCGGATTTCAGTTTATCGATAATTTCAGGAGATACCGCTTCATTACGGTAATGGCGGATACTGCGCCGCTGACGCAGCAGATTCAGCATCTTCCCAGCATCGGGCAACTCCCCTATACCGGCGCAATCCGGAGCTTTTACCCCGTGACAACTCAACGCTCCCGCCGGACAGACCGCCAAACAGTGCTGGCAGTTTAAACAATATCGTGCAAGTTCCGGCGGAAGAGAGGGATAGCCGCCCTCCCCGGCTTTCAATACCTCTACTACACAGTCACGGATACATTTGCCGCATTTTATACAGCTTTGACGGTCGATTTCTATCATAACTATCTGTTTCTCCCTATACATGCAAATATAAATTTTGCCGCCAGAAGAAAGATAATTACCACAGCGGCAATAATAATATAACCCATGTAATCGCGGATACTAATCTCGCCATTCTGCGCTGCGGCTTCGCCATCATCTTTGCCCGACGTCGAAGGATAACCGGCTTCGTCCCAGGCACGGTTAAATTCATCCGCCGAATGTACGGTTACTGTCGATGTTCCGGATGGCGGAGAAAACAGAGACTCATCCAGCACAACGGGAAATTTTACGTTCTTCATCTGAAAAGCACGGAGATTCTTCCCGGATATACTATTTGCCTTGTAAGCAAATATCAACGGATTATCCGGAGATTTGCTGATGAAAAAATATTACCGTACTGTAATAGCCGCGACGCAACGACTCAGCTCCCGCATGAAACTGCTCCGGAGTGAGATCCTCGATTAAAAAATCTTCGCGCATCTGTAAATCCGGAGGAACCAGATAAAATGCAAAATTCTGCGTGGAGGTGTGCATAATGTATTCGTCCGACGACGGATAAGTGGCCTCTATACGCCAGCTGTCGCCAAGATCGCGTATGCGATACTCTCCGGCATCAAAACGCTTCGGCGCAAGCTGGGCACGCAGAAAGGCAAAATAATCAATTATTTCCGTCGGCGCAGCTTCAATGACCGTATTGCCCGGAATTTTGCCGTCCACCTCCACCCATACAAAAAATCCTCCACGCTGATTTGCCGGCATCAGCTTGAATTGCAAGCCATACGGTGCAACTTTCTCAAGCCGCAGACGACCGCGAAATCCCAGAAGACGGCTTTGGGAAATCACTTTGCCATCCCAGAGAATTTTGTCACACTGGAATACCGCATCATTACAGGTGTATTCCAGCGCATTACCCAGAAGCTCTTCCGCATCAGGAATATCCGCCGCACCACATGGTACTCTCAGGTTCACGACCAACAACAGCAATAGAACTACTGAACTGCGATACCACATAATCTGCCTTCCATTCCGGCCAACGGCCTGTCCTATATTGATATACATATGTTATCTATGTATAATTATACCAAGACAACTTATGCATATCAAGCAGGAAAATAATTTTTTCCGTGAAAATTTCCAGTATAATAGCAATTATCCGGTATATTCGGTCAGTCCTGCCCGGTTCAGCCAATCCAGCATCCTCGAATTGCTGAAATCAAGATTGTGCGTGATTGTGGCTAATGAATACAATGTCGGATCAAATAATGGCTGAGTACCGGAAAAACGACTCGATATCCACGCCGGAAACCAGATACTCCACACCGGCAGTGTGATCTCACGGAAACGCTTATCCGGAAAGTAGGTGCGGCTCAACTCCCGGTAATAGTCTGAAAGCGTTGTATATTTACTGTCCAGCACCGTTACCCCGCAGCCGCCTGCAACTTCAAGCAACATCGCCGCATGAAGAGTTCGGCACACATTCTCCACATGTGCCAGCGGCCAGCGGTTGCGACCACCCCAGCGGCCAAAGTGAATAACCCAGGGCGAACTTTGCAGAAATTTTAATGCCCGTGGCGTTATCGTGGTGTCGCCATTGCCGTAGACTACGCAGGGACGTACACAGCTGAATTTATCCGCCGGAAGATTGCGCTTCAGCCAATCCTCCGACATTATTTTATATTTTGGATAGGGATTATTTACCGACCAGTCAAAGCTAAGGTCTGATTCCGTTTCATCATGAAAATCGTGCAGGCCGTAAACATCCGCCGTGGAGAGATAGACAAAACGTTTCACATTATGTTTCAAACCAAGCAATGCCAACTCCTTCACCGCGTCAAAATTTGCCCGCCGGAACAGCTCGTCACGACCGGTGTCCGATGCCAGCGCCGCAATGTGAATGATATAGTCGTAACGCTCATGGAACAGCGCCTGTATCGTCGCTGAATCATTGAGATCCAGGTAACGCGATGACGCTCCGCTCGCAGCAAAACGTTCCGACACCTTATTGTGAACCGTTCCCGTAACTTCAAAGCCGCTCCGTAGAAAATAGTTCACCGCATTCGAGCCTATATAACCGCCGGCCCCGGTAATCAGTATCCGCATAATCAGATTATCTCCAGTTTCTTACCCAGCTCTTCCAGTTTGTCCGCCGCAAACGCCAACTGCTCCGTTGTATGCGTGGCCATGACATTCAACCGCAGACGGCACTTTGATGCATTTACCGCCGGTGTTGTGCCGATATTGGTAAATATACCCGCCGCAAAAAGCGACATCTGCAACTGCCCAAGTTTCGCCTCATCACCAATCAGCACCGGGATTATCGCCGAACGGCTGTTAAGTGTGTTGAAGCCGCGCCGCTCAAGCTCATGCTGGAAAAAGTCCCGGTTGCGTTTCAGATTTGCCAGATGTTCCGGCTCTTCACGCACCACCCGGATGCTCTCCAGCACCGCTGCCGCTACCGATACCGGAAGCGCACTCGAAAAAAAGGCGCTCCTGGCATAATAACGCAGATAATCTATCACCTCGGAACGCCCGGCACAGAAGCCGCCGACACTCCCCAGCGCTTTACTGAATGTACCATAGTGAATATCAACTTTATCACGCACCCCGAACAGGGATGCCGTTCCAAGTCCATTCTCCCCGACCGCCCAGAAGCCGTGCGCGTCATCGATCATCAACAGCGCATTATAACGCTCTTTCAGCTCCGCCAGTTCGGCAACCGGCGCCAGACTGCCCTCCATCGAAAATACACCGTCGGATACAATGAGTCTGCCAGATGCGGTACAATGCTTCAACTCACGCTCCAGATGATCCGGACGCAGATGCAGATAGGGCTTGATCTCCGCTCCGGAAAGCCGCGCCCCGTCAAACAGCGAAGCGTGATTGGAGGCGTCGCAGAATATGCAGAACTATTACATCCGCATTGAAATCACAATAAAATCCCGACACCACGGTATAGAGCATACTTGAAACTGTCATCAGCGGCAGACTAACCCGCTCCGGCAGCATATTCGCCAGCGTCCGTATTCCCACCGCACGATCCCCCGGCGCGTCCTTGTAATAACTGTATGAACACATGATAACGTGTGCCGGAAACATCCATAAAGCCGGCTTCAGCATATCCATACTCCAGACGCCCCCAGCCCCAAGCCAGCCATAGACCGCACAACAGGAGATCGCCGCACCGTAAATCACCGCATTCACCACCGGCAGATGTTTACTCCACGAATAACCTAAATTCAGCACCCCTCCGGCTACCAGCACCAGCAGCGCCAATGGTGCAATTACTGCCGTACCCAACGCAAATATAACCATAAGAATAACCGAGACCATTAATGCCGGCCTCACCGCCAGCTTGCCCGTCACCATCGCACGGTGCGGTGCGTTCAGCGAATCCTCCTCACGATCGCAATAATCACTGAAAATCTGATTTACCCCCCAGGCCAGAAAACCAGTCGCCAATACAAATACAACTCTTCCATTCCACTCTGCCCCACGTCCCATCGCCGCAACCACACCCGCCAGCGTCGATACCACGGTTACAAAACTGTAATAGAGCCGCATCGAACGCAGATAATAATATATGAATTCTTTTACTTTGGTTTTCATCTTAAAATTTTCCGCCATAATACGTTTTTAATTACATTGAATTTTTTTCATCACAGCACAAGTATAACACCATATCGTTATAAAATCAATAGTTATTTTTATAAATGTTATAAAATAATACTATTTTTTTATTTCCAATATAAAAAAATCCCGGAACCGGTGGTTACGGGATTAAAAATTTTATATTTTCCGGTAAATTCATCACCGGAAATTCACAGAGGCAGGCAATTTTAATAATTAATTTAGATATGTGCCAATCAATGCGCAACTGTATGTTGCCGGATGAATGCGGCGATATCGTCAGCAACTTTTTCCGGTACTCTGGAGGGAGTTGCGTACTCCGCCAAGCCTGGCGTTCCTGTGCCAGGCTGCAACAGATGATTCAGCTCATCGTAAAGAATAAATTGACAATCCGGTCGCCCGGACAGAGCGGTTTTCCATAGCTCCAGGTGGCGCTGATGTACCTGAAAATCACGTTTGCCTTGCAGAAACAGCATTGGAACAGCAATCTGCTTTGCCTGAACAATCTGATTATATCTGCTCAGGCCTTTCCAGTAGGCAGACATCGCATCTGGAATGGAGGTTCCGTCTGGATTGCTCAAAAGCTCCGTCTGCTTCTTTAAAGCCGCCAACGCCTCCTCTTTTTCCGCCTCCGCCAGAGAATTATCCTGCTTAAGAAGATAAATCCCCTGCTCCTCCAGCAGTTCCGGCAGAGACACCGCCGGTGCGGCCATGAATATATATCCCGCAGGAACAGCGGTTTTGGATGCAATACGCGGAAGCATCATTCCACCCAGACTGTGCCCCAGAAGCCATATCCCATCCGGAGCGATCTCCGGCGTGTTACGCAAAAATCCGACAGCAGCCAAGGCATCATTGACAGTTTCATCGTCAATCGTAAAAGAGGTTTTGTTCTGGCACTCCTCCGGATAAACCAATGTGCGTTTGTCATAACGCAAAACGGCAATGCCACGCTCCACTAAAAGTTCAGCAAGATCACGGAACGGCTTGTTCGCATATACCGTTTCATCCCGGTCATTCGGACCCGAACCATGAATCAGTATTATCGCCGGATACGGTCGCTTCCCCTCCGGCAGAGTCAATGTACCGGGAAGAGACGGTTCCTCTCCTATCTTGATTTCCAATTCGGTAAAACGACTAGCCGTTGCTGACTTGACTTCCCGTTTTTCAGGCGGAGAATTGGTTTCGATTTTTTGCTTTTTCACCTGTGGACGAACGTAAAATCCGCAAAGTTTCCCATCTGAATCAATGCTGATAATACAGTTCACATCCTGCCGCTCCAGCTTGACTGCCTGAATAAAGATTGTTACTCCATCAACAACAGCCGCTCTCTCCGGCGCACCTTCCAGAGAACACACTCTCCCGTACAGCGTTGAGAGCTGAAGTATCGCCAGCGCAAGCGTACCATCTTTAATTCCCTGTTTCATCTTAAGAGACGAATAGAGCGAAAGCGTATCCAGATCCCCCTCCCAAAAAGCTGTGCAAAGCACCTGAATATGTTCTGAATCAGTTTTTAATTCCGGGTCATCCGCAAACACCAAAAAGGGGAAAAGCAGTATCAAAAAAAGTATTTGTTTTTTGATACTCATCTATTTCCCGATCTTGACTTTTTTATTGCAACGCTCGAATATAAACGCTAAGAGAATTTGCCGATTGCGGATAGTTCCATATCATGATGTTGACGACAATTCTCTTCATTTCTACAGCTCTACATGTTTCATCAACGCTCTATAAATCTGCGTTCGTTGAACTGCTTTTGAAAGCGCACATGCTCATTGCGGATCTTGTTGCTATGCCGTAAGCTGCGGCGGAGCTCCCACTCGCTTGCAGAGTAATTATCATCGACAGGGAGTTCCGGCTCACTCGCCCTGGCATTGGCACGGGCTCTGGATTGCGTGTCTTCAATCGCTCTTTCCCGCTTGGATTCAAAAGCCTCTTCCGTAGTTACCTTTCCATAAACCCCAACCGCGTATCCGGTGCCCTCGCTGACAGCGCGGCCGGAGGCCTCCACCGATAGATAGTAATTCCCGTTTTCAAGAAACTGATTGCGAATAATTCCATCTTTGCCGGATTTGCCATAGGCAAATTTGAGTTTTTCCAGTTTATCATTATCCTGAACGTAGAGCGTAAGCCTTGCATCGCCATCCAAATAACCAAGCACAAAACTGTAAACGCCAGAATCGCTGATATTCAGCTTGTAATAGTCGATCCGGTTGTCTGAACCAATCCAGCCGTCTTCAACAAGCAATAATGAGATGTTGCCGTTGTCATCAGGAAAAACAGCGGCTTCCTGCGCCACTTGCCACTCTTCCCCGGAGGATTCTCCGTCTTCGGTAACGGTTACCGCCGGAGATGCCGCATTATTGGAATTCTCTTCAGCTGAGTTATCCGTTTGGGCCGCCTCCAGCACCTGCTTGAAATAATCTTCCAGAACATTAACTGGAATCTCACTTAATGGTAACGTAACCGTACCAGTTGAATGTTGGATTACGCACTCGGATCCACTTATGCTAATAATCTCATAATCATAATAGTTTTTTCCAGATTTAGTGGTCAGATCAGCCGCCGTCAATGTTGCGGCAAGCAACAGAAAAGGCAAAATTTTTGTTCTCATGATTATTACCTGACGCTGCTTATAATTTATTCTTTGAATCGAACTCCAGCAGCATCGTGAGTAACGGTGGCTATATCGTATAACGCCATAAAGGCGGAGATAATTGCGCCAAACCAGGTTAGCGTAAGTAGAAATGCTATAACTCCACGATTTGTATAGCCGGCATAAAAATCATGGATACCAAAAAGCCCAACAAAAAGCGCCAGCAATATATAAGTTAATCTGCTTTTGGGAGGATTATCTGATGACAACCGTGTTTTTGCTTCAGAAATCAGCCATTCACCGCAATGACGGCATTTTTTTACGTTGGGCGCAAGCTCACCTCCACAAAAAGGACAACTCTTAAGATAACCTTCAGAAACCAGCCATTCACCGCAATGACGGCATTTTTTTACGCCGGGTGCAAGCTCACCTCCACAAAAAGGACAATGTTCAGAATTAGCATCTTGATTGCTTCCTGAGTCAGCTTCCTGTATCAATTCGGATTCCGGAATTGCTGAAGATATAGTTTCCGCATCGGGAATAGCAAAATTTTTTCCACAACTTTCGCAAATCGTCCAATTGCCGGCGTAACTGTCGTCAATTTCATAATGTTGTTGGCAGTGGGGGCAGATTACTTTCATTTTCAGCTATCTCCATATTCATCATAGTTAATCGCTTTATACTGGGCTTCCGGAATTCTCCCGGCAGCAAAACTGCATTGCTAAAATCATATTTTAAATTATAAATCCTTAACCCTATTCTCCATATTCTTTCATTTTTACACCTGAAGCATCATGGGTGACATTCACAATGTCATACAACGCCATAATTGCGGAAATAAACATTCCGAAAAAAGTTAGTGTGAGTAATAACGCAAGCATTCCACGAAATTTATATCCGGCATAGAAATCATGCAGCCCGAAAATTCCGGCAAAAAGCGCCAGCAATATATAGTTTAACCTGATTCTGGGTTTTCCATCCGACAAATAAGGCATACGGCATAACTGCACAGCAAGTAATATAATTACCAATAAAAAAGCAAAAACGATAATAACGGCGCCAATATTAAACACGGTTTTCTACTCCTTCTGCTATAAAGTCATACCTGTGTTGCAAGTTCTTTACCAGAAATTCAGATATACGATTCATTGTTTTTGAGACCATGAAACCACCAGATAGATTATCGCCGCAAGCAACAGAAAAGGCAAAATTTTTGTTCTCGTGATGCTTACTCCTTTTCCCAAGCTATATCAATGCCGCTGTTTTACAAATAAACGCGGATTATCTCAAGTTTGTCTTTGCAAACACTACTCTTTGAACCGGACGCCGGCAGCATCATGGGTAACCGTGATTATATCATAGAATGCCATGAGTATGGAGAAAACTAAACCCAAAACTGTCACCGTGAGGATTATCGCCAGCAATCCACGAAACTTGTATCCGGCATAAAAACTGTGCAATCCAAGCGTTCCCCCAAACAGCGCCAGCAATATATAGGTTAAACGACTCCTGGGGACTCCATCCGACTGATAAGGCGTTTGAGAAATTTTCCAGAAAACCACTATCAACACTATCCCAAATAATATCAGAGGCAGTAAAGATAGTGTTGGCGCTTCAACATGGCTGGGCACAACAGCAGTCGATTCGGCGATTTCGTTCATGATTTCAATTTCTCCGTAAACTTTTTATTATTTTTTCTATTTTCACTTTTTTATTCCTGTTTCCAAGTTTTGCCGACTTTACGAACAAAACGGGATAATTACAGTTTGTTCCCTCTGAAATCGAATCGCTCAGGATCCCATAAATGCCACATTGCCGGATGATAATTGCCGCTTTCTTTATAATACGCTTTCTTTACTATGATTGTAATTACGCATAATTAATTATTAACAGCCTAAAATATTACTGAAAATAAAAAATAGCAAATAAAGAAGTTGATTTTCAGTAATAATAAATTTTAAAGTTATAAATATCAGCGAAAAGATAGCAAAAACAAGTAGGATTCAAACCAACGACTCTTTGCAATAGCGACGATTTGATAATATTTATATATTTTACCCAAGTATTTACATTCGTTATAAAATGTGAAATAACTGGCATGATTAAAAATAAATCAAAACCACCGGCTAAGCCGGTGGTATGCACCACGCCTTCAAGGCGATATTACCGGCAACCCGACACGGGT
>CALXXL010000009.1 GCA_944392655.1 uncultured Victivallaceae bacterium
GCCAATCGCGTATATGACCGCAACTTATCCTGTCCGGCACAGTTTTTTACCACTCCCGGCTGGAAGCTGCGGGCGGTCTACAACGGCATCGGCCCCGAAGCGTGGAGCAGCCGCTTCCGCAAGTTGGTGACAAGTTTGCTCGAGAAGTTTACCGCTCCCGCCATGGTGCACGATTGGGAATACACATTCTCTCCCAAGAACTACTGGTTCTTCACCGTGGCAAATATGCGTTTTGCGGTAAACAGTTTCATAGACGCATTCTATGAAAAACGGGGCGCGTGCTGCGTCATAAAACAAACTCTGCTCGGCATTGCGCTTGCCTTGCTGTGCCAATTGTTCGGCTACAAGGGATACAAAACCGCTAAGGAGATAGAATGACTCAAAATCACAAGACTATAGCAGAGAGATTG
Source organism: uncultured Victivallaceae bacterium (assembly GCA_944392655.1). Classification (GTDB taxonomy): domain Bacteria; phylum Verrucomicrobiota; class Lentisphaeria; order Victivallales; family Victivallaceae; genus CALXXL01. Next base: position 411 of record CALXXL010000009.1, read on the forward strand.
ACTCTTGTTGAAAAGATTACGGAGGACACCAACAGCATCGTGAAGAAGCTTGAGGCGGCAATCTACGGCAATGGTGAACCTGGACTAAAGACGAACCTTGAGGTGCTTAAGAAATCAGTAGAGAATCACCACAAAGAGGCTGAAGACCGAATTAAGGCACAAAAGGCTGACTGGAAATGGGTAGTTGCAACGCTTGTCGCGATTGGCAGCGTTTTGACATCAATAGTTGCAATTTTCACAAGATAAGGAGTTTTTTTATGGAAAAAAGTTTTTACATCGTTATGACTGTACTGTTTCTTGCTGTCATTGCAGGTGTGTTATCAGGATGCGCCAGTCTGGAATCAAAGGCGGTAGCCATGGGGCACGGAGTAGACGCATTCAGCGTTCAGACGGCCGGATCGCTGGCATCTGGTACCGTTCTGCCCAATATCATCGCCGGAGGCGCGGTAAGTACCATTGCCTCTGCACCTGTGGTTGCGGATGATGCAACTACTCAGGTGGTGTTTGTGCGCACTAAACGTAACTCGTTCTTCGGCGAACTTTTCGGAATTGATGCCTCGACGGAATCTGTCAGCTATATCGGTGCGGCCGGCGAAACCGCCGCCGAAACAGAACAGCGGCTAAACGCTATCGCCGCAGTTGTAAGCGGCAATGCTCAAGAATCAATAGATATTGAGCAATAAAAAACATCTAAGTCAAAAAGGAGGACAAAAATGACTTTTGGAGATGCCCTTGAGGCGTTAAAAGCAGGTAAAAAAGTAACACGCGCGGGATGGAATGGAAAGGGAATGTATCTATGGCTTAAGCAAGGAATTACTATTACCGCTGATATGTGCCATGACACAATGCTTAAAGAGGTTGCTACAAAAAATGGAGGGACGATAACCGGCCTCCCGACAATCTGCATGTTCACCCATGACAGTTGCGGATATAAGGCAGTACTGACTGGCTGGTTGGCGTCGCAGTCTGATATGCTGTTGGATGATTGGGAGGTAATACATGAGTAGTTGCGGTGAAAAGTGTGAAGTCTACAGTCGGGTATGTGGTTACTTCCGACCGGTAGCCAACTGGAATCGCGGGAAACAACAGGAGTTCAAAGAGCGTAAAGTCTTTAAAATAAGATAATTAACCTTTATAGAATTGCGGCATTTTTGCCGCTTTTTTGTTTTCCGCGCGTGAGCGTGCGATATAGCTTAAAATAATTTAAACAAATATATAAATTGCGCTTGAAATGCTTATATTATCTGGTAGCTTCTGTTGTATAACATACACAACAATAAGAGGTTATGATATGAACAGTACGAACTGCATGGATTTGAAACAACAGATCAATAGTGAAATCAAGCGTTGGAATAGAACTAAAAATCAAAGAGAAGAGGCTTTCGGGTACTATGTGGAGGACTGCGGATACGCTCATGCTCTCGCCTGTCATGCCGGTGAACTGATACAGCTTGAACTCATCTGCGAAACGTTATCCAATCTCCAAGAGACGCTGACTGTGATCGACGATAACCTCGATGCTGTAAATGCACATTTAACCATGCTGCAAGATCGCTGCTTAATGGAAATACTCGCGCCAGCCGATAAGCACGGTAACGACGCCAATCGTTTTGTGGATCGGCAGAAGCGCGAAGGCTATAAAATTCTATATAACCTGTTCTGTGGTTGGGTTTGAAATTAAATTCCGCGAATCGGAGGATGTATTACGGGGTTGTAATCAAAAGTTACGCCCCGTTTTTTTGTGGTCTTATGGTTGCGATCGGATGTATCATATCTGACGATCCGCGATCCCCACTTTCGGCGGAGGAGTTCCAACTGCCGGCGTTCTTCTGCCAGATTCCGGTATGAGGCGCAACCTCCGGCTTGTTCAGATTGCTTTACCCTGTAAAAAAACTTGTTTACCCGCAAAACAACCCGATAGCGATTGAGCTGTTGGAGCGTCATGTCATAATCCTCTTTTAGAGGTAACCGCTCATCATATCGGCACTCCCCGCCGGACAGGAAAACCTGAAACGGTCCGCCAATGTACGAGACGGTAGAAAACGGGCTGCAATCCCTGTAGCATTGCGGATCTGGATTAACGTTGACTCCCCAGAAATAGGCGCCTAAATCCCGCGCAACCATTGAAAAACGCTCAATAAACCACATAAATTCATCGCTTGCGAGATGATGCACTTGTTTTTTATTTTCCCAATATCCCATTCCCGTCATGTCGTCATCAATAATAGCAACCACATCAGCACCTGTGGCGAACTCATGGTCAAGAATGTGGTTCCGGACGCGGCACAGATTGCCCTGAACTCCTGGCGCACATTCGATAATGTCGGCCCCGGGATTGGCGGTGCGATAGGCGGCGGCTTCGCTTGGATCAACGTAAATGCGGCAGAAAGGGAGATAAGCCAGTGTCAAGACCTTTGGACGGCGGTAAGATGGCGCACATACAGCGATTTTCATTTTGCGCTCCTTATAATGCGGTTTATTGCGTCGGCGCCGCGAATAACGCGCCCGACTCCTTTGCGTTCATATCCTGGGCGTGCATTTGAATCTTTAACGGTGTGGATGTCAAACAGCGTGAGAGCTTGGAGCCAATCCACATCGTTATCAAAAAACAAAACTACGTAATTGTGTTTTTCAAGCAATTCTTCCGCAAACGGAATTTCCGGAGCATCTGGATTGACAGGTTGTTCGGTGGAATCATCTGCAGTGTTGAGGAGAGACATTTTTTCGAGTTCGGCGGAATTAAACCCGGTTTTCGTTTTAAAATCGCCGCATTCGGAAAGCAGTTTTGCCATGGCGTCTTCATCGAAGAATGAGAGATCGGAGGCGCGGTTATCAGCGATGGCGAGAGCTTTGCGTTTAGGATCATCGGGCGCGAGATCTACTCGCTTGACGGCGATCAGCTCGGACCCGTCGGATTCGACAACGCGGATTGGGATTCCGAGTTTTTCCGCCTGTTCCAACACGCCGTTGCCCGCGACGGCGGTATTTGTGCTGTCAATGAGTATCGAGCGTCCGGCTCCAAGTTCCTTGAGAGATTCCGCTATTACCTGCTGGTTGCGTTTACCATGTTTTCGTACGTTTTGTGGATCGAGCTTTACGTCCATTTTTACCTCCTTGATTAGAGATAATATGGCATGTAATGAATTAACAGGCAAGAGAAAACGTTACTATGAACAGTTCGTTTATGTCTATCTGGGGTTGCCAATCTTGGCTGCCTGCCGAATTTTATAGCACATCATGCTTTATCCTGCCAACTCAGCCACTTAAACTGTCAGCAGCCTGCCGGTAACAGCAGTTCTTGCCTGGTATTTGGTGTGGCATTACAGAAAATGTTTGTTTTTTAGCTTAAATAAACGTTTTAGCACTTGATTTTTTTTATTGATGATAATATCTTTTCTTCATGATTATGGAGAGTGATACAATTCTTAGATGCTTTGGATAAATGGAGACGTATTGTTTCTTTTTTCATTATGTATAATACGGCCGGGACAAAGAAAGGAGACAGGCAACAGTACAGCAGCGCTTAATAACAGTTTTCTCTTGTGAGGGTTGAGGGAGATAATCATTAACTTGGAGATAGAGATGAATAACGCTCAACGTGATCGCATGTTTTCCGGAAACAGCAGGAAAGACCAGCCGGAAAAAACGGATGCCGAAATAAAATATAACGCACCGAAAATATATGAGATCAATACTTCAGGCTGTAGTAATGGCAGCGGAGGGACCAACCAAGAGTGGTCACGCGAAACTCTTTACAAAGTGGTACTTGCCGAATTGGGAAAGTTTCCGCAGATTGATGATAAGTTATTTGCAGATTTGACTGAGGCCGCGAAACTGGCGCCGGGAGAACATCGGAAAGGAAAAGATATTTTTTGCCGGTTACTGAGTTGCGAAAATGTGGGGCTTACTGTTGCAACTGCAATTTTTAAATTTTTGAACCCAGACGTTTTTCAGACTCTTAATCCGCATTGCGGGCAGATGGTTATGGGGGACTCTTTGCCTCCTTCAAAATTTGCCATGGATGGGTATGAGTCGTATGTTGAGGCTGCATCTGAATATTATTTCAGATATCTGGATAAATTGCGCGATTTGACCTGGGGAAATATGGAATTCCGTAATGCAGATTTCCTGCTGGAACAGGTCGATAAATTGTTGAATTGTTAGTTTTTGGTTAAATTAAAAGGTTATTTTAATTAGTAGTTAGGATTTTTTGGCAATAACAGTTATTTTTATTAATTAAAAATCATAAAGATTTTTTTGGCGTACTCTCCTATATTTCTCTCTTCACCCCCCTCCCAAGAGAATACGCCATTTTTTTATAGCCGGAAAAACGGCTGACCGGGGGAGGGGAGTTAAACTGTGTGCGCGGCAGAGGCCAGCCCAGATGGATATTTTTTTACCAGCGTCAGCTTTAAGGCTCGTGATGGACGACGATATAAACGAACCAGATAACCAACGGCAAAGGCTGCTATTACCGTTCCCTCTCGAACTCCGGAAATCGTTCCAGTTCCAAACAACGATACCAGTATGGCAAGGCATACCAGCGTGGAATCAAAACAGATCTTTACTTTGCCGAAATTCAGCTTCCAGTGATAGGCAATCGCTTTTACCAGACCTTCACCGGGAAGATAGGTTATGTCCGCAATCAATTCAAGCACAATTCCGAATGCCAATACCGCACAGCCAAGCAGCTGCTCAAGTATGCGGAGCCAATAGTTCTCCGGTATATAAAAACTTGAAAACCACATGCCTAAATCAATAAATAACCCAAATATAACCACGGCGATCATTTGAGATAATTGAAACCATTGAAATTCCTTCTTTAAAATCGCAATCTGCGCCAATAAAAATATGGTGTTGCTGATAATTGTCCATACCCCAAGACTCAACGGCACTATGAAGGTTAAAACATATGGAAGACTCGAAACCGGACTGGTCCCCAACGCCGGAACTGTGCTCAGGGCAACCCCGAAGCCGCAGAGGGCAAGACCAATAAAAAAACAAATTGTACGTTTGCGTTTACTGTAACGGTGTTTCATTCTGAATTCCCAATTCATTAATATAAAGTTTTTTCAGCAATCTTAGCAGCTCATGACGCTCCGACTGATCCAGCCCATGGCATACCTGATCCTCGGTGGCTGCAAATATCGCACTGGCAAATGTGCCTATTTCACGCCCTTTCGCCGTTAGCGATACGACAATGTTTTTACGGTTGTCCGGCAACTTCTCCCGTTTGACCAAACCGGAATATTCCATCTTTTCCAGAATCAGACAGAGCGTGGCCGGTTCCATTAAACAGGCATCGGCAATCTCTTTCTGATAAGCAGATTCCACCGTAAGAAGAAAATCTATTACCTTCGGCTGCCCCGGAAGCAACTCTGGATAATGTTTCCGCAGATTACGCAGGAATATCCGCTGAAAAAGCGTGTGAACCGCTAAAAATTGAAAATGTAAAGTGTCTATCACGATTGACCATGTCGTTTTATATTGTTAGCATGTTAATAATATAGCATCGGAACGCGTTTTTTCAATCCCATATTAAAAATAAAAGTAGACTATTATAGCATCAAATTATTGCTTATGAGCATAATTGGGGGCGGAGAAAGTATAATATAGATAATTTTTTATATTATTATGTGAATTTTTTATCAATCTTTTTTACAATAAAATAAGAAAAATATTTGCATTGTATTTTTTTATATGCTATTGTTACAACAATTCTATTGGAGTATTGCAGCTTGACAGCTAATGCGGCCGCACTAATTGATAATTATAGAGGAGAATTTTTTACGCTGCTGAATGTACACAATGAACTCAAGTGTGGGTTATTGTGCCCGGATGAAATGTTTTACAGTAAAATTTCGAAAAAATCAATATAACCAGTAAAAAGAGGAGAAGAGAATATGGCTATAAGTTTTGATCCCGAATCCAAATCTTATTCCGGAAGTGATTTTGTTGCTACTGTCGACGGCGTATCCTATAAGTCACTGAGCGACGCAATCTCTGCCGCCGGAGACAATGCAACCATTACTTTAGTTGATAATGTTACTTTGAGCTCAAAACTCAATCTCAGCAGTAATTTGACCTTCGACCTCGCAGGATTTACCCTTTCCGGCGCCGTCGTACTTTCCGAAGCCGCCAACGTGACTTTTAAAAACGGCAATATGACCGCGGAATATTCAGACGTTACCAGCAACGCTTATGCCGTAGTCAATGTTACAGACAGCGCAGCCCTGACTCTCGACGGCGTAAATCTGGCCGGAGCGGATTCAGTTAACAGAGGCGCTGGCGTCCGCGGTATAGCGTATCAGTCCACCGGAGCATTGGATGTTATTAATTCAACCGTGGCCGGCGGTAATCAGATCCATGACGAAGGATATTCCAGCGGCACCGTCGGGGCAGATGAGGCTATCTACGCTTATGCCGCATCCGGCGGAACTATAAATATAGTCAATTCAACCGTTAAAGGCGGTTCCGGCAAGACCGACGCTGTATATTCCGGCAGCTATAAGTCCGGGTTATACGTTGAAGGCGGTATCGCACTTCAGCTGGGCGGCACCGCCGCTGTGACAATATCTGGCAGCAGCATTATCGGCGGCGACAGCGACTGGTATAATGCCGAGGACGCCGTTAACGTATCCAATACATTCAAAGGGACTCTGCTCGTTGAAGCCTCTTCAACCATCAAGGGCGGCGACGCACTTAACCTTTCAAACGAAAATCGCGGTGTCGGCGGAAACGGTATCTATGTCAATCAAAGTACAGGATGTTCCCAGATTACCGTTAACGATTCAGAAGTTACAGGCGGCAATGGCGGACGCAGCTGGAACGGCAGCGCCATGGAACTTAACAGCGGAACCCCGGAAGTGGTGTTCAACAATTCCAGCTTGACTGTCGGGGAGGGGGCAAACTCCAACGGCAAGGCGGGCGCAATCAGAGTAAACAACACCAATAAGGTCGATTTGACTCTGAACGGAGTTACCATGGACGGCGCCGGCAACGGCAATGAAGTCATAAAAGTCACAAGCGTTATCCGGAACGGCGGCATCGCCGTGGCCGGCGAAAATACCATCGCCGGCGGGACGCTGGAGGATGTCACGTTTGTCGAAATCGCCGACGGAACAACCTTTAAAACCACCGGAACCGGCGCACTTGATCCCACTACAATTATGAATCCCACCCAGACCCCGGTTTTCAATGAAGAAACCGGAGAATATGTGTTTGAACCCGTGGAAACTGCAACCGACAACGTGCTGATTAACAGCGACTGGAGCAGCCTCGCTTCCGGTACCGTCGTTTCGTACGACGGTAAACACTACCGGCTCGGCACCAACGCTTTCACTAATATTACCGACGCTGTTGCCGCTACCGAGGTGACCAACAAAATTACCGTCCTGGACGGCTCATACTCCGGCGACCAGTTCTTTGACGGACGTACTGTGGAAATCGGTACCGCCGATACCGCCGCCGAGTTTTCCGGATATGTGTTCGGCGGAGCTCATAACAACGATTCCGGCGATATATCCATGACATTTGTCAACGGCAGCGCCGGACGCGTTTACGGCGCACTCTTTGATCAGGAAGGCGATTATACCGTCGGTGATATTTCAATCAACGTCGGCGAAAATGTGACCCTGACCGAAAGAGCCGGGGCGGCTAAAGTGGACAAGGGCAGTTTGACCACCGGTGACGTGGTTATCGACTTCTCCGGCACGGCTGTTCCGCTTTACGGCGGCGCACAGGTTTGGTATAAAGGCAGTAATGTCGTTCATGAATCAGTTACAGTCAACTTCTCCGGACAGTTGTCCGATACTATATATGCCGCCGGACAGGCTATGCACGGCGGGTCTATCGTTGTCAATAACGGCGTGACCGTCAATGTTACCGGAGGAAATATCGGTGCCGACGGATTGATGGGCGGCGGATTTACCCGCAGCGATATTGCAAACACCGATACCGCAGGCAGTATAACCATTAACGGCGGTACCTGGATTAATATCACCGACGGAACCATTACCGGAGTATACGGCGGGACCCACACCTACAGCCCTAACGGCGCTCTGGAGGCCGTATCCACCATAACCGGCGGTACTCATATTAATATGACCGGCGGTACCGTGGGCAACGTACAGGGCGGCGGCTACACCGCATGGGGGTCAACAAGTACAATTGACTCCACCTATGTCTCCGTCTCCGGCGGTACGGTTGATGGCGATGTACAGGGCGGAAGCTATGTTGTCGGCGGCGGCAAAGACAAGGACAGCGGCAACAGCAGCACGATTACCAACGGCACCACAGTTGTGATCTCCGGCTCAGCGGATATTCAGGGCTCGGTATACGGCGGTAGCTGGGTCAACTGGGCCACCGGAACCGCGGCGTCCTACATTCAGGGCGTTTCTTCCGTGACTGTTGAGGACGGATCCGTTGCCGGGAATGTTGCCGGCGGCGGCGTAATATATGCAAATTCCGGAGACGGCGCAACCAGTACGCTTATCTCCGAAAGCAGTGAAACTATAGTCTCCCTCACCGGCGGTACCGTGGGCGGAGATGTTTACGGCGGAGCTGTCGCCGCAGATAATTACCGGAAAATCGGCAACGGAGTAAGCTCCGTTGAAAAGAGTTCTGTTAGCGTAGACGGCGCAGTGGTGAAAGGAGATATATATGCCGGAGGTATGGCATACGGCAATTTCTCCACCCAGGTCGAAAGCACCGCCACGGTTACGGTTACCGCCGGTACAATAGAAGGCGATATTTACGGCGGCGGTTTAGGCAAATCTTCCGTTGACACGGCTAATGTGACTATCGATGGCACAAACGTTACTTTTGCCGGCGCAATGAACAATATCTACGGCGGCGGTAACGGTTCTGGAGATGGTTATACCGACGGATTCAGCACTGTCGGCAATGCTACTGTTACTTTAACCAATGTCGATCAGGGCGATTCAATGGTTTATGTATACGGCGGCGGGGTTTATGGAACTCAGAATATGAATTCCACCAAAGTCACCGTTACCGATTCCAATGTATGGGCGGTATATGGCGGCTTGGCTTCCGGAATAGCTGGCAGCGCAATCTCCGGAACCGCGGAAGTGACAGTCAGCGGCAGTAATATCAGCGGCGATGTTTACGGCGGAACTAAAGGATTCCAGACCACGGTCGGTGGTACTGCTGTGACAATTAACGACGGCAGCGTTGTTAAAGGCAGCGTTTACGGCGGCGGCCTTACCGGAAAGGTGGACGGCGATGTGGCTATCAATATTGCCGGCGCAACCGTGGAAGGCAGCGTGAACCTCGGCGGCGGAACTGTAACCGGAGCGGCTTCACTTACAATATCCGGAGGTAATAACTCTATTGCTGGTGGAATAACCGCTAACGGTATTGCCGGACTTTCCACTATCGACGTTCAGGATGGTTCTATGATTGCCGGCGTGGAATCAAACGGCGATGTGGCTATCCTTGGTAACGGCGTATTTACCGCCGGTATCAGCGCAAAATCGTTGCAGGCCACAGATGGCCTTAGCTTTGAAGTCACTAAAGATGAACTCGCCAGCGGCGCATTGGTTGAACTTACCGGAGACGCGGCGAGCTCTATCGGCGCGATAACGGTCAAGGTTACCGATGGCGATCTCAGCAGTTTCGATATGGCGCAGATTGTTTCAGGTAATGTAGACGGAGAGATTGAAGTTACTTTGACCGATGGTACAACTACCGTTTCGGTTGAAAGCGCAACTGATAATTTACTGGTAAGCAGCGAATGGAGCTCACTGGCCAACGGCAGCATAGTTCAATACGGCGATAAATATTATCAGATCGGGGTCAATGCGTTTGGCAACCTCGGACAGGCTTTGAAGGTTAACTGCAACGCGGCAGATGATCTCCAGGGAACTACTATTAAACTGTTGGATGATATCAGCTTTAAGGAAACAACAACCGTATGGCCGGATTTTGAGTACGCGTTGAGCAATAATCTCAATATCTCCGCCGATAATCCGGTTGTGATCGATATTACCAAACCACTCGATTCCGGCAGCCAGAATTATGAGCTGATTCTGATAAGCAAGGATTCCGAAAATCCGGTTACTGTGACATTCGGCGAAAATGTCACCCTTAATACCAATTCGAAGATCTGGCTCGGAAGAGATGTCTCCGCCGTAAATTATGTGATCGACGGAAGTATTATTCAGACCGCTAAAGAGGGAGCTCAGAGCGGCGTCCTCCAGATTCAGCTGTGCGAAAAATCCACCGCAATCCTGAATGGCTCCATATCCGGCGCCCAGTACGGATTCCAGATCTCCGGCGGTACGTTTACCGTAAGTGATACTGGCAAGCTCAGCGTAGGCGCTATCGCAATTGAAGCAGGACGCGATAATGCTCATGATGCAGGTATGTTTATCGTTGACGGCAGCAAGAACGTTACCGGAGCGGCCATCACTATTAATGAAACGAATGGGCAGCGCGGCGCAGGTTATCGGGCCGGAGCAAGTTTGATCAACGGTGCGGAAGTTACCCTCTCAGGCGGCGTGACCGTATGCGATGGTGCGACGATTACTGTTGACGGCGGTTCAGTACTGAATGCCGCAGGAGATGTCAAGCTCGGCAATGGTGTTGCGGTTAATACCGGAATTACTCTGAATATGACCGGTAATTCCAGCATGACAGCAGCAGGTTTCACCGCTGATGCAATGGTTTCCATTGCTCTCGACTCATCTTCTATCAAGGCAGACAGTTTTGACAACAGCGGGTTTACAATGCTGTTGAACGGATCCGCGATTGACGCAGGCAGCGTTACAGTGAATGCAGGTGGCAGCATTATGATGGATTATACCTCCTCGCTCGCATTCGATTCGCTGGATAAGAGCGGATTTATAAGCGTGATTTCTACCGGATATACGGCGGGAACTTACAAGTTGTTCGACTATACCGGAGAGGATGCCACCGCGGTAATCGATTACAAGAGTCTGCTTTCCGGATCATGGAACAATAATTATATGGTGGTCAATAACGACCTCTATATCACCGACCAGAATAACTCGGTAATATATGTCAACTCCGCATATACGGAATACGATTGCGACGGATATATATACGGATACAACGCGTTCAGCGATATGAACAGCGCTATCGCATCTCTCACTCCGGAATATGTACTCGGCGACAGCTTCGATAATCCGAAAACTATCGTTATGACCGGCGCAACTTCCACCGGGTTGAATCTCTACGGCCAGAATCTGGTTATTACCGGCGATCTCACCTCAAGCGGTTCATGGAATGCTGCTTTGACCCCAAGTTCATCCACCGACCCGAACTATATCAGCAATCTGCGGCTCGATAATGCCCAGATTCAGCTGACCGGCAACGCTGCACTGGAAGGCGTTAACTGGGGCAAGGCTGCCGTATCTTTCGATAAGGACGGCAATATCATCGCATCCGAAGGACAGGATATTCAGCGCGGTGCGGTTATCGAACTCGTTAACGGTACGAGATTCGCCGCCGAAAACCAGATTAACGGACGCGGAATATTCTTTAAGATCGACGGAACATCGTCCATAGATCAGCACGGAGGCGGCAATTCCCTGGTTACCATGACATCCGGCGCAATCATAGACGGCGGAATTTCCGTCGCCGGAACATATAACGGAAATAATCAGGTTGACGCACTCTGGATATACTTCGGCAAGGGTTCCGGCGAATGGAGCGGAATATACGGCGACAAAACATATTTCACCTTTAAAAATGGCGCGTATGTTGAAGCTCAGGACCGCATCGAATTCGGCACCGGTTCCCTGCTTAAGGAAATGGATGTGGAAATTAACGCCTCCAGGATCGCTGCCGGAGAAAATATCATTATCGGATCCGAAGGCAATGCCGGAAAGATTACCTCATTCAATGTGACGAATAATTCGCTCCTCCAGGCAGGTACCGATATAAGCATTGTCGGTACTGTCGTTGAATTGAGCGATTCAGTCATCAACGCGGCAACCATTTCCAACAATGGCGAACTCGTGGTGACCGGAACAAGCTCCATCTCCGGTAATATGGTGGGCGGAAAGACATATTTCGGTACCAAAGATATCTCCGTAGACGCAACCTGGAATATGACCGGTTTCAACAACGGTTCAATGGCACTGGTCAACGGTAATCTCGCGATCTCCGGAGCCAATGCCTCCGATGCCACCGAGGTTATCACTGTCGGCGGCGGATGGGGCGCCCCGTATGCCGATCAGGAACTCGGCGCGGCGGCTGGCAAACTCACGGTAACGGAAGGTGCTGCTCTCTACTTCAATCAGATACGCATCGGCGACCGCGATGACAATGGCGCCATTCATGAAGTCGTGGTTGACGGCTCTCTGCTCGCAAGAGACGGCGCTGGCGGCAGCATTTATTCGAGATACGGCAGCCTGATTACAGTCAACGCGGGCGCTGTACTCGAAACCGGTGCGGCGCTCAGCCTCGGCGGATCTATGAACGTCAGCGGCACAGTGAACGCCAGAACCAATGTTGTTCTCGGCGCTAAAACCGAAAACAGTGACGCCGACTGGAGCGGACGCAGCGCGGTACTTAATCTCAATCCCGGAGCACAGATGAGCGTCGCCGGCAATTTCGAGGTCGGATTCAGCGATGATGTTGTGAGAAAAGGCGTGGTAAATGTCGATAACGCAACTCTGACGGTTGAAGGAACGTTGTATGTCGGCAGAGATTCTACTCAGGACGGTTACAAGAACGGCGTGGCGGAAGTTTCTGCAAGCAACAGTTCTTCTGTCGTGGCAGGAAATATATCTGTTAATGCCGGAAGTTCGTTGAGTATCGATTATACTTCAACTGTAATATTCAGTTCTATCAGCAACGCCGGAACAATATCTGTAGATACAACCGGATATACCGGAGACATTTACAAGCTATTCGACTATGCCGGCAGTGAATCTTACACAATCGACCAGTATAAAGCAGTTCTCGGCGAAGGCAACTGGAACGATAAGTATATCGTTGTGGATAATGACCTCTATATCGCTGATATGAATATGACAACACTGAAGATCAATGATGCCTGGAGCGGCGCAACCCTGGGCGATAACGTCGCCGAAGGATGTTACTACGGATTTAACGCGTTCAGCAGCATGGATCAGGTTTATGACGTGATCAGTACTGGCGGCGTTTCCGCAATAGAACTCCAGAGCGATATTACAATGAGCGAACCAAGCGCCCCGGTCGACGATATGTGGATGAAATTCCATGACGACGTGGTGATCGATTCCAATGTCGCCGGCGAACGCAGAACGGTCTCCATCTCCGGACGCGAACTCTTGTTGACCAGCACCGATCAGTCGCGTGGCAACGGTGGCGAAAAAGTCACCATTACCATCGGCGAAAATGTCGGTATCAATACCGACAGCGCAATATGGTTCGGATATTATTACGGCACAGGCGATCCGGATTATGACGGATTATATTCCGCCGATATTGTCCTGAACGGAAATATCAATATGAGTAGCGGGCAGGCTCATGTTGTCGCTCCGGGAACCACTATGACCATCAATGAAACCGGATCGCTGATTGTCGCCGAATCCGACATTCAGACCCGCGGCGCAGATTTGATCGTCAACGGTACCGGCAAGGATATGGCTCAGGCTCAGGTCCAGCTCAATCACCAGAATATCGAAGGCGCTAAGTCGTTCTCTATCGGCTCCGATTTCTACTACGAACCAAGCGCTTCGTGGACGCTCAATAACACGTTCGTCAATGTCAACACCTACTTCGGCATCAATACCGCAACCGACAGCCGGGGCTCCGGAGTCGACGCGGATTTGAACATGAACAATTCCAAACTGGTGGTCGGTACTGACTTCACGATGGATGACTCCACTTCGGTCACCCTTGATAACGGTTCAGAATTGATTGTCGGCGGAGATATGGCGCTCGGATATAGAAAGTCGGTCATCTGGGGCGCGTCAATAGAAGTGTTGAACGGCTCAACTCTGACCGTAGACGGCACCCTTTCCACCAAGGCTAAATCAGAAATGATGGTCAGCAGTTCCACCTTGAACGCCAACCTCGATCTGGCCGGGGAAATTACCTTCAGCGGCGATGTCGCGTATGACAAAAATATTGTTACCGCCAACACCGGAAGAGTCAATGTAATCGACGGCAATATGACAATATCCGGCGGATCTCTCTCCGGAAACGGTATCGTGAATGTCGGCGATTTCAATGACAGCACCGCGGCTGGATCGTTGAAAATTACGGATGGCGCTGCTGTTGACCTTAAAGGTACATTCTATGTCGGAACCGGCAGCGAAACATTCGGCGCAAACGCCAGTATTCTCGAAATCGACGCTTCCGCAGGAGAATTCAAGGTTAATAACGGCATATATGTCCGCGAAGACGGTAAGGTTCTGGTAAATGGACACTCCGGCGCGACATTCTCCAATATCAACGTCGGCGGAGAATTCGAAATGATCGGCGCTGACTCGGTATCCACCGGTATATCCGCAGGCAGAAATACCGCCAACGGCGGCGCTGCCAAGTTCATAATGACCGATTCCAACCTTGTCGATAATGCCGGACTCGGATTCGGTTATAAACTGAACCGCGATGTTGATGTGACACTGGAAAATTCATCAATTACCGTACAGAACGGCAGAAATGCGGCTTTCGGTATCGAGGCCAACGGCGGTTACGGCATCGCAAACGTTGTTATGAGTAATTCATCGCTGGCAGTTGACGGCGTAATTACTATCGGAGCAGGCAGCTCAGTTGCTATGGATTATACCTCTTCCATGAAGTTCAGCGGCCTTACTTCCCTCGGTACGATGGCCGTCGATACCACTGGATTTACCTCCGGAACTTACAAGATCTTCGATTATACCGGAGATGTCGCCGGAGCAATGGATTACAACGAATTGCTGGCCGGTGTATGGAACGATAATTATGTGGCGGTAAATGACGACCTCTATATCACTGATCAGGATAACAATACTTTGTATGTTAATCCGGATTACAGCGAATACAGCTGCGACGGATATATCTACGGTTACAACGCTTTCAGCAGCGTGGCCGACGCAGTCGCCGGCAGCGGAGCGGAAACCGCTGAAATCGTTATCGCCGAAGGAACATATGCCGACAGCGGAACTGTGGTGTTTACCAACAGCGTGAATGTAAATGCCAACAATGCAGCGTTCGGAAATGCCTGGAGCTTCGGAATCAACAGCGATGATGCCAACGATTTCAATATGGATACCGCGGCTAAGTTCGTTGTCGAAGGAACACTCAGTACCGGCGCGTTCTATACCGAAAAGAATGCCAATGTGTACCTGGTACTCAATGGCGATCTGACCACGGTCGGCAGTTTCGGAGCAAAACTCGCTACCCAGATGGATGTCAACGGCTCGGTTACCGTAACCCCGCCGGCCAATGGCGCCGCTCAGGTGCTGGTATACGGAACGATGAATGTTACAGGTACCCTGGATTCCACCTCCGGAGCGATGAGTGCAGTTATGATGATCGGTTACGCCAATTATGATACCCAGTATGGCAAGGGCGGCGTATTGAATGTCACCGGAGCTGACGCTTCCGTTACTCTGCGGAATACACATAACGATAATACTCCTGTGATAATCTCCGCTCTCAGCTCGTTGAATGTTAACGATGGCGCCAGTTTTACTGTCGAACGCGGCGGTATCGAAAACAACGGTACTGTAACAGTTGATAATTCCTCTGTTACATTGAGCTCTGCTCTTAACAATTATGGCACGTTGAGCGTTACCGGTACATCGGTTATCGACGCAGATATGGTATCCTCCGGAGCCATAACGGTTGATTCCGCACTGTTGACCACAAACAGCATTGCCAACAGCGGAAATATGACCATTACATGGGATTCAACTGTGACATTCTCCGAATTTACCAATTCGGGAACCATTACCGTGGACTGGACTGGCTACGATACCGTCGGCCGACTCTTGCTCGACTGCGTCGACAACAGCTGGACCGTTGACGACTATAAAGCATTGCTGGGGGCAGCATGGGATGATGCAAAATTCACTGTCTCCAACGGCGATCTCTGGCTCAAATCCACCGTTGTATATGTCAATACAGAATACGGCGAGGGTCTCGATAATGACGGTCACCTGTGGGGTATAAACGCATTCGCCGATATCGAATCGGCCAAGGCGGCTGCTCCTGAGTCTATCGTTATTACCGGTGGCGAAATCACTGATACCGCCGCCCTGGAAGGATGTGTCGGAGTTATTAAGGATGGCGTCTTTGGCAATTACCTCTATGCCGGTAACGGCAACCTTGACGCAACCGGCAGCGGAGACAGCGTGCTGGTTATCGAAGGCGGTACATTCAACCGGGTATACGGCGGTAACCGCATCGAGGCCGATTTCGCTGTCAACTCCGGCGATATAACCCTGAATATCTCCGGCGGCGAATTCAACAGCGTGGTAAGCGGCTCCGGTCACGTTACCAGCGGTTACGCCAGACGCAGCGGCGAAATCAATGTCAGCATATCCGGCGGTACTTTCCATACCACTGTGGCTGGCGGTATCTGCCTTGAAACCAATGAGGTTTATGATGTCGTTTATACTATCGGATCCATCAATTTCGAAATTTCCGGCGGTACTTTCGAATATCATATCTACGGCGGGAATGTCTCCGCAAAAGCCGCACGCTCTTCTCAGACCTTCGTCGACGGAGATATCAACCTCACTATCGATGCAAGTCAGAACGCTGTCAATATTATTGACGGATGCAACGTTGTGGCTGGTTCTTCCGGTTATGGTACCGTGGTCGGAAATGTAAATGTTACCATTAAAGGAGATAAACTTAACTTTAACGGTATCCTTTCCGGCGGCAGCGAAGGCGCGCACTACTATATCGGCGCCGATGGCAGCAGAACATGCAACTCATATATCGACGGAACAAGATCGGTTACCTTCTCCAACTTCAACGGCAACTTTGACGGACGGATCGTGGTGTTTGAAAATATCAGCTTTGTTGATAACAGCAATGTTGTATTCACTAATACAGGTTTGTCTCTCAGCGATATCTCCGAATGGAACTTTGAATTCGGCAGCAGCGTTTCCGGATTAAAAACCAATGACTTTACCGGAGATACCATGAATCTTGATCTTACTGGATGGGATCAGTTGAGCTCATGGGATGTTATGGACGGTACCGGCAGCGCATTCTCCGGATTGAACGATCTGGCCAGCGTGACTATCGGCGGTCAGGCGGCAAGCTGGGACGACAGCCTCTCAAGCTGGTGCAGCTCCGATTATCAGCTCGGTATCCGCGAGGAAGATGGCAAGGAAGTTATGTTTGTCAGTAAATTGGCTTAAACCATAGAAAGGAGAGAATAGTATGTTGGAATATGAAGCCCCTGCAATTATAGAGGAAAATTCCACATTGGCTCACGCTCTTGAGCCGGGCGGAGTGATCTCTCAACCAATTACTCCAGGAGATCAGCCCTGGGCGTAAAGACGGTTGATACGGAGGAGAAGTGCAAACGCTTCTCCTCCGGAAGAGCAGCAACTCGAAGTTTTGAATAATTTCAAGTCGCTGCTCTTTGTTTTTTTACCGTGATAATTGCAGAAAACAACGGGAAAATTATAAACGGTTGAAAAACAACCCGTGCAATGTTCTAAAACTACTACATTCAACACCTTGTTTTATTGACTTTCATCCGGACGGATATATAATATAAAAATGCAATAACCAATAATAATTTATAACAGAAAAGGCGTTACGAGATCATGAATCCAACTTATATTATGTTTGCTGTTTATCTGCTGGTGATGCTGGCGGTCGGATTTGTTTTTGTCAATAAAATTCACTCCACCGGAGAGTATTTCCTCGGAGGACGCAAGGTCGGCGCATGGGTAACCGCTCTTTCCGCTCAGGCCAGCGATATGAGCGGATGGCTCCTTATGGGACTCCCGGGCGTGGTATATTGCGCCGGTATGGGAGAAACATGGATCGCTATCGGCCTTATGGTCGGAACTATCCTTAACTGGATATTGATCGCTCCGCGTCTGCGCATTTATACCGAAAAAACCGATTCAGTGACTCTGTCTTCTTTCTTCGCGGTACGATTCCGCGAGAAATCCAATCTGCTGCGCTTCTTCTCATCCGTGGTAATTCTGCTCTTCTTTACCATCTACGCCGCATCAGGCCTGGTCGCCGCAGGTAAACTTTTCGAGAGCATGTTTAACCTCGATTATCAGTTCTCCGTGCTTATCGGCGTGGCGGTTATCCTGATATATACATTGCTTGGAGGATATCTCGCTGTATGCTGGACCGACCTTATTCAGGGAAGTTTGATGTTTTTTGCCCTGATCGCAGTGCCGGTCGGAGCCTATATGGGACTCTCGTCAGAACAGTTTCAGGAGGCGTTCGTCGCCAAGGACGGCGTAAGCCCGCTTTCATTACTGCCGGCAGGCGCAGAATCATGGAACCTCGCCGCAATCGGTATGATCATCTCCAGCGCAGTGTGGGGACTTGGGTATTGCGGTCAGCCGCATATCCTTACCCGCTTTATGAGTATCGAAAATCATAAACTTTTAACCCGCAGTACCTGGATCGCTTCCGTATGGGTGGTTATTTCACTCGCCGCCGCAGTAATGATCGGATTCCTCGCCAGACCGTATTTCCCGGGACTGGATGCCGCAGAGAGCGAGAAGGTGTTTATCAAACTTATCGGCGTGTTGTTTAATCCATGGCTCGCAGGTATTCTCCTCGCCGCAATCCTGGCGGCGATTATGTCCACCATCGACTCCCAGCTGCTGGTATCTTCATCCGCGCTTACCGAGGACTTTTACAAGAAAATTCTTCGCAAAAACGCCTCGGTTAAAGAACAGGTGTGGGTCAGCAGAGTATGCGTACTGCTCATTACGGTTCTGGCAACGATACTCGCTCTGTCGCCAAACGATACTATCTTTGCAATTGTAAAATTCGCCTGGGGCGGGTTCGGCGCAGCATTCGGACCGGTGGTGATTATGGCGCTTTATTCCCGTAAAACTTCATGGCAGAGCGCACTTATGGGAATGCTGGCCGGTTTTATCGTGATGATCGCATGGTACTTTGTCGGACTCGGAGTATACGTTTATGAGATTTTACCCGGATTCATTGCCGGATTGGTAACTATATGGATCATGAACTTCTTCTTCCCTCAGGACGACGAGGATATTCTGGATGAGTTCGATTCAGTGGTTAAAACATTGTCCGGAGAATAAAGTTTATAGAAATGAAAAAACCGGATGCGGAATTTTCCGTATCCGGTTTTTTTATTATATCTCTTCAATATCACAGCCAAGCGAGGAGAGCTTTTCGGTCAATTTTTCATAGCCGCGGTATATTACTTCACAGGAGTTGATAATACTTTCCCCTTTGGCACAGGCCGCCGCTATCAGAAGCGCCATGCCTGCACGGATGTCCGGACTGGATAGTGTCGTCCCATGCAGCAGCGCAGGACCGCTGATTACCACCCGGTGAGGATCGCACACAATCGCACTCGCCCCCATCGCGATAAGACGGTCTACAAAATAGATCCGGCTTTCAAACATCTTTTCAAAAAACATAACCGTACCTTTCGCCTGCGTGGCCATTACAATCGAACAGCTCATCATGTCTGAAGGATACTGCGGCCAGGGACCATCCGAAATTACCGGAATGTGTCCGCCAACATCGTTCGCTACTTCAGGAATCTGATCTCCGGGCAGAAAAATGTGATCAGGATGCAGCTCCATCCGGATATTGAAACGCTCAAAGACACGGCGCAGCATCCAGTAATGCCGCGGCGTTGTTCCAGTTATGGTCAATTCCCCCCGGCGGGCGGCGGCAAGCGCAAGAAAACTGCCAGCTTCAATATGGTCGCCACAAATGGTGTAATCTATCCCGTGCAGCTTTTTTACCCCCTCTATCTCCAGCGTGTTGCTGCCTATGCCGGAGATCTTAGCCCCCATTCCATTGAGCATCTCTGCCAGATCACAGACATGAGGCTCGCTGGCTGCATTGCGCAGAATAGTCAGCCCGTCTGCCGTGACCGCCGCTATCATAATCTGTTCGGTGGCGGTTACACTCGCTTCATCAAGAAACATTTCACACCCATGTAACCCAGAGGGTGCACTGAAGTCATAGGTCGCTCCGTAGTTCGCATTGGCTCCAAGTTTGGTCAAACCATAAAAGTGACCATCCAGACGACGCCTGCCAATAACATCACCACCCGGAGGATAGAGCTTCGCTCCTCCGGCACGGGCTACCAATGGCGCCGCAAACAGAATGCTGGTTCTGGTGTTGGCACAGGCTTCACGGCTTACTTCGCAACTGCGCAGCGATGGCGTGCAGATCGTCGCAACATTGTCCTTAAAGTCAACTGTCGCCCCGAACGAGGCGGCAATCTCAAGCATTGAACGGACATCAAGAATGTCCGGCATATTGCGTAAAATTACCGGTTCATCGGTCAGCAGCGCCGCTGCAATCATCGGCAACGCCGCATTCTTATTGCCGCTTATGCGGACTTTCCCTGAGACCGGCAGATCGCCGGTTATTCGTAAACGCTTCATTCTTTTATCTCCTAAATTGCGGTAATTTTGTCCGGTTCTATTTTAAAGATCTCTGCATCGCCGAAAAATTCATCCCTTACTGGATCGGCAAACGTGAAAAACAGTTGATCCGCATTGCGCAGATTGGTGTAAAAACGTTGCCTGTTGGCATTGTCAAGCTCGCCGGTGACGTCGTCTACCAACCCGATAAGCTCAATCTTCGATTGATTGAGATTTTTACGCAGAATATTGTAGGCGGCGAGTTTCAGGTATATCGCCAGTTTGCGGCGCTGTCCGCTCGAGGCAAAATTACGCATCGGCTGATCTTGCAGATATAAAATAAAATCATCCAGCTGCGGACCGGAGGTCGTACAACCGCGCTTTAACTCTTTACTGCGGTTCTCCGACAGCTGTTTTAAATAATCTTCTGTTGTCTCATATGGCGCGTCCGGTTCATAGCACACGGAAAATTCCGCCTCCGGCTCTGTCTTCAGCAGTTCAGCAACTTCACTCCCCCATAATGAAGTGAAAAATTTCCGGCGCGAGGCAATATAAACAGCACTCTCCGCCATTACCGGCTCAAAGGCCGCCGCTGTAAGTTTGGCAGGTATGCCACGCTTTAAGGCCGCATTGCGCTGCTGCAACGCTGAATTGTACTGGTATAACGCCACCTGATAGGAGGAGTCAAGCATCGACAGATACATGTCAATGAATCTTCTGCGATAGGCCGCACTGCCGGATATAAGCATGATATCCTCAGGAATGAACGCCACCGGAAGCACCAGCCCAATGAAATCACTGCTCCTGATAAGCTTGTCACCATTGCGGTTCAACGCCCGTCCGCCATTCTGCGCATACGATAAGCGCAACTCCTCCTGCCAGATCCCGCGTTCAAGCCTGCCGCTGATCGTGAAAGCCTGCGCCGAATGACGGATTAAATCCCGCGGCTGTGTGGTGCGGAATGAACGGAGCATGGTCAGAAAAAATACCGCTTCAAGCAGATTGGTCTTGCCGGAACCATTGGCTCCCGTAAATAGAACTTTTGCAGAATTAAACTTTACGCGGGTTCCGGAATAGGAACGGAAGTTTTTCAGCGTAAGTTCTTTCAGCATAGCTTGTTTATAAGTTCATTACAGAAGGTGGAAAAATAAAACGGGGAGCGCGTAGGCAAATACGCGTTCCCCATACTGGCAATTCAATTATTGACGGTTGTTGCGCATCGGCATAATGACGTAAAGGAAGCCTTCCGAGCCATCAATCGCTACCGGACTGAACCCGTCATTCAAATTGACCGTTACCGAATCAACCGTGGCAACCCGCAGCGGCTCAGCCAGAAAGGCAGGATTGAACGATACTTCAATCGGTTCTCCTGTGTATTCAATGTCAACTATCGCCAGACCTTCGCCGATTTCCGCACTGGTCGCCTGAAGCTTCAGCTGATTGTCGGCAAATGTCAGCACTATAAAGCTGTTGTTGTCCGACAGTACCTGGGAGACCAACTCAATCTTGGCCAGAAATGTCGCCGCAGGCACATTTACCTGGCAGTTGAAACGGTTCGGAATCACCTGACGGTAATTCGGATAACTGCCCTCTATGAGTTTACTGGTGAGTACCACCGTGTCGGTAATAAAAGCCGCCTGCTTGTCCCCGATCTCCAACGTTATAATTTCATCGCCATCCACCAGGCGCTTGATCTCATTCGCCGCACGCAGAGGAATGATTACTTCTCCCTCCGTACCCTTGAACTCTTCCGGAAGTTTTTCCACCACCGCCAGGCGTTTGCCGTCTGTCGCAACAAAGGCAACCAAGTTGTCCTTGCAGCTGCATAGTACTCCATGAAGCACTTTGCGGCTGTCATCCAGACTCACTGCATAGGTTATCTGACTGAATATCCGGCGCAGATCGCCTTCCTTGTAAGTTAAACGGCGCACCGGAGTGAATTCCGTCGCCAACGGAAAATCTTCCGCCGGAAGCCCGAGAAGTTTGAATTTACTGCTGCCGCACACCAGTTCCGCATGATGGCGCTCATTGCTGCTGAAATAGAGATCGTCATCCGTGAATTTGCTCACCAGAGCAAGAAATTTTTTGGCCGGAATCGTTGTGCTGCCGGGAACCTCAATCTCCGCTTCTATCTGCGTGGTTATACGGATCTCCAGGTCTGTGGTGGTGAAGGACAGTTGGGTCGCCTCCGCTTCCAGAAGCACATTGCTCAATACCGGCAAAGTTGAACGGGCGCCGACTGTGCTGATGACCTTTTGCAGTGCCTTCAGTACTTTTTCCCGGCTGGCTTTAAATTTCATATCGCATACCTTTCTTATATTATAAAAAAATATTACTTTTGAAATTTAATCTGTTTTTAGCTTTTTGCAACGCGGATAACTAAAAATAAGACAAATTAATTGCTTTTTCCCTCTTTTTTTTACTCAATGATTTTTTCCGCTTTGAGACTCATTTACAGTTGAAAAAATTTCCGGAATCCGGCTACATCTTTTTCTTCCCGCAATGGCATTAAGGCAAAAAATTCCGCGTAGCGCGCATTCCTGCCGGCTTCCCCGTACTGCTCTATTAAAATGTCACGGAAGCGATTCGCATTCTTCTCATCCCGGAACAGCCAGCCGGAACGGATGTGATCACGCTTTTCCTGCTCGCTGAGCTTGGCAGCATCAAACTGACGATTCTTTTCTATCCACGGAAGCCATTCAAAAAATTGCGATTCCTGGCACATTACCATGTCAATTTTCTGCTCAATTACCGGGTCGATAATTATCCCCACATCCGGCTTGAACGGCCA
This sequence comes from uncultured Victivallaceae bacterium, assembly GCA_944392655.1. GTDB lineage: Bacteria > Verrucomicrobiota > Lentisphaeria > Victivallales > Victivallaceae > CALXXL01. The sequence continues at coordinate 23,742 of CALXXL010000009.1, forward strand.
GGGCTCCATAAATAAATCACACAAAAAACCGTAAACTACCGAAAAATCATCCGGCACCGGAGTGTCTGGACAGCACAACGGCACCCCAGCCAGAAATGAGGCATCCTGTACCAGCTGCGCCGTGGCTCGGTGATCGGCATGATAATCGAACAGACGGTGCGTCAGAACCACATGCGGATTGAAACGGCGGATAATACGGATAATCTGCGCACGGTTTTCCAGCGACGCAGTCAGCCAGCCATCATGATTGTCAAGCACCTCGTATTCTGTAAGACCGGCAACCTGCGCTGAACGCTGAGTCTCCGCTTTGCGGCGGGCAGCCAATTCCGCCGGCTGCATAATGTGATGACCCGCATCACCATTGGTGACCGAGACAAATTTTACTTCATGACCGGCTTTCAGCAGTTGCAGTGCAGTGCCGCCAAACGCCAGATCGCAATCATCCGGGTGCGCCCCGAAAATTAAAAAACGGTATTTCATAACAGGATTCCTTAATTTTATAAAACAGTTTGATTATATAAATTACATAATTTCTTTCACCCTTGCAAATCTTATACGGCAAAATAAAATAAAAAAACAGGAACCGGATGAGGACCGGTTCCTGCTGGTATTTTATAATTTCAGGATTATTTGAATTTTAATTCACCAAAATACTGGTAACTGTGGAAGTTTTCCCCTCCCGGCGTCCAGACCTCTATCTCGCCGCGCTTGTTGTTGACTCGGACAATGTTGCCGCGCCATATCGTACCGGGTGTGAGCGGACGCGGACCAATCTTTTCCAGCTCGATTACCGGAATGAAGACTTCCGCCGTCCAGCCGTCAGCATTGCGCTTGGTGGCAACCCGCCAGTCCGGATTCCACATGAAACCGCCTTCCGCTTCCGGCTCGTCAAACTGATTGCCCTCATAGTCAAAACAGAAGTGTCCGTAAGCTCCGGAGGGAGAGGGCTGGATGAACAGCTCAATACAGTCATCATGCAGATATACGGAACGGTCACGCTCCAATTTGCCGATATCTTTCAACTCATCGCTGTTTTTTACCATAAACGCAAGATAGAGCCCTTCCGGCGCATACTGCACACGGCATTCCGATGGCATGGTGACCGGTTTGCCGTTACGACTCTGCATCGGCAGAACTGTGGCTTTGCCCCATTCCGCTTCACTCACTTCACCATCAACCGTTACCGGAGTTGAAACCGGTTCGAGTTCTGCCTGCAATGGCTTGATCTCCGCAAATTCACGCGCCAGCTTGACCGCCGATTCAAGTCTCGCATCTTTTACCGGCATATTTTCATAGGCCCGGTTTAAAACTGCAACCAGTTCTTCCGCATTGGTACGGTCGCCTGCTTGTATCGCTCTCTGTACCGCCAGTAGCGCATTGCGGAATTCTACCACCGGCTTCACCGCCTGATTGCCGTAGGTCATCGCAACTGCAAGCGCAAACGCACGCTCCGGATTGTAGGACTCAGCATTCCAGAGGTAACTGTTCGCCGTCATGGAATAGAGCCAGGACCAGTTCTTGTCAAAGAAAATACGGTCGTTTAAATAAACTAAATTGCCGGAATCACCAATGAAACCATCATAGAAAACTGTTTCCCAGACCGGCATCGGCGTGTCAAAGCAGTTGCTGTTGTCCCACAGGAAGGTCGGCTGGCCATTCAGAAGATTGGTGAACTGGACTAAATGATCCTTTTCTATAACATCGCTTAATACCTCTTTGCCGGTCCAGACCCAGGCAACCTCCCTGGGCGCTATACGACCCCAGTCAAGCACATATTTATCTATGCCGGGTTTGCCAATGCCGTGATTCAATGAGTAGGGCGCTCCTACCATGGCCAGCTTCAGATCCGGAAAATCCGGCTGAAGCGCAATGTAGAGACGCTGCATGAGATAACCGTGCGCTTTGCCAACAGAGTTGTCGAATACCGCCGGATTGTCCTCCGGGAAGAAGGTATATTCATCACCTTTGCGCGGAGTGTAGTCATCCACACAGATCATGATGGTGTTGATTGAATAAGAGGCGATTTCACGGCAGCGCTGGATGAGACCTTGAATGTGTTCTTCGTTGGCTATGTCAAAGTTGGAGGAGTTGGGCGCACTGCCGGCGTAGACATGCAGAAGAAACATGAAATCGAGAAATCCCTCTTTTTCCACCTTCTGAATCGTCTCAAAGGTGGGCTTGTTGCGCCCGTTCGGCTCAAGCTGGCGCCAGTCACTGCGGAACTGCCAGGCAAATGAGGAGAACTTATTCAACGCCAGACGCATGTATTTTTCATAGTTGCCGGGGTCAACGTCGTCACTTACATAGCGGTTGGTCCAGTCAGGATAGTCGTTGATGTCGGCAAGATTCAGCACAAGAACACCATCGGCCGTCTTCAGCATCTGCCCCAGAGTGACCAGCGCGTAAAACGCTCCGCGCAGATCACTGCCGGCGGCAACCACCTTCAATGCGTCAGAGGAATTTTCAACCGTACGGATGATATAACCCTGCGCCGGAAGATTTTCCGGCACGGCAATATCGCCCAGCGCGGCAGTTATATTGCCGTCACTCAAAAGACCGTTGACAATTATCAGATCTTTCCCCCCGGATGCACATTTGCCTCCGGCAAGTAATGAACGCAAATGATTCATGCCGTAATTCAGCATGACATTATCCGCTCGGTCAGTTTGAAATTCAATTTTCCCAGACAGAACAACCGGCTCCGCTTTGCCCAGTATCTGCTGCGGCGCAGGATAGACCTCGCCGGTTAAGTTGTCCATGCCGCGGGCGACGAAAAACGTACAGCAGGCAATAAGCACAAGTAGAATTTTTTTCATCTTTTTCCTTTTCTATTCCTTTTTTATAATAATAAAAATTTGTTTGTTCGCTTTTTGGGAGAAATTAACTGTACTTTAAGGCTTTTCCGGATAAAATGCAACTGCGTTTTATTAAAATAATATTAAAAATTAAAATTTAAGCGTCAGTATCTGGAACCTTTCCGGAGACAGCAGTTCCAGATTGCGGGGATCGGAAACCGGCAGCTCAGTTACAGTTCCATCCGGATAGGAGAGTAATGCCGCTGATTTGAGCGGTTCAGCCGTATGTACGGTTATTTTTACCGGCTGTCCCCAGATAACCCGCGACGGTTGCGGAACAGCTTCGCCAGACGGAAGTTCAGCCCCAAGTGTGTTGACCATAGGAATAGAGATATTGCCGTCTGCATTACGGTAGATCCGGAATAACGGCAGCTTGCCATTTGCCGGGGAGATAGTTATGCGCGGAGACGCCAGCTCTTTTACCAGATCAGCACAGGCAGCCGCAATTTCAGGCTTCGACACCGGAAGCCAGGCTGAGCCTTCATTTATCTGATTTTGAAACAGCTCCCGCGGAATACTCTTTTTCAACGTAAAAATCTCTCCTTTGCCGCGTCGTTCCGATTCCGGATTCAGTGGCAAGGCAAATGGTTCAATCTTTAAGCTGTTCAAGGCAAATTCCGATTCCCCGTCCAGCGTGCGCCCATCCGGCAGGCATAGAAAATTGTTGCCGGAAAGCAGGATTTTACCACCGGATTCAACAAAACGGTAGACCCTTGCCAAATCATCCGCAGAGATGGCAAAAACATCCGGTATGATCAGCAGTCGCAAATTCAGATCTCCCTCCAGCGTCTTCTGCGTTACCGCACGATACGGAATGCCATGATCCTGCAGAACTTGCGCCCAGGCATGATAGGAGGCGGAATGGATATTCTCCCATTGCGGATCTATATCTCTTGAATCGGCGGAAAATAGAATCCCGACATCGGCAAACGTTTTGCCCCAGCCGGCGCGATCCGGCAGAAACTGCTGTTCAAATCGGAAAAATTTTTCCGGCTGATCGGTCGGCGTTATTCCGGTAAGAAATACCCGCGCAAAAGTGAAATCGCCACCGACACAGATTGAAAACGCCCACATGAAGGTCTCTTCTTCACGGTCAAATATGTCCCGGTGGTCGGCAGTGTCGGCATAAGGAAGAAGGGTAAAGCGCGAGGCCGGAATATTGTCCAGTTCGCACAACTCACGGTAGACCGCCGCAGAGGAGGATAGGCGCCTGAAACTGTAAAAATCGGCCGGATTGTATATCTCCCAGACAATTACATCTCCTGTCTCTGCATAAAGCTCCGGATACAGCCCGGATATCTGGCTCGGCCACGGCGAGGTGGAGTCGTTGGCTAGTTTATAATGAATCAGATCGGGATACTCCGCTTTTATTCTGCCGTCAAGCCAGCAGTGAAAATCATGCATCCACCGCTTGCGCGTCGCATGCCATAAAATCCACTCCTTCGTCCCGACATTACTGCCCGCGGCAAAGGCGGAAAAGATATCGCCGCCATTCTCCTTACGCCATTTTTCCTGACAGATTTTACAGGCACAGCCAGCATGAAAACTGGCGTCATCACTCATAATTCCATCAAAATCAACTTGATCCAGAATATAACGCAGCTTTTGCCAGTACAACTCGCGGTATTCAGGATTGTTGGGACAGAATGACCTTGTCCCGTATTCCGGCCATATCCCCGATTGGCCGTCACTGCTGAAGCCCATTAACAGCATGGGCGCAAGCGCTTCGGTGCAATTCTCCGGAGAAATTAGCACGTTTGAGTGATGTTCAATTACTTTGATCCCGTTTTGATGGCAGAGGGTTACAATCTTTTCCGCCGTCCGGATATAGGCATTGAGCGCAGCATCCGTCTGGTTGAATAAATAGTGGTGGTCGCCTCCTCCTAAAATGACGGTGTCAACCCCGGTGTTCTTCAAGGTGGCAACATGATTTTCCAGCTGACGGTCGGATAAAGTGGGATCCAGCAGCCAGAAACTGCGGCGTTGAAAACCGTTGTCAATCCCCATGGCGGCCGGCAACAGAACTATTGCTGCCAATAAATAGAACAGTTTTAAAAAGTTCATAAGCATAATCCAGTAATTTTACAGCGGTATTATTTCCAGGACAGTTTTACATCTCCAGCCGAGGGCGCCGTGAAGAACAGCGTCCCTTCATCACTGGTCGATACCCCCGTCTCTGCACGGTTGCCGCCAAAATAGGCGATCCAGTTGCCCGGTTGTACTCCGGTAAGCAGAACTTTGGTGCCGGATGAGGGGACGTGTAAGGTCAGATCTCCGGATAGCGGCGTTTGCGATTTGTTGAAGAAGATCATCCACCCGGGAAATTCAACAATTACTCCACTCTCCCATAAGCGGGTCGATACCGGCAGCTCTTTCGCATCTTTGTCCCCGATCTGAAGCGCAAAGAGCAATGTTGTGTCGGTATCAGCAGTTTTGGGCGAGAACTGATTGCGGTAACCCTGCGCTTCGCCCTGTTTGGGATGCGGTGAAACCAGCTTCTGCCCGAAAACATCAATGTTGTTGCCATCGCCTCCAACCGCGGAAAACTCGAGTTCCTCCATCCGCGGCAGCAACGGCTGAACGAATAATTTGCCGACTCTGCCTCCAGGCGCACTGGAGAATATTCTGATGCCATCAGAGGATTGCTCCGGCTTTTTAAACGAATTGACCTGCCAGATCTTACGGTCGGCGGGATCCGGAGTGTTTACCCGGTCAAAGACCAGAAGAAGACCTTTTATCGCATCAGAACTGCTCTTGAGATTGATAAAGCAGAATTCACGGCGGTGATAACTGACTTTCGCCGAATAGGCCGGGGTGAGATCACTAGACATATAACTGAAATCCGGAACGGTCCTGTCCGGTCCCCAGGAACAGGTCAGCACTTTCCCGAAATCAAAACGCGGCTCAAACAGCATCTGTTCCACCGTCAACGGCTGATCCTGGACATAACGCTGGCCGCCATCATTGATCGGGGAGTAATCAAATTTTTCATCCGGATCGTAGACCAGAAGCATACTGTGCGCGATCGAACGCTTGTTGAAACCGTGGTCGTATGGCGTACCGTAAAAGGCGTATTGTCCTAAATCACCCGCCAACACACCGCGGAAGTAGATCTGGAACGAACCATAATCCGAATGCTGGTGATTGCCGAACATTTTGCCGGCTCCTTTCATCGCGACAAGAATGTCATCCGAATTCCGGTCAATGTTCCAGCCGGTGCGGGCACTCATCGAACCCAGTACCCCGGGAAAGAAACGGGTCAGCGGCAGCGAATTCATATCCAGATCAGCCTCCAATGCCGGATCGTCCAGCAGAAGAAACAGCACCGGGTCTTTGACACTGCCGCCCTGGCGGATGAACTCCCCTTTCGACTGCGGATTGCCACTGTAAGTGTAGAGCATAAAGGTGAGATCCAGCGGTTTCCAATAGGCCGGATAACCGTGGCCATCCCCGTCCGGCAGCATCGAACCCGACGGAGTACGCATGTAATGGACGTAGTCCAGCAGCGTTTCAACTCCGGAAGGAAACAGCTTTTTCCCGGTGAGACGGTAAAACAACCAGGCGGCATGCATCTCCCAATTCAACCGGAATGAGGCATAGTTCAAACCCTGATTGTGCCGGCTGCTTTTATACTCAATTGCCCGCATCGGGAAAAGGTTTTCCAACTCCAGATAGGCACAGTATTTAAATGCTTCCGGATCTTCATCATAAACCGCAATCGCCATCGAAAGCAGATCGCAGTTGACCTGGGCTTCGTTGCCATGGCCGTTGACGATTGTCTGTTTAAATGGCGGCCAGCCTATCTCCATTGTTCGCGCCAGACGCAACATGTTGCTGCGCATGGTATCTTTCTCTGCCTGCGTCATAAGCGGATAGCACCAGTCGTAAACCATTGCACCGGCACTTATCGCTCGGCCGATGTTGCGCGAGACATCCAGCAAATTGCCAAATTCAACCAGACTGAGATATTTCGTCATAAGTTCTACCGCTTCCCGGCCGCACTCCTGATCGCCGGTCATCAGATAGACAAACGCTTTGTTTATTGCGGCAGTTTGCAATTCAGGACTGTACTCCAGCTCCGCATTGGAGGGCGGATTGAATGGATAGGGCGTCTGCGCCGATTCCTGCACCTTCTCCCATAACGGCGCATGAGTCGGTGCTGTAAGCGCAGATTTGATCTCCGGCAGAACTTGGGAATTTACCCACAGTCTTGGATGAGGCGGCATCGCTATCGGCGGAACGTAGCTTTGACACTTTTCCGGTACCGCCGGCGGCTGCCACGGCGAAATTTGCAGCCGGTCCAGCCTTACATGACGCGGAAGCCATATCTTTAATTCCGCTTCAGATGAGGAGAACTCAAATATCCCGGACTCCTGCATGTGCAATTCCGGCGGCAGCCAGGGAACCATTATGACCCTCTTGGTCGGTATGCCGGAATCGATCTGTAAGCGCATGAATTTCGAGCCGCGCACTGTAGTGGCGCGCTGCAACTCCGCCGCTCCATTTTTGTCCGCTCCAGCCCAGGTCCTTATTTCGTAAAGTCCGGGGGAGGGGAGCGTTATCTTTAAAACAATATCCGGAGTGGTGGTTCTGGTCGCTTCAACATAAGACGGAGTCTGAATCTGCAGCGCTACGCCTTTGCCACCAGAGTAACGGGAATCAGCTATGACTTCTGCCCGTTCAGTATTGATTATACCGGATTCGGCTTCCAGCATAAGTGGCGCTGAATATAACGCGCCGGAAATCATCAATATCAAAAAAAGTACCGCCAATATTCTCATTTATCCCCCCCCCAATATGTTACTGAAATAAATTATTCCGAACCTGAATTGCCACGTCTCAGCTCTTCCAGTAGAACCGCAAATACAAATTCACTGCCGTCTACAAAGACACGCTTCGCCGTACGTTTTGGTTTGCGCAACAGCATGTACAGCCACTCCAATCCGACTTTACGGCACCAGCCGGGCGCTCTGCCGACCCGGCCGGAAAGAAAACCGAACGCCGCTCCTACCCCGGTGGCAATCGGAACCCGAAGACGCGATTTGTTACGGTAAATCCATTCATCCTGTTTGGGAAGCCCCAGACCAACCCAGAGAACATCAGGTTTTGCCGCATTTATCATGGCTACATGTTCCGCTTCCTCTGCATCACTCATCGGTCGGAAAGGCGGCGAGAAGGAGCCGGCAATAATGTGTCCGGGATATCTTTGGGCGACCGCTGTTTCCAAGGCCGCCAGGGTTTCCGGAGTTTCCCCGTAAAAAAATGTCCGGTAATGTCTGCGGTCCGCCAGCGCCAGAAACTCCGACATCATATCCGGTCCCGGCGTGGTGACCGCATCCTTCATGCCGCGACGACGCGCAACCAGCACCGGACCTATGCTGTCCGGAATCCACAAGTCGGCTTCTTCACCTATTTTATAATACAATTCACTCTTCTTCGCCTGTATCACACCGTGATAACCGGCTACCATAAGATGCTTTGTCGCAACCGGAGAGCCAGACGCTTCCAGGGCACGGTACTCTTTTATCGCTGATTCCATCCACTCCATTATATAAGGCATATCCACCATGTTGACTGTGGAACCGAGTATTTTCATCGGACGTACTGCCCGGGATGAAGGCATGGCCATAGTTTACATCTCCGTAATATTATTTACCGTGTGCTTCTGACCTGGAATAATTTCCGCACTGTAAAAGATTTTTCCATCCGGCGCACGCAAAATCATTTTTAACCGGTCTTTGCCGCTACGCGTAACTTCCAGATCAAATACCCTCCCGAACGCATGAATACGGCGCAGATTCGCATAATCCCAGTTTGAGGGGAGATTGACCGTGATGTGAAACGAATCCAGGCCGGCAGGCTCAATCCCGAACAAGCCTTCGGTGAATATACGGCAGTAAAGCGCACTCTCCGCCGCCAGATGACTCTGATTGAATTCCGGATAGGCCTCCACCGGATACGGTACATGCATACCCAGAAGTCTGGAATCGGTATAAGAGAGCAGCTTCGGCAACGCCTGGTCGGCAAAACCGCAGAAAAAGATGCCACGGAAAGCATAAAGAGTTGAACGGTCCCAGTAAGTGTCGCGGTTGGAACTGGCCGAAAGCAGACCGTCACCCAGCCAGAGCTTGTCAGAAAACATTGCTGCAATCGTACCTTCCGCATTCTCCTTTATCCCGAATACCAGCGGCATGCAGATCCAACTGCGCAAAACAGTGTTGCCCGCGTAATACCGGAAAGTTTGGAAGCCTTCCACTTCCGCAGAAAAATGACGGATGATGGCAGTGTGCATTTCCTCTGCTTCTTTACGGTACTTATCCGCCTGATCAGGTTTTATTCCCAGCGAATCGAGCAGTTCGGAGGTGCGGATGAGCGCATCATAATAGAGCGTGGCTGTACACAAATTCGCATCACCGGCCGGAAAGCGCCCCTCCAACTCGTCTTTGTCCGAACGGATTACCCCATCCGGAGTTTTCTGCCGCCGGCAGTATTCCAGCGACCATTCAATCAATGGCAGCAACTCCTCCGCCCGGGACCGGTTGCCGGATGCCAGAACAAAACGCGACGCTCCATGCGCGATCATCGCCATGTCACCACGATCCCCGGCACCATTCCAGAAACCACGACCCTCCGAAATAATCGAACTCGGAATCGGCTTGAAGTCATCATTCATATATCTTGCAAAAAGACGGAAGGAATTCATTGCCGCTTCATTGCCAATCGCATTGCCGAGAAACGGGAAAAAAGGATTGGCGTATTCCGCCTGATCATTCGCCCAGATCGCAGCAAGGTATTTGCTGTAGCCGCCAGGACCGTGCATCAGTCCACCACGAGTCGAGAAAATACTTTCTGTGGTGTGAAATTTGCAGAAGTCAAACATAAGATTCAATTCGGGATCCGGAGTCTCCAGCACAAGTTCGGATTTTATGGCATTATAAAATTCACGGCGGGCAGCAAGTTCAGCCCACGGCTCCGCATAGTAGGGCGATTCCTCCAATATTCTGGCTGAACGCAAGATACCGTAGCATAACGTTTCGCCCGGAGTTATAAGATAATCTCCTGCACCTATGATGGCCTCTTCAAACAGATATTTACCACTGACTCCGGGGGCGGTTTCCGTTTGTCTGCTGAATTGCGGAATATTAACCTTCAGATTCTCACCTGAGATATTGGTAATGGTAATAAGATCAATTACCGCCTGATTGCTGACCGTCGGGAATACCGCCGTCTCCGAAATAAGCAGGTCTCCATGCCGCTGAGTTATATACAGACACTCCTTGAGCGCGATCTTTGCAACCTTTCCTTCCGGCACCGGCTGACCGTTTACTGATACAGACGGCAGGTCGGTATCAGATGCGTCTATGGACAGCGAGGCATGGGTGTTGTCCGGAATGGTTCTCAACATGGGGAATCTTATACGCCGGTTCGCATGGAAATTCAACGATTCGTCAACCCGCCACTCAAGTATCAGGTCAACTTTTCTGCCGGACATGGCAAAATGATCCTGCCACTTCCCGCCGGGCGTCAGAGTTATGGCACTTTTTTCAATTTTCCAGATGGTATTTTGATTATTGTTCATGCTGAAATCTCCAGCCAGGCAGGATTGCGCTATATAACAACCAGTGGCAGCTGTAAGTAAAAGTTTTTTCATTCTTCCTTTATAATTTTTATGGTAACGGGCAATACAGAATATAGTATTGCAGACTTAATCTTGCAGTCCCATTATTCTAAAGTGAAGTATAAATAAATGCAACCTCAATTTTAAAAAAAAGTAAAAATTATCACCATCAGTATACTATATAAATACCAAAGCAATGTTTGATGTTCACGGCAAGATTGGCATTTTTTGTATAATATCCGGATAATTAGGCAAAAGTAATTTGACTGACCGGATATTAAGATGTATTTTAAAAAGATTGAATTTGAACAGCTTTTTGGCGGAGGTACGTTTGCAATGGCCCGGGTAAAGGTTCAAAACTCACCTGCAATACGGCGTATGCCGGTGTATCTGCATAAACTCGCTCAAATGCGCCTTGATGAATGCACCCATGTTTCCACTACTCAATTGGCCGAATATATGGATATCGAGCCGATCGTCGTCCGCAAGGATATCGCTCTTACCGGAATAAGCGGCGTACGACGGGTCGGTTATGAGGTCAATGAGTTGATCGAGGCAATTAAAAACTATCTCGGATGGCAGGATACTTTGTCCGCTACACTGGTCGGCGCAGGACCGCTCGGAACTGCTATACTCGGATATGAGGATTTCCCATCTTACGGATTGAATATAGAGTCTATATTTGATAACGATCCAGATAAAATCGGACGCAAAGTGCGAGGTTTCGAAATTCTGGACTCCGCAACTATGGCTCACCGCTTGAAGCATCATCGCCCGGATCTGGCTGTACTTTGCGTATCATCTTCTGCCGCCCAGGAGGTCGCAGACGAACTTATCGCATGCGGAATAAAATATTTCTGGAACTTTACCAACGTATGTTTGCAAGTACCTAAAGGCGTAATCGTACAACGGGAGTTCCTGGCCGGCGGATTCGCTCTGCTGTCCGTGAAAATAAAATTTGCCAAAGCTCGCGAAAATACTAAGTTTGACGAAGAATAACAGGGGATTTCTTGAACAAAAACAGGAAAAATAAATAAAGATACAAAAATATCTATATTATTCTATCTTTATACTTGTATTTTTCAGAAAAGATGGTATCTTATAGCAAAAGATATAAAAATATCTATATTAAAATATCTTCAAAGCAACCAAGGAGACGTTATTATGGCTAAAGAAGAAAAAGAAGTTCAGGTTGTAAAGACTCCGGAAGAGCTGGAACGCGAAGAACTCGATGCGATAATCGAGAAGGTTCGCGCCGCTCAGAAAATTTACTCCACCTACACCCAGGAACAGGTGGACAATATCTTCCGCGCAGCAGCCCTGGCTGCCAACGAAGAACGTATTCCGCTGGCTAAAATGGCCGTGGAAGAAAGCGGTATGGGCGTAGTTGAAGATAAGGTTATCAAAAACCACTTTGCCTCTGAATACGTCTATAATAAATATAAAAACGAAAAAACCTGCGGCGTTATCGAATCTGACGACGCTTTCGGGATTATCAAAATCGCAGAACCGGTCGGCATTATCGCCGGTATCGTTCCTACCACTAACCCGACTTCTACCGCTATATTCAAATCACTGCTGGCTCTGAAGACCCGTAACGGTATCATCTTCAGCCCGCACCCACGCGCCAAGAAAAGCACTATCGCCGCCGCCAAGGTCGTCCTCGACGCCGCGGTCAAGGCCGGCGCTCCCGAAAATATTATCGCCTGGATCGAAGAACCCAGCGTCGCCAAGAGCCAGCACCTTATGAGCCATAAGGATATCAATATGATCCTCGCTACCGGCGGCCCCGGTATGGTGAAAGCTGCTTACTCCAGCGGCGTACCGGCTCTCGGCGTAGGACCCGGTAACACTCCGGCTATCATGGACGAAACCTGCGATATCCAGATGGCCGTAAGCAGCGTACTGCAGAGTAAGACTTTTGACAATGGTATGATTTGCGCTTCCGAACAGTCCGTAGTGGTCGTTGAACCCATTTATGAAGCGGTTAAGGCGGAATTTATCAAGCGCGGCGCATATATCCTGAACGCCAAGGAAGCAGAAAAAGTTGCCAATACCATCGTGGTCAACGGCAAACTGAACGCTCAAATTGTCGGACAGAGCGCGGTTAAGATCGCTCAGATGGCTGGAATCAAGGTTCCGGATTATACCAAGGTGCTGATCGGCGAAACCGACGGCGTTGGCAAGGATTATCCGTTCAGCGTTGAAAAACTTTCCCCTGTACTGGCTATGTATAAGGTTAAGGATTTCGACGCCGCTTTGAAACGCGCTCAGGAATTGCTCGACTTCGGCGGTATCGGTCACACCAGCGTGCTTTATACCAATCCGCGCAACGAAGACCGTATCAGAATCTTCGGCTCAACTATGAAAACTTGCCGTACCCTGATCAATATGCCGTCCAGCCAGGGCGCTATCGGCGACGTGTTCAACTTCAAACTCGACCCGTCTCTTACTCTCGGTTGCGGTTCCTGGGGCGGTAACTCGGTCAGCCAGAACGTTGCACCGAAACATTTGCTCAATATCAAAACTACTGCCGAACGGAGGGAAAACATGCTGTGGTTCCGGGTTCCTGAAAAGGTTTATTTTAAATACGGCTGCTTGAATGAAGCTCTGCGCGACCTGGCCGACGATGACCGTAAACGTGCATTCATCGTTACCGACCGCTTCCTCTTCAACTCCGGCGTTATCAACGGATTGATCGAATGCCTCGAAGAAATGCACTTCAAGTTCGAAGTCTTCAGCGACGTTGAACCGGATCCCACACTCGGCGCCGCACGCAAGGGCGTTGAACGTATGGAATCGTTCAAGCCGGATACCATTATCGCTATCGGCGGCGGTTCCCCGATGGACGCGGCAAAGATTATGTGGATGCTTTATGAACATCCCGGAGTGGAATTCGCTGATATCGCTATGCGCTTCATGGATATACGTAAACGTGTATACAAATTCCCGAAACTCGGCGAAAAGGCTACTCTGGTCGCCATCCCGACTACTTCCGGTACCGGTTCCGAAGTTACCCCGTTCGCGGTTATTACCGACGAAACCACCGGTAACAAGTATCCGCTGGCAGACTATGAATTGACCCCGGATATGGCGATTGTCGATACCCAGCTGGTTATGAATATGCCGAAGAAACTTACTGCCAACAGCGGTTTTGACGTACTGGTTCACGCTCTGGAAGCCCGCGTTTCCATCATGGCCAGCGAATATACCAACGCACTCTCCCGCGAAGCTGCACGGCTGATCTTTAAGTATTTGCCGGTAAGCTATAACAACCCGGGTGACGAAAAGGCCCGTGAAAAAGTACATCACGCGTCCTGCATCGCCGGTATGGCCTTCGCTAACGCATTCCTCGGTTTGTGCCACTCCATGGCTCACAAACTCGGCGCGGAATTCCATATCCCGCACGGTTTGGCCAACGCATTGCTCATCAGCCATGTTATCCGCTTCAACGGCACCAGCAAGCCGACCAAACAGGGTACCTTCTCTCAGTACAAGTGCCCGGAAGCCAAGGAACGTTACGGCATGCTGGCTGACTTCCTGGGATTCACCAAGGAAGGCATGACTCCGGAAGAAAAGGTGGAAGCTCTGATCTCCGCTGTGGAAAATCTGAAGAAAACTCTGGAAATCCCGGCTTCTATTCAGGAACTCGGTATCGCCGAAAAAGACTTCCTCGCCAGATTGGATGTCCTCTCTGAAAAGGCTTTCGACGACCAGTGCACCGGCGCTAACCCGCGTTATCCGTTGATTTCTGAAATAAAGGATCTTTTCCTTAAAGCTTACTATGGCAAATAAGGCAAAAGTGGGTTAAATTACAGTCCCGTACCCCTGATGTTGTCAGGGGACGGGGCTTTTTTCGTTGTAATTGTTAATGTTCGAGGTCGATATGAGCAATAAACCAAAAATCGTAATCTGCATCGGCAGTTCATGTTTCTCGCGCGGAAATGCGAAAAATGTGGAGGTCGCGGAACAATATTTAAAGGATCATGGTCTTGAAGATGAGGTGGATGTTGATCTGTCCGGCGGATTGTGCGAAGGGATGTGCGCTGACGGCCCGAACGTTATAATTGACGGCAAAGTGTACAACCATGTCGACGCCGGCGTGATGCTGGATTTGATGAAGGCATTATTCCCTGAGAATAAGTAACTGTAACCGGAGAACAGCAGATGAATCGGCAATTTCCAGTATATACAATCGAAAATGAGTGCCAGGATTGCTATAAATGTATCCGGCATTGCCACTGCAAGGCTATAAAAATAGTTAACGCCAGAGCCGCTGTGATTCCGGAATTGTGCGTATCATGCGGAGAATGCGTGCGCATTTGTCCGGCTCATGCAAAAAAAATACGCTCCGATATCGCCAGATTGGAAAATATGCTGCAGAACGGCGATAAGGTGTATGCCTCGGTGGCTCCAAGTTTTGTCGGATATTTCAAGGGAATTTCCATCTTTCAGCTGGCGGCAGCTTTGAAAAAACTGGGGTTCGCCGGCGTTAGCGAAACCGCACACGGCGCACAGGTGGTCAGCGCCCAGACCGGCAAGTTTATTGCCGAGGCCGGCAACGGAGTTTATATCTCCAGCGCATGTCCGGCCAGCGTCGACTATATCCGTAAATATATGCCGGAATGGCTCAATAATATTGTGCCGTTCGATTCGCCGGTTATGGCTCACTGCAAAATGCTGCGCAAGGAGTTCGGCGACGATATAAAAACTGTGTTCATCGGGCCATGCGCCGCTAAAAAGAATGAGGCCGACCGGAATCCGGAAACAATGAGCCTCGCAATCACTTTTGCCGCTCTGGAACAGCTGTTGAATGAAAAAGATATTGATCTGGCCGCCGAACCGCAGGAGAAAATTGAATTGGCTCTGGGCGAGGCGGAAGAGGGACGGATTTACTCTATTGAAGGCGGAATGAATGATACCCTGCGCGATACTTCCACCGGAATACGTTATATCGCAGTCTCAGGACTGGACAATATGAGCAGAGTATTGGCCGCGATCGATCCGCATCAGGGTGATGAACGCAAATTCTTTATCGAAGCTCTGGCATGTCACGGAGGATGCGTCAACGGCCCGGTTATGCATAAGGATTCATCCGCTATTGATGTATTACTCGCTACCGACGCCATCAGCGGCAGACAGACCAGCCTGGGACGGCAGATCCCTGTGGATATAACCCGCCATTACCGCCAGTGGCAGATAGAAAAACGCGAACCGGGAGAAGCTGAGCTGCTTAAAGCACTCGAAAGTGTGGGGAAATTCTCTAAAGAAGATGAGTTGAACTGCGGCGCATGCGGATATGACAGCTGCCGCGATTTCGCCCGCGCACTGCTGGCTGGTAACGCCGAGGAGGCGATGTGCCATACTTATCTGCGCAAAAGCTTCCAGCGAACCAGCAACGCTTTGATTAAGTATATTCCCGCCGGTGTGGTGCTGGTGGATGATAAACTCCAGGTGATTGAGTCCAACCGCCATTTCGCCGAACTTATAGATGAGTCTACCGTGACTATTTATGACTCGCTCGGCAACCTTACCGGAGTGCCGCTCGAATCACTGGTCGATTTTTCCGACCTCTTTGAAAGCGTATTAGGCAACGGCGGCGAAATCGAGAAGTTTAATCAGGTGTTTAAAGATAAAATCCTCAATATCAGCGTATTCTCTATTACACCCGGAAAGGTGGCTGGCGCAGTTATTCAGGACGTGACCAAAAATGAACTCCAGCGGGAACAGATCGCGGAAAAAGCCAAGGAGGTTATCCGCAAAAACGTTCTCACTGTACAGCAGGTGGCAAGACTTTTTGGCGAACATATAGCGGATTCGGAAATTCTGCTTAACGAAATTGTCGGAACTTATTGCACAAAAAAGGAATAGTATTGTGAATAACGATCTTTTCATCGAAATGGAGTGCAAGCAGTTTACCAAAAAGGGACAGGTGGCGTGCGGCGACGATTATCAACTGCTGTCGCTGGAAAATGAAAACCGGAGTCTCGCGGTGTTGTCTGACGGACTAGGCAGCGGAGTCAAGGCGCATCTGCTCGCTAATATGACTACCACTATGGCTCTGCGGTTCATGCGCTCCAATATGGATATCTTAAGCTCAGTTGAGACGATTATGGATTCCCTGCCGGTTTGCGAAGTGCGCAAAATAAGCTATGCCACATTCTCAATGGTGGATTTGCGACTGGGAGGAAAAACCCAGGTGGTCGAAATGGGAAATCCACAGTATATCCATCTGCGCGGAACCGTGGAAATTCCAGCTCAGAATCACCGGAAGATCGTCTCCAAACACTGGCCGGACCGCGAGGTGGATATTTATGAATTGCGCATGGAGCCGGGAGATAGGCTTATCATCGCATCTGACGGAGTGACTCAGGCAGGATTGGGGAAGAAACCGTATAAGTTCGGATGGCGGAGAAGCGGAGAGCTGGAGTTCTGTCAGGATTTAATCCGGCGCGATCCGCAGATCTCCGCACGCGATCTGGCCAATGCAGTAGCTTTTCAGGCGTTGTCGATCAATCCGGAGGGATGCGTCGACGATATAAGCTGCCTCGTAATATATCTGCGTCATCCAAGGGTTTTGCGGATACTTACCGGACCGCCGTATCATAAGGAGTATGACCGCGATTTTGCCATGCTGGCCAACTCCGGCGCAGATGATGTAATTATTTGCGGAGGTACTACCGCAACTATTATCGAAAGAGAGTTGAAGAAAAAGGTTGAGATCGACCTGAAACTTATGCGGGTGTCTGGCGACCTGCCTCCACCGGGACGGATCCCCGGTGTAGGACTGGTTACCGAAGGCATTATAACTTTGTCCCGGGTCTGCTCTGTATTGGAAAACGGCAAAGAGGAAGAGGCACCTCTGGCCGCAAGAGAGATAATCAACCGGATGATGGAACATGACAGCATCGAGTTTATTGTCGGAACTAAAGTTAATGAGGCGCATCAGGACCCCAATCTGCCAATCGAATTGGAGCTGCGCCGCAATATCATAAGAAAACTGGCGGATATTCTTGAACATAAATTTCGTAAGAAAATAAGCATAAAATATTATTGAAAGGGAGATGGATACATGGGTAAAATCAATCTTGAGATATGTTGCGGAACTACATGTTATATTCTTGGCGCATCGAAACTTATGAATATAGATGACTATCTCGGCGAGGATTTGCGCGATATGGTGGAAGTTATCGCTGTGCCGTGTATGAATCTGTGCGGTTCCGAAAATCTCGGCGGCGCTCCGTATGTGAAGGTAAATGGGCAGATCGTCAGCCGCGCTAACGCCGAAGAGGTGGTTAAGGTTATAAAAGAGCTGGCGGCTAATGGAGGTAGATAAGTAATGGGTAATGGTGCTGAATATATCCGCCGTGAGTTGATGATACGGCTCGTCCGGGCGTTTGATGATGAAAGTTTACACGCAGAACTGGATCAGATACCAATCCGGCTGCGCCCGAGAGGCGTGAACTCAAGCCGCTGTTGCATATATCATGACCGGGCAGTGCTGAAATACCGGCTGATGGCACTCCTAGGATTCGCCAGCGAAAATGAAACCGATGAGGCTAGACTGCTTTCTTCATATCTGGATGAGGCGCTTTCCGATCCCAAACCGGCAGGTGAGCCGCCTTTGACCGTTTGCGCCGCCGGTTGCTCCGGATGCCCGGACAGCTCATACATCGTTACCGGCAACTGCCGCGGATGTTTCGCCCGGCCATGTATGTACAACTGCCCTAAAGGTGCTATCTCCGTGGTTAATCAGATGTCAAGAATCGATTACTCCAAATGCGTGAAATGCGGCAAGTGCATGGCGGTTTGCCCGTTTAATGCAATTGTTAAAACTACTGTGCCCTGCGAAGAGTCATGCCCCGTCGGCGCAATCCGCAAAAATGAACATCATACCGCGGAAATCGATTTCGAAAAATGTATCTCGTGCGGAAAGTGTTTCAGTAAGTGCCCGTTCAGCGCTATTATGGAAAGATCGCATATGCTGAAGGTGCTTCAGGTACTGAAATACAGCGGCAAAAAAGTGGTGGCAATGGTAGCTCCTTCCGCCGAACCGCAATTCCCCGGAACGATTGAACAGCTCTTTACCGCTATCAGCAAACTGGGGTTCAGCGATGTGGTGGAAGTCGCTCTCGGCGCTGAAATGACCACGGAACATGAGGCTAAAGAGTTTTGCGAAAAAATGAAAGAGGGACAGCCGCTGATGACAACATCGTGCTGTACCGCGTATGTCGAACTGGTGAAACGGCATCTGCCGGAGTTCCTGAAGTTTGTCTCGACTACCCCGAGCCCGATGCTTTTTACCGCCAGAATGGTTCACGAGGCGGATCCGGATGCAATAACCGTGTTTATCGGACCATGCATCGCCAAACGGCTGGAAGCGGTCAAATCCAAAGAGGTCGATTTTGTATTGACATTCGAGGAACTCGGAACCATGCTTGCCGGACGCTCTATCGATGTGATTGCACAGGAACCATGGAAACTCCCGCGTCCGGCCAGCGTTACCGCACGCAATTACGCCAGAAGCTGCGGCGTTACTCAGGCTGTGCTGACCGAGCTTATGCAGGACGATCCCAACTTTAAACTGGATTCAAAATTCATTAACGGGATCGATAAGAAGACGCTCGGTATGCTGAAACTCTATGCCATGGGTAAACTGCCAGCCAACTTCCTTGAAGTTATGGCATGTCCAGGAGGATGCGTCAACGGACCGTGTTCCCTGACTCACTGAGCATTCAATAAATAATATCGCCGGATGCCGGAACAGCTTTGAGCTGTTCCGGCTTTATTTTAACCGCGGGATGCCGGATAACTGCTTGATTTTATTTTCTCTTTGTGCTACTTTATGACGTTAATATATATAAGAGCAATGTGCTGCTGAAAATAATAAAATGTTGAAAACAGGGAGATAGATGTACAGTATGCACGGATTGATTGGATATACCGGGTTTGTCGGCGGAAATCTGGCTTCCCAGAGAGAGTATCAGGCACTTTACAATTCCAGAAATTTTAAAGAGATGGCCGGTAAACATTTTGCCCGGCTGGTCTGCGCCGGAGTCTCCGCCGTAAAATGGCAGGCAAATAAAGATCCGGAGGGGGATTGGCTGAAAATCGATGCTTTGTGCGAGGTTTTAAAACAGGTGACGGCCGATAAGTTTATCCTGATTTCTACCATAGATGTTTATGCTTCTCATAATGCTCTGGACGAGGATTTTGATAATCATAACGTCGAAAATCACGCTTATGGAAGAAACCGGCTGCGGTTTGAAGATTTCTGCCGCAGCCAGTTCCCGGAATGTATGATTGTCCGGCTGCCGGGTTTGTTCGGCGAGGGGCTTAAGAAAAATGTTATATTCGACCTGCTTAATGATAATTGCCTGGAAATGATAAATCCGGAGTCGTCGTTCCAGTACTATTATCTCAAAAATCTTTCCAACGATATTGAATTGGCGGAAAACGCCGGATTGAAGTTGATTAATCTCTTTACCGAGCCGGTTGCCACTAAAGAGATAATAGCAGAGTTTTTCCCCGGCAAAAAGGTCGGCTGGCAGCCGGCCGCTGAAGGGCATTACAACCTGTTTACTAAAAATGCCGGGTTGTGGGGCAAAAACGGACATTACTGCTATACCCATGATGAGGTGTTGGCGCAGTTGGGCGAATTTATCCGGGGATACGGCAGAAAATGAAAGGACTGGCTGTCTCAAATATCGCCTGGAAAAGGCATGATGCCCCCGCTATTATGCAGCTGCTCAAAAAATATGGCGTTACCGGTATTGAAGTCGCACCGTCAAAAGTCTGGCCGGATTGGGTGGGCAGCGGCTTCCAGAGTGCGTGTGAATATCGTAAGAAACTGGTTGATAACGGATTTTGTGTGCCGGCGATGCAGGCGCTCCTGTTCGGTAAAAAACATTTCAGGGTGTTTGATAAAAACACCCATCCGGAGTTTTTAGCGCATATAAAACTGGTCGCGGAAATCGCGGAGGGATTGGGCGCACGTGTGCTGGTATTCGGCTCCCCGGGAAACCGGCGCCGCGGCGGATTGGGATTTCAGGAGGCCATTGATACTGCCGCAGAGTTTTTCCGGCAGGCAGGGGAGATATGTGCCGGTCATGGCGCTGTACTGGGTATAGAACCAAATCCGGCAGAGTATTGCTGCGATTTTGTCAATAATATAGACGACGCCCGGAGACTGGTGACCGCCGCTGATTGCAGGGGCGTGAAATTGCATGTCGACCGCGGCGCAATGCTGATGAACGGCGAGACGATGATGCAGATATGCCGGAATGGCGTTCCAGACTGGGTGCACTATCATATAAGCGAACCGGGATTGGCTAATGCCGGTAACTCCTCCGGCGATCTCCCGGGAGATATAAAATTCCTGCGCAGTGCCGGTTATTCTGAGTGGCTCTCTATTGAGATGCGGGGCGAAGAGCCGGAATATGAGACGCTGGAACGGGCACTTAATACCGTAAGGGAGGCAATTGATGCTGCCGGATTTTGAACGCTATGACAGCATCGTAATCGGCGGTGGATTCTTTGGCCTTTATACCGGAGAATTCCTGGCATTGCGCGGCGAAAAAGTGCTGGTGTGCGAACAGTACCCCCAATGTATGACCAGAGCAAGTTATAATAATCAGGCCAGAGTACACTCCGGATACCATTACCCGCGCAGTCTGCTTACCGCAATGCGGTCGTGCATATCTTTCCCCATGTTTATAAAAGAGTTCGGCGATTGCGTAAAAAGCGATTTCGATAAATATTACGGCATCGGGGCAATTCTGGGCAAGGTGACGGCAAGGCAGTTCGAGACCTTCTGCCGGCGCATCGGTGCACCTTGCGAACCTGCCCCTCAGGAGGTGGCAGGGTTGTTCTCCCCACACTATATCGAACAGGTGTTCCGTACCCGTGAATACGCTTTTGACGCCGCTGTTTTGCGCCGGATAATGCTTGACCGTTTTAACGCCGCTAACGGCGAACTGGTGTGCAATTGCCGGGTGGAAAAAATATATCAGAAAGATAATGGCGAACTGGGCGTGACGGTTAAATCCCAAACTGACAGTACGGCGGAATTGACCGCCGCTACGGTTTACAACTGCACGTACTCCAATATCAACAGCGTTAATCATAACTCCGGAATAGAACTTATTCCTCTGAAACACGAGATGACCGAAATGGCTCTGGTCGAAACCCCGGATAATATTGCCAATATGGGGATAACAATTATGTGCGGACCATTCTTCTCCATTATGCCGTTTCCGGATCGCGGACTGCACTCGTTCAGCCATGTCCGGTATACCCCGCATTATGAGTGGCACGATAAGAACGGTCAGAAATATGTGAACGCACACAGAGTGTTTGATGCCGACCCTAAAACAAGCTGCTTTGAAAGTATGCGGCGCGATGCGGCAAGGTATATGCCGGCAGCAGGAGAGTGTCAGTATAAAGATTCACTCTGGGAGGTCAAGACAATTCTGCCATCCAGCGAAATCGACGACAGCAGACCAATTTTGTTCAAACCAAATTACCATTATAAAAATTATCACTGCATAATGGGCGGCAAGATCGATAATGTGTATGACGTTATTGCCGCAATAAAACTTTTAAATAACTGGTGATCCGAAGATGAAAAATACTTTTATATCATTGGTGATAACATCTAACGGCGAAGTGAACGGCGAATGGCTGCGCGGATATGCCGATTATCTTAAAAATAACTACTCCGATTATGAGATCCTGATTATAGATTATGGCCAGGGAGATACCGGCAACCATAATAAAAGTGAACTTTTAACCGAAATCGGGAAAATGCGGTGGCTCAAAATTACCGACGTGTGTTCGCCAGAGGTGGCAATGGCGGCCGGAATGGAGAACGCAATCGGTGATATAATCGTTATCGGCAGCGAAGAGAATCTTACCGAGGAGGCAATCGGAATGGCCGTCGATGAGTGCTTTGCCGGTAACGATATCGTAATAGGATGTTCCAGAGTATATAAACCATTCTGGTACCGGATCGGCAGCCGGATCTTCCGGATATGCGCTAAAAAATTAATCCGGTATAATCTGCCGGCCAACGATACATGGTTCCGCGCAATCAGCCGGCGGGCCGCAAATGCGGTTATGAATAATAACCGGTTCCAGCTTATGCTGTTGATGCAGATCTCCAACTGCGGATATGAGTGCCGCGAAATGAAATATGAGTTGTCCGGAAAATTGTGCCGATATCCGGGAATTATCGCCTCATTCAGCCGGGCAGTGTCGATGCTGGTGTTTAACTCAACCCGCCCCCTGCGCGTCTTTAATGCTCTGGGATTGGCCGCCAGCGGTCTCGCTTTCTTATTCGGCGCATACAGCGTATTGATTCACCTCTGGAAAAATAATGTGCTGGAAGGATGGACGACAACAATCCTGTTTATGTCGATACTGTTCTTTATTCTTTTTTTAATATTGTCGCTGTTCGGCGAATATCTGGCCCGGCTCCTGGAGGATCGGGCCGATGTGCGGGCTTACAACGTGATTTATGAACGCCACAGCTCGGTAATGCTGGATATGGACAGACTTAATGTTTCACAAAACAGCGAAGCTGATGAGATAAATTTAGTGCAGACCGGGAGAGATAGATGATGAATGACAGCGTTCCGCATGAGGTACCCTCTTATGAGGTTTACGAATTTCAGGAAAAACAGAACCGTTACTGCGTTTGCGTTTTCGTAATTAACGAGGGCAGCAAACTCTTGCGCCAACTCGAGAAGATGGAGCCCCACTGCCGCGGTTATGCCGATATCGTCGTGGCGGACGGCGGCAGTTCCGACGGGTCAACCGAACACGAGAAACTTAAAAAGCTCGGCGTTAATACCCTGCTGGTCAAGACCGGCCCGGGTAAACTAGGCAGCCAGATGCGTATGGCTTTTGACTGGGCGCTGAAACGCGGTTATGACGGCGTGGTCACCATGGACGGCAACGGCAAAGACGGCGTTGAAGAGGTATCCAGCTTTGTCTATGAACTGAAAAACGGATGGGATCATATCCAGGGGTCCCGCTTTGAGCCCGGCGGTATTCACCTTAATACCCCGAAATCACGACTGCTGGGGCTTAAACTTATACACGCTCCTTTAATGCGTCTGGCCAGCGGTTTTAAATATACCGATACCACCAACGGATACCGCGCTTACAGCGCAAGATTTTTAAGCTCCGACAAGGTCGCGCTATTCCGCAACTGTTTTGAAGGATACGAACTGCACTATTATCTGGCTATTGAAGCAGCAAAGAATAAGTTTAAAGTAAAAGAGATTCCCGTTACCAGAATTTATCCGCCAAAAGGTAAAATCCCGACAAAAATATCTCCAATCAAGGGGAATTTGACGGTTATATATAAACTCCTTAAGAGCATAAACGGCGACTACAGAGTGCATCCGCCTGCTGTGTCAATGCTGAAAAGAATATATCTGGCCGTGCTGGCAATAATTGCTTTCGGCGTAATTGCATGGGGATTCAACAGCAAATTCTCTGAGCGGAAGGCGGAGTTCGACGCCGTGTCGGATTCACTGGTATTAAGCGCACTCCTGGATAAAGAGTATGACAGCGGTAATATCTTTAAACCGCTGGTTCTCCTGAAAAACAGTCCGGAAGAGAAAAATTATACCAGTAACTATGCCGAAATGGTTTATGACAGCGATAACGCTTTGGAGAAATATGCCGGAGCTCAACGCTCATATTACCACCGGCAGGCCGGGTTCGCCGGAATATTTTATTACGCTATGAGTAAAATATTTGGCGGCAGCCGCGATGTGTTACAGCAGATAAGTATATGCGCCGCGGCGCTGGCTATGGCTCTGTTCCTGATATGGGTGGCGCATGAGTGGGGATTTGCCGCGTATCTCGCCGGATTGGCCGCCACGGTATCATGCGGAGTGCTGGGTTGGGCTAGCGGAAGTCTCTACTGGGCGCTGTGGTGTAATTTGCTGCCGATGATTGTAACTATGTTCAGTTACATGTTTAAACCGGATGATACAGGCAAGCTGCGCTGGAAGTGCTTTTTCGCATTGATCGCGGCAGTGTTTATACGATGCGGATTCGGCTATGAATATGTGTCGTATATTTTATGCCTGGGAATGGCTCCGGTGGTATATTACGTCTTCGCCCGGCGTTATCAGCTGAAGGCGGCACTGCGGGATCTGATATTTTTAGGAATAGCAGAGGTGATCGGCGTGGCGCTCAGTCTGGTTTATCTGGCCTTTGCCGTCGGTGGGTTTAAAGGCTTGATCGACTCCATGGCATATCGCACCGCATTCAATATCGCAGATTTGAGCCCGGCTATGCCCGCAATCGTTTTCGAAAGTATCGCTAAACCAAGAACGGTGATCTTTGAACGTTATCTCCTGGATTTTCACTATTGGGGAATGCCGTTGATCGCCTGGATCGGAATAGTTTTACTTGGCGGATGGCTCCTCTTCTGCCGCAGGGATTTTGAGCATAATAAAAACAGCCGCGAAATCAGTATGTTTAACGGCGGATGGATGTTCCTCGCCGCGGTTGGCGCCGGAAGTATCAGCTGGCTGCTGCTCAGCAACCCGCACGCTTATGTACACGGTAATCAGACCGCAGTGATCTTTGAGCAGGTGTTTATGGTGGCGGTAATTGCTCTCGCAATAGGATGCGCATGGTATCTGATTCGTAATTTTGTATATAATTACAGGATGGCAGTCCTGTGGTTCGCCCTGGCAGGATGCGCCCTGTGGGGATTCCTTGAGTATGACAAGTCCCGCGAACCGGTGAGACGGATGGAGTTGGCTCTGCTGACATCAAAGGTTTTATGGCAGGACGAGGCGTTAACTGTGTATTTGAACGTCGGAAGAGGGGAGATCTCTTTTGTGGTGACTGGGGAGCTGCCGGCGGAACGGTTCGGAGTTCACTTCCTGCCGCAATATAAAAATGAGGCCTTTATGCAAAGCTATCCATACGGTTTCGTCAATGGCGACTTCAGTATAAAAGCGATTGAGCCTTTAATGGCGGACGGTAAAAAGATATATGTGCGCGAGCTGCCGGATATACCGGTTGAGAAGATCAGATTGTCTTTGTATGACTTAAAGGATGGAAAGCTGGCTAATTCTGTCGCCCTGGGAGTTTTTGATGTGGCTGGAATGGGCGTATCCGGAGCGGTGATTTATCCGGTTGATTTTTCCGACCGTAACTGGGTAGCCGGTGTATCCGTGCATAATAAGGACGGTTATAACACTATATTGCTCAATAAAGAAGAGCTGGTAAAACTCTCAGGACACGATACGGTGTTGATAAACGGTACCAGACGGAAAATTTTGTCGGTTGATTCATCCAACGGATATATGATTGTAGACGGAGCAAAACTGTCCGGCGACCGGAATGTGAAATTGGGAATACATATCTGACCTGAAAGCAAAAGGCCGGCATTTATGCCGGCCTTTTTTATTGCAGGATAACAGCTACTCCGCAGACGGTTCAATTTCAATGCCGGAGTCGGTTGTGTCAAACGCAGGAATAATTTCCGCTCCAACTACAAAATAGCTTTTCAAGTTTTTACTCTCTTCATTCAATTCATCTGCTACAGGTATGCTCTTCTTTTCTTCCGGCAGTGAGTCGTATGGAACAATTGAGAGCTTCAGTTTATCTCCCTCCCACAAGCCGGCAAGTTTGGTGTCTTTCCGGTCGTAAAAACCCGGAATGACAACTCTTATCTCCTGCGGCGTCGGCACCCCGTAACGGATTGAATGCACTTTCAAGGTGGCGGCATAAAAGTAGTCGTCAGATTCGGCATCCGCAAGATCAGGCAGAAAAGAACATTGCTGAAGTTCTCCCTCAATAATGGCATTTTCATTGACTATATTCGTAGGAACAAGACGCACGTCTTTTATGCTCAGATTGCCATTCCACCCCAGCAGGGGGCGGATGCCTTTCAATTCAAGCTGATCCGCGATTGTTATGGGGAATTCAAAGGTTGAATATTGTTTCGCATTGATCTGAAAGTCCAGTGAGTCTCGAGTGATCTTGTCCGCATAGTAATATACACCGAGACGCAACGTCCCGCTGCCGGCGGCATCGCATACAAGTTTGTAGTCGCAGTTATTGTAGTTGTTGGTCATCCTCGATTCGAAGATCTCAACAAAGTCCCCGGAGAGCAGGTATAATGAGTTGCCTTCATCCGCCAGAACTATCGGGAACGCACTGTTCTTAAGCCAGTTGATATTCAGCTTCCAGCCCGTAGGGATGGGAATGTCCCGCAGAAGTTCAAATTCAATAAAGCGTTCCTTGAGAACGTCGCGCTCCGAGGCACTGAATTTGGCCGGGGTAAGCTCGTTGATCTTATAATCCATGCTTTCCAGCTCTGACCCACCCATCAGCGTTGCTGATCCTACGGCTGAGAACATTACTAACTTGAAATATAAATTTTTTAATTTTATCATAGATTATCTGCTCCATATCAGAAATTCAGCTTATGCTTCTCTGGAATATATCCTTTTCATAACAAAAACGCAAGCCGGATTTGAAAATAGAGCTTTTTTATTTTTATAACAGCAAAACAACATTAAACAATTTTACTTTTATTCCAGAAAAGGCTATATTAAATATCCAGTCTCAATTTATACTTGCATATAATCCCGGAGTGAGGGGGGGGATCATGGCGGCGACTAAAAACAAGTATCATATAGATATGTGTCATGGGCCACTTTTCGGCCAGATTGTACTATTTTCCGTACCTTTGATGCTTTCCGGTATATTGCAGCTGCTTTTCAATACCGCTGATTTGGTGGTTATCGGACGGTTCGCATCTCATGAGTCTCTGGCCGCGGTCGGGGCAACCTCATCTCTGACGGCGCTAATCGTTAATCTGTTCATCGGACTCTCCGTCGGCACCAACGTTCTGGTCGCCAACTATTACGGCTCGCAAAACCGTAAGAATGTCAGCCGTACTGTTCATACCGCAATTATGATGGCTCTGGTGGGCGGCGTCCTACTGGCAGGCATTGGTATGCTGCTGGCTAAACCACTGCTGGTGCTGATGGGAACTCCGGAGAACGTTTTAATGAAATCGTGCATCTATATGTGGATATATTTCGGAGGTATGCCGTTTATAATGCTGTATAACTTCGGCAGTGCAATAATGCGGGCGGTCGGCGATACACGACGACCACTGTATTTCCTGATGCTGGCAGGGGTTATCAATGTGGTGCTGAATCTCTTCTTTGTCCTCGTATTCAATATGGATGTGGCAGGAGTGGCGCTCGCAACTGTAATATCCCAGGCCGTGGCTTCGTATCTGGTCATTAAAACTCTGATACGTGCACGCGACGCATGCCGGATAAAACCGCAGACACTGAGAATCGATCCGGTCATCCTTAAAAATATGTTGTGGATCGGTTTGCCCGCAGGTATACAGGGAATGTTTTTCTCTATATCCAATATCACTATACAGTCTTCCGTAAACTCTTTCGGATCACTGGCTATTGCCGGAAATACCGCAACCGTGAGTCTGGAGGGATTCGTATATGTCGGATCCAACGCTTTTCATCAGACCGTGGTAAGTTTTGCCGGTCAGAACCTGGGAGGCAAACAGTATGACCGGATTAAGAAAAGCATCTTCTACTGTATCCTGTGTTCATGCGCCGTTTGCGTTATTCTCGGATATGGTTTTTTACTCGACGGACATGACCTGATCGCTATATACAACTCCGATCCTGAGGTCGTATCGTGGGGAATGTTGAGAATGAATATCCTCTTTACCACATATTTCCTCTGCGGAATTATGGACGTTATAAGCGGCGCTTTGCGCGGACTCGGACACTCCGTTATGCCGGCGGTGATTACTCTGCTTGGCGTGTGCGTACTGCGCGTTTTCTGGGTGTGGCTGATCTTCCCATTGCAGCCGACAATGGGTAATCTCATGCTCTCATATCCAATAACATGGGGAATTACCGCTATCGCCAACGGTATATACCTGTACTGGGCATATAATAAGATCGTCGGACGGCACAGAATGGTAAAACTTGCCTGAAGCAAGTAACTTAAAATGTGTGCATAGTGTAGAGCGAATTGTAATAACCCTTCCGCTCCAGAAGTTCACGGTGAACTCCGGATTCAACTATTTCTCCATGCTTCAGGCAGAATATGAGATCCGCATTCTTCACCGTTGACAGACGGTGGGCAATTATTATAGTAGTGCGGTTCCGGCATAAACGTTCCATGGCATTCTGAACCAGCGCTTCCGACTCATTGTCCAGCGCACTGGTGGCTTCATCAAAAATCAGTATCGCCGGGTTCTTGAGAAATACCCGGGCTATGGAAATACGCTGCCTTTGTCCTCCCGAAAGACGGACACCGTGTTCGCCAGTGGCGGCATCAAGTTTCTCCGGTAAAGCGTCTATGAAATCCCAGATGTTGGCCGCCCTGGCCGCCGCGATTACCTCCTCTTCGGTGGCATCGGGTTTGCCCAGCAGAATGTTTTCGCGGATGGTTGAGTCAAACAGAAACGGCGTCTGCTGTACAATCCCGATCTGGGAACGCAGAAAACGTTGCTGCAGAAATTTTATATCATATTCATCCAGCTTTATTATTCCGGCATCCGGTTCGTAAAATCGCGGAATTAACGCCGCCAGCGTTGATTTTCCTGCCCCGGATTCGCCTACCAGCGCCGCAGTGACACCCGCCGGAAGACGGAACGAGATGTTTTTCAGCACTTCCGGCTCCTCCGGTTTCATCCCCGGATATTTAAAGGATACATTGACAAATTCCAAGTCGCCGTTAAGTCCTGCCGGCGCAAGCGCCCCGGGCATATCTACTATCTCGGGCTTCTCACGCATTACCTCACGGAAGCGTTCAAACGCCGCCGCAGTCTGCTGGGTCTGCTCCGCAAAATGCACCATGCGGATAATCGGCATGGTTATGATACTGGAATACATCATAAACGTTACCAGCTGGGAGAGGGTAGCCATATCCCAGTATACCAGCAAAATTCCCGCAACTATAAATATCAACGCATAACTCTGCACCAGAAAGGTTATTCCGCTTTGAAAATTCGCCCATAAACCGCACATCCGTTCTTTGGCATCCAGAAAAGAGTTGTTCACATTCTCAAATCTGGCGACCTGTTCCTGCTCATTGTTGTAGGATTTGACTTCACGAATGCCCTGAATGGCATTTTCCACCTGAGAGTTGATCTCCGCTACATTCTGCCTGACCTCCCGGAATCCACGGTAAATGCGGCGCTGGAAGAATCCACCCCAGAAGATGATTAACGGCAAGGGAATCAAGGTGATCAGCGCCAGAACCGGATTGATCGCAAACATAATGACAAAAGAGCCAATAAAGGTTAGCAGCGCCAGCAGCAGATCCTCCGGCGCATGGTGGGCGGTTTCACTGATCAGACTGAGGTCGTTGGTCATGCGCGACATGATGTGGCCGGTTCTTGTCCGGTCAAAGTAACTGAAGGAGAGCTTTTGCAGGTAACGGAAAAAATCATCCCGCATGTCGGTCTCTACCCGCGCTCCAAGTATATGCCCCCAGCGCAGACCGATATATTGGGTCCCGGCAATCAGAATTGCCAGCACAAGCAGTATCGCCAATCCGGAGGCCACCGCAGAAAAATCTTTCTCCGGCAATGCCTCCAGTACCCGGTAGACCATTAGAGGCGACAGCGATGTGAATACCGCATTGGCTACTCCGGAAGACATGTCAAATATAAACAGCTTCAGGTGACCGCGGTAATAAGATATGAAACTCTTGAAATTATCTCGCCAGATATGTTCTTTTGGCCGTTTACCCATAGATTATTTCTTTACCTGGGTAAAGGATTCCAGCGCGTTTTGGGCCGTTTGACGCAGAAATTCCGCATCATCCGCCGCCAGACCCTCCGGACAGAAGGTTATTCCGGTCGCCGGACGGTCAAACAGAAACGCAAACCATAAACAGGCCTGCAAATACTGGCCACGGCGGTTCAGGTGATAGGCATCACGCTTTAACTCCCACTCTCCATCCCGGTTTTTGCCCCACCAGATACCATTGACCAGAGAGCCCTGCTGATCCGGAAGCTCTGCCGGG
This sequence comes from uncultured Victivallaceae bacterium, assembly GCA_944392655.1. Lineage (GTDB taxonomy): Bacteria > Verrucomicrobiota > Lentisphaeria > Victivallales > Victivallaceae > CALXXL01. The sequence goes on from CALXXL010000009.1 coordinate 54,279, forward strand.
TATTCCAGCGCGTTTACTTCCGCAATATCGTAAGGAGAAAATTTTACCGGCTGGTTTTTCCTTGCCAGATCTACCGCCAGTCCCGTCGGTATCTGACGGACATTGAGTTTCTCTGCTGCCAGATTATAGGATTTGATAATATTGTCATACATCTCTGCCGGAGTTATCTGCCATTGCGCCAGCCGCGGATCGTCAAAACGGTAACTCCAGGTTTGCTGAAGCACAATCTCTGCCGCCGGAGCGTATTTATGAACGTATTCCGCCAGATTTTCCAGGTAGGGATAGTAAGAGTCTGCCTGCCAGCTGAATGGACTGGCCTGTTGCAGGGTCACAACATCCCACTCCTCCGACGTAAGCATTTCACGGAGGTTCTTCCCCTTATACGGCTTTAACTCCGGCTCGCTTTCCGAACGCTCCGCCAACTCCCAGTGACGTTGCAGCGAACAACCCGGCAGATTCGCCCGTTCAATAAGCAGCGGACACCCCGCATTTTCCGCAATCGATGGAAGATAAACAAAAACACTGTCGGCAAAACTGTTGCCGATCGTCAGCACTTTCAGCTCTTTTGCCGATAAATTTATTCCTGTCAGCATGATCGCTCCCAAAAATATCTGAAGAATACGTTTCATTGTCGCTCCTCAAAATGAAAAACAGATTTTACCGCGAAGAAAAGAGAGCAGGCATTATAAACTCTACTACTGATTGACTACAATAAGGACTTGCGTCCCCGATGCAAATATTGTTCAGAGATTAACCTGCTCTCTGGTATTTATTATAGCGTTACTTAATTGCTAAATCAATAGCTAATCCAAAACTTTTGCCAATATATTTTGCAAATCACCCAGATTCGGCACCGCAAGATCAGGATCGACTCCGGATTGATTCGGCTCGGCATGATCCGTTACCTGTACCGCTATGGCGTGGGCATTCAAACCAAGTTTGACGTCCGTATAAAGACGGTCGCCAATCATCATGGTTTCCGCAGTGGAGAGTCCGAAACGAGCCGCGGCAAGTTTCAGCATCTCAGGATCCGGCTTGCCAAGCACCTTTATGCTTTTGCCGGTAGCTTTTTCCAGACAGCAGACAAATGCTCCGCAGTCGGGCAGAAAAGTCGGCTGGTCCGTCGGACAGAATGGATCCGGATGGGTCGCAAACGCAGGTACATCACGGCTGATGAAGTAGGCCGCACGGCAGAGCCGTTCATAACAGAGCGTACGGTCAAACGCTACTATTACTGCTTGAGGATCTTCTGATTCAATCTCAAAACCGGCTTTGCGGAACTCTTCCTGCACCGTCGGTACCGCCAATGCATAGATACGTTTTATCTCAGGATGATGCGCTTTCAGATAGTCAATAGTGAAGTCTGTGGAAATATAAAACTCATCCGGAGCCGCAGCAATCCCCATCCTGTTTAGCTTTTCCACATAATCAGATAAACTGTATGACGAGTTGTTGGATAAAAACAGATAATGTATGCCATGCTGTTTCAGAAAATTCAGAAACGGCATGGTGGTGGGAAACAGCGTTTTACCCTTATAAATCGTGCCGTCCATATCAAGACAGACCAGCTTTAACCCTTTAAGGCGTTCTTCAATATTCATAATTTATATCAATCCCTGTTGTTCTTACGGTATTCCCATGGCGGCTGCGGCGCAGGATAGGTCCAGAGTCCGCGCTTGTTGCGCCGGGCTTCAGCTTCCGCCTGTTCCAGGTAGGCCGCGCCATCGGCGTAATCCCGATAATACCACGCATAACCGTTTTTTACCATATAAAGATTTATATCCTCTTCATTGTCGCCAAAGACCCGGCAGACCTGCCGCGAGTAACGGTCTGTCGCCGCTACTTGCAAGCGTATCGCACGGTTCAGTATCTTGTCCGACAGCGCGTCCGCGGAAGTGGTCCCGAACTCCTGCGAGCTTTCGGGCGCATCAATTCCCCACATCCGTACCTTGTACGAGTCCTCCCGACCTCCGACGCTTTTCATTATAAATGTATCGCCGTCAATTACTTTAGTTACGGTTCCGAAAAGCTCTTCGCCTTGAGTCGCCAATCCGAACGCCAGGTATTCCGGCGGAAAAATCAGCTCCGCAACCGGTTCAGGCAGAAACTTTTTCAGCCCGCGCAACCGGCTGACATAGCGCGCACCGCGGTCAAGGTTGCTTATAAAACCACCCAGCAGAAACAACACCAGCAGCAGAACCGGCTTCCAGTGCCGCAATGGCCATTTCAACAGCTGCGAGATCAGACTATGACCCTTCTTACGCCGGGTAGCCGGTCGTTTGGGCGGCCGTTTGGCGGAGGCGGGTTTGCGCGGCTTTGCCGTAGAGGAGAGCTTATTTACCCGAACGGTCATAAAATTCCTTCAGCAACGGCAGCGAAAGCCGGTCGTTTTTTATCTTTTCAAATGCAATCGCAGTATCATTGACGATCGCTTCCACAATTTTTCTGCCGTCTTCAGCATCGACTCTGCCGTGATAACCGTCAATATGCGTTGGGTGACCGGCATACCAGTCTATCGGACTGGATACCCCGGAGCCTTCAAAGTGTTTCGCGTGCTCTTGGCGCGGAATACCCTGCGCCTCGCTTAACGCTTTCTCCATCTTGCATAATTCCGGGAAAAGATGGAGCGAGGTCGCTGTTTCCAACCCCCCGGCATGCTCTCCCCAACCGCCTTTTTCCCGGCAGATTTTATCGCTTACCGCAGCAGCCGCTGCATCGCCCAGCGTGAAGTAATAGTAAACTACATAGTCACGGCGTTTCTCCAGCTGACGCGCCAGAAAGAACTTCCAGAAAGTGTTGCCGCCGTGACCACTGAACAGAATAATCTTATTGAAACCATTGCGGTGAATCTCTTCACACACATTGTCCAGAAGCTGTATCATTAAATCAAGCGAAATCGACAGCGTGCCGGGTTCATGCGTGGCTTCCGGAATCTGCCCGAAATAATATTGTGGAAATACCATCACCGGAACCTTTTCTGCCACCAGATTTGCCAGCTTCCACGAGGTGAATACATCCGTCCCCAACGGCAGATGCGAGCCGTGACGCTCCAGAACCCCAATCGGTATTACGCATACTCCGTCACACTGCTTGCGCGCTTCTTCAAATTCAATCGCTGTAAGATTTTCCCAGTTCATAAACGCTCTTTCCCCCCTAATAGTAAAACGGAACTTTTTCCAGTTTAAAGTCAAAGTAATCTCTTTCATTGAAGAATGTTTTCATCAGAAACAGTCCATGCGGCGGCGCAGTTTCAGGCGCAATGTCACGGCACTTCAGATCCAGTATCTTACGCACATCATCCACCTTTATTTTGCCATAACCCACCGCCTCCAGCGTACCAGTCAGGCAACGCACCATCTTATACAGGAAACCTGTACCCTTGAAGGTAAAACATACATAGTTGCCGAAGTCATTGCGGGTTATCTCATGGATTGTCCGGACCGCATCATCAACCATCTTCCGCTCAACTACAAAACTGGAGAAGTCATGCGTGCCAACCAGATGCTGCGCCGACTCTATCATCGCATCAAAGTTGAGTTCATAACGGCACTTCCAGCTGTACCGGTTGCTGAACGGTGTCTCTGTGCCACGGTTGAATATATAGGTGTACGCCTTGCCCACTGCATCATAGCGGGCATGAAAATCCAGACCGACTTTCTGCACTCCCCTTATTCTGACCGACGGCGGCAGCAGACGGTTGAGTATCCCCTGCAACTTCTCCGGCGGAATATACGGCCTCTCCGGAACCAGAAAGGAGGCGGCAAAGCCAAGCGCGTGTACCCCCGCATCAGTACGGCTGGCTCCCAGCACATGAATCGGATAATCGGCATACAGCCGGGAGAGCGTCTTCTGCATCACCTCCTGCACCGTTTCACAGTGCGGCTGTATCTGCCAGCCGGCAAAACAGCCGCCGTCAAAGCTGATTTCAAGTAAATATCTTTCAAACGGAGTGTACTCCGTATATTCAAGCGTTCTGGGTTTATTCATCTCTTACTGAAGGCATGCCGGGGAGGGCGGTTGTACTCTTTTTTATATAACTTTTCACCGGTTTGATTGATCTTCTGCCAGAATGCCGCATTGCATTCAAGCTCCGACCGGAGGTCGCGACGGGCGTATTCAGCTATAAAACGCAGACAGTCAGCTTTGCTTAAACCGGCATCCATCGCCGAAAACCACAGACCGCCCATATCTTTGAAAAGATAACGGGAGGGAATCTTCTTCCTTATCCCCACACGGTGGAGATCAATCAAATACAGATCAAAACCATTTTCCGCAGCCGCATTGGCCTGCATGAGAAAATGACACAGGTAGTAATCACGGTGGTTGACACCGTTGTCATGCAATGTACGGCTGACGGATGCTACACGTTTTATCAGAGCAACTTTCTGCGCCCTTGAAACCGGATTCGTGCTTCGTTCCGCCGCAATCTCTTCCAGAGAACGGTGCTCACCTATGTCCTCCGTTATTATAAATGAGTCCCTGGCGGCAGGATTGAACCCTCTTTCTCCGTACGCGGAACAGTGCATGGTCTTGATTTGAAGCGCTTCAAGTTTCCGGATTGCCCGGAATTCATTGCCGGCTCCAATGACCGGCAGCTTTAAGGAAAAGAGATTTTTGAATATCTCACGCCAGCCGACTCCACGGTGATGCTTCAGGAAAAAACTTTTGCCGTCAAGAGAAAATTTCAACGTCCGGCGGTTCTTTATGTTACGGAAAACTTTACCGTCCAGATTCTCAACCTCGGCAAAAGGGTCTTTCCCCAGCCACTGCTGCTGGAAAAAATCATCCAGAAAAAGCTTCATTCTTCAGCTTTCTCCGCAACAACTTTTTCCATGAAATCAACCGCCACCTTCTGGCGACTGAAGAAATCGGCATCATCCGCATACATGATCGCATTGTCCTGATAGGCCTGAAGCTGAGCCGGAGTTTCAAGCATCTTCGCCAGCTGTGTATTCAGTTCATTCTGGTTGAACGGACTGGAAATAACTACGCCTGAACGGGCCGAAGTGATCAGAGAAGAAAAACCGCATACATCAGAACAGATTACCGGCAATCCGGCAACAATCGCTTCCGCCAGCACCGTTGCCGTAGCATCGTTTACCGCCGGATGCAGCATAAGATCTGCCGCAAGTAATAGAGACGGAACGTCATTCCGGCCACCAAGAAATTTTACCCGGTCCTCTATATGCAGCTTGCGGGTCAGCTTTATGTATTTCGCCGGATTGTCCGACCCGACAATGAATAAAGTGGTTTTCGACCGCCACGCCGCCGGCAGCGAGGCAACCGCTCTTATCGAACGATCCACCCCTTTGGTGGCAAATCCGGAACCGATTTGAAGAATCATTATCTCTGAATCATCTTTCAATCCAAGCTCCATACGTTTGGTAGAACGCACTTTATCCGCATTGTCCGGACGGCAGCGGTCTTTGGGAATGCCGGGCGGGAGAAGAACAAAACGCTCTGGCTCGGTATGGTAATACTGTTCAAATACCGGCTGCTGACCGGGCGTAAGCAATAGAATTCTACACCTGCCGCCACGCTCAAAAACCGATTTCTCCAGTTTGTGATATACCCGGTAGCGCGGAGTGAGACGGTAGAAGAAACTGCGCTCATTGTGCGCTTTTGCATCATAGCAGTTATCGCCGGCAAAATATACATCCAACCCCTCAATACGGTTTACCCCGAAAACCAGATCGTAATCCCCGGCGCTTACCGCACGGTTTACCTTCCTGCTGAACTCCAGCATCCGGTAGTGGTTGGAACAGCTGCGCAGCCCGATGAGATGCAGATCAATGTAATTGGGACACTCACCCTCCCAGCGGCTGGCAAAAACAGTCACCTGATGCCCGCGGATATGGCACTCTTCCAATATCCGGAGCAGATCAAGCTGAATCCCTCCATAAGGGAAAAATTTGTAAATCACCGCCGCGATCTTCATTTAATCCTCTCCCGGTAGCGAACCGGCTATATTTTATCTCTGCCCGGAACATCAGACGTCAGGACAGCTATCTACCGTATTTTAATATAAAACTACCGCAAAAAGCCTCAAAAAACCTTTGCAAAAAAAAGAATTGTATTTATATTGTCTTCATAATTATTATACACTGATATGAAAATTTTGCAAATTTGAGTCAATAATATTGCATTTCGTTGGGGCACGGCAGGTAACACATTGCCGGGAATGGATTTTATGGAAGTTTTAAAAATTACCAGTACACAGAACAAGACTGTTAAAGAGGCGGTCAAACTTCGCGACCGCCGGGATCGCGAAGCCGCGAATCTGACTTTACTAGAAGGTTATCGCGAATTGAGCCGGGCTTTGGAATATGGAAGGACAATTAAAGAGGTGTTTTTCTGCCCGGAGCAGTTCCTCGGTGTTAATGAGCCGGCTCTCCTCGAATCGTTGTATCAGCACGGCGCAAAGATTTTTCAGGTGCCGGATTTCCTGTTGAATAAAATGGCATACCGGGATCGGCCGGAGGGGTTGATCGCGACCATGACTATGGTAAAACATGATCTGGCCTCTATGCCGGTGGTCGAAAACGGATTCTATATGATCGCCGAAGCTGTGGAAAAACCGGGCAACCTGGGAAGTATCCTGCGCTCGGCCGACGCCGCTGGCGTGGACGGCCTTATAATATGCGACCGCAGAACCGATATATATAACCCGAATGTTATCCGAGCAAGTACCGGCGCTCTCTTCGCCGTGCCTCTCGCCGTTACCGAAACTTCCGAAGTCCTGCCATGGTTGAAAAATAATAAAATATTAAGCATCGCTACCAGCCCCCACGCAGAACCGGTTTATACCGATATCGATTTAACCCGGTCGCTTGCGGTGGTGGTCGGAACTGAACAGGTGGGATTGTCCGAGGAGTGGCTTAACGCCGCAGATATCAATGTGCGTATCCCCATGCTGGGAAAAATAGATTCGCTTAACGTTGCAACCGCAGCAACTATATTGCTCTATGAAGTGGCCCGCCAGCGCAACTGGCGGTGCGGCACTGGAAAGGTAAAACTATGAAAAAACTCCTGGCTCTGGATATCGGCGAAGTGTGCATTAAACTCAATCACAACCACTGTCTGCAACAGATGAACTGGGCGGAAATGCGCGATATCCCCCCACGGCTCCTTGGCGCGGCTGATGATCTGGAATGCGGCAGGATGGAAGAGGAGGAGTTTTATTCACTGGTGTGCCGCGAACTAAATATCCCCGGCATTGACGAAGTCCGGGAGTGGTTTTACTCCATTCTGGGCGACGAAATGCCCGGAATTGCAGATACTTTGAACCGCATTAAAAATGATTGGGATTTTGTGTTCCTCTCCGATATATCAGGCGCGCATCTGCAGCTGGTGGCGGAGAAATTGAGCTTCTTTAATATGGCGGCCGGAGGTATTTACAGCTTTGAAGTCGGCGCAAAAAAGCCGGCTGCGGAGATGTACCTCGCTTTTGAACGCAAGTTCGGCAAGCCGGATTTGTATGTCGATGACCGGACACAGAATATCAGGGCGGCACTGGAACTCGGATGGCCGGCAAGGCAGTTTACTTCAGCAGAAGATTTTGACAGATTGTTTATTTAAAATAGCAGGAGATGAGAATGACAGGACGGAATTTATTGGCCGCGGTTATCCTCGGCGGAGCCGTGACACTGACGGCTCAGGAGCCACCACCGCCGGCTGACGACCCCGGCGCAACGGCAGTCGAATATATCGTGATCGGCGACCTTTTGAAAATAAGACAGGCTGTTATTGACGATAACGAATATAACCGGCAGAAATATGAGCCCGAAAACGATATCAGATATGTTACAATTCATAATACCGCCGAGCCTTATGACGCATTCCAGGAACGCACACGCGTGAATCTGCGCACAACCAGCGTTACAAGTTTTCATTTTTGTGTGGATGAAAATGAGGCCGTTCAGATTCTGCCGGATTATACCCACGGTTGGCACGCCGGCGACGGACGCAAGGACGGCAATATGCACAGCATCGGAATCGAGATCGCACGCTCTCAGTGCATCGGACCAGATAACGAGCTATATTTGCGCGCTGAACAGAATGCCGCTGTTCTGGCCGCTTATTTGCTGAAAAAATATGGACTCTCAGTGGATGATTTGAGAATGCATTATGACTGGATCGGCAAACATTGTCCACACCGCATTCTTGACGCCGGCAGCTGGGATGATTTTAAAGCCGCTGTCGCTGAGGCAATGAAGACGATGCCGGAACCGGAAAAGATTACAGTATCAATGGTTTTGCCCGATAATGAAGGTTTCGGAGGAATAAATATCTCATGGAACGCCAAAACCAGTTCGCCTTTGTACAATACAATGTATGGAAAAGATTTTTCCAATGTCACGGCCATGATTGACGACCTGAAAGCCAATAAAGTGGACAGAGTTACCGTCTCATGCTGGATAATGGATTATGATGCGGAGACTCTAATTAATCAGCTCGCTGAGGCGGGAATAGAGGTGGCAGCATTTTATGTGCCGGAAAAGAACGTTCCGGATTGGGTGCGGAAAAATTTGATTGTTAATACTACGGAGATTTGAGAATGGGAAAAATACGGGCTGCACTGACGGCTGTTTTGATGTTGTTCTGCATGGCATATGGCAATGCAAGCGAACTGGAACGGGAATGGGACGGAGTGATTTATCCCCGTCCACAGAAAATACTTTCCGAGGTGGAAAAAATTGAACTGATTCACGGGCACTTCGCTATGCAGATCGACCCTGAAGCCAGAACCAGCGCTACCATTGTTACTGCAAATTATTTTGCCAACTCAATTAAGGAGAAATTTGCTACTTTTTCATATCCGCCGGACGCCTCCGGTAAACGGGTAGTTATGCGTTACGGCTTGATCAGCAATAATCAGACATATAATGACCTCAATGGCGATGTACCGATGCTGCCGGAACAGGGATATGTTATAAGAACGGTTGAAAATACCCCGGAACAGTTGATCTTTGTCGTCGCAGGCGTGGATCCACGCGGCTTGTGGAACGGAATAAATACTGTTTTGCAGATGATTTCGGTGGAAGACGGCAAGTTTATTTTGAATTATGTCGAAGTAGAGGATTATCCTTATTGGCCGGAACGATTCGTTTCTGAGGCAAATAAACTGGTTGATGAACAGGATCTGCTGGATATCGCCGCAATGAAAGTCGGCAATTTCGCATTGCAGTACCGGAAAGACTGGAAAAGTTTTACCGATTCTCCGGAGATTATAGCATCACTCTCCGCTATGCAGAAAATGAGCTCGCTGGATCTTATGCGTTTTATGCTGCTTCTGCATATATATGTTACCCCGAATAATGAACCGCATTTCAATATCGCCAGCGAAGAGGATGTGCAAGGTTTGATCGACCGGTGCCGGATGGCCGCCGAATACGGAATCGAAACTATTATGATCTGCGTGGATGACTATACCCCAAGGGTCGGTAATGAATATACTTTCTTTAATGAGGATGAAGCCAGGGCGTTTGATAACTCCATAGGCAAGGCCCACGGATACCTTATGCGGCGGATTTATGAGGCGCTCATTCCGGATTTCCCCAGCCTCAGATTGGCGATGGTCGGAGCTCCGTATTCGGTTAACCGGCATGAAATACATCTCGATTCAATCGCAAAATATATAAAAGACTGGGGACAGGAGGCCCCTCTGGATGTATTCTGGGTGTGGACCGGACCGGAAGTGTGTTCGCCTAAAATATCTAAAGAGGATTATCTCGCATTCCAGGAGCTGTTGAACGGACAGGACCTATTCGTCTGGGATAACAGCAATATGTTCTCTTATCCCATGCCGCGGTGGGAGACCGAATTCTATCCGGAAATGGCAGATGACAGTTACGGCATTATATATATGAACGGAGGTATTGTCTCCCGCTGGTGGTGCAGACCCTATTTTATGACCGCTAACGATTATCTGTGGAATCCGGAAGGGTACAACCCGGAATCATCTTATCGCGAAGCCTTGCGCAAACTGTATGGCGTTGATGCTGTAGCTCCGGCAGAGGAGCTCCGGAAGTGCATGATTGCATGTCAGAATGCTTTCGAGGCAGGTGATCGCCAGGAGTTGACCGCAAAACTGCCGGAGTTTCAGGCCGCATACAATAAAGTGAAGTCCATTAAAACCCGCAGCGGCGAAGATATGGATATGACAACACTTGATCAGGTTATGAATAAAATGGTGACATTCAGCTCCGTTCAGGTCCCCACATTGAAAGTACCGAAAACTACAGCAAATGTTGCCGTAGACGGAGAGATCAATTCTGAAGAGTGGCAGAATGCCGCTGAATTTACATTAGTTGCAAATGACGAAGATTCAACTCCGGTTAAAGGCAAAGCCATGTATGATGACCGGGGAGTGTATTTCGCATTCGAAGTGTTTAATGATGCTGAACTGCCGCCTTTGGGCGAACAGCCGCATGACAGCTCAGTGTATTTGAATGATGACCATCTGGAGGTTTTTCTCCAGCCGTCAGCTATGGGAAAATACGGGCACTGGTGTTTCGATTATGAAGGAAACCGGTTCGATGAACCCGGCAACGAAGGCGGCTTTATGTGGAATCCGGATTGGCAGTTGAAGGTGAAACGACTGAACAACGGATGGCAGGCGGAGATGTTTATACCCGTGGCTGAGTTGGAAATACTTACTCCAAAGGCTCCAGCTACTGGCGTAATGTGGCGGGCGAATTTCTTCCGCTTTGACGCTCCGCAGAAAAAGGTGTTTTCATGGAGCCGCGGCGGAGACCGGTTCCATGATACACAGTTCTTCGGAGATTTGATCTTTGAATAATTTGACGGAAAATACCATAAATACAATATCAGATATTGCTGTTCAGGTTAAGTTGGGCATGCGATACTGAATGAGAGGAAATTTTTTATATGCAGTTTGATTTTTCTGACGGCCTTTTTAAACTCAACGGGAAACCATTTTATATGAATTCCGGCGAGTTCCACTATTTCCGTGTTCCACAGGCAGAGTGGAAAAAACGGATGAAGCTGTTTAAGGAAATGGGAGGAAATACCATCAGCACATACATTCCATGGCTGATTCACGAACCGGCGGAAGGCCAGTTCGATTTTGATTCCCCACAGCTCAACTTGCGGCACTTTCTGGATTGCGCTGCTGAAATGGATCTGGCGGTGATCGTAAGACCGGGACCGTATCAGTATTCTGAACTTATATATGATGGACTGCCTCCATGGCTGTGCATGAAGTATCCGGAAATTCTGGCCCGAGATCGGCATGGCAGAGTTATGCATTATTCTGCGGTATCTTATCTGCATGAGAAATTTATTGAGAAAGTCAGTGCGTATTTTGACAGAGTTTGCCCCATTATCGCCGGATATTCCGCTCAGAAAAACGGTCCGGTTATTATGGTTCAGCCGGATAATGAACTCGGCGGAGTGCATCTCTGGCGTGGCGATTTTGACTGTAATCGCGAGACAATGGGATTCGGATGTGACTCCGGACGTTTCGCCGTATATTTGCGGCAGCGATTCGGCAGCGTGGAACAGCTTAACCGGAGATACGGTTGTTCACACACGACTTTCGGAGAGTTCGGCCCGCCACCGGATACAACCTGCGTCAGCCCTTCAGCATTACTGCAACAGCGGGATTATGCGGATTTTTACTGGCATTGTGCCGCCGAATATCTGAAGCTGCTTATAGAACTTATGGAAAACAGAGGCGTTGTTGGACCATTTTGTCATAATTCTGCAAATCCGGCGATGAACTGCTGTTTCTATGAAGTGAAAAAACAGCTCGGTAACCGTATGTTGCTCGGCTCGGATCACTATTATACTTTGGATCAGCGTTGGCCGCAGAATAATCCTACACCGCAGTACGCAATACGCTGCTTTATCTCGTTGGAGCAGCTGAGGCTGATGGATAATCCACCGTGTGTGCTTGAATTCCCATACGGAAGTTTGTCAGATTGGCCGCCGATAACAGCTGAAGATGTCGAAGCATGTGCCATGATGCATCTGGGATTCGGAATGCGAGGCCATAACGGTTATATATTTACCGGAGGAATGAATGTCCCGGGAACCGGTTCGACTACCGATATGTACGACTATAATGCACCTGTGAGCGCAGATGGGGAAACCAGACCGACTTATTACGCATTACAGCGGTTTGCCGGATACCTTAATGCGCATCCGGAAATAATTGAGTCGCAAGCTGACAGTGATTTCCGTATCCTTATGCCGTGGAATTTGGCTTATGCGGATAATAAATGGAGCGGAGTAGTCTGTCCCGGTACTGTCGGCGCAGCGCAGGCGTGGAACAGTTTTGTCACCGGACTGGTTACCTCCGCTTTTGCCGCCGGATTGATGCCGGAAATGGTAAATCCGGAATCAGACGAATGGGTGAATTGTATCGATAAACCATTGGTATTGTGGAATAACGGTTGCGTTGATCAACTACAGCAACAGAAACTGGTACATTTTATGGAAAACGGCGGTCGCCTGTTATGTCTGCCGGTAATTCCGAAGTATGATGAGAATTTTGAGAAATGTACTGTTCTGGCCGACTATCTGGAGGGGGCAACAGCTGGAAAGGCAGTTTCACCATCAGACAGAATGGTCAGATTAAATATTGCCGGAATAAAAAATGTCTACTGCAATAATGAATTTTATCCGGCAGAAAATATTCCGTCCGGCGCAGAGATTATCGGTCAGAATGAGTTTTCCGGCGAGACGGTTGGTTGGTATAAAAATGGATTCATGTTCCTGGGGCTTAACTGGTGCCACGGAAAAAATGAACACGCCGCAATGATTGCTAAACTGCTGGAACGGCTTGGTATGCAACGCCGGATTGTCTCCAATGACAGCTGGATTATAACCGTTTTACGCAAACATGCGGCTGGAACAACTCTCTTTGCCATGAATCTGAGCAGTTCAACACGTACTGTCACATTACAGATACGACCGGACGGAACCGGTGAGTTTTATCCGCCGGAAATCATTGAAATTCCTGCAATGACAGTTGTAACTAAGAATTTTATAACAAGAGGTGATCGTTTATGTTAAATTAGAATGTGATAGGTCGGTTATTATTCCATGGGGGTCCCAGGAATATTTATTCTTTTGATTTTTTGATTATGAAAAGCAGAGGTTCCCTTTATTTATGAAAATAGTTTTAATAATGTTGTCCCTTGTGTTGGGGGGATTGTGGATGAATGCAGCAGCTCTGGAAGATAGTTCAGAGGTTTATCCGGTGCCGCAGAAAGTTATGTCGGATTATGCAGAGTTTCCGGTAAAGAGTGCCGGGATATCTTTTGTGCCGTTGTTTGATGAAGCTCCGGATGAGGCGGTTAACTGGGGCATAGAACAGTATCTGAGTACTGTCGGAGCACTGCAGCAGACGGATTATGATGTCCCCAAGTTTGAAGTGTATGTCGGGAATAAAGATAACGCAAAAATAAAGAGCTTTTTCGGTGATTTGCAGCTGCCGGAACAGGGATATGCCATTAAAGTGGTGGAGAAAACCGGCGATTCTGTGAAAATAGCTTTAACCGGAGCCGACAGCCGCGGTATATTCTACGGCATTATGAGCCTTAAACAACTGTTAAGCGGTTCGGACGGAAAGGCAGTTCAGCGGGTCGCCGATATCGTGGATTATCCAGTTTGGCCAAACAGATTTATATGTGACTACTTCGGCAATATTACTGAGGAATGGATAAACTTTTACGCTTCTCAGAAAATCGCCGGGATTGCCGGTTTGAGCGACAGTAATTGGCGCAATCCGGAATGGTGGAAACAGGTGGAGCCAACTTTGAAAGCTATGAAACGGGCTAAAGATATGAATCTTATGACAATTATGGCTCAGTTGCATATCTACCACTTCGGCGGTAAAATGAATATCGCCAACGAAAATGAAATTGATGAATTTATTGCCAGCTGCCGGAAGATGATCGAAAACGGCGTGACTTATCTTATGATTGCCGCAGATGATTCAACTCCGCGCGATGTCAATGGATATAGATTATATTATCCGGAAGAGGCCGAAAAATTTAAATCCGCAGGCGAAGCTCACGGATATCTTATGAAACGTATCTATGAGGCGTTGAATCCGGAATATCCGGATGTGAATATCGCTATGGTTGCCGCTCCATACTCCCTCTCACACGGAATAGGTACTCCGGAAATCGATGAATATGTCAGAGATTGGGCAGCGGTCGCGCCTCCGGAGGTGGTATGGATCTGGACCGGCCCGGAAGTACTGTCACCCGAAGTGACCAAGCCGGAACATGAGATAATGGAACGACTGCTCGGTGAACATGACTTGTATCTCTTTGATAACAGTAACTGCATTAATCCGCCTGTCCCGCGCTGGGAAACCAATTATTACAAGGGTATGGAAAAGGATGACAACGGTATCGTGTTCCTGCTCGGATTGGGATGCGGCGCACGGCCGTGGGAGACCGTTTATTTCCTCAATGCCGGAGATTATCTCTGGAATCCCGCAGCATATAACAAGGAGGAATCATATTCAACTGCGTTGAAGATCGTTTACGGCGAAGAGTCATGCGACCCCGTAAATGAACTGCGCAGACGCTATGTCAGCGGATTGCGCGCCCTGGAGGATTGTGACCGGGAGGCGTTGACCGGAATTATGCCGGAACTGGAACGCTATTACGAAATGGCGAAAACCGCCAGCTTTAAAGATGGCAAAACTCTGGATTGGAAGGCATTCGAATATACTATCAATCAGATGAGAATCTTCTGCTCCAGTACTGTACCGGAAATGAGAGTGCGGAAGGCGACTGCTCAAATCACCGTTGACGGCGTTATTACCCCGGATGAGTGGCAGCATGCCTTTGAATTCATGCTGCGCAGCAACTCTGATGACGCACAGCCCGTGATGTGCAAGACATTATATGATGACCACGGTCTGTATTTCGTATTTGATGTCTTCAATGACGCTGAACTGCCGCCTTTGGCTAAACAGGCTCACGATAATCCGGTGTATCTGGCCGCAGATAATATAGAGGTTTTTCTGCAGGCGGATCCCAATGGAGATTACGGTCATTTCTGTTTCGATTATGCCGGAAACCAGTTCGATGAACCCAATGGCATAGGCGGACATATGTGGAATCCCAAATGGCAGCTGGCGGTAAAACCCAATGATCACGGCTGGCAGGCGGAGATGTTCATGCCGTTCGATGAGTTGAACCGGCTTTCGCCGGATGCTCCCGCACCAGGAGATGTATGGCTGGCTAATTTCCATCGCGTGGATAATCTTAAAGGAAAAATATTCAGCTGGAACTATAGCGAATATGGCTTCCATACCCCACATTTTTTCGGTCGGTTGAAGTTTGAATAATTTATAACGGAGCAGAATTAGTATGAGACATTGGCCTTTATTGGCGGCGATCGGATTCGCTTTGATGAGTGGCTGTGCGCATGGCGTAACTCCGGCAAAATCCATGCCGGAGCAGAACACGCCGGATGCGCGTACTGTATTTTATTGTAACGGACTGAAGGTGGTTCAGGACCTTCTGGAAGTGAATGAGTATAATTTGCAGTATAAACTTTGCGAGCCGTTTACCGAGGTGAAATATATTACTATTCACAATACCGCCAATAAGGCCACAGCTCAGAATGAACGGGATTATCTTAACCGGCGCAGAGACAACGTGTCTATATCATTCCACTTCGCCGTGGACGAGAATGAGGCTATTCAGATTATGCCGCTGTTTATGCACGCATGGCACGCCGGAGATGGACGCGGCGAGGGCAATATGAACAGCATCGCTATCGAGATATGCCGCAGTACTCTGTATGACGGAGATCTGTACCCGAGAGCGGAAGAAAACGCGGTGAAACTGGCCGCTTATCTATTGTATATTTACCGACTCGATGTCGACGATCTGCGCATGCATTACAACTGGAGCGGAAAAAAATGCCCACACCGCATAATTGAAGATAACCGGTGGGACGAATTTAAAATGCGCGTGGCCGCTTCATTGGAAAATTTAAAACGGCCAAGATAGGAAATTATTTCAGATTTTTTAGTTTTTTTATTCATTATTACTTTGAATTGTTACCGAAAATGTGATATAATGAAACTGGAATTACTGATGAATCATTCACCATGGAGGCAAGAGTATGGCAACCTGGATTGAGGCGTTACTGGATTTACAGGAGGTTGATTTGCAAATCCGCAATCTGAAATTGCGGCTGGCGATGATTCCGAAAGAACGCAATGATCTTAAAGAACAGATCAACAACGAAAAAGAAGAGTTGAATGAAACCAATCACTCAATTCAGGAGACTGAATTGAAGCTGAAAGGATATGAGTCTTTAATGATCAAACACTACGATGCAATCGCTAAATTGCAGCAGCGTTCAACTCAAATCCGACGGAATGAAGAGTATCAGGCGCTGATGAAGGAAATCGAGTTCAATAAAGCCAAAATTTCCGACCTGGAAACTGAGACCATTGTGCTTATGGATAAACTTGATAATATGAAACGCAATTTCGTCCGCCGCAAAGAGGAGTGCGATGCACAGGTGGATAATATCCAGAACGAACTCAATGAGTTGACTTCTCTCGAAGCCGAAGTTAAATCAATGCTGGTTGAATTGGCGGAGGTCAGAGATGAACGGGCCGCAAAGGTCAATGCTCCGGCTCTCGAAGGATATGAACGGATTATCAAGAAAAATGAAGGTAAGCCGGTGGTCAAAATCATCAACGGTAATATTTGCGGAAACTGCCGCTTGAAGTTGACTCCGCAGACGGTCAACGATGCCAAGGCCGGAACCCTTACATATTGCGATAACTGTTCGCATATTGTATATCTGGATTGATTTTAATCTGATTTCAACTTTTTTACCGGTGTCTGGAAATATTTCCAGACACCGGTTTTTTATCCTGTATATGGCAAGGAAAAGAAATTCTTCTCTTGATTTTGCCGGCGCGTATGTTATTTTTATGTTAAGAAAATAGTTGAATCATGAAATAGGTGAAAGTTTTTTATCCGGATTATGAAAGAAAATAACGCGGTTTTTAAAAACAGTATTTTGGGAGCCGGCGGCTGTAAACGGGCCGCTTTACGGAAAATGGGGGTGAAGTTCCGTTCAGAATGGTTCTATACCGAGCCGGGATTTGAAGCCGTGGAAAAGGCTTTTCGTGAAGCTCCGGAATTGTTTGCCAACAGTGAGATAATCTGGCATACCAGGCATAAAATGGTTCGTAAAGTGGTTCTGCCGGAGGAGTATGGCGGGCATAAACTGGCTTTTAAAATATATGACGGGGTGACCCCTTTGCGATTCGCTTTGCGCTGTTCAAAAACCGCTCTGGAGGCCGCAAATTATAAGGCATTGAGTCAACTCGGTATGCCGATGGCAAAACTTGTGTGCGCCGGAGATGACCGCAGGAATTTTCATTTGCGCAAATCATTCTTTGCTACTGTTTTTGCCGAAGGGTATCCGGATGGACGCGAATTTATTCCAGGTGGTTCAATGCGGGGAACTCCGGAGGAGAAGAGCTTTATCCGCCAGAATATGGAATATGTGGCAAAACTGCATTCAATACACGGTTATCATAAGGCCCTAAGAGTGTATAATTTCCTGTGGCAGAAATGCGGCAATGGCGAAGTGAAAATAATATGGATAGATGTAGCAAGCTGCAGGTTCCTCGCGGTTCCGGAGATGATATTTAAAAAATATGTAATCGACGATTTAGCCCGTTTCTTCCGGGATATGCAACTCAGTGAATCAGATTTGCACGAGGCATTGACCGTATACTGCAACCATAATCCACGAACCGCGTTTACTGTGGAACAGCTGTGCAAAGAGGTCGCCGGTGAGGCGGCGCGCCCAAGATGAAAATTTGCCGCAGCTAACAGGTAAAGCGTTGCATAAGATTTTCCGGCGCAGTAATCTTGCCACAATAATCCTGCCACTGCTCTTTGCCGTAGCATAAATCGGAACCGGTTAGCATTATGCCAGTGTCGGCGTATCGGAGAAATGCCGCTTTGTCCCAGACTGTATCTTGAATTATTAACCGGATTTGCGGTACAGCCGGCATAGTTGACAGCAAATACAGAACCCGGGCAAGCATGGTGCGGTCAAATGGACAATAATCAAACCATAGTGTCAATAGATCGTCTGCATTCAGTGACAACAGCGTGTTATGCATTGTCTGAAGATCTGCAAAGATTTCCGCCGCCGTCGCGCCGTTGGCAATAGTATGCAGTTCTTCCGCCCGGATTGAGTTGAATGCCGTCAGATCCGCAGTGTCCGGCAACCGGCCGTGGAGATAGTTCTCCCGCCATACCAGCGTTTCTCCTGCAAGGGCACATTGCTTCCACGCCTCAAGCGCACAGTCTCCATTAAGTAAATTTATTTTACGCATAATCCACCATCCTTTATTTTCCATAAATACAGCGATGCCAGAGATCCATAGGGAGAGTACCTTTTACGGTAAAATTCAAAGTCACTTTGCGATAATTCATCCAGATTATACAGCGCCATGATGCCTTTGCGGATGCCGAGGTCATTATAACTTAAAATATCCGGCCGGCCAAGCGCAAATAATAACAGCATTTCCGCCGTCCAGATTCCCACCCCCTTAAGAGTGGTGAGCGTTGCAATAACCTCGGAGTCCTCTTTCTCCGCAAGGTCGGAAAAATTGATCCTGCCGGATAACGACGCATCCGCAATGCCGCGGAGATAGTCGATTTTGCGTTGCGACAATCCGCATTGCCGCAGCTGCAAATTGTCGGCGGCAAGCAGGTTGCCGGGAGAGATCTCCCCAAGTAAATGTTCAACCCGTCCGAATATCGCCGCTGCCGCCTTTACCGCCAGCTGCTGGGAGATTATGCTTTCAACCAGGGCATAAAAGAGATCTCCGGTACAGTCAAATCCCGAAACTTCAGGGAAACGTGCAACTATTGCTGAAAATTCCGGCGCTTTCCGGCAAAGCATCTCTTTATCGTGTTGCGTTATCTGACAGGTGATGCTCATAACGGTTTTCTGAAATGTATTTTCCCATTATCGCTGTCCATACTCTCCACCACCGCCAGCGATTCCAGCCGGTAGCCGAGGTTACGTATTATTGTACCGCCCATCTGGAAGCCTTTTTCTATCACAATACCGATACCCGCAACATTGGCTCCGGCCTGACGGACAATGGAAATCAATCCCTGCAAAGCACAGCCATTGGCCAGAAAATCGTCGATGATCAATATATTTTCATTCGCCGGAAGATATTTTCTGGAGACAATGATTGTATTGGTACAATTGTGAGTATAGGATTTGACCTCGGCAGTGTATAATTCATCATTCGCGGCAACCGCATTGGTCTTTTTGGCATAAACAACCGGAACATCAAAATATAATGCGGTAATACAGGCAATGCCGATCCCTGAGGCTTCAATCGTCATAATACGGTCGATTTTTACATCGGCAAAACGGCGCTTGAACTCCTGACCGATCTGTTTCAGAAACGCTACATCAATCTGATGATTCAAAAAACAGTCCACCTTTAATACATTGCCGGGCTTGATAATGCCATCCCTCTGAATACGCTCTTTCAGAAAATTCATATTTGACCTCAGTAGATTTTTCCGGTTTTCTGGTGATAAAGCGTAAACGGAACTTTTGCCTCATCCGGCAGCATGGGACCTGTTACTTTGATACCGCGTTTTTCCAACGCTGAATGCCAGTCTGAAACTTTGTCGCCCTCGTCAAAGCCGATCTCCCGCGCAAAATCACCCGGCGCCCCGTACAGCATCTGCTCCACCCCGCTCCACGGCGTAGCTCCAAAACACATAGCACACGGTTCGCAACTGGTGACCAACATACACCCTTTGAGGGCAAAACTCTGACGCAGCATCTGCGCCCGGGCAAAGGCCGTCATCTCCGCATGCGCCCAGGACTGGTTCGCCGGTACTACTGAGTTTACTCCGGCAGCTACCAGTTTACCCGTGGCAATTTCAAAGATCGCCGCCCCAAATGGGCCGCCTGTGCCGCGGTCGACGTTTTCCAGCGCAAGCGATATGACAAAACGCATTTTTTCTTCGTCTGTCATAGACTTATTCAGGTGTTCGCTCTCTACCCGGTATAACCATTCAGGCATCTTTACCGCCGGTGTCATGATAGACTCAGGGGCGCCTGGGGTATTGCAGCCGCAGATAAATGCCAGCATACAGAATGTTAACATTGTCCGAATGTTAAAACTGTCGTCAGTATGATGATCTTTTCCGAACATATTCTTCCCCTCCGGAGCTGTTTGTTCTTTCCTTAAAATAGAATATACACCTGACTTCATGTATTGCAAAAAATTATTGCAATACCGCAGGAGATTTTAAAGGCTCAGGAGGCAGGAAGAGTTATTTCATTTTCATCTCCGGAACCAGAGGCGTCTGATCCAGCAGTTCCAGCTTGTTTATCATTTTTAAAGTGCCTGACTTGTATTTCCGGAAATGGGGCGAGTTTATATGGGAGTCGTAACTGCGCTGATCACGGTAGATCTCAAGAATCGTAATCTCTTCCGGATTAATCTGATCCTGCATGGAGTACATCATAATAACTCCGGATTCGGTTGACATCGACACACGGCCGCATTCGGCAACCATTGCAATATAATCCGGCAGATAATCCGGATTTACCGTTATCCGGGAAATCCGCACAATACTTTCATCGGTAAGTTTATGCATAAATTGCTCCTCCTGTTCACTGATGAAATTCAATGCCTCTGTAAGTCCCTCATTATAGGCGTTATCCATGTCCGGATAGGTCATGAACGCATGCAATGCCCCGGCAACGCAGATGTGGCGCGCAGAGATACCGTTCTCTGTCAATCGGTCGATAAAACGTTTGCCCTGATCGAACAGAATGTCACACTCCGCCGCAATAAGCAGAGTCGGAGGATAATCCTTGAATTCGGCGGCGTGCAGCGGTGAAACTTCTGCCGAGTTTGCCAGATCCCCGGGAGCATAAGAACGATTGAATGCATCCATCAGTGCACTGTCAAGACCGAAACCTTCCCCATATAATTGCCATGACCCGGACTCCTCCGGAATAAGCGATACAACCGGGTAAAACAGTACTATCCCGGAAATCGCGGTGCGCAGTTTTAACGCGGTGCACGCGGCAAGATTGCCTCCGGCACTGTCTCCGGCAAGATATATGCGCTTATAACCTTTATCCTGTAACAACTTTACTGCGTTAAGCGTATCTTCCAGCGCTGCCGGAGCTTTTGACTCCGGAGCAAGACGGTAATCCAATGTGGCAACGTCAAGTCCGCTTTCAGACGCAAAATTTCCGCAGAATTTTGCACTGCCCTCAATCCCTCCTACCGTCCAGCCTCCGCCGTGAAGATATAACAGAACTGCATCGCTTCTCTCTTCCGCAGGATAATAGAAACGTATGGGACAACCAGATGATTCCATATTCTGAATCGTTACTCCGGAGGGCGGCGGACAATCAATCAGCATCGATTGCCGAAGCGTGTTCAGCGGTTCAAAATTACCGTCGAGCGCCTGAATTACTGCGGAAGCCATCTGTTGTTGCGCATCGGCCGGCCTCGCCGTAAGAAAACGCCTCGCTTCGGCAGATATTTCAGCCGATTTTAACGGCATGAAAATAAGACCGCAAAACAGCAGCAAGCCTATTTTAAAAACCTGCATGTGTAAACCTCAGCATAATGATTATTTTACTGCACTGTTGTAGTCGGCATCGCTGACCGGTTCCAGCCAGGTGTTTTTGTTGGTGGATGGGTTGCATTCAATGGCAAGATGCGAGAACCAGCTGTCCGGCGCCGCCCCATGCCAGTGCTCAACATCGGCCGGAATTTCCACAATGTCGCCAGGCTGCATTCGGATCGCTTTCTTGCCGCGCTCCTGATAGTAGCCCACTCCGCCAACCGCAATCAATATCTGTCCACCTGTGTGACTGTGCCAGTTGTTGCGGCAGCCGGGTGCAAATGTGACATTGGCAATCGGAACGCCTAAACTGGAATCTCTGGTCAGCGGCGCAAGATAGGATTTGCCGCTGAAATATTGCGCGTAAGCACTGTTTTCTGAACCGGTTGGAAATGAACTGATCGTCGGGATACCGTAAGTGTTTTCCGCAGCAATGGCGAGTATCGCCGCTATCTGATTATCCGTGAGACCATTGTGTTTGCCAATGGCAATGTGGGAGTTGAGCTGACTTTCAACACCGGTCATCGCCGCGAGCGCGGCAATGGTGGCAAGTTCACGGGTCTTCCAGTCCAGATTGTCCCGGCTGAAAATATCGCCGAAAAGATGGGCTTTCAGATACTCATCGATCGCCGGAGCAAAGTCAAATAGCGCACCGGAGACCGGAGCTCCGCAGAGCCTGGTCTGGTTCTCTGTTCCGGTAACAATCGACGGTGTTTCTCTCCGGGTAGACGGTAATGCCCCCTGTTCATCTTTTATGCCTTTGGCTTGGCGTTCATTGATGACGTTCATTAAGCAATTCAACGCATTCAGACTGCGCGGGAAGCCGCAATAAGCGTACAACTGAGTTAAAATCTCTTTAGTTTCATTGACGGTAAGACCGGAGTCCAGACCGTTGTTCAGAGCGGTGTTAAGAGCAGTCATATCGCCTTGGGCTGTATATTTTGCTATATTGACAATATTTGTTTCTTTTGATGTTAAGATATTATTCATGTTATCACCGGCTTTGATAAAGTTGACAGTCAGGAAAAGAGTAAAAAACAATCCGAATATCTTTCTTACACTCATTGTTTTACCTCTTCCATTTGAATTGAAATTACCTCGTTTACCCACTTGGCAACAGCTTCTTCGGAATTGCGGATGTTACTGCCGCGGAAGGCGCCGCCTTTGCTGAATTTTGCATTGACGGCTGCTTTTTGCATGTCCTCTTCACAATCAGCCATGCCGCCACCGCCGTGAGTTACAAACGGAATCACCGTTTTGCCCGAGAAGTCATGTCCGGCAATAAATGAATGCACCGGCGGAGCCATGGTACTCCACCAGTTCGGCGTACCAATGAAAATGGTATCGTACTGGTCGAAATTTTCTACCTGGGTTTTTAACTGCGGTTTGAATCCGGAACGTATCTCATCCCTGGCCTGACTGACGCAGGCGTCATAATCGGAAGGGTAGGGCGTTTCCGGAACTATTTCAAAAAGATCTCCTCCAGTCTGCTTTTGAATCAATTCCGCGGCAAATTTGGTGTTGCCGCTGTAAGAGTAGTAAGCTATCAGAATGTTTTGCGGCTTGGTTGTCACTTTTACGTCGTTGGAAACCGGTTCAGCACATCCGGCTCCAAAAATAGAGGCCGCTACTGCCAATGCGATAGTTGTCTTTTTCATTTGCAATTTCCTTTCCGGGTAACAAGTTAATATAGAATTCCGCGTTACTGTATTAAAATATTCCCCGGATCGGCAAATAACAAATACTTATTTTTTATCGTGTTTAATGCTTTTCAGGCATAATCTGGTATGTGAAAAAACGCGCCGATAACGGCGCGTTGATCTTTTGATTATAAATTCAGCTTGAAAAACTGGATTTATCTTTATATTTCATGATCAGAATTTGCGGAGTTAAAAATTTACCCAGAAGATTGGACGGTGTTGCAAAAAGTTCAGCATCGTTCTCTTTTATAACTACATCGCCCATGTCAATCCCATATTTGAGAATTCCATCTTTGTTAAATGAATATACCGCCCGGATAATTTTGTCTTCTTTCCCTATTATAAAAACACGTTTCATGGTTTGATTGGCAATTATTTTCTGCCCGTCGACATTCCAATTTTTTCCCGATGCAGTAAAAATCCGTTCCAGTCTCTTCGTATCATAAGTAGATTCCATGGTGATTTCATAACAGGGAACCGAATTATATTCTATTTCTCTTACCGTACATTGGGCTGTTTCAATCTCCTTGACCGGTATTGTCTTATAATATTTTTCCGGCAGTACGCTTATGGGATTGTCAAGAACCTCTCCGGCAAATTCACCTTTGTAAATCGCGTAATTGCCGGTGTCGTTGCTGATCAGCGTCAGATTTTCTTCCGGAATGTATGCCCGGGTTAAATATTGGTTGTCTTCGAAATTACGTTGATACTCAAATGTGCATAGAACGGATTCCCATTTTTCTCCATCTCTTTGCGAAGTTGTAATTGTTGGCGTGGCGGAAAAACTTGCCGTTTTCGTTGTTTCTATGGCGGTTAGAATTGTCCCGGCACAGTCTATTTGGGCATTAGCCAGCCCGATAGAAAAAAATGCACCGAGAAACAGGAAGAGCCCACTTTTTACTACGTTATTCATATTACATCCTCCCATTCATCTCTGACCAGATATACCCGCCAGTCGCTTCCGGAGCCGAGGCAGATAGTGTCATCTTCGCCATTGTCGGTGAATTCTGTTTCATAAATTTCACCATCTTTGCAGAATGTCATACGGTAATAACCGTTGCGGTGAGTGATTATATAGAAATAATCGTCTCCGCAACCAACTTCACTCTCCTGAAGGGGAGATAATGGTATACCGAATACTGTTGCCGGATATGTTATTATTACTCCATCGAGCATAATATATAGTCGATTGTATTGCGGAGTATCCGTTTCGGGCATGAGTTCATTGCTGTTACCCGAAGCGAATGCGATAATCGCCGCCATAAAGATAAAAATAAACATGAACTTCCGCATAACTAAGCCTCCTGTTGTCAGAATTTTACTCATGAGAGACGATCATATTCTGTGGCTATTATAATACAGCAAATACTGAATTCAAGTATAGCAAAATATTTTTTATGGAAATATTATGCAATTATGAAAAATATTGTATAAATAAGATTATAAATACACTTCTTACTACCTCGGAGCCGGTTTGCCGGAAAACGGTTTGAGAGGCAAAACGGTAGGTCAACGCTATGATATGGCGGACACTGTAATGACGGAAAGGTAATGTTTGTCAATGCAGACAGTTCAGTCAATCGCGGTTGGCAGAGGCGACAGCCAGACCGGCTTCCGCTACCTTGCGGCGAAGTTCCGGCGGATAAACCACCTCTATTCTGCCGCCTTCACTTAATACCCACCGCAGAACCTCATGTTCAAACGCCGGACGCAGAGTTACCAGTAATGAGCCGTCTTTCTGCGGCTCAACCTTGAATTTTTTCATCTTCTGATGTTCATAAAGATAGAACGCAATCGAGGCATCACAGCGCAACTGAATACCATCTATCTTGGGATATTCAAAGAGTCCATTGCGTTTGGTGGCGTTTAAAAGTTTTTTGTCACTCTCAAACGTGTCGCCGCCAAATGTGACCGCAATAATACGGTGGATCGCATAGCATTTTATATCTTTCGTGCCGTATTCATAGCCCTTGGTATACCAGTTGCCACGGTGAAACGCAATAATATGGGGTTCAAATTTACGCTCTTCCGGCTGGTGATTCGGCTTTTTGTAGGTCATCGCCAATACCTGATGCCGACGCCAGGCCTCAAATACTTTTTTAAATACCGCAGGATCAACCGCCGATTTTATACCGCTTGCACACAATAACGATTCGATCATCGCTTCACTGAAAAATTCACTGTTATTGGCTGCCAACGCCTTGTCCATCGCTGAGTTGACATCGCTTTTCAACGGTTCCGGAAGAAAGTCCGAGGCCAGTCTGGTACCAACCAGGTTCATGCTTAAAACATCTTCCTCAATCACTGGACACTGCAGCTCCCAGTTGGGATTGGTTAAATAATAACCGCGCTGAACCGGGTCATAGGCAATCGGTGCATTAAACTCCTCCTTCAGTGTCTTTATATCGCGCATTACGGTTCGCGGACTGCAGGCGTATGGCTCGTTTTCATACAGATCCAACTCCCTCAGCAATTGAGCAAAACTGGTGGCATTGGGATAATTGTTCTTCTTCATTTCCGCATAGAATTTGATTATGCGCTCATTTAACCGTCTTGACTGGTTGCTCAATTCTGTCTCCTCCGGGATTTTATGGCTGCTAAATCTTATATTTACATTAAAAATATATGCCGCGTTTTATAAAACGCAAATCAGATTTTTTAACAAAAAGGTAATACAACTGACGGTTCGCAGTTTGCTATGACAACTTTTGGCACAGCCATACAGATATTGTAATGGTAGAAAACAGAAAGGAGTAGTTTTAAATGAAAAACTCAAATTCAGATTTGTATCAATGGGTATTATTGCAGCTGCGCGAACGGTTGAACGAAGCAGACGAAATTTTCAACCGGATGAATGAAACGGTATTGCCGGGTACAGTTGTAATGGACTTGCCAGATGATGAACAGAAGAAGATTCAGGAGCTTTACCGTAAGTACTGGGAGATTATAGTTGAGGCGGTCAATGGCGTAAGTCTGATCTATTGCGGCAAAATAAAACCGGTTCCGCAGATCAGTGAGACAGAGGTAACAAGAGAGAATATAATTCTCTGCCGGCAACAGGTAAAGGAGCTGGAGCATATTGTTGAACAGCTGTTGAAACAGCCGGATTATATTGAGGGAGAGAAGGTTGAGGTATTGAACTCTCCATGTCTGCCTCCGGTCAGACATTCAAGTAAGTTTAATAAAAAACCGAACATTCTGGTTGCCGGATATACCGGATGCGGCAAAAGTTCTCTTATCCGTACGGTGATCGGCAACTATGACAACTCAGATAATTGTGAAATTCAGGTGCGTCCGGATACTGTCAAATTTGATTATTACGAGAATGAGCATATCCGGATATGGGACTCACGCGGACTGATTCTCGGCGAAAACGAGGACGAATTCTTAAACGGGATGCAGCAGTTTATCGCGGAACGGCAGGATGAACCGGATGTCGATGATCACATCCATTTAATCTGGTATTTGATTCAGGGCAACGGTGCAAGAGTAACTGATTGCGATATTAAACTGATTAAAGAGATAATGCCGGTAAAAAACGTTATCGTTGTAATCAGCAAAAGCGATATAACTAAACCGGCACAGGCAACTGCAATCAGGCAGGCTCTCATTGAGGCTGGAATACCGGAAAAACATATTGTTCAGACCGCTGACGCAGAGGCAGGCGCAGCCGGATGTTCAGAACTGGTCGCTCTTACCGGGGCGATGCTGCCAGAGGCTTATCAGGGCGCTTTTATGATGGCGCAGCAGATAGACCGCGAGGCTAGAGAAGAGCTGATTCTACAGAAAACTGATGTTGCACAGAAAATAATTGACGAGGCGGTAGAGGAGATCAGGAATTTAGAAATATATACCTCCGGATCTGTGGTACAGTCAATGCAGATTATGGCCGTGGAACTGGCTTGTCTATATGGCGTGCGGGATCATCAGATTCATGAACAGATGGCGGATTTTTTGCAGGAAACATTAAGTATTCTGACGGAATTAAACGCAGAGTCCACCGGGATTTTGACCGAGGTTGCCGGGATATGGCTGAGAAAGAATTTATCTTCATACGCTTTGGCAAAACTGAAAGGCGGCGCTGAAGTTGGATGGATATTTAACTTGGACGAATTTAAACATTTTTATCACATCTATATGAAAGGAATGAGTATGAAACCAAATATTTTAGTGTGCGGCAAGACAGGCGCAGGAAAAACTTCGCTTATTCAGGCGGTTACCCATCGGGGAGTTGTGCCGGATAGCGCGATCGGTAACGGCCGGCCGCTTACGGTCGGATTTCAGGTATACGAAACCGAGGCGGTCAATTTTATCGACGCGGAGGGTATGGAGCCGGGACGGCAGTCGGTGGATGAGTATGCCGACTTTATTTCAGGCGAACTTATGCAGCGTCTTGAAACCGGTGACGCCGAAAAGATTATACACAATATATGGTACTGCATTGATGGCTCCGGCTCAAGAATTCAGGAGGCGGATGCGCAATTGATAAAGAACTTCAGCGATAAGGTTATTCTAGTAATAACCAAAAGTGAACTTATGCGCAAAGAGGAACTCAAATCCATGATGAATACCCTGCTCGATTTAATTGATTCGGAAAGAATTGCTATTGTATCGGCCGAAAATAAGACCGGTTTGAAGCAGTTGATCGCCAAAGCCGAGCAGATGAGCATGACGGCAATTGATCAGGCGCAGGAGGAGATGGAGGCGTTCCAAAACCGCTGGAACAGTTATTATGCCAATATGCGACGGGTGTGGTCGGAATGCGTCAGCGAGGAGGCGGACAGTTATATCAAATGGGCCGCCGGCAGAGCCGCGGCAATAGCGTTTATACCGTTGCCGCTTGCAGATGTAACTCCTTTGATCGCAAATGAAATATATATGATTTATAAATTGGCCGGACTATACGGAATTGCAACGGATAATACCGTAATATCCATGTTGCTCGGTTGTGCCGGAGGATCTATCGCAGGTAAAATTGGCGCCTCGATGCTGCCTTTTCTGAAAATTCCGATTGCCGCGGCAGTAACTTATGGCGTAGGAAAGACCGCAAAAGCCTATTTTGAGTCCGATATGACTCTTAATGAAGACGATTTGCGCAAAGAGTTTCTTGCCGCAGAACGGGAGGCGAAAAATAAAAAATGGGATGCGGAACAGGAATGAAATCCATGAGACAATAAGTTTTCCGGGGTTGCCGGCGGTTCATTTGAACCCATAGACCGGAATGTAAGATTATATTTTCTATTGAAAGTGCAACTTGAGGAGTTTAAAATAAAATGGCAGAAATAATCTGTTTTTATTATTGCTGTATCATGATAAAATCCGGATGATAAGATCATTATGACGGGTACTCTGCTCGTGGTACGCCAATACCGTAACGCAATGCGATGGAACGGTGCATCCCCGCGGTTTATAAATCAATCGCGCAATATACGATTTGCAAAGTTATAAAAATGGCACTATATTCTATTGAAGTTTTATTTCAATAGAGGAAAGAGGTGTCACTTAACTTAGCATAATTACAATAATTCATGTAAAAAGTATTTTTCAGCATACATCTGCCCAAAAACGCCAAATAAAAGCGGATGACGAAGTAGCTGACGGGATGCATCTATTTAGACGCATTCTGTCTGCATTCGTTATCTGGTATTGGCGTACCATGGGCAGATTGCAGCAGGGTGCGTCTTTTTTTATATTGAATTTATGAATATGAGGAGAAAATACACAGGGACGGAAACACGCGGGCGTGGAGTGGATTTTCCCTTTACAGGGAAGATCCACTGTTTATCCGGATAACGTTTTTAATTTTTTTCTATATTAGGATATTTTTGCTGTATTATAACTGTTTTTTTTTGAGTAAAAAATTGAAAATTGAAAAAAGTAAAATTATTATATATAATCGTGTAAAATGTTTTTTACTATAATTGAAAAGGAGATAAAATGGCTAATTACCCTAAGATGGAAAATGATGGTTCTCTAAACACGTCTTTTTCGGAATCGGTATCTTTTAATCACAATTACAACTGCTGTTATACCCTTGACAAGGAGCAAATTGATAAAAAACTTGAGGCCGAAATTGCTGACCAGAAAGAGAGAACCGCGCACAATGGTTTTGTGAAAAAGACCGGTATTATCGGTACTGTTTGTGTGGCTTTGGTAGCTGTTGTCGGTGCTATCTGGGGACGTAAATGAGTTGCAGCTAGATGGGAAATCAGTAAATATATTAACAAGGTTAAATAATTATGAGTATTAGAAAATCATTCTTAATGATACATATATCCCGTTGGCCGGTGTGTGGAACATGCGAATATTGGGTAGGGGAGCGTAACTTGCGTTTTTACGGAGGGAAATTATATGCGGTTATGGTGGAGGCTCCGCCGGCCGGACGTTGTATGGCGCACAACAATGTATACATGAACGGTGGATGTTCGGCTAAAAGCTGTTCGGCTTATAATCAGTGGCATAAACTGCCGTAAGTTACAGAATTTGCATATTATATTCGTGTTTCCAGGAGTTATATTATATGTCTTCAAGAAATGAAAATGCCGTTTACGATGTTGTAGAGCCTTATAATGAAGGATTAAGTATCGAAGATATAGAGGCGTCTCTTAATGCTGAATTAGAGTTGGAATTGTCTGATCTTTCTTTATTAGAAGATGAAAGAGAAAAAATAGGTGATCCTGATAATCTTGGAAAGGTCATAATGGATGAGGTTTGGACGCAGTTTGGCAATCAGATCGGTCTTGATATGACCAATGAAACCTTAATCCAAGCGTATAATAGAGAACACCCTGAAAAATATAGTAAAGCTATTGGTGATGCTATTATGCAAGATGAAAGATACAAAGAAGCCAATAGAAAAATGAAACAACAACATCAGGATGGTACCCTAACGAACTCTTATACAGGAAAAAAATTGGATGCTTCCACTAAACCTAATCTTGATCATGGTGTTCCTAGAAAAGAGCTGTATGAGAATGATCGCAGAAAGCAAGCAGGAATTGACACAAAAGATTTGGCTAATAAGAAAGAGAATTTAGCTCCTACGAGTGAATCTTTAAATAAAAGTAAAAGAGAAAAAAGCGCTAAGCAATATATTGAAGAACGCAATCAGAGAGAAGCAAGTTTAAGAAAGCAAAACGAAGCGGCACATAAGAAAATAAACGAGTCTAATATGTCTGAAGCGGAAAAACGTACTGCGCATGAAAAGGCAGATAAACGTATGCAGGATAAGTTAGACTTAAATTCTGAATTAATGGCGAAGCAAGATGCAGCAGCAAGGAAGGCAATTAACAAGGATATTGCTAAAGGAGTTGCTAAAAAAACTGCTCAAAAAGCAGGCAAAGATGCCTTGAAAATAATGGCTGTAAATGCTTTGTTCGACTTGTTAAAATCAATTATGAATGGCTTAATACGCTTTTTTAAAGAGAAACACAAGTCTTTTAAATATTTTTTAACAGAAATGAAGGAATCTATTAAAAAATTTATCAGTCATATAGCCAGTTTTATTCGATCTGGAGTGTCTTCTTTTGTTGGAACTGTAGTTAGTGAAATTTTTGGACCAATTGTCAGTATGTTCAAAAAATTGGCAAGTCTCATAAAACAAGGATTTTCAAGCCTTATTGACGTTATACACTATTGGGGCGCAAAAGAAAATAAAAATAAATCACTTAGTGTCAAGATTGCAGAAATAGGTAAATTAGTAACAGCTGGGGTGGTCGCTGTAGGTGCTATTGGTCTAAGTGAAGTCATAGAGAAGTTACTTCTTAATATTCCTGTTATGGCTGTTGAAATTCCGGCTCTTGGAAGTTTAGCCAATATCACTGGTATATTCTTGGCCAGTTTGATTTGTGGGATAATTGGGGCAATTGTTATCAACCGTATCAATTGTTATATGGAAAAACGATTGAAACGTGATAATCTTAAAAAGCAAATAGATAAAAAAAATGAAGTACTGCAAACGCAAACTGAGCTTATAGCAGTTAGGGTCCAAAAAGTGAGTAATTGCAAAACAGAGGCTTTTCAAACCATAAAAAATAACCATGAACAAGCTAAACTCATTATCGATGATGCTTTGAATACTATATTTTATGATGATAATAATGATAATAATGATGAGAAATTAAATTACACAGCACAGAAATTAAAAGATTTACTTAACTGAGGAAGATACATAAATGGGATGGAATATATTTTTAATTTTAGTTGGTGGGCTTATAATAGGAATAGTGACGTATAAGAATTTATGTAAAGTTAAGAATAATAAATGTACGAAAATCATAAATAAAAAGGATATGTTTAAGACGTCAGGCGCTTATTCTACAGAAATGCATATCGCTCAAGCGACCGAGTTTTATAATGCAAAAGAATCAGCTATTCGAGATATTCGCGAGCGGCATCATGAGGCCGCAAATGTTATAGAGAAATCTATAAATACAATTCTCAATGATTCAATGGATGATGGAGGTGCTACTGAGAACAGCGAAGCACTTCGCAAAGCAGATAATGATCTTAATAGTTTACTACAGTGATGGAGGAAGCTTACAGTGGCAGAAGAAGCAGTGAATGAACTTACAGTGGCAGAAGAAGCAATGAATGAACCTACGCAGTCAACAACTCTTGTGATTAAAGAATATGATTTCCAAGAGGCAAAAAAGGATCTAGAAAAATATACTAAAATTAAAAAAGATGATATTGAATTTACTACTGTTGCTAATACGTCTTTTGGGGTATTTTCGCATAAGGTTACTGGAGAAGAGCTGAATGAAACAATTGGAGAAATCCAAAATTATCTAATTAGGTTTAATGATTTATGCAACAATTTTATCGATGAGTTTGGGACGGTATATAAATTATTTGAATCTCTTGATAAAGATTATATTTCTGCAATTGTTATGGCAATAAAAGCAGCAGAAAAGGTCAGTAAAAAAGAGCAAGAAGACAGAAGAGCTATTAAAGAACTTGTAAAACAGCATACCCAGGCCATTGAAGTGCTTGGAAAATTTAAAGAAGAGATTGAAATGCTCAAACATATTAATGATGTAGATCAACTATGGCAGAAAAGTGAGAGTATCTCATCAGACATAGAGCGTCTTAATAAATCTTTAGATAAGCAAAACGAAACTCTTCAGAGTATTATAAAAACGCAAACCGAAACACAATTGCTTATAGAAGAAAAAAACACCATCTGCAATAAAATAAAGTATGCCTATATAGTGGCAAGTGGAGCTGTGGTTTGTACTATTATTCAACTTTGCTTAAGCATATTGGGTGTTATTTAAATGGAAGACAATGTCTTTAAAACAGAATTATTGGATTATGCCTCAAAATTAGATGCTGTTACTTATTCATGTGGTGAGATTGTAAAATCTGCTTCTGCCATTGTAGAAGAATATGATAATTCATCAACGGTATATTTAATTAGTCTCATATCAAATATCATAAAGTCAGAGAGTGCATCGAAAAACTTGAAACGGCTTGCTAATGCATTGAAAGATAGTATAATGAAATTTTATGGTTATCATTATATTCTTTCCGCGCAAGATAAAGATATTACGGATGATAACAATACAGCTTCACTTGAGGAGCTTATTAATGAGTTGAATAAACTTATTGGTTTGAAAGATGTAAAATCAAAGGTAAATGATTTAATTAATTTTAAAACTATTCAAGTGCTTAGAGAGAAGCAAGGCCTTTATTCCAACAAAGGTACAATGCATCTTGCTTTTACTGGGAAGCCGGGTACTGGAAAGACTACGGTCGCTCGAATCGTTGGACGGATTTACAATAAAATAGGTCTTTTGTCCAAAGGACATTTTGTTGAAGCCTCAAGAACCGATTTAATTGCTGGATATCAGGGACAAACTGCCCACAAAGTAAAGAAAATAATCGAACAAGCTAAAGGTGGAGTTCTTTTTATCGATGAGGCTTACAGTATTACCGAGAATGAACACAGTGATTCTTATGGCAGGGAATGCCTTACTGAATTAACTAAGGCACTTGAAGACTACAGAGATGACTTGGTTGTGATAGTTGCTGGATATACAGAACCGATGAATCATTTTTTTTCATCAAACCCAGGTTTAAGATCAAGATTTAATACATTTATCGAATTTCCAGATTATTCGGCAGATGAATTGCTGGGCATATTTGTGAAACAGTGTGAAGATAATGATTATAGTTTAACAGAAGAGGCGAGAGATTGTATTCACAACATATTAGTTGAATTGGTTGCCAATAAAAAGGATGATTTTGCGAACGGGAGATTAGTAAGAAATATCTATGATGATGTGACAATGAATCACGCACGGAGAGTAGTAAAAATCAGCAACCCAAGCCGTGAAGATTTGTCATTAATAGTCTGTAGCGACTTTTCAAGTATTGTTTATAATTGATCTTGTTATAATGAATTTGTAATTGAGTAATCCATTGAAAAATGATACATATTCAGATAGATTCACAGGATTTGCAGAAATTCGTAAGTATTGGTAAAGATATTTCTGGATTGGAAAATCTGGCAAGATTGACCAATATGGAAATTACTGAGGATGGACTGATAAAATTAGATGTCGTTCTGCGTAATTCTAAACCGGAAATAACTGCAAGCGTTCAGGTAAATTTGTCTCTCGCTTCTGATACCAGCTGCTATATCGATATTTGCAAACTCGGCTTTGCCCAGAAATGGCTGCCGGATATTGTCGCATCCGGGACAAATATAATTGGTTCGGTCGTAGATAAAGATATTATATCTCTTTTGACTCAGAAGTATCCTGATGTTATAAGCCGGGTTTCAATATCCCGTATGATGCTTGATTTGCAAGCCCTTCTGCATGAAAAAGCTCATATCCCGGCAAATTTGCAGTTCGATGACATCAGTACCAAACATCAATGTCTTTCATTAAAATTCAACCTGTCATAAAAATTTACCGGCATGAGTTTATAAATTTTATCTCTATCGCTTAAGCAGTTTAAAAACACAAAAAAATATAGATTTTTAACACAGCAAAAAGTTAATTTAAAATAGGAATGGCAGGCAATAATTAATTCTATTATCTCTTGCTCTGACATATTGTGTCGTAGGGGGAGGGCTAGCTTATTCTTCGCGTAATGGATAACCTCAGGAGAATAAGATGGGTATTTATAATTCAGTATATCATGACGGCGCAGAAGAAAGATGTTTACACGGAATGCCGGGAGAATTGTAATGAGTGAATTTAATGATATAAAACTCTCGGAGGAGCAGAATCAGGCGCTGCAATTGATGCTATCCGGTAAAAATGTCTTTCTTACCGGAGAGGCCGGAACAGGTAAATCTACCGTCCTCCGCCAGTTCCGCGCTCGATGTACCCGCGAATGCGTATTCCTGGCGCCTACCGGTATTGCCGCAATCAACGTTCAGGGCGCTACACTGCACAGCTTCTTTATGCTTAAATCCGGACTATTGACCCCTGAATCTATGGAGGAGATCGGAAGTAAAAAACGACGCGCGATGATTCGCAAAGTCAAGACTATCGTCATCGACGAAATTTCTATGGTCCGCAGCGATACCATGTGGGCTGTTGATTATCGATTGAAATCTCTCGCTCACGGCAACAGCAGAAATAGACCTTTCGGCGGAAAACAGGTGATCGTTGTCGGAGATTTTTTTCAACTGCCGCCGGTGGTCAAAAGCGAAATGGAGGAGAACTATCTGATCGCACAACTCGGAGGCGTTTTCGCATTCCAATCCAGCGTATGGCGTGAGGCGAATTTCAGAAATGTATTCCTGAAAACTGTTCATAGACAGCAGAACGATCACTTGTTTCTCGCTATTCTCAACTCCATCCGGCACGGAACATATCTGGAACCACTGATTCAGATCAATGGGAAGTCGCCAGTTACTGCACTCGAAGCTCTGAATCAACAGTGTGTGTGCGCTCCGGAACCGGATGCACCGCCAGTCTTTTTATGTACGACTAACCGCGAGGCTCAGATATTCAATACAATCTGTAAAGAGCAAATTGATGGCAAAGAGGTTGTATTTCAGGCGATCGTAACCGGAAAATTCAAGGAAAGCGATTATCCAACTTCGCCAATCCTGGAATTGAAGACGGGGGCACGGGTGATGCTGCTTAATAATAAACGTGCCCCGGATGGGGAGTTTCTTTATGTAAATGGAGATGTCGGCACGGTAAGCAAAATTGAAAATACACTATTCCCAGCAGTTTATGTTCTGCTGGATAATGGCAGGGAGGTTGTTGTGCAGCCATCTAAATGGACAGAATGCGAATATGAATTGGAGGTCGATCATATCAGCGGAAAAGAGGTGATCCGTCAGAAAGAGGTAGGGACATTCTTACAAATACCACTGAAACTTGCCTATGCAATTACTGTTCATAAATCGCAGGGGATGAGTCTGGAACGGGTTTATATTAAACTCGGCAACGGATGTTTTGCTCATGGTCAACTGTATACTGCCCTGTCGCGCTGCCGGAGTCTGGCAAATCTGCGGATGGATCGCATGCTTTACTGTGAAGATGTGATTCTGGATGACGCCGTGTTGGAGTTCTATAACTCGCTGGAGAAGCCCATGTCTGCCAAGCCGGAAATCTTAATGCGCATTCCCCGGGAATATGAGGAGGAGATTTTGAACTATCTGGCACAATTGCAGGAGAAGAAAACAATAAAAATAACAACTGCACCGGAACCGGAAGCCCACGAACCGGTTTCCGCCGGATTCAGCGAAGCTTTGCCGGAAAAAGAAAAAGTTTATCAGCATGAGGATATAGACCACCTGTTGATGGTTTATAGCAATCAGACTGGAGACGAAAAACAGAATGGCCGGGCAAAGCATGTCAACGGTAAAGGTTTTAATAAGGCCGACGCCGCTATCTTAACATCGCTTGCGGAATTTTATTTGAAAAATAAATATTTATACCGTTCCGATATGCAGACGGTTTCCCGTAGGATCAGGAAATACCATGCCCAATGGGGAGAATAACCGTTTGTCGCAGCAGAGTTGATTGCTTTGTGCCGCATAAGATTGACTATTAAAAAACATGGGATATCCCACGATTTTGAGCTTAAAAATGGTGGAGGTGGCGGGAGTTTTTTTGTGTTGAAAAAAACCTCAAAAAACTCCATTTTTTATTCACTTCCGGTCAAGTTTGGCACTTTATAGCACTCCTTGCGCAGATTGCCGACTCCAAATTTTTGGGGAAAACATGGGGAAAATCGACTTCCGCGGGGAAGGAATGGGGAAATTTTAAATGCTAATCAGCCAATCTCCAAACCGGGAATCAACCAGATTCCCTGATAATTTGAAGACTGAAAAATATAGCATTTATGTTGGTTTTTACAACCCGGACGGAGAGGGGTCGGGAAAGAAAATATTATTCACCGCATGGGGTGCTATTCCGGTTAGTTATTCTGTCAGTCTGCCGAAGATCGCGAAAGCGATGGATCAGGTATAATGGGATATTCAGCAACCCATTATCTAATTTCAGATTCTGCATAGAAAAACGGAGCGCCTGGGGCGGTGTGTATTTCTCCCGGTAGACTTTAAGGCTTTTTGCCTTGACATTCAATCCGGATTTTACTTCCACCGGCAGCACATCAGCGTTATCCTGTATCACAAAATCTACTTCCGCCATGTTGCCACTGGTCCAATAGTGTATGGGGGAAACTCCCAGGGCGGATAACTGCTGAAGCACGAAATTTTCTGCCAGCCGTCCACGATATTCCCGGAAAATATCCGGATTTACCAGAATCGATGAAGCCGGGATTTGTGCCAATTTCCGAAGTAAGCCAACATCCGCAAGATACAGTTTGAAACTTTTGCGATCTTCATAGGCAATAAGTGGAATTTCCGGCTTTTCAATTCGTGTGATACGGTGAATCAAATTGGCGCTTTCCAGCCAGCGTAACGCATCTTCCAGATCTTTTGCTCTCGCTCCGTTTTTTACCTCGCCATAAATGAATCTGGCGTTTTCGTGCGCCAATTGTTGCGGAATTGATTGCCACAACAGGAAAAGCTTTGGTATATCTTTTATTGGCGCGTGTTTGGAAAAGTCGAGCTCATAGGTTTTCAAAATTTCTTCCTGAATATTTTCCGACTGATTGATATCGTGATCTGTTAGATAAGAGTCAACTACTGCCGGCATGCCGCCAATAGTCATATATTCATTCAAATATTTTGACAAACGTTCTTCAAATATTCCTGGAATCGGTTCCTGCAGAACAATTGAATTTGTGTATTCAAACAGCGATGAATCCGCCGCTTGCAGATATTCTGCAAAGCTGCACGGTGCTAATTCCAGGAAATTAACTTTGCCAACCGGAAAACCATCCGGTGCGGTTAGCGCAATTCCCAATAGCGAACCTGCGGCAGTGATATGATATTCCGGAGTCTCTTCACAAAAATATTTAAGCGCAGTCAACGCTCGCGGACAAGCTTGAATTTCATCAAAAATAATCAGCGTTTTACCGGGGATAATTTTCTGACGTGCCAAAGTGCCGAGTTCAAACAGGATTCGTTTGGGGGCAAGCTCTCCAGAAAACACTTCACCTAAAAGATTCTGACGTTCAAAGTTGAAGTAGGCGGTATTTTCAAAATAGCGTTTGCCGAATTCGTTTAGAATCCACGTTTTTCCACATTGACGTACTCCGCGTAAGATCAACGGTTTGCGATAAGGAGATTTTTGCCAGGCAACCAAATCTTTTAATATGAATCGTTCAATCATTGTTCTTGTAACTCCGGTTATGTTATGTAACAATATAGCAGATGGGATGATATTTTTCAAACATTATACATATTAGAAATGCAAATTATATTGCAAAAATGGCATGAATATTGCAGATTGAGGATCTATATCTAATTTGTACAGCGCATGAATATTACTGTATATATATGATAGTAAGTGGATTCAGAAGTCTGGCAATTAATTTCACGGTTTGAGGTCTTATAAGTTTTGTCATTTTCATGTGCCTCCTTAT
>CALXXL010000010.1 GCA_944392655.1 uncultured Victivallaceae bacterium
AGATCGCCGCTGTATGGCAACCATCCTTTTTCTGTGTACCACTTATCGCCGCCGAGAGCGGGGCCGATATATTCAACTATATTATCATCTATCTTCTTTATATAACGCATTTTTACTCCTCCACATAGTTGTATTGAATGTCACGGATAATAACGGAAACGGTTGCGCTGCCGTCTTTCAAAGTGTCGTCTGAACTTGCTGTATCACGCTCAATTTTAATTACTCCGGACGCCGGAGCGTCCAGCGTAACAACCGCAGCAGTATCTTCCGTGCCGATCGGAATAACCGCGCTTTTGACGGCTTCGCCTACGGTTATTTTGACTGCCGCATTACCGGAGATTTCCGGATTGGCTGATCTGACTTTCAGTATTACGGCGGTAAGGTTTTCCGCACGGTAACATGGTTCAATCAGATAGTTATCATCCAGCAGGTGATAATAGCTGAGAGTATCGGAATAGAGCAGTGGTTTAGCGGCGATCTGTTTAGCGGTTCTTGCAGTGGAAGATATATTCATTGCGCCGGAAACGGTTGCCGCGGTGATCAGGATTGATACGGGCGAACCATCCGTATCGCTCAGCCCTTTGACCAGCTCGACAGTCAGAACTCCGTCGACCGCCTGATTTAATACCATTTCCACCCACTGTGCTTCACCATCGATAAAGAAGGAAAAGTTCTGGTGATTGATTTTTACGGTTATATTGCCGGAGACGGCGGGATTGGCGCTGAAAATTCTCACTCCGGCCATGCCGCAGTCAAATACGTTGTAAACGCTTTTAACCGTGTCGCCCGGATTGAGAAGTTCGGCATAATATCCGGTTGTACCGGTATATTTCAGTGGTTCAACCGGAACCGGCCACTTGTCCGGCAGCTGAGCGGAGGCGACAATCGCGCGTGTCTGCGCCGCTGTCAGATATTCATCTTCGACGTTTGTCGGAGTCCCTGACGCAGTGATCCTGTTGCGCACGGTAAAATTTTTTACCTGCACGCAAAAGACAACCGCACCGTTAGCGTCATATCCAGTCAGCTCTCCGGTAAGCGTTACCTGCTCCTGGGCAGCCAGATATTCTGCAAGCTCAATCGTGTTCATATTTGGCATCGGGATAGCCACCTCGGTATAGCTCCGACTGGAGCCTCCGGCTTCATCGGTTACTGTGGTAACGGTAATATTGGCATTATCGGCTTCGAGTTTCACCGGCGTAGCAGAGTCAAAGTCAGAGTCCATGACAAAACGCCACCCTGACAGCTGGTTCAGCTCATCAACAGGATAAGCCCTGTCACCTTCGCTTTCCGCAAAGAGGCGCATTTTTAGCAAGGCCTCTACGCCTATCATAAATGCAGGCGGAGTTGCCGGTTGCGCTCCGGCAAAATCTTTTACCTCACCAACCATTTCGGCAGCAGAAACGTACATGATTATATTTTGCATAGTTTACTCTCCTTCAACATTTCACGCATTGTCAACAGGAGGCAAACTACTCCTGTGCTTTAAATTCAAAATCCGGATAGTATAGAATATGACTGTCTTTTATTTGACACTGCCTTAGTATATTATCAGCGGGTGGTTGTTGCGGGACCTGTCCAAAAAAATGATAATTCCACAGAGTTACGCCGTTTTCATTTTCTATATGATAAGGCGATTCTATATTTTTGCGGTTTATGCCTTCTTTATATTGCTGTGAAGCGAACTTGTTTCCGCTCGCGCAATAAGCATAAAACCACATCTCGCACGATTGAGAGCCGATAGGCTGGATATTAAAGGGGGCACGGTCGGAGTTATAGACTGCCTCGTAATAACTTGTTCTGGTCAATCTCGCACCATACGCGCCATCATCTGTCATTATTATTCCGCTCTCATATCGCATACTTTTTGCTCTAAAATCTTCTATTGCCGCATTCCACGCGGCCTCGGCGTTTTCATATCTAATTGGGGTGGAACCGTCTCCACACTCCTCTGTTATATAAAATCGCGGATCATAATCAGGTTCAACAGCAATACGATTCAATAGATTAATT
The DNA here is from genome assembly GCA_944392655.1 of uncultured Victivallaceae bacterium. GTDB lineage: Bacteria > Verrucomicrobiota > Lentisphaeria > Victivallales > Victivallaceae > CALXXL01. The sequence goes on from CALXXL010000010.1 coordinate 2,011, forward strand.
ATACGATATCTCTGTTGAAAATACGGAACAACCTGTGAATGATTTTTAACTGAATCTAGAGTTATAATATCTTCTCCTAACAATTCAGGAAGACCTTCCCATATTATAATAGCATCGGAATTTAACGACATTCCATCGCCTTCATCTATAAAAAGATTATCCTGCCATGATTTAATAAATTTTACTCCTACATTTTCTGAGGTGAGTAGTTTTTGTATTTGATTTTCTAACCTTTCAATCTCATAAAAAAACCAACTCCCCAATCTAATATCTTGATTAATGTCTAAATCGCCAGTATATAAAGGACTGAATCTTTCAGGTAGCCACCAGTCAATTTTAAATCCATAATAACGCTCATTTATAGCCATATATATGCCAGCCAGACATTTCCAAAAACTATTCCTGTCTATCTCCGGATAACCATAATCACTCCATCCCATGTGTACCTCACAATAAATAATAAGCAAAAAAATTAAAAGAAGTCTTCGCCGTCATTTTATCATCGTTGTAATTATATAATACAGGAATATACATTTCAGTATTTGTCATTGTGGTTATATCTGACCATTGCCATGCCGCAGAATAAGTTGAATCCGCATCGTTGTAGCTTAATACACAATACAAGATATAGTTATCAACATAATCAAATATTGCTTGCGGGACATCACCATGAATATTGGGTGTGATAGCATACGTTTCGGGACAAACAATTTTTATCTCTCCATTATTATAATATGACCAACATGATGGAACACCGCTAAATCCATCAATATCAAAAACGCCGTTATTGTATGGAATTGCACTAACTTTAGCACCGGCCGTGCTGGACATTGTAATTGTTGCAAATTTCGCCCATGGCTGTAATGGCCTGCTACCCTGTGAACCGTTTATCACATATTGACATACAGGATTTCCCACTGTAATATCTTCATTATCATTTCCCACTATCTTTACGCCAATTTCGACGCTACCCTGAGCTAATGCTTCTGTTATATCAATAACCGTTGGAATCAAAGGAGATGCCTTTGTATAACCAAATACTTTTATCCACTCCGGCACCCTGTAAATATTGGCGTAAGTATGCGTTTTGCCATCTGCGTCGACACCCAGAATCACGTTTACACCAAATAAATATCGCGGCGTAGATTGCTGTCCAAGCATGGCAATAGATCTGCCGTTTATCTGGCCGATTATAAGACATCCCTCGTCCGAATAACTATAGCCGCCATAACCGCTGGGTACAACATAACGTCCCACATTAATAAGGCTTGACAAATAGACAATTCCGCCAAACAATACAGAACCAATACTGCCTGGCGTTATTGCTGCTTCTGCCACGCCCCACACGGTTGCGTCTGTAGAAGCAAATTTTATAGCAGGAATTCCATTGGTCAACCATGCTGTTTCCTCCACTATCTCGACAGATGCTCCTGCCGGAATAACGTAATCGTTGTTGTTCCAGCACTGTAAGCGGTATGAGTTGGCAGCTCCGCGGCTTACCGGCAATTCACCGGTGGCGTTGAACTGGTTGACAACATCACGGATATTGTTTTCCAGCAGTGTGCTGGGCTTTACAGGATCGCCAGGATTTACGTGCGGAAAAAACGCCATTTACGCCTCTCCTTATAATCCCAATACCGAAAAATCGGCGTATTCTGCTACCTGCGAAATATGGATCGCGCTGATTGCAGATCCAGGTACGCCATTTTCATCCACCACGCTCTTGTCAATTGAGCTGATGACTTCCCATCCCTCTTTTCCGCCTTTACACGATATACCGTTTACAACTATTTTGTCTTCATTCGGACGGATAGCAAAATTAAACGATACCCAGACCTTGTCCGAGCTGTTCTCCGGTGCGGTATAGCTTGCACCCAGAAACATCACTTCGCCCTTGTCTCGGCCTTTGAATTTGCTTTTGTTGACTTTTCCTACACAGCTGCTGATTTTATCTTCGTATGCGGTAGTGAGGCGGTTTGCCCGTATCAACTTTCGATACGTTTTTCTCATGTTGGCGGTCGGCACCTCAACACCTTTTATCTCAGAATCAGCTCCTGATTTTCCATTCCATCCTACCGCACCTCCGGCATCAACATCGCCGTAGGCACAACGCTGACTGATAGCGTGTACAACGCGCACGGATCCACCGGAACAGTCAAAGTTGGCGGTTACTGCGCCTTCCTCTTTGTCGGTGTTGCTTGAGGTGTTATTCTGCCCATAAATCACGCTAAACTGCGCGTTTTTATCCCCGACAAACTGATCAAACCGCACCTCTTTAAAAGGCAGTCCTTTGTACTGCTGCGGCATCTCTGAAAACACCAAGTCAAAGGCAGCGTCTTTGTCGGTAACATCAGTTACAAGGTATACGATTTCCGCCTGTGTACATATCTGCGAGGCGTTGCGGGATTCGCCTCCGTCCTGTGTTCTGTATATTTTCATAACGCTTCATTCTCCATATTTTAAGCCTGATCCGGAATTTTTATTTTCCATGCGTTGCAGGATTGAGCGCATTTGTTTGGTGTTCTCCGCTGTCTCTTCCTGTGGCGTCGTAGCACCGAGCATAGCAGACAAGATTTCGCTGGAAAAGGCTACTGTAGCGTTGGCCGCCTCCATTGTCGGCTCTGCTGACTGCCGCATGGCTCTATCGGCGTACCTGTCCGCCAAGGATTGAGTTTCTTCAATTTTACGCCTCGCGTCAGCAATTGCTTTTCGCTCAGAGTCACTCATAACTCCGTCCTGCTTGGCACTGTCAATAGTCCTGCGATAATCCTCTTTAAGCACACCAAGCTCATTATTGTATTTATCCACAAGACCGCTAAGCATAGTCTGGTATTGTTCCTGTGCGCCTGTTCTTTCCAGTTCATCAAGCTTCCTGTCTACTCCGGCCAGATAACGCTCCTTTTCACGTTTAGCAAGGTAGTCCCCATAGGACCTTTCCTCCTCTGAAAAAGATTTATCTATTTCGGCTTTGTTTTTTTCTACTCCGTCTGCTTCCGGAGGATTGGAACTTTTGATTATGGCATATCCGCGATCGCGCACTTTAATAAGCTCTTCAGTGTCTTTGATCAGGTCTTTCATTTTCGAGGCGAGCTCTTCATCGTTGGACTCCAGAGCTTCATTGTGTAACTCCTGATATGTGGCCAGCCGGTCTTCCAGCGGTGCCTCCTGTGCCATTTCTAGCCTGAGCATCTGATTATTGCGTTTGTAAAAATCATCACCAGCAAGCCTACGCTGACCTAGCATCAAAGATATCCCGTTGGCTTTTGAGTTGATTTGTTTTTCCAGTGCCTCCGCCTCTTGTGTAGCATCAAATAATGCCTGCTCCCGCTGTTTTTCAGTAAGTCTGTCCCACGCCTCGGCTTGTACATTCAGCTTTCCGGTGGTTTCGTCAAGTTCAATGCCAAGGTCCTTATAGCGTTCTTTAAGTATGGCGATACGCTTCTGCGCCTCTTCCTGTTCTGAGGCGTTGAGCTTTTCATACTTTGACAGCTCCTGCAAACGCTCCATGTGTTTGAGATCTTCCTGCCTCTTTTCGGCGTTGGCTTTGGCTTGAGCTTTAGCCGCGTCCGCCTGCTTCTGGGCAATGTTTATCTGCCCTTGAGCTTCGTTTCTGGCTTTGCGTTCCTGGGCACTTATTATAGACAATAATGCCCCAATGGACAACATAGCCACACCGATTGGACCTAGTGAGGCTAAGAGCGATTTAATAGACGCACCAAGAGCCTTGGCTGCCCCTGATGCCGCTATTTTGGCCCGGCCCATCACGGTTGTTGCCTGTGCTGATTTTTTTGCTGCGGCCTCGTCATCATTTGTGGCGACAGTAAGAGCAGAATTTGCCGCTGTAAGCGTTTGAGTGGCGGCAGTGGTTGCCGCACTTGCACTGGCAACCTTAGCCTCTGCCTGAGCAACCGCATTATTGGCTTTGGCGAGATTCTCTTTTCCCGCAATCGGCAATTTGCCAGAGGCCACAACGTTATTGTAATTGGATTGTGCTATCTCTCTTGCCTTTCTTGCATTGGTAAGTTCGGTCTTAGCCAGAGATTCCTCGTACAGTCTATTTTTAAGCTCAAGCACTGCGGCGGTTTTGGCGGCTTCGGCCTGTAACTTGCGCTCCGAGGCAATCGCAGCTTCGGCATCAGCTTTTTGTTTTTTGCCAGCTCCACCGGAAAACAGACCGGACAAAAAATTGTTTCCGGATTTGAGTATGCCTATTTTCGCTAACGCAGCAACGCTGGCAGTAAGTGCTCCTAATCGGATAGACAATCCCAGCGTCTCAGGACTCAGGCTGTTCAACGTTCGCAAAAAGGCATTAAACACCGCCATTGATTCGGCAACATCATCTCTCAAGCCTGCGCCGATGTTCTGTTTAAGCGTCAGCATGTTGTTTGAGGTTATGCGTGCCTGGTTCGCTATGCTGTCCTGAGTTCGGACAAAATCTCCTATGGCATTAGGCGACTGCTGATAAGCCATTGCCAACGCCGCAACCGCCTTGGCTTGCCGCTCGTTGCTTGCAACAAACACCTTATCGGTATTACCTATCGCAACACCAGCTCCCTGAGCTTGGGCAATGAGCTTTTTGTACTCTTCATCTTCCTGGAGGATTACAATGCTCAACGCTTTAGCCGCCTCTGTTTCTCCCAGCATAGCCTTGGTAAGTGCTGATGTGGCCCCTTCTGCTCCGCCTGCATAATTGGCGAAACTGGCAAGGTCTGCGCCGAGCTGAGCAGCCAGGTATGACATATCCAGAGCCATTTCACGGTCAAACCCAAAGCCGGTAAGGATGTCACCGGTGTCTCCTAGCATTTTCATCGCGGAATAGTTGCTCGCGCCAGCCTGCTCTTTAAGGAGATTTACATATTCTCTCTGTTTTTCCACCAATCCCGAAAAGACAACCTCGAATTTGCTGGCTGCTTCTTCAAGGTCTGAATAAGCCTTGACAGAGTTGGCCAGATAGAGCGACATCTGCCGCAAGGACAAATAAGCGGCGGCATAGCTGGCAATCTTCTTAAAGGTATTTTCTGCTTTGTCTGGCAGGCGGTTCAGATTATCCTCAAAGCTTTTTGAGTTGAGGACAACCGATGCCTCCATAACACCTAAATTATAAGCCACCCCCGCACTCCTTCCTTTTTTGAATTATAGCATCCATTCTCGCCTGCGCCGCAAGCATATCATCATCTGTATAAGCGGACGGGGTGTCGGTCTTTTTATCAACAAACACCCCGCCGCACTCCTTGAAAAGCGCATCAGCGCATTTTTTGCCGTACTTGGCAGCCGCATACGGGATGTACATGCAATCCACCGCTGCATCAAGTCTCGCTGTATGAGTTAATTCATACAGACCTATAAACACCGGAAACGTGAGTCCAAGCACATAGTCTATGCTCCAACCAAAGGCATACATAATACGGACTGCGATAAAGTCATAATCTACTTCCCGTTCGGCGGATTGTCCGGTTTTTTTTTAGCCTCATCGTCATCATCTCCGTACAACAGGTATGCTATCAGCTCCGCCAGCTTTACAAGGTCAAAGCGCAAAAGATTACTCCAAGTCTCTTTTGGCATGACCTTTTTTGCAAGCTCCACCATCTTTTTACGGAGTCTCTCGCAATCTTCAGGCGTTTGCGCTTTGACAAGTCCGTCCCTTATTCGCTCGAAATCGCCGATATATTTAACCGGCAGCATAGGCACCATGATGCTATCGCCGCCGGCGGTATCAATACGCACCTCTGTCTGGGTGAGTTTTGGAAAATACTTTGCCATTACTCGCCGGCTCCATAGGTGAATGTTTTGCCGGTTGTCGCGTCAGGACGGCAGATAAACGTCAAGGTGACGCTGTTGGGATCGTCTCCATCTTCAAGGGTGTGAGCCAGCCCGGGCTGAAGATAGGCGTTCGACAAGGTAATCGTCTTAGCTTCCGCATCACTCGTGATCGGAACCAGGGTAATTTCCTTCTTCTTGGCGCTGTCAAACACATTGTCGCCCTTTTTGAAGGCTTCCAGCATGGCTACGGCGGCATCAACGTCTCCAACTTCCAGAGTCAGTTTTACGTTATTCTTAACCAGGATGCTCGCCTGCGGATCACTGCCGGTTTCATAGAGTGTAATGTCTTTGAGTTCCGTATCAGCTTCGATCTTCGGCGCACTCTTAAGCGGTCCAAGCTGAGTACCGCCTACCGAGCACAGATATTTATATAGTTGAAGCTTCCCGATAAATTCGTCGATTTCTGCCTGTGTTAAAACTTTAGCCATTTTACCAAATCTCCTTTGTGGTTATTATTGTTTGTTTACCTGTACTCCGGTTGTCAATACCGAAAGGATAACGTTAAAACTCACGCATGTTTTTACTCTGCCGCCCTCCTCTACTGTGTACGGTTCGGAACTGCCCTGCGGCTCAATGTAGCGGAAGTTGGTATCGCCAAAAATAAAGTCCGCCTGCGGAAACAACCCGTTGAGGCAGGACAGCAGTACCATTGCCGCGTCCCGATTATCGAACTTCGCCAGAATCTGCGCATTCCAGCTGCGGGGGCGGAAGCCGTAGAATCCGCGCGTAGGAATCTCCGATCCGAACAATACTCCCACGCCTGAAGCAATGCCGGCAGGAATTCCGCCGCGATAAATGCCTTTATCGACTTCCAGTTTCAGCTTTTCCGCCACCCATGCGGTGAAATCCCGCTCAATTGTAATGACATCCATAAGTTATTTCTCCCTGAAGTAATACTCGATAATCCGCCGGATCCGGCCGACTTTATTTTCCATGGCGCGGGTGATAAACTTCCGCCCAACCTGCTTTCCCACACGCTGCTGTTTAGCCAGTGATCCCTGGCCGAGATTGTAGGTCTCCTCGTGCATTTTGATTGCGTAAGACGCGGCCTGGTGATTAGTGGGGATGTAGATTACAGCGGCAGACTTGCCAGCATCATCCTGTGCAACTTCTCCGCGTATGCTCTCCGTCAGATGTCCCTCCTTAAACGGCGCAAGATCCTGTGCCTCTCCCGCCACCTCGTTGGCGATTTCGTTCAGTGCGGCAGAAGTGCGCCGTGGTATATCCGCCAGCGTTGCGTTTACGCCTCGCCGTAATTTGCTCAGGTCAATCTGCATGGTTATTTTCATAACTACACCACCGCGCAACGGCATCCGCGCAACTTGCCGGAGAGGTCGCGGCAGATTTTTACGGATTTAAGGTCATAGGTAATGCCGTCCGCGACAATCCGTCCGGGCAGCCGCGGAATATCCGGCGGGGCGACGAGGACAATTTTCCCGTCCTGAATCGTGCCGAAGTAATCAATATCGCGCTGAGAGAAATCGATAACCCTTCCGCGAGCCGGAATGCGGGTGTACTGCTGTTTGCCGTCGACAATCGAGTCCGGCTGTTCAATAATGATGTCAGTGTAAAACATAAAACGGCGTCTCCATTTTACCGGAAACGCCGTTGTCAATACTACTTATTTTATTTCTCTCCTTTTATCATCACAAGAATGCCGCTGGCACGCATTATGCCGCCAATGGGCTTGTCGTAAGGATTGAATTTCTTGAAGTCCACTTTTACGATCGCGCCTTTATACATAAAAATCACCTGTTCATCGATAATTGTAAAATCAATCCGTTCCATAACTCACCCCGCAACAGTCCCGTCCGCATGAAACGATACATTCGCCATTTCAGCTTTTTCTATCCTCATCCGTGCCGACGTTGCGGCCAGAAGAGAGCTGTTTTCCAGCACATCTCCGGTAATTGTGTACAAAATATCGAGTATTTTGCCACCCATGGCGGCCGCGGTGTGAGCGGCGTAGAACTCGCTTAAAAGTCCGGAGGGGTCATACCCCATATTCAGCAGTTCCCGGCAGAATCTGACGATGGCGGTATCGCCGAACGTGGTTTTACTGTCGTGGTCGAACCATCCGGCACGGAAAGTGAAATTGTCCGGCGACACATCAGGTGCGAGTCTTGGCAGCGGCAGCTCTTTTTCCGTTGCGGCCGCCATTGCCCGGGTAAAATCCGCCTGGACAAGGTCCGGTTTGAACCGTGCCGCGGCCTTTACGAATCCGGATCTGGTGTACAGCGTTACGCTGATGATGTTCGGGCTTACGGTAAACCCGCACTTCAGCATGGCGAACGCCAGTTTGTCGGTAACGCCGTTGATATGGAATACGTCCACTCCCTCAATCATTGGATTATACCTGTGCAGCCAAAAGCCGAGCTGTCCCTCGGTTATGCCGAGCCTCATGCGCAGTTCGCCGCCGGGGATTACCTCGATTCCCTTATACTTCAATGGTGAAAACGGCTCCGCCGGAGCGTTCAGCGGCAGTTCCGGCTGCACCGGCGCGGCCTGTAATTCGCGCAATTTAGCCTCCATGCGGTTGAACTCTTCAAGATACGCGATTTTGAACTGCATCGCCTTTGCTCCGGTGAAGCCCATGACAAGAAGCGTGAAGCCGTCACGGGTGATGATATACATCGGATATTTTATCGTTTTTCCAATGCCATTTTGGGAGGAATATTCAGAGAGCGCAAAATTGCGTTTTCTGAAGCCATCAGGAACTTGCAATGATTCGATGGCTCGAAGCACGTCACAATGTTTCTTGCCGAACACCTCGGAAATTTTAAGACTGGAGGTAGTGACTTGACCGTTGGAAACGGTCACGGCGTTGGAGATATTGCTGATCATTTCTGATCCTTTCCCGCCCTGAAAGAAAAAGAGCGTCCGCGGTCGGTGCGCCAACACCTTGCAGGTCGGCACCACCCGTTACCCGCTTCACGCGAAACGCTCAAATCATCAAGGCAAAAAAAATGTTTTCGTTTTACACCGTCCGGAGTTGGTGACTCCTGAAAACTGTCGGTGATCGCGATTGGCGTCGCGATAATTTTATTATAACACGTTTCTAAAAAATGTCAAATACAGTATACGTCTGGTACACGTTTAAGGGCACCTTCATTATTGTGCTTTATTGTGCCTGGCATTTCCAGACCACTTTTTTTATATTTCTGGTTTGGGTTTATTCTTACTTCCTTTGGGGCGGCCTCCTTTTGATTTTCTTGCTGCCAAAGCCGCAAGACTCGCTTTTTTCCTTTTTTCAGACGTGGTATAGCTGCGGATTTTCTGTCCGCACATCGGGCATATATCCCCCGGCTTCAATTCATTTTTCTTTGTTTCCGTTTGATTTTCCTCCTTTCTGCGTTATATTAGAGCCGCCCCCTTCCTCAAGGGGGGCGGGTTTTCTTATTTAGCGTGAGACTTTGGGGTTAGCGGTCAAACTTTATTCCCATTGCCTCGCGCTCTTTTTTTGTCGTGGTTTCGGTAAGACATCCTTTGGGATCGATCAGAAACCACATCCACCGGAGCACATTTCTCACTGGCTCACCTCCTTTCCGCCCTGTCGGGCTTGTCAAAAAACCTGACCGCTTTCCCGGTCAACAATTATAATATACTCTTAATTTTAGAGTATTCAAGTGATAATTTAAAAAAAGTATGAAAAAATGATAAAAAAATCCCGTCCGAAAACTTGTCAGACGGGGGTGTGATTTATCTGGAAAAATCAATCGGTCATCAGCTTTTCGGGAGCGGAAGTAATTGCCGTTTTCCGAACGATTGCCCGCTTGGGAATCGTCATCACCCCGCAGCACTGAAAAAATGCAGTGGGGTGATTTTTTTCTGAAACATGTGGTGCCAAAGTGATACTGTCTTTGGATTCCGCCACTTTCCACCCTACAGAAAAACAACGCATAGAACGAGTATGACAAAAATTTTCTGTTGGTTCCCACCCACGTCCCTGACAAGAGTCTTCCCATTCAATAAACAATAGCTTCATATCATTTCTCCTGTTATTTTTTATGCCAGAATAAACCGCTGTCCACCTTTAGCGAGTTCGGTCAACGCCCAGACAAGAGCGTCCATCCGGTCGGGGCTTTTTGTCGCCGTCAACGGGGCGAAGCCGGTCATCTCCTCCTCCAGATCGGGAAAACTTCCGACGTGGTGGACGCGCCCCTTTTCGTAAAGCGCCGCCGCCGGTTCAGCGCGAATGATCTTTCCGCGGGAAGCGCGTACCGCCCGGAAAGGAATATCCGGATCAATTTGGCGCAACAGCCCTTCTATCAGGTCGCCGCCGTTATTAACTTCGCCAATCACCCGGTCCGCATCAAATTCGCGGCAGAGCTTCACCACCTCCCGACACCAGGAGAGCGGATCGGTCCGGCAGCTCCGGTCAGCCAATACATAATAATCGCCGTCCACGCCGATTCCCGCGGCAACGATGCCGGTATAATCGCTCTCTTCGCCTCCGGTTACAGCCGGGTCAACTCCTACCACCACCCGCACCAAATCGGGCGCATTGACCACTCTGGCGGCATCGATCATTGACTGTTTCCACAACGCCCCCTCGGTATCATCCAGCCATTCGCCGAGCAAAAACCGCTGGCGCTGACGGAGCGAAAGAGCGCCGAGCGTCTCCTCGATGTAGCCCGCCGGCAGGTTTTCGCGGTTGTCCTCCGGATTGATCCGCATCGCCGCATAGTCGTCCGGATTACTCAAAGCAGTTCGATCGATCGGCTGAAGATGTTGCACAAAAAGCCGGTACGCCCAGTGCGATTTCGAGGGCGGGTTGCAGTCATAAAAAGCCTTGTTACGGATCTTCGGGCAATTTTGCGCGAGACGGGTCAAAGCGGTCTGTATGCTCGCATAGTCGAGCTCGGAACACTCATTGAAATATACCGTGGCAAACTCTTTGCCGAGAATCTTATCGGCTCTTTGCGCATCATCCAGGCCGATCAGCCAGATCTCCGAGCCGTTCGCCAATCTTAACACGCTGTCGCTTTGATTGTAACTGACTTTCCAGCCGGAAAACCGCAGACGCAACGCCTTGGGCAGCGTGTCCATCCCGATGGAGGTTTTGACGCCGTTGTAATGCCGCCGGATGATCGCGTGACGACTGCCGGGAGCCTTCCCCGCCCGTGCGAGGATCGCGCAGCAAAGGACAAAGGTTTTCCCCGACCGTGAACCGCCGAACAGCATCGTATGCCGCGCCGCTCCGGAGAGCAGACGCAATGCCTGTTTTTGAGCCGCCGTATAGTGGAACATCAGAAATGGAACTCCATCTGACCGGAACTGCTTATTTTGCGGCGTGGTGCGGTGAACTCCCGTCTTGCCCGGCGGATTTTTTTGACGGTCATGGCCAGCAGTGCAGCGAGTTCGGGCGATTTTCGGGCAACGTCGAGCATTTTCCGGTGCATCCCCTGCCGGGAAATACCGTGTATTCTGGCGATTTCGGCCACGGAATAACGTTTAGCCTCGCGGGATGGGGCGATGATTTCGGCGAGTATGCCCAGAGTGTAATCATCGAGATGCAGAATAAAATTGAGGAATCCGGCCAGATCGGCGGAGGTCTGAGTTGCGGAAGTCGGCTCTTCTTCCTCCTCCGGTGCATCGCCCGGAATGTGGCTGTAATCGGCGAGATCGGGCGCCCATCCGGCAACGCTGTCATAGTCCTGACCATAGAGCGGGCGGTTCATGGCCGGTTCGGTTTCGGTGCAGAGCCGGCACGCCTCCGCATATTCGCAGGGCTGACCACACTTATCGAATTTTCCCCAGCATTCCGGTGCGGCGTGCATTTGTTTCTCCTTTCCGGATATTAATTTACGACAAATTTTCCGGAATAGCAATACACAAAAGTTACAATTTTGTAACTTTTTTTAATCCCCGGAGAGCAAAAGTAAGCTTATGAAAAACACGCTCCTTTCCCTTTCCGGTTTTCAGGGCGTAAAAAAAGCCCCGTGCAATCAAGCATGGAGCTTTGGGATAGACATTCAATCGCCGTTACCGCCCGTTTATGACGGTAAAAGGCCGGGCTTTAAAACTGATAGCTCCGGGTTATTCCTGCGGAACCTCTACCTGTCTGGCGTTCTCCCACGCATCAAGCTGTTCATCTGTCATGAATTCAGGCTCTGCCCGAAAAGCACGACCGTTTTTTTATCTACAGCAATGTCTGCCGGACGACCTATCACGACCCCATCCATATCCAATAAAAAAATCCATAAGTCATCAGTTTCATCCGCAATTCGGCTTAATGGTATACCGCTACCGTTAAAATCCTGTGCGATTTTAAATGCTTCTTTCAGGGTAATCATCTTCAATCTCCTGTGCAACACTCTTTTACAGTATCGCTGGCTGTCAATCTAAAATCGCATATCCACACTCAAACATGAGGAATCCTGGGTTTAGGGCTTCATGTAATTTCTTTTTCAGATCCTTCACCTCTGTTGCTTCCCGGATAACCGTGGCAACCACAGTTGAGTACTTATCCCATCCATCAGGAGGGAAATGCTCTTTTCTATCAAGAAAATCATCATACTTAATGTGTGGAAATTTTTCCACAAGTATTTTTTCTAAATCATTTTCCGTCATTTTGCATCCCTCATTTGCCTGTCAATATAATTCCAGATGTCAGGAAAATCAACTTGGAATACTATATCTTTTCGCAGCCATGCAGCTACGGCGTTGGCGTATGCCTCTCCATTTCCAAACGATCTTTCATACTCCTTTCTGCTGTGTCCTGCCCCATATCTTGCTTTTGTGATAGAGCCGACAGTGTCTTTGTACATGGCCAGAATATACCGTTTTTCAGTATCAAGGTTATAATACTGCTCACCAAACAATCGTATGGAAAGTTCCTGAAAATAGTCGCCTGTATTCCATTCAGGATGTTCTCCGTTCAGTGAGATGACGCCATCAAAAGCCTTGAGTTTGCTTTTATATTTTGTTCTGGCACGTTCTTTGAGACCGTTCCAATCGTTTTCACATGCTTTATTAAATTCTTCTGCCGCAATGTCGACGTCTCCCCAAGTGGATTTCCCCGGTTTAATCCGGCGGAATCTGGAATGACGATCCTGCCAATGTCCAAATTCATGTTGTGCAGTTGAAACGGCGTGCCCGTTATTCATATCGACTTTTATATATTCCTTCTTTGAATCTGTTTCCCAGAAATAGCCGCCTCTTCCATTTGTGGAAACAATTTTCGGCGGTTTGCCGAGTTTGGCCATTGCGGGGGTGTAGGCATCGGCAAACGCTCCGGCTACTTCTTTTGAACCGCCGTCTTTGATGATCTGCTGATACCAGGCGTCGCGCCGTTTATCGTAAGCGGCTTCCCACTGCGCCTGCCGTTTGGCACGGTGTTCCTCCGGAGTTTCCTTTTTCGCGGGCTGAACGGGCTGATTTGCCGGAGCCGCCGGTTGAGCCGGTCCATTCAGCGGCAGGTTTGGCTGAACCATTGCGGAAGTACCGTTTGCAGGCTTAGCCGTGGCTTGTGATAGCTTTTTCGGTGTTGCCGGGGTAGTTGACGCAGGTTGCTGTTTTTGCGCAGCGGAGGGGCTTTTCTTAGCTTTTTCGGGTTTCAGGCTTTTGCGGTACTTTTTCCACGCCTCCGGATTGTCCTTTTCCTCCCTGCCGGGAGAGTTGACGCCCTCTTTCGGGCGGCCGTCGGCAGAGAAATCCTCCTGGCGCGCGAATTCCCCGACTGCTACAAACGAGTGCGTGCAGTTCGGGTGGCACAACCCGGCGGCAGTCGCCTGCTCAACGGTCGGCAATCCCTCAGTCGCGCCGGAAATCGACAGCAACCGATTCTCCCACACCGCACAGGCCGGACACGGGTTGCCGGAAACCGTCACCCGCACCACATCGTTGCCGTTGGCGGCGCAGGCGTCAAAATAGCTCTGCCGTCCGGCGTTGAGCAACACGGTACGGGAGAGCATCTTGCAGTATGATTCGTTGTCCCATACATGCCCGCCGGCATCGACAAACTGGAACTTTTCCGGACGTGTAAGGATTTTCCCGAGCAGCATCTCTTTGGTCTGCTCCGCCGTCATGCCGTTGACTCCGGCCAGCCGGAATACATCGGCGGAGGCCTGCCGGATGAACGCCACGTCGGACTTGATCATATTCTGAGTCATTCCCGCGATGTGATTGAACGCATCCTTCTGTAAAAGTTCTATTTTGCTTTTGTCGATTTTTCCCAGCACTGAATTACCGAGGTCATGGAGTGCGTCGAAGTAGTATCCTTCCGCCACATAAGGGATCGCCCGCTTCATCTCCGCAACGAATGATTCCTCAAGTTTCCCGTAGTTGCGTTCAAGCTCATTGATAAGCTCCACCAGGTACTTGCCTTCGGACGGATTACCTTTCGACAAAACAAATTTGCGCAGCTGATTATTCAGCCACTCGCGCGCCTGACGATAGATTGCCGCCATATTTGCGGTAGTGGCGGTGATTTCCTTATTGGCTTTTTTGTGCTGATCTAAAGTTTTTACTACGGGATTCATAATTGTTAAAAAAGCCGGACTCCATGTCCGGCCACTCTTGTTAACCTCTGCTTATTCTTACTGCTCCGGGGCGTCCCCGAAGATGTTCCAGGAAACGCTCCGCACGGGTTGAAATTGCCGGATTGCTCCGGCTGCGATAGGTGCGCGAACCGATACCGTCGACACTCTCGCTCTGCAACAGCGCCGAAACAGGATTAATCCCATCTCCCTGACTGGTCAACAGAAACACCGCCTGCTCGCATACCGCTCCGACGGCAAAAATATCGGCATAGTCCAGCTCCGTTCCGCCGAGTTCAAGGCTGATGTCCTGCTCCGCCATATTGAGAGCGGCTTTGCGGGAATCTTCCGGTGCGCCCATCCACTCGTCACGCAGCAGATGCAGCTGGAAATATTCGTCAGCTTTTTCGAGACTTAACATTTCTGCGCTTCTCCGTTGTCTTCCTGCCGCCGTCCCGCTCCGCCACGATCTTCCGCACCTCCCCGTCGGACAACCGCGCGTCGAAGCGCAACGCAGTGGCTGTTCCATTCCGGACAAACTGCACAACGCCGCGCCCGGCTATGCGCTGAATTGAGATGATTTTCACCATTTTGCAATTCTCCTGTCTGATTCAGGCGGCTTTGACGTCATCTCCGCCGCCTGTGAATCAGGAGTTACTCGGTTACCGCCTTGGTGGGGATCGGGTTGTCTTCGGTGTTGGCGACAGTTACCGCGCCAAGATTAGCCTTAATCCCGGCGAGCGCGGTGGCGGACGGCATCACTCCTTTGATCCGGCAGAGCCGCTGTTTGGCGTTTTTGAACTCAAAGGTAAGTTCGCCGAGGGCCATGCGCTTTACACCGTCAAAACCTTTTGGCGTAGCGTCTTCGTCGCTGATGGCGCGTCCTTTGAGATTTGAGAGGCCGAAACCGGCGGGATCGATCACCCAGACGTCGGTATCCGGCACATCCGGGTCGGCCATGATGGTCATGCCGCGGCCGTTTACCTCATTGACGATAACCGCCACATACGCGCCGCGCTGGTTGTCGGACCGGAGGATCTGAAGCCGGTCTTTAAACTCGCAGGAGAGGACGCGGGCCTGTCCCGGCGAACAGAGAATCTGGGTCGGATTTCCGCCCTCGCCCAGGATTGCCTGCGCGGCGTCGTTGACGATATAACTGTCGAGCCGGGCGCCGGCGGCATCAATCGCCAGTCCGCCAGCCTGAGTACCGAAAAAGTAGAGTCCGCCAGCTTCGCCGCGGGTAGTTCCGTTGGCCTCGACCCGGCGGCCGAAGAGCACAACCCGGTTCAGGTCGCGGGTAAGCTCCTGCATGGCGAAGGCGGTCTGCCGGTTAAGCTGATTGTCCACCGCACCATAGACGTCAATGGCCAGTGCCGAACCGGAGAGGATGATCTCTTTGCGGAAGATCTGGGTGCAGTTGTATTCAGTTACGGACTGATGATAATTCTCTTCGCCGTCGCCGTTGCTGGTGGCTTCCGCCATCGGCGTTGAAACGATATTGAGGACATCGCCGCTTTCCGGAGCGGACTTGCTCGAACCGTTGGCGGCGGCCAGTTCAACCGTCACGGTAGTACCGGAAACGGAGGCGACGCGGAAAAGCGCGGAATCATCCTTGACGGTCAGCAGAGTACCTACTTTGACTTTGGCGGCGTCGGCGGCGCTGACAGTGCAGGCCATGCCGGAAACGCTGGTCGCGGTGATGCTTCGGCCGGCAATCTGATCTTCCAGCCACTCGTGCTTCTGCTGGTGTGCCACGGCCACGGTGCCGAAATTACTGATAAAACGCGGTTCATCCTTAATAACTTCCGAAAGAATGTTTGAAAGATCCCGTTTTTTGTTGTTAAAACTATAAGTGTAAAGCATTTTTATCTCCTTTTTGGGTTGGGTTATTTAATTTCAGGTGCATTGTTGAGTTGTTCAATTATCGAGCCGATCCGGTCGCCGGGTTCCGGTTTCGGCTCCGGCTGACCTTTGGGCGGATCGGCGGGACCGGCTCCCGGCTTAATGTCGGCGGCAAAATATTTCGGCTGTTCCTTTTTGAGCTTTTCGACAAACTCGCTTGTTTTCGCCTCATCCGAGAGGTCAACGCCGTTCTTTTCGGCGAGGTAGTCGAGATAGTCCGCATCCTCGCACTTGTGTTTCGCGGCCAATTCGCTGATGCGGTTGCGGCGGATCAACGCGGCGAGTTCTTTTTTCGCGTTATCGCGCTCAGTTTCGGCGGTCCGACGGGCCTCTTCGGAGGTCTTGAGCTTCGCTTCGGCGGCTTCCGCGCGCTTCTTGTAGCGTTCGGCTTCGGTCAACTTCTCCTGTTCGGCGGCGTCGAGCTTCTCCTGCGCCTCCTTGAGCTTCGCTTCGGCATTGTCGGCTCTGGTGGAAAGAGCGTCCGGATCGAACCGTTCAAGTTCGGCCTTTTCCAGTGCGTTGAGCTCCTCGCCCCTGGCGGCCTTTTTGATGATTTCACTGATTGTCATTCTGAATATCTCCTTCGTTGTTGTCATCTGGATTACCATTGTCAATATTAAAGCCGAACTCCGGCACTGGAGCGGGTTGCAGATCTTCGATTTCCGCAAGCAAAGCAGTTTTGCGATCGTCCGGAATACTGCCGATAGCATCGAGCAGTTCAACTGCCACACCGAGCGCGGCCTTACGGAACTCGATCCCGGCGTCGGGGATGTTCGAGAGCTGCAAAAGTCCGGCGATATTTTTCTCGAGATCGCGGACGGCAAATTTGCGATTGTAGGTCACCTCCGGCACTGGTACGGCAGAATCCCATAATTTCATGATCTCCCAAGCCCGCAGTTCCGCCTGTTCGAGCAGGTCGGCACGATTGGCGAGAAACTGGGTCACATTCTGGAAGTCCCACGCTTTACTTTCCGCCGTCTGCGCCTCTCTGCTCTGGCTCTGAATCGCCAGACCGACAACATCATACAATTCCTGTTTAAGCCGGGTGTTTTCGGCGCGGATGGTGGAGGTTTCAACGCCGGACGGCGAGATGTAACGGCTGATTCCCTTTTCCTCCACACTTTCAATCAATGCGGCGGAACGGGCGACTACCGCGGCAAAACTGCCGGATTCCTCCTCATTTTTACGGGGCTGGATTTTCTCAGCGCCACGGGCGAAACTCTCGGAGACGACCAGCATCCCGAACATCTGCTTGACCACGTTCATCTGCGCCTCGGATTCGTTGTTCAATATCGCGTCGGAAATCCGGACAACATCCTCAAACCAGTGGTTCGCCTCAATGCCGTAGCCGTCCGGCTCGATGAGTTCCACCAGCGGGATTACTCCGGTGGGGTTGTCGCCCTCAGTGATTGCTCCGGTCAGCGGATCAAACAGCCGCCACTTTTCACGAGTCCAGAGCCGGATGCGCGACACGGTACGCCGGCCTATGTCCGGATCCTGGTCATAAGTGTGTTTCTCTTCCACTTTAGCCCAGATGAGCCGGCGGTCGGGTCCATACGCCCAGTCCAGCACGGACAATGGAGACAACGCCACACAATAGGGGCGCAGCCGCTCCCGTTCGGCGCGCTCGCGGTCAACCGGCCCGTCGAACGTTGGTGATCCGACAAACAGCCATGCGCGTCCGTAGATATTGAGCAGGGTGGAAACCTGCCGCATCACCTCGTTGACGCGCAAGCCGGAGCGGCTCCAATCCTCTACCAAATCCGGATCTGCGCCGGAGCGGACGGGATCAACCGCCAAAGCATACTGAGTGATACGCTGAGCGATATTGCGCGGATAGTTGAAGTAGTAGGCGCGGCGGAGGCGCTCCTCAAATTCAAGCGGGATTTCGGAGACGTGGCGAATCAATGCCCGGTGGATGTAATCGGTTCCGCCGGAATAGGCGTCACGGGCGCGTTTCCAGGCAAATTCGTGATCGCTGTATTCAGGGTGGCGGGTATTAAAGGTAAAAACAGTCACAATCCTTTTTCCTCCTCAATAAGTTTTATGGGTACACTGCCGCCCTCAATGCCGAGTTCGTGACGGTCGCGCCAGCGTTCGGGGCGGCGGTTTTTAAGCCAGAATATGGCGGCGGTGGTATCGGGCGGCACTTCGCGGGTGACGACGGTGCGGAACTGCCGCTGATTATCATTGCTGTCGGCGTAAGAGTTGGTTTTTACCTCCTCATAGGAGTAGCCGGTAGCCCGGCGGAAGAGGGCGGCTTCGACGGCGTCGTCGGCATCGACCTTGCCCCGTTTTAAGGCTTCCATCAATTCCGGATAGAGGTTTTTGTATACGTTGAAACTGGATACGGCAACTCCGAGTTTGCGGCATATCTCCTCTTCGGTCGCCCCCATGCGGCAAAGATGCTCAATCCGCGCGAGGTGCGGCTTTACAAACGCCTCATATTTAGATTTTCTTCCGATTCCCGGCATAAAAAAAGCTCCGATGTTTTACACACCGGAGCCGGATTGTCAACAGAAAAAAAATACTGGCAAAATTATGATCGAAAGAAAGATTCTATAATTTCAAAAACATTTCCCACAGATTTCGGCGTTGAATAAAGCTTTTTTGCTCTTCGGGTTGCCTTAAGCACCCGCTCCTTGGTCACAAAACCGTCAGGAATATGCTTCTTCTTTCCACTCAACAGATTGCTATATTGTTCTTGGGCGGCGTTGTCACCTTCAACATGCAGCTTAAGCCAATCTTCAAACCGCCGCTCACTAATTGCTAAATGATACTTTCCTTCCTTGTTTTCTTGCATCCATTTTCTGATGTTTTCAATTTTTTCTTCCTTCCAATCGTCACGATCTATGACGATCCACGCCTCATCGTTTTCACTAAATGGAGCGTCTTTTAAGTAATCTTTCATGCGAGTCAATACTGCTAGGGGAGAACTTCCGTCTCCAGGATTTTCAACGATGTGGAAACGTGTGGTTTTGCTCATGCTAGTCAATCTAGTGAAATATTCCGGTTCGGTAGATTCCCCCTCGGCGGAAATTACGATAACCCGCTGGGATTGGCAAGTGGACCGTTTATTAAGTTCATCCCATCTGCTCATATTCAATCTCTTTCCTCGGGCTCTAGGAGAGAACCGAACCTGGTAAACAATGGAAGGCCACCCAACACCCCGTGCAAATACAATTTGCGAATATCTTTATCGTAACGGACATCATTGCACGACGGAGAACACAAAACTGAAACGCCACATTCATTACGTTCTACGATCCACATTTCATCACGCCGGAATAAACTTTGATCCATCAACATGAGATCATGAGTGGAGAATATCAATTGAGAGCGCGATGCTTTGGAACAATGCGATAAATAGATTCCAAGCAGATGATAAGATAACAAATAATGCCAACTGCGATCTAATTCATCTATGATATATACTTTACGGGAATCACCGTGTTCCAGATCAATAAAAGCCGGAAGGATATCTATTAGGCGAAGTGATCCATCAGACTCTTGCGTTAGGTCAAATTTTACCAAATTACCATTGCTGTCCTCATGATAGGAAACCATCTTTTTAACAGTAAGTTTATCATCTTGCTTACTGATCAGAAAACGTAATCCATTAAAATTAAGCTCCATGGATTGCCCATTATTCAACTTCTCTTTTATTTCAGATTCCGACTCTAGGAATGGAGGCAACGAAGCAAAAGAAATTTCCTCCATATCCAGCTTGCAAATTCCGGTATCAAGTTGTTTAAGCAATGTAGCAAGATGTTCTGTGTCAGTCGGCTTGGAAGAAAACATGTATCCAAAACCACTAAACAAAGTATCAGGACCTATCAATATCAACTGATTACGGAACCAATTGTATGGATCTCTCAGTTGCGGCACACGCAGCCCGGCAACTCCGAGGAAAAACTGATTTTTTCCGATGATACGTGCAAATGCTTTGGCATCTCCGTCTTTTTCAATGGAATCCAAATGAACGTTATCATTGCGATAATATAATTGGGTCTCTCCGCTAATTTTAACCACGCTCAACGATTCTTCGAGCACTGCATTTTTGGACAAAATGACATGAAAGGTATAAATCTTATTATCGGCAGCCAAAAATGTAAGAGTAACTTCAAGCGGGTTTGCGGAAGTTTTCTGGGACAATGCAAATCCTTCAAATGGAAACTCTTTCTCTTCATCACGAAGAGGACTGACTACCATTCGCTTTAAGAACGTCAACAACTTAAACAAATTCGTTTTCCCAGAGGCATTTCCTCCATACAGTACAGCAACTGGAGAGACGTTGAGCACAGGAGATTTCCGAATTTGCGGCACACGTTTTTTTAATTGTCGTTCGCTTGTGGCAACAAGAGAAAAATCTGTCTCTTCTTTGAAAGACATCCAATTTTTAAACTTTAAATCGATAATCATAATAAATATATCCTTTCTTAATTGTTATTATAATAACATACAAAGACTAAAAAATCAACATGAAAGAGAAAAAATCTCTTTAAACTGCAATTCTGTCAACCATTATTGCAAAAAAACAAATATCTCAACGATTTTTTCTCTTTCATCACGACAGCACATCACAAATCAGCCAAAATGGATCATCATCTCCAGCACTTGTATAATACAAGCTTTAAATAACAAGAAATCCGGCCAGAAAAAGACCGGATTTCTCTTTTCTTTAAAAATCGTCTTTGAGCTTTAAAGCTCCGGAAATTCGCAGAACAGATCATGAGTTTCGTCCGCGGCGGAAAGCAAATAATCGTCAACTGCCTTTTCCGCCTGTTTGCTTGCCTGCAAATACTTTTTATCCCGTGTCCGGAAATAGTTCTTCTGGGCGGTTCGCATTTCCAGCACCAGCTGTTCAAATTCATTCATTTTCACTTGCTCCTTTTAACGCTTTTTTTGCCCGATCCAACCAACCGCCCGGATCCCCAGGAACATTCCACGGACCGCCCGGCTTACCGTAGTGTTCCACCGCTTCGCTCAATGCCTCGCGCAACTGACAGCATTGGGCTTCAAGTTCCGTAATGTGTTCCGGCTTCTTTGCATCAAGAATTTTACTTTTGATTATTATCTGCGCCATCTGGCATAATTCAATCGCAGTGCACTGCGCGGCATAAAGATCGTTCAGCGCTTTTTTGGCATTACTTTGTGCGGCATAGAGCTGATTCAGTTTATCATCCAGCTGATTTAAATCTCCAACATCATCAGGTTTAATCGCTCTTGTGGAATCTGAATTATAAATCATGGTCTTTCCTCCGTTTAAAATTAAAAGATTATCCCGATCACCAGTAAAGCAGTCACCAGCGCAACGCCGGAAACAAGACCATAAAGAAAAAAAGTGATCTTGGCATCTAAAAGTTCGCGCCGGTAACAGCGCATTATTATGTTATTAAGCATTGTTCATCCTTTCAAAAATTAAAAAGCAGTTGTCCGGCACTGTCTTCAACAGGGATCGAGGTATTAGCCGCCGGCTGTGCTACCTTTTGCCCCTCGCCCATTATCGTTTTTACGGAATTAAGCGCTCTGCGCCAGTGAAACCGCTCCGGCCATGCTCCGAGATAATATCCGGCGGTCAGCCACTCTTCGCGGCACTCGAGGAGTAACGTGTTCCCCCAGATTACCGCCGCCGGAATCGCCAAAAGCGAGAGTTGAATATATGCCATATTGCAACATTTCCTGTCGACATCCTGAGCAACGGCAAAAAAGACGTTTACCGGGTTGAATCCGGCCTGTTTAATCTCTTCGGCCGCGGCAATCACCATGCCGCCAGCTCCGCAGGTCGGCTCGTTAAGTTCGATGAATCCGTGTTCCCTGATTTGATCCTCAACCCCGGTGAGCGACATTTTCGCCATCATCCGCGAAACGCTGAACGGAGTAAAGAATTGCCCCTTGTACTGGTTGTGCAGTTCGAGCTCATGAAAACATTCTCCCAGGAAATCACGAGGTTCATCGGTCAACGCGCTTACGGTAATGGCAAGCAGTTCGGCGAATTGCGACTGTTCGGCCGGTTCATACCGGTTAATGAGGGTCAAATACTTTTCCTCATTTTCCGTTTTTCGTTCGAACGCCTGCCTGAGCGACAGAGCCGCGATCTCGCAGAAGTCGGAAAACACCTCGTGCCGGTTGTATTTCCATGCGAGCTTTCCGATGATACTGCAGAACTCCCCCTTGTGATCCATGAGCTTGCCCTCCCTACTTTCCCGCCTCCGCCGCCTTGCGGGCCGCGAGGAGCGATTTCGGTTCGGGGATCGCCTCGACAGCTTTGTTCAGATACAAGGCGTCCCAGTCGATTCCGATCAGCTTGCAAAAGGTTTCCGCGCGTTCGGAGGATACCGTGTTCAGTGTCCCGCCGACGTCTTCCCGGAGCTTTTCGCAGATCTTCGACTGGATATTCTTCCAGAAGAGTTGTATCAGGGCTTCGTTTGTCTTGTATTCCCGTTTGAGTTGCTGCACCGAATCCGCCAGCTTCCGGCTGGACCAGGAAATCCCGCTGTTGTAACCATAAATCACCAGCAACCGCAGAATGGTCTCGGTTGCCGGCGGGGGGAACCCGGTTTCATTTCCCCGCTGCATATCGTTGCGCAGGTTTTCCACCGCCAGCCGCCGGCGCTTTGCGATGAGTTCCGCCTCGCGTTCGGCAAGCGTTTTGACCTTTTTCCCGGAGACGTTGACGGCCGGAGTTCCATCCTCGTTTTTCGGGTTGATCGGCCGTGCCTGATTGCTGTACGCTTTCATCCGGCAGAATTTGCCGGCATCGGTTCCCCAGACGCAGAAGGCGTTGGTTTTTCCTTTGCTCTTCCTGAGCCGCCAGATCTGTTCCACTCCAGGAATGCGGTCAAACAGCTCCCGGGCTTCCGTTCCATATCTCGGCAGGTCGTCGCAGTAGAGGTAGAACGGCTCCGCGTCTGGATCAGCGGCGAGATTTGCACGGATCTCTTCGATTTTTTTTCAGGATGTGACGGATCATCTTCAGCTCGAAACAGGATCGGTCGAGACAATTGTCGCCTTTTTCTTCCAGCTCCGGGAACAGGAGTTCCGCCGCGCCGGAGCGTTTGGGGCAGTTCAGGCAATCCGCGGTGTCGAACAGAGCGGATTTCAGCGCGGTATAATCATATTCGAGCCGTCTTCTGATTTCACCGACAGAGTAGCTTCCGATCGTAGAGTCAATCCAGTTTTCGACCTCCTCCTGAATCTCCCGTGGCTGCTTGGCGATGAATTCGAGCTTGGCCGGCGTCCACTGCGAATATTTTTCCGGATTTTCCAGCACCGTTTTCCAGGCCGGGGAGAGGTTGGTCAGATTGAGGCGCAATGCGACGTATTGCGGCGTTTTTCCGAGCATCGCGGCGAGTTCCTGAATCGTGTGCCCGCTCTTAAGCTGGTTGAACTGCTCGACCTCCTCCGCCAGCGCCAGGTTGGCACGGTGGAAGTTTTCGCAGAATGCCGCCAATTCCGGATCGGCATCGCAAATAACATACTGTGATCCTTGCAGTTTTTCCCACCCCAGGCGTTGCAATGCCCGGAAGCGTCTGCGTCCGGCAACCACCCGGTAACGGCCGTTTCCCTCGTCTTTCAGCGCAAGCGGTTGGATCAATCCCACCGCCGCGATATTCGCCGCCAGCTCTTCGATGCCCGACATCTTTCTATTGTCGGTACATTCAATATCGATAATCTTCAGCTCATTCATTTTGTGCATTCATCCTTTCCGGTTGTTTTTTTCGTTCAGTAGCTTTTCGAGTTCTGCCTGAATTTTCGCGCATCGTGTAAAGCGGTCTGGCGATAAATCGTCGAGAAAGAACTCCGCTTTAAAATCCGGCTTGTAGGGCATGCTCCAGCCGTCATAGTACACATCCACCAAGAACAAGTTGACGTGACCGGAAAAATTGACAAACACGTCGTGTTCGGTCTCGCGGTTGACCTGCAAAGCCAGACGCATAATCCTGACAATGCAGTCATCTATTTTTTTGGGTGATTCTGATTTTTTCATGATAAAATTTTTCCTTTTTTGCGTTGATATATTGCTACCGTCGTCCCCTGCCCCTTGAACTGCCGGTACTCCCATTGTAACCCGCTCTTTTCCGCATCCGACGCGGTTCGGAGGATTTTTTCCGCAATGGCGTCCCGGAGAAACTTGAAGGAGGCAACCAGATTGTCCATATCAAGCGGAAGCCTGGAATATCCGCGGCAAAGAACGATGATAAACTCCGCATCATCTCGCGGCACAAAGTCTTGTCCTTCAGGTTTGCCGTCCAGTGCCGAGAGAGGATCCGGTTCAAACTTGGGCTTCTGTATTCCGGCAGGCTGATTCTGCCCAACAACCTGAAGTTTTTCATCACGGCTTTTTCCGCATTTCCGGCAGCGACCGGAGGCGGTGTACCACACCCCGTCGCAGCACTCCCAGAGTCCGAGCGCGACCGGATCGATTCTGTTTTTTCTCTTTTTTTCATTCAATTTTATTCCTCCTTGTCGGGTTCAGGATAAGCCGGTACAATAGAAAACCTTCCGGTTTTCCGGTCCCACTCAAATTCCTGGTGCGTATTTGCCCGACCAATGTGTTTATTTTTGATCTTCAAAATGTGGACCTGAACAATGTTGCTCTTTGCGGTGGTATCTCGCCAAAGGCTGAGGCCATTGTCAGTTTTATTGGCAAAGTTCGCTGATCCGGCGATATCGTAAAGCGAGGCAACCGGGTACTTTTTTGACCGCTCATCCTTTTTGAGTTTAGTCGGGTGCGCCACCAGAAATACCAACACCCCATTCTGCCGAGCGAATTTCCTCAACCGCGCCATGAAATAGCTGATGTATTCGGTCTCAGTCATCCACTGGGTACGGGTATGCTCAATCTCATTATATGGATCGAGCACAAACATTTTCACCCCATACCGGGCCACGCATACCTGCGCCGCAGAGAGCAGTTCGTCAAGCGTCGGAGTTTTATCCGCATCCGGCAGGATAACCTTGATATACTCATCGACTCTGGCGAGCATTGTCTCCATCTCCTGCCAGCTCATCCGCTCTTCGGCTGTCCCGAAAAACGGGCGTCCGCTCAATTTTTCGGCGAAATTCGCAAAAAGGTTTTCAACCGGCAGCATCTCCGGACTGAATACCGCCGCTTTCCAGTTATGCAGCTGAATCGCATTTACCACCAGTTGGTGAACGAACTCTGATTTGCCGGACTGCGGAATACCGGTAACGATATTAACTGATCCCGGCTGAAAAGTGAAGCAGCGGTCAAATGCCGGATAGCCGGTAGTTAAGCCCCGCGGTTTGCCCTTGCGGTAATAGTTCTCGATGTTCGCCCGGAATTCCGCCATGCCACGCAGTCCGGGAATCGGCGCAGGTGTGGCCATGGTTACGGCTTTTACCACAGCACTGGAGCCGCATTTGGTCAATACCTCATTGATGTCTTTACAACCGTCGGGATAGGCAATGAGTTTGCATTTGGCCGGACCGATCCGGTCGAGCAACTCTTTTTCGAGCCGCAATCCCGGCTCATCCTTATCGGTCACCAGCACCACCGATTCCGCGTTTTCCAATATCTCAAGGCAATTGGCCACACACTCAAGTTTTTTGGTTGCGTCAGAATCATTCGGCTGCGGCGCACCCTTATCCACTGAAACGGCGGTAGGGAAGCCGCACTCGATCAACGTCAGCGCATCGATCTCGCCCTCAGTGATATAAACCGTGTCAGCCTTTTTACAGGCATCAATATTCCACAAGCACGGCTCCGGATCCTTTTCCTGCGCCATATTTTTACGGGCGTCGCGATACTTCACATTAAGCAGTTCGCCATCCCGGTAATATGGAAAGGCGATGCAGAGCGTCTCTTCGCCGGTGCCGGGCAGGTAATGCCACGCAGAACAGACTTTGGCCTTGATCAGCGTAGCCGGCGATATTCCGCGAGTGGCGAAATAGTCGACAATCCGCTTATCAATATCTTTGCCAACCCGTTCCGGAGCCGGACGCCGGTAACTCTTCCGCGGAGCAACCACCGGAGTATCGTCGGAGAGTTTGCCAGACCAGCCGCAATTGTGGCAGTGCCACATACCGGTTTCGCCGTTGACAGACAAACAGGGATCTTTAGGCTTTTTCCGGGTAGCGCTGCACTTCGGGCAGAACAGATTGAACAAGAAGCGCTTAATCAACTACGTAGTTTGAAGCAAAAAATTGATTACCGGATAATAAAAGCAAGCATTGCCGAGGCGGAACAGCGTCGTCTGGAATACATAAACACACTGCGTCCGGACTTAAACAATTGCCGAGAGGCGCTACGGCAGGCAAAATCCGAACGAGAAAAGATAATACACCTGCTTCTCGGAGACCATCTTTCAGAGGCGAATGTGCCGATTTTCAACGCCAGACTTGAAGCAGTCAGTAAAGAAATTGACCGGCTGAAAACTCGAATTGATCAACTGGATGCAGAGTGTAACACAATTGGTTATTCTCCGGACCAAGCAGTTTCTTTCATCCGTGAGCTTGAAACACTTGCGGATATTATGAAATATATTCCTGAAGATTTCGAAAAACAACGTCGGATATTGGTAACTCATATTCAAAAAATAGAAGAACAAGCGGACGGCTCATTTCGCTTCTATTTCAATTACAGTTCGCCTAACTGTAAAGATTGGCAACCCCGCCAGGATTCGAACCTAGACTAAATGAACCAAAATCACTTGTGCTACCATTACACCACGGGGTTGCGCATGCGGTAAATTTAAACCTTTTTCCAAAAAATGCCAATTTTTAATCAAAAAAACCGCGAAAAAAGTGTTATTACAATTATATTATAAAAATATGTTTTTTGTAAACCGGATATAATAAAATATAAAAAAGCGAAAAGGGAGCAGAATTAACAATGAGTGAATCAGCAAAAAGGTCTTTAAAAAGATACACCAGGATTGTCGGAGCCGGATTTGCCATGGGCGTAGCCAATGTAATTCCGGGGGTTTCAGGTGGAACGATGGCGTTTATTTTGGGAATTTTTGAAGAGTTGATTCAATCGATACAGGCTTTTGCCTGTGCGGAGACATTTAAAAAGCTGTTAAAATTCCAGTTTAAGGAGCTGTACCGTACGCTGCCGTGGAAGTTTCTGCTGGCGTTGTTTATCGGGGTGGGGATTGCCTTTGCGACCGCCTCCTCGCTGTTTGTCTATCTGCTTGAGCATCATCAATCCATCACATATGCCTTTTTCTTCGGGCTGATTTTAGCCTCGATCTTTGCTATGTTCAAAGAGGTATCAAAGTGGACAGTGGGGGTATGGATTGGCATAGTAATCGGCACTGCGCTGTCGGCCTATCTGGTTTCGCTGGTTCCGGCAACCACGCCGAACAACTGGTATTTATCGCTTGGCAGTGGAATTGTAGCTATCTGCGCCATGATTCTTCCGGGGATATCCGGGTCGTTTCTGCTGCTGCTTTTCGGGCAGTATAACTATGTATGGGGAGCGGTATCGCGGTTGACCACGCTGCAGGCCAGCTGGAATGATATTTCAACACTGTTCTGGACGGCGCTTGGCGCAGTTATCGGGCTGGGGGCATTTGTTCATCTGTTGAACTATATGCTGGCCAAATTCCGCAATGCCACCATGGCAACGCTTATTGGATTTATGATCGGGTCATTATGGCGTCTGTGGCCGTGGCAGGAGACCACAATCTGGGCATATAAAACAGAATCCGGCAAAGTATATGTTGAAAGTGAAGCCGTAATGCAGGGCTTGCGTGCGGCCGGGCACGAACTGGAGCAGGTAAAAGTTACCAATGTTCTTCCACAGGAATTTAACGGAGAATTTTTTGCGACGGCAGGGATACTGCTTTTCGGCATTGTGCTTGTACTGGTTATAGAGTATATTGCAAAGAAACACTCCTCGGAAGCATAAATGGGATTGAGAGACGATGCATCCGATATTCCTTGATCTGGGCTTTTTAAAGATCCACTGGTACGGAGTTATGGCCGCGCTGGCGGCGATGACGGCGTTTTATGTTCTTGTTCTGAATCGCAAATATGCCAAAATGAGCAAAGATCAGGCGGCGGATATTATTTTTTACTGTGTTCTGGTTGGTGGAGTAATCGGGGCCAGAATATTTTATGTAGTGCTGAACTGGCCGTCATTTGCGGCAGATCCCTGGCCGGCGGTAATCCGCATTGATCAGGGAGGATTGGTCTATTACGGCGGATTTTTTCTTGCGGTACTTCTGATTATACTCTACTGCCGCCGCCATAAGCTCTCAATAATTGCGGTGTTTGACGTCATGGCTCCGGCGCTGGCGATAGGTCACGGTATATCGCGTATCGGCTGTTTTCTTCAGGGGTGCTGTTACGGGAGGCCAACTGATTTATGGCTTGGGGTGGAATATCCTGTATCGGCCAATATCTATCCCGGCTGTGCGGTGCATCCGGTACAGCTCTATGAATGTTTTGGCAACATTATACTCGGGCTGTTTTTCATCTATCTGCTGCGCCGTGGAGTAAAACGCGGCATAACGGTATCATGTTACTTCATCGGTTACGGACTTTTGCGTTTTCTCGATGAATTTCTGCGTGGTGACCATCCGGCATCGGAATATGTATTCAATCTTTCACCGGCCCAGGTAATAGGAGTGGGAATAATTCCGGTGGGAGTGATATTGCTCTGTTTTTTCATCCGCGGAAAAAATCCGCTTGGTTTTCTTGAACCGGCAGTTGCGGCGGAGCCGCCGGAACCGGCTGAGCGGGCAGATAAACGCCGGAAGCGGACAAAATAATGCCGACTAAAGTTATAGAATTAACGGTACCTCAGGATATCGTCAACACGAGGCTGGATGTCTGGCTTGCGCAGACTCTGCGCGACGCCTCCCGCTCTTATCTGCAAAAATTAATAAAAAACGGCAAAGTTCGCTGTAGTGGTCAACCCGTCACCATCCCACGTACCGAGGTTCATAGGGGGATGAGTGTGACGGTGGAATTGCCGGAAGCCCCGACGGAACACACTCCGCTTCCGGAGGACAATTTTGATTATGAGATAATCTACGAAGATCCTCACATGCTGGTGATCAACAAGCCTCCCGGTCTGGTGGTGCATCCTGCGGCTGGCAATTATACCGGCACGGTAGTCAATGCGCTGCTCGGCCGTTATCCGGAGATGCTGGATGAGTTTGAAGATTCAGGTGGCCGTCCCGGAATTGTTCACCGGTTGGATAAAGACACCTCCGGCTGTCTGGTAATCGCCAAAACTCCGCAGGCACAATTTGCCTTATCCGGAGCATTTGCCGACCGCAGGGTGAGCAAATGTTATCTGGCGCTGACAGCGGGAATTCCGGCGAAAAGCAGTGGCCGGATAGAGACGCTTATCGGGCGTCATCCGGTCAACCGTCAGAAAATGGCGGTGGTAGAGCGCAACGGCAAAGAGGCGATCACGCTGTATGAGGTGCTGAACCGTGGCCGTTACAACAATAGAGCCGTAGCGTTATTGAAGGTGAATATTCTGACCGGGCGAACACATCAAATCCGGGTGCATCTGTCGCATCTTGGCAATCCGGTTCTGGGCGATGCGGTATACGGAGGCAGCCGTGGAACGGGTGCCGGCCGTCAGATGCTGCATGCGTGGAAACTGAGGATTCCTCACCCGGTGAGTGGTAAATTGATGGAATTTACCGCTGAATTGGCCGAAGATATGCAGAGAGTTCTTGCAGAGACTGAACCTGCAATTACGCTTCCTGAACAACCGAAAGTAGTGGAGGTATAACTTATGGATTGGGGATCGATAAGACACATTGCGGTCATTGCGCCGAGCGGCCCTCCTGAACGCGACTTACTGGAAGCGGGGGTGGCGGCGGCGGAGGCGGACGGAGTAAAGGTCTCGTTAATGCCGAATATCTTCAAAGGCGGTTCCATGAAATACCTCTCTTCCGATGTTGCCTGGCGGCTTGACGATCTGCACCGTGCATTGAATGATGCTTCGGTTGACCTGATCATGTGTGCGCGTGGTGGTTACGGGGCGGTGCATCTGCTGGATAAAATAGATTATGATCTGTTAAGGGAGCGCGATCTTCCGGTAGTTGGTTTGAGTGACATTACCGCCCTGCATTTAGCGATGCTGTCGAGGAATGCCGGGCGTCCCTGGGCAGGTTCAATGGCGGTGCGGCTGAAGCGTCTGTTATCGGATCCGGTGGCGTTGGATTATTTTTCGACGCTGTTAAGGCCCGATGAAGAGCTTGAGCTTGCGCGGATAACCCGGCTGAAGAAGGTTGACCACCCGGTTACGGCGTTGCCAATTGTTGCCAACATGGCGGTACTTGCGGCGCAGTGCGGCAGTGAATTTCTGCCGGACTTCACGGACAAGATACTGATACTTGAAGACATTGGAGAATCGCTGTACCGGCTTGACCGTTACCTGAGTCAGCTGCGGCTGAATGGAATATTTGACCGTGTAAAAGCGGTGCTGTTCGGGCAATTCACCGATTGTGCGCCGCAGGCGGACATTTTGAAGCTGATCGATCAGTTCACAGATGTTCTGCCACCCTTGGTTGGTTTTGGTTTTCCATTTGGCCATGACTGGCCGACAACGGCGGTCGACCAGACCAGACTGATGACGATAGATGCGGACTGTGTCCGCATCCTGCCGAAACCAGCGGTTATTTAATTTCGATAAGCATAAACTCGTGCAGTTTACTCATCGGCACTTCGAGTTCGAGATATCTGCCGCAATCCCTCATATCTACTGTAATGGGCTGATTGCCTAGTTGTTCGGTATAAGCGGAAGCGTCAGAAAATCTGGATTCGTAATATTTTTCCGGCTTCAAAACTCTCAAAGTCATATTATTTTCGAATTCCGGGAACGGGATTGGGTCAAGTGCGCCGAACCCCGGTTCTTCCGGCTGCGACTGGGTAAGAACGGCGTTGCATATCTTAACAGCCATAGCGTTGCCGTTTTCCAGATAGGCGGTTGAAATGAGTAGATCGGTCACATCCATCTCACATTCCACTCCGGCTCCGTCCGGCAGAAGAGAGGCGATAAAGTCGACCAGTTCCCGGCATTTCACCAGTTCCTCCTGAGTAAGCAGCCGCCACCTGGTCGGTTCAGCGCAGTCAAACGCATCGCGGTCATTATTATCCTTCACGGAGCAACGTTTCAGATAATGCAGCGGATAATCCTCCTGTCTGACAAATATGATTCTGCCGTTTCCGGTTTTCACTTCGCCTTTATCCGGAATTTCCGGAACATCAAGCAATCTGGCAAGTTCACTATCATTTCTGGTGGTAATGCTGTCGATATTCCACGAACCGGCGCCTTTCAGCCAAACCAATATTCCGCCTCTGGCGGCGAATGCGGCCAGATCAGCAATCTCCTTATCGTGCATAAATGTGGTGCCGGGTACGATAATCAGCTTAAAGTCATCGTATTCCTCTGTTTTAGCGGCGCTGGTCATTGTCCATGGCAGATTAAACCTGGTCATAGCCTGTCCCCATCCGCAGAGTACGCCGCGTGATCTGGTATTGTATTCCGGATCGAGTTCCCGTCCGCGCGGACTGTCCCATACAGCGGTACGGACATTGGGCTTCATTTTAAACAGTGCTTCAAAGTGTGCCTCTTCAAAACGGTGGAACATCGCCTGATCCTCATAAAGCTCCAAATTTTCAGGATCGCCGAAATACCGGTGATTGGCGTAGAGAGAGAGAGTCCAGCACAATCTCTGTGTATCTCTGGTTTTCGGGTAATACAGTGACATGGCGGGAATATTGCGCTGTCTGGCCATCATATTGCAGTGGATGCTTTCGACGATATATTCCGGCCATGAATATCTGATCACGCCGCAGCAGTGTTCAATAAATGCCCAATCCAGAGCCGGAAGTTCGTCAAAAATCCCTCCCCATGGGCTGCGCCATGAGACGCATGTTGCGGCGAAGTTCGGCCGCATCATCTTATATCCGAGTTCTTCGTAATGTTTTTTAATCTCCTGATGAAATGCCACAATGGACTCATAGCGGAATTTTTTCCATTTTATAAACAATTCATCTTTTTCATTGGCGATAAATCGCTCCCATGCTTCGCCGGATTCCGGCAGTTCGCATCCGGTTGCGGCGTAGAATTTGCTGCGGCAGTGCGGGCACGCGCACGAAGCGAATCCTTCGGCCAGGAATTGAACGTCGTCGGTCATAATCCCGTCGATTCCGGTCTCATACAAAGACGCCAGATACTCCTTATATATCCGCATATAGTCCGGGTTATTGTGACACATAATGTGTGCATGATAAAAGGTCTCGTGCGGCCGTCCTATTCTGCCGTCCACCTGAAACATGGATCCCAATCTCACTCCGTGGCACACTGCGTCCGGATCTACCTCCTGTTTCAGGGTTTTCCAGTAGCTGATGCTTGGGGATTTCCATCCCACCGATTTATTTTCCGCACCGATCACCTCCGGCACATATATAAGGTTGGCGGAGTGATGTTCCACCACATACAATCCGTACTTGTGGCATGCGGCTACCAGTTTACGCAAAACCCCGGTAAGCATTGGCCAGTGAGCGTAAAAGCTCCACCGGAAATGGGTATTGCTGAAGGTCATAACATGAGTAAAACCGGCCTCGGCAATCTCCTTTGCGGTTTTATCCCAGAACGCCTCATCAGCCTCGAATATCTCATAATCATCATATCGGATAAACCGCCATGAAGCTTTGAAGGCATCCGTTTCAAATCCGTTCTTACGCATAAAAAAATCCCCCGTTGCGATTAAATCTCTCAAACAATATGGGGTAATTTAGGTGTATAACCTCTTTTTACAATATTGATTTTGATTTTTTACGCGTTAAAGTTATATTCTCTCTCAAGAAAGATACGGTTGTTTATGAAAATAGTTATTGCATTAGACTCATATAAAGGTTCGATCTCCTCGACGGCGGCGGCAGATGCATTGGCCTCCGGCCTGCATAGTGTTGCCCCGAATGCGGAGATAGCTGAATTGACACTGGCTGATGGTGGCGAAGGCTCGCTGGAAGCGTTTGCTGCGGCGTGGAATGCGGAAATATTCTCAGTCCCGGCGCATGATGCGCTGATGAACCCGGTGGAAGGTAAATTTGCTGTATCCGGCACTACCGCCATTGTTGAGCTGGCTCAGATATGCGGACTGGCTCAACTGGGAGACGGCAAATCTCCGCTGAAAGCCACCTCATTCGGCTTTGGCGAGGTAATTTTCCATGCGGTAAAGCGCGGGGCGAAGCGAATCATCTGCTGTATTGGCGGCAGTGCCTCGACAGATGGCGGCATGGGTATGTTTCAGGCGCTTGGCGGAGTTATCCGCCATAAAAACGGAACCCGGTTTGCCGACGGGATCGGCGGCGGCGGCCTTGCGGATATAGCCGGTATTGATTCAACCATACTGAAGCGCAATCTTGCCGGGATAGAAGTGATTACAGCGAGCGATGTAATATCGCCGCTTTATGGAAAAAGCGGAGCCGCCTGGGTATTTGCGCCGCAAAAGGGGGCGGATGAGTCGATGGTCACGGCGCTGGATGGTGGATTGCGCCATCTGAGTACCATTGCCGGAGATACGGCGCAGACGCCGGGTGACGGAGCGGCTGGCGGGGTCGGTTTTGCCCTGCGCTGCTTTGCCGGGGCGCGGACGGTGTCCGGAGCGGAACTTCTGCTTGACGCGCTGGATTTTGACCGCCGGCTTAACGGCGCCGACTTTGTCATGACCGGCGAAGGCCGTTCCGACAGTCAGACATTGCAGGGAAAATTACCTTTTAAGGTATTGGAGGCGGCGAAGCGGCAGAATATTCCGGTGATACTGGTCTCCGGTGCGATAGTTGACCGGGATCTGCTGGAGCGTCATTTTGCCGGAGTCTATGCCGTAACTCCGGAAGGCATGCCGTTGGCAGAGGCATTGCGCCGCAGTGCGGAAAATCTGTTTAACTTCGGGCGTGACTGGATGAAACAGCGCCGTTAAGAGCCGGTATTTGAGCAAACATTGCCGAATCTGGCGATCAGTTCATCATATCCGCCCTCCCCGGCTATGGTATGATTCTGCACGAGTAGTACCCGGTCGGCGATTCTGGCCAGATGTTCGCGGTGGGTAATAATTATCACGCTTCTGCCGGCGGCGCGTTCCCGGATAACTTTTGCGGCCATTTCCTCATGCCGCCGGTCGAGGGCGGCTGTCGGCTCATCCAGCACTACAATATCGCCGCGCCGGAGCAGTTCTCTGGCCAGTGCGACTCTGAGCTGCTGTCCGGCGGAGAGATTTCTCGCCTCCTCCTCCACCATCATATCCAGACCTTTAGCGGTCAGCTCCTGCAATCCCAAATCGTTCAGGATCTCCGTCATCTCCTCGCATGTAACGTCGGAATTGCCGTAACTCACATTGGCGGCCAGGGAAGCGTTAAATAGCTTCATATCGGTACCGAGATATGAGAACCGTTTACGGTAATATGGCAGATTATAACAGTTTATATCCCGGTTATCCACCATAACAGCTCCGTCGGCGATCTGATACAGATGCATCAGCAGTGCGGCGATAGTACTTTTTCCGGCGCCGCTGGGGCCGACAATCGCCACCATTTCGCCGGGGTTGACTTTAAAAGAGACATGCTCCAGCACCTTATGCCCGGGGACATATTCAAATGAGACGTCTCTGAATTCGATTTTCCCCTTCATTTTCTCCACCTTCACCCCGGTCTCAAGATTATCCTCCGGCACCAGCTGCAACAGTGAACTCAATCTGGCCAGAGACGCCTGAGCGGTAGTCATCTGAACGAGGGTTGTCGCCAGCAATCTGGTTGGAGTCAACACTTTGACCACCAGGCTGTTCACTGCGATAAGCGACCCCACCTGCCAGTCGCCGTAAATAACCTGATAGCATGAAAATATCAGGACAAAGAACCGGCACAAATTGGGCAGAAATTGCATCACTCTCTGGAATATGGTTCCGAGAGCGGTAATCTCCATATTAAGGTTGTAAATATCGGAGTAGCGCTGAGAGAGTTTATCATATACCTCCTCTTCTCCGCTGGCAGATTTAACCAGTTTAATATTGGTCAGTGTCTGCTGTAAAGATCCGTATGCAGCGGAGACCTCCTCGGAGTAGTTGGCGGCCAGCGTATACTGTTTCCGGCCGAATATTTTAGTAGTGAAGAAAAATACCGGCATAACCAGAGCGATTCCCAACCCCAGTCTCCAGTCAAAGCAGAAGAGCACGACCAGAGCTCCGATCACCATCATCAGTGAAGAGATGAAGTTCTGCATTGGCGCGCCGAAAAATACGGTCATTGACCGCACATCTTCAAATACTCTGCTGGCCAGATAACCGCTTGAAACGTGGTCAAAGAAGCAGCTTGGCAGCTTAAGCAGATGCTGGGTAAGCTGAGCTTTAAGTCCCAGATTTATCCGGTGCTGCAATCTGCCGGAGACGAACGACTGCAAACTGCCGCATCCGCTGCTTACCGCGCTGATCAGAGCGAGCATTATCAATGTTGGAATCAGCAGTTCAAAATTCTTCGGCAGCAGCACGCTGTCGACCAGGAACTTCATTGCAATCGGCAGAGCCAGTTCTGCGGCAGAGACAATAACGAGTCCGGCGAGGACCAGCGCCACCATCCGCCAGTGCTGTTTCAGCTGTCCGGCCAACAATGCTCTGACATGTTCTTTTCCGGCGTTATGCGCCCCTCCGGCCCGGCTTTCCGGCATCTGGCGGCGCAAAGAGCTGCGCAAATAGTGCCACTCCTCGCGGAACAGAGCCCAAATCGGCTTAAAAGCCATCGCTGCCCCCTGTAAAAATTCTCTCCGGGACTGGAGTTATCCCGGCAATTCACTGATTACTATTCTGCGGAAACGTATCCTTTTTCCGTCAGCTGAGCGATAAATGCGTCGAAGTCGTCTGCCGCCTGGGCTGGGAGTCCCCCCTCGCACTGTTCGCCGATATCCTTTAAAATATCCTCTTTACTTTTGCCAGCCTCAAGGCCTTTCCATATAAGCACGCCGACGGCGTTCAGTCCGAAGGAGTCTCCGGTATCTGGGTCGAATATAACTCCCCACCCTTCCAGCTCTTCACGGACTACGATCGACGGATTTACTTTTATCATTCTCACACTCCTGATTTTTCGGTTTCCAATTAACGCAATATAACCTGTTTCCCGTCAAAACAAAAATTTTTTCGTTAAAATTTAGCATTTTTCCTGCGGCGGTGATATATTTACATAAAATTGTATAGAATAGATAAAAAAACAGATAAAAGCGCGTTTTTTTTCAGCCGCGTCCCATCCCGGATATTATTTTATGAAGCCAGAGATTTCCCTGCCGCAACTTGATATGTTTCCCCGTTATGCGGAGCTTGGCGCCTCCAGCCGTCTGCGTTTTTACCAATATGCGGCGAAATGGGCGGCGGAAGGGGGAACCGTGGCGGTTCATCCGTTTTTCGGGTCTGACTATCTATCTGCGCTCTACCGCACCGGCAGAAAATCGCCGTCGGCATTGACCGGCGGCTGGTTCAGGCGGCTGGGAGAGCTGAAACGAGCGGGGCGTAATCTTCTGATAGAGTACGAGCTGTTTCCTTTTCTGCCGTTTATTTTTGAATACAGTTTTCTTAAAAGGCGCAGTTTTATTCTGAATTTTGACGATGCGGTATATCTAAAATACTCAGGCATTCCGTTTCTGCGCAACAAGTACGACCGTCTTATAAAGAACGCCTCCGGAGTAATCTGCGCCAATGATCTTTTGCTGGAGTGGGCGCGCCGCCTCAATAACAATGTAATAAAGCTGCCTACGGTGGTGAATCTTGCATCTTACCGTAAAGTGGTACCGGAAAAGTTCTCCCGTCTCACGGTGGTATGGATTGGTTCTCCGGCGACTTACAACTATCTGCTGAATGCGCACGAACACCTGCTTGCCATGCGTGCGGTTGCCGACTTTGAGCTGCTGGTTATTGGTGGTGAACCGTTGCCGGAGCATCCGCTTAGCGGAATTGATGTGCGGTATGAAAAGTGGAGTGAATCGACGGAGATAGAGCTTTTAAAAAGTTCGCACATTGGCATTATGCCGTTGCCGGAGCATGACAGATTTGCGCGGGGAAAATCGGCATTTAAGCTGATTCAGTACTGTGCGGCGGAAATTCCGGCGATTGCCTCGGATGTGGGGGAAAACCGCAATGTTTTAGCGGATGGGATTACAGGTTTTCTGGCAAACACTCCGGCAGATTGGGCGGCGGCGTTCAGAGAGCTGACGTCATTGCATTTGAGGAAAGAGTTCTCGCACAACTGCCGCGACCGGGCGGAAGAGTTTTCGCTTGAACATTATTATCCTCAGTTCCGGGAATTTATCCTCCGAACGTTCGCGTCATCCGATTGCAAAGGGATCAATTTGTGATATATTAACATCGCTTATAATAATTAATTATACTAACTGAAATAACAGGTGTAAAATGAATGTCATACCCTCTCATTTAGAGTGCGTACGCTGCGGCAAGCAGTATGATCTGTCCAAAGTCCGTTACAACTGCGATTGCGGTGGAATTCTCGATCTGGTCCGTGACTTCTCCAAAGTTGACGGGCAGGAACTGAAAGCGCTGTGGGAATCCCGTTGGGGAACAAAGCGTGGGCTCTACTCCTCCGGTGTCTGGCGCTACAAGGAATTGATTCTTGACATAGATGAAAAATACATTGTAAGCCGTCAGGAAGGCAACACGCGTCTTTATCCTGCCGGCAAAGCCGGGGAATATGCCGGGCTGAAGAATTTCTTTCTGAAGCACGAGGGTGAAAATCCGACCGGCAGCTTCAAGGACCGCGGCATGACCTGTGGTGTTTCGGCGGCCAAATATTACGGAGCGCAGCAGGTTGCCTGTGCGAGTACGGGGAACACGTCTGCGAGCATGGCGTCGTATGCGGACATTGGTGGAATGCGTTCCATTATCTTCATACCGGAGGGCAAGATTGCCTATGGCAAACTGTCTCAGGCGCTGGCGTTTGGCGGCAGAACCTTGCAAATCAAGGGCAACTTTGACGATGCGATGGAGCTGGTGCAGAATGTCTGCCACGAGTTGAACATCTATTTGCTGAACTCGATCAATCCATTCCGAATAGAGGGACAGAAAGCGATTGGCTTTGAAGTGCTGCAACAGCTGGACTGGGAAGTACCGGACTGGTTCATCATTCCGGGCGGCAATCTGGGCAACAACAGTGCGCTGACCAAGGGCTTGGAAGAGCTTTACAAACTTGGTATAATCAACAAGATTCCGCGTGTTGCGGTAATTCAGGCAGCTGGAGCAGCGCCTTTGGCGAAGATGTGGAAGAACCACACGCCGTACGAGCGGGTGATGAATCCGGAAACCATTGCCACAGCGATCAAGATTGGCAATCCGATTTCGTGGGAAAAATCGCTACGCGGCTTAAAGTGGTGCAATGGGGTGGTGGAAGATGTCACCGAGCAGGAGATCATGGATGCCAAGGCCTGGGTTGATGCGGCAGGGATTGGAGCGGAACCTGCCTCCTGCTGTTCGGTTGCGGGAGCGAAGAAGCTGGTTGACGCCGGTGTGATCGATCCTGAAGCGAAGGTAGTCGGCATACTTACGGGCAACATGCTGAAGGATCCGGATGCGATCATCGGCTACCACAAGGATGAGCTTGGTGCGCTGGGCATTCGCGGAACCTATGCCAATGCGCCGGTAGTGATAGAGCCGACGCTGGAAGCGGTAAAGGCGGCGATAAAGTAATGAGTTTATTCCGTCCGTGTATAGATCTTCATGACGGCAAAGTAAAGCAGATTGTCGGCGGCACATTGTCGGACAGCGGCTCCGGGCTGAAGACCAACTTTGAGTCGGAGCGTGGGGCGGATTACTTTGCCGGATTATACCGCCGGGACGGGCTTTCTGGCGGCCATGTAATCATGCTTGGGCGGGGCAATGATGATGCGGCGTTAAGTGCATTGCGTGCCTACCCGGATGGGTTGCAGGTTGGCGGAGGGATAAATGCCGGCAATGCGGCGAAGTTCCTGGATGCGGGTGCGTCGAAGGTGATAGTAACTTCGGCGGTATTCCGGAATGGGGAGATTGATTTTGCCGCATTGAAGGAGTTGACCGGACTTATCGGTAAAGATCGTCTGGTGCTGGACTTAAGCTGCCGCCGGCGAGAAGATAAATATTGGATTGTGACCGACCGCTGGCAGAAGTTCACGGGCAAGGAGGTCAACTCCGCCACATTGAAAGAGCTGTCCGGCTACTGTGCGGAGTATTTAGTTCACGCGGTGGATGTAGAGGGTAAGCAGAGCGGGATTGATCTTGCGCTGTTGCGGATACTGGCGGACGGTGCGCCGATACCGGTAACTTATGCCGGAGGGATAAGTTCATTTGCCGACATTGACCTGATTGACGAATACGGGCGTGGGGTAATTGATTACACGATCGGTTCGGCGCTGGACATCTTCGGCGGTGCTCTGAGTTACGATGCGGTAGTGGAGCGGAACAAACGATGCAAGAGTGCGAACTGCTGAAGCGGCTGCGGCCGCTCTTCCCTGGAAATGGAGGCGACATAGTTGCCGGAATCGGGGATGATGCGGCGATAGTAAAATTCGGTAACCGGCTGTTGCTGGCGGCGGTGGATCAGCTTATAGGCGGCATACACTATCTGCAACTGGCAACTCCGGCGGCGGTCGCGGGGGCGAAACTTTTAAAGCGCAATTTGTCGGACATTGCGGCGATGGGTGGCAAGCCTGACTGGGCGTTGCTGACCATTGCGGCAAACGCGGTTACAGAGGAGTGGATTTTCGAGTTCCACCGCGGGGTGGCTGAGTGTGCGGAAGAGTGGGGAGTAGGAGTAATCGGTGGCGATACCGGTTCACTGCCCGCTCCCGGAATGGTGGCCACGCTGACGATTCTGGGCGAGGTTGAACCGGATAAGATTGCGCTGCGTAAAAATGCACATCCGGGGGAAAAGGTGTTTGTCACGGGTGAACTTGGCCGATCTTTTCCGACGGAGCATCACTTAAATTTTACACCGAGATTGAGAGAGGCGGATTTTCTGGCCGGGCGTTACACCGGCTGTATGATGGATATCTCTGACGGGTTGGCGCTGGATGCCGTCCGGTTGGCGGAGGCGAGCGGGGTGCAGATTGCATTGGATTTGCAGAGTCTGCCGCCGCGGGATGGCGCGACAATTGCGGAGATGATGAATGACGGCGAAGATTACGAGCTTCTGTTCACCGTTCCGGCGGATAAAGCGGAACGGCTGAAGGAAGAGTGGCCGTTTGAGATAAAATTAAGTGAAATAGGTGAAATACGTCCGGCGTCGGGTGAACTTCTGGTAGATATTGCCGGAAAACGATTGGGAGGAGAATATAATGGATATCAACACACTGCTGCCCTTTAAATCCGGTTCGGCGGAGGCGACAGAATCATTTGCGGCGCAGCTGGCGCAAGCGCTTCCGCGGGGCACGGTAATTGCGCTGGACGGCAATCTCGGAGCGGGGAAAACGGTATTTGCGCGCGGCTTTGCGCGTGGTTTGGGAATAACCGAGTCGGTATCAAGTCCAACTTATACGATTATTCAGGAGTACCCGCTGAATGATGGGGGGTATCTCTACCACATGGATCTCTACCGGATCAGCGATTCGGTGAGTGCACTGGGCTTCGGGATTGATGAATATTTAAATGCGGATGATTCCTACTCGCTGGTTGAGTGGCCGGAGAGGATATCGGACATTCTGCCTCCCGGCACCATTTTTCTCAAGATCACCAGATTGTCCGATACGGAAAGAATATTTGAATTAGCGTAAAAGTATGATCATCAGTGCCAGCCGCCGTACGGACATTCCGGCATTTTTTGCCGGCTGGTTTATGGAAAAGATCCGGTCCGGCGCGGTGCAGGTGAGCAATCCATTCAATCCGCGGCAGATCAGAACGGTCTCTCTGCGTCCGGAGGATGTGGACGGGATTGTCTTCTGGAGCAAAAATCCGGCGCCATTGATGCCCCATCTGCGGGAACTCAATTCCGGCTATACATTTTACTTTCAGTTTACCATAACCATTTACGGCAGGGAGTTTGAGCCCGGATTGCCGGCAAAGGAAGAGGTGATTGCCACTTTCAAGCGGTTATCGGAACAGCTGGGCAGAGAGCGGGTGATCTGGCGGTGCGACCCGTTTATATTCCGGCGTGGCGAATCTCCGGAAGCGATGCTTGAAAAATGGCATCAACTGGCGGAGGAGCTCGCCCCGTATACAGAAAAATGCATATTCAGTTTTGTCGATTTCTATGCCAAATGCCGCAAACCGCTTACAGCGGTTGACGCATTTGAGCCCCAATTGTCTGCCAAAATTGACTTTGCCCGTCGTATTGCGTCAGGCTGCCGGGAGTTGAATATAACTCCGCACACCTGTGCTGAAGCTCTGCCGCTGGCAGAACTTGACATAACTCCGGCCGCCTGTATAGATAAGGTTCTGTTATCGCGTCTTTCCGGCAAACCGCTTGCAGTTCCCCGGGCGGCGCACCAGCGCAAAGAGTGCGGCTGCGCCGCGAGTATCGATATCGGCACATACGGCAGTTGCTCCCACAAATGTATCTACTGCTACGCAAAATAAAATTTTTTCAAAAAAACTTAGACATATCTAATTATTTTATTTGATTTAAATTTTATCTGTGATATTGTTATTTACAATAAATAGATAACCCTGCGCTGCAAACCGTAATCATAGGATGATCCCGACCGGGGATTTTGCGGCCAACAATAATTAGAATCATCTAACTATGGATTATAAGACCTGTCCAGAATTCAATCAGTTTCTGCGTTATTTATTAATTAAGAGTGCGCCGGTGCTGTTGAGCAACAAGCCCGGAGTGCTGTTGCGCCTGACCAATTGCGGAATGGTTGCCGGAGGGAGGAAATACGATCTATTCTGCCGGCACCGGCGTAAGATTCCGGGTCTGCTGGGGTTGGAATGCGCGGTGCTCCGCAATAATGGCAGGGAGTCGCTCTGCCTGTTTTTTGACCGCCGGAAGGTGGTTGACCGCCTGGAACAGCACGAGACTGGGAACTTTTTCCGTGCACTTGGTTACTGCCCATCGACCGCCGGAACAATCTTCCGGGAGCTTCTGCGGCGCTGTCGCATGCAGGATAGTTTCCCGCATGAAATAGGAATACTTCTGGGGTATCCGTTAAAAGATGTAGCCGGCTTCATGCGTGACGCCTCCTCATGTTCTGTGGTACCGTGCGGGTTATGGCGGATCTGCGGAGACGTGGCGGAATCCCGGGCGGAAATGGACAAATTCCGTATGGCAGAAGAGCTTATGCACCATACGCTTAAGCCGCATCAGGCGCTGGATGCGGTGCTGACGGCAGTGGAACGACTCAAACGCGCTGTATAGATAGCGGTGAACATAAAAAAAGAAAGGATTTTTCCATGAGTAAAGTAAAGGTAATTTTCGGTTCTACCACCGGCAATACTGAACGGGCAGCCGGTCTGATTGCTGCGGCGCTGGGAGGGGATGCGGTAAATGTATCCTCTGCATCGCGGGATGATTTTGATGCCGATCTGCTGATCCTCGGCACCTCCACCTGGGGGTGCGGTGATCTGCAGGATGAGTGGCTGAGTTCGTCCGGAATTATAGACACGCTGGATTTAACCGGCAGAAAAGTTGCGCTGTTCGGTCTTGGCGATGCGATGGGGTTTGGCGACACCTTTATCAACGGGGTGGGAACGCTTTACCGTCAGCTTATATCCCGCGGGGCGGAGATAATCGGCAAATGTCCGGTCAGTGGCTACGAATTCTCCGACTCGAGTGCAGTAGTAGACGGTGAATTTGTCGGTCTGCCATTGGACGACGATAACGAGCCGGAAAAAAGTGAAGCCCGTATCAGCGCCTGGTGCGGACAATTGAAGGCGGAAGCCGGTCTGTAATATCATCATTTCCGGAGTTCATCTGAATTAGCCGGATGAACTCCACTGTCACTCCGCTTCCGAATCGCACAAATTATTATAAATAGTCATCATGCGCTCCGCGCCGGCCTGAAAAGTGAGTTCGTTGGCGCGGATCAATGCGCCGCGGGACAATTTTTCAATCATATCGCCATTATCCATAATTGTCATAAGGGCGCGGGAAAAGTTTCTGATGCTGTATTCCGGATTTATGAGCCGCACTTTAATTCCGCAGCTGTCATTAACCGCCTCGCCCATACCGCCGCAGTCGTGGCAGAGTACGGGCAGCCC
This sequence comes from uncultured Victivallaceae bacterium, assembly GCA_944392655.1. Taxonomy (GTDB): domain Bacteria; phylum Verrucomicrobiota; class Lentisphaeria; order Victivallales; family Victivallaceae; genus CALXXL01. Next base: position 45,374 of record CALXXL010000010.1, read on the forward strand.
CATTGCCAGAGCTTCAACTATGGCGGTACTGGTAGCTTCGCGCCATCCGGTGAACCAGAATAGATCGCACATTGCCATAATATCCAGGGTCTCTTCGTGTCCCATTCTTCCGTACCACACGCAGTTTTCGGCCACGTCCAGACTTTCGGCCAATGCCATCCACTGGCGGTAATACTCTCCGTCGCCCACGATATGCAGTTCGATCAGATCGGCGCGTTTAGCTTTTTTGATTTCCGCGAGAGCTTTTAAAGCCAGATCCAGAGCTTTGCGTCCATCCATCACGCCGCACCATGCGACGCGCAATATTCCCTCGTCAACGGAGTGGATTCTGCCGCCGTAACCGGTAACCGCGCCGGTTTCCGGTATAACGCATGCCTCTTTATGGTAATGTTTTTCGATAAAATCGGCGTCCTCTGCTGTGGCGGCGATCACGCGGTCAGCGTTGGCGACGGTTCTCTTAATTCTCCGCATATGTTTTATTTGCCATGAGTTGATGCGGTTTTTCATACGGTACTCCCGTACTGCCTTGGGTCCGAGATCGGCGAAGAATGGTTCCGGGAAAGCGGCGAATCCGGAGATTGGTCCCCAGATAAATTTATGTTTTCCCTTAAGTTCGCATAAATATCCCGGTTCCCGGTAGTCCACCAGGTTCAAGTTATGAATTATATCGTAACTGTTATCGCGGCAGAGTTGTGAAGCCAGAAGGAATACTTTCTTCTGCCATTTGCGGTAAAACCAGTAGAACCACCAGTTGCCGTGCTGTTTAGCCAGTCTCCGGCCATGTTCGCCGATATCGACGTAATAGAATTCCGGCATAATTCTTCCGGCGAAGAGTCTGTTTTTCTCCTGTTCAATCTGTTCGCGGCATCCAGTTTCCGTAATTACAGTAATTCTGCATCTGCGTGAGAGTGCCCTCACCCAATTCAAACCGATAATGCCCTCCACGCCGCTGCCGGAGTTGCCGCATGCGTAAACGGACAATAAAACATTAAGCATTCTACTCATTTATCATTAACTTTCTGCGATAGAACCCGGATAAACTCATCGACATACCGGGGTAAAAGATCTGGAATAAGCGCCGGGCGGAGGCGGCTTTTATCGCCACGTTCTATACCGGCGGCCATGGTTGCGATCTTCTGACTGATATCTGCGACATTTTCCGGTTGAACCAGACAACCGTTATGCTGATTGATCAACTCCTTAGCTCCGGTATTTTCGGACAGGACAACTGGAACCCCAAGCGCCAGCGCCTCATTGACCACCGCGCCGAAGGTCTCTCTTTTGCTGACCAGCAAAAACAGATCCGCGGCCAGATAAAACCGCAACAATTCCATTCCGGTCTTTTTACCGGCGAAGACGATGCGTTTTTCCACGCCGCAGTCATATGCAGTCCGGATCAGTTTTTCTTTTTCGTGGCCTTCCCCGACAATCACAAGCACGCTGTCCGGCACCTCAGCCAGAGCAAAAGCTCTAATCATACCGGGGAGATTTTTCTCAGCGGCCAACCGTCCGACATAGAGGAAGATTTTCTTCTCTGCCAATTGCTCAAGTTCTTCCGGGTACGGCAAATTCCTGAGAGCGGCGTCGGCCTCCTCTCTCAATCTGCTTGTCGACTGCAAATTCGGGCAGATCAAAATTTTATCTTTTGTAAACGGCAATATTTTCTGATACTCATCTTTTACAGACCCGGAGTAAAGCAGCAATTCGTCACATCTTCCGGCGAAGAAGTCCCTGGCGCGCCGGCGCAAGCCTGAACATGCAACGGCCATCATAGCGTTGTCGCTGCTCCATATTCCCCACCGCCATTTTTTATAAAACAGCTTCTGCAACAACCAAACCTGCAGGGAAATTGTATTATATTCGTGAGTAATAACCCAGTCGGGATTAAAACTTTCGATTTCCTTCTTCAACTGGAACCGGATAGCGTAATATCCTTTTATGGTCAAGCCTCCGGTCAGCCGTTTCACCTGACATGCGCCGAGTTTCTGCTGCAGAGTCTCTTCACTCTCGTCCACGCCGGGAGTCGGCCAAAGATAGAGCACCTTCAAATCGATTTTCCCGGCTAGCATACGGAAAAAGTCATATCTGTATGGAGCCACATATGGCTGAATAATAATACATCTCATTTTCCGTAGTTCCGCTGTAAAATTTCCCATAAAAAATGACTGACCCCGTTCAGGTTTCAGTCAGTACAAGTCTCTGTGACTCGCAGTGCAGTTACATTCACTCCGGTATTGCCCGATTATTTTCTGAAAGGCATAATACCGTATTCTGTTTTTACCGGCACCGTCTTCACAAGCCATAAAAAAATTCTGATTTACTGCTGTTTTTTTCATCACAGCACTTCGCCATATCCGGCGGTTCTGTTGTTGTGTTGTTCAGAAAAAAATAACCTGTTTTCATTTTAATACAAGACAAAATTCAACTTTTTTTCAATTTAAAACGTAACAAAAATTTTGCGTTGGTTTAAAAGAGTTGATTTTTAGCGATTGTGAATTACCTTATTGTGCTGTTACAACTTAATCATTAATAAAAAAGGAAAAAATTCTGATGTTATATTTAGTTGGTGCATCGTCTGAAAACGATCTCTCAATCCTGTTGCGGGAACACGGGATTAATTACACACCTGCTGATACTCTATCCATGCTGCTGGACACGCTGACTGCGGGGGATGCGGTAATTTGTCCTGCGGACAACTATCCCTCCGGCAATGCCACAATCATAACGCAGTCTGAGCTTGATTTTCTTATGGCCAAAGGCGTTCGTCTCTTCTGGGAGTTTCCGGTATCCGTACCCGGGCTTGAGTGGAGTGCTGAACTTTATGAAACCCAGTATGAGCGCAGTGTAGTAGCGAAAGACATTATACTTCCGGATGGCGCCATGCTCAACTCGCTTACGATCCTCTGTCACAACGGCTGTTTTTTCCACAAGTTGAAATACCAGCAGGAGGCGATATTGACTGCGGCGCGGGTTGCCGGTTACCGCAAAGCGATCTACGGATTGCCGGAGCATCATCATCCGCTGCTGTTTGTGCATCCATTATATAAGAATGTACTTATTGGCAATGCGAACTTCTCCAGTTTCCGCAAAGCCAGATTTGCGCCGATGGAAGACTGGGCAACGCTGCTGCGGTGGATACTTCACTTTCTAATGCCTGATGCGGCGATTCCCGAGCTCCGCTGGGAGATGACCGTCCATCCGAGTTACAGTGAAACGGCGGAACTTCCGTCAGGCATTGAGATGCAGGCATTCAACCGCAATTGTGCTTTTATCTCGCATAATCTGCTTTCGTGGTATCAGAATGAGGGCATGATGCTGGTCGCGGAGGGTTACAGTTCCGGAATCTGCTATGATGGCACGCAGTACCGCCGTCAGAACACCCGTGGTGACGTAGCTGGGGAGGTGCCGATGGTATTTGCGCTGGATTATGCATTAAACGGCAATTTTTTCAGTAAAATAACGGCAGAGCGGATCTTGAATTATCTTTTCACGTCTCCCTCGATGTGCTGTCTGGAAGATGGTTCGCCGGTATTTGGGCAGTTGAAATTTTTTGAAAACATCCCCGCCTATTATGGTGACGACAACTTCCGTGCGGCGATGGGGGCGGTATTCACCTCCAGTCTTCTGAACACTGATTGCTGGGACAAATCCATTCTGCGCACCATGCTTTCCGTGCTGAACACCACCGGCAAACTTGGTTTCCGCCGTGACCGGCTGGACTACCCGCTCAGTTTTACCGGCAAAGACGGCCATCCTCTGGAATTTTATCAGAATGAAGAACTTGAAAACCTCGATCCGCACCAGCAGGCCTATGTCATGGCCGGCTTTATCATGGCGTACAAGCTCACCGGACTCCGCCGTTTTCTGGATTATGCCAAGAAAGGCATTTACCGGCTGATGGAGGCCTATCCGGATGTAAACTGGATGAATGGCTGGTCGCAGGAGATGGCGCGTATGCTGCTGCCTCTGGCGTGGCTGATCCGCGAGGAGGACACCCCGTTCCACCGGCAGTTGCTTGAGCGGGTTATGGCCGACTTAAAGCGTCTTACAGAGCCCTGCGGAGCGATCCGTGAAATCATGGGCAATCTGAAGTTCGGTAAATTTCCCTCTCCCCAGAGCAACGATGCTTACGGCACGACGGAAGCGTCGCTGATCCAGCAGAACGGCGATCCGGCCTGTGACTTGCTGTATACGACCAATTACGCCTTTATCGGCCTGCACGAAGCGGTTGCGGCCACTGGTAATCCGGAATACCTGGCAATGGAGGACAAGCTGGCGGATTTCCTCTGCCGGATACAGGTATCGTCAAAGTCGCACAGCTATCTTGATGGAGCGTGGATGCGTGGCTTTGACTGGACGTTGTGGGATTACTACGCCAGTTCGGCCGACTCCGGCTGGGGGGCGTGGTCGATTGAGAGCGGCTGGACGAACAACTGGATAAGCTCGGTTCTGGCGATGCGCCATGCCAAGCTGAACTTCTGGGATATGATTGAACGCGGCCGTATGTCCGGCATACTTGAAGCCGGGATGAAAGAGTTCGGGATGACCGAATAAATAGAGACGCTCTGAGGCGGCGGTATTTTCACAGCAAAGCGGCAAGTACCAGCAGAGCCGCCGCCTCGCTTAACTCTTCGCAGCAACCGATGGTATCGCCGGTAGCTCCGCCGATAACCCGGTATGTGATCATGCTCCACAAAAGTGGCAGAAACACGGCAACGCCAGTGAGCCACACGGCGATACCCGCGCCATATACCATCCATCCGGCAGACGCGGCGATGATGATGCTCAAACAGATTCCCGGCCACGGTATCCGGCCGAAATATATTGCGGCGGAACCATGTTCCGCGGCATACTTGCTGGAGGCGATATGAAAGGTCAGGGCACATCTGCCGGTCAACGCCATAGATGCGGCGGCGGCCGGAATATCACTCATAGTCGCCAGACAGGCAAATTTAATCAGGAACAGGGCCGAAATTGCCGCCACCCCCATCGTACCGGTATGGCTGTCGCGCATGATTTCAAGTTTGCGTTCTCTGGAGCGTGAACTAAGGAATCCGTCGGCGGTATCGGCCAGCCCGTCCAGATGTAGCCCCTTGGTAAAGAATTCCGGGATAACAGTCATCACCGCCGCCAGAACAACCGGGGGCAGAGAGTACGCCAGTGCCGTCCCTGCTCCCCATATAATCACCGCCAGAAGTAATCCGACAACGGCAAACATATCGACTGAGCGGTGCAGATCCTTTTCGTTCGGGAAAAATCTTCCTACGGGAAGAATTGTCATAATGGCAGTTGCGGTAATAAACGCCCTTAACATCATCTTACCCCCTCATCAGTAACCTTTGCCTGTTCAAAAGTTGCCATATTGTTGATAATGGCGGCGGCTGAGTCAAGAATCGGCATAGCCACAGCGGCGCCGGAGCCCTCCCCCAGTCGCATATCCAGATCCAGCAGCGGCTTTTTGACGAGGAAATCGAGCATAGCCGAATGCCCCGGTTCGGCGCTGGCGTGCGCCATAATCATATAATCGACCGATTCCGGAGCCAGTTTTGCGGCGATCAATGCGGCGGCGGTCGAGATAAATCCGTCAATCACCACCGGTTTACGGCATGCGGCGGCGCCCAGAATAACTCCGGCGATTCCGCCGAGCTCAAACCCTCCTACTTTGGCAAGCACCTCAATGGGGTTATCCTTATCGGGTTTATGCTTATCAATCGCTCTGGCAATCACCTGAGCCTTATGGCCGAGGAGTCCGGGATTCAGCCCCGCACCGCGGCCGACCGCCAACTGCGGTTCGATACCGGCGATTACGGCCAGCACTGCGCTGCTGCATGTGGTATTGCCGATCCCCATCTCGCCTACGGCGAACAGATCGGTTGATTCATCATTGGCATAGACAATCTCAATCCCGGTTTCGACAGCTCTGCGTGCCTCCTCCTCCGTCATGGCCGGCATTTGCGCCATATTCCTGGTGCCGTAAGCGATTTTACGGTTTATAACTGCGGGATAGAGGTGGGAGATATCCGCCGCCACGCCGATATCCGCCACCAGCAGTTCAGCTCCTGCTGCTCCGGCCAGAGCGTTAATAGCGGCTCCGCCGTGAACAAAGTTCTCCACCATCTGCGCAGTTACCGACTGCGGCTGACACGCCACCCCTTCCGCAACCACGCCATGATCTCCGGCCATAAGAATTATCTTTTTTCTGGCGGTGGAAAAATGTACCTTCCGGTATATACCGGCCAGCTCCACGGCCAGATCCAGCACCCTGCCCAGCGCCCATTGCGGCATAGTAAGGCGGTTGATATAGTTCACCGCCTCATTCCGGATTATGGAATCGGCGGGGACGATTTTTTTCAAAGTATCATCAAGAAGAGTCATTTCAACCTCATTGGAATTCCGCATGTCACCAGATAAACGCGGTCGGCATAACTGGCGGCGAACTGCCCGCATTTTCCGGAGATGTCGCAAAACCTTCTAGCCATACGGTTGACCGGAACGATGCCGTCGCCGACCTGATTAAGCACCATCACCACAGTACCGGGGAATTTTCCGGCTGCGTCCATCAGCTTGTCAAACTCCTTTTCCGCAGTTTTGTCATCCAGATCGCCGCCATTTTCCATAAACAGATTGTTAAGCCACATGGTCAGACAATCAATCAAAACGCCGCCATCTTCAATGGCGGCAACCTGCTTCAAAGCTCCGGCCAGATCGGTTGCCGTCTCAACCGTCTGCCACCCGTCGCCGCGGCGCGCTCTATGCGCCGCCACCCGTGCCCGCATTTCGTCGTCCAGGACTTCAGCGGTAGCGATATAAACCTTTCTCTCCCGGTCTGCCAGCAGCTGTTCCGCGAAACGGCTTTTACCGGATCTCATACCGCCGGTCACCAGTATTATCTCATTGGACATCTGTCAATTCTCCATTTACCAAAGTTAATATACGCATTTCTCCTCTTGGCGGCAACCATTTTATGCTTTCCGCATGCGGTATTTGGAGAAATTTTTCCATTGCCCGCATAATAACCCCTCCGTGGGTAACAACGCATGGATTGCCCGCCATATATCCGTGGAGCAGAATCCAGTTAAAGAAATCGTCCACTCTCAGAGCGAATTGCGGATAACTCTCTCCGCCGGGAAAGACCATCTCATCCGGAGCGTCGCACCACCTCTGAATAACCTTGCAACCGGCGGTCTGCCGGATCTCTTCAAAAGTAAGATTTTCCCATTCGCCGAAATCGATTTCGCGCAGACGCTGGTCATAGACTATTTTCATATCCGGGAATACGTTTTCCGCCGTTGCGGCGGCGCGTTTCAAGGGGCTGCAAAAGCAGCTCCGGCATATTCCGTTTAGATTCCGCCGCAGGTTGAGAAGCGCATTTTGCGCCGCGTCGATATCGAGCGGTGCATCGGTTGAACCGATATATCTGCCGCGGTATTCTGCTGAAACTTCGCCATGCCGGACTAAAAAAATCTTTCCATCCATATATCAACTCCAATGCATACCGCGGCAAAAATCAATCCTGAAACGCGGGTAAGTATCCTTGCTTTCCGCAGCAGCTCCGCGTTCAGATCCGCCGTACCGTCGCCCCATACGGGATAGTGTTCAATTCCGGTCGGATACATGGTATCGCCGCCGAGTCTGACATTTAACGCGCCGGCGAATCCTGCCATACTCCAGCATGAGTTGGGGCTTGGGTGGTCATGCCGGTGCCGGAATCCGGTGATAACGGTTTTAACCGGATTTCCGCCTACGGTGATGGCGGCGATGGCAATTATGATGAGGGTCATTCTGGCGGGGATAAAGTTGCATAGGTCGTCCATTTTAGCAGCGAACCGACCGAAGAGGATATAACGTTCATTTTTATATCCCCAGCATGCGTCGAGGGTATTAACGGCGCGGAAAAATACGGCAAAAGCGGCCGCGCCTGGAATTCCGGCCGCCATAAATCCGACTGCAGTCCAGAAGAGCGGGCTGGTTACGGCGTCGGTAAGGTTTTCGCCGAGACTTTCAACCGCGCCGCGGACAATCTCATTTTCCGGAATATTTTCACATTTTCTTGAAACGATCATCGCCAGCCCTTTTCTGGCGGCCCTCATGTCGTGTTTGCGCAAAGCCTTTTCAATAATCATGGCATGGTCGTTGAGACTGCGCAGAGCGATCGCAAAATAGACTACAGCTCCGGCTACCACTGCCGCCGCCGATTCGCCGCCCCAGCACATTACAGACCAGACCGCCATTCCGGTAATTACGGTTACCGGAATTACCGCGCATCCCCACGCCGCAACGCCCTGCCGGATGCCATTGCCATATCTGCGCCATTTCTTTTCGACCGCCATGGCAAACCGTCCGAATACGGCAACCGGATGCATGGAAGTGTGCGGATCGCCGAACAGCCAGTCTAAAATCATAGCAGTTAAGATTATTATTAACAAAAAGTTCATTTTGGGCTCAAAAAGGTACTTTGTGGTGTCAGCAAGCCGGGGGCATCGGGGAAGAAGATGTGCAGATAACTGCCGAAAACGTTACCGTTGCGGCTTCCACACAACTCTTTTCTGCCGTTAAGGGAAACGCTTTCAAAGAGTGGATTATCCGTGTCGTTGCCGAAAACCACGCTGTAATGAAACTCATGTCCTTTAAGGGAACTATTCTTTTTTCCGAGGGGGCAATCCTGTAAAATTTTTATATTTCTATATCCTAATGCGGCCAGTTTATTTTTCAGGAACGCTCTGCCCGGCAACAAATTACAAAACTCATACGTCGTCCCGTCGGATGAGACGAACGCCTGAGTCAAATAAACATATCCGCCGCATTCGCCATAAATAACTTTATTGTCTGCGGCAAAATCTCTTATATCCTGAATCATGGTTAAGTTGGCTGCCAGTTCTACGGCATACAATTCCGGATATCCCCCGCCGAAATACAATCCATCGAGATTTTCCGGCAGCTTCCGGTCATGGATTGGTGAAAATGTAACTATTTCAATTCCAGAACGATGCAACTTTTCAAAATTCTCCGGATAGTAGAAAGAAAACGCCTCATCCACCGCCACCCCCAGCCGGTATTCCGGGGTGGGATAATCAGATTTAACCTCAGTAAATCCATCTGGTATAACAACTTGAGTAAATTTTTCCAACTTCTCCCAATCGAGTTTCAAATTATCAGCCAGAAGATCAAAAAAGTCCTCATCGTAGTCATCCAGCGATAATCCCAGATGACGTTCTTTCAATTTCAGTTTATCATTCCTGATCATATAGCCGATCAACGGCGGCAAACCGTTGTTACTCAAGGACTGGCGTAAAATCTCCACATGATTTTCCGACCCGGCCATAGCGGCAAACACCCCCGCAATCCGCACATTTTTATTCCAGTTGACAAATCCGCTGACCAGCGGTGCAACAGATTGTCCAATCCCGTGCACATTCACTACCAGAATCACCGGTAAATCCAGCGCCTGAGCAATTCCTGCCGGAGCGAGAGCGCCGCCAAAATTCATATCGCCGTCAAACAATCCCATCGCCCCCTCGACCACCGCGGCGTCTGCTCCGGTACAGTGGGTAAAGAATGTTTTCCGCAAAGCGGCTTTGTCCATAAAGAAGCCGTCCAGATTTATCGACACCTCTTTGCACGCCATTCTATGTAGTTGTGGATCAATATAATCCGGACCGCACTTAAACGGAGCCGGTACTATACCTTTACGCTCCATCGCCCGCAATATTGCCAGCGTTACAGTGGTTTTTCCGCAACCGGAATTGGTTCCGGCCAGCATAAATGCCGGAATTTTTTTATTTACTGTCACTTCTGTATCCTCTCCGGCAGTAAAATCTGCCATTATGCACCACCGTATCGGAATTACCGATTATCACTAAAGTAGTCATACCGACCTTCTCCTGCGGGAAATCGTCTATTGAACCTATATAGAGCTCCTCACCTTCGCGCCCGATATTATTAACTGCCGCCACCGGGAGATTGCCGTCATTATACTTCCTGAATATCTCCAATGCCAACGGGAACAACTCTTTACGCTTGCGGCTTACCGGATTGTAAAGAGCCGTTACCATACTGCATGAAGCGGCGGCTTCAAGCCGTTTTATAATCAATTCCCTTGGCGTCATCAAATCGGACAAACTTATCACCGCAAAGTCATTCATCAATGGCGCCCCCATCACCGCCGCAGCAGCAACCGAAGCGGTAATACCGGGAATAACCGCCACATCAATCTCATTATACTGCGGCAGTTCGCACAGTTCAAGCAGGAGTCCGGCCATTCCATAGATTCCAGCATCACCTGATGATATTATTGCGGCAGTTTCGCCATTCAATGCCGCATCCAGTACGGCACGGCACCGTTCAATCTCCTGTCCCATAACCCCGGCAACCACTTTTTTCCCGGTCAGAAGCTCCTTTATCCCATCCAGATATAATTTATATCCGGCAACAAATGTACATTTTTCCAGTGCCTCCAAGGCGGCCATAGTCAGCCAATCTTTTCTTCCCGGTCCCACCCCGATTGCAAATACTGTCTTCACTTTACTCCTCCACTATCTCCACCAGCGCCGCGGTAACGTTGCCCGATGCAGTTTTGCCGAAAATCAGGTTAGCTCCTTTTCCGGCAGCGAGCAATGCCGCCGCTTCAGATACTGAATTGATTCCAAGATGTTCCTGTGCGGCATGTGAAACTCCGTTTACCTGAATACTATTAAGTTCTTCTCCGGAGAAAAATTTCACTGGAATCCCCAAATCTTCAACCAGGGCAAGCAATCCCGGCTCATCCTTTTTAAGTTCTGCCGAAGCTATTAGATTTATATCGTTCCAGCTGTAGCCGTGTGATTGCAGAATATTCCCCACTTCAGCCTTCAAATCCGCCCCCGCAATTCCGCGACGGCAACCGATCCCCAGCGCGAAACGGCGTTTAACCATCTTCAGCAATACGCCTGAAGCATTGATTTTTACTTCAATAACATCTTTGGAATCACCAAGATACTCTACATTGTCCATGCCATTGTAATAACGGTTAAACAACTCTTCCGGCATTTTCAAAGAAACCAGCTTATTCTCCAGGATTGCCTGAGCAATCTCAGTCAATTTATCCGGGTTGACTATCCTGTAATGATATTTTGCCGCCAGCTCATCAAGCGCCATTATTCCGCGGCAGTCGCTGGCAGTGGTTATGACCGGCTTACCGCCGGTTATTGCCGCAACAGCCCGGGCTAAACGGTTGGCTCCGCCGATATGACCGCTTAAGAGACTGATTGCGTAATCGCCGTTTTCATCGCAGACTACAACTGCCGGGTCCACCTTTTTTGAGTTGACAAGTCCGGCCGCATGGCGCACTACAATGCCGGAGGCGGTAACAGCAATAATTGCGTCAAACTCTTTCCATGCCCGGGCAAAGGCGGCGGAAAATCCGCCATCCGGATAGACCATTCGCCTAAGCTCCGGAACTAAACTGGTAAACTTTTCCGGAGTGAAAATGACCGATCCGGCTAAACCTGAAGCGATCTGGGTAGCTTTTCCAATACCTTTGGGCGTTAAAGCAAATATGGCGCACTTACCGTAAAACCGGTCATTCCGGTAGCCGTGAACAAACTCCGCATCATAGAGCTTTGATTTGGTTTTACCCGGATCCAACACATCGCCTATAACCACCATTGCCTGCCGCTTCACTCCATGCACTGCGGCTTTCTGAGCAATATTTTCCAGCGTGCCATATACAATTTCCTCATCCGGCCAGCTTGCCCGGTAAACTACTGCAACCGGAGTTGATGCTCTGCGGCCCGCCCGGATCAGATCAGCAGACAGCTTATCAAGTGCAGATACACTCAAAAACATACACAATGTACCTGATGTCAAATCTTCGATTCTTTCACCATCCGGCAGCGGAGTACGCCCGGCAACACGGGTGAAGATCACCCGCTGGGAGATTTCCGGCTCGGTAAACTCTATCTTCAGCGCGGCGGCCGCCGCCAAAGCACTGCTGACTCCAGGCACAACTTCAAATGGAATATTCAGCTTCTCCAATTCCCGGAACTGTTCGCCAACCGCACCGTAAATAGAAGGATCGCCGGTGTGCAGACGAACCACATTTTTCCCGGTTTCCCATGCTTTACTCATCAGCTCAATTATCTCGTTAAGATTCATATCGCCGCTGGAAACACACTCCGCATTTCCGGCATAAGAGAGAATAGCCTCATTTACCAGCGACCCGGCATAAATCACCAGATCCGCTTCCGCCAGAATCTTTGCCCCGCGGACAGTTATAAGATCTGCCGCGCCGGGACCGGCACCGACAAAAGTAATTTTTCCACTCATATTCCGCAATTTCCCTTACTGAATACTGCAATTGTAATCGGGTTCGCACCACGCCAGAATTCATTGCCGGCAAGCTCGGAAGCGTGATATACGCTTAAAGTGAAAAGCTCTCTCCTGAACTCTCTTAAATGCGTTGCAACCACCGCCGCGCTCTCCACCCGTACCGCAACCACCACCATAATTCCGCCAGGCTTAAGCCGTTCAAATGCCGCCGACATAATTTCACCGCACTGAGCTCCACCGCCGCCAACAAATATACGGTCAGGGGCAGGCAGCTCCACCATTTTTTCCATAATATCCCCACAAACAGGTATAACATTATCAACCCCGCTGTGTTTCATATTAAATTCAATATCGCCGATTCTGCCGTAATCTTTCTCCACCGCATACACCCGCAGTTCCCGGCACAATCCGGCAGCTTCAATGCCGACTGACCCACTGCCTGCCCCCAGATCCCACATAACTCCGGGCGCTATTCTCAATTTGGCCAGTACCACCGCCCGCACCTCCGGATGAGTTATCATATCTTTGTGCCTGCGGTAATTTTCATCCGGCAATCCCAGAGGCAAAACCGGAGGTTGCACCCCACGCTGAACGGCCAGAATATTTAATGATCTTTCCGGCAGAACGACTTCCGACATCTCACCAAGTTTACCTTTAAAAACCATCTCATCCGTCAAACCGAGATTCACCCCGATCACCGCCTGCCATTCTGCGCACAATGGATAAAGCTCCACCAATCTCCGGGCAACTTCAGCCGCATCGCGTTCCGGATCGGTATAGATAATTGCGGTTTTAGCCCGCAATATCCTTTTAAACGGAATATTGCCGGATACCGCATGCAAAGAAAACAGCTCCGCCTCCGACCAGTCTATTCCGGATTTGGCCGCCAGCAGCTGAAACGCCGCCGGCTGCGGAGTAAACGAAAATTCACATTCAGTAAACTCCCGCAGCAATGCGCCGCCGATACCGTGAAACAGCGGGTCGCCCGAACCCAATACCACTATTCTGTCGTTTGCTCCGGTTGTCTCCAACAATTCGCGCATAACATTTTTCCAGTCGCCCTTGAGCTCAACTTTGCGACAATAGCCGGGAACATCTTTCAATAATCTTTTCCCGGCAAAAACAATGTTTCCGGAATGCAAATCCGGTATATTCTCTCCGGCTGAAACGCCAAAAACCTCTATCTTTCTCATAACGGCAACCGCTCCCCGATTTCATTATATACCGCAACAACCACGTTCATCTTTCCGCCCCATTCATTCAAGACCGTATCTGCCTTGCGGCAAATAATACTAAGCATACTCTGATAGAGTTCTTCCGGCATAAGTGCTGCCGCCTCTCCCAAAGTGGTGATATTACCGGGCAAATCACAGCCGGCCTGACGGGCAAATACACGCAATTGCTCCATATCGGCCGGATTGATGTGAGCGTGGGTATTCTTCAAACCGCAAGCGTATTTAAACAGCTTGCCCGGCATACAGCCGACAATAATCTCCTGCGCCCCCGCTTCCACGGCAGCCGCTACCGCTTCCCCGATAAAATCACCGGAAACAATCGGCTCCACCATCGGAAAATCCCGTTTCAGCGCATCCCCGGATCGTCTGCCGGAAGCAAAGCCGGGGATTTTTCCCGCCGCCAATGCCGCACGGCACTGTAACTTTATTGTATCGACATAAGCCGCATGGGAATAAGGCTTTACTATGCCGCTGTTACCCAGAATGGATATTCCTCCGACAATCCCCAATGCCGGATTCAGAGTTTTCCGTGCCAGCTCTTCACCGTTTTCAACCGCAATTTCCAGCGTCAAAACCTCATCCATCTCACCGAAGCCCATGCGCATAAGATTATCTTTTATTATCCTGCGCGGCCCGGGATTAATTGCCGGATATCCCGGCGCAACTGCCAACCCCGGACGGGTTACCCGCCCGACTCCGCTTCCACCGTGAATAATCAATTTTCCACGCCCGCAATCTTCCACAAGATCGCCAGCTCCGGCAGCGCCGCCACGAACAACCTTTACCTTGACTATACATTTGTCAGTAACATCCGGATCGTCCCCCGCATCTTTTTGCACGGCAAACCAACCATCCGGCAGAGTCTTAACCGGAATATTCAATACAACGCCGCCAGGCAGAATCAACTCTTCCTGTGGCAGAATCTCTCCGCCGGTTAAATATCGATATCCGGCTAAAATCGCGGCCGCCGCCGCGCTGCCGGTGGTAAAGCCGTCACGCAACTCTTTCACTGCAACTCCACTCCACTCTCCATAATTCCATGCAATGCGGCAACCGCCAGCGGACTGCCGCCACGCCGACCATTCAAAATAATCATCGGCACATCATTTAACTGCAACGCAAGCTCCTTGGACTCTACAACGTTGACAAACCCCACCGGCATGGCGATAATCAAACGCGGCTTAATCCGGCCGGCCAACACCGCCTCCGCCACACCGGCCAATGCCAATGGCGCATTGCCGCACAAAAATATCCCGTTATCAATTTTATCCAGGTAGAGTTCCACCCCGGCCAACGCCCGGGTGATATGCCTTTGCCGCGCCAATTCCCCCACTGGAGCGTTAAGAGATGGGCAGATAATAGAATCCCGGCTGTAATTGGAGTTGAAACTGGATAATTTACTTACAGACAACCCGGCCTTGATCATATTGGAATCAGAATAAATCCCCGCCCCGTTCCGCAATGCCGACAGTCCGGCGGAAACCGGATCATTTTTAAATCCAACCACATCCGCTATAGCAAAATCCGCTGTGGTATGGATAAGACGGCGTACAACCCGCCATTCGCCGGGAGAAAAACGGCACCGGACTTCCGGAGCAATTTCCGCCTCTATACGGCGGAAACTCTCCGCTTCAATCTCCGCCCCCGAGGCGTTCCAGCTGATCGATTTACACTTATAGTCGTTCATTAAAAGTCTATCCCTTTCAATGCCGGAATACCATTCCTGAACTGGTGCTTTATCTCATTTATTTCCGACACCATGTCGGCAACTGCAATCAGCTCATCCGCGGCATAACGTCCGGTGATAATCACATGCAGTCCTTTGCGCTTTGTCTTCAGCGCCTCAATTACATTCTCAATTTCAAGCAATCCGGAGTTGATGGCAATATTGAGTTCATCCAGCACCAGAAGCCCGCCATCAAAATTACGCAGCAGATTCTCCGCCTTACGCCACCCTTCAAGCGCATATTCGCGGTGATTACCCGGTTTTGAGGTGAAACCGCAACCGGCAACTTCAAACAACATATCCGGAAAATAACGGTGGAAAAATTGATATTCCCCCGTCTCACAACTGCCTTTGACAAACTGCACAACCGCCACTTTCCACCCCCACCCCAATGCACGGATGACACTGCCGAGCGCAGCAGAGGTCTTGCCTTTGCCATTGCCGGTATAGACCATTATAAGCCCATTTTCAACTCTGCCGGAATCCATCATTTCAACCCCATCAGTTTATAAATACGGTTCACATCAACCCGTTCACGGATATGCGCGGCAAGCAGGTTCAGAGAGTCCTCAATCCCGTAATGCGTCAGCTTCGGTAAAGGCGCCATACCGGAAACGACTCTTACACTGTTAATATAGTCGCGGCGGAATGTGTCGTCATCAAATACCCCGTGCAGATAGGTGCAGAACAGCCGCTCTTTCTTTACCGCAACAAGATCACCAAGTTTATTGCAGCAGATTAATGCATCCGGATCAAGGCATGAACTGACACCATTGTGAATTTCATAGCCCGCCATCTTACCGGCAAAGAAGCCGCGAAGCCCCCTCTCCTGACGCAATATCTTCTTCTTCCCCATCACCGTTTCAATATCGATCAATCCCAGCATCGGCGATTCGGTAATATCAGATTCAACCGCATCCGGATCAAGCAAACGCATCCCCGCCAGCTGCAATCCGCCGCAAATCCCGATGTAAAATGCTCCACGCTTAACTGCCGCACAGATTTTCTCCTTCAAGCCGGAATTTAACAGCTGCTGATAATCTGCCGCTACTGATTTACTGCCCGGTACCACCACTATGTCAGGATTGCCGAAATCGTCCGGAGAAGCTACTTTACGCACCGTTACGTCCGGCTCCCCTTCAAACGGAGTGAAATCGGTGAAATTGGCAATCCTGCCCAACTGAACAATCACCATATCCAACGTCCGGTCAAACTTTTCAACCTTGCGGACAAATGAGAAGTTGACAGAGTCCTCCTCCGGCAGCTCCAGATCCGGCAGATAATCAACCACTCCCAATACCGGTTTTCCGGTCAGCTCCTCAATATAACGATGTGCCGGTTCCAGCAGCGAGGCGTCACCACGGAATTTATTGACGATAAAACCACGCAAAAGCCGCCTTTCCCAATCCTCCAGCGTGGCGTAGATTCCGGCAAAAGCGGCGTAGACTCCGCCACGATCTATATCACCTGCCAGCATGACCCGGGCATCCGCATATTCCGCCATGCGCATATTTACTATATCGTTCTTTTTGAGATTGACTTCACCCGGACTCCCGGCACCCTCTATAATCATTGCATCGCGGCCTTCCGCCAGCGTATCGTAACTCTCTTTTATAACGTCAAACAACCGGTGTTTCATGGTAAAATACTCTTTCGCCCGCATTTTGCCAATTGCATGTCCCAGAATAATTATCTGGCTTGCGTGGTCGCTCTCCGGTTTTAAAAGCACCGGATTCATACGGACATCCGGATCTATCCGGCACGCATCGGCCTGAACCGCCTGGGCCCGCCCGATTTCACCACCATCGGCGGTAACAAAGGAGTTCAGCGCCATATTCTGCGCCTTGAATGGCGCCACGCTGTAACCATCCTCCAGCATCACCCGGCAGAATCCGGCCGTGAGAATGCTCTTGCCCGCATTGGAACATGTCCCCTGAAACATCAACGCCGGAATTTTACGCTTCCTTATAACAGACGGCGCAAATACCACCCCGGGAGCAACAATCCGGCGCAACGCAGCTATAAGTTTTGCGTTGCTTGCCGCATCCTTCACCGCAATCCGGTAAAAGCTCTCTCCAAGCCCGACATAATCAGAACAGCACCGCACAGCTATATGGTACTCTTTCAAAAGCCGTTCAAAAAGCTCAGGAACACCGCACTCAAACAAGATAAAATCCGCACGCCCCGGATAGACCTTTATTCCGTCAATATCTGCCAAAGCCCCCGCCAGCTCACTCCGCAAACGCTCCGTCTTCGCAATCGACTTTACGGCAAAATCCTTTTGCTCCAACAGCATCGGCATAAGCCGGCACTCCGCCGCTCCGCACAGCCAGGGCGGCATGATTTCCCGTAAACGGGCAATCCACTTCTCTCCGGCAACAACATAACCCATCCGCAAACCGGGCAATGCGTAGAATTTGGTCAGAGAACGCACCACCGCAAGGTTATCTCTGGTTTTGCCAACTAACGAGATTTCCGGAACAAAATCGGCAAACGCTTCGTCAATAATAAAATTGACCTCCGGCTCAGAGTCGATCAACTGCAAAAGCGCATCCGGAGCAGTCGTCATCCCGGTGGGGTTGGCCGGATTGCCGATTATAACCAGATCGCCGGGCTGAAGAAAACCGCGCAGCCTGTCCGGCATGAAAATAAAGTCTTCATTTTTATCCAGAATAAAATATTCCACCGGAATGCCTGCTGCCCGGCAGACCCGCTCATATTCATTAAAGCATGGCGCCACCAGCACCGCCCGGTGCGCATTTAAACACATCGGCAGAAGAAACAGCAGCCCCCCTGCCCCATTGCCTGCCTGAACCGTGGACTCGAATATTCCCCAATGTTCCGCTAAAAACCGGTTCACCCCGGCCGCATCCGGTTCCGGATAACGGTGCAGATCGTCAAACGCGGAAAAATACTCCTTGAACCCCCCATCCGGTATGCCGCAGGGATTCAGGTTGACGCTGAAATCTGTTATCTCCTCTGGAAGACAACCGCCTATCGCGGCAAAACGGGCAATATCTCCGCCATGCGTACTCATTTTTTCACCTCCGGAGATTTATCGCGGTGAGAGCGTACGGGAATGCAATACGGCTTACCATCCGAACTATGGCATATCTCGGCATCAATATTGAAGACATCCAACAACACATCTGCTTTTATAATATCTTCCGGCCGGCCGAAATATTTTATCCTGCCGCTCTTCACCGCAGCGATAAAGTCAGAATAACGCGCCGCCATGTTGAGATCATGCAAAGCCATTATCACACCAATCCCCAGCTCCAAATTCAGTTTTCTTATAAGCTCCATTATCTCGTATTGAGTGCATATATCCAGAAATGTGGTCGGCTCATCCAACAACAGAAGCTCCGGCTCCTGAACCAGAGTCATGGCAATCCACGTCCGCTGCATTTCACCTCCGGACAATGTATCCGCACGGCGGGTAAGCAGTCCGGTCAACCCGGTTACCCCCGCAATCCGGTCTATCACCTCCCGGTCATGCGCCCCAAGCCGCCAGCCGGATGGCCGGTGCGGATAACGCCCCATTATCAGCAATTCACGAACACTAAGCTGTACCGGAATATAACGCGATTGCGGCAGTATCGCCATTTTACCCGCTAAATCCAATGATTTATAGGAGTTTATGTTTTTGCCATCCAGAACCACACTTCCGGAAACCGGCTTTAAAATACGCCCGGCGGTTTTCAACAGAGTCGATTTTCCGCACCCGTTGGCTCCGACCAGTGTAATTACAGCATGTTCCGGAAATTCTATATCAATTCCCTCCAGAACCGTGTTCCGCCGGTAACCGGCAAAGAGTTTTGCAAGTTCAATTTTCACCGGCACGCCTCCTTAACAGCCACAGGAAAAACGGCGGTCCCAACAGCGCCATAATTATTCCCAAAGGCAACTCTTCCGGTGCAATAACCACCCGCCCGGCCGTATCGCTGCCAACCACCAGAACCGCACCGAATATCGCCGCTCCGGGAATGAGAATTTTTGAGTCTCCCCCAATAATCATCCTTACAATGTGCGGTGCAATCAGCCCGACAAACCCCAGCAGACCAACTACACTCACCGCCGCTCCGGCCAGAAGCGCCGCCAGAGCAATAAAACAGAGCCGCATCCTTTCCACATTCATTCCCAGCCCGACCGCAATCTCATCCCCCAGACCAAGTATGTTCAGTTTGGGCGCAATAATAACGGCCACTGCCAACCCGGCAATAATATAGGGTGCGACCAACTCAAGCTGCGGCCATGAACGGGTCGACAGACTCCCGATGGCAAAGTCAAGTATCCCCGCCACCTTTTCACTGTTAAACAGCATAATTGCAGTTGACATCGCCCCCAGAAGCGAACTTACCGCCACCCCCGCCAGCAACAGCCGCACCGGCTCCACGCCGCGTTTCCAGGCCAGTAAATATACCGCGGTTGCGGTAATGAATGCTCCGCCAAAGGCCACCGGAATCAACCACCCGGACAATGCCGGAAAAATCATTAAAGCCACCACCGCAGCCAATCCGGCGCCGGAAGATACACCGATAATTCCGGGGGACGCCAAAGGATTGCGCATCACCGCCTGCAATATAACTCCCGCCACCGCCAGCGCCGCGCCAACCAGCGCCCCCAGAAGCGTCCGCGGCAACCTGAGATTATAGATAATCTGAAACTCTATGGAGTCACCCCCGGAAAACAGCGTCCTTATAATATCTATCCAGCTCATCTCCATAACACCGTACCCGACTGAGAGCATCATAACCACAGCCAGTACTGCCGCCAGCACAATTAAAACAACATATTTTTTAATTACATCACTCACTTGCCGACCGCCTTGTATTCAGGATAGAGATAGCCGGCCAGAATATCAAACGCCTCGGGAAATCTGGTTCCAGCAAGATAGAGAAATAATTCGTTGGGCAGAATATGCACCCGGTTAT
Source organism: uncultured Victivallaceae bacterium (assembly GCA_944392655.1). Taxonomy (GTDB): domain Bacteria; phylum Verrucomicrobiota; class Lentisphaeria; order Victivallales; family Victivallaceae; genus CALXXL01. The sequence continues at coordinate 65,575 of CALXXL010000010.1, forward strand.
TTCTGGCCGCGCTTAAGTAGCCCCATGCCGGATTGCCGGTCAGAGATTCACTCAGCTTTTTCTGGATCTCTTCACCCTCGCCCATTGTAATAAGAAAAATTACATCCGGATCGCTCAACAACAACTGTTCCATGCTGAGAATAACCCTTCTGCGCCCCTCACCCGCAATGTTTTTACCACCCAGCAGAGTCAGCATTTTGGCGGTGTTGATTTCGTTCTCTTCAACAAAGAATCCGTTGGATGAGACAAATATGACCGCAAATGAAGGATGGGAATACTCTTTAACTCCGGCAATCAGCTGATTGACCTTCTCCGTTATCCCGGAGGCGGCACTACGCTCAGCGGCATCGGCGTTATTCAAACGGCAGAAGAGATCAAGCAATGTGACAAAGTCATCATAATTGTTATAGTCGCACCATACACTCCTGATCCCGTTTTGTGCCAGAAGTTTACCCAGTGCGGCATGCGGTGCAAAACCACTGCGCAGCAGCACAAGATCCGGCTTAAGCATTATAATCGTTTCCGGATTCAGAGTACTGAAGTGTCCGATCTGATGAAGATTGCGGCAATAATCCGGAACTTTGTCTTCAGACAGCTTGGGGATCGCAACGGCTTCACCCCCCGAAGCATACCATAAATCAATAAATGAACCGAACCCGATTATCACACGCTCCGGCTCTTTATTCAATACCGACTCCACCCCGTCTCGGTTGCGGTAGGTGACCGAAACTGCATCTTCCGCCGTGATCTTTCCGGCAGACAGACCAGTTCCGCCCACTATAACGGCTGCAATGACAGCCAGAAACAGCTCTTTCATAAAAGTCTCCTGTGTTACGCGCACAGCTAAACCATGCTTTTTGACCGCGGGCGGGATCCGACTATACGGTTGCGCGACAGCCATGGAGTTTCACCACGATTCACCGCCCATCTTGCAGTCAATAATATATCATTACCTATAAATCCGTGGAACTGTCACGGAAATTATCCGCTTTAATTATTTCGTTCAACGCATCATCATTGGCCTTTTTGTCGATATTTCCGGAAATACCATGTTTGAAACATTTTGCTCCGGCTTTTTTACCCTCGTAGAAGGCGTAAAGATTCTGCTTTATTACCTCGGGTTTGTTGTTGAAACTGTCGATAATAGCCTCTTCAAATGCACGGTCAAAGTCCATCTTGTCGTCCCCCTGAAGATAACTGTCCACCAGTACCACCGAGAGCGCACCGAGAATAACCGAATTGGCACACTTTACATTGCCGATTTCACGGGCAATGTTCAACGCATCGATCCCCAGAACCTTTATATCGGCTGGAACATCAGGACGTTCCAGCGTGGAACTGTCGTACACCAGAACACTGTTCGGCTTCAACTCGCCCTTGAATTTTTCCAATGCGGTAGAGGTCATCGCAATAAGAAGATTGCACTCGCCGTCGATAATCGGCGACGCGATCTTTTCCCGGCTGAGAATCACCGAACAGTTGGCCGAACCTCCACGCTGTTCCGGACCGTAAGACGGCAACCAGCTGACATTGAAGTTGCGCAGCTTGCCCATCGTCGCCAGCATGATACCCAAACTGAGAATACCCTGCCCTCCAAAGCCGGCAATCTTGATCCGCCTTTCACTGCGGAAAATATCCGATTCGTTACGGAAGTCAGCGCTTACTCCAATATTCAGCTTGCGCGGAAAAAGAATCGATTTGACCTCTTCCGGATCATGCACCGGAGCATACTCCGGAACAAATTCCTCCACTTCAGCCGACCGGTCACGGAAACAGCCCAGCGGAAAATATTTGGTCATGTTCTCGTCGATAAAACGGTTCATATCTTCCGCCGACTTCTTTAAATTCACCGGACACCCGGAAAGTACCTCCACCAGTGAAAAACCTTTGTGCGCTTTCAGATTGTCCAGCGCTTTGCCCACTGCACGTCTGGCCTTCATGATGTTGGCTGTGGTGGACAATGCAACACGTTCAATATAAATCGGTTTCTCCAGCGCATCAACCATTTCGCACACCTTGAGAGGATAACCTTCTGTATTCACATCACGCCCGTATGGCGTGGTGGTGGTTATCTGCCCCGGCAGCGTGGTCGGCGCCATCTGCCCGCCGGTCATGCCGTAGTTGGTGTTGTTGACAAAGAATACCGTCATGTTTTCTCCGCGGTTGGCCGCCTGCAAAAACTCGTTGAAACCTATCGCCCCCAGATCTCCATCACCCTGATAGGATATTACACAGCTATCCGGAGTACTGCGGCTTACTCCGGTACCCACCGCAGGAGCTCTGCCGTGCGACACCGATATCCCGCCGCAGTTGAAATAATAATAGGCAAATACTGCACAGCCTACCGGCGCCAGAATGATGGTCTTATCCTGAATACCGCGCTCTGCAACAGCTTCGGCAATCAGCTTGTGCAATATCCCGTGTCCACAGCCGGGACAGTAGTGCATATTGTCCTGAATCGGCCCGGGACGACGGGTGAATTTATCAAAGAAAACCGGCGATTTGCCGAATTTTACCATCTCTTTCATCTTGCGCCTCCTTTCAGCGCATTTTCAGCCGCAGCGCAAATCTCGGCAACCGACGGAATGTTGCCACCGTAACGGCAGCATAAAGAGACCGGCACCCGGCACTCAACCGCAAGTTTGACATCCTCTATCATCTGCCCCGCACTCAATTCAACCGCAACAATAGCTCTGGCGTGACTCAGTGTATCTTTCAGCGCATTCTCCGGAAACGGGAACACCATCAGCGGACGCACCAGCCCCGCTTTGATCCCTTTTTTGCGCAACACATCCACCGCGCGGCGCGCCACCCGGGCGGCCACACCATAAGCACAGAGGACTACTTCCGCATCTCCGGTAAGATAATTCTCCGCCCGCTGTTCAGTCTGCTTTACCTTTTCATATTTGGCATGCAGTTTCCGGCTCACCTCTTCAAGCTCATCATGCTCAAGATAGATAGTAGTCAGCATATTCGCGTTGCCTTCGGCATCTTTTTTATTCAACGCCCACGGCGAATCCTCACGCGGCGGCAATGGCTCAGGAAGAGTGAGCGACTCCATCATCTGCCCAATTACCCCATCGGCCATAACGTAGGCCGGCATACGGTATTTTTCCGCCAGATCAAAGGCAAGCATCGTCATATCGCACATCTCCTGTACCGAGTCGGGCGTAAATACCAGACAACGGTATCCTCCATGACCGCCACCTTTCACCACCTGAAAATAGTCCGACTGTTCAGGCCCGATATTGCCCAAGCCAGGACCTGAGCGGGTAATATCCAATATCACCGCCGGCAGCTCGTAGGCCGCAAGATAACTGACCGCCTCCTGTTTCAGACTTATTCCCAGTCCGGAACTGCCGGTCATCGCCCGCTTCCCCATCGCCGCAGCACCGATAACCATATTGATCGCACCAATCTCCGACTCTGCCTGCACAAAAACCCGTTTCAATTTGGGGAATAACCGCGCCGCGGTATGGGCTATCTCGCTTGCCGGAGTAATCGGATAACCGAAAAAACAGTCGCAATTGGCCAGCAGTGCACCATATACCGCCGCCTCGTTGCCTTTTAATAAAATACGGTTGTTATACTCCACCATAATCAAGCCTCTACAATCTCATAAACGGTCACCGCACCCGGCTCCGGACACTGGTAAAAACATGCGCCGCACCCGATACAGCCATCTTTAGCCTGATAGGCCGCCGGATAACTCTGCCGGTTCAACTTCTTCCCCAGTGCCAGAATTTTGCGGGGACAGGCAATTATACACCTGCCGCACGCCTTACACTGGTCAAATTCAATATGAACACGAAATTTCTTATCCATAGATCTCTTACGGTGACTCGCACCGCCTCCCGGTTATTATCACACGGCTATTTCCGCACCGGAATACCGTGTTCCTCCAAATATTTCTTCACCTGCGGTACGGTAAAAGTACCAAAGTGGAAAATACTCGCCGCAAGAACCGCATCAGCATGCCCTTCCGTCAATACCTCAGCCATGTGCTCCAACTTGCCGGCGCCACCGGAGGCAATCACCGGAACGTGAACCGCATCGGAAATCGCCCGGGTCAATTCACAGTCATAGCCAATACAGGTCCCATCACGATCCATACTGGTAAGAAGTATCTCCCCGGCTCCAAGCTCCACGCCTTTTACCGCCCATTCAACCGCATCGATCCCGGTATTCTTTCTGCCGCCGTGCGTATAGACCTCCCAGCGCTCCTCGCCGGGAACTTTTTTGGCATCAATCGCAAGCACAATACATTGACTGCCGAACCGTTCCGCCCCCGCCCGGATGAGATCCGGATTTTTGACCGCAGCCGAATTTATCCCGGTCTTGTCCGCTCCGCTGGTAAGCACAAGGCGCATATCCTCAACTGTACGGATACCACCGCCTACGGTAAGCGGAATAAATATCTGCTCCGCGGTACGGCGGACAAGATCAACTATGGTGGCACGGTTGTCACTGGTGGCGGTAATATCGAGAAAAACCAGCTCATCCGCACCCTGCTCGTTATACGCTCTGGCAATCTCCACCGGATCGCCGGCATCTACCAAATTGACGAAATTTACCCCCTTGACCACTCTTCCGCCATTAACATCCAAACACGGGATTATCCGTTTTGCCAGCATAATAAAACCCTCCTGTGAGCTAAATACAACCGCCGCACGACCTTCCATGCCAGTCAATACCCCGGCAATAAAACCTGTTTTAGTAATAAAATATAACCAAAACTGAAAGATTGCAAGATTTACGATTGATTATTTTCAATTCAATGATAGATTACGCCAACCAACTGAAAGGCAAATTTCTCATGTTTACAGAAAAAGAGTTCTTTCGCGGTTATCCAACAGCCGAGAAAGCCGGATTCCACCATTGTGCGCTGATATATGAAAATCCAGAATGCAACGTCGATTTTTTCCGTCCACTGGTAAGCAGAACAGTTGATAATAAACCTACCGGAGAATGGTGTTTTGACGCATTCCTCTTTTTAATACATATGATCGACCGGCAGAATACTGAAATCGCCGCGTTGAATATGGGAGCACTGCAAACTTTAATTGAACTGTATTTCGCTCCGGGCCGTTATCTGGATGCGCTGAACAGCACAGTTAAAGAGTGCGCGGAAACTACCGGCGTTATGCCGCCATCCAGACGCAAGGTGATAATCGCAATACCATGGCTGAATCCGGATGTGGAAAAATTCGGCGACGTCAACTGCGATGGTCAATTTGAATCGCTCTCCACCCAGGAGGGACGATCCATGGTGACTAAGTGGTTCGTAGAACAGATAAAACGGCGTTTCAACGCCTCTTATCCGTGGCTGGAACTGTGGGGATTCTATCTTATGAGAGAGAATATCTCTGATATTCCGGCAACAGTGCAGGCCATGGCGGAAATTATTCACCGCAATGAGCTTAAACTGCTGTGGATACCATACTATCTGGGCGCAGGATATGCGGATTGGGAAAAATATGGCGTCGATGTGGCGATCATGCAGAGCAACTATACCTTTACCGGATTCAATTACGGCGGCAACGTTCGCGGCAACCGCCTGTTTGCCAATGCCGAATTATGCCGTAAATATGGACTGGGATTTGAAATAGAATTGGCAGCAGCACATGACCCATCCCCTAAAGAGCGTTATTTCCTGCTACGAACACTCGAACTTGGCAGCTCCGCCAACCTGGGATATCAGCACGCGGCAACCGCATATTACTTTGGCAGTCACTTCAACTTCTGCAACTCCCCAGACCCGGAACTCAGGAAGTTTTATAATGCCTACTGCGACTACATAACCGGCAAGGAGATAAAAATTCCACGCCAGGACAACTGGAATATAGAACATAATAGTGACGGCATCACAGCTGAATGCCGTTTTGCCGAACCTGTTGTCATCAACAATGTCGATCTCTTCTTTACAGAGCGCCCTGAAGACGCTGTATGGATCGGAACCGCCCAGCTTGAAGGCAAGACGGAATCAGGATGGAAGTGTCTCGGATGGGCCGTCCGCGCAAACCGCAACCCGGATGAACAGTCGTACCAGTCAATCACCCTTCCGGCAGGCGAAAAAGTGTCGGCTCTGCGTATCGCCGCGCATGGCAGCGGCGAAATAGAGATATTTGATATTGTTGCCGACCAGTTTGGCGACTTAATGGATTTGACTGAGTTTCAGCAGATGAAAATAGATGATTTCCGGGAGCTGGATGAACCGGTCAATACAGGTGCGGCCGACGCTTATCACTGCTACTGGGGACGGGCGGAGCTGTTCACTGAATATACATTATTAAAAGAGACTGCCTGCGATACAATAAAAATTAAAACCGCCATGCCGGCGGCTCCGGACGCCGGATTTATAGAACATGCCGGAATTATAATTTCGCCCTCGCACCCCGTTACCGGAGCGAACGGACGGGGAGCCATGCCGGAAAATATCACGGTTGTCCCGGGGCAGCGGGAAGATGATTATCTGGTTTTCCGATTGGGGAAAACTGTCGCCATAAACCATTTTTCCCTGGCCGGCCGGATAAACGGCTTTGCAATGCTGGGTGAAGTACTGTTGCTGAATAACGGCATTCCGACAGAGGTGAAAATTACATCATATATGCACAAGACTACTTCTAATCCGGGCGGCGAATATTACAGCGACGGGACAGTTGCATCATGGGAGGTAATAAAACCGGAATTGAACGGAATGACCGGATTTACCGGTCGGGAACCACGAGTTTTCACCATTCAACTGCCGGAGCGCAGGAGCATAAAGAGAATTGAACTGTGTACATTCTACGCTCTGCTCCGCAATGTCCTTCCCCCGGAAAAGGTACTCGTTGAAGTGATGACGGATAATGGCTGCTGGAGCGTGCCATATAGCATGTTTATTCCGCCTCCGGTCGAAAAAAGAAATATACTACGGCCGAACTGGCTGATCGCTGAACTGCCGGAGAATATCGCTGTTCAGGCGGTGCGCCTGACTGTATGCGGCTCGGAGAAAATGACGCTATTGAAAACAATACGCTTTTATGAATAAAAAAATTTTTTGAGATATTTTTTATCGCATCTATTGACTTTCTGGATATTTTTTTATATAATTAAAAATGTAAACCGTATTGAATCGGTCAACCGGTTCGGTATGAGTTTTATTTCTCTATCTCCTTTTCCTTTTGCCCGGTGTGGAATCCACACCGGGCTCTTTTATTCCATACGGCAGGTTTGAAAAAACACGGAAAAATGGTATATTAATACGGTGATTGACCTTTGGTCAGGATGCTTTTATAACAGGAGAACGAGATGAAAGAATTTGAAATGCTTTCCGCCCTTATGAAGCGTGGCGCGGACTTTTTACAGGTAAAATACCCGATTATCTGCGGCGCAATGACGTGGGTCTCTGAACCTAATCTGGTCGCAGCTGTGGCAAATAACGGCGGGTTCGGCTGCCTGGCCGGAGGCAATGCACCAACAGAGATACTGAAAAATCAGATCGCTGAAGTTCGCAAACTCACGGACAGACCATTTGCCGTAAACCTTATCACCATCGCTCCGGCTTATCAGGAACACCTGAAAATGTTGGCGGATGTGAAAGTACCGTATATCGTATTCGCCGGCAGCTTCCCGAAAGAAAATGAAATCGCCATCGCCAAGGCAACCGGCGCGAAAGTATTGTGCTTTGCATCCACCGTATCCATCGCGGAACGCATGGTTAAGTTCGGCGCCGACGGAATCATTCTGGAAGGCAGTGAAGCCGGAGGTCATATCGGCCACGTCTCCGCTACTATCCTTATGCAGCAGGTGCTCTTTAAGTTCGCCAACCAGATCCCCGTATTCATGGCCGGCGGTATGGCTACCGGCAAGATGATGGCTCATGTCCTGCTTATGGGCGCAGCAGGAGTTCAGCTCGGTACGCGCTTTGTAATGACCGAGGAGTGTGTGGCGCATAAAAACTTTAAAGAGGCGTTCATTCGCGCCAACGCCCGCGACGCGGTCGCAACTCCACAATATGACTCCCGGCTGCCAGTGGTGGCGGTGCGCTCTCTGCGCAATAAGAGTATGGCAAACTTCGGCGCACTTCAGCTCCGGTTGCTCCGCGAACTCGAAGAAGGCAAGATTCACCGTCAGGCGGCGCAGGAAGAGGTGGAAAAATACTGGATCGGCGGTCTGCGCAAAGCGGTTATTGACGGCGACGTCGATTACGGCTCAATGATGGCTGGACAGTCGGTCGGACTGGTCGACCGGATTATGCCGATTGCGGAATTGTTCAATGAACTGCTTACCGACGGCGAAGCAACTTTACAGGAAGTAAAAGCCAAATTACAATAACAGCTTTTTCCAATATGCAAAATCGCGGTATCACACATTGTGAATACCGCGATTTTTTTGTTCAAACCATATAATAAAAAGGTCGGCCTTTGCCTGAACAATGGCCGACCAGGGTATTGAGAATTTTATTTTGCCTGAAGCGGGATACGGCGGTATTCCCGCGGAGACAACATCTCATCAACCGCATTGAATTGCGCCGATTCAAAGTGGAACTTCTGCGGCTTGTCTGTGAAGTTAAGCACAATAAGCGCACTCTCGCCAGACTGGTTCTGCCATACGCCGTGAAGCACATTCGGAACATCACGGTAGACCACTTTATAGGTCCCTTCCTCCGTAAAGATATAACGTACTATAAATTCCACCCGCGTCTTACCGCACTCCATTACGCCGGGATGCAACAGCTTGCCGTCAAACAGAAGATCGCGGTTGGCATAATAGAACTTCGCCGCGGAACAGATAAAGTCATATCTCTCCTTTAACGCCGGATTGGTCAAATGCTCCGGACGGAGATTGGCCACCATCGGCTGCTGCCCCCAGATTATGCAGCGGCCAAGCTCAACAAAAAACTGATTCGGAGCAATGGCGTTCCAATCCTCTTCATGTTTCCACTTGCCCTCCTGCGGCCACTTGGTGTCAAACGGCGGAATACCGTCAATATGCGCGTTGGAACCATAAAGCACCAGCGAACCGTGATGCACCGCCGAAAAGGCCGGCACAAACTCAAACGGCGGCAGATAACCGTAACGTTCCCCGCTCGGAGACATAATCGAGATTACCGAGTCCACCATGTCCATATAGGTCTCGTTGCAATCCTCGGTCGATATATAGAGCTCCGGATTCCTTTCATGCAGCTCTTTCAGCATCGCACGATAACCGGCAGCCATATAGCAGCCGCCGCCGGGGGCGTGTTTGTGCTCCTTATTGTAACAGAATTCCATCGTGGCACAGCCTATCATATCCACATAGATACCGTCAAGTCCGCAGGCGGCAATTTTGCCGATCTGATCTATCAACCGGGCGTGAAACTTTTTCGCTTCGCCGCACATGTAGGCCATCTCATGCTTCATAAAGGCGTTAAACGGTGTGCTGACCTCTTTGCCCTGCTGATTCTTGATCACCCCTTCCGAACCGCCCTCATTCCAGTTCTCGTTTTCCATGTCCCACAGAAAACCATTGGTGTAGACCTGGGAGAAAATATGATCGTTGCGCAGACGGCTCAACGCATTGGTAAACGCCTCAACCCCTTCCCGCGGCGGATAAAAATCCGGATAATGCGTGTCGTAAGGATGCTGATGATACCAGTACCAGTCCAGCGCCACCGGCACACCAGAATCCTTCTGCAATTGTTCCGCCGGAGGAATAACCCAGCTCGAATGGTCACGGTTCCACAGCCAGATGGCTACGTCACGCAACAGATCCTTCTTGCGCGGAAGACGTTTGCGTTCCAATGGCAGAAGTTCTTTGTAGAGCATTGCCGCTTCGTACCAGTCCCCCTTGAAGGAGGTGAGCAGAATCTCATACGGCTGCATCTGGGTCGATTTGCCATCCAGCGGCATCGGCGTAATTATATCCAAAAACAGTTTCCCATTCTTGCTGTCACGATAGAGATCAGCAGATTTCGAGAAAGTTGAAGTGTCGTCAAGCCCGATGAAAAGACTCTCTTCCTTAAACATGATCGCCGCAAAACGCATTGAACGGAAGCGGCTCTCATAAATGAAATCTGGATCTTCCGGCTTGAAAATGAATTTTTCATGCGATTTCAGCTTGCCGACCTTTACACCCTGACTCTCAGAGAAAAACATGGATACATCGTCCGTCAGCTCCAACTCAAAGGCAGGATAGATGATCTTGGTTAAAGTAAAATCCTTATTGACTCCGGAACAGGATAACCGCGAACGCATCCCCCCGTTACGCTTGATCTCCACCGTCAAATCCTTACCGAATAACGGATGACCGCTCCAGCTGTCACCAGTGTGGGTCTGCATATCAGACGGAGTTATCCTTACTTCGTTACCCTCCTTGTCCAGCCCCTGTAAACGCCATGAAATAATCATTCTTTCACCAATTGTAAAACGTTATAATCAAATCGTGCCAATCCCGAAAATTACTCTATAGCCGGAATTTTCAGAATTACCCATTAACATAGCTTGACAAAACTATTTCGCAATGTTCTATTAAATAAATTTTATAAAATATAAGGAGTTCTATATGAAAAAATGGTTCAGTTTATTGTTGGCGGCGGCATTGGGCGGTGAGCTCTTTGCGGCACAGGTTACAGTTACCCCTATCCGGCCGGAGGGAATATACCGGTGCAGTGAACCGGGGGCTTTCACCATCTATGTCTGCGACGATCAGGGTAATCCGGTAAAGGACGGCGAAGTAAAATTGACCATGTCCAAAGATTTCAAATTTACCGGGAATTATACCGAACTTACCCGTACGCTGGCCGCGGCAAACCCCGTTATCGTAACCGTGGAAAGCAGTGAACCGGGGTTGGTACGCTGTACCGCCGAATACGTTGACGCCGACGGCAAAAGTTTTGTCCGCAGCGGCGCAGTCGCCTTTGAACCCGAAAAAATCCGTAAATCAACTCCCGCTCCGGAGGATTTGAAAGCATACTGGGACGCACAGAAGGCCAGAGTCATGGCAATTGATCTGGATGCCCGGCTGGAACGCAGGGAAGAACTATCCACCCCGGAGGCCGACGGATATGCCATATCTCTGGCCAATATCGACGGGTCCAGAGCATACGGCTACATCTCCATACCCAAGGCTGAAGGAAAATATCCGGTTCTGCTTAATATTCCGGGCGCCGGACCGGGATTCTCATCCGTTCCAGCCGATGTCTTCCCGCGGGATAAGGTAATCATCGCCGGATTCAACGTCCATAATTATGCGGTCGAACCGGCTACCGCAGATGCAAAATATGCTGAACTTAATAAAAACGGCATGTATATGTATCACGGAATGCCGGTACGGGAAAAATATTATTTCAACCGCGCGATTCTGGGGCTGGTTCAGGCTGTGCGGTATTTGACCGGACTGCCCAAGTGGAACGGCAATGAGTTCGTTGTATGGGGTTCCAGTCAGGGCGGCGCCATGACTCTCGCCACATCCGCCCTTAATCCGGAAATTGTTACCGCAGCAGCAGTCAATGTCCCGGCAATGTGCGACTTTACTACCGCAATGCGCGGCGGGTATCCCGCATGGCCGGTATCCAACAATACCGACGTACTGAAAGATCAGGCAAAAACCGCTATGCTGGAATATTTTGACATGGCAAACCTCGCCGCATGGATCCAGTGCCCCATCATTTTCGGCGTAGGCTGGCTGGACAGCACATGCCCCGCAGAAGGCATATATGCCGCATATAACAACATCCAATCTCCCAAGTCTATCTGGAACTCACTCTATATGGGACACGCTTTTGACCCGAATAACTCGATCTACCGCGAAAAGTGGCTGAAAGGACAGCTGGGGCTGGAACCGGCTATCTCTCCCACTAAATAAAAAACCGAAAAAACAGATGCCACCGGTTTTCCGGTGGCATTATTGTTCTCTCTGACAATATACAAAAAAACCACCCCGTTCTGAAAATGAACGGGGTGGTTTTCTATTTTGCTATTGCAACTAATTCAATTCAATCACGCTGGGATCATATCCTTCCGGAGTTTCATAGCCCAGGAGATTTATGCAGGTAGCGGCAACAGAGCTGATCCCGAGCCCTTCACGCAAAGTCTTGGAATATTCGCCCTTGTATTCCGGGTCATATATAATACACGGAACCGGATTGAGCGAATGGCTGGTCTTACGCGCAGGACGGCCGTTATCCATCTTGAGATTGCCCTTTTTATCATGCTCATACATATCATCAGAGTTACCGTGGTCAGCAGTAATAACCATTACTCCACCAACTTTTTCCACCGCTTCACGAATGCGTTTGACGCAGATATCCAGCGTTTCCACCGCCACGAGAACCGCCTGATAGATCCCCGTGTGACCAACCATGTCGCCATTGGCGAAGTTCAGGCGGATCATTCCGTATTTACCGGATTCAACCGCTGCAACCACCGCATCGGTTATCTCCGCCGCCTTCATCCACGGACGCTGTTCAAACGGCACAATATCAGATTTGATTTCAACATAGTCTTCCATCGATTCGTCAAATTTGCCGCTGCGGTTGCCGTTAAAGAAATAGGTCACATGGCCGAATTTCTGAGTTTCACTGATCGCCAGCTGCTTAATGCCGGTGGCACACAGATACTCACCCATCGTGCGGTCGATTTCCGGAGGATTGACCAGATAATTTTTCGGCACATGAGTGTCGCCATCATATTCCATCATGCCGGCGTATACCACCGCCGGACGGCGGCCGCGATCAAAATGCGGGAAGTCATCCTCTTCAAACGCCGCAGTGATCTCCAATGCACGGTCACCACGGAAGTTATAGTAGATAACCGAATCGCCGTCATTGATGGGGCCTACCGGAGTCTTGCCATCATCAGAGATGACAAAAGGCGGCAGATCCTGGTCAATCGCACCTGTACGTTCACGCAATTTTACCACTGCATCATGAGCATTGGCAAAATATTCGCCGTTGCCGTGAACATGAGTTTCCCAACCCAAACGCACCATATCCCAGTTGGCATTGTAACGGTCCATGGTTATAACCATACGCCCGCCGCCGGAGGCAATCCGGTAATCAACCCCATCGGCATTTAGCGTCTTGAGGAATTCTTCAAAAGGATCGATATATTCAAGCGCACTGGTTTCAGGCACATCACGCCCGTCCAGCAATGCATGAATACGCACATGTTTTACTCCGGCATTCTTGGCTTCCTCAATCATCTTCTTGAGGTGACTGATGTTGCTGTGTACATTGCCATCAGAGAAAAGCCCGATAAAATGAAGCGTTGAACCGTTTTCGAGAACATTGTTCACCAGCTTCTTCCAGGTTTCCCCCTGGAAAAGTTTACCGGAATTGACCGCATCTTCAACCAGCTTCGCTCCCTGCGAAAATACCCGGCCGGCGCCAATGGCGTTGTGACCGACTTCACTGTTGCCCATATCCGCATCGCTCGGCATACCAACAGCTGTACCGTGCGCTTTCAGCTTGGTCCACGGGCAGCTGGCCATCAGAGAATCAATCTCCGGCTTGGAGGCATTTTTAAATGCATCGCCATCAGCATATTTGCCGAAGCCGACACCATCAAGAATTACCAGAACCACCGGACCGCGGCGAGTCTGAAATTTCGGGTTTTTCTTTAAAGCATTCAACATAACTTTATCCTGTACTTTTATTTTTAAAACTGATGATTGTCTTTATTACTGTACCTTCTGCTCACCACTCCACGTTTCGACGATTCACAGAAGCGGACAAACTCCATTACTTCCGGCAGAGGCGGCAGTTCGCTTTTTATCTTTTCCAAAGCGTTGCTCAAAGAGAGCTCTGAACAGTAGAAGATCCGGAAAATATCTCTGATCGCCTGTATCGCTTCTTTGGAAAAACCATTCCGCTTCAGCCCGACCAGATTAACCATTTCCACCCCGCTGTTGCGCCCGGCAGCAATCATATACGGCGGAATATCTTTGCTGTATGCCGAACCACCGGACATCATACTGAATTTACCCATACGGCAGAATTGATGAACCGCAGTGTTCCCGGAAAGAATGACATTATCATCAATTTCGCCGTAACCACCAACCACTGCATTATTCACCATTACCACATTGTTGCCAATACGGACATTGTGGGCGGCATGAGCTCCGCTCATAAGCATACAGCCGTTGCCGATAACGGTCTCGGTGTTCTCCGCAGTACCACGGTGAACTGTTGAACCTTCACGGAAGATATTGTTGTTACCGATTCTGACAAAAGAGACCAGCTTTTCATCCGCATGAAAATCCTGCCCCTCCATACCAACGGCGGAAAATGGATAGAATGTATTATTTTCACCGATTGTGGTATGCCCGCCGATATGGCATTGGGCGATCAACTTTGTTCCTGCACCGATTTTTACATTCGGACCAATTACACAAAGCGGCCCGACTTCAACACTGTCATCAAGTTGTGCGCCGTCGGCCACCACTGCTGTGGCATGAATTTTTGCCATAATTCTCTCTCCCGGGTAAAAACAGTTTATCTTCGCCGAACCGTCGTATAATATACACGACTATTTATCTGTATTCCAGTAGACAGAGCAATTAAATCCAAAAATATCAAATACCGCACAGCCTATTATTCTGAAGTCGCAGCACAAAAACCGGCCAACGCACCGGAAGCAGAGGCCCATTGAATATTATAACCGCCGCATGGACCGTCAACATCCAGCTGCTCCCCGGCAAAAAACAGCCCTTTTACAAGACGGCTCTCCAATGTTTCAGGATTGACCTCTTTCAATTCAACCCCGCCGGAAGTTACCATTGCCTTACGCCAACCTTCGGTATCGCAAACGGTCTTCTCCATACCACCAAGAAGCCCGGTCAGTAGACGCCGCTCCGGCGCAGTCAATCTGGACATGGTTCTATCAGACGGAATACCGGCAAGCATCAGCAGCAACTCCGCGCACCGTCGTGTAAGACGTTCCGCCAGGCATGAGGCAACACTCTTTTTCCCGTTATCAACAGAACCGGTCAGCAGAATCCGGTCCCAGCTCCCCGCATCCAGCTCTTTGAAAAATTTTATCTTTACCTTTACAGCTTTACCCGCACTCAAAGCTCTGGCAACCGCAGCGGAAATGTCCAGCACCGCCGGCCCCGAAATACCGTTGTGCGTAAAAAGCAGAATACCGCCTGTACGCATTTTTTTCCCACCAAAATACCAGATGAGCTCAGCATCTTCCAGAACCATTCCGGAGAGTTCACTCAAAGAATAATCTGCTATCTTAAGCCCCACCAATCCGGGAACGGGAGGAACTATATTATGCCCCGCAAGTTCCGCCGCACGGTATACCAGACTCATATCACCGCCCAACTGCGGATAAGATAAACCGCCGCACGCCAGTACTACCGCATCCGCCGGAATCTCCTCTTCATTCAACGTCTTTACGGCACAGACCCTATCGCCGGTAATTTTTATTCCGGTTACCGCGGCAGATGTGCAGTACTCTATCTGCGGCATCATTACGGCATTCATTATGTCAGCCGCACAGGATGAGGCGGGAAAGTAATAAAAATCATCCACCAGTTCAGGCACCACCCCCAGCTGCCCCAGACGCCATACCAGTTTTTCCGGCGGCAGAAAGTTCATCGCTTTCAGTATAAAACGCCGGGCACGCCCAAATCTCTCCGCCTGATCACGGGCAGAGAGAATATTGGTATAGTTGCATTTACCGGCTCCGGATATCAAAAGCTTGGAGCCTACTTTCCTACGGGCCTCCAATACTGTGACTTCAGCACCGTTTTCACAGGCATACCTGGCCGCCCATAATCCGGCCGGACCGGAGCCGACTACAACAACTCTTCGCGGCATATCAATCCGCGAGCGCCGCCCGGATCAACTCAGCGCACAACCGTTCAAAGGTGTACCCGAAAACCGCCGCCGACTTCGGCACCAGACTGGTAGCCGTAAACCCCGGCAGAGAGTTGCCCTCAAGCGCGTAAGGTTCATTATCCTCGCCAACTATGAAGTCAACCCGCAAAAGCTGCTTTGCTCCCGTTTCACGATAGAACTTGAGCGCATAACTCTTCGCCTTGTCCAGAGTATCTTCAGACAGACTGACCGCCGGACAGAAATATTCCGTATGCCCGCCGGAATAGATGTATTTGGCATCGTAATCATAGAATTCATGCGGCGGACGGATTTCAACCGGCGGAAATGTCTTGCCGTTTACCACCGGCACACTGATTTCCACACCTTTTATGAATTCTTCCACCAGCAGTTCTCCGGAGGAGGCAAAAAGTTCATCGAGCGCCGCCTCAAAATCTTCCACACTCTTGGCTATCTTGATTCCAAACGAGGATCCCTCTCCAGGAATCTTCACCACCACCGGCAATTTTATACTGCCCGGCAGAGTACGCTTTTCCGGCGTCAGCACACACCACGGAGAGGTGGAGATATTGCACGCGTCAAGCACACGCTTGGTCGCAATTTTATCCATAATAATCTTACTGGGAACACTGCCGCACCCGACAAACTTTTTACCGTGCTTTTCCAGCTCTTTCTGCAAAGTACCGTCTTCGCCGAAGCCACCATGCAGAACAGGGAAAATGATATCAGCTTTCCTCATTTTCTGCGAATAGCAGCACTCTTTGATGTCTTCTGTTTCGACCAGATAACCGGCACGGCTCAACGCTTCAGCTACTGCCATCCCCGATTGTATGGAAATTTCACGCTCACGGCTGTTCCCGCCGTAAAGCACAAGAACTTTAGGAATATAGGTACTGTTCATAACACTTTCATAACTGCGCCTGTCGGCAAATACAACCTCGGGCCGGAGATATAATCCGGTCGCTTCCGCTACATTGTTACGCACTGAAGTCATCAGGGTAACATAATCCTTTTCTGTCGCCTCTCCGCGATTGATCAGAAAGTTGGCGTGCTTATTGCTCACCACCGCATCGCCTCTGGCGTAATCTTTGAGATCACAGTTGTCTATCAACCGGCCGGCCGAATCGTTTACGGAGATGTTTCTGAACGCACAACCCGCACTCCGCCCTTTGGGTTCGCGTTTGGCACGGCGCGCCATTACCATTTCAATATCAGCAGTAGCTGCCTCAACCCCGATTTGCGGAAGCTCAAATATAGCCGCTGTAATAATAACCTCCGGAGGCACCGGAGAGAGACGATAACCCCACTCCATATCTATATCACGCATGGTCCAGATAGTGCCATCAGGATATATCCCCGCAAGCTCACTGACAAATTCGCCGATATTGCGCCCATCTGCCCCCGCATTCATCCTCAAAGCTCCGCCAATCGTTCCGGGAATACCGGCAAGCCGGGTGATCCCACCGTAACCAAGTTTAGCGGCAAATCTGGCAACCTCGCCAAGTTTTGCTCCGGCTCCGCAACTTATATGAGATCTGCCGGCCACCATACGGTTGAACTCTCCCTGACGGAGCAGTATCACAATGCCATCGTACAAATCATCCATCCCGACAGTGTTCGCACCACCGCCAAGTATCATATAATCTACCCCGTTGCGGCGGCAGAAATCCAGCAGTTCCAACAACTGATGGTCATTTTCCGGAGCCGCAACAATCGGCACAAATGAACCAACCCCCAGATAAGTCAACTGCTTCCAGGATACATCCCTTTTTACACTTATATCCGGAACCGCTTCATGCAGCATACGCTCCAACTGATCAAAGTCTCTCTTCATTTCCTCTTCCCTCTTATTACTTCACCGCTTCCAGTACGCCGTCCTTTATGCGCCGGAAGAAACAGCTGCGATTCCCGGTGTGACATGCACCGCCTCCAAGCTGTTTTACCTTATATACAATCGAATCCTGATCACAATCTACCAGAACCTCTTTAAGTATCTGAACATTACCGCTTGTGTCGCCCTTGTGCCACAGCTTCTGACGCGAACGGGAAAAGTATACCGCCTCCCCGCATTCCAACGCCGCCGCAAGCGCCTCTTTATTCACAAAGGCAACCATCAGTACTTCCAGCGAATCACAATCCTGCGTCACCACCGGAATCAACCCATCCGGACTCTTGGAGAAATCCAATTCATCTATGACTTTATACATTATATTTTCCTCAAAACCAAAACCGTTCTGCTGGGAAGATAGAGCCTCAACGCATTTACCTTCTCATCCCCCCACTGTTCTTCAATAGTAAAATAGTGCTGATCCGGCGCTACACGGTTGTGCCCGTTGAATATCCCGTTATCGGAATCCAGCACCAGCTCATACTCTCCCGCCAGGGTCTGAAATGATATATCCACATAGGAATCAACCGGGTGAAAATTGCCGAAAAACCACAGATTATTGCGCTCAAAAGCAATTATCTTTTTATTGTTATCTATCGCAATAAGCTGCGGACAGGCAGAATAAATATCACTCTCCTTCAGCAGTTTCAGCATCGCCCGGTCAAAGCTCTGCAGCTGATAATAACGCAGATGCTCCTGATCCGCAAGCGACCATTGACGGCGGGCGTAATGATACGACCAGCCATTGCCTTCACGCGGGAAGTCTATCCATTCAGGATGCCCGAATTCATTGCCCATGAAATTCAAATAACCATTGCCCGCGGTCGCCGCGGTAAAAAGTCTGGCCATCTTGTGCAACGCCACTCCGCGATCCACCGCAATACTGTTGGAAAATACGCTCATCTGTCTGTAGATCGCATCTCCCACCAGACGGAATATCGCGGTCTGCCCCCCGACTATCGCCTGATCGTGACTTTCAACATAGCTTACTGTGCGCTCATCGTTGCGGCGATTGGTCAGCTCATGCCACAACGTTCCCATATCCCAGTTCTCATCCGCAATATCGAAAAGTTTAAACCAGTAGTCAGTCACCCCCATTGCCAGCCGGAAGTCAAAGCCACAGCCGCCATCCTGCACCGGCGCACCAAGCCCCGGCATGCCCGAAACATCCTCGGCAATGGTTATCGCATCTTTATTAACCTCATGAATCACACTGTTGGCTAAAGCAAGATAAGTATAGGCGTCTTCATCCACATCATCGTTAAAGTAATCCAGATACGCGGTAAACGCCTTACCCAGACCGTGATGTTTATAAAGCATACTGGTGACGCCGTCAAAACGGAATCCGTCCAACCGGTATTCATCCAGCCAGAAACGGCAGTTGGAAAGCAGAAAATGTATCACTCCGTCCTTGCCGTAGTCAAACAGCAGCGAGTCCCACCCCGGATGCTCTCCGCGGCCGCCTTCATGAAAATAGAGCGTCCGCGTGCCATCAAGTCTGGCCAGACCTTCCTGCTCGTTCCTGACCGCATGAGAGTGCACAAGATCCATAATGACCCGCAACCCCATGCCGTGCGCCGTATCAACCAGCTCTTTGAATTCATCCGGCGTCCCGAACCTGGAGGCAATTGAGAAGAAATTGGCCACATGGTAACCAAACGACCCGTAATACGGGTGATTCATTATCGCCATAAGTTCAATAGTGTTATAGCCGGCGGCGGCTATTCTCGGCAGTATTTTTTCAGTATATTCACGGAACGACCCAACTTTGGGCTCCTCCTGTGCCATACCAATGTGCGACTCGTAAATAAACAGATTGGTACTCTTTGATGGAGATTTGTGTTTGAATTTATAAGGTTTTTCCGGATTCCATACCATCGCGGAGAATAGTTTTGTATTATCATCCTGCACCGTATAACGGCAGTAGGCCGGTATGCGCAATCCACTGCCGCCGGGCCAATATACCTTGAGAAGATAATGGTCGCCATGGTTAACCTCATGCGACAACAGGCGCAACTCCCACACGCCCCACTCTTCAATCTTCCTCAACTTGAATTCCGGAAGTTCACGCCAACCGTTGAAATCACCTACCAGAAATATCTGCTCCGCGTTCGGCGCCCACTCCCGGAGCACCCAGCCGCCGGAGTCGCGGTGCAGCCCGAAATATTCGTGCCCGCTGGCAAAATCCTTCAATCTGCCGCCACCGGACAACCTCTCCGCCGCGGCTTTGAACTTCTTCTTCCTTCTCTCTATCCATCCGGCATAAGGGCGCAGGTAATAGTCGCTGCACAACTTTTGCGGTTCGTTTTTCCGGCGGTTGAACATAATACTCTATCAGCTCCCTGTAATTTGCACACTCAAATATTCTTATTGACTATCAGAGGACGGTTCAACATCTTCTCGTACGTCGCAATATACGCCGCGGCAGTAACGTCGTGATTAAAACGCTTGCCCGCCGCATCCATGATTCTGGCAATCTGACGGTCACGCACTTCCGGCGGAAGACGGTAGAACTTCATCGCTTCGCCAATCGCCCAGTAGAGACCGTTGGAATCATAGGTTTCAAACACAAAACCATTGCCGGAATCCGCTCCCACATTGAGCATCTCCACCGTGTCGTGCAGACCGCCGGTATCGTGAACTATCGGCAGCGACCCGTAAAATTGACAGGTCATCTGCGGCAGACCGCACGGCTCAAACAGAGACGGCACCAGCGTAAAGTCACTGGCGGCAAATCCCAGATGCGAAAGACCATCATCAAAATCACATACTGTAACACGGTCATAAAGATTATGAAAATCAACAATCTGCCGGAAATATTTCTGATATTCACCGTTCGCCACTATCGCCACCTGAAGCCCCAGATCATGGTAATCGGCGGTTATACGGTAGAGTATATCGGTAAGCAGCTGACAGCCCTTCTGAACCGGATCGAGCCGGTTCGGCCAGAAAAGCAGCGGCGCACGGTCGTTGATGGTAAGTCCGGTTTTGCTCTGAAAAGCTATCTTATTGCGGATCTTCCCGTTATGATGATCTTTTGAGCTGTATTTTACCTCAAGATGATCATCTTTGACCGGATTGCACCCCTCATCCGGAGCATTCAGAATCCCGATGGCACAGCCGTTATTGTATTTATTGGCAATCTCGCGGCGGATATTGTCAGGAATGAACGAGTGCCAGCCATTGACAATCTCTTTCAGAAAAGTCGGACTTACTGTGTTGATAAAATGCGCACTGAATATACCGCTGGCCAGCAGGTCCACCTTGTTATTGGAACGGCTTTCCTCGTAATTATAAGGCGGATACTCGTAATAGAGTTCATTGAACACTTCCGCCGCATCAATGCCGCGATCCTCTATCTCCGCCAGCGTCACCTTCTGGGTGTGAATGTTATGCACCGTAAACAGACACGGAATACCCATCCTCCGGGCAAATGCCGGAATAAGCCCGGTCATCCAGTCATTACAGTGGATAAGATCGGGATTGACATGGGGAATGATATTGTTGATCACTTCACGCTGAAAGGCCATGGCAAAACGGATACCGTCATCAGCATAATTACTGTATACACTGTCACGGTAATAGAATATCCGGTCCTCTGCCAGGTGAATGCGGTGGTTGGAAAGGTGCGTGAGATACATCTTCAGCTCATTGCCTATGAATTTACCCACATCCACGTTGAACATGCGCCGGTAATTGGGCAAAGCAACATGCACATCAGCCCCCTGACGGTAAAGCGCAGCTACCAGCGAAGCCGATACGTCGGCCAAACCGCCTGCCTTGGCTTTCAGCGAGTTGGCCATGTTTCCCATTCCCTCCGGCAGATAGGTGATCTCCGGAGTAACTATAAGAATACGCGGTTTTTTATTCTTCATCATATTCCTCCCCGCGCCCGCATTCACCGGGCGTATTATTTAGGCCAGCACGCAAAGCCGGGTACGCTGTGAACCCAGTCATCACCTACCGGCGTAATTCTGGCGGTAAGACCGAAACTGCCGACATCCAGACAAGTTATTGTACAGCGATACTCATAATTCCCATTGCCCAGGTCTTTATCCAACGTCATCGCCGCGGCAAAACTGTTGGTTATATCGTTGTGCGCATCCACATGCCCGTAATATACTTCAACATCAACATCCTCCGGCTTCAATTCGTTCAGGAACACCCTGGTCCTTACTTCAAATGAATCGCCAACATGAAGATCGCTCAGATCACGGTCAAGTTCGGGCTGGGCAATCCAGAGCTTGTCAAAGTTCGCCACCAGCCGGTTTTTATTATCCACCAGCGCTTTTGCTTTGGCAGCGTCATTCAGCATAAGCTCATCATAGTTGGCCACGGACGGCTGATAGAATTTGCAGTCGTACTCTCCTACCATCCTGCGGCTGGAGAAACGGGAGAGCGACATGGCAATCGATCCTTTCATCAATTTCACCCAGCGGCGCGGATAACCACTGCCAAGCCGTTCATAAAAGCACGGAATAATCTCATTCTCAAGCAGGTCAAACAATGCCTGGGATTCGCAGTTGTCCTGATCTTCCGGATTGTCGTAATTTTCGTTGCTGGGAATCGCCCAGCCAACTTCAGGCGTCCACGCTTCGTCCCACCAGCCGTCAAGAATACTGCAGTTGGGTACACCGTTTATGGCGGCCTTCATGCCGGAGGTGCCGCTGGCTTCCTGCGGACGGCGGGGATTGTTCAACCATACATCCACCCCGTGAACCAATTCACGGGCAAGACCCATATTGTAGTTTTCCAGCACCAGGAAGCGGTCGGCAACATTGTTGTCCCGTCCAAACTGAATAAGCTGCTGGATAATCCGTTTGCCGCCATCGTCAGCCGGATGCGCTTTGCCGGCAAAGATGAACTGCACCGGACGGCTGGTGTTGCGGAGTGTCGCCAACAGACGGTCCGGATTGCGCAACAGCAGATTACCACGTTTGTATGTGGCAAACCGTCGGGCAAAACCGATAGTCAATATATTCGGATCCAGCATCTGACGGTCGGCAAAGGAGCTGTTCCCGTTGTGACTGTTGTAATAGTCCAGAGAGACTTTCAGCCGGCGACGCACTTCGCGAACCAGAGCATGACGCTCCGATTCATGCGCCGTCCACAGCTCTTCGTCCGGAATGCGCTCAACATCCTCCACCAACTCTTCAAAAGCCGGATTGTTCTGCCAGTCCGGACTCAAATAACGGTTGAAAAGCATCGCCATGCAGTTGGAAAGCCAGGTGGGAACATGAACGCCGTTGGTAATATGATCGATCGGAATCTCATCCACCGCCCTGCCCGGCCACAGGTGTTTCCACATCTCACGGGCAACTTCGCCGTGCAGACGGCTTACACCGTTGCTGAAAATAGCCATACGCAAACCGAGTATCGTCATGGACATCTCTTTGGAGATGTTGCGTTCGGCAATCGGAACACCCCAGTTGATCACACGGTTCAGATCCAGCTTCGCATCAGCGCAGAACGGCGCAAGATACTGCTTGGCCAGCTCAACATCAAACACTTCGTTCCCTGCCGGTACCGGAGTGTGCGTGGTAAATACATTGGAACGCCATACCACCTCCATCGCGGTATTCGGATCATACTTGTACTGATTCACCAGATATGCAATTCTGGCAATGGAAAGAAACGCGGCGTGACCTTCGTTCATATGACAGCACGCAGGCTCGCACCCCAATGCAACAAGCGCACGGAAACCACCAACGCCAAGCAGAATCTCCTGCTGAATACGGCGGTTCTTGTCGCCACCGTAAAGCTGCCAGGTAATTTCACGAAAATCCGGCGGATTTTCGGAAATCTCCGTATCCAGAAGCACCAGAGGCACATTGCCCACATGCAGTATCCATACCGCCGCTTTGAGCTCACGGTTCACCAGCGGTATGGAGATCGTCAGAGGATGCCCATCCTTGCCGATGGCGCGGACAAGCGGCATATTGTGTATCAGATTCTCCGGATATCGCTCCGTCTGCCACCCGTTGCGGTCAATATACTGGCGGAAGTACCCCTGCCGGTACAGCAGCCCGACGCCGACAATCGGCAGCTCCATATCACTGGCTGCCTTGAGATGATCCCCCGCAAGTATGCCCAACCCGCCGGAGTAGAGGCGGATGCTCTCATGAATACCGAATTCAAGCGAGAAATAGGCTACCTTGCGTTTGGAGAAAT
Organism: uncultured Victivallaceae bacterium; assembly: GCA_944392655.1. GTDB lineage: Bacteria > Verrucomicrobiota > Lentisphaeria > Victivallales > Victivallaceae > CALXXL01. Next base: position 89,439 of record CALXXL010000010.1, read on the forward strand.
CATTCAGATCACCTTTTACTTCGCGACGGAATTCATCCTCCACCAGCTTCATCTGCTGGACAAAAAGTTTATCCTTCACCAGCTCTTCAAGACGCTCCTGCGGAACACGGTTGAGAAATACCCGGCAGTTACCGTATACTTCGCGCCACAAGGTCGGACTTATACGTTCAAACAGCTCTATCGCCAGAGGATGCCAGGCCCACCACATGTTGTAAGACAACTCCTCAAGAAATTTGAGGGGTTTGGGAATACGCGGTGCCACGTTATATAATCTGAGTTGTTCCATATATCATTACCTCTTAAGTAAAAGATTTTACAATCAAAATGAAAAACATCGCCGCTATATAGAGAATATAGCCGTATTCAACTATTTTGCCACAAAAAAACCCGGCAAATAACCGGGTTTTTTAATAAGCAAGTCATTCAATGCTTATTCTACAACCAGCATACTGTTGAGAGAACCGAAATCATTATGCGAAAAATTCGGATTATTCTCATCCAGCTGCCATTCGCCATCAATAACGAATTTGTACTCATATGTTCCGGGTTCAAGCATGATAACACCGGAATATACACCTTTGGCAGCATTGTATTTCAGCTGTTTCTTCTCCGGATCCCAATCATTGAAAGAACCGGCAACACAAACGGTTTTGCCCGGAGCCGCCTCTACAGACAAGGTTACACGTCTCTTGGCAGCACGGGGGCTTTTGGCTTCTTTTTTCATAACGGATCACTCTTCTTTCATTGAAAAAAATTTGTTTTATTTTTTTAACGCTTTTTAATATAGCATTATTTTATTTTTTTGCAATAAATCTTTATCAATTAAAGAATTAATTTTCAGTTACGAGTTCATTTAAGCTCAATTAAAATTATTTTTTCAATATAATAAATCTTTTCAATACGGCAACCAAGGAAAGCAATCACCCTACCCCCAAAAAATACCGGAGATGTGATTCCTGACTGATACTGCATTATATATCGCTACCGGATTTATTATGACAGAGCAGCAGCTGTGCCTGATATAACGCTTATGCCCATGAATAACGAAACCATGTTTCCGGATGTGAAACGCCAGATACCGCAAAATACCACCGCCGGAATTGTACAACCGGCACCGACCAGACGACACTTTTACAAAATAGCAGATTTATCCGGAATCCGGGCACAATCAAAACCACCGGCTAAGCCGGTGGTATGCACCACGCCTTCAAGGCGATATTACCGGCAACCCGACACGGGT
>CALXXL010000011.1 GCA_944392655.1 uncultured Victivallaceae bacterium
CGGAAACGAGTGGAGATGCGGACGTGATTCTGTGGGACAACAGTTATGTATACGCCACCGACCCGAATAAAAACGTGCGGGTTAAGCGGTTCCCGGATGAATGGATGGGCAGCGGCTGGATTGAAGAGTTTTTCGACTACAAACCGTTCGGCGAACTGAAAAACTATGTCCAGTCTCCGCCGCGCTTTATGTTCAGCAGTGAGGAATACATGCCGGAAACCGGTATGTATCACTATCTCTACCGCGCATACAGCCCGTCTCTCGCCCGATTCATCACCCGCGACCCGATCGAAGAACAAGGCGGCGTAAACCTCTACTGCTTCGTCGGCAATAACCCCGTAAGCAGGTGGGATAGATGGGGATTGAATTGGGGAGATCTATGGGCTAGCATTCGTAACCCATTTAGTGCATGGGACGCTAAGGCAGCAGCAGATATTGCAAATGAATTATCCTATAAGTATGCAATAGAAACTAACAACGTGGTTGGCTATCATAATGGTCCAGCAGATGCTCTTAGACATTGCATATGGAATTGTGAAATGACAAGAACCATTGGCGCAGAAAAAGCAAAAGTATTTGGAGATTCACATGAAATAAACCCGCCATCAGCAAGAGAAACCCAAATGGATTTACACAATAATAAAGTGGGTCGAGAATTAGGTGCCTCTGAACAATGTGAAGATAAAGAAAAAAATTGCGCTGATCTCTGTAAAGAAGCATTAGATAATGGTAAACTGGTACAATTTGAATACGATATAAGCGAGAAATACTACACTGATAAAACTAATATAATTCCTACGGGCTCCCATTTAACAACAATGCAACAATATCAACCGACAGATCCAGGAGAATATAAACAATCATATCCATATTCTACAACTGATTATGGCATAATCAACGGAATGTACAATGCAGTTAACTAAAAAGGGGTTTTATGAAAAAAAAGTTAATTAATTCTATTTTTGTACTATTTGTAATTTTAATTACAACATTCTCCATTATTCAAGTAAACTACTATAATCGTCAGGCACAGATTTTTTTTGACGAACTAAAGCAAACATTATCCTCACTTGACGAAGGAGATGTTGGGACATTTTCATTAAAACTCCCTGCTAACAATAATATATTGTTTTTTACACCGTATTTTCCTGTTGAGTTATCCGGCTTAGAGGTCTCAAAAAATAAGGCTAATAAAATCAATAATTTTTTCAACCGTCAAGATGACGAATATGGCCTCATGTGGCTAGATTCCGATAACAATATATTGGCGGTCAGATATGCAACAGATATTCTAACCGATCTGGATTTAGTTAGAAGTTGTGCGTCTATGATGCACCACTGGGAGAGTGGTCAGAATAAAAAAGTTACCGTTTGCATAAGAAAAAACGATAATAGTTTTGAATTTATCAACAACGATTAAGTCCTTTAGAGTAACGCAAGAACAAAAAAGCAAACATTACATAACCTAATAAAATATAAATATAGACCGCTCGATATTGAGCGGTCTTTTTTATTTAATCACTAATTTAGTATTTACTGAATTCAAAGCAAAATAAATCAAGCTGATAATTTATAATTTACTAAATATATGATACGGGCACCGCCCAAGAGCAAATTAAGTATTTACTGAACATGAAACCAAGATTTTTCAATTAAGCATAAACTTAATCTTTATTTCGATACGCCATTAATAATTCAGTATTTACTTAACCAAAAAAACGCAACTTATCGATGAGCCGATTGGCGACCTTGAATCAGGGCGGCAAAACACTCACCTATTCGCGACTCACCAACTCCGACCGCCTCGACAAGGCCGAATTCTCACCGGCCTCCGCCGCCCCGGCAGTCGAATACTCCTACGACACTAAACTGCGCCTCATCTCCAAGGGATGCGGCACGAGATCTTTTACGGATAAAGATGAAGTTTGGTATTTCGATTGTCCTGCCGGCACTCCGGGCAACTGGGGCACCAACCGTTATTACTCCTATGACAGCATGGGGCAGTTGACCTTGGCAGGCGAAGGTGCGCTGGGACCGGATGGTCAGGTTGATAATCCGCAGAATTTTTCCTATGATTCCATCGGCAACCACTTGACAAATAATGAAACCTATAGTATACTTAATCAAGGAAGTGGTAAAACCTATGATGCCAACGGCAATATGACCGCCAACGGCAGTGACTGGCGGGCATGGTATGACGGTGAAAACCGTATGCGGCAGGTGGTAAAACAGTACGACGGTACGGAATTACTGTACGACTATGCCGGACGCATCTATCAAGTCAACAGCTTCTATGCGGATGAAGACGTACAGGAGACACCAACTTTGAACTACCGCCGTATTTACGACGGTACCAAGCTGATCGCAACGGTACGTAATGGAGCGATAGAGGATACATTTGTTTGGCAGCCGGAAACGAGTGGAGATGCGGACGTGATTCTGTGGGATAACAGTTATGTATACGCCACCGACCCGAATAAGAACGTGCGGGTTAAGCGGTTCCCGGATGAATGGATGGGCAGCGGCTGGATTGAAGAATTTTTCGACTACAAACCGTTCGGCGAATTGAAAAACTATGTTGCCGACCCGCCGCGCTTTATGTTCAGCAGTGAGGAATACATGCCGGAAACCGGCATGTATCACTACCTCTATCGCGCCTACAGCCCGTCTCTCGCCCGATTCATCACCCGCGACCCCATCGAAGAACAAGGCGGCGTAAACCTATACTGCTTCGTCGGCAATAACCCCGTAAGCAGGTGGGATATGTTAGGGTTGGAATGTTATTGTGGAATGGATATCACGGAGAAATTAAATAATATTTTGATAAAAGTTAAAAATATTTTCAATAATAATAAAAATCTACAGCAAAGTATATGCTCTGGCATTTACAATCCAGAATATATTGTAGATAGTTGGGATATTGAAGAACTATATAAAGCAGGAATATCTAATTTCCATTATACAGAATTATCTGATAACGTTAATTGCCCACAGGGAGAAAAATGTAAAAGTACAGTGATGGTATCCGGCAAATGCTATAAGACATGGGCAGTTAATTATATTTTGTGGGGATATTTAAATAAGTTATGCAAAAATACTTATAAAAAAGCAAGCGATGCGGTAACAGCGTATCGTCAAATATCACTAGATAAAACAGAAAATGAAACCAGAGAATTTGGAACTAGAAGTAGATTATTTTGGACTGCCTTAGGTTATTTAGAACGAGTTGACCCTGCACAAACAGATATTCTAAATGAATATTCCACGTTAAGTGGACGTGGAGCTGCAGGAACAATAAATGCTAATCAAGATACCGCATATACAGATTGCAAGAAATGCGGGACAAAATATACAGGATATTTGACAGTCCGAATTAGACTGAATGATAATACTTTACTAATTATTAATGGTGATAACGCTGGATACCAGTTGAAAAACAAAGATAAAGTGGAGGTAAGATAAATTTTATGGATTTCATCGTAAACGGATCAATTCAGATCACTTTAGCTTTGGTCAATAATTTTCACATTGTTGCAATTCTAACAGCTATTGCATTTGTAGGTTACAGTCTTTGTAATAAAAGCAAAAAGAGCATTGCCGGCATAATGTGGGGATATGTTGCTTTGATGTATTCACTTGTTTCTCTTGCGGTATATAGTGAAAACTATTTTTCTTCTCTATATATAGGCACAATGCTTCAAAGCGAAGAATTTTTACAGGATCATTTATCATCTGATTTTGGTGATCTAACATTACTATTAAACAATGATGATAAAATATCAGACGCAATATCAAATTATATGATAGTACCGGCAGACAACGGAAATAAAAAACTTATTTATTATGATCGTGTTCATGGTAATAGCTATGATTTATTAACTATAAATCCAGAAACCACAAGTCAGCAATCACCTCAAATCATTTGGCCTACAACAATTACATTTACAGGAAATCAGAATTCTAAAACCAATAATTTTATGTTATTTATAATATGTTTGATAACATTAGCAGGAGGATATTTATGGTTTCTATGCTGGCGCAATATTACACGGCAGTTGAATAAAAAAATGTATATACTGGGGATGACATGCGTTGGAATTTTACTTGCAATCCCAATTTACCTAACTCCAATGTCATGCTTTTTATCAACCAAAATACCATTAGATTATTTCTCTTCAAAAACAAAAATGTTTCATGATATGTATAACACGGAACAATTGGATAAAATTATAGCAACAACTTCAAAGTCTGGAATTGTCAATAAAGAATTATTTATTGGCAAAAAAGATTTCTTTGAAATAGAATTCGCAAGGTATAATATTGATCATTTTGACTATATATATTATTTCCCGACAGAAACTCCTAACCTAATAGCAGATAAAAAAGCAAATTGGATTAACATATATAACAATGTATGGCTAAAAGAGTACAAAAATAAGCAAGATCTACTACTCAATTATCTGTTCATGATTTTATACATACTTGTTGCTGTTATATCAGCATCAATATATATATATGTTATTCTAGGCAAGCAATTGTATTGCAATATTATTAAATCCTCTTAACAAATATAAATGTTGTATTTTACCGCCCACTGTCGGGCGGTTTTTTATTCAATTATCAGTTTAGCAGTTGCTTAATCCACCCGCCATCATAAAAACAATCTTTCGATTTATTCTTTCAAGCACTTGACGTTGGACGATAGTTATGATATACTTTAGTATGTAAGTGTAGCCGGAAACGAGTGGAGATGCGGACGTGATTCTGTGGGACAACAGTTATGTATACGCCACCGACCCGAATAAAAACGTGCGGGTTAAGCGGTTCCCGGATGAATGGATGGGCAGCGGCTGGATTGAAGAGTTTTTCGACTACAAACCGTTCGGCGAACTGAAAAACTATGTCCAGTCTCCGCCGCGCTTTATGTTCAGCAGTGAGGAATACATGCCGGAAACCGGTATGTATCACTATCTCTACCGCGCATACAGCCCGTCTCTCGCCCGATTCATCACCCGCGACCCGATTGAAGAAGCCGGCGGCGTAAACCTCTACTGCTTCGTAAACAATAACCCGATAAGCAGGTGGGACATATGGGGGTTAGGAGATGGCAGAGAAAATAATGAAAACACATATAAACTAATCCAACTCACCCCTGAGTTCTGTTGCGATGAGTCTAAGGGCTATAAAGCAGATAACTGCGTATATATATATTTCTATTTGGCTGAAAGCAAGTGGCCGCATTGGTCTTGGGCAGAAAATTCTGACAACAACTACATTTCACATGCAGCACTAGGAGTGAATAATGACCTCCCAATCGGATTTAATCCTAAGCTGACAATCGTTCCCTTTGAGTGGAATTTTAGATGGGGGTTGGGAAGCAGTATTATAAGAGAAAACCGCAAAGACATTGTTGCAAAAATAAAATGTTGCTGCTTTAAAAATGAAGAAATTACTGCAATAAAAAATTATATCGAAAGCTATTTAGGTGCAGAAACCTATAAAGGAAAGGAATGGCTGATAAACACTAATAATTGTGCTACTTTTGTTTATGATGCACTTGCAAATAAAGGAGAAAATCCTATTAAAGTTACATGGGATAGTGATTTTTTATCTTGGGTGAATAGCTCTTGGGGAAATGTAGCAATGCGTCCAGAAGAATTACGGAGGGGGGTAATGCAATCCCGTAATTGCAAATTGTACGAAAAGGCAGACTCAAAGGATTGGTCAGGTTCTTTAGCGTTATATTCAGGAGAATAATATTATGAGTTTCAAATCAATTCGCTTCGGGGTACTTGGTCTCGCAGTGCTTGTGCTGTTCGGCATGGGCTGTAGTACGTCAAAGGATGAGTATGTTGAACATATACATGTATTTGAAAGCAATTGGGCACCTATACAATTACAATATATGCCTGTTGGCAACAATACTATACTAACCCTGGTTGACCATCAAAGCGAATTCCCTCCGATTGTTTGTGGAGTTAATATTGGCCCAATTGTTACCTACGTTAGCTCGTTATACGGCATTAGTATCGCCCCATTTACAGCCCTATATCAACATAACGTAGGAGTAGCTATTTCTTTGCTTTGGTCCGGTAGTAGTAAAAGCGCACTTAATGCTGGAGTGATATTAGCGCCACTGCAATTATCTTGTAATATGTTGAATGCGGGAATAATCGGAGGATTTTTCAGTCTATATCAAGTCAATTACGGTGTTTCATTGGGATTATTCAATGGCAATTTAACAGGGAAAGGAGCAAATTACGGTCTGCAAACCGGACTATTCAATGTCTCCCACATTAACAAAGGACTATCTATTGGCGTTGTAAATTATGCAGATTCTAGAGTGAAAGGTATTACCGGTTATCAGATTGGACTGATCAATATATGCGACGGATTAGCAATGCCTTTCTTTATGTTTTCCGGAGGAGGCGAAGAAAAGCCAAATATCGACTGGAGTAGTGAAATAACAGAAGAAGGCGATGAAATACTAAGACTAAATTAAATGACTGACAGTGGTAAAAGGTGTTACCAGGTATCAGATTGATTGGATTGATTAATATCTGCAACGAAGAAAACGCAAGATATCACTGAAACAATGGACTAATCAAGAAACAAAGCCAAATGATGTAATCTGTTTATCTCATCACCCCAAAAACACCAAGACCGCCCGCTCCATCGGGCGGTCTCTTTTCTGTTCGATTACAGGTTTAGCATTTACTAAAACGCAAAAAACCAAGAAATCAAAATTTCCCAGTTTATCATCGACAGCCGCTTGAAGTTGAATGATATTTATGATATACTTTATTGTGTAAGAGTAGCCGGAAACGAGTGGAGATGCGGACGTGATTCTGTGGGATAAAAATTCTGTTTGTGATGAAATAATTTCATGGAGCAGCTGAATATGATGATAAACCGATTTAAACTTTGGTGGCCGCAATATGTTGTTATAACAGCAGCAGTATTTTGCGTCGTTATCTATTTTGTAACCCTTATGAACCCAACCACATTTGCATCGTTAAGACACAAATTATGGCACAATACACCACAATATTTTCAGATATTATGGGCTCGATACTGGCTTGCTGACGATGACATTCCCATGGATGATCTGCTTATAAGATTGGCTGCCATAACTGTTGCCCATGAGCCATGGCGGGAACCTTATAATGACCAAATTAATGACATTTTACTTGATAAGGTGGAATCAAATGATGTGCTATATCAAGAATTCGTTCTGGAAAATTATTTTAACGGATCTATTATTCCCAATAGAAGAGCTCTTAAGAAAATATATAATGACTTTCAAAAAGCTAAAGAGCATTATAACAGCAATCATTATAAATATGATGTATATTGCCGTGATTGCTACTGGGTTGAACTATTCGGAATTCTCCTGATAGCAGAAAATTACTCTTCCCCTCGAATAAAAAATGTGATTAATGATCTTCATACCTATTCGGATGCGTTTGATGGTATAACTTACTCAGACGATCACACCACCTCTTTTGTAAGGCTAAACAACCTTGTTTATGATAGTACAATGGTATACCATCTATCTCGAATTTTTAGTCAAAAACAGAAAGAGAGACTAGAGAAAGTTCGGCTTGAGAAAGGGATGAAAAATGGAATCAGAAGCTATTAAAGAAATTAAAACAAAAGAAGACAACTATAAACGCAAACTCAGGTCATGCAGCCATTGCGGCAGAACACTTTCTGTTGCGGCGATTTTATGCCCCAACTGTTTTAGATTGTTCTATTTCAATATTGCCTTAGCTATGGTCATAACAGCATTTTGGCTGTCAATTATAGCTCTGGTCATATGGCAAGCCTTCCTGATTATATCCTGGAGCTTAAACTAATATTATAGCAAGACCGCCCGTTCCATCGGACGGTCTTTTTTATTCAATTGTAAGTTTAGCATTTACTAAATTAAATAAACCAACAAAAATAAACTTATATTTTATAATTTACTAAATACATCACATAATCTTCCAAACCAGTCAAATTCAGCATTAGCTTAACCAGGCTGCACCCATAAAAAATAATCCTCCAATTTATCTCTTTCAAGGACTTGACGTTGTATGATATTTATGATATACTTTAGTATGTAAGAGTAGCCGGAAACGAGTGGAGATGCGGACGAGATTCTGCAAAGTAATAATTATAAAATTCAGCACCGTGATGCACGTAAAAAAGGTATGACTCATTATGCTGTTCCGCATAATCGCAATATAGATTATTCTTGCTATAAATACAGCATTAACGTCAATGATGATTTTGTGTCTTTACTCATATAATATTGAAATTTAATCACAAGAACACACAATGAAGCTCTTAATTAAATTTTTATTTTTCCTATGGGATAATATCAACCGGCTGGCGGCAGTTTTCGGCGTTTTACTGGTTTATTTGCATATTGCGCTATTCATTTATGTCCAGTATACTGCCATATGGTATATCCAGAATCCTCAGCCAGGTACTCTTTATCTTGGTAATTGCTCCGGCACACAGGCGCTTTTTAGTCCTATCTTTCAAACGTGGGCCAATTTGATATTATTCTCCACCTGGAGCGATATTGCCAGACGGCTGATTGCTCATGACTTCAGTTGGCATAAAATAATAAACCGTTTCCTCCTCTCATGGCAATGTCTGCTCCCCGTTCTATTCCTTATCGCGATATTTACATGGGTTGAATACTGTTACAGTGGAATAAAAATTGAAGTCGGACACGGCAACATATTCATTGAAACTATTTACCCGTTTATCTGGCATCTTATTATAGGCACGGGAATCATAACGCTTATCTATTTCAGGAATAAACGCAAACAGGTGCATGCTTTATAAAATAAATTATAATGAGAGGATATAATAAAATGCAAAAGTTACATGTATGGATTATTTTGTCCGCATTACTGACAGTCACGACAGGATGTTGGGAACGGGAAAAAGTCGTCGTCCCGGAAGAGGTAAGAAGCGTAATCGCCATTCCTTCCGGCTATGAGGATTTTGATACTTATCCCGGATTCAGAGATTGGGATCGGATCCCTTTGAAATACCCATATCAATTACACCGTATTGATGGAAACCCACTTTGTGACTTACAACGACTTTCGTCTCCACAAGGTGTTACGATATTCGGAAATAAAACTACTATTTTAAGCGATATAGAAATCATTGCTCCGGCAAAGGATTTTGCCGCGGTTGAAATGTCATTGGAAGATATAAATCAGGGAGATAAAAAATTTGCAATTCTTTCGTACGAATCAGGCGAATGTGAATTTTTCTTAACTGAAGAAGAGATGTTTGAACACCTGAAAAGTCAATATAACATTGCCAGAGAAGAACTTACTTTTTATACTTTTAACCAGTTGTTCCAATACTTTGAGGAGATAAGTTTTGAAAGGTAATGATGGACGGCAGAATTGACAATTTACACTTTGCGCAGAATATTTTATTAGATTTCACAGATCCAATCAACATATAACTATGGGAAGGATATTATGCTTAAATTTTTATCGTCGATTTTTTTGTCGTGGGCGGTTATGACCACCACAATACCGGCGCAGGAACTTATTTTTGATGCTCCGGCTACAGAACAGGAAGCTATGATCGGAATTTCCAACTTTGCTGCAATAAATGGTGCGCTATATCTTTCTCTCTATTATACTGTCCCTGAAAATTTTCGTCTCGCATTGATGGCAGATAGTATTATATCTTACACTTATCCATTAGTGGAAACTTGCCATAACAACCCGGATTTCCAGGCGAGATATGAGGAAACATTTATAAAACTGGCCAAATTAATTAACTCCAATAAGCAGAAACTGATAAAAGCCGGTATTCGATTTCATGGTCTCTCTATTGATTTGTCAATGCAAGCCTTGAAAAGCATGTTACCTGATGAGTATAAAGAGCTTATTCCGGGAGATGAACTGGATCTTTCAGAACCGGAGGAAGCATTGTCGCAGCCGGAAATGCTGGTTGCAAATTATCTTTGCTATGTGGGAGGGAATTCTTTCATTAAGTTAGTTGATTTACTGGAAACTATGCTTGCCAATAAAGTTGACCGAAATGAAATTAACCGGCAAGTCCTTGACATCGTAAAGGATGATTGGCGCATTGCCGCGCAATATCAATTGGTACTCGATCCAACGTTAAAAACATTAGCAGATCATGAAACCAATTCCATGTTCATCGAGTGTATGACACAGACTTGGAACTCTATTCCGGAAGATGCAAAAAAAGATATTTTAAGCGACCCATTATTGAAAACGTGGATCGAAAAATGGCAGGAACGTTTATAATCAAAATGTAAACAAAATTAAATTTATATATGCAACAAGACCGCTCAATATTGGGCGGTCTTGTTGCATTTTACCATGATGAAATTCAGCATTTATTAAATAAAAAGGTCTCCCATGATAATCTTGCTATTTTCCTCAGATAACCACTTTACGCCGGAGAATATTTATGATATACTCTATTGTGTCGAGCATAAAACAATGTTGATACTTTCTTTATGTAACAGTATTTGACTGGCAAAATTATTAATCTAAAATAAAAATTTTTATAAAATCAAGATCAGTGATGGAGCAAAAATGACTTCCGCCAAACAGCGCAAAATAACGTTATGTATCTACATTGTTGCCGTTCTTACAGGAATAATAGTTTTATTGGCATTCTATGTCTTTCAGAAAGGACCGTTTCTGTATTATAAGTTTGAAGAGAATCTTTCTTACAATGATATAAGATTTGAAAAACTGACTGATGACGCCAGAGACAGCTGTTTCTATATCCCGGTTGAAAATAAAAATGACTGGATCAAGTACCTTAAAACGCCTCCTCCTGAATGGCTGACCCCAGATCGCTGTTGCGTAATTGCCGTTGGAGCACCGCTGAAGAGCAGATTTGATGTTCTATGCCCGGCACCAAACGGCAAAATGATTGAAATGTACTACTTCTATACCGTACTGGGCCACAAAGATGGCAATATATATGTATACAGCTTCAAAAATAAAAATTTCATGTGGGGGCCATGGTAAACCGCCATTCAATGCGGATAATACCCATATTTTCTTAATTGAAAAATCCATATAGCTCAACTTCAGATGGTCTTTCTATTTACTTACAACTTCATCACTATTATACAACCTCATTTTTGAATAAATGGGAATGCAGAATAAAGTAATTTATCATAGTATGAAACTGGTGTTAAGGAGCAGATCATGAAATTCAATCTCTCATTTCTGAAGTTTAAATGCGAAGCAAAATATCTGCTTTTGCTTCTGCTGGTTTGGCTGATTGCCAATATTTTGGCTCTAATGCTTGGCTGATGACATAATTGAAACTGGGATAACAAAAAATGAAAATATTCTGGCAAAGGATATACTGGTATTTAAATACTTTCTGGGGTAAAGTTATTATTGTAATGATGTTCCCATTAAGTTACATACTCTTTTACTATGTTATAACTAATGATTACACATTATATATAGCGACAACAGTTCCGGTAAGTGAGGTGGAATTCCGCATTGACAGCTCTAATTATGTCTTCATTCCGGGAGAAGGAATGTTTTCAGAAGAAGAATTACAGCATATAAAGCAGGATAACAGCAATAATAGTTTTAACTATTACAATAATGAGGAGTTCGCTCCATTCCCGTTTTACAGATGTTCAATGCCAGTTCCTAAAATTGCCACTATTTCTTTTGTGGACAGTAATTTGCAGCGGCATAAATTGCAAACAGAACTGAATTTACCGGAATTCTTCTCAGGAACTATAATATTCGTAATTATTGAGAAAAATGAAGAGTTCTATCTGAGGCAATTTACAAGTTGGAATCCGTCGTTGAAATTTATGACATATAGAGATATAGAAAAATTCATTGCGGAAATCAAAAAAAATCCGGACTGCATTATGTAATTTATATAACTTCGGCAAAATAGCATTAGTAATTTTATCTTCCGGCACAACGCAGTATTTAAATCGTATCTCCAATAAAATAACCTGTTTATTTATGGCAGGCTATTGACTATAAAAGATATTTATGATATACTTCACTATATAAATAAATGTAGATTAGGTGCGATAAAAATTATATACATAATATGTAATAAAATCGATCATCTATGCACAATTCATTAAAAACATTTTTCAACAAACCTGATGCCGCCGGAAAAAGACGCATGAAATTCTGGCTGTTCAGCCTTATTATTGTTTACATTCTAGTGATAGGCTACGCCTGTCTGCTAAATGGCAAGCCACTTTACAGGTATGAATATAACCTATTTCTGACTACCAATGTGCCAGAACAGCTGAGCGACGTATTTTTCAGGTTTTACCCTGATAAATTCATGTACCGCCCGGAAACAGGTCTCATGGCGCTTATGCCAATGGCTGAGTCTGAAGATACTGCAACAGTTGAGATATTTCAAGAAAGATTTTATACCTCAGATAAAAAGTTTTCAACCGAAATATTTTCTCTGCTGCCCATGCCGCCTCCGAAGAAGATAATTGTGACCTTTCTTGATTCCAACTCAAAACAGCATAAACTGGAAACGGAATTGGATTTATCCAGTTACTTTCACGGCACATTAGGTTTAATAATTTTTGAAAACAATGGAGAATTTTCACTGAAACAATACATTACCAGAAATCCGTTTAAGTTCTCAGATTTAAATGATAAAGACGTTGCCGTTATTGTGAAGGACCTGGAGGAGCCATGTCTATAGATATTGATGAATTGCGCAGCATAATCAGCGAGGAAACCGGTAATCCGCTTAACAAAATTAAACCGGATTCTAAATTGGTATCGGAATTGGGCATCGGCGGTGATGACGGTTATGAGCTGATGGAACTTCTTGCCAACAAATATAATGTCGACTTAAGCAATATTGACTTTTATCAGTATTTTGGTGATGAATCAATTTCGCCTATATATCTAATTATGAGTTCAATTCTGGCATGGCTGGCATTTTTTAACTTAATTCCGCCGGGCGAATACCCGGATTTAACGGTAAATGATTTGCAGCAAATATTATTAACAGCTCCATCAAAGGGGAACTAATAATTGAGTGTTTTTGTAATTTAACAGCAGCTGTCTTTACTCCAAAAACAAATAATTACAACATATTGAAAAAAATAATATTTAATCTCTATATAACAAGGCAGATGAGCATATGTTCCAGAAAAAACACACGGTTACTTTTGTTACAGTAGCGATATTCGGTGTAATAATAGGCTTGATGCTGACATTACTGTATAAAGAGGCGACCAATCCGGAAAATTCATATCGGGCAAAAAATGAAAAGTATTTAAAGGAGAGGTGCGGTGCAATTATAATAGAATATTATCAAAAATATGGCACAATGCCTGAGTCTCTGGAGGACGCTATGGTTTGCCTCGATAGAAGACTGCCTCATCGTGGAGATTATTATGGTGGCTCTACTTCATATGAAAGAATCAATGATCACTCATTTTCTTTTATTGCATACGGCAAAAACGAAAAATATGATTTCGGCAAGGGAGACGACATTGTTGTAACATACGATACGGACAAATGGCAGTAAGTTTATAATAATAAATCGGGCAGGAATAACTTAATGTCCGTTATATTTCTTAAACATAGATTGCAGGCAGTCTTATGATAAAAAAATTAATTCATTCCGCATTGGCGATATTCGTGATTTTAATTATCGCTTTTTCTGTTATCCGTTTGAATTATTATCACCGCCAGGCACAAGCCTTTTTTGCCGCGATTGAGCAGACACTGGCTCTGCTTAATGATGAAGAAATGGGGAAATTTTCCTTTTCTCTACCCCACGGAAACAAATTATTGTTTTTCACCCCGTACTGGCATGTCGAGTTATCGAACTTGGAAATAACTGAAGACGAGGCAGATAAAATTAACCACTTTTTCAACTGCCAGGACAGTGAATTCGGACTTATGTGGCTTAACGCCGACAACGATATTCTGGCGGTAAAATATGCGCTGGATATTTTACCAGACCTCGATCTGGTCAAGGCGGCAGCATTTATGCATTGGCAGGGCAATCATGATGGGCAAATTACTGTATGTATTAAAAAGTCCGGCGATCTGTTTCGATTTGCGGAAGATTATGTGAACAACAACTCTGAATATCAGGAGTAAATCATGGATGCAACAACAATTCTATTCATATTAAATAAGACTATTTTGCCATATTATATCTTTTTTATTCTGGCATTCATGATTGGAATAATATGTTATCTGAAAAAACATGCGAAGAGCCGATTGAAATATTATAGCATAATTATGGCTGTAGGCGCGGCGCTCGGCATAATATTTATAAATTGCACCAATGCTTTAAAAGTACCATATTTCAGCGAGGAAACGATGTTTCTGGAATTTTTCAGTATCACTTTATTATGCTTTTTTTATTTAATCGAAACTCTTTTCGGCGGTGGAATGATGGTTGTAATATCTATAATCTATGGGCTATATGGAGCTTTCCTGGGCGCGTTTGGCTGCTATATATATGAAATTATAAATAAACGACGAGTTAATAAACAAGCCGTAACCACTCCCACCCCGCCTTCGGAATAAGTCGGAAGTTTTAATATTATTACTGAAATCCCAAACGGGAATACAATAATAATGAAAAAAATGTATAAAACATTAACCGGTTTGGTCTTGGCTGTATTGTTGATATTGACCAGCTGGTTAATACTTGATATTACTCAAACATATAATAAGGTGAAGCAACTCGCAGTAAACGAACTTTTACAGGAAACCATTGTCTCTGAACAAAATCTGGTTTACCATACTTTGAATCAGGATCTTTTGAAATCTGCAAGTAATGACAATATATATCCTTTTACCATCTATTCCCCTTCCATTGATATGTTTTTATATCTGTTGAGCAAAGCCCCGCCGGTATTTATGGCTCAACTCTTTGTATCACCTGACAGTGCATTATTGAAACCGGATGATATAACATCTTTTGACGGCCGTCGCATCTCAGCAATAAACTGGAGCGAAAGATCATGTTTATATATTGATAATATCGCTAAAGATGAGATTACCTCGGGATTTTTTACTTACTTAATCGCGTTTTCATTTTATATGTTAATCATAGCCGCTTCTCTGATTTTCTGGCGATTCGGTATAAAAAAATATCTGCCGTGGATGTTAATATTATTGATTTTCCCCATGTTTGCGCTCTTTATACATTTTATTTATTTCGGAGTGCCCAAAAATATTTTCAGGTCGACGCCATTACCGACAGAAATGGAATATGCCGAGATTCAAACGGTTGTTTCCAACGCACAACAAACTGGAATGCATGATTGCAGTTACGACAGAATATTTATCGGAGCTCCGCCGATGTTCAACGGTCGTTTTGCCAGAATAAAGTTATCCGATTTCGACTACTGGTATATTGCGGAAAGCGAACTGACGCCAATGCTTGATAAAAGCGCTTTGGCGCCGTCCGGATACAAAAATATTACACATGTCTATTACCCGGTATGGCGTAATATATTACTAATGTTGACCTTTTATGTAGCAGGTGGAATCGGTTTTAATATTGTATTATGCCTAATCCTGTCTTTAAGCAGACGAAAGGAGAATACTGCTAAAAATGAATAATGTAATCAACAAACAAAATCTCACTAAGCATCCTTTTATTGATGAATTGTTCTACAGTTTCCGTATCCGTAAGATTTTGCATAAACGCGATATCTTCACCGTGAAAAACAAATGGCGGGAAATCGGAATAGACTTTGACACCCAGTGTGTGCCGATATTCAATATTTTTGAATATTTTTGCGCCTGGAATTCTATCGCATATTATCCGGACGACGAATTCAGCTGGATTGCAAAAAGCTATACAATTGACATGTTTGAGGTCAGTATTCTTATGGATTTGGAGGAACAATTCAACGTCGAAATAGAGTTTAAAGAAAATATGACGATGGCGGATATTGTCCGCAGTATTTTGTCCGCTATGCCTCCTGACAGCAACAGCTCTATTCAGCAAGTCCAACTTAAAAAAGCCAATATCCCCAAATGGGACTCAAAGCTGGGTATCGTTGGGGGAATAATTTTCACCGCTGCCGGTGTGTTTTTTACTCTTACTTTAATTACAACTAAAACCACCGCTCCGCATGACCACTTATTACCGTACAAGTATATATTAAGTATTATCACTATTCTATTCGGTATCGTAACCCTGCTTTACTATTACCCCCGTAAACGTAAATCACTTTGGCTGTATTTGATTTATGGAGCACAATTTATTTCTGGAATAATTTTTTGCTATTTATCTTTTCAATACTATCATACGACATTGCTGAAAATACTCATGTTTCTCGCAGGAATTGTTTTCATTTGTGCAGGAATATTCCAGATATACCGGTTGGCGCATAAAATTTATCCCCCGATAACAAAATAATAATATCCTGATTATTATTGCGGGACTATTGACAAACGATTTCATTTATAATATAATTAACTATGGAGACTAGAGAACAAAGTATGAGCTGTATACGGTATGATTAAAATATTAATACCAACCTCAATTAACACCTCGACAATTTGTGGATGGTACAATGTCAAGGCGTTATCGCATAGTATATATACCGGCATCCGCCCCAGACTGAATTCAGCGACCAGTCTCAAGTTACAGGATCCGGCAATATATGGGCAAAGTTCTCTCTTGGTCAACCGGATCTTTACCTGGATATATTTATTGAACGCAATTGTTTTGCTGGGATGTTTATTTATTTTACACATAAAAAAATTAATCTGTAGGGAGGAGTTTTATAATGAAATATTGTCTTGCCGGTCTACTGGTTTTGTTCTCACTCCAGTATCTTATTCTGTATGGAGCGGACATAACGCATTTTGATGAATACAATACCGGAGAAATGGTATCATTGGATGAGTTTAAAACCGAATACAGCCAAATATTTTTACAGGCGCTGTCGGACGGGGCTATAAGCATGCCATATCCTGAATCAACTGCCGGAAACAGCGCGTGTATAAATATAGGCTTCAGTATAGGACTATTATACGGCGCCAATCAGATTATGCCAGAGTGCAAAGAAGCATATATGCCGGTATTGGAAAAGTTTGCCGGATTGCTCGAAAACGAAAAGGTAAAAGCGGAATTCGCCCCGCTTATGGAACATAAATTATCCGTTGCGATTTGTACTTTTTTCATCCTTAATGAAATGATGCCGGAGGATTATAAATGCCCGTTTGAAATCCCGGAAATCGGTTTCGTGGGAAAATCGGTATTAGCCGGATATACAGATATTACCCCGGCATTGGCCAGATATATCTATTTGGACAGTTATAATTTTGACCGGAAACTAGATGCGCTTGAAGCTGTAGCCACCGGCAAATATGACGAATATCAGCAAATTGCGGTTGAAACCGCAATGAGCTATCTGAATTTCGCCGCAAAACTGCAAATGATATTTGATCCGGAATGCGAACGGTTCGATTATGACGGCACGGAATCATCTTTTAAGATTATTATGAAATTAGCCTCAAAAAACGAAGTGATACAGAAAGAGTTGGATGCCAATCCAGTAGTAAAATTATGGTTGGAAGAGTGGCAGGAACGGCTGGCGTCACAACCGGAAGAATAAAAGGCGTTTGTCATGAAACAGCAGAAAATACTGCTATTGTCTTTCCCTGAAGCCGACGTCCCACGACATTTTATGTATAAATTACCGGTTATTGGGTATAAGGCAAAAGCTCACAGGTATATCAGTGCTATTTTAAAGCAGCGAAATGAGGAAATGCTGACTGCTTGGGATGAGTATCCTATCGATAAAGATAAATTACAAGAGATACGTAGCCTCATAAAATCTATGCGGGGGTTCTGTAATGATATTTTTCTGCCGCAGGATCCATTTATTGTTCTGGCATATTCCGCAGTAGGATACGACGATTTTTATGAACCGGATATTATTAACGCAATATGCAGAATATTCGGCGATAAATTGCTGATGAGTAAATTAGACAGAGTGGTAAAATCTCTTGTCTGCACTGGAGGGCTGCCTCTCGTAGAACCGGCATTGCAAGATTCGTTCGGTGAAGCGCTGAATTTTATATCAGCATGTTGCAGTGGAGCAAATACCGACCTTGTTGAAGAATATTCTACAAGATAAAATATATTGTCAGCAAAATGCGTGACAACAATTACGAATCTTTAATCAATAATGAAATAAGAATATGAAAAATAAATCGATGCCGTCAACGAACAATCGAATGAAGCAATTATTGCTTCATGAGCCGGCTTTCTCAATCTACCTGGCATTGATGACAGCTGTTATGGGAATGTTGTTCGAAATAACAATCACACATATCGTCATAGGTTACTTTGGAATTATACTCGTTAATCAGATGCTCGTGCCGTGCATAGAAAAAACTGATAGTGCAGATTTTAAGTTATCAATACTCCATTTTGCTTACAGATTGGTATTTTGCATAGCTGTTTATACCGCTTTTTTAATCGCTTCCCTTGGCGGGTTATTAGGCTTTCAACTTAATGACATACCATTGTCAATTATTACTGCACTTATAATCTTTTTTGCATGCAGTTTGATACTGGCAATTTTAAACAGAGTTATTGCATATTACATCACACAGACTACATCCGGACAAATCAGTACAGACAAAGCCAAACTCTATTCCGGGTATGTCAGGGGAAAACGCGGAGTTAATATAGTTTATCTTATTTCCGTACTGCTCATTTTTACCGGAATTTTTAAAGCAATATGGGATTTCAGCAATCCAATCAGTGATAATCCGCACTCTATGAGTTTATTGGATCATAATGGAAAAGTAACGGTCGATGGCTACATAAATAATGGCACCCCCGTATATCAGAACTGGACCGCCAATTTAGCTGGCCTGGAGAATTTATCCTCCAGCGAAATTGACCGCATAAATCATTTCCTGATCGCCACTTTCAAACTTAATCAAGATGACGACCAGAATAATGACCACAATATTACCCTGTTCCCCGTATGTGCGGCGATAGATGAAAAAGGCAATTTGAATATTCTATATCATAACAACGATGGCAAGGTCGCAGTTTTGAATGATGATCTGCGACAATTGCTGCAAAAATGAGAACTATCAAGTTAATCGGAAAATAGAGATGAAAAATCTGCTGTATTTTATTTTTACCCTAACTTTATTGATAACGGCCGGATGTGATGAATTTAAAGAGCCGGAGATTTATCCGGAAAAGAAAATTTACGTCTCCGATCTGGATTATTTAATAAAGAGGGCGCCAATCTTTGAACACGCGATTAATTGTTCGTTCACCGAATGGAAGGTGCGGGTATTATCATCATTCCCGGTGCCCTCGCCAAACGACTTCAACTATTACATGGCAGGAATCGCATTTTTCCCGCCGGAACATATTAAAGAGCTGAAAGAAAATTACGAATGGAAAGAGTATCATGGCAGAATCGAAGCCTTCCCGCCGGAATACGCAGAATTGGAGTATTCGCAATGGCAGGCAATAGAATTTTCAAAATTATGCTATGACCGCCCAATGGATGGTCTTATTTTACTGTCAGAAGAAAACAATATGATATATTTCCATCTGCAACGCTACTAAATATAAACTATAGAAAGATATAAAATGCGCAAGCTCTATATATACATTGCTTTAACAGCATTGCTGACGGCAATAAATGGTTGCGGAGAAAAAACCACTGTCCCGGAAGCCGTGAAGAATGCAATCGCCCTTCCCTCAGGTGACCATGATTTTGATACCAATACGGGCAACAGGCAAGCCAGGCGCGTTCCGCTCCAATATCCATATCAGCTGTCCAGTAATTACAATAGCAGCTCCGGCGATCACTGCATCCTTACAAAGATAACTCCGGATAAGGTAGTGGCAGATGCCATTCCCACATCAACTATCTGGCTGAAAAATGTCGCTCCGTCAAAGGAGTTTGTGGCGTTTGAACAGAAAAGATTCTCTGATGCAATGCTTGATTATGACAGGTTTGGCATATTTTACTATGACACAGGCAAGTATCAGCTATTCTCAAGTAAAGCGGAAATTGCAGAAACGGTAAAAAACAGATACGGTATTTCAGAAGAACTGGTATACTATTCGTTTGACGAGCTATTCCAATATTTTAAAGCGATAAATGCCGAAAGAGATTGAACGCCGCCACCCCCTGCCGGAACAAAATGACAAATATACCCTGACCGTCAGCAGACAATATGTATCTTTTTCATCAGAGCATGCACTGTTCTTGTTGAAGCTGGAAAACGCTCTCAATAAAGCAGGTATAGACTATCATTATTAATAGGCTCAGTAATCTGTCCCGAAACAACGACTAATGATATGCCGGAAGAACCATATTAAAAAATATTTATATCACTAATAGCCCGGCGTTTTTAAATCTAATTAAGCTATGCCTAAATGGTATTAAATCCTGAAAAAAACAATGTTTTCAGTCTGTTATTGTGACTTAATATATTGACTTCACAAAATAACTATGATATAATTAGGTTATAAGATGGTAATATTAGTACCGTAAGAAAAAAGTCTTTAAAGCCGGGAGACAGCGCATAATGAAAGTTTTTTGTTTTTGCTGGGACAATATCAACCGGCTGGCGGCGATTATCGGCATTTTACTTGCTTATTCTATAATTGCGTTATTCATTTATGTCCAGTATACGGCCACATGGTATATCAATCCTCCTCAGTCCGGCATTCTCTTCCTGACTTCTGATACACATACATTTTTTAAGCCGATTTTTCAAGTATGCGCCAATTTAATATTATTTTCCACATGGAGCGATATAGCCCGGCGGCAAATTGTTCATGATCTTAATTGGCGTGAAATAATAAACCGTTTTTTCCTTTTATGGCAATGTCTGCTGCCGGCACTATTGCTTATCGCAATATTCAAATGGATTGGATATCTGTACAAAGGAATCAAGACTAATGTCGAATATGGCGATCTGTTCATTAAAACACTTTACCCGTTTATCTGGAATTTTGTTATCGGTATAGCGGTCATCACTGCTATCCACTTCTGGAATAAGCGCAAACAATCGAATAGTAGCACAAAATAAATTACAAGCAAGGAATAGAAAGACACAATTATGGTTTCCCATGTTCCTGGAAAGTGATGGCAGAACCTGCTTGCAGAAGAGATAAATAGTGAAGTAAAATCAGACAAATATTAAAGAAAGGATACAGGAGTGAAGTGGAGCTATTTTAGAATTTCATTCGGCAACTGGGTGATCATCATCCTTTTGGGCTATATTATTTATTGCATCAACTGTTCAACCCCGCAAATAGAGATTCAAATGCCGCGCAACGCGCTTGAATATGAGACGATCAGTAAATTTGTAGCGGCATCGCTGAACCCCGATCAGCTGAATCCGGCATTGATTGTCACCAATGTATACCCGATAGGCAATATACCTGGCCTCTATCTCTTTTACACCTATCGCGATGACGGAATAAATCCCAAGGAATATGGCATATATGTCGTCGACTACACCGGATATAGATATACCCCGGATGGCATTGCTCCTTTGAGATTTTCCGGTGGAATAGCTTTCAGCGAACCTGAGTTTATACTGGCTCAGAATCAACTGCTGGTTAATATCGACGTTTATTCGCAGGGAAAATTTCAGCAAACCCGACAAATTGATCTTACTCCGTATGTGGAAATATATTCCGCCAGCGAAAACGCGAAAAATCTTTTGAACGGGACACGGTAATAGGGTATGAGGAAACTCCGTATTATTGGCAGAATTTCATTCGGCAACTGGGTGATCATTGCCATGCTGATTTTTCTGGTGTACAGCATAAATAATACGCCCCCTGCCCTGACCTATCCGAAGCCGCAGGATTACCGGCTCTGCCACGCGGTCAGCAAATTCACCGCCGACTCGATTGAAACAGACAACGGAACCAGACACGGCATGATGGTTTCCGACATATATCCTATCGGCGACACGGATGGGCTCTTCCTGCTTTACAGCTATATTGAAAATGCCGCGCCGCCTGCCGTCGAGGTAAATATTGTTGATTACACCGGAGCCATCTATAATCCGCCAGGCATCGGACCGCACGCATTATACGGAATGGAATCGCTATCGACACCACTGTTTGTTCAGATAGATGGTCGACATTTTGTAAAAGTATCCCAGCATTACCGCGGCAACCGTTATCCATTAATAGAATGTGACCTTACCCCATATATTCAGTTGTACAAATCAAGACACCATAAATTTGAAAATCAATTAAATTATAAATAGAGAAAAAACTATGAAAAAATTTCTTATTTCAGTTGCACTATGCGCAACCAGTCTGGTCTGGGGAATTGATGTACAAAATATCGATGGCAAACTGGTATTTGAACAGGATAATAAACCAATTTCCCCCAATGTTGTATATACGGAGCCAAATTTATATTTTCTTAATTCGTTTGAAGAAAAACCCGTGCCGGAAGCGCCGACTTTCTGTAGATTATATCCCAATCGGGTTGACACCGTATTCATGTATGAGCCTGATAGTAAAGATATTCCAAGCCTGATAGCACTTATAGGCGGATGCCGCTATCAAAGTGTCCTGGCGGATGCACACAGATATTTTCGTAAAGAAAATAAAGGGTTCTCTTTCGATAACATATATGAATTAAATTCGAATGGATTTTTCCTGCTTTACAAATGCATAACCAAAGATGGGCGGGTAATAGAAGAAAAAGGGCTTGCTCAATCCAATAAAGAGCCGCTACCAATGCTCACGCCACAGAAAATTTCATTGCAGAAAGCAGAAGAATATGATAAGCTATTATTTGACCACAATAAAGCGGCTTTGCGGAATTTGAAGAATCCAACCACTCTATTAAAGGACAAAGAGAGCAATGTGTTTATTGATTCATATAAAGTCTATAATGACGTCATAGTATGGGATGTATGTTGGCGAAACCAGAAGGCTTTCTGGATCTTTGATTTCTCTGATCCGAAAACAAAAATAAAAGTTGAAGCATACGGCGAAGTTTATAATTTATTTTCACAGGTCGTATATAACGGTGATTATGATTTCTCGCAGATATCCTTTTTTCAAATCGGCGATGATAAATGCACCGTTCGTGTAAAACGTACAGGGCTAATGGAGTTATCGGCAGATATTGTTGTTCACAAGAAAGATCATGCACTGTTATATTCTTTAGAACTGGATCCGGAAAACGCCGATTTTAAATTAATAACTCCGGAACAAGATTGAAATGTTACAACTTTATAGCTGTCGCTGACGGTATATATCTTAACACTTATGGACAATAAAATTATAACAACTTAATTACACATTCTGTAATTCATCACAGGAGAAGAGATGAAAAAATTTCTTATTTCAGCTGCACTATGCGCAACCAGCCTGGTCTGGGGAATTGATGTACAAAATATCGATGGCAGACTTATTTTTACACAGGACAATAAGCCGATTTCCCCCAACGCGGCGTATTATGATAACAATATATATTTCCTTAATACATTCGGCGAAAAAACCATAATGGGAACTACTATGGTTGGTGGATTATTCCCTCAGTTTGTTGATACCGGATGGATTTATGAGCCCGGCAAAGATCAGCCGGGAATATCAATGTTTATCGCGACGCGTCGGGATAGCATAATGACTAATTCAAACAGATATTTATATTCAGATTCTAAACAGATTTCATCACTCTGGAACATATATAAATTAACCGGGGAAGGATTTTTCCTGAATTATTCCCATACCAAAGAAAATGAGCAAGTAATAGAAAAAGAAGGTTTTTTCCACTCTATCGAAGAATCTCCGCTGGTACTATCAGCGCAAAAGATTTCATCACAAGAAGTCAAAGATTATGATAATTTACTATTTGAGTCCAACAAGTCAGCATTGTTGAATTTAAAAGATCCGGTATCGGTATTGAAAAATGAAGATTTTGAACACTTTATCGACTCTTATAAAGTAAAAGATGATATTATAGTGTGGGAAGTGCGTTGGGCGAATCAAAAGGTTTTCTGGATTTTTGATTTCTCCGACCCGAATATCAAAATAAAAGTTGAAGCATACGACGAATCCTATAATTTATTTTCACAAATGGCCTATAATGGCGGTTATGATTTCTCGCAAATAACATTTTACCGGGTGGGAAACGATAAATGCACCATTCGCGTAAAACGTAAAGAGCTGTTGGATTTATCGGCAGATATTGTTGTTCATAAAGACGATCATGCGCTGTTATATTCATTGCAGGCAGATCCGGAAAACGCCGATTTTAAATTGGTAACTCCGAAACAAGATTGAAAATATGTACAGAACAATAGGTCGTTCATTCCTTTTTGGGGCTTTTAACTGTCTGCTTGCGGCGGATCTATTGTGGTGGATTTTTATCTGCACAAATTGGAGCCATACATTTTATCACTACGGATATGCGAATCCCGGAATGGTGAAATGGTTCGGACAGGTAGGACTTATTTGCCTGACCGGGAATTGTATTTATCAAACTATTGCAAAAACTAAAATGAATACCAGAATAGTGTCGTCATTTGCAATCGCAGTAGTTGCCGCGCTCAGCATGTTCTTTTTTGTTATAAACCAGGACGGATTCAGTGAATTTATCGATTTTTTCCTTCAATTGAGCATGGAAGGAGTGTATGATGGCATTGTTAATTAAATCAGGTTATTCTGCGGCAAATTTGTTTATGACCGCAGCAGGGTTCTGGTGGTTGAGCATAATAACGCATCTTCAACGCAATCTTAACGAGTACTATATTATTGCATTTTCGCTCCCCTGTTGGGAAAACGTATATCTTATTTTCAATGTAATAATGTATGTCTACCTGGGAATCGGCATTGTAACGACAATTTTGTTTTGGATAGTAAAACCTGAATGGCGTTCAAAATTATTGCTGTACTCATGGATGTTTACCATCTCTGTTGTTTTAGTTATGTTACAATGGTTTGCGGCAAATTCAGGGAATTTATTCTGGGGATTGTGAGTACACGATGCAAGTAATAAAACCTTTCCTGTCTGCGATCATACCGCTACTGTTGACAGTAGCGGTAAATGCGGCAACTCCTCAAATAAATATCGGGAGAGCGCTTATCATTGCGACAATACCGCCGGCGACAATGCCGGAACTGATTTTCCGGAGCAGCAATAAGCCCGGAGTTATGATTTTTAACCGTTCAACTTCTGATTTAAGACCTTTTTTCACTGTTCATGTTTATGAAAAAACTTTTTATTTACGACATTACTGGAGAGAACAAAATGCTTTTTCAATAACAGAAATCTGGGGATATTTAGATGGCAATGTTGAACTTATCCGCCGCGCCTGTGCGGATATAACCACGCCTATACCTGCCAGAAAGCTATCCTGGCAATGCTATCCATTATGTAACGGGAATAACTTCTCACAAATCGCCCAACCTGATAGCGGAAACTCTCCGGAAAAGTTTGAGTATAAAGAGTTGAATGCGGAAGCAATACAGAAATACTCCGCGCTTTTGTTTGAATCATCACCATTAATCAAGCATCTGCCGGAGGATTTCACCGCATTCAACCGGAACTTCAAATTCTATCGGGTAAACGATGGTCTCTTTGTCATCAAAAATGGCGATGGTTCCATCGTATACTGCTTTAACTTCACCTCTTCCAGTAATGTGTGCGAAATAGAAATCTATGTGCATGACAAACTGATTATGCAAATAGCGTATAATGGCGGTTATAACATTTCCACCCTTACCTTCTGCAAATCGGAAGAAAATGACGTTGTGATACGAACCAGCCGTCACAACAATGATGAGCTATTAATGGAATGTATGGTTAGCACGGTTCCGGATAAGGCAGTATTGTATTCTAAACAACTTGAACTATATAATATAAATAATTCATCAGAGGAGAAGAGATGAAAAAATTTCTATTCACAATAGTTATGCTTGGATGTACCGCATTCAGCTATGGTACGGAAAAAAGCGTCACTTCAGAGGAAGAACAACTAAAACTGAATCAGCAATTGTTTCAGACATTCCGGCAATCCGGAGATATGGTTGAAATGAAACGCCTGATTGATATGGGAGCAGACGTAAACTATACCGAACACTACCTGAATATGATAACGCTGGCAGTTTGGAGTAACGATATTTGCATGACGGAATTTCTGATTGCCGAAGGCGCAGAACTGGTCAATGGAGAAGGAGAAAATAATCTATTGGATTACGCTCCGAGTAACGCTATGGCGGAAATCCTTTACAATCACGGAGTAAATGACCTTAATTCAGCATTAATCAGCCAGGCAAAAAACATTCTGCTTGGGAAACATAACATTCATAAAAATTCAATTGAATTTCTGATTGAACATGGTGTCTCCCCCGATACAACCTGGCGAAATGCGTGGTCTGTTATGCCACTTGCGCTATTAAGTACAACCAACGATAACGCGTATGAAACCATAAAACTGCTTTTGCAATATGGTGCAGATGTCTCGCCTGACGCCAATATGATGACCCCACTGCATTATGCAGCATATAACAACAATCCGCAAACAATAAATTTACTCATTGATCACGGACTCGACGTTAATGCTCAGGATAAAAACGGTAACACTCCATTACATTGTGCCAAAAGTTTTTTAAAGGAAAATCCACGAGTCATTAAGACTTTGCTGGGACGCGGTGCAGACCCCAATATCCGAAACAAAGAGGGCAAACTGTATTCAGAAATTACCCGGGAAAACTTAACTTTTCTGTAGGAGATTAACGGTATGAAAAAAATCATTTTTTCACTAGCTGTATTTTTCGGATATGCCGCGCTTTACGGTGCAGAATCAACTAATGTTGCTCCGGAGATAAAAATCTATGATTCCATGGTCACCATGGAAATTGGTCACACCGGCAAACCGGAGCTTGTATTCACTCCGGGCATAATTCCCGGAATACAGTTATACAACCGCGATGCGGATGACAATCAGAGATTTTTTCTTGCATGGACATCCATAGATTCATTTTTTATAACTCAACGCTTGCGCCACGCTCCGAAATATGATGATGTATTTACAGAAGGCGACTTCAACGGGAAACATCTGCTGGAAGCGACTTTCGTTGCCGGAGAACAGGCTGAAAATTATGATATGGCAATCTATCAGCGTTACAGATTACATGAAGCTGATACCTTTGCACTGCTTATGAAATATCCCGGCAGATATAATGATCGGGAATACTTCCTGCCGCAAAATTCTCCGGAAAAGTTTGAGTATAAAGAATTGAATGCGGAAGCAATACAGGAATACTCCGCGCTTTTGTTTGAATCATCACCTTTAACAAAACAGCTGCCGGAAGATTTCACCACATTCAACCGGAATTTCAAATTCTACCGGATAAACGACGGTTTCTTTGTCATCAAAAATAGCGACGGCTCCATCGCATACTGCTTTAACTTCGCCTCTTCCAGTAATGTGTGCGAAATCGAAATCTATGTGCACGATAAACTGGTTATGCAGATAGCGTATAATGGCGGTTATAACATTTCCACCCTTACCTTCTGCAAATCGGGAGAAAATGACGTTGTGATACGCACCAGCCGTCACGGCAATGATGAACTGATGACGGAATATGTAATTATCTCTGCACCGGACAAGGCAATCCTTTATACGCCGGAGATTGAACTTGATGTTGAAATATTGAGATAGGCTTATTGTATGAGAGGCGAATATCTGGAAGGAGATAATGAAGAATAACCATAACAATAATTTTTTCTCAAGGAGTTCTTTATGAAAAGAACAATGGTGTGTTTAACAATTACTCTTTTTCTGACTGGATGTATTTTTAAGTCACCAACCAGAGCACTCGCTCAGGTTGAAAGGATTGAATTATATGGTGCATACAACAGCGGATTGACATTTAATCAATTGGTTGAATATATTACTGAACTCAAGCCGGAGGAGATAGCCGCAATACAATCTATTGCAACCCCAGAGCATTTCTCCGTAAATGACAAGGTAAGATATGCCTCGCCATTTGCGTATCTGAAGGTTTATCTGAAAAATGGTATGTCGCAATATTACGGTATAGATTATAATGCCGTTGAGGATAAATTCATGCTATATTACTCGTCCGATATCCGCTCTATGCCTATTTCAGCATATACAATTTCAATCATTGATCCGGAGTTAAATAAACAAATAAAAAGAATTCTCACTCGCTACCCAGGATCCAACGGCTCAGGATATCAAAATATAATCAGCGCAATTTCCCGGAACAACTCTGATGAAAATAACAACAATAACAGAGCCGGTATAATCCCACTTTTATGGGCTGAAAATGAATTGCGTCCGGGTTTTGTTTTCCGCTCATCCTGCCCCGACAATACAAATGAACAATTTATTTTTATCTGGAAAGACGGCAATCAATATAATTTAATTTATAATCGGAACAGTAATTTCAAATGCATCTTCTCTTTTACTGATGATCTAAGCAGTTACACCATTGATTCCACCAATGATTTTTCAAAAATACAGCACTTTTACCGGAACGATGTGATTTCATCCGCCATAAAAGAGCAATACTTCACTCCGGATCAAAATTTCCGGGAATACCGCATTGAACCGGAAAGGCTATCGCCGTTACCTCTCGCCCCTCAGGAGATGGGAAAATATATTTCGCCATTTTTTACTAATGAGCCAACCAGCTTGAAGCATATCGCTGATTCCGGTGATTTGGAACTTATGCAATACGGTGAGAATCAAATCGTAGTCAATGCAGATAATGGTATGATATACCGGATAGAGTTTATCCCGTCAAAAAACACCTGTCTTATAAGCGTAAAATATAACGATACAACTTTTATGCAGATATCAATCAAGGATAATCAGATTATTCAGCTTATCGGCAATGAACAGGAGGGTTTCACCCGTACTGAATTTGATAACTCCAGCTGTACTGTCAGTTATATAAACAACCATAACGGCGAGCGGATTTTACGCGAAACACATATTAATAAACGCAGTTAATTTTTTAATAATAAAATAAAATCTCTTACCCCATGAAGGAGTTTAAAACAACTGTTTTTTTAAGGAATAGCAGTATAAAAATGTGGTTAACGTCTTTTTCGGTAATAAAAAATAATTTATCAAATTTTATAGTCGGAATTGTACTGTTTTCGTGCATTGAATGGCTTGGCTTCTGATGGCGCTCACTACAAATTGCTGTCAACTTGTAATATTCAGAGATACAGGCATATTACTGGTATTTTTCTTTAACATGGGATTAGGCAATTTACCTCTGTTGATAATCTGGCTTCTGGGACTGGAGTATTGGAACGGCATCGCCTATATTACCTTTAAAAAAATATTACCATACTGTAAATTATGCTCAAGCCGATATAAAGTAAAATATGTGCCGCATCAGCCATTTCATAAATATTTGACCATCGGAGTAATATTTGCCCTCATAAGCTCATGCATCTCTCCATTTTTCAACTTGATCTTTCTTATGGTTTATCCGCCTTTCGATGAACCGGATAAACAAATCCCATCATTTTTAGGATTATATTTTACATGTGCGGTAATCTCCGGCCTGCTTTATGGAGTAATATGGTTTATGCTGAATAAATACAAAGTAGTCAGGCAGCAACCATATAATCGATGATCAGAGATAAAAAAACTGTACTTCTTAATTGAATTAAAGCCGCCAAGTTCCATATCTAGAGGAAACGCTGGGAAATAAGTTCAAAACTTCCAGTATCAATATTGCGGTTCTCATCTATATCAAACTTTACTACCAGCTCAAGTGCACGCCCACGGTAACGGCTCTCCACCATCGGTCGAACAAGAATAACAAAATAACCCGACTCTTCCAATGAGAAATTTTCCTGTATCCTGCTCCATAATCCAGCATCCACCATCCCCAATGTGAACCCGAATGAACGACGGCGCTCGTATATATCTTCAAATGCCTCTTCGATATACTTTCTGCCATTTTCATCCGCTTCTGCAAGCTGATATATCAACTCCCGCGGTGCAGAAAACAGATTCGGCTTACCCTCTTGAACTTTAGACGACATAAACCAATTCTGCCGACCGAATTCATCCACAGGAAACAACTCAAACGCCCCAGGCACAACCATCAACTCCTCCGGATATACCGGAACACCGTTACGCGGGAGATTAATCTGGCCGATAGCCAGATATTCCTCCGTCTCCATCCCGCTGGTCCGGCGACTTTTATCGGAATCAATGTAATCAAGCAAACGTTCTTTCAGCTCCGCCTTGCGCCGCAATACCTCATAATCTTCCCCTTTCCGTTCCAGCTCCTCCAGCGTAGTCAGGAAATTTCCATCATTTACATTCAATCCGGAAAGATAATCCAATATGCGTACTTCAAAATAATATTCTGTCTCCGGCAATTGAAAATAATGCGGCTGATTGTCCGCTACAAAGCGTTCGTCCTGATCATAAACAATCTCATCTAACGCAACCCGTTCAGGATGCAACCGGAAATCGTTTATCAACTGCCATAACGCATGTGCCGAAGCACTTTCCAGTTGTAAAAAACCAATTCCGCTGCGGCTCTGCAACTGGGAACGGCTGAGCAACGTTCCCGCCCACAGAGCCATCGCCGCGGTAACCAGCGACAATACCAGAAGAATCATCATTGCAATGATCAGTGCAGCACCCTGCTCGCTATCCCGGCGAATTATCATATATTACGGTTCCTTTTTCTGTATTGACGCACGCATGAACTCCTGTGCTCCGTTTATACGACGCAGGAAAATATCCTCTTCGCCATTTTGCCAGACAATCTTCATCAAAATCGCCGCCGGCAATACGTTTTCATACGATGACGGTTCCCATTCATCATACCATTCGATCCCGTCATTCTCAAAAACTCCGTATTGCAGAGCAAGGCTTTCCACTCCGGTAGCCAGGATCTCCTCACGGATTGCCCTGGCCTCAGCCAGCAACAGTTCATCTTCAAGTTGCTCCGGGAAAAATACTCCAGTGGAGGTACAGATTAACAGTTCGCCTCTTTCAGACAATTTTAAAAGAAAATAATTCAATCCAGGTGAATAAACCGATGATGAACGCCCGCGTGAACAGGCAAAAAGTGATTCATTGGTACCCTCAAACACATAATCAGCCAAATTGTCGTTGGCTGGATCATCCCAGGTCATATCGGTTATATTACGCAGATAATTATCAGCAAAATAACTCAATTTCAGCCGCTGCCGCATCCACTCTGTATTGCGCCCCATATTGCGCCATGAGATAACTACGGTTCGGAAACTCAGCGATACTACGGCAAATACAATAACCATTATGGATATCGCTAACAGCAATTCAAGCAAGGTAAAATATTTACGGGATATTCTCATAACTCAGCGCCGTTGCATAATCCGTTCAATCGCCACCGTTTTACAAACTTTACTCGAATCATCCAGCAACGACACCCGCATCATAACCAGTTCATATTGTCCAAGTTCAGAATCAATATCATCAGGCAATGAATCTACGTCATCATACTCTACTTCCACCGAATATCCGGGCAATGTCAACAGCTCTTCCGGCAGGGACTCCGCCTCAGAGTCCAGCATAAAATATTCTGCCGCATTAATCAACTGCATATTTTCGGCATAATCGCGCACCGCGTTCGCACTGCGCATCCGCGCCATGGCGGCAGCTGATAATGCTCCGCCCAGTCCAACAGCAAATACCGCCATCGCCAGAATAACCTCAAGCAACGTAAATCTACTGCGTTTCATAAACTGAAACTCCCTCTTTAAACGGCGTATCTGAAACCAGCAGCGTTCCGTCAATCCGCGAAACCCGACCGTACTTTATCTGCTTATCCCGAGTCATTTGCCAATCAGCTCCACCCCCGGTGCCATCCGGATAGAATTCTGCAACCCACAAAGGAGTATCCAAGTCTTCCGCTTCTTCCATTATCACACTGCTGCTGTCAAATAATTTCTCCGGATCCAACTCATCAGCAAACAGTTCAAATTTTACTCCCTTGGGGAAGATAAACTTCCTCTTCCGGATCTCCTTCGGCAGGGCATCAGGAGAAAATTCGGGGGTGTCAGAATCGAATCTATAACGCTCAACAACAGGCAATGCCCCATAATCCGGCTCGTCCAATTCAGGAATGGTGTCTATCGCTAAACTGTTCTCTTCCGGATAGTAGTTTATGACAAAGGTACGGTTATAAGTTACCGCCAGTTCGCGGGCAAGATTGTACAATGACTCAACCCGCCCGGAGGATTCACTCATTATTGCAAATACCGGCAGCTTGGTCAGCGCTCCGATCACCAGTGATCCGCTTATAACCATGATAAACAGCACCACCAGCAACTCAAGCAAAGTAAAATCACGACGGCGGCCGCTCATTACCACTCCCATCCGTCACTCAACAGAGAATTTCCTACTCTTCCATATCGCTGCTGTAAAGATCAGCAGCATCACCTGTACCACCGGACTTACCGTCTGCCCCCCATGACACAATATCAAAATCTCCCGCTTTGCCGGGAACAGATAAAACATAGTCGTTATCCCAGGGGTCTTTGGGCAGTTTACCATTCAGATACGGCCCATTCCAACGGGTTTCATTATCTATATTGCTGACCAGAGCCTCCAATGAAGACGGATAATGCCCAACCTCCAGATAATAGTGTTCCACCGCATCCGCCAGCAATTTACTTTCGCTCTTCGCACTCTGGACTTTGGCTTTCTTCATATAATTGAGATATGCCGGCGTCACCGCACCGGCAAGAATTACCAGCAACATTAGAACAATCATCACTTCCAGCAGAGTAAATCTCTTCATGCCAACTCTATTCATAAACAACCTCCTGTTAAAATTCGTTCATCTCCAAAATCGTAAGAAATACAGTAAGCACCACCACCAGTATCACCAATGCCAGCAATACCAGCACCACCGGTTCAAACAATGCCAGCAAACGCTTAATCTGTACCTTGAGACGTTCTTCCTGAGCCATGGCAACCCGGCCAAGCATTTCACCTACTTCTCCGGATTCTTCGCCTACTTCAATAAGCTGCACCGTCTCATTATCCACAAACTGACTCTTCTTCATTCCCGCGGAGAGTTTACCCCCTCCACGCAGATCCGCCGGCAGTTGTGCAAAAGAGTTGCTTATCACCTCGTTAGTAATTGTACCAACGGCAATACGAATACTGGTAAGCAGCTGCACCTGACTCTGAAACAATATTGCCAACGTCCTGAAAAAACGGCTCATCTGCGATTTGATTATCAATTCACCCACCAATGGCAGACGCAAAATAAATCCCTGTATTTTCAACCGCTTTTCCGGATCGGCATACGCCCGGCGCAGATACCATATCCCTCCGCCAATCGAAATGAACCACAACCACCAGTAGTCAATTATAACCCCGCTGATCCCAAGAAGGAATTTGGTTGCCCCTGGCAGTTCACGCCCCATATCAGTAAAAATATCCGCAAAAAACGGCAGAAAGAAGACAAATATCGCCAGTATCACCAATACCGTGACACTCAGCAATACTCCGGGATAAATACTGCTGGTGACTAGGAAATCACGCAGATCCCGACCATCTTTCAAAAATTTATAGACCTCCTCAAGCACATTGGTCAACTCTCCGGACTCTTCACCTACTTCCGCCATACTTGAATAGATCACCGGAAAAAGTTTTTTCTCCTTCTTCAACAGCTGAGAAAAACGCTTCCCCTCATGCAAACCCCGCCTTAAATTCTCTACTACTTTCCGCTCTTCCGGATTTGATGAGCCGTCGTAAATAATCTGCAGAGCCCGGGGCAGTTGAACATGCGACTGCAATAACGGAACCAGTTTACCGGTAAATTCGCAAACATCAAATTTCTTCCGGCGGAATCCGCCTTCACGAAATACATTCCAGGCCGATTCATTTACATATATGCGTTTAAGAACAGTATAATGCCGGGTGCGAAGTTTCAACAACGCATCATCTTCGCTGTCGGCATCAATATCCTGCACCCAGACTTTACCGGCAGAATCCGCTACTTTGTATTTAAACTGTCCCATAAATCAACCGCACACCAGTCCCAAGTCGCCGCGAACTACATCTCCATCGCCACCCGGCGAACCTCATCCTCCGCCGTAATGCCAAGCTTCACTTTCTCCAATCCATCTTCCAACAGCGTTTTCATTCCGTTGGCAATCGCCAAACGCTCCAATTCACTGCTGCTGGCAGAACGATTGATCGCACTGCGAATGTCATCATTTACCCGCAATAGCTCAAATATCCCCGTCCGGCCGCTGTATCCCCAGCCGCCGCAACTGCCGCAGATATTGTCATTTATCCTGCCGGTTCCGCCGCATTGCGCACACTTGCGCCGAACCAGCCGCTGCGACAATACCCCGTAAAGCACCGACGACAAAAGAAAACTTTCAACCCCCATATCCAGCAAACGCCCTATCGCCCCCACTGCATCGTTGGTATGCAACGTACTCAGCACCAGATGCCCGGTAAGAGCTGCGTTTATGGCTATATCCGCGGTTTCGCCGTCACGAATTTCTCCGACCAGCACAATGTCCGGGTCCTGACGGACTATATGACGCAAACCATTGGCAAAAGTAAGACCGATCTTGGGATTAACCTGTATCTGGGTCAAGTGCGGCAAACGGTACTCAACCGGGTCTTCAATCGTTATGATTTTACGGGATGAGTCTGTAAGTTTGGAAATCACTGAATAAAGCGTAGTCGTCTTACCGCTGCCAGTAGGCCCGACCACAAGTATCATTCCATATGGCACATGAATAAGACGGTCAAAGTCGTTCTCCATCTCCGGCAGCATTCCGATATTCTTAAGTTCAAAAGAAACCGATCCCTTGTTCAACAGGCGCAGCACCACACTCTCGCCTGTCAATGTAGGCATGGTGCTGATACGAATATCAATATTGTTTCTGGCTACCTGAATATTGGTTCGTCCATCCTGCGGCAAACGGCTCTCGGCAATATTTAAGTTCCCCAGCAGTTTGATTCGCGATACAACTGCAGCATGACTGGAAAGAGGCAGCGACATATAATCGCGCAATATCCCGTCAACCCTGAAACGTATCACTGTCTGATCACCTACCGGCTCAATGTGGATATCGCTGGCCCGCTGTTCCAGGGCAGCCATGAATATATCATTGACCAGTCTGACTGTTCTGGCTTCACCTGCCATACTGCGGAGAATTTCTTCCATCTCCCGGTCATCCGATTTGTTTTCAGCAGGTTCTTCATCCTCGTTCCCTGACTTGGCATTACGGATGGAATCCAGCAGATTGTGGCGCACCAGATAACACTCCGGCATTACATTGAACAATTTGCGCATCATATAAATATGACGGTCAAGATTATAAGGTTCAACGGCAAGCAATACCACCCCGGCATTACGCCGTCCGGCAATAATGTTCCATGTAACAGAATACTCCTCCGGAATCTCTCCGGTAATCTTGAGATGTTTGAATTCGCTCTCTTCTGCTATCGGCACTCCGGAAGCCAAAGAGTAAGCCTGCAAGAGCTCACCTTCGGAAAACACACCGTTATTACACAGCTCCCAATCTGTTTTGGCCCGATCCTGACCGGAAATTTTTTCCGGATAATCAGGATATATGGCGCTTAACAGCTCACTCAGCCTTTTTTCATTCACCGGCATCGACGGCCTCCGCTGAATTACCGTCATTCTGCTCATTGGACTGCTCACCCGCAGCTTCAGGAACCCCCTCATTTGCCGTTGCATCACTGTCTGATGCAGCAGGAACAGAGACAACTTCACCTGCGGCGGACTCATCCTTAGGTATAAAGCCCCTGTCAATGAACATGCGCAGGTCATCTTCCGGTCTGCGACTGCTTTCCGGAGAGCTCATGACTTCACGCGGAATCATACCACGCTCAATCGCCTCTTCCCGCCGGCGGTTATAAGGCGCATAAATATTATTTTCAAATACATTGATCTCACGCAGAGAATCGGAATAACGCCGAACCATCTCTTCCAGACGGGTACTGTGATCTACCACGGTCGCGGTTATCAGCATCAATATCTCCGTACGTTCCGCTGAACGGGTTGAATCGCCCACCAGCCAGTTCAGCATCGGAACATCGGCAATCCATGGAATACTTGAAAGCGACTCTTCATCACGTTCCCGGATCAGACCGCCAACTACAATTGTCCGGCCATTGTGAATAGCAAGATTTGACTGGATTATGTCCTTCTTGATAATTGGTGTATCAAATCCGCTGGTTATGTTAGCAAGCGATTCCGAAATCTCCTGCCGTATATCCAGAGAAACCAACCCGCTTTCACTCACGGTAGGAGTAACCTCCAAAATAATACCGGTATCTTTGTATTCGTATGAACGACGCATAGTAGTACCATCAGAATTAGTACTGTCAATATTGGCAATATCCGCAACCAACAACGGGACTTCACGTCCGACATTAATCTGAGCTTTCCACTGACTCCGCACTAAAACCTGCGGACTGGATATGACTTTAAGTTTTGATTTACCAGCCAATGCCTTAATATATAAAAATTTACTGTCCGGATTATCAGGATCAACTATATTGATTTTTCCACCGAATTGTTCTTTCCCGCCTGATTCCAAATTCAAGTAGTCAGTACCGAACCCCATCTTTTCTCCACCAATCGTAGTTTGAGCATTCCACTCCATGCCAAAGTCAGTTTCATCTGTAAGTTCGATTTCTACAACCATAATCTGCAACAATACCTGCGGCGGAATAGTATCCAGTTTTTCAAGCACCGCACGCAGAATACTGTATACCCGCGGCGAAGCCATTATCACCAGTCGGTTATATTCCAGGTTGGCGGCAATCCTGACCGGAAAGTCAAACAGCGTTTCACTGGTCTGCATAGCTTTACCAGCTTCAGTTATCGAAACCCCGTTTACCTGACGGGTCGATTCACTCTTGGCTGGAATAACCACCCCTACCATATTCGGAAACAACACCGACAACTCCGTCACCAACTGAGCCGCATCACTATTTACCACTTTGTATATATATGCATTGGTCTGCTCATTATTCTCATTGGAATTGAGTACATCCACCCATTTGCGCAACTCCGTAAGCGGTTCAACCGCACTGGCCGAAGCCACCAGCACCTGTAAACGATCCAAACTGACCAGATGAATCGCCCCGGGTTTACTGTCAACCTGCTCACCTTCAAATATCTGGAATCCCAATACCGGCATAACCTGCTTCAGCTCTTCTTTCACCTTTGAAGCTGATACATCATTACACTGGAATACCACCCGGTACCAACCCTGTTTGTAACTGCGATCCAGCTCCGCAATAATTTCCAGAAGACGATTGACATTGTTCGGAGTATCTATCAGCAATAATGAGTTACTCTGCGGCAAATCGTAAGCTGTAGCCTCTCCGGAAAGAAACGGTTTTATCTGCGGCAGCACACTGGTCGAAGTAACATATTTCATCCTTACGCTCTTCAACATCACATTGCCATCACCTGCAAGAATCTGCTGTGAACGCCCTACCGCATTCAACGGACGGATAGATAAAATACCATCACGGTATTCACCATAGGCATTGCACATCCACAGCAAACGCAGGAACAGATTCCAGGTTTCAGTCAACGAAAGTTCAGCGTGGAGCGACATGCTTACTGCCCCCTGGACTCCGCTTTCTATCGTATAACTGAAGTTCATGTATCCTGCGAACTGCGCAATAATTGTATTGATGTTGATATTGTCGCCATTCAAGTCTAGCTTTATCCGCTCTTCCGGATCACGGCCCGGGAAAACACGCTCAAACAACAGTGAATCATTCGCATCTACTTTCTCCAGTGTCTCTTTACTGGGCAGCAGTTCATCATCACGCAGTTTTATCCGGTTCTCTTTCTTTATCCCGGTAACAACTTCACGCTCAATATCATCTATTGCATTGCTGCTTTTTACAGACGGAGCGGCAGGAAACTGCTTGGTGTCACTGATCATGCCGTAAGGAGTCGGTTTCAGCGTATCGTCGTGACTCATTTTTCTGTCGGACTCGCTGTTCAACAGTTTGTCTATGCTCTCACACCCCGCGGTCATAACAACCGCCGCAACCAATATCAATATCTGAAGTAAAAACCGCTTAAACAATTATCCATCCTCCGGTTACTGTTTTTTCTCCACTGGAGTAAATTTCAACTGATCCTTCCCGACTGTACGGGACAGATGCATTTCAAATAAACCATCCGGCTTGCGGACGATTACCGATGTATCTTTTATCTCCACAAGAGTCACTTTATCCATTAAAGCGCCTCCAACCCGCAAAACACTGCCTTGGGTAAGTGCCGGATCCGCACCGGAAGGAATAAATACGGCACTGCCTCCGGAATTATCCTTGAATATAGCCGTCAATACGAAAGGCGGTCCCTCCTTCGCCCATGCTTCACTGCCACCCGCCTCAGCCTTGCCACGCTGAGGCGAAAATACTGTACGTTCAACTATTAAGTCACTCCATGAACGCATCTGCTCCAGATTAGTCACCGTCCCGGAAACTTCCGGCACGCTTAATGCCAATGTTGTTTCACGCGGTTTACCGAAATCATAAAACATCAGCAGCAATATCAGAAACAGCAGAACCGCAAGCACAATAAATTGAACTATTATCAATAATCTACGCATCATCACCCCAATAATTGCGTAATGCACCGTTACCGGTTACTACTACCACCTTCAATTTTCCCACCAAAGTAACATTGCCGCCGGACGGTTTCAAAGTAAGATTGTCCCAGAAAAATCTCGGCTGCGACAGTGACAACGCAATAATAAACTGACATACGTTACGCAATGGCGCCGCATCGGCATTTATATCCAGCTCATATCCAAGCACGCCGTTGGCAATCTGCACATCTTTCAGATTACCGGAGGTTCGCAGATTCACACCGCACTCAGCCGCAGTTGACTCCAATTTCTGCATAATTACCAGACGGGAGTCTTCTCCTTTGGTAAATATCCAAACCTCATTCCTCTGCACCGAATTGTGCTGTAATGTCTTTAATTGCGCCTCTTCACGCTGCAATTGAGTACGCAATTCTTCATATTCCTGTGCGCGAAGACTGTAATTACGCAAGTCGGGAACCAGCTCGCGCCAGTTCGTATTCAACATCAGCACCACCAATGCCAATACCCCGAGAGCACCTACAACAATCAGCTTATTGCGGTTATCCGGATTCCGCAACTCTTTTCTCAATCTAACCCAAAGCAGTCTCATTTCAGATCAGTATCCTTATTCCATACCACCTGAGCAGTGGAGCTTTTGTTATCCGCATTCTGAGTAGTCTTGGTATCCTCCGCCAAACGATATCCCTGTAACGTTGCCAGACGTTCCAAAAGTGCAATACGCTCACCTGTATAGATGATCGTCGCACTTATTCTGTTGCCGGTACTGGCAAAACTCGTTACATACATATTGTCCGGCAGCAGCGACGTAAGACGGAAAAGAAAATTCAATGCCTCACGGTCACTGTTAAGATTTTCACAAAACTTTTGCAGCACAGCCTGCCGCCTTGCCAGTGTCTCACGCTCCTTCGCCACTTTTTCCAACATCGTCTGCGTTTCCAGTATGCGGGCGTTGGTCTCCACAATCATGTCGCGCTCCTGATACCAGATCTTGCCGATAAGAGCTATCAGCAACATAAAACAAACGACGCTCATATATAAAATATTGTGCCGGAAACGCCGGAAACGCTGGCGGTGCAGGTCCGGCGGAAGTAATGGCTTCCGCCAATTCTTTCTACCCGAATTACGCAACATCGCCGCGCCAAGCAGTACCGCCGATGGATATGCCCCGGAAATCGGCTGTTCACAATCCTTTAATTTCAGCCGCGGCGCAAGATCAGCTAAATGGGTCAGAGGCGGTGCAGAAGCATAACCTGCAACTATTGTGACACGCCTTAAGCCATCCTCTCCTGCCGGTTCCAAAATACAGTCCGGCTCGATAAACGGCAGAAATATTTCCTGATTATCTAATTCCGTACCAATCGCCATAAATGGGTGCCACAGCATATCCGCTTTGACATTGGCCTTGCGCATCTCCCGGAATATCTTATCCAGCTGTTTATCCAGCACCGCCATTATTCTTACCCGCTGCTGACCATCACGCCGTTTTTCAAGCACATTATAGGTAAACTTGAGCTTTTTACGTGCCACAGGGAAACAGCTCTCCGAAGAGAAGGTTATCGCCTCTTCAAGTTCACGCCCCTCCAGGGGCGGAAAATAACGCTCGACAATCACGCACTCCGGCATATAACCGCCAAGCACCAGATAATCTTCTTCCCCAACCTGTATCTTCTCCAATATGGAGGTCAAGCGATCACCAAGTGTACGCTGCCCGGAAGTGTCACAGCAGCATGAGAGCAATTCAAGATCACCACCGAAAGTCATTCGCAGATAAACCGCATAGACCCGATACTGGTGATCCCAACTTATACTCCAGCAACTCTTGCTCATTCTGCGCCTCTTACCCCAATATTGAAAAATTATATACACTTAATGGTAATATATACATCTTTTCAACGCATTCAACCATAAAAAAAGTGCATTATCGATATTTTACACAACTATTTTTCTCCGCCTGAACGATTATTTCCTCATTGCAGGTTGTATTGATAAAAATCCGCAGTTATATTATTTCTATTATGGAAGATTACAATAAAATCCACGAAATGTCTCTCCAGGAACTGGTACAGTTGATTGAATATCACAATCAGCGTTACTGGGAGCTTGGCGAACCGGAAATCAGCGACGATGATTATGACCGGTTGATGGTTGAACTGCGGAGCAGAGATCCGAATCACCCGCTTCTGCACTGGGTGGGAACTCAGCGTACAGCTTCTGCCGGAGGAAAAGTAAAACTCGCCAAACCAATGCTTTCTCTGGACAAGGCTTATTCGCTTGAAGAGGTTGTCGAATGGGCTCAGAAATATATCCGTTCAAAAGATGAACTGTTGCTTGCCCAACCAAAATATGATGGTATTTCCGCCAACTTTGACGGTACAATTCTAGCAACCCGCGGCGATGGTGAAATAGGTGAGGACATATCGGATAAACTGCCTTTAATTGAACTTGAAGCTCCCAATTATACCGGGCAATTAAACCGTCCCGCCAGAGGCGAAATCGTTATCAGAAAAGACGACTTTGCCAATCTCTACTCCCATATTTACAAAAAAGGCGGAGGAGTATATAAAAACTCACGTAATGCAGTGGCTGGAATCATGGGATTGAAAGATATCTCCGATATGATCCGGCAGCATGCAAAACTTACCCTGGCAGATTATTCTCTTGTGTCATTCAAAATAAAATTCTCCGAACTCTCAGGTCGGTTTGCAGAGATTATCGAAACCGTTGAAGCACTGCCGTATCCAACCGACGGTGTGGTTTTTAAATTAGCTGATACGGCATACTCTGAATCACTCGGAGCTACCAGCCACCACCCGCGCGGACAGATCGCTTTCAAGTTTTCCGGCATACGCCGCAAAACAAAACTTCTGGCGGTTGAGTGGAGCTTCGGGAAAAATGCGCTTACTCCGGTCGCCGAATTGGACCCGGTTGAGATAGGAGGAGTAACCATAAAACGCGCCACCTTGCATAATGCACAGAATATCATTGACATGGATATTCAAATCCATGATGAGGTTACCGTTGAACGGGCCGGCGACGTTATTCCATATATCGTTTCCCGTGAACCCGGCGAGGAAAGAATCAATGCCATGATAACCAACTGTCCCGGTTGTGGTAGTACGCTCGTGCGCCGCGGCCCGGAGTTATGCTGCGTCAATCCGGAGTGTTTTGAGACCAATCTGCAAAAGTTGACCGCCGCAGTAAAAAACTTCGGCATTGAACAATTAGGCGAGCCGACTATCAGAAAAATGATGCTCTCATTGGGAGTCAAAAAACTTTCCGACATCTTTAAACTGACTCAGAATCAACTGCTTAAACTGGACAATTTTGCTGAAAAATCTGCCGCAAATCTTTATCGTGAAATTGATACTGCAAAGCATGTGGCCGATTATCAATTCCTCGCTGCACTGAATATTCCCAATATCGGACTGGATATCGCAAAAATTCTTCTTAAACATTTCAAGCTGGAAGAACTTTCAACTCTTTCAGAAGATGAGTTGCTGAATGTACCTGGAATCGGCGAAAAACGGGCTAAAGCTATCGTAGAAATCCTGCACAGTGAAGCACAGGAAATAAACGACCTTCTTGCCACAGTCGAAGTATCCAAAACAGCACAAAACAGCAGCACGACCAGGCCAACCATATGTTTTACCGGAAAAATGCCGGAAAAACGTTCTTTTTATGAAAATCTCGCCGCCGAACATGGATATGAGGCGGTAGACAGCGTAAGCCAGTCTCTCTCTCTTCTGGTAACCGCCGATATCTCATCCAACAGCAGTAAAACCGGAAAGGCAAAAAAACTTGGTATTCCGATTGTGGAACTTCAGGATTTTCTCAGACAATTGTCCGAAAGCCGGACCGTCAAGGAACCACCCGTGCCTGAAGATAAAATTCAAAAGCCTACCGTCAAAGCTGATGAGTCCAATGTTAAATCAGAAGATGCCCCCCCAAAAGATAGCTTTGATGACGGTCTGCCGGAACAATTGACACTGGGCTTTTAAACCTCTTTACCACGTCCCGGACGGTACCAGTCCGGAGTAATGCCGTATTTGTTGATCTTATAGTGAATTACCCGACTGGACAATCCGAGATGTTTGGCCGATTGTGTAACATTGCCATTGTTGGATTTCAGCGCTTCAACAATTAATTCACGTTCAAATGAATTGACAAGAGTCTCAAAATCAACCGGTTCACCATTTCCAGGAAGATTGGCTGTCCCGGAAACTTCACCTGTCTGCAATGACGGCGGCAGATTATAGGCGCAAATCACCTCTGTCGTAGCTGTCAGCACCGCACGCTCCATGCAGTTCTCCAGCTCACGGACATTTCCGGGCCAATGATAACTCATAAGCATATTAATCGCCGGAGTGGAGATGCGTTTGATCTTTTTATTGTAAACTTTGGCGTATTTATCCAGAAAAAACTCCGCCAAAAGCATAATATCACAACGCCGTTTACGCAATTCCGGCAGATGAATGGGAAAAACATTCAACCGGTAATAGAGGTCTTCACGGAATTTTCCTTCCGCCATAAGCTGCTCCAAATTGCGGCTAG
Source organism: uncultured Victivallaceae bacterium (assembly GCA_944392655.1). Classification (GTDB taxonomy): domain Bacteria; phylum Verrucomicrobiota; class Lentisphaeria; order Victivallales; family Victivallaceae; genus CALXXL01. The sequence goes on from CALXXL010000011.1 coordinate 43,244, forward strand.
TTGCCGCAAGTATCCGGACGTCAGCATGAAGTTCCTGGTTGCTGCCAACCCGGCTGAATGTCCGCTCCTGAATAAAACGCAGAAGTTTTACCTGCACCTGCAAACTTATATCGCCTATCTCATCCAGAAACAGCGTTCCGCCGTCAGCCGCTTCCGCACGGCCAATACGACGGCTTACCGCTCCGGTAAACGCACCTTTTTCATGACCGAACAGTTCGCTCTCTATCAGATTATCCGGCAAAGCCGCACAGTTGACCGTCACAAATGGCTTGTCGCTGCGGTTGCTCCCTTTCTGAATTGCACGGGCAACCAGCTCTTTACCTGTACCGGATGCACCGCGGATCAGCACCGTGGCATTACTGGGCGCCACCTGATTGATCATCGCATAAACCTGCTGCATCGTATTGCAGTTACCAATAATATCAGCCGGGCGACGGCCATGGGTCAACTCTTCTTTCAATCTACGGTTTTCCGCTAAAAGCTGATCCCGCTCCTGATAGTCCTGCAACATCACTGAAACAGCTTCCGCAATTATATTCGCCACTGTCTCCAACAGCCGGAGATGCTGCTCCAAATCAACGCCCTGGGTTGTATCACAGTCGATACTCAATGTACCGATAACCCGTTCTTCATGAATTATAGGCACACAGATAAAGGCAATCGGCCCGCCGCCGGCCTCAACCAGTTTTTTGTGAACTCCAGTACGGTTGAGAAAACGCGGTTCACGGGAAATATCAGGAATTATGCACGGCCTGCCACTCTCTGCCACCATACCGGTAACACCTTCACCAAGATTGTATTTTCCACGTGCCCGGGCCTCTTCACTCAACCCCTGCGACGCTTCTATGTAAAAAGTGTCATTCTGCCTCAGAGTTATTGTACCATGTATCAGCCCCATCTCCCGATAGAGAATATCGAGAACTTTACGTAAAAGTGTAGATACATCCCGTTCTTTTACCAGCGCAACACTGATATGATTCAATACCGATATGGCAAGTTCGTTATTATCTCCGTGCATGAGCTTTCCTGCAATAGTTTCAGTTTCAGGTAAAATAACGCTAAAACCGGATTAAGTCAAATTACATATTCAACTTAATACGTTCAATCGCTTCAATTGTCCGGTTCCGTTCTCCAAATGCAGTCAAACGGAAACATCCCTCGCCACAAGGCCCGAAACCTACGCCAGGAGTTCCAACTACCCCGGCCTTAGTCAAAAGCCGGTCAAAGAAATTCATTGATAACTCTCCCTCCGGCAGTTTTAACCAGATATAAGGCGCATTCTTTCCGCCATAAAGCTCCCAGCCCATGCTTTCCAATCCATTCCGTATAATAGCGGCATTTTCCATGTAATAGGCCACCTGCTCTTTAATCTGACGTCTCCCCTCATCTGAATAAACCGCTGCAGCCGCACGCTGTATAACGTACGGAACTCCGTTGAATTTGGTCGTCTGTCTTCTCAGCCATAATTGATTGAGCTCATGGAGTCCACCATTACCATCGCTTACCATTACCGTATGCGGAATCACGGTATACGCGCATCTGGTACCCGTAAAGCCTGCGGTTTTGCTGAATGAACGAAATTCAACCGCAACCTTTTCCGCCCCGGGGATTTCATAGATGGAACGCGGGAGATCGGCATCTGCTATATAGGCTTCGTAAGCTGAGTCAAACAGAATAACCGCTTTCTCTGCCAACGCATATTCGACCCAGCGCGTCAACTGTTCACGGTTCAATACAGTACCGGTCGGATTGTTTGGCGAACACAGATAAATCATATCGACATGACAATCCGGAATTGCCGGAATAAAACCGTTTTCCGCTGTGCATTTCAGATAGACAATTTTTTCATATCGTCCGTTATTCATAACTCCGGAGCGCCCAGCCATGATGTTGGTATCAAGATATACCGGATAAACCGGGTCTGTTATCGCTACACTGCAATCGCCGGAAAAAAGCTCCTGAAAGTTGGCAACATCACTCTTGCTGCCATCAGATACAAATATCTCATCATCAGCAACAGCAATACCCCTTTTCCGGTAGTCATATTCGGCTATTGCTGAACGCAGAAATTCATAGCCCTGCTCAGGCCCGTATCCATGAAATCCATCTTTACTGCCCATTTCCCTGGAAGCACTGACCATCGCTTCCACTACCGCAGGCGCTAACGGCTGCGTAACATCGCCAATTCCCAAACGTATTATATCGGCTCCGGGATTGCTTTTTAAATAAGCGCCTACCTTACGATTAATCTCGGCAAAGAGATAACTGCCGGCAAGATTAAGATAATTTTCATTCATTAAAGCCATTTTTCATCAACTCCAATTACCGGAAAACACCTCTACCGCCGGCCCGGTCATAGTTACAATACCATTTTCCTTATAAGAGATCATCAGCTCTCCGCCATCAAGTATAACCGTAACGTCGCGATCGGTTCTCTGCGTCAATACTCCGGCAACAACACTGGCACAGCTGCCAGTGCCGCAAGCCATGGTTATACCGCAGCCACGTTCCCAGACCCGCATACGTATTTTACCGGCATTGATGCGCTGTACAAACTCAACATTGGTTTTATGCGGAAACATCGGGTGACGTTCAATTCTCGGGCCCCAATCTTCCAGGGCAATCTGGGCAAGATTATCGACAAATATCACAAAATGGGGATTCCCCATCGATACGCCGGTACCGTACCATGTCCAGCCATTAACCTCCAGCGGAATATTAATTGCGGTATCCTCTTCATCACCCTGCATCGGAATCTCGCCGCGCAGAAGTCTGGCTTTCCCCATATTAACCTCAACCAGATTATCTTCGCCATCCAGCACACGCGGTTCCACAACTCCTGCAAGTGTCTCCAGCCGTACTGATCCGCCATCCGACATCCCGCGGCTTTTTAAATAACTTGCCACACAACGGGTGGCGTTACCGCACATCTCAGCATAAGTACCATCAGAATTAATTATGCGCATCTGAAAATCCGCCGTATCACTTGGCGCGATCAATACAAGGCCATCAGCTCCAATACCAAAATGACGGTCACACATCGCCTTGGCCAGTTCACGTTCATCATATATGGTCTCTTCAAAAGTGTTTACTATAACAAAATCATTGCCTAAACCCTGCCATTTTGTGAATCTCATTTTTCCCCTCCTCCAAGGTAATTATCCACCGCATCGGCAACAGCACGGCCTGATGCTATCGCCCGTACAACCAAACTTGGTCCGGATACCGTATCGCCGGCAGCAAACACTCCATTTTGTTCAGTTACTCCGGCACAGGAACATTTTACCCAGCCGCGTTCAGTCAGAGATACATTGAAGCGACCGGATAAATCTTCCGCCTTGAAGCCGACAAAACCCATCGCCAGCAATACCATATCAGCCTTAATCTCAAACTGACTGCCGGGAATTTCAGTGAATCTCAGCGGTCTGCCATCCGGCGAGAACTCCCATTCCACCCGAACCGCCTGTATCGCCTTGACGTGACCGTCTTTTCCGGCAAAACTCTTGGTCGCAATCGACCACTCCCGTTCACAGCCCTCCTTATGACTGCTGCTGGTGCGCAACATATACGGCCACATCGGCCATGGAGTTGATGGACTTCTCTTTTCCGGAGGTTTTGGCATAATTTCAATCTGAGTAACTTTGGTCGCCCCCTGCCGTAACGCCGTACCTACGCAGTCACTGCCGGTATCGCCGCCACCTATAACTACTACCTCTTTCCCGAAAGCAGATAATTCCTGCGCATCATCTGGTGATTCTTCGCCCGAAACTATCCGGTTCTGGCGACCGAGAAACTGTAAAGCAAGATATATCCCTTCAAGCTCACGTCCAGGAATCGCCAGATCACGGGCATTGGGCGTACCCATAGCAAGAACAATCGCATCATAATGACGTTTCAGATATTCCAGAGAAATATCCTTGCCGATATCCGCATTCACCACAAATTCGATACCTTCATCCACCATCAGCTGCAACCGGCGGTCTATTACACTCTTAGCCAGCTTGAAGTCCGGAATGCCGTAACGCAGAAGTCCGCCTATTTTTGCCGACTTCTCGTAAACTGTAACCATATACCCCATGCTGTTGAGCCTGGCTGCCGCGGCAAGACCTGCAGGACCAGCCCCTACTACCGCAACCTTTTTGCCATTGCGGGAAACCGGAGCATGAGGCTGAACATAACCACGTTTAAAAGCCTCCTCCGTTACCAGATATTCCAACTGACGGATCGTTACCGGTTCCAAATCCAACCCCGCGGTACAGGCGCCTTCACACAATGCCGGGCATATCCGGCTGGTAAACTCCGGAAAACTGCTGGTATTGGAAAGCAATGCCCAGGCATCTTCAAACCGTTCCTCCATTACCGCCTTGTTGATCTCCGGGATCACATTCTTTAAAGGACAGCCCATGCCATGACAAAACGGAATACCGCAACTCATACAACGGGAAGCCTGTTCCTTTAACACATCCAATGCCGGATGCACTTCCACCTCATTGTAATCTTTCAAACGCTCCGCCACCGGACGGTAAACAGCATCCACTCTTTTGGTATCCAGAAAATTTCTATCTTTAGCCATTTTTAGTACTCCTTTCCGGGGCTTATGCCTGTTGTATCCGGCGGTCAACCGCATTCGCGTCAGCCTTGCTCATACGGCCGAGAGCTTTGCGGTATTCAACCGGAAATACTTTTACAAATTTCGCCCGTTCATTTTCCCAGTCTTCAAGCATACGGCCGGCAAGCGGACTGCCGGTAGCTCCAAAATGTTCTTTGATAAGACCAAGTAACTCGTCCTCGTCCGCAGTTCCCTTTGAGATATTCTCCAAGTCTACTGTTGATGTGTTACAGCGAAGGTCGAAGTCACCGTCATCGTCATATACATAGGCAATACCGCCTGTCATACCGGCCGCAAAGTTCATTCCTGTCCGACCAAGCACTACCACCCGCCCCCCGGTCATGTATTCACAGCCATGGTCGCCAACTCCTTCAACAACCGCAGTCATTCCACTGTTGCGGATGGCAAACCGTTCGCCAGCCATACCGTTAAGGAAAATCTTGCCGCTTATCGCACCATAACCGATAACGTTACCGGCAATAACATTTTCCTCCGCGATCAACGGCGCATCGGCCGCAGGCCGGATAATAATCTTGCCGCCGGATAAACCTTTGCCGACAAAGTCGTTCGCATCACCTTCAAGCGATAACGTAATTCCGTGCGCCAAAAATGCACCGAAACTCTGTCCTGCGCATCCCTTCAAATTTATCTTTATCGTATCATCCGGCAATCCGGCATGACCATAGCGCCGTGCAACTTCACTGGAAAGTCGCGTCCCGACGGTACGGGCAACGTTGTTGACCGTACAGGTAATCGTAACAGGCTGCTTATTGGTCAACGCCGCTTCTGCCTGCGGTATCAGCAACTGTTCATCCAGCGTATCCGCCAGGCTTACCGGTTCACGATGCGTGCAGTGTAATGGAGATGCTCCGCCAACTTCCGCAAAGATTGCAGAAAAATCCAGATTATGCGCTTTCCAGAATTCTATTGCTTCATTGGTCTCCAAAAGATCAACTCTTCCGACCGCATCTTCCAGTTTGTGCAATCCAAGCGCTGCCAGATATCCACGCACCTCTTCCGCTACAAAGTAGAGGAAGTTTTCAATGTTTTCCGGCTTACCGGTAAAGAATTTACGCAATTCAGGATCCTGAGTTGCAACACCTACCGGACAGGTATTGCTGTGACACTTACGCATCATCAGGCAACCGAGACAAACCAGAATTGTAGTGGCAAAACCGAACTCTTCCGCGCCCAGCAGTGCACCGATAATCACATCACGCCCGGTTTTCAACTGGCCATCAACCTGAAGCCGAACCCGGTCACGCAGCATATTCAGTCTCAACGTCTGCTGGGCTTCTGCCAATCCCAATTCCCATGGCAGACCAACGTGTTTGATACTGGATAGCGGCGACGCACCGGTACCACCGTCATGTCCACTGATCAAGATAACATCAGCATGTCCTTTGGCCACGCCGGCAGCAACTGTACCAACACCAACTTCTGAAACCAGTTTTACCGATATTCTCGCCTGATTATTGGCATTGCGCAGGTCATATATCAGCTGCGCCAGGTCTTCTATCGAATAGATATCGTGATGCGGCGGCGGAGAAATCAATGATACTCCGGGTATCGAATGCCGTACTCTGGCGATCTCATCATTTACCTTATACCCCGGCAATTGACCGCCCTCGCCCGGCTTGGCTCCCTGCGCAATCTTGATTTGCAACTCTTTTGCATTGACCAGGTATTCCGCAGTAACCCCGAAACGCCCACTGGCGACCTGCTTAATTGCACTGCACTTAGATACTTCTCCGGGTTTTACTACATATCTGGCCGGGTCTTCTCCGCCCTCCCCGGAATTACTCATACCGCCAAGACGGTTCATAGCCTGCGCAATCGTCATGTGCGCTTCAGGACTGATTGACCCGAAACTCATTGCTCCGGTTACAAAGCGTTTCACAATTTCACTGGCCGGTTCGACCTCATCCAGCGGAATTGATTGACACTGTTTGAATTTAAACAATCCGCGCAATGTACACAGATGCCGTTCCTGATTATTGATGTATTCAGCATACTTCTTATAAGCATTGCCATCATTGTTATACACCGCCTGATGGAAAAGTGTGATTGTTTCCGGATTCCACAGGTGATTTTCGCCGTCAAACCGATAGGCGTACTGGCCGCCGGATGGCAGAACTCTGCTCGGAATCTTTTCCGCCGCACGACAGCGGGATACAGCTTCCTGAACAACTCCGGCAAGACCAATCCCTCCGATACGCGAAGCCGTTCCGGTAAAGTAACGGTCTACAAGTTCTTTGCTTAAGCCGATCGCTTCGAAGGTCTGCGCCCCACGGAAACTGCGCAAAGTAGAGATACCGAGCTTTGACATCACCTTCAATAAGCCTTTGACTATGGCATGGATATAATTTTCTGTCGCTTTTGCTGCATCCGCGCCCGGAACCCGGCCCTGCTCAACCAGAGAAACTACACTTTCAAGCGCAACATAAGGATTTATCGCAGTAGCACCGAAACCGAGCAGCAGTACAAAGTGCATCACCTCACGAGGCTCACCACTTTCTATAACCAGCCCCGCTGAGGTACGCAAATGGTGCTTAATCAGAAAACGGTTGACCGCCGCTGTGGCTAAAAGCGCCGGAATCGGGATCTCGCCATCGGGCAGATTGCGGTCGCTCAGCACGATCACACTGCGACCGGCACGTATCTCTGCCGCCGCACGTTCGCCCAATTTTTCCAATGCCTCAGATAATCCACTCTCTCCTCTGGCGGGATCAAATCCCATCGTCAGCGTAGCCGCCTGGAAAGTTGGAACCACGGAAGAACGCAAACGTTCCAGATCCTCATTGGTCAATATCGGATGCAATAATTTGACCAGATGTGCATGCCGCGGCGACTCTTCCAGAATATTGCCCTGATTACCAATATAGGTCATGGTACTCATGACCAGCTGTTCACGAATCGGGTCAATCGGCGGGTTGGTCACCTGGGCAAACAACTGCTTGAAATAGTTATATAAAAGTTGAGGCTTACCGGAGAGAACCGCCAGCGCAGCATCGTTACCCATCGAGCCTACAGGTTCATTGCCAGACTCTGCCATCGGCTTCAATATTACGTCAATATCTTCTCTGGTATAACCGAATATACGCTGCTTTTCCAGCAAATCAGCACCGCTAACAGCAGGATTTACCGAATCAAACAGACCATGCAGCATAATCCGGTTCTCCTCTACCCAGCGGCGATATGGCTGGGTACGGGCAATTCTTGTCTTGATTTCCCTGTCTGTACGGATACGGTGATTTTCCATATCAAGATAGATCATCTCTCCGGGGCCAAGACGTCCTTTGCGAATAACATCCGCCTCAGGCAGATCCAATACACCACTTTCTGAAGCAAGAACGAATATGTTATCCCGTGTAAGCGAATAACGTGCCGGACGCAAACCGTTGCGGTCAAGAATCGCCCCGGCATTGATACCATCCGAAAATGCCACAGCAGCAGGACCATCCCACGGCTCCATCAATGCTGAGTGATATTCAAAAAATCCACGTACGTCATTACTCATGTGGTAACTCTTTCCCCACGCCTGCGGCAAAAGCATCAGCATCGCGTGCGGCAGTGAACGCCCGGCCATTACCAACAGTTCCAGCATATTATCCAGAGAAGCCGAGTCACTTTGATTACCCTCAATCAGCGGCAAAAGCTTTTTGATCTCATCCCCGAAAAGCGGCGAAGCAAAATATGGTTCACGCGCCCGCAGGAAATTTAAATTCCCACGCAGAGTATTGATCTCTCCATTGTGTGCCAGATATCGGAATGGATGCGCCAGTGACCAGGTGGGAAAAGTATTGGTACTGTAACGCTGGTGAACCAGCACAAGTGCACTCTTAAAATCCGGACAGGCAAGGTCTTTATAAAACTTGCGCAACTGCGGAGCCAAGAGCAGACCTTTATATACTATTGAACGGGACGAAAAACTTACTATATAACTGTCTTCTCCATGCCCTTCAGCAATAAAGCGCTTTTCAATCATGCGACGTATAACATAAAGCTTACGCTCCAGAGCCATTCCGGATAATCCGGGAACAGTAACAAAACATTGCCGGATATCCGGCAGAGAAAGTCTGGCAGTGTTCCCGATACAGGAAGGATCAACCTCAACTTTACGCCAGAATTCAATCTTTCCACCCTCTTCGGCAATTATCCGGTTTATCATAATTAATACACTGTCACATACAGCGTGTTCACGCGGCAGAAAGAACATCCCTACACCGTATTCTCCGGCTGGCGGCAACTCCGCTCCACCGGCAATATGCTTGCGGAAAAATTCATCCGGCAACTGAAGATACACTCCCGCGCCGTCTCCCGTTTCCGGATCACTTCCGGCTGCGCCACGATGCATAAGACGTTCAAGAACCTTAACCCCCATCTCAACAATACGGTGAGCAGGAGTTCCATTCAAATCGGCAACCATTCCCACACCGCATGCATCATGCTCATTGTTAAACGAATAAAGCCCCTGATCCGGCATACGGAAAGCCGCTCCGCGGTTGGAAGAGAAGCCGCACTGTCGTACAGATTGTTGATCCTGATTCATCATTATAACCCTTTTGTGTTTGTTGTTATAAAAAAACCAAGTTTATTTTTAGCATATTTCATGCCAATAGTTGAAATACATATACAACGGCTATACAATATATATAAAGATGAGCTGATTCATACAATTAATACGCTATCGGCAACTGCCGGAGTAATGACACATTTTCGTATTCACAGGAATACAACTATTACATTTTTTTCATACCTGCAGTAATGAAAAACAGACAGAAAAGACGGAGAAAAATATTTTTTGAGCTCATTTCAAGTATCAGCCATAATATTGGCACGGATATTGCTACATGCAGGTATATTCGCAACTTAATGAACAACCTAAATCAAGGAGTATGGTTATCATGAGTAATGCAGTTCGTCGTAAAGCTATAAGCGCAATCGCCGGAAGACCGGCACGCAACTATGCGGTTATGGCGGAAAGCGAAACCGAAATCTATGGTGAGGACGTATTCAACCTTTCCAGAATGCGTGAATCCCTGCCGAAAAACGTTTACAAAAAATTGCTCGCTACAATCAAAGCCGGCGAACCGCTGGATCCGGTTATTGCCGATGATGTGGCTAACGCAATCCGCCAGTGGGCAATCTCCCGTGGAGCTACACATTATACGCACTGGTTTCAGCCGCTGACTGGAGGGACAGCGGAAAAACATGATGCGTTTCTGGAACCGGGAGAAGAAGATGAAGCCATTATGGCTTTCTCCGGAAAGAATCTGATCGTCGGCGAGCCCGATGCATCCAGCTTTCCATCAGGCGGCCTCAGAGCCACCTTTGAAGCCCGCGGCTATACTGCATGGGATCCGACCAGTCCGGCATTTATCAAGCGCGGACTTAATGATGCCACTCTGTGTATCCCAACTGCATTTTGCAGTTATACCGGTGAAGCTCTGGATAAAAAGACACCGCTTCTGCGCTCCATACAGGCCTTGAACAAATCCATTATCCGCATGATGAAAGCCTTCGGCGAACCGGGCGACAAACACCCGGAAGTAACGCTCGGCGCAGAACAGGAGTATTTCCTGATAGACAAGGAATTTTATCTTGCCAGACCGGACCTGGTTCAAACCGGACGCACCCTGTTCGGCGCTCCGCCCCCCAAGCATCAGCAGCTCGAAGACCACTATTTCGGCTCCATTAAACCAAGAATTCTTGCCTTTATGAGCGAAGTTGAAACCGAATTATGGCGTTTGGGCATCCCGGCTAAAACTCGGCATAACGAAGTTGCACCGGCACAGTTTGAAATTGCACCGGTTTTTGAAGAACTGAACCTTGCTGTAGACCACAATATGGTCATTATGGAAGTATTGCGGCAAACGGCTGAACGTCATAACCTGGTATGTCTGCTGCATGAAAAACCGTTTGCCGGAATCAACGGCTCCGGAAAACACAACAACTGGTCTATCTCATACGGCAAGACCAATCTGCTCAAGCCGGGCAATGACCCGCATCAGAACGCTATATTCTTAACTACATTGTGTGCAGTAATTCAGGCGGTAGACCGTCACAGCGATATTCTGCGTTCGGCCACCGCCGGCGCTGGCAACGACCACCGTCTTGGCGCCAATGAAGCTCCGCCGGCCATCATCTCCATCTTCCTGGGAGAACAGCTGACTGATATTATCGATCAGATTGAAAAGGGCGAAGTAAAATCCAGCCGTCACGGCGATATGATGCGTATCGGAGTGGATACTCTGCCGCCGCTGCCACGCGACGCAACAGACCGCAACCGTACCAGTCCATTCGCCTTCACCGGCAATAAATTTGAATTCCGGGCACCGGGTTCCAGCCAGTCATGCGGTGGAGTAAACGTTGTATTGAATACCATAGTTGCAGAATCTATTGACGAAATCAGCGCTGAACTGGAAAAATTCCCGAAAGAAGATTTCCTTGCCAATTTGCAGGCTTTGCTGCAGAAAATCATCCGTCAGCATAAACGTGTTGTATTCAATGGTGACGGATATACACAGGAATGGGTTGAAGAATCTGCAAAGCGCGGCTTGCCGAATCTGCGTACAACACCGGAAGCATTGCAGCCGCTTCTCGATGAAAAAAATATCGAGCTCTTTGACCGGTACGGTGTTCTTTCACCTAAAGAGATGAAGTCACGTTACGAAGTCTTTATGGAAGAATATGAACGTAAGATCCGTATCGAAGGCGAACTGGCATTGACTATGGCACGTACAATGATCTATCCGGTAGCTAACGAACAGCTGAACAAACTATCCGGTACCGTGGCAGGCCTTAAGGCTGTCGGAGTAAACAATGGATTGCAAAGTTCGGTGAAGGCTCTGGATAAAATCGGCGTATTGACCGATAAACTCTGTGCTGATTCATGTGCACTTGAAGAAGCATTGCAGAAAAATTGCAGCAGCTCGGTAATTTCCGCTCTGGGAACTCTCAGAAGCACTGTTGATGAACTGGAAAAACTGGTTGATGACCAACTCTGGCCATTGCCCAAATACCGGGAAATGCTCTTTATCTACTGATAATAGAACTATCCGCCGCCAACATTGAATTGAACGCGGCGGAGATTCTCCAAGTTTTTCAATCGGGCCGGACAGATCAGACCGGCGGGACAGGAGACTGTCTCCTGTCCGGCTCGATATTTTAATTCCAATAATGCCGGATCGCGCCCCCCTCTTACTATAATGAGTGACTCTATTAAACACGAATGCGGTATCGTTTTACTAAGGTTATTGAAACCGCTTGATTTTTACCGCCGGAAATACGGATCGGTATTTTATGGTTTTCAAAAATTGTCCCTGCTGATGGAAAAACAGCATAACCGTGGTCAGGACGGTGCCGGAATAGCCTGCATGGGATTGGATATTCCCCCTGGCAAACCATATTATCAAACTGCTAAATCAAATTCCGCCACACCTCTGAAAGATCTTTTTGATCAGATTCACGATAAAATGGCAGAATTTATAAAAAATAATCACAATCGTCTGGATGATATAACCCATGTTAAATCTGACTCAGCGTTTTGTGGTGAAATATATCTGGGACATTTACGCTACGGCACCTTTGGACGCAACGATTTGAATGCGTGTCATCCTTATGTAAAGGAGAGTGTGTGTCAATCCAGAACCCTGCTGATGGCAGGAAACTTCAATCTTACCAACGTAAATCAGCTCTTTCAACAACTGATTCACTCCGGACATCACCTCTCAAAATATTCCGACGGCACCGTTATGCTTCATATTCTGGGACACTACCTGGAAGAGGAGAATAATATGCTGTTCCGGCGATATGCAAAACGTGAAATAACTGCCGGAGAAATTAATGCAAAAATATCTGATGAACTGAATCCTGCCAGAATTCTGTCCGGCGGATGTGCAAACTGGGACGGAGGATACGTTGTCGCCGGGCTCATCGGCAACGGTGATGCGTTCGTAATCCGGGATCCTCACGGTATACGCCCGGCATATTATTATATTGACGACGAAATTGCAGTGGTGGCATCGGAAAGACCGCCTATCCAAACTGCATTCAATCTGCAGACACAGCAGGTTATGGAATTGCCTCGCGGTAATGCTCTGATTATTAAAAAAGATGGAAAAATCAGTATCGAAGAGTGCGTACCGCAACTTTCGCCGGCAAGCTGTTCTTTCGAACACATTTACTTCTCCCGTGGCAATGATGCAGATATATATCAGGAACGCAAAGCATTGGGACGCGCTTTGACTGGAAATGTTCTGAAAGCGATCAACTATGATCTGGAAAATACTGTTTTTTCTTTCATTCCCAATACCGCAGAAACCGGTTATCTCGGACTCAGAGAGGGGCTTCAAGAGTATTGCCGGGAAACCCAATATGACGATATTCAAAAACTTACTCCGGGCGATTCTGCCGGATTACGCCGTATTCTGAACCGGACAATCCGAACCGAAAAAATCGCAGTCAAGGATGCGAAACTGCGTACTTTCATCTCCGACAGTTCATGCCGCCACGATTTGATCGGCCACGTTTACGATGTAACTTACGGGGTAATAAGACCGGGAATTGATAGTCTTGTAGTATTGGATGACTCTATTGTCCGCGGCGCCACCTTGCGCGACAGCATCCTGCGGATGCTCGACCGGCTTCAACCTAAGAAACTGGTAATTGTTTCCACTGCACCGCCTATATGTTACCCCGATTGTTATGGAATAGATATGGCATCTCTCGGCGATTTTGTTGCTTTTGAAGCGGCAGTAAGACTGCTGCGCCGCCGGGAACGCACAGATCTGTTAAATCAGATTTATCAGGAAGCCAAAAGACAGCTTGATCTGCCGGATTATAAACAGGTAAACACGGTAAAAGCTATTTATCAACAGTTTACGCATTCAGAACTGGAAGCGGAAATAACCGATATCCTTAAACCTGACGATTTGAAAGCTGATTTACAGATTATTTATCAAACATTGGATGCACTTAGATTATGCTGTCCACACTCAGCTGGCGACTGGTATTTCAGCGGGAACTACCCCACTCCGGGGGGCAACCGGGTGGTAAATCAAGCATATGTTAATTATATAGAAGGTGTTAACGCAAGAGCTTATTAACGCAATTGCCTGTTTTCACGAACAATCTCTTTTTCGGCGTAACGGAACAGCTTTTCCACTGTTGCGCCGTTTAATTTACATGACAATTCCACTTTGTTGTCAACGTTTATTACCTCAAGCGCTTTCAGGATCTCACTTTGCAGCATAATATCGCGCCCTAAAACCAGAGGAATGAAAGCTTGTATCAGCATTTTGGTATTCATTGCCATCGCTGATGCCATATTGACATCCTGACATACTGCTACACCAGATAAGTCGATTCCTCGCCCGGAGTCATCAACTGCCGCCTCAATTACTGCATTTTTAACTCCACGGAAGAACATTCCGATTACCGTATCGGCCGGACGGCCGGAAAATTTCAGAAAAGCCTTGCCGATATCTTTCCGGCAATCTCCTTTCCCTGATGCATTCAAGGCCGCTTCAACCCTTCCGCGATCACTTATCATCACAATATCATCAGTCACAAATGAAGATACCAGATCCATTTTACCACGGATTTTTTTATTCAGACTCTCCTGCGGAAAACGCAATGCCGAATGTCCATTCAACGACACCGGTATCAACTTCTCCTCCACAGAATCAGCTAAAATACGATTGAATGCAGTTTCCCCCATATCCCCTTGAACCAATATGGTGAAATCCGGACTGACAGTATCTCCATTCCAGGTAAAAACTCCACGCTGTAACTGTTCGCTTATAGCGCTGAAATCATACTGTCCTCCGAAATGATCCGAAATTTTCCGGTTGAACTCTTTTATCTCCTTTTCTAATTCCGTACCACGCAAAGAGTCAAGATCCGCCTCAATCACAACCGCTGCTCCATCAGCAACAAAATCATATATTCCGGCGCCTGAAATCATCATAGGCAACCATAGAGATATGGCAAATAATAACTTTATACCTGCTGCTTTCATTACCATCCCTCCTCGTCATATTCAAACATATATTTCTGCTGTTCAAAGTTTTTCAATAACGCCTGCAAAATCCGCTCAAACAATTCGTCTGAAATCTCCAGGTCAAAATGCACCGCATTGTCTATCACGGTTATCTGCGGCGCCATCCTTAACTCTGCCGCGACTTCAGGCGAGCCGCCAAACAGCATACCAATGCCAAGATTATATACCGCATTCAACGCTGCCTGTATGTCCTTTATTTTTGTACCGTGCCAGATACTGGTAAATACGATTTTTTCAGAATCAGCCGCAAGAGTCGCTTCAATATCTTTTACGCCGCCGAACATCAGATCGACAAAATCAGAACCGCTCTTTTCCGGCAGCTTTAATTTACAGTAAGCTATACCCGCTATCGTCGTATCTTTCAGCTGTTGCCCGGAGTATTCTTTCAGCCAGGTATCCAGTATCAATTTCCGGCCAGCAATAATTTGCTTCCCGTCCAGGAAAGCTATGACATAATCTATCTCCGACTCAGAAGCAACATTATCTTTTACCATGATTCGTGCGTCCGGAGCGTTCAACACTGTAAATAGGTCTGGCATTTCAGCCGCTGTACTGAGCAATCGCTCCTTTACCGGCTCCGGAAATTCAATCAGGACAATTGAATCATCATGTTTTTCCCAATTGATTACCAATACCGCATAAGGCTGTAAATCATTCAGTTCAAAATGATATTTTGCAGCTTCATTACGTAAAGTATCAATAAAAAAAACGCCGTTCTCCCAAATCTTTTCAAATCGGGAGAACTGCGTACTTTCAAGTAATTTCCCTGTATCGACAACTACATAAGATTGAACCGATTCAGGTATTGCCGGAGCTGCTGTCAAACAACTAAGCCCCGGCAATATTGTCAACAGCAACAGAAATAAGAAGTTTTTTCCAGTCCGGAAAGTCATTATTCCTGTTTGCTCTGCTCCTGCGCTTTTTCCATCTTATCCCGCTCTTTTTTAGGCAGAACGACCTGTAAATGCAGTTCACGCAACTGCTTGATTGTCGCCTCTGCCGGAGCATTCATCATAAGATCCTGCGCCTGCTGGTTGAACGGGAAAGCGATGACTTCACGGATATTGGGTTCATCCGCCAGCAACATCACTGTACGGTCAACCCCCGGAGCAATACCGCCGTGCGGCGGCGCACCGAGCTTAAAGGCATTGATCATGCCGCCGAATTTTTCATCCACAACTTCCGGAGCATAACCTGCAATCTCAAACGCCTTGTACATGACTTCCGGCAAATGGTTACGGATCGCACCGCTGGAAAGCTCAATACCATTGCAGACAATGTCATACTGATACGCCAGAATATCCAGAGGATTCTTATTCATCAACGCATCCATACCACCCTGAGGCATGGAGAAAGGATTGTGGCTGAAGATAATCTGACCGGTTTCCTCATCGCGTTCAAACATCGGGAAGTCAACGATCCAGCAGAATTTGAATACATTCGGATCAATAAGTCCAAGCTGATTACCCAATTCCGGAATAACCGCACCGCCGACTTTCATTACTTCAGATTCCTTATCAGCCAGGAAGAAGAGTGCATCTCCATCTTCAACCTTGCCGGTAACTTTAAGCGCATCGACAATTTCAGGCGTAAGGAATTTAACAATAGGACTCTTTACTTCGCCACCGTTCCAAATGATATATGCCATACCTTTTGCCCCGGCAGCCTGCGCAAATTTAATCATATCATCAAAGAACTTACGCGGTTTGCCAGCCACTTTCGGAGCGCGCATTGCACGCACTACTCCGCCATTCGCCACCACGTTGGCAAAAGCACTGAAACCGCAACCGGCAAAGTGTTCGCTGACATCGACCATTTCAATCGGGTTACGCAAATCCGGCTTGTCCGAACCGAAACGGCGCATAGCTTCCCGATAAGGAATACGCGGGAACGGCGCATGAGTAAACTCTTTGGTACTGAACTTGCTGAATATACGCTCAAACATCCCTTCGATAACCGCAAAGATCTCGTCCTGTTCAACGAAACTCATTTCAACGTCCAGCTGATAGAATTCGCCGGGCGAGCGGTCAGCTCTGGCATCTTCGTCTCGGAAACACGGAGCAATCTGGAAATATTTGTCAAACCCGGCAACCATCAGCAGCTGTTTGAACTGCTGCGGTGCCTGCGGCAACGCATAGAATTTACCCGGATGCAAGCGGCTGGGAACAAGATAGTCACGCGCGCCTTCCGGTGAACTTGCCGTAAGAATCGGAGTCTGGAATTCATTGAATCCTATCTCCGTCATATAACGGCGCATCTCGGAAATAACCTGCGAACGCAATATGATATTGCGATGCAGGCGGTCACGACGCAAATCCAGAAAACGGTATTTTAAACGCAAAGCCTCCGGAGCAGAGTCATCCTTGGCCACCTGGAACGGAATAACATCCGCCTCGCCAAGCATCTCCATCCCTTCTGCAACAACTTCAATTTCCCCCGTAGCCAAACGCGGATTTACCGTATTTTCCGAACGGGCAACCACTTTGCCGGAAAATGAAACTACTGATTCAACTCGCCAGTGGTCAAGATCACGATAAAATTCACGCTCCGGATCAACCACTATCTGGGTCATTCCGTAATGGTCGCGCAGGTCAATAAAAATAACACCGCCATGGTCGCGCACACTGTGTATCCAACCGGCAAGCCGAACCGTCTTGCCAACATCCGCCTTGCGCAATTCTGCGCAGGTATTGGTTCTGTAAATACTCATCATCTACCGATTCAGTTTAGAAAGTTTATAAGATTACGATTATGTATAACTTAGCACAATTTTAGTTCTTTTCAATCAACATGGCTTATTTTTCACTTTTTTCCGGATTTATCAGATAGGAAAAAACGACAATATGTGATATTTTAAAAATATATTGTCAATCTTTTCAAACAGGAAATGAAATTATGAAAAACTATATGATAAAAAAAGCGGTAAAACCGGTAAATTTTGCCGCATTGCTTTCCTCCGGAGTATGGGACGATGCCAATGTGGCAAAAATCGATAATTTCCGGGAAGAGAGCTCTTGTCATCACCCGGAAACAACGCTTAGAATGCTTTACAACAATGACGGCATTTTCGGCCGGTTTGAAGTAAAAGACCGTTATGTGCGTTGCGTCGCAGAAAAATTTCAGGATCCGGTCTGCCTCGACAGTTGCGTGGAACTGTTTATCGAACCCGCCGGAAATAATGGTTATATAAATTTTGAATTTTCCGGTGCCGGAGTATTTTTAAGCTCGCATATCAAAGATTCACGCCGTACAGCCGGCGGTTTTGCCGATTACAGAATGCTGACCAGTGAAGACGCTGCAGGCATTGTCTGCGCTTCCACTCTGCCACGGAAAACCGATCCGGAAATAACCGATGATTTGACTTGGGAACTCGGTTTTTTCCTGCCTTTCACCGTTTTTGAACGGCTTGGTTTTGCGGCCCCGGAATCACAAAGCATATGGCGCGGCAATTTCTTTAAATGCGGCGATAAGACCTCCCATCCCCATTGGGCAAGCTGGAACCCCGTAGATGAACTCAATTTTCATCTGCCACGCTGTTTCAGCGAAATCATTTTTGAATAACTGATAAAACCGGAGGGAAAGTACGTTTGAACCGTCATTCGTACTTTTCCAACGTTACTCCATCCATTTTCTGCACAAAAAAGGCCAGGTCTTCCTCTTTCCTGCGATGACGCAGACTTTTGATCATCATTGACACCCGGACAGAGTGTGGCGAATTGCGGGAAATGGAGTAATTCTCCACACTGTACCTGCCTGCCTTAATCTCAGCAAACAACTCTTCCAGCCGCTTTATCCCGTCAAGCGTCACAACCACCCGTATCAGCCGGTTATCTCCCCCAAACATCTGAGCCGCGAATTTCATAACCTCCAAACCGATCAAAGTCAATATCGTCGCCGCCAATGCCAACAGGTACATCCCTGCGCCGACGGCCAGACCTATTCCGGCCGCAGCCCATAAACCGGCAGCAGTCGTCAGACCGCGCACAAACTGCTTTTGCAATATAATTGTCCCAGCTCCCAGAAATCCGATACCGCTGACCACTTGTGCAGCCATCCTGGCAGGATCAAATTTATCCGCCGGAAGATCGGAAAAGCCATATTTTGAGACAATCATTATTAAAGCACTGCCGAGACAGACCAGAAAATGCGTCCGTACTCCTGCACCTTTTGAGTGATACGCGCGGTCAATACCAATTACCGCCCCCATTAATCCCGCCGCAATCAACCGCAATAAATAATCCCATTCCATCATCATATTCACTGCTCCATTCCTGTCTGACAAACTGTTATTCAGCATTTAATTCACTGAATGACAATGGCTTGAACTCTTTTACCATTTTTCTGCGCATATCCGGGTCACATGAAAGATATTTCCAGCGTACAAAATCAAAGTCACACTCTCTGTAATTCTGCATCCATGGATACTTCAACCGGAATCTGATCGGATAAGACTCAAATATCCACGGTTGTTTCTCCATAAGAAGCGCAACCATTTTCTTATATATTGCAGTACGTTCCGGTGAATCGGCCATCGGAAGTATTGTTTCAAACATCCGGTCAAACTCAGCATCCCGGAAATTTACCCGGTTGCTGCCTCCGGCATTTCCACTGTAAAAAAGCTGGAGAAAATTCTCCGCATCCGGATAATCTCCTGCCCATGAAAGCCGGAACAACTGCATCTCGCTCTGTCTTAATTTCTGAAAAAATCTGGGCGAATTATTGAGCCGGTATTCCAATTCAATCCCGATCTTCTTCAAATCCCCCGCCATCATTTCCCCCAACTGACGATGCATAGGCGAGTTACCGTTAAGATCAAACGTCAGCTTTAATGGTGCCCCCGTCTCCGGATCAATCCCGTCCGGATAACCGGCAAGAATCATCTGCTCTTTTGCCGCTTCAACGTCGTAACGGTTATATTTATTTTGCATTTCAGGATCAAATCCGGCCACTCCGGGAGGCAGAGGGCCGGGAGCCGGAGCCATCTGCTGATTGGAATGAGCAATACGGCTGTCCAGATTAAATGCCAGATTTATCGCCCGCCGCAAAGCAATGTTCTTACCCAACTTGGCATCATCAAAATTATATCCGATGTACTGAATCTCAAATCCAGGCTGGCGCATCAACTCTATCCCGCGAGCAATCAATGCAGGAGCTATCGTACCGGACTTGGATAAGACCACATCCAGATTATCCTTGTCCAACCGGCTGATGTCCAGCTTGCCTTGTAAAAACAACATCCAACAGGTTAAAGGCTGACGGATGCTGTAACAAACCAGCCGGTCGGCCAGCGGTAGTTTTCTGGTACGGTCGCTCTCTTTTTCAGCTTCCGGGAAATACTCCTCACGGAAATCCGGATAACGGTCAAAGATAATATGGTGATCCCTCAACCATTCTTTCAACATAAATGGTCCGGAACCAACTGGATTTTCCGCAAAACCGTCACCGTAATACTCAACCGCCTTCCGTGATACTACGGCACTGCCAGGCATGGCCAGGATATAGAGGAATCGCGGATCAGGCTGTTCAAGGCAAATCTCAAACTGTCGGTCGTTCAACTTTCGTAAACCGGCAATTTCAACATCGTAAACGGAATAATCGTCTTCAGAAGCATCAAGAGTCATTGTCCGGAAGTTATCTATTCCGGCAATTTTTCCACGCACCAACCAATATGCAGAACTGTGCAGCCTGGCATCAGCCAGACGCAGTATTGAGAAAATCACATCATCGCTGGTAACTCTGCGGTCTTCAAGGTCATTGTCCCCGAAACAGCGATCAGGATGAAAATAGAGATCATCGCGCAAAGTAAAAATATAACGCTTGTAATTATCCTTTACCTCCGGCATCGTCTCCAGCATGGACGGCTTCAGAATATAAGGCCTCTTAATGTAATCATATTGCAGCAAAGTATCAAAAACCGTGGTCACTATATTACTGCTGGCCAGATCGGATGCAAGTACCGGATCCAGTGTCTTTACTCGTTCTCCGTCTGCAGTATACAGTATTACTCCGGGAGAAGCACTTCCCTCTTTATGCTCTCCCCCGTATAAAATCCACAAGAGAACAACTGCAACGACAGCAAAAACTATCGTCAATATCAGTTTTTTTCTATCAGAATATCTCATTACTTGCTGAAGATCGGTGCAAGACGATCATAAGCTGTACGAATCAGACTTTCGGTTTCATCCCACGAAATACATTCATCGGTTATCGAAATATCCGGTGCCGGCTTTCCAACTGCCGGAATCTTCTGAGCCCCGGCCTGCAAATAACTTTCCAGCATTGTCCCGACAATTGCCTTTTCTCCATTGGCAATCTGGTCAATCACATCCATAAAAGCAATTCGCTGTCTGGAGCACTGTTTTTTGGAGTTGGCATGACTGCAATCCACTACAACCACCGCCGGTTTCAATTTAGCCTTTTCCATTGCGACTTTTATGAATGCAATATGCTCAGCTCCGAAATTAGGCCCATTGCTTCCACCGCGTAAAACCACATGAGTGTAAGGATTACCCTTGGTTCGGAAAATCCCGACATGACCATCTTCCAAAACCCCGATAAAACTGTGACGGCTGCGGGCAGAGCTTATCGCATCCAATGCAACCTGAATACTACCGTCAGTGGCATTCTTAAATCCCACCGGCATAGAAAGACCACTGGCCATCTGGCGGTGCGTCTGTGACTCCGTGGTACGGGCGCCAATCGCCGCCCAGCTTACGGTATCAGCTATATACTGAACCAGAATAGGATCCAGTACCTCCGTGGCAACCGGCAACCCGAGTTCGACAATTTTCAGAAGCAGAGTGCGGGCCATGAATATACCGCGCTCAATATTGTATGAACCATTGATATCCGGGTCATAAATCAATCCTTTCCAGCCAACTGTACTGCGCGGCTTTTCAAAATAGGCACGCATAACAATATAGATTCGGTCACTCACCTCATCGGCTATCTTTTTAAGTTGTTTGGCATATTCAATAGCTGCAGCCGGTTCATGAATTGAACACGGTCCGACAATAATCATATGCCGTGGATCCCGACCGGTAAGAATATCTTTTACCACCTGGCGCGACTCTATCACCCGTGAAGCCGAATCAAGTGCAATCGGCAGCTCCGAGCAAACCTGCGCCGGTGAAGGCAACATGGTTAAATTTTCGATATTTACATTGGTTAATTTATTCATTTTGCAACCCCGGTTAAAATTTTTTTATTAATATATAGCAAAGGGTACTATTTTCAATATTTTCACAATAATTTTTAACCATCTCTTGATTTCAATTCCACAGAGAATTATATTTTCAAAAAAAACGTAATCTGTACTGGTTTTCACAAATTTATGAGACTGGCAACAAAATTCTCTTTATATACCGCGATTATATTTATTTTGCTGGTGGTTACCGGGGCAATCGCCTTGCTCTTCGGCATGCCTGAGCCGACAACAGAAATAAGTCATTCCGTAGAAGCACACTCTTCTTTAGGCAAATTGCATGTAGCGTGGGAGATATTGATCAATAACCACACATTAATGGCAAAATTCATTTTTTACATAATCTCCGTAACAGGATTCGGTATCATTCTTCTTATGATGCTCAATTTGCGCCGCCTGCTGTTACGTCCGCTTCTTAAAGCAGTTGATTTTGCACTTAAACTTGCAGAAAACCAGTTCCCGCCTAAAATTGATAAGCCGGCAGGCAACAATGAAATAACTGAGCTTATTGATTCTCTGAATTTCATGCGCGACAGGCTGCAAAGTACTTTCATCAAACTGCAGACCAGCCATGAAAATGAACGCGATGCCAGATGTTCGGCAGAACTGCAGAACCAAATGAAGTCTGGCTTTATCAATTCCGCTATATCCGATTTCAACAGCGATATAGACGTCATAGACAACTATATGGAAATTTTACGAAAAAAGAGCTGTCACAATAAAGAAGATATCACTGTTTTTTCAGGGTTGCAAAAAGAATTGGCATCTCTTAAGCGCCGTATCGCTCAATTGGCGATTTTAAACTTGCTTGATTCATTCGAAAAAGAGAAAGTTGAACCGCAGAAGATTAAAAGCGCAGATTTTTTGGGCGAAGTTGTCCGGCTTAACGCCGCCCTTTTCGAGATTAGACATGTAAGAATCGAAGAAGAGTACCACTCCAGCATGCCTCCGCAGATTACCACCGATCCGGAAATTCTGAAATCTCTGTTATCAACTGTAATACTTACATTCGCCAATAATTCTGAAGACGGAGAAGCCTTAAAATGCAGCTGTTTCTGTCATGACAATATTATCTCCTTCTCTGTACGCGACACCAAACAAACCAAACCACGGCAGCCATTGTTTGAGCAATATGAAAAATTCAGTTGCGGTGAACAGGATATTGCTGAAGCTGAGAAAACTTTGATTCCGCTTATTGTCATGAACGAATGGATACGCATATTGGATGGCAGAATGGTGCTTATCAATGATAATCCAAACAGTAATCTTGAAGTTCAATTCCAGTTCAACGAATGGGATATGGTTGATCATGATATCGCGCAGAATACCTTCTCAAGACGGTTATCAATTATTCCGGCGGCAGATCTTGCAGATGATGATTTTACTCCTTCTCCGGCAAAAATTCTGACCGCCTGCTCAAATCATGCATATGGCTCCACCGTTAAGAAACTTCTTGAACTGGATCAGCATAAAGTACATTCTGCATCCAATATTAAGAACTTACTGCATGCTGCTGCCACAGAGAACTTTGACTTAATTATAATAGCTCTTTATATAACTAAGGATTCACTGCGGGATATTGTCCGCACCATTCATGACTGTAAATTGAATGCAAAAACACCGATTATGCTTATAACCTCAGAACCTGACTCTCTGCGCTGTGACATGCTTAAGCCTGGAGAAATTAAATATATTCTGAAGCGCCCAGTCAATTTTTCCGAATTAAGATTGATTGCCGGACGATGCAACTCCGGTGTTGATCCGTTTTAAGCATACACCACCACCCGGCAGGCCGATCAATGCGATAAATACCAGTATCGGCCATACCACCATCCGGAAACGCCAGTCAAGATTGCCTGCCGGCAACAGCCAGAAGTATCCCAGAAGCAGCACTAATGCAGTCAATGCCTTGAATCTGCCGGCCAGAATCAGTTTGACAAATCCAATTATAATCAGAACAAGAACAAATCCATAACCGACAGTATATATAATGGAAACGGCAATAACAACAAATGAAGCATTGCCGAAATAATGGCTGATCGCAGCTGCAATCCCTTCTCTCCGCAATATATCCAACGTTCCCTGATTACCACAGGTTAGTCCCAGCCGTTCCCAAAGCGGTGTTATATCCGGCATCCAGAACCTCGGTAAATCCAACAGTTGGGAGTGCATAAATCCGGCAGGATGCTCAAGAATCCACTGCATTGCAAGTTTACCGGCCACTGCATCACGTTCAAACGAGTCTGGAGTGAGGTTTTCCAATGGCTTTGACAGCTCATTACGAACTTCGTCAAACGGACGGTCTTCAAGATATGATATTGCCCCGCCAACCTTATAAAAATAGTTGTAACGCCCCGAATGGGACGTATAAGCAAAATGATCAAATACACAATAGTTCCGGACTGCCCATATTCCTGCAATCAAATTAGCCAATACAGCAAATGCCAATACTTTCCGCCATGAACATCTGGTCATGATAAGCCAAATTATTTCAACAATCCACAAAAACAGTGCCGCCGGACGGATTGCCACTGCCACCGCCAACATCAATCCACTGTAAATCGGCATTTTACGCCGGATAAATTCAATGTTCAATAATAAGAAAAATATAAATACAATCTCGCTTAATGCCGAGCTGCTTAAAGCAATTATTCCGCCGGATAACCCCATAAATATTATCAGCCATCCGCGGGATAATCGCCATCCGGACGCACGATAGAGCATAAAAACAATTGTCATATAAAGAAAAATCAGATTAAGCCATAAATAACCTGTTTTTCCAAAAATCCGCACAGCTACAGAAAGCATCGCCGGATATCCGGGTGTCCGCCATCCCGGTTCAACAGCTGTCCCTTGTTCAAAACCACTGAAAAAATTTTCCGCCAATACGGCATAATCTCCCGCATCAGGAAATATCTGCCGCTCAATTCCACCGATTGACGCAACCAGCAATACCATTAAAAGCGGAATTAATGCCAAGATCCAGTTATTGTACAGTAGTTTTTTCATAATATCCATATTAAAATTAAAAACCCGGCGGAGTATATGATAACTCCAACCGGGTTCAAATACAAATCAATTATTCAGTTATATCCTGAACAATCTATTACGCATCCGCCAGACAGGCTACACCAGGAAGCTCTTTGCCTTCCAGAAATTCCAGAGAGGCACCGCCGCCGGTGGAGATGTGAGACATTTTGGCTGCCAAACCGGACTGATTGACCGCCGCAACGCTGTCGCCGCCGCCAATAATGCTGACCGCATCACTTTCAGCCACAGCTTTGCAGATTTCCATAGTGCCAGATGCAAAATTCGGCATTTCAAAGCAACCCATAGGTCCATTCCAGACAATCGTCTTGGCCTTGGCAATTTCTGCAGAATAGGCCGCTACAGTTTCCGGACCGATATCAAGCGCCATATAACCGGCTGGGATGTCATTCTTAACAATCATGGTCTTGGCATCATTATCGAATTTATCCGCAACCTTATTATCAACCGGCAGCATGAAACGCACTTTCTTGGTCTGAGCCAACGCCAGAGTTTCCTTGGCGGTATCAAGCAATTCATCTTCACAGAGAGAGTTGCCGATGTCATGGCCCAAAGCCTTGAGGAAGGTATAAGCCATACCACCACCAATGAGAATGGTATCAACCTTATTCATCAAAGAACGGAGAACTTCCAGCTTGCCGGAAACCTTGGCTCCGCCGATAATCGCCACAAACGGACGTTTGGGATCGGCAACAGCTTTGCCAAGATACTGCAGTTCCTTTTCCATCAGGAAACCGGCAACGCATTTGGATTTATCCATAAACTCGGTAATAACCGCTGTGGAAGCATGAGCACGGTGAGCTGTACCAAAAGCATCATTCACATATACATTGCCCAGCTTGGCCAGTTCAGCCGCAAAGTCACGCATAAGCTGCTTGTCTTCCGGAGTTTTGCACTTAATGTCTTCAGCCTTGTGATAACGGGTATTTTCACAAACCAGAACTTCACCCGGCTTAAGAGCTGCCGCCTGAGCCTGAACATCGGCACCGACGCAATCATTGGCAAATTTAACTTCTTTTCCCAGCAATTCAGCCAGACGGTCAGCAGCCGGCTTAACGCTGAATTCCGGCACTGCTTCGCCTTTCGGACGACCGAGGTGTGTAAGCAGAACCAGACTTGCACCCTGTTCAAGAATATACTTGATGGTCGGCAATGCGGCCTTGATACGGGTATCATCTTTTACTACGCCGTCTTTCAGCGGAACGTTGAAGTCGACGCGCATAACAACACGCTGACCCTTAAGGTCAATGTCCTTTACGGTCTTCTTATTGATATTCATGATAACTTACTCCTTACATAACATTAAAAAAGCCCGAAGAACCATCCGGCACTTCGGGCTGAGAATCAACTTATAGCTGCCGGATTAGAGGGAAGCCATATAGCAGATGAGGTCAACAACCTTGTTGGAGTAACCCCATTCGTTGTCGTACCAGGAAATAACCTTGACGAAGTTGCCGTTCAAAGCGATACCGGCCTTGGCGTCGAAGATAGAAGTACGGGGATCGCTGGTGAAGTCAGTGGAAACAACAGCGTCTTCAGTGTAACCGAGGATGCCCTTGAGTTCGCCTTCGCTGGCTTTCTTCATCGCAGCGCAGATTTCTTCATAAGTAGCGGATTTTTCCAAACGGCAGGTAAGGTCAACTACAGATACGTCCGGAGTCGGAACGCGGAAAGACATACCGGTAAGTTTGCCGTTCAGTTCAGGAATAACCTTGCCTACAGCCTTGGCAGCGCCAGTGCTGGACGGAATGATGTTGCCGAGGATACCACGGCCGCCGCGCCAATCCTTCTTGGACGGACCGTCAACAGTCTTCTGAGTAGCGGTAGCAGCGTGAACAGTGGTCATCAAACCTTCGATAACGCCGAAGTTGTCATTCAGAACCTTGGTGATAGGAGCAAGGCAGTTGGTGGTGCAGGAAGCGTTGGATACAATGTTCATATCCTTGGTGAGCTTCTTGTTGTTTACGCCCATAACGAACATCGGGGTATCGTCTTTGCTCGGAGCGGACATAACAACCTTCTTGGCGCCAGCCTGCAGGTGAGCTTCAGCTTTTTCCTTGGTCAGGAAGAGACCGGTGGATTCAACGATGTATTCAGCACCGACTTCGTCCCACTTCAGGTTCGCCGGATCCTTTTCAGCAGTGATACGGATAGCTTTGCCGTTGACAACCAGCTGACCGTCTTTTACTTCGATGGAACCCTGGAAGGCGCCATGAACAGAGTCGTATTTCAGCATGTAGGCGATGTAATCCACATCGAGCAAGTCGTTGATCGCAACAACCTGAACATCACTGCGGCTCTGGGCAGCGCGGAATACCAGACGACCGATACGGCCAAAACCATTGATACCAATTTTAATCATTTTAACTTTCCTTCATTTGTAGGCTTACGCCGGTTAATTTTTTGAAGTTGTTAACGTATTTGCTTTTCAGGAATTATAATTTATCATCACTATTGAAAAAGTCAATCCGAAAAAACCGGAAAAAGATAAATAAATATTTAAGTTTCGTTATATTGTGAAATATTACAAAATTCCGCCTATGCCGGCAAAAAAAAATAAGACCAATAATAAGAAAGCAAAAAATCCGGCTGATTAAAACCGGATTTCTGCCATAATTCAATTACTGTTCTTCATGATGTCGCGGATATTCGTCCAATATACGGCGGATTTCACTCATGACCTGCTTCAGGCGGTGAGGCTTAGGCAGAAAACCGCGCGCCCCCTGTTGCAACAGATCATGCACTTCCGCTTCGGAAATATAACCGCTGGAAAGCAGAATATTGGCATCCGGATCCAGCTCACGAATCCGGTAGAAAGTTTGATGCCCTCCGGCTTTTGGCATTATCATATCCAATAAAACCAAATCAATCTCACCCGGATTGGCGGCATATATCTCCATAGCATCCAAACCGTTCTCCGCCAAAAGTACTGAATAACCACACTCCTGCAGCGCTTCTATGAGAAAATCCCAGATCGTTTCATGATCATCCACGATCAGAATTGTCTCACTGCATTTATGGGAAAAAACCTCGTCTGTCATAAAATGCGTCCCTGCTGATTTTATCTATAAGCAAATCTTCTATTCAAAAAGATAACTTATTAATTACAAAAATTCAAGAGTTTATCGGCATTAAAAATCGCTCTTTTGTTCTTTTTTCCATATTTCTATTATTTTGAGCATAGCGGGAATAACCGTTCTGGCCTTAACCATGCCTATACCCTTGATTCCCATAGCCTCTTCCGGAGTTAACGGCATAACCTCAGCCAGCTCTTCAAGAGCCTGATTGGTCAGAACCTGATACGGTGGAATATGTTTTACAGCTGCAATTCTGGCCCGTTCTTTTTTCAGTCGCTCAAACAACTCATCTTTCTCACTGAAATAATTAAGTTTCCGGTTAGGACGATTCACGCCTGTCCTGCTCCTGCCAGCCGGTAAAACCGGTTCAATTTCCGGATAATTCAACGTTAAGCTCTGTTTGCCGGTATATTGACAGCCGCTGGTGGTAATGCATAAAAGAGGAAAATTTCTGGAATTATCCACTCTGAGCAAACCATTT
Source organism: uncultured Victivallaceae bacterium (assembly GCA_944392655.1). GTDB lineage: Bacteria > Verrucomicrobiota > Lentisphaeria > Victivallales > Victivallaceae > CALXXL01. The sequence continues at coordinate 71,729 of CALXXL010000011.1, forward strand.
TGTTCCAGAGCACGCATCATCTGCAAAATATGATTCTGTCGCCACGCTTTTAATGCGCCGAAAAATGGTGATGCAACTAAATTACGCTCTACCAGTACCGCAGTTTTGGCTCCGGCAAGCATCTGACTTACTGTCCCCATACCGAAACGCATATTGAATTGATAAGCCGCCGCCAGAATTATTTTAAATGCGGATATTTCATTCTCTGTCGGGGCTCTCTCTCCAACATCGTCCCGGCGGCAATGGTCGCAGTTTTCACACTGCCAATTCCCGGCGTCTTCACCAAAATATTCTATCAGAAATTTCTGCCGGCACCCGGCTGTACGGGAGTATTTTATCACATCTTCAAGACGTTCCATTTCAAATTCCCGTTTATATTCCAGCTGGGAAAAATCGATATTCAAAGGCGCATCCGGTTCGATAAGGCGTATCCCGCGACCGCTGAAAGGCGGGACCCACTCCACCACATCATTCTGCAATGCATTCAACACCCGTTTCAGCTGATCACCGGTAAGTCCGCTTACCAGCCCCATCTCCTCAAGAGTACAATTTACTCCATCAACAAGATCATGCTGAAAAGCGCCGATCATCCGGTAAATAAAGCGTGATCTCTGAGTCACTTGCAGCTGATGCGCTATCTTTAATGCGCCAATGTCCCCCAGGAAGCGCAATCTTCCGGAATTATCATGGCCATAAGTACGCTCTATGCGCCCATAACGTTCAAGCGTCTGCAGTACCGCGCTAATCTGCCGTTCGTTCTTCGCATCCGGCACCAGCGGCATAAGCTCAGCAAGTTTCAATTCCAGAATATCGCTGCCGCGATACAGTGTCAAACGGCGCAGAGCAGCAAAAGTTTGAAGAATCAATGAACGGGACGGATTATTCAGATCAATCAAAAATTCATGAGTAAAACGGTCCGCATATGAAAAAAGCAGTACACACTCCGCCGCCTCGCCGTCACGCCCGGCACGGCCGGCCTCCTGATAATAAGCCTCCAGCGAACCTGGTATATTGTAATGAATAATCCTCCTTACATCCGGACGGTCTATCCCCATACCGAAAGCATTGGTAGCCGCCAAAACCGGATGCGGTTCATTCATGAATGCCTCCTGAGCCTCAGTACGTTCACCATCTGACAATCCGGCGTGATAGGCCAAACACCCCAGAGATTCGGCTAACTCATCAACCGCTTTGCGGGTGGAGGCGTAGATTATCGTAGTCTCATTATCACGCAACAGTTCCTTGATTTTCAGCAATTTATCTCCGCTTGACGGAGTATCATATACTTTAAATGAGAGGTTGGGCCGTTTAAATCCGGATACCTGTATACGCATATCCGGACGCTTCAATTGAGTTTTTATATCATTACGCACCACCGGCGTGGCGGTTGCGGTGAATGCACACACCTGTTTTATGCCGTAATTGGCGGCGACATCGCCCAACTGCAAATATGACGGGCGGAAATCATGCCCCCACTGACTGATACAATGCGCTTCATCCACCACCAGAACCCGCGGTGGATTGGCAGCAATAAACCGTTTGAAAGAATCAGCCCCAAACCGTTCCGGAGCAACATAAAGCAATTTCATTTCACCTGTTCCGCACATAGTGAAAAAGCGGCGATGCTCCTCAAACGGCGTCTGACTGTTCACACAACCGGCGGCAATTCCCTTTGCCCGTAGAGCATCGACCTGATCCTTCATGAGTGAAATCAATGGTGAAACAACAATTCCATACCCATCTTCCAGCATCAGCAAAGGCAATTGATAACACAACGATTTTCCTGCTCCGGTCGGCATTATTACACAGATATCATCTCCGGCGGCAACACTGCGGATAATATCCTCCTGATAATCCAGAAAGGTATCGAAATTAAAATATTTTTTCAGTGCAAGTCTAAATTTATCCATAATTCCGGTAATATACAGTGACGGCCGCGATTTTACCATTAAATACGCATATGAAACAAGCCGATTATTTGCATTTTTTAATTTTGCGGGCTAAATTCAATTTATGCGATATCAAAGGAGATTACAATATGATAAAAAACCTGGTGTCATTTACATTCCTGTTGAGCGGAATATTATATCTTGCCGGATGTGACGCTCCACCGCCGCAAATACTGGCCGAAGCAGAATCATTGTCCAGAGACGAGAGAGTCCTTCAGGAAACCCAAATGCAATTGGCAATTTTCCTGGATGGCTCAGGATTGGAATTTAATAACATGGAATTCAATCCGGCTGACCGCAATCAGATAATCGCCACCCTGAACGACGGTACCCGGATAATCGCCAATGTCCGCTATGATGAATCCGGTAAAGTCACCTCTGTTACTAAAGCAGAAAAACTTAATGTACCTGAAATTAAAGAGCGTTTTCCGTTATCGGACTGGAAGATTGTCGGCCCGGTACCGGCTCCAACTGATTTGCAAAATCGCCAAATCGACCTGGATATGGGACATTTTGCCAAGAAATTCAAACATGATGAAGGCCAACTGCCATATCCTACCGTTCTGTTTGTATACGATGCCGTCTCTGCCGACAAAAGCACATTCGACGTAATCGACCAGCCGGCAGGTATGCTTAATTTCACCCGGTTATGGCAAGATAAACCGTTGGAAAAAACTGTATGCTGGGCAGCAACAAATTGTCAGATTGCGGAGACTGGAAATTATGCGGTTGCCGTATATTTTTCCGGAGATATGGATCTGTATCTCAACGGCAAGAAAATTGTCGAATCTGAATCGGCAAATCCGGTACGCAAAGTCTTCTCTCTGCCATTTGAAGCTGGAGACAACAAGATTGTGGCCAGGATATATCACGAAAACGGTGAATGGCCCTTGGCAATAAAAATATCCGATGGCCCGATTGTTGCAAAATAAAATTATTTGAAAAAGCCGAAAAATTCGCCACGCGCACCGCGTTCCGATTCAATTACGCCAAGATGCAGCAGCTCTTTTAACGTCTGTTCCAGCGTATGGCTATCCACGTTCAGCGCCTCCAGCAAATCTTCGCGGGTAACCTGACGGCGGCTGGCCATCGCCATAATTGCAGACGCAAGCTCATCCTTTGGCATCTCACCACGCAATGATGGACTCTTGTATCTGAAACTGCCGACAGCTTCAACCGGTATTACCGGCTCTATCGCGCGAACAAAACGTTTGACCGTCTCTGCCGGAGCCGGAATTATAGTGGCATCGCATCCGGGACGGTCAAGAGTATTCAACTGCACCTTTTCCACTTTCAGCCGCTTGATTAATTCTACAAAACGCTCAATTGAAGCAGCTGAATCATTTATACCGGGAGCGATGAAAATTTCCAGAAATATCCTGCCTGTAAAATGGTTGGTAAAATTCTCCAAGCCGGAGAAAAACCGGTTGAAAGTCAATCCCGGAGCAGGAGCATTTATCTTTTTAAACTCTTCCTCAGATGAAGCATCAAGATTTGGAATAATCAAATCTACCCGGCTTACTTCAGCCGCAACCTCAGGATCACCCAGCAGTGAACCGTTGGTCAACAGACAAAGAGAATATTGCGGATATTCATCCTTGATAAAATCAACGATTTCACCTATCTTACTGTTGAGAGTCGGTTCTCCGGCGCCGGAAAAAGTTATGAAATCTATTTCCGGACCTGAATCAAGTACACTCCGTAATTCCGCCTTGACAGCCGCGGCAGGAACATACTCCTTACGCTCTAAAGTAAGATTAGTAGTCCATCCTGCCTCACAATATGGACAGTCCTGCGTACAAGTTTTTCTAGTTACAAGATCAACCCCAAGCGATAATCCCAAACGGCGCGATGCAATTGGCCCGAATACATATTTAGCACTCATTTTATCTCCATAACGATTTTCATATCGGCGCTTTTCTGCTATATTATAAAATAACCTAAAATTACAGGATTTACAAATAAATATGAATTGGCTTTATATCTACGCCGCCGCGTTTGCCGGAGCATTGGCATTGAGCGCAATCACTACGCCGATTATGCGCAAAATAGCACTGAAAACCGGTTTTCTGGATCGTCCGTTAAGCGAAGCCCATAAACGCCAGACCGCACCGGTTGCATTAGGTGGAGGAGTGGCAATGCTGGCCTCATTTTTACTGTGTATTATCGCGGTATGGGGGATGGATGTCTCCGGGATTATCGAAAGAGCCGGATTGAGTTACTCTGACAGCGTTTATCTTAACTGGGGTGGAGGAAAAATCATCGCAACATTAACCGGAGCCGTACTCGCAGCTGGAATTGGGTTCTATGATGATAAAAAAGCAATGAAGGCGCAAACCAAACTCTTCTGGCAATTTATTATAGCTGTTATTGCAGTGTGGCCGGGCGAAATGCGCATAAGTTTACTCGGAACGACTCAGGCTGTAACCATTCCTTTGTCAATTTTATGGTTTGTTTTCATCATGAATGCAATAAACTTTTTTGATAATATGGATGGTCTGTTATCCGGAACAGCAGGAATTGCCATGGTGTTCTTTGCTTTGACCGCAGCTCTGAACCAGCAGTTTCTTGTAACGTCTTTCGCCGCGGCTTCAGCCGGGATATGTGCGGGATTCTGGTTATATAACCGTGCCCCGGCCTCCATATATATGGGCGACTGCGGCAGCCATTTTCTTGGTTATCTTATCGCTACCGTGTCGGTTATGACAACCTATTTCAGCAGTGATTCTGCCAGCGGCTTTCAGTTGTTCATGCCGCTGCTGATTCTTGCGATACCGATTATAGACGCACTCACTGTATGCGTAATCCGCACAGCTAACGGTAAACCTTTCTGGGTGGGGGACAACAACCATATCTCCCACCGTTTTGTCCGACTTGGTCTAAGTAAAGCACAAGCGGTATTTTGTGTACATCTGCTTGGAATAATATTCGGGCTTGGCGCTATGCCGTTATTATGGGGAGAGTGGAGAACAACTGCGGTTATGCTTCTGCAGGCGCTGTTTCTGGCAGCACTTGTTCTTGTTGTACAGTTTGACGCGCAAAAACGGGAACCAAAATGATTGCCGATACTTTAATTGAAAATGTATTAATTGCCGACGGTTCAGGCACTCCGGCACAATACGGTGCAGTTCTCGTACACCATGGCGTTATTGCCGATGTAATATATCATAAAGAACGAATGGGGGCATCCCCGGCGGCTGAAAGAATAAACGGCCGGGAACTGATGCTGGCTCCCGGTTTTATAGACGCACACGGCCACTCAGATCTGTCGCTTCTGGCCGCGCCAGAGGCTATCGGAAAAATTTCCCAGGGTATAACTACTGAAATAGCCGGCAATTGTGGGCTTTCGCCATTTCCAATAACCGATAACAACCGCGAACATCTGGAAAAGCTATGGCAGGGCTATGGCGAAAAATTGACCTGGCATGACTATCGCAGCTACCGCCAAGCTCTGTTGAAACGAAATCCGGCAATCAATCTCTACGTTCAGTGCGGGCATAATACCCTAAGAGCAGCAGTAGCCGGATATGAAACACGCCAGCTAAGCAGCGAACAACTCAGCACCATGAAATTGATGCTGCTGGAAATGATGCAGCAGGGTGCGATCGGCTTCTCCACTGGATTATTGTACACTCCGGGCTTGTTTTCCGATGAAAATGAGCTAGTTGAACTCCTGAAAGTAACCGCTCCTTTTCTACGGGTTTATACTACGCATCTGCGCAGTGAAGGCAATAAATTGATCGAGGCAGTTACAGAAAGCATACGCCTCTGCCGCAATTCCGGTCAGAGATATCTGCATTTAAGCCATTTAAAAACAGCAGGGCTCAGCAATCACTCAAAAATAAACCAACTGTTGAAACTGATTGATGATACCAACTTGTCCGGCTGTCCTGTTATAACTGCAGACCGTTACCCATATATAGAGTCGCTTACTCAATTGAGTGTTGCCCTCCCCTCGCCGTTTGACGAACTCGACGACATTTCACTCCAGATGTTATTGGAAGATCCCGGAAAATTTAATGAGGTGGTTTCTGCTCTGGAGCAGATGGATGAACAGCGTTTGCTCAATATCCGTCTGGTGTCGACAAATTCACCGCAATACCGTAAATTTGTCGGACTGAAAATTATGGAGATCAGCAATATTACAATAAAATCAGGAGCATGGATCGTTGCTGACATTTTACGTCAGGACGCCCCCGGAACAATGGCGGCCTTCTCAGGAATGAATAAAGATAATATGCTCCGCATTTTGCAACAGAACTATGTAACATGCGGTACAGATGAGAGTGCCAGACCAAAAGATTTCTCACTTGGAGTCAGTCATCCGCGCGGCTTCGGCTCAATTGCCAACTTCATCAAGTATCTTTGTGCAGAAGATACCTGCAGTATAGAGGAGGCTATCGCGCGTATCACTTCGCTGCCTGCACGGATATTCAATCTTGCCAATCGGGGAAAAATCGCCCCGGACATGGCGGCAGATCTGGTTCTGTTTCAGCCGGATCGATTGCAGTCCAATGCAACGTTCAGCTCGCCGCATGAACTGACTTCCGGAATTGACACAGTATGGGTAAATGGCAAAATACGTTACAGCAATCAACAAATTATAGAAAGTACTGAATTATGAGCGTGAGATACAATTACAAAACCAGCGGTGTATGCAGTCAGAACATTCTCATCACAGTAAATGGTGATATTATTGAGGAAGTACAGTTTATCGGCGGTTGCCCCGGTAATCTGCTTGGTATCGGGAAACTGGTCAAAGGAAAAACTATCGATGAAGTTGCTGAGCTTCTCGCAGGAATAAGTTGCGGCGGAAAACCAACCAGTTGCCCAGATCAGTTATCACGCGCATTAAAAGCAATTTCCGAGCGGCAGAAAAATAATAAATAACAATACTGACAGGTATATATTATACCAGTTTCTTCAGTTCTGCAAGAAGATCGGCGTTAGAAGAGCATCTGGATATATTGTCAAATATACCCGGAGTTTTTAAGAAAACTTTAGCTATACTGCTGAGCAGCTCAAGGTGTATATCAGAGTCATTCCAATCCACCAGAACAAGTATCACCAGTTTTACCGGTTTGCCATCCAATGCATGATAATCAGCAACTGGTTCGCGGCATATTCCAATTATCACCAGCGGTTCGCCCAGATCAGCCATCCGCCCGTGCGGAATTGCCACGCCCTCACCGATTGCAGTAGACATTATCTTTTCCCGCGCCATTATTGCGGAAAACACATCCTCGGGTTCAACTCCGCGCTTTTCAGCAGTTAAAGATACAAGTTCAGTAAAAACCTTTGCCCGTGACTCTCCGGTAAGTTCAATTATATCATCCGGAGTTAAATAATCCGTAAAACTTTTTGCCATAACTATTTATTATTTGCCGCCATCATCATGTTCCTGCGACTCCAGCCGACGCAAGTCATCTTCGGCGAACTCTACTACTTTTTCAAATTTGGCAATATTATCCAAACTAACATTCATCAACGTTTTATGTGCTTCAACCACTGTTCTGGCTGCATCAGTACGGCTGGGTTCGTCTGTATCTGCGATGGCTCTATTTTCTTCAAGCTCAACCGCTCCGCCCTCTATAAAGTCAAACATCTTTTCCACACCAAGTCCACGCAGAAGCGCACGCACTGAAGTAGATGTATTCAACAATTCCAACGGGATATTCATCTTCTTGGTTTTCAGCGAAAGCATGGTTAAAATCCCCATAAAAGTACTATCCATGCTCTCGCATTCGCCAAGATCAATTACAATTTTTTTGATATTATCGCCAAAATTTTTGGAAAAACTGCGCAACGGGATGCCGCACTCAAAATTAGCCCGGCCGGAAACTTTAATTGAACAAACCCCGTTTTTTTCTGTGATTACCAAGTTTGCTTTACTGCCCATTTCCGCAATCCTCCATACCTGCTTTACTGCAACACAGCTTTTATACGGCGTACGCCGCGGCTTGATGACTCTTCTTTAAGAATTTTAAAATGCCCCAAATCACCGGTATTAGCTGCATGCGGCCCACCACAGATCTCTTTACTAACATCCCCCATGGTATAGACTTTTACCCGTTCCGAGTAACGATCGCCAAACAGCCCCATTGCCCCGGCGGCACGAGCTTCATCAACACTCATTTCCACACATTCGATCGGCAGTTTGCGGCTGATGGCCTCATTTACCAGATCTTCCACTTCCTTAAGCTGTTCCGGAGTCATTTTTTCAGGGTGTGAAAAGTCAAACCGCAAACGTTCAGCAGTGATGTTACTGCCACGCTGTTCCACATGATTACCCAGAACTTTACGCAAAGCCGCCTGCAAAAGATGGGTAGCAGAATGCAGTTTTGCCGTAGCTTCAGAATTATCTGCCAAACCACCTTTAAACCGCTGTTCAGCTCCGCTGCGGGATAACGCCTGATGTTTTTCATATGCTGCGGCAAAACCGTCTTTGTCTACTTCAAAATTATGCTCTTTAGCCATTTCAACCGTCAACTCAAGCGGGAAACCAAATGTCTCGTACAAGTAGAAAGCATTTTTTCCGGAAATCTGCTTCTTCACCACATGTTCAGGAACTCTGGCTATAAGTTTTTCAAACTCACGTGTTCCACGCTCCAGAGCCGCAGCAAAGAGCTTTTCCTCCATATCGAGTTCTTCCACAATCTTTTGCTGATTGTCGGCTAATTCATGATAAAAACCACCGAATTCGCGAATAACTACTTTGGCTATACGCCCAGTAAAGTGTTCCGTAATTCCCAACTTACGGCCTTCCCGGATAGCACGGCGAATCAAACGGCGCAATACATATCCCTGGTCAACATTTCCCGGAGTAACTCCATCTCCGATAATAAATGTAGCTGCACGCAAATGGTCTGCGATAATACGTTCGCTTGATGTGCGTTTTTCCGGAGCCTGCGTCAAACCGCGAACGGCATCGATTTCCGCAAAAATCGGAGCAAAAATCTCAGTCTCATAACAGCTTGCCTTGCCTTGCAGTACAGCAGTAACACGTTCCAATCCCATACCGGTATCAACATTACGCTGAGCAAGCGGTTCATAAGTTCCATCCGCAAGCTTATTATACTGCATAAATACATCGTTCCAGATTTCAACCCACAGTTTGTTTTCCGGCTCAAACACCGCAGGAGCTTCGCCTTCACCAGTCCAATAGAACATTTCAGTATCAGGTCCGCATGGGCCAGTCTGCCCTGCCGGGCCCCACCAGTTATCACACTTCGGACGTTTAGCTATACGATCAGCAGCAACTCCAAGCGACCGCCACAGATTGTATGCCTCTTCATCAAATGGAGCATCTTCATCGCCGGCAAAGACTGTAACCGCAAATTTTTCCAGCGGGATATTCAGATATTCCTTGCTGGTAAGAAATTCAAAGCTGAAACGGATAGCTTCTTCTTTAAAATAATCTCCAAGCGACCAGTTGCCCAGCATTTCGAAGAAAGTGAGATGCACAGGATCTCCTACTTCATCAATATCTCCAGTACGGATACATTTCTGCACATCAACTAATCTTGTTCCGAGCGGGTGACTCTGCCCCTGCAAATATGGTACCAATGGATGCATACCAGCGGTAGTAAAAAGGCAAGTCGGGTCATTTTCCGGAATCAGCGGAGCACTTTTGATCTCTTTGTGACCTTTGCTGACAAAAAATTCAATATATTTACGTCTTAATTCAGCACTGTTCATCATAACACCTTCAATTCTGAATAACCTGATTTTCAAACATTAAATTATATATACTGCTGACATTGTTAGTTCTTATAGACTGCTCAATGGCACTCTCCAGAACATCCAACTGCTTTATTACATTATCAGTCGGCGGCAATACTGCTGAACCTATAACATCATCATAGTGGAAGCGCACAATATATTTGCGGGTAGATGCCGGTTCAAGCCGCTCAGTTTTTACATCCATGACAATTGATTTTATCTCAAGCTTAGTTCTCAATTTTGCCTCATTAAGCAACGCAATTGCCCCGTTTAATGCATTAAGAGTATCTCCCGGACGGACATCTACTGCTGCACCGGGGACCGCCCTCTGCGCCTGCAAAACAATTTGCGGCAGTAAATTGGGATTTACGGGAGCGCAATCCTTTTGCGACATCAGTACACACTTGGAATCAACCATCAATGTTCCCAGTACATCACGCAACTCGGAACGACGTATAATATTTTCTTTTAAATCAAGTTGTCTACCATCTGGACCAGTAAACAATATTACGGCCAATGGCATACGTTCAACAATATTAACCTGAAGGGTATCCGGAAGCTCTCTGGCAATAGTTATCTTCTCAATACCCGGACAGTTTGATATTGCCCGATCACGCATTGATGCCAGATCCGTACTGAAAAGATTTGTTTCGTATAAAACCACCCCCATAATCGCCGCCAGATCATCAACCGCATTATCGCCACTCCAACGTGAATTTTCCCCCAAAGATGAAGTTATTTCAATATTACGGAGTATAAAGTAACGATTCTCCTGAAATAATCGTCCTTTCAGCACCCAGCCGCCCCATGCAATACTGCCGAGTATAAATAACGCCACAAAAAAAACGATTATACCACGACGGAAATTCCGCCGTTCATATTCCGGTACAGCTCCAGGCTTGGTCGTTTTTTTATCTTCTGCCATATTTATATCCAATCGCAATACTCTAAATTATAATAATATAATCCCCAATAACAACAATATAAAGTCAGGATATGTTTTTTTGTGGAAAAATATTCAAATACAACCACTAGGAATACAATTACAGCTTGAGATGAGAAAATTAGAAAAATCGCAGACAAAAAAAGTGGCGAGGAAGACGGGGATCGAACCCGCAACATCCACCGTGACAGGGTGGTACTCTAACCAATTGAGCTACTTCCCCGCATTAAGCGGTATTGATAAAAAGTGGCGAGGAAGACGGGGATCGAACCCGCAACATCCACCGTGACAGGGTGGTACTCTAACCAATTGAGCTACTTCCCCACTCAGCTTATCAAACGTTGTTTAATTTAACTGTTTTTATAAATTTTTCAAGCTGATTTTACTTAAAAAATACATTTTTTCTCTGCTTTATTGGTTCATATAAAAAACCCCTCCCCGGGAATTACTCCCGGAGAGGGGTGTACACTGCTTTCAAATGACCTCAAAAGAGGTCATTATACTGTTGCGATTACTTCGCGTCGAAGGTGAAGCTCAACATGCCGTTTTCCTGCTTGAAGGAGAACGTTCCCTTGCTGTTGCTCCAGGAGCCGGTCGTAAGATCGAAGTCGCACATCTTGTTGCCTTCGGCATCAAACAGCGTCGCAAGTACGCCATCAAGACTTTCATCGGAAACATCGATCAGATCCCAGCTCATATCTTCGCTAAG
>CALXXL010000012.1 GCA_944392655.1 uncultured Victivallaceae bacterium
CTTTCAGACCTGTACAGCAGTTTCCCTGACGAGAAGCCGCCATATCCGGTATTATGGTTGGTACCGGCTGTACACGCTATGCCGCCATGGGGCAAAGTAATTGAGCTGTGATTACTATATCCGGGACCAACTATTAAGATAACATAATATTGAATGATAATAGTGTTATTGCTTTTCGCACTGCATCTGATTCAATATCACCCCGTTCAACTTCGTTAAAAAATATTCACTATCACAGTTATTTACGTCAAAACCTTCGCCTTTATCATAATTGTCGTTCATAATGTAAACATCATACTCATCTGGCGCGATATACCAGATAAAATTCTTATTTTTATATTTAAAAATGATATCCTGCCCCGGGATATACATCCCTTTACTGTCTTCTATTGTAATTTTGCCGGCAAGCTCAGAAAGAAGTTCCAACCTCCTACGGTGCAATACAAGATATTTTTTCTGATTATGGTTGCCCTGGCCTTTAGGCGCAATGCTGTAGACACCTTTTTTACCGCTATCCCATTTCCACGTCTCTTTAAATCTTAAAGCGAACTCGCTATTCGTGCCGGAAGCTAATACATCATTTAATACCGCAGTTTTTATCAGTAGTCCGATCGTATATATTTTTTGTTCCGCATACTCTTCATCCTCCTTGCTATAATCACAAGAAAAAGATTCAAAATCAAATGTTTGAATATCATTTTTTTGCAGAAGTCTGGCAACCGGCAGTTGAAGTTCCGGGGCAAGCAGACGCTTTTTCCACTCTTTGGCGGTATCGCAAAACGCTATTTCCCACCATTGATCCCATTTATTAAAATGCGACATAAAACGCCTCAATAATTTCGCGTCTGTATTATATGGCTCCTGTACCCCGTTTTCATTAAAATATTCTTCGGCGTTCTTACAATTATTATCGAAATTATCCCAGTCAGCCTGATCGCTGCCACCATATAGAAAACGGATTGCGCCATTAAAGAACGCGGTGTTTTCAGCTTTAATTATTTTCTTTTTCCATGCGGAATCTTCTACTATCTTCTTTGCCTTGACAATTTCCTCGTTGAGCTGATCTCTGGCCGCATCGGAGTCGATTATAAAGTTATCCTCTGCCATTTCGCGTATGATATTGTGCGAATAGCCGCTCAATTTATGAATAAGCTTTATTCGGCCGATCATACTGGAAACGGTGTCTACTTCCGGATTTTCAATCAGATTGCAGACGACCCGCAACCAGTCGCGGAAAGAGTTTTCTTCAAAATTGTTTTTCTCAAGATATTGACATATCGCGAAAAACAGTATCCTTTGAGATTGGGTTAAACTCTTTATTTTGAAGATCTTCCGCTGAGAGTGGTTGATTATTGTTTCAGGCTCTCCGTTGTCTAATTCATATTCAGGAATAAAGGTAAAATCATTTAACCAGGTAGCTCTATTCCATTTCGGCAGACACGCTTTCACTTTATCGTTTATTGATACAGCGAGGCTGGATATTGGTTTAAGCCGGTCAAAAATCTCTTTCAGACCGGGTAAAATTCCCTTATCTTTTGATAGAATACTTTTATAGATGTCAAATTTTTCAAACGGAATAGTGGAGTCATCTGATTCATTGCCATATAAACTCCATTCCTCCGAGGCTTCTATTCCTTTATTTGATTTATCGCATGAAATAATAAATTTATTGCAAAAATAGCGATTGAAAAAGGCGAAGAATATTTCATCGATATGGCCTTCCACCTTGCTGTTTGCCCAGAAAATATCTGTCCAGGCGTTATCGATAAGATTTAAATAATCCTGACCTGCTCCCTCTTTTTGTATATATTCCGCAAAATCAGCTTTAAAATTTTCAAAATCTGTTAATTGTCTGCCACGGGCATTCATTTTAATATATAAATCATCCGTCTGTTTAAGATCATCAAGATATGAGAAGGTTAAAGGACAGTTTTCAGCTTGCAATTTTCCCCATACGTCATTAAAGTTTAACTCGTTAAATTGCTTCTCAATTTCTCTTAACATTGTCAGCATTGATCTTACGGTAGGGTCTTGTTCCCATGCCGAGTAAAACCAGGTTTGGCATCTTATATATTCTACCGGTTCCTGATCCAGCTGTTGTTGCGCATCAGATAATTCACAAAGATTTGCACAGAATTCCCTGGATGAACTCCGCACCTCGTAAGAGAATTTCTTTAAAGTATCTTTTACCGCTTCAAGTTTACCGGCTTTAAATGCCACATACCAATGCAGCAACCAAAGAGTGGTCAACCTCTGCTGCCCGTCCAGAGGATAAAAAGTTCCATTATCGCACGAACCATAGACAAAATCCATTTCGCCGCTCTCGTTGCCGGTATCGTTTAAAGCTGCCTTAAGCTGAGATAAAAATTTCTCCCGTATATGCTCTTTTCCCGGACGGCCCTGAGCGTAATCCCGCTGAATAATTGGAATAACGACTCTATATCGCGTTAATAACTGCCATAATGTATATCTATTGTTCATTTTTGGAGTTCCTTATCTTCATTATCTGTCACTCCGAACTCTTTTAAAGTGTCATAGATCGCTTTTTTATAGGCTTCTGCGTCACTTTTTGTCCATGCGCCTAAGTTATCGGGGACATGGGTATAGGTCTTGGTAAATACTGCCCGTGTACATACAGGAACAAAGGCAATTCCATCCTCTTCATAAATATCCAGCTTTCTGGTCTCATTGTTCCACGCCTGGACAGAGACCTTTTTTCCCCGTTCTTTGGCTAATATACAGATGCGTTTAATCGGGAATGGAGCATTCTGGTATTCTTCATTAGTGGCTGAATCCAGCAGCGTAAAGTTCCAGATATAATCTTTTTTGTCGTCTGGAATAAATTTATCCTGGCTTTCAATTTCCGCCATGATATCTTGAACGCTTACATCATATTGTCTCTTTTCCGATTTATCTTGTGATAAAAATTTATCTATCTGCTCTTTCAGCTTATCATTTGGTACTGAAGACAGCATTGACGCCAGATATATTTTCTGTTTATTCAGATCTTCCAAATCATCACCGGCATGAGAGGCGATGTGTTCGACCTCCCAGCCCTTGCCATTTTTCTTATTGCCCTCTTTCTTGAACAGATGGAACGGGAACCTGTAGAACGCGCCGATGCCGTATTTTTCGCTTTCAAATAATTTCTTATTCTGATTGATTGCAGTTTGGATATTAAATAGAAGCAGCAACGGAACGCATTTACTTTTGGGAGTGCCGGATTCATATTGCTTATTCAGATTACTGCACCCGTCAATGGCTTTTCTTATTTCGTCTTTAATTGCTCCGATAAAATCGTGTTTATTATTTTTTTCCCATTTTTCTATTAAATCGCCTATCTTATTTTTCTGCTCCATCAGAAAACCGATATAATGATACAGCTCAAAATTATTGTACCACTCTTCAAAAATATAAAAATAGTTTTTTATTTTGCGCCAGCAGTTATCGCGTAAATTAAAGCCTTGGTTATTGGCGGCTATATCCTTTTTGTTGTCCTCAAAATATTTATAGAAATAGCGGAATGTCCGGTGTTCGTCGTGGCCGAACTGATTTTGCCATTGTACCCCGGTTTTATCTATCTTCAATCCCAGCTTGTCCTGCTCAAACGCCAAATCAAAAATAAAATCAATCCGGGTGGGTTTATGCCATTCGGTGTCATGAATAAACAGCCAGAATTCATCATTTTGCAGCGTATATTCAATTTTATCCCACTCCGCCGCGATCTCCTGCTGCTGTAATCTGATTTCTGCCGGGTTAGCGGCGGAAGCAAAGTTGGATTGATTCAGGAAAAGCGCTTTAATCAGCTCTGAATCGGTCAAAGGAATCTTGCCAATATTAAGTCGTGTAAAAACATTTATCGGATTTTCATCCGCAGGTTCATACCAGATAAATTTCACATCGCTGTTCAGAGTATTAAAAAACTCACTCTTTGTCCCTTCATCCTTAGCTTCAAACCATTTTTCTATGGTTTTACAGGCTTGACGCATATAGTAAAAATCAATATTGGCTTTCGCTTCTTCATCGGTTCTGATTCTGACAGAGTTAAGAAAGTCTTCCGATTTATTGCGGGTGGCATATTTAATTTCATATGATTTTGGCCTGATGGCAGGATCAAGAAAGTCTAGCAAGATCTTTATAGTTGTCAAACGCTGTTGACCATCAATCACTTCCCAACTTGCATCCAATCTTTTTACAACTAACGGCTGAAGGCAATAGGTCTGTCCCGGTCTGCCATTATTAATGAACTCGGCAATATCGTTAAGCAAATCTGTAACTTCCCGGCTTGTCCATCTATAGCCGCGCTGATACTCTGGAATATAAAATTTTTCATTCAGAATCTCTTTAATCGGAACTAATTTGATCTTTTCTTTCGGTGACTCCGGCATTTTCATTCCTCCAAGTATTTTCTGACCGTATTCCTGGTGACATTCAATGCCGCGGCGGCACGGGTTATATTGCGATCGTATTTCTCATAAACATGACGTACATGACGGCGGATTACTGTGTTCAAATCGTCTGGCATCTCCGGCTCTTGCGCTTGAGTTAAGTACTCCGTCATTTGCTTGTGGTCGGCAATGAGCCGCGCAAAATCCATCTCTTCAAGCACACTGGCACGCTCCAGAAGATTGAAGAGTTCACGGACATTGCCGGGATAATCGTATTGCATCAAGGCCTCAATCTGTTCCGGCGCAAGGCGGCGCCGGTGCAGTTTCAGCCAGTAGCCGTCCGCGATGGCCGCAATGTCGCATTTATGCTCACGCAGCGGCGGAATCCGGAGCTGAATTACGTTAAGGCGGTGAAACAGATCCTCCCGGAATTTTCCCTCTCTTACCATGAGCGCCAGATTGCGGTTGGTGGCGGTAATCAGCCGGACATCAACTTCAAGCTCGTCTTTTCCGCCCAGCCGAGTGAAACGTCCGACCTCCAGAACCCGGAGCAGAATACCCTGTGCTTCCAGAGGCAGTTCGCCGATCTCATCTAAAAAGAGGGTGCCTCCATTGGCCTGTTCAAAGATTCCGGCTTTCCGTTCCATTGCACCGGTAAAAGCGCCCCGCTCGTGACCGAAAAAACGGCTTTCAAGCAGATTCGGCGTAACGCTGGCGCAGTTGAACGCGATATAAGGATCGTTGCGGCGCGGCGATTTGTTGTGTATCTGCAACGCCACCGTCTCCTTACCGGTTCCGCTCTCGCCGTAAATCAGCACCCTGGCGTGGTCACGCGGGGCAATTAAATTGATAGATTCCAGCAGATTCTGCATAACTTCGCTTTTGCCGACCAGTTCGCGGTTGCCGAAACGCTTATAATGATCGATCATCTCTCTTTCCATGTCCGACCACTTTGTTTCAGGATCATTACAGGCAATATGACGGATCGCTTCGGCATAAGGTTTTTCATCCTGATAGTTGCGGTAAACATACATCGCCGCCTCCAGCAGCCGGTGATAATGTTTCACCTCTTCCGGTGGATTGTCAGATTCTATAGCGGCAATAAGGTACGGACAAGAGATTTTAAAATAGAGTGCAACCGCCTCGGTAACGCTGTCGCCATCGACAAATATCTCAAGTTTTTCACGCAGGGAATCCGGCAGGTTTTCTGGAAAATCTATGGTGCTGATCCAGTGAACACGGGTATTCCTGCTGGTCAGTTTTCCCAACGCCTTCTGTAACAATTCCGGATTGCCGCCCAATCCGACACCTAATATAAAAATATTTTTATACCCGGCAATTCCGTTTAGAAATTCCGGTAGACGGCGTGTGCTTATGCCGAGGATATCCGCCGACCCGCAGTGCCGCAACGCCAGAGCCGCCGCGTAAGCATAATCCTTCCAGCCCCATCCAGTTAAAATAAGTGTATTCATTTGTGCATACTCCAACCGCAAGTTACGCAGATCAATTAATAACCTACTATCTTTTTCTGTAATATTCAAAGAGATAATTCATTTTATTTTACGCATTTTGTTTAGTTATATAATCTAAAAGCGTTCTTATATCAGATATACTCTCAGCCCCCGGTAAGATCTCCGCCAGATGTCCTTCATCATTCCTCTTCATTATAAATGCACGCGCGGCCTTCATGGGAGTGATACCACTATTATCCGGTAAATCAATATCCGCGCCAGCCAGCATAAGCACTCTGGCAATCTGAAAATGTCCGCACTTGAGTGCTTTTAAAAAAGCTGTTTCGCCCGCTCGATTCCGGGCGTTAATTGGAATATCGGTATGGGTAAGACAGATTCTGGTCTGCAACAGGTGATTCCATGCCGCGGTCAGGTGAAGCAATGAGTCGCCCCACCGGTTGACAGCAAGCGCGCTTTTTACCGGATCGTGATGAAGAAGATAATGAAACAGACGACTTTTTCCCTGCATGGCAATAAAGTGAAGCGCATTATTGCCGCAATTATCCTGTATGGAGATATCGGCATTAAATTGTTCAAGCAGGCGGATCTTTTGCATATCGCCGCTTTTTACCGCTAAGAGCCAGGGCGAAGTTCCCTGCCATGAGACGAAATTTGCATTCGCACCTGCCTCCAACAGTATTCGCGCAGATGCAGTTGTCCCAAGATTGATTGCGTGAAAAAGCAATGGTACGCCATGCGTATCAATAAAATTGGGATTGTTGTTACTTTTCCTGAAAAGAGAGTAAATCCATTCATCCCATTTTTCCGGGGGAGTTTCAGGAATTTCAACAATCTTTACTTTTATACTTTCCGGGGCAACCACTTCGTCGTCTATTACGCCGGGCAGTTGATAATAAAATAGATCATCATCTATAGTAACCTGCCAATCCATCCTCACACCTGTATTATGTTTTTTTACTGTTTGCTACTGCGGGAAAGCAGATTTTATGCCATATGTACATTCAGCTTTGATTCTACCGTTTTGGTCGTGCAACTGGTTAATTTTTTACCATTGAAGATAAAAAGCGACCACCAAAGGAGCAAAAGAAGGTGTGATTTTTCCAGAGGCGCAATTGGCATAATATTTGCTGAATAGAGAGCGCCGGTAACGGCATTGAACTTATAATGAAAAATCAACTGTAAAAAAGGAGAACCCAAATGACCTATGTCCGGAGCGAATCTAAAAAATGCGGTACCTGCCAGTACTGGAGCGGCAAACGGGAATTTGTAAAAAACACAAATCCGTTGATTATAAATTGTGAATACAGTTCTAAGCCCTGTAAAATTTTATCGAAGTCATCGACAGCAGTCTCGTCATGTAGAAAGTACCAGAAGTGGTGTGAATTACCGTAATTACAATTTAGCTTTCAGCGGCAATGGCCATGATCCCGTAAAATCTGCAATCACAGCCATACCTTGTGTGGGGGAGAGCATCCGTCGCGGCGGAAGTATCGATATTATCAATTTCATTTCCTCATCCTCGCGTGCGGGGAGAGACTTCTTTACTCCGTTCAGCGTTTCGCGGATGATAGCATTTCACTCCCCACTCCCTGTGCGGGGAGGAGATCGGTTTTGGCGAGGCTGGTGGAGAGTAATTGCAAGGCGGTAGCTATCCGGGGCTTCGGTGGTTTGAGACGCCGCCGCACTTAACATGCGAATCGCCTTCTCCTGCGCCGCTTCGCCCATGTAGACAAATACTATTTTTAGAATCAAGGCGCATACTGCACGCGGAATTCCAGCTCCTCGCCCAGCGCGAAGCAGAAGTATGCCGGAAGCTGACTCCAGCCGCAACCGATCCAGGCTGAAGACGCGATCAGTTATATATTATTGCCATTGCTGATTAAACTTGTAGGTTCGCACACGTCTTTCAGCATTTTGAATGATATTATAGGCAAAGAATCCGAATCCGTTTAAATTCAAATTATTGGGAGTTTCAACTATATACTGGAATTGTTCCGGTATGGATAACTCAAGATAGGCGGTTTGAGGATTTATCCGGGCTCCGCAGAAGCCGGGTATCTGCCGTATCTGGTCGGCCACTTTGGCTTTGGCGTCAAATATATTGGCGCCCAAGTTAAGCTCCGCCGCCGCCTCGGCGTCATCGGTTTGCCAGTTAAGCGGATTGATAATATATCCCCCGTCTGAAGCCGGCGGCGAATCGACATCTGCCCATAGTGGCTTAATGCGCCACATAATGATTACGCCGGAATCGAATTCTCCCCGGGCAACTTTAATATCCCGCCAGAAGAAATCGTCCTCAATCTGTTCAACCGATAAATTCTGCCCGTTTATAAGATAAGCGGCTATAAATCCCATATCCGGTTCGATTTCGCTGCAATACTTCAACGCCTCATAAAGATACAGCGCACCCTGGCCATGGCCGAGCATTATGAAAGGCTGTTCTTCCTTCTGATAATTTTCCAGATAAAAGCGCAATGCCATAATCGTATCCTGTATGCCGGATTTCAATGCGGTTTTCCAGGGATTTTTATATTCCGGGGAATTCAATATGGCGGAATATTCTTCTTGTGGTATCTGGTGAACCAGGGGGGCGAACACTCTTACTTTTTTCCCGAAGACATTGGTGGTATGAAAAGAGACGTAATTAAAAATATTTTCAGCGGAGTCTTTATTGGTTTCCCACATCATTGAGTTTTGCAAATCCGGATAGACATAAAACACGTCATATTCCGCAAAATATTTCGGTGTGGCGTTTTGTCTTACCACCCAGTTGTCGGAATAGGTATAAGGATTGGTTTTGCATCCGGCAAATATTACCGGGAGTAAAACGGAGAGCAACAATAAACTAAACTGTGTTCTAAACATTACAGACCTGTTTTGTGGTTATAAATTAATAATATTCCATATTTACGGACTAATTTATCATGAATTATTGATTTTGCAAATCGCTTAAAAACTAATGTTTTCGAGAAGATATTCAGCACGAGAATAACGCGTGATAATTATGCGCATACAAATTTATCAATATTGCAAAAATATTTACAAAATTAAGTTGCAAAAACATCAATGCGCATCTAATGTACCAGTGTTGGTGGTGATTGTTGTGAGACATAACTGTTTTGCCTTGATTTTCTCCAGATTACAACTTTTGGGTATTGGCGTTTGAATAAAAATTTGAATTTTTCTTTAAAAACCATTATGTCAGCTGTAGATTTAAAAAATTTTTGATATAAATTATCAATAATTTAAAGGAAGAGGATAGTTGTAGTAATGGTAAAGATAAAAAATCGTTTTTGGGAAACCGCGGTTGGCGGTCTATCTATCTATCTATCTATCTATCTATCTATCTATCTATCTATCTATCTATCTATCTATCCGGAGCCGCTTCAGTGTTTTATCCGTTATATCGGATGTACGGGCATATTGTTTCGCCGGTTTACCGCATTATGGAGTTGGGGGCTTGCTGGTGTTGCCGCTATTGTTGCGGGGCGGCAGATGTCCGGCTTGTATTTAAATTTTTGCAGAAAAAGCGCCTTGATTCTGCTCTGATGCCAACCGCCTGAAAACCTGAAGGATAACCAGCTGAAATGAATATAGACTCAGTCAAGAAGATGGAGACAGATCTCCGGAAGCTCTATAAAGCGTTGGAGCGCAGATCCGGTCGTAGCGTGGTATTTTCGTTCCGGATGCGGATTTGGAACATTACTGTAAAAATGTCCTATACGGTAAAGCGGTGGTTTGATGTTGTGCTGGCTCTGCTGGGATTGTTTTGTCTGATACCTTTATTTATTATTATAGCGGTGGCGATAAAGCTTTCTTCGCCGGGGCCGATTATTTTCAGTCAGATCCGGGTTGGGCGATACGGGCGTTACTTCTGTTTTTATAAATTCAGAACCATGTATGTCGATGCCGAGCGTCGGCGCAAAGAACTTTTAGCGCAGAATCAATCCACTGACGGCGTAATATTCAAAATGAAGAAGGATCCGCGGATAACTTCGATCGGGCGGATATTGCGCAAATTGAGCTTGGATGAATTGCCGCAGTTGTTGAATGTCTTACTTGGGGACATGAGTCTGGTCGGGCCGCGGCCGCCGTTGCCGCACGAGGTGGCGCTTTACACTCTGGAAGAGCGCAAACGGTTGAATGTCATACCTGGTTTGACCTGTTTATGGCAAATATCAGGGCGCAGCGACGTGCCATTCAAGCAGCAGGTGAAGCTGGATCATGAGTATATCATATCCCGCAGTCTGTGGCGTGATCTGTGGATATTATTGCGGACGATTCCGGTCATTATATCCGGGAGGGGGGCGTACTGATATTATGCGTGCGTTAATTTGTCCATACAGCGTGGGTCACACCTGGTGCGATTATTTTTTTCCTGACCGGAGTATATGTTCTTTGCCGGTTGTGGGCAAGGCGATTATTGAGCATATTCTGGATGTATGTATGTTTTTCAAAATGCGCCGGGTAAAGATTCTGGACTACTGTTATGATTCGGCGTTGCATGCTAATCTGGGGGAGAATCGTGATTCGATGCGTTTAACCTATTCCGGCGCCAACTTGAACAGTGATTTTGCCGGTATGCTGACTAAGAACCGCTCGTTCATGTTGAAGGAGAAGACGATGATTTTCTGGGGGGCGGTATTGCCTGACGTCAGCAGTCACGAACAACTCATATCCGATTTGGAGCCGGTTACGGCAACTAAGACAATGCCGGATGGCATTTACATTTATGAGCATGGGGAGTTAATGCGCAGCAAGGTTCCGTTGTTCCGGTTCAGGAGCATCCGGGATTATTTTGAAATAAACATGGCGATTATTGAGAATCCGCGTATTTATGTTCTTCCCGGGTATTCGGTGGAGGCCGGAGTGTATGTCGGGACGAACGTGATAATCGAGCGCGGGTGTGAAATTACTCCGTCGGTGGTTTTATCTGACAACGTGAGTCTGGGCGAAAACTGTCATTTAGGCGGCGGAGTAATAATGGGGCGCAACGTGTTTGTTGGCGCGGGTACGGAGATCCGTCGTTCCTGCATACTGGCGAACACCTTTATCGGTACAGATTTGGAACTTACGGAAAAGATTGTGGTCGCCAACCGTATAATAGATCCGATGTCGCGGGTTTTTATTGAGCATGAAAATTCCGGTTTATCCGGGGACATAGAAGAGAGTCCCTGCGTAGCGCTCTGTAATATTACGGAATATTTGCTGGCTTTATTTCTGGCGGTGTTTTTTCTGTTGCCGTGGATTTTCTTTACTTTGCTGGAGTGGTTGTGGCGTCCGACGTTATGGGGCTACAAATGGTCGGTTGATCGTTACCTGAAATATTGGAAGGTTTTATTCGGCCGGTTTCGTCTGATAAAATGGGCGCATGACGACCGCAACTATGTTTTTAAAATATCGGAATCGTTTTCCTATCCGCATTCGAAAGAGCAGGAGATGCTGGATGAGCTCTACTATCAAAATCACAGAACTCCTGGTGCGATTTTGCAGATAACCCTGAAAAGTGTGGTCAACCGTTGGTTTGTCAATGAAATTCCCTGAGCATACTCATAACTTTTATACTGCGGTGCAGGACGCGCCGGTGGAAAATATGTTGGATAACGCGCTGTCTGGGATAGCCGCGGATATTTCCGCATTGTTGCCGGAAGATCGCTGTTGCGTCTATCTTGGCGGCGGCTATGGTCGCGGGGAGGGGGGCGTATTCCGGGCGTCATCGGGGGAGGCCCGGTTATATAACGACCTGGATTTCTTTGTGTTCAGTCGTGGAGTTGGTTTTGCCGGACGCCGGCGGATTGACAGTTTGCTGAGAGGCGTTGCGGAAAAGTGGGGGAAACTGCTTGAAATATCGGTGGATTTTGGTCCGGCCAAAGAGGTGGTAAAATTGCCTGCCGTATCTTGCCGCCTTATGTTTCAGGAGTTGAAGCATGGGCATGTCAAGCTGTTTGGCGCGGTGGATGCGATGGCTATGTTGCCGGCTTTATTACCGGGGCAGTTGCCGCTGGAAGAGGGGATCAGGTTGTTGTTGAACCGTGGCGCGGGGCTGTTGCTGGCGGGAGAAAAGCTGTTGGCCGGAGGCGCCGACGTTGATTTTATTATCCGGAATATTTACAAATGTATTGGCGGGGCGGGGGATGCGTCGCTGATTGCCAGTGGCGGCTATGCGTGGAATGGAGCTGAGCGTGTAAAAGGATTTGAATCGTTTGTCAAAGAGCACAGCTGGCCGGTTGTATATTCGGATAATTACGCTCAGGCATACCGTTTTAAAATCGAGCCGTGGGGAGAAAACACGGCTTGCTGTCATGAGTTGTGGCGAACAACCTGCATGGTATGGAAGTCGGCGGTTGATTTTCTGCTGGGCGGAGTATCTGGAATATCTTCGTTAAAGGAAAAACTGCATATTCTGGCGGGCGAACAGGGGGTGAGAAGCTGGTTTAATGAGGTGAAATGGGTGGTTCGTCCGGGTAACATGCCGGTTCTGAAAATGGTGATGGATCCGCCGCTGTTTAAAATGCTGGCGGAGTTGTATATAATTTTGTCTGGGATGGAATCCGGGGGGAATCCGCGAGGCACACAGCGTTTTTACCGTAACTGGAAAGTAATTAATTAGAGGATGGGGGGCGATTGCCGTGGTTACAGATGTTGTTTCTGAAGAGGAACAGTTGCGCCGTTTCAATGTTTACCGCAAGTTGACGCAGATTATATTGTTGCGGCATGGGGTGCAGCTGGGGATATTTTTTATAATTGTATTTGTAGTAATACTTGGGCTTTTAGCGATCCGGGTAAAAAATTCTCCTGAACGCTACATGGCGGTGGCCAAGCTGGTCTATTATCCCAAGACCTCATCCCGTATAGATTCGCTGGATTCGAATCAGCTTATGCAACAATTGTCGCGATATTCGCTGTTCCAGCAATTTGCCTCCGGGATGGCGATGGATTGGGTGATGATGCAAGACCGTCTTGAATTGACGCAGGATTCCAATCACACGAACTGGTTTATCATCACCAGTCGTTCCGACACGGCGGAGAATGCGGTTTATCTGGCCAACTCATTTGCCGAGTTCTGTATCCGGGAATATATAAACAGCCGCAATTCGGAGCTCAGCAAATGGGAGAATCTGTTTGTCACGCAGGAGAACAACATACAATCCACGCTGAATCAGATTACCGATGCGATGCACCGTATCGCGATTAATTCCGAGGCGATGTCTCCGGCGCAGGAGATAGAGAAGCTGCAGGCGACGGTGGTTGAACAACGTATAGCATTATCGGAACTCAGCGTAAAGTTAAGCAATCTGAAAGATGAGAGTGCGTCGCTGACGGCGTTATTTGGCGAATATAATCCTTTGCTGTCGCAATACAGCGGGCGAATCCGCGATTACATGAATGATCTGGCCAATCTGGATAAAGAGTTGCTGGTTGCGCGTCAGCTTTATACGGAGATCAATCCCAAACTGCTTTCGATGGAGTCGCAGCGGGTTCAGCTTGAGGAGGAATACAGGAATTTTCTGAAAGAGAATAATATAGGCGAGGTAACTGCGGAGCAGCTGGATAATATTGACCGGATTAACGCCGCGCTGGAAAAGATAGCCAAGGAGGTGTTTGCGTTGCAGAACTCTCATGCCGCGCTTACAGATGCCATAGCGATAAACGAGCGCAAGTTGCAGCAGTTGCATGAGATAATGCCGGAGTATACGCATCTTCAAACGCAGTACGACACGCAGGTATTGAATCTCCAGAAAGTTGCGGATATAAAAGTGGAGCTGAACTATCAGAAAAATTCGGTAGACAGTGAATTTGCGCTGGCGGAGCGTGCCGAGTTTGCCCAGGAAGAGCTGCTTTTTTCCAAGCTGAATATATTTATATCGTTGTTCGGCGCGCTGTTTCTCACGGGGATGCTGGCGTTCATAGTGGTTTTCTTATCGATAGTATTCGGTAATGTTTACAATCTCAAGGAGCTTTATTTATACAGTGAATTGAATCCCATCGGCGCGATACCGGCGTCGGAGAAGTTTTTCAAGACGCAGGAGGATGAGCGTTTTGTAATTGAAACGATGTTTCACCGTATGCAGCGTGCCGGAGCTTTAGCCCGTGTAATTTTCACTGCGCCTTTGCTCGGCACTACGCTCAACCATCGTTTGCAACATTATTTTGACTGGAACTATGCGATGTGTGGTATGAAGATTTTTCGATTACAGGTTGTACGCAAAGATACGCTTCCCGATGATATCAGGGCGGACTATACAGCCACAGTTCGCAATCAGGACTCCGGGCTTTTCCCGGTGGAGAATCCCTACACGCTTACGCCGACGGAGTTTGAGTTATTAAAAGCCGACATTGAGGAGCTCAGACACAGTTACGATACGGTCATAATCAGTCGTGAAGAGCCGTTGGTGCGCAAGGGGGTATTTTTCCGTCAGATACTGCCTATTTGTGAATCCTCGGCGCTTATAGTCGGGGAAAAGACGACGCCCCGTTCACTTGTGCGTTATCTGATAAAACTGCAACGGGCCGGCGGTTATAATTTTATATCCGTATTGAATGAGTCTGAAGATGAACAGGCGGTCAACAAGGGGGAATACTGATGAGGAACCGATATTTAAAATATCTGTTGATTATATTTTGCGGTGGTGCGCTGACGGGGTGCTACAATCGCTGGAACAGTAATTACGATGAATTTCCCGATCTGGTATCATCGCGCAATGCGATTGTGGATGAATCCGGGATGAGTGCGGAAGATCGTCAGCGGCGGATGCAATTTCTGGAAGAGCTGGCGGCAGAGCCGGAGCCGGAATACCGGATAAACGCCGGGGATTTTGTAGAAATCCGGGTGTACAATCATGACGATTTGAGTATTAAGACGATGGTTACTCCGGACGGTCATATCGGCATGGTGTTTATTGGGCAGGTAGAGGTTGCCGGTTTAACATTGCAAGAGGCGGCAGACAAGTTGGAGGGTTTACTCTCCCGTTACATAAAGAATCCGGAGGTTGGTATTTCGCCGCAGGAGATACGTTCCCAGACGGCATCCATCGCCGGGGCGGTAACTCATCCTGGGATGTATACGATAAGCAACGGGATGCGTCTGGCGGATCTTTTTGCCAAGGCGGGGGGCTCTTCAGCGCGTTATTACGATGGTCAGACGCTGGATGCGGCGGATCTAAAGAATTCGGTATTCATCCGCAATGGCGAGATCATACCGGTGGATTTTTCGCTGGCGATAGAGTCCGGCGACCGTCTCAACAACATTCTTCTGCGCAAGGGGGACTATATTTACATTGCGGTTCGTTCGGAGAGCATGGTCTGTCTTATCGGCGATGTGCCAAATCCGCACAAGCGTTTGTGGGACAACAATCTTGGTCTGCTTGAATTGCTGACCACCGGCGGCTGGGTGAACGAAACCTACTGGCCTTACGCGATCATCATTCGCGGCGGCGTAGCCAATCCCACCATGTATAAGGTGGATATTGACGGCATATTGCATGGGCGCAAACCGAATGTGATGCTTGAAGCCGGCGATGTGGTATATATTCCGAAGGATGACATATCTGAATACAATGTCTTTGTGCGCAAGCTGATGCCGACTGCGCAGCTGGTCAATCTTCTTACCAGTCCGGTAATGTGGTGGGTGAACTAGGTCTGACAGGAGTTTGTGGATGGAGACGAAGTATTTGCTGTTTGTGGTTGCGGCGCTGAATATAATCCCTGGTACGGCATTGCTGGTTATGTTCCGGGGATTGCAGCGTTATGCGATGCTTGGTCTGGTATTGCCGGTGCTGCTGTTCAATCAGACGTCGATAAATTTCTTCTCGCACGAGATTTACCGCGGGACGTCGCGGGGGATGGAGGTATCCGCCATCTATCTGGTGGCGCTGACGGTAATTTTTGCGTTGATTGTCACGCGGGGATTCAGGTCGCCGTTTCCGGACTGGGGGAGTCGTCTTTATCTGCTCTATTTTGTTTTGAGCCTGCCGTCGTTTTTCAATGCGGAGAATTCGCTGTTTGCGTTTTTTGAGGTATGGAAGATGATAATGATCTACCTTGTGTTTGTTGCGGTATTTTATTATCTTTATTACTATCAGGATTTTGAGATATTTATGTATGGTTTTGCCGCCATTGTGGTGATCAATTTTCTGGTGATACTGAAAGAGCACTTTGTGGGGACCTATCAGGCTCGCGGGGTATTTCCGCATCAGAACAGCATGAGCATGTACATGGGGATACTTGGGGGACTTTTTCTTTCGGCGTTTTTGAATTCGCGGAAATATTGGCGTGGCTGGTTTTATTTGCTCATATTCTTATTGGCCGCCGCATCGTTATTCCGTAGTTATTCGCGTGGGGGGATATTATGTTTTCCGATAGTCTGTATGATTGTAGTTTTCTTTTCGCTGATGCGGGAATGGCGTACAATCAAACTGCTCCGGCTTTCGGTTTTAAGCGTCATTGGAATTTTAGGGTTACTGGTGTTTTTTCCCAAAGTAGTCGGGCGTTTTATCGAGGCGCCGAAATCATCGGGTGAGATGCGGCGTAATTTTGCGATAGCGGCGATGAACATGATAGAAGACAAGCCGTTGGTCGGGGTAGGGCTGAACAACTGGGGGATAAAGATCAACCCGCCGTATCCCTACAGTACGCACCGTAATCCCAAACGCGGTTTTGTCGAGACCTATAAGGACGGCATTGTTGAAACGATCTATTTACTGGTGGCGGCGGAGTGCGGTATTCCCTGTCTGCTTGCATTGCTGGGGTGGTTTGCGTATTATATATTTGCCGCGCTGTGGCTGATAAAGCGTTTAGCGGGTACGGAGTTCTTCTATATTCCAGTGGGTGTGCTTGGCGGAATAAGCGGAGCCTATCTGCAATCGGTACTGGAATGGATTCTGAAACAGCAGATCAATTACAATCAATTAATGATCATGTTTGCCTTTATAAGTTTTCTGGTGGTTTATGAAAAGCGGCGGATGCGCGCCGGGGCAGGGAATGCGCCGGTTGCCGCGGAGGGCATGTCATGAGGAATAATACGATAGTAACGATAGGCGACCGGAATTATTTATGGGGTATTTTCCTCCTGATAGTCTCGATGCGCAAAAGCGGCATGGACGAGCCGGTATTAGTAGGTGGTCGTGGATTCACCGCCGGTGACGAGCGGATATTGCGTCAGCTTGGCGGGGTTGAAATATATGCTGTGCCGGAGGACGGCCGTTCGCTCACCTGTTGCAAAGCGGCAGTTATGCTGAAAGCTGAAACGGATTACATCACCTGGGTGGATGGCGATGGTTATTTTACCGGTAATTGTTCATCGCTTCTGCCGCCTCCAGCGATTGACCGGATACACATAAGAATGCGTGGCGTGGCCGAGAACCGGCTGGCTTTCCGTGGTTTTACTTTCGGCGAAAGCGGGGAGGCGATTCCGGAGGCGGTTTTATCGGTTTGGCGGCATGATGTTGGCGAGGGTGAAGTTGCGGTCATATCCCGGAGCTGTTCGGCCTGTTGTTTTTCGTTGCACAGTTCCCGGCGCAGATTTCTGGAGCGCTGGGATGAGCAGATAAACAAATGTCTGCCGCGCAATGATGTCGGGGTGGTGGACCGCGGCTTGAAATACTATCATCAGCTGGATGAATCTACGCTGAACAGTGTTTTATGTTTTTCGCGCAGTGCGCCGGGGGCGACAGAGAGCTGGGGATTGGACAAAGATCCGGAGCGGATGTTCATACATTTTGTCGGCACGCCCAAGCCGTGGCAGGGGTGGAACAGCTACAGCTATCCGCATTTTGACCGTTATATAGATTTGGTGGAATACGCGGGTAATTGCGGCTGGGAGTTGCCTAGTCCTGTACCTTATTCGTTGCGCCGCAGTAACCGGCGGTTGTGTCGTATGCTGATTTTGCCGTTGCGGTTGCGGTATGGGGTGAGAAACCGGCTGAAGCGGGTCAACTGGTTTGGAGGGAAATGAAATGGCGGCGGAGATTAAGATTTCGGTAATTGTTCCGGTCTACAATACGGCGGCGCGGCTGGAGGCCTGTCTTGATTCGTTGCTGGCTCAGACGGAGCCCGGGGTGGAGATAATTCTTGTAGATGACGGCTCTACCGACGGCTCTCTGGCGATTGAACGCCAATATCAGCTGGCGAATCCGGATAAGATACGGCTTTTGGAATCTGCGCACGGCGGGGTTTCCGCGGCGCGGAATACCGGCTTGGATGCGGCGCGTGGTGAATGGATCGGTTTTTGCGATTCGGACGATACAGTGGAGCCGCGTATCTATGCGGAGCTGTACTCCGGCGCGGTAAAAAGCGGCGCGGAATTGAGTTGTTGCAAGATGGTGGACAAGGGGCCGGAAGAGAGTCGTATCATCTCCAATTTTCCCTTTTCCGGAGATGTAATAGTTACGGATCGTGCGGTCATAGTAAAAGATATATTTCTTGAGTTGTTATTGAACACCAAACGCTGCAACGGTTATTTAATGACCTGTCTTTACCGGCGGGATGTGCTGGAACGTTTCAACATCCGGTTCGATACTGGCATTTCGATGCAGGAGGATGAGATATTTCTGTTGAACTATCTGGTAAGGGTAAACCGTATTGCCGGTGTGGACAAGGTGCTGTATAACTATCTTCGTTTTGAAACGTCGGCCTGTTTCAACTATTACCGTCGGGAGGGCGATTATTTCCGGGAACGGAACTGGTATTCGCTGTCGCTGGCACAGCGCGATGTTTTCCGGAACAGCGGTCTGGGTGGAACATATCCATGGATAGGGGATCTGCTTGTTTTCAAGGTGTATTTTCATGAGGCGCAGATGGTATGCAGTTCGCCGGAGTTAAAATATTTTGAGCGGTTGAAGAAGCTCCGGGAGATTTCCGGTCGTGCCCGCGGCGAAAAATTGAATTTAAAAGGCGGTTATCGGTTATTCTGGCTGGTCTTAATTTATATGCCCGGTCTGTTGCCGTTGTTATGTTTTCTCAAACGCAGGAAAGATCAGTGTAGCCGCAAGATTGAACACTGGCTTAAGGGGGTGTTGCGATGATTCGCCGGCTGGTAATATATATTTTTTCTGCAATGAGCATTTTGCATGGCTTGGCGGTTAGCGGGGCGGAAGTGCACGGAGTCTGGCGGGTTTCGCTCCTGGACTCGCGGAACATTGTTTTAGCGGGAGAGTACAGTGATTTTCTGCGGGATGAATTTGTCCGTCGTCTGCCGGAGAGGATGGGTGTTTTCAATAAGTTGCCGGGGTGGGCGCGGGAGTATCGTTTCAGTATAAATGCTACCGAGATAATTGCCGATACTCGTCCGCGTCTGGCTAAGTTGTTCTCCGATGCGTCCGGAATAAAAGTATTGGGCGGCAACGGGGAGGAAATAGTGGTGAAATCGCATGGTTACTGGCTGAACCCGGTCGGGCTTGCCGGTTTTACCGGCGATGCCGAGCGGGAGGCGCTCACCCGGAATGTTCTTGCGGTGCATTACATATTTTTGGAATTTGCGCGTGAATTGCCGGCGGGGGAAGAGTTAACCATAAAATTGCCGACCGGGGAGGAGTTACACTGGCGTTATTTGCCGGAAGAGAGCTGTTCTGCGCTGTATAAATATAATCAGGTTGGCTACATGCCGTCGGCTCCGGAGAAATATGCCTATATTGGCGCGTGGCGCGGTACCGGCGGCGCGATGCCGCTGGGTGATTATGCCGGGCGTGAATTTACTATTATCGATGCTTCGGAGGGGAAAATCTGTTATAGTGGCAAACTGCGTAGCAGATGTGTTGATCCGGTCAACGAATCTGGCGAACCATTTACCGGGGAGGAGGTTCTGGAGCTGGATTTTTCGGATTTCTCCATTCCGGGCAATTATTTCTTTTACATTTCCGGGATTGGCCGCAGTGAAAATTTCCGTATAGGGGATGCCGGGCTGGCGGAATCATTTTATATTCATGCCCGCGGATTGTATCACAAGCGGTGCGGGATTGCGAAGGAGAGCCGTTATACGGCCTGGAGTGCGCCGGAGTGTCACACCAGGGTATTTCGCGGAACCTTTCCGCCGCACGACCGTCATTATTCTGCCGGAAGTGCGGAACGCGATTACGGTTTTTTCGACTCTTTTCACCGGCCGGTGAACGTAAATGCTTTCCGTCTCATATCGGAAAACATTCCGTCTCCGGCAGAAGCTCTGGAGCTTGCTGGCGGGTGGCACGATGCGGCCGATTACGACCGTCGTCCCTATCATCTGGGGATAGTTGGAGATCTTGCGGCGGTCTATTTGCTGAAGCCGGAGAATTTTTCGGATGGGCAGCTTAACATTCCCGAAAGCGGCAATGGCATTCCGGATATTCTTGATGAAGCGGTTTGGGGGATGCGTCATCTATTGTCGTCGCAGCAGGAGGATGGTGGAGTTGGAACCTGGATAGAGACGGTTCGCCATCCCACTCCCGGAGATCCGTTGCCGCCGGAAGAGGGATTAACCTATTATCAGTCTCGTGCGACGTTGAACAGCACGCTTGAATATGCGGCGTATGCCGCCGAGCTGGCGTTGGCGTTGAAGCGTGCTGGGGCGCAGGAAGAGTATATGCTTTTCCGGGATTCGGCGCGCCGGGCGTGGAGTTATGCAATAAATCCGGCGAACCGCAAGGTGTCGGTATACAGTTATGATGGGAAAACGGTGTTTTATCATGAACCTTCAGAGTTGGCGTTGGAGTATTTGCTGAAAGCCGGTTACAATTTGTCGCTGTTGTTCAATGATCCGGAGTATTTATCGCCGTTGTCCGGGCGGACGGAGGAGTTGTTATCGGTTATGCGGCGTGATTCCTGGCGCTGGTCGCCGTTATTCTGGATAGAGCTTGAAGTTTTTCGGAACGAGGAGGCCGCGGTTGAATTGCCTGAAACTATCCGTCAAGCCCGGCGTGAGCAGATAATTGCCGAGGCCGACCGGATGCTGGAGCAGCAGGAGAATAATTATCCTTACCGGACAATCTGGTATGGTTCTGATGAAGCGTGGGTACATACGATGTCCTGGGGGACATATCATCCGTTGCGTCGTGCGGAGATGCTGATTGTCGCTCACGCCTTGACCGGGGAGTCCAAATATCTGGCTGGGGCATATCTGGCGAATGATTTTCACAATGGAGCCAACGCCATGGGGATGACCATGACCAGTGGTTTAGGTGAGGTTTATCCGGTGCGTTTTCTGGATTTAATTTCCTATGGTGATGGCGTTGCGGAGTTTGTTCCGGGCATAACGCCTTACATGAATACCTATGGAATTTCTTCCGAGGATGCCGGCATGGCGCATGGATTATTTTATCCGGCGCGTTTTGATCAGGGATTTGCCGGGGTGAATGAGTCGCTGGCGCCGTGTTGCGGGCTGGATTTCGACTCTCATATTATTGCGTTGCGCAAAGCGTGGCCGATCTGGCGTCGCTGGGCCAATCTTGAGATGTACAATGTTCCGGCGAGTGAATACACAGTTTGGGAGACGATTGCTCCGGCGGCAGTCACTGCTGGGTATCTTTTGAATGGCGCATCGTTGCCGGAGTCAGACTGGCTGGAGCGCCGTCCGGCGTCCGACATAAGGGAATTGAAAGGATATTTCCGGTTGCCGTGATAGTGTAGAAGGATGATTGTATGAGGAAAAGGATAAAAATATTTCTCTTTATTGACGCCCTGGGGTGGGATATTGTGAGCCATTATGATTTTCTGGCGGAGCAACTTCCGGAGCGTCGTCCGGTAAAGATGCAGTTCGGCTATTCGTGCAGTGCGATTCCCACGATTCTCACCGGATTGTCTCCGTCGGAGCACGGACATCTTGGATTGTTTCAATTTGCGCCTGGGAGGTCTCCGTTTTTCAAATTGAGGAAGCTGGATAAAATATTGCGGCCTAAATCATTCTGGCGGCGTGGCAGAGTCAGGCACTGGCTGTCGAAGCTGATTAAGCGGCTGTATGGTTTCACCGGTTATTTTCAGTTATACCAGATGCCGTTTGAGAAATTAGGGTTGATGGATTATGTTGAGAAGCGTGATATTTTTGCCGCCGGCGGACTTGCTCCGGCGTTGAATCTGCGTGACATACTTGAGGACTCCGAGTTAAAGTATCACATATCCGACTGGCGGCGCAGTGACGAGTACAATATTAATGCCGCGTGCAAGGCGTTGGAGAGCGGCTGTGAATTTCTGTTTGTCTATACGGCGGGGCTGGATGCGTTGCGTCATCGCAGTGGAGTTGAAGCTCCTGAAATTGCGAATATGCTAGAGTGGTATCGCAAGCGTGTGGAAATTCTGCTGGAGACGGCGGAACGTTGCGGGGAGGTTGA
This sequence comes from uncultured Victivallaceae bacterium, assembly GCA_944392655.1. GTDB lineage: Bacteria > Verrucomicrobiota > Lentisphaeria > Victivallales > Victivallaceae > CALXXL01. Next base: position 22,153 of record CALXXL010000012.1, read on the forward strand.
TTTTACGGTGTTATCCGACCATGGCATGACGCCCCTGGCAGGAACTGTGGACATAAAGAAGATCATAGAATCAGGCGGTCTGCGTTTCGGGCATGATTACGGAGCGTGTTATGATTCTACGATGGCGCGTTTTTATTATCTGACCGGGGCGGCGGAAGAGCGTATTCCTGAACTATTGAAGCCGTATGAGTATGCCGGGCGCTGGCTTACAGAGGCGGAAGAGCGTCAATATGGAATATACCGGGAGGATCGTATTTTTGGCGATGCGATTTTTCTATTGAATCCCGGGGTACAGCTGGTACCTTCGGATCTCAGTTTGACGGCCTTCAACGGGATGCACGGTTTTGCGCCGGAGGATGTTCATTCGCGTGCGGCGATACTCTCCAATCGCCGCATTCCGGACAATGTGGTTGAAGTTGCGGATTATTTCGGTTACATGAAGAGCTCGATAGAGGTTTTGAAAAAGGCATAGCAGGTTGGCATGAAGATTCCGTTGTTAAAAAATACATTTACCAACTATATAGGTATGCTGGTACGGTTGTTGCAGGGGGTGCTGATCGTCCGCTGGATTATTGCCGATCTGGGGGAAGCGCAGTATGGGCTCTGGGGGCTGTTATGGTCATTTTTCTGTTATGCGTTGCTGTTGGATTTCGGTATGGGAGCGGCGGCGCAAAAGGTCACGGCGACGGGTTTGTGGCGCAACTCGATAGATCGCTACAACCGTACGGTATCGACGATTCTGTGCACCTATCTGCTGATGTCGCTGGTAATTATAATAATCACGCTTATAGGGGCATATTTTGTGGTTGATCTGTTAAAGCTGGATGGGGTGGACAGTGGTTTAGTCAGTTATTACCGGGCGTGTTTTATCTGCAGTGGTTTTGGCGCTGCGCTGATATTTCCTCTCGGGGTGATAACAGAGATTGTCGTCGGCCTGCAAAAGATGTATTTGCGCAATTACATTAATATAGTTTCAAAGGTAGTGGAGCTGGCCGGGATAATTATAATATTTGCATTGGGAGGAGGTCTGCTGACGCTGCTAGTGTTTTCGCTTATTATAATCGGGGTTGGGCAGTTGGCGTTGCTTTATTGCTGTTACCGGGATATTCCCGGATTGCGATTAAGGATAACTCTGGATTGGATAATTTTCAAAGAAATCTTTCATTTCAGTGGAGCGGCCTATATTATTTCGGTAATGCGGATGGTCTGGGAGCGTGGTCCGGCGATATTGCTGGGCGCGTTCTGTGGGCTTGAATCGGTTTCGACCTATCTTTTAGGGTGTCGTTTCCCGGTGATGATGATTATGTTTACGGGGCCGTATCAGGAGAACATTGCGCCATTGTCAGCGCTTTTGCATTCGCATCGCAAGCAAAGCAGTTTAGCCGCCATACTGCTTGATTCGATGCGGTGGAACAGTTTTTTAGCCACGGGGCTGGCGATAGGGGTGATAATTTATTCCCGGGTGCTTATCCGTGCGTTGCTTGGGGTGGAATCTGATGCGGCGGTTCTAATCAGCCGGATTACGGTGGTATCGGTTTATTTATGGCTGATATTCCGTTTTATTCCGGAAAGGTATCTGCTGATGGCGGAGCGGCACAAATTTTTAGCTGTCGCGTATATTATTGACAGCGTATTGTTTGTATTGCTGTCGGTATTGCTGTTGGCGGCTGGAGTTTCCGCCGATACGGGGGCATATATTATAATGATTACTTCGATACTGTCGCGATTATTCAGCACAATGGCGCTGATATTGCCCTGTATGCTGAAGGATACGGGTTTACGTTTGGGCGCGGTATTGCTTGAAACGGTATTTCGTCCGTTGTTGTTCAGTATTCCGGTTATTTTGCTGGCGTTGGCGGAATACATACTGTTGGTGGAACGTATAAATGATTTTGTATTGCTTTGCATTGCCGGTTTAAGTTGCGGGCCATTATATTTATTTCTGGCGTACCGGGGGATGGTATCGGCGCCGGAAAAGGCAGCTGTATTTAAGAAAATAAAAAAATTTTGGTATAAAAAATAGGAGGAAAAAAGAATGGATTACAATGTAAAAGAGATGAATGGTGTTCGGGTGATAGAGTTGAGTGGTCGCCTGGTATCATCCTGTGCGGAAGAGTTCAAAGAGCGTCTGTCGGTATATCTGTCCAGTTGCATAGATCTGGTATTGGATTTCTCGCAGGTAAGCGATATAGACAGTTCCGGACTGGGGGCGCTGGTTTTTGTTCTGCACCGGTCGCGTTCTGCGGGCGGGAATATCAAGATAGCCTGCATACAGCCGCGTCCCAGGATAGTTTTTGATGTCACCAAAGTCTATCGTGTGTTTGAGATTTACGATTCGGTAAAAGGTGCGGTAAACTCCTTTTCTGTATCGGACTGACACCGGATGTCAATATGTCGCACCGCATATCGGTCTTAGTAAGATCGCACAATGATATAAGATTCGTCGCCCGTACGCTTGACGGGCTGTTGTCGCAGGAGTGTAGTTATCCGCTTGAGATAATCTGTTGCGACGACTCTTCGTTGGACGGCACGGCTGAAGTTATTTCAACTTATGCCGGGATAAAGAAATTGGAATCTCCCGGCGGCGTATATGTGCCCGGGCGCGTATTGAATCACATGGTGCGTCATTGCTCCGGCGACATAGTTGTTTTCAACAATGCCGATGCGCCTCCGTTAAATAAATTTTATCTGGAGCGTCTGATTCAGCCGCTTGCGGATGGAGTGGCCGACGCTGTATTTGCCAATCAGCAGCCGCGCGCCGACGCATTCTGGCTGGTGCGCAAAGATCATCTGCGCGCGTTCGGGGATGGCCGGATTGCGGAGAAGTGGCGGCATAATTTTTCGCTGGCGGCATCGGGGACTTTGCGTGAACTGCTGCTGGCCGAGCCGTTCAACGAAGAGCTCTCTTATTCGGAAGATATAGAGTGGTGTTACTGTCGGACTCCCCGCCGGGTGCGTTATGTTGCCGACGCTATAGTTGAACATTCGCACAACTATACTTGCGGCGAATTGCGCCGGCGGTTTTATGGCGAGGGGTATGCGGATGGGCTGATGTTCAGCCGTGGGGGGAGCTCATTTTTCCGGGCGTTCTGCGGAGCGTGGGCTGAAGTATTGAGGGATTGGCTTTTTCTGTTGCGTCATCCTTCCGGCTGGGGGGAGATATTATCTGCTCCGGTGCGGAGAGTGATCCAGCGTGTCAGTTTCCGTAATGGCCGTCGGGACGCATTAAAAATCCGGGCAGGGGGCGGGAATTGAAGATAGCGCACATCATACGCCGTTTTGTCTTTTCGGAGTGGGGCGGTACGGAACAGGTTGTCTGGCAGAGCGCTGTCCGGCAGGAAAGGTTAGGCGCGTCGGCGGACATAGTGGCGACGTCGGCGCTTTCGGTCTCCGGCTTGGAGCAAGTGGCAGGTATTGGGGTATACCGTTTTAATTACGTTTATCCTTACTGGCCATTGAATCGTCAAACCCGTCTTACGCTGGACAAAAAGGGCGGCAATCCTTATAGCAGTGGCCTTCTGCGTCATCTGGCTGATGGCGGCTACGATATAATGGCGCTTCATTGCAGTGGGCGTTTGGCGCAGGGGGTGATTCGCCGTTGCGGTCGTTGTCCGGTGGTTATAACGTTGCATGGCGGCGCTTCGGCGGTTCCTGCCGGAGAGATGGCGCAGATGCTTGCTCCGTTAAAATGGAAGATACCGTATGGCGGAGTATGGGACCGGGTGCGCGGCATGGCATTTGATCCTGTCTCCCGGGCGGATGCGGTTGTATGCGTCAGCCGGGAGGAGGAGAATGGCTTGAAACGGCTTTATCCCGGTCGCCGGGTGGTATATATTCCGAACGGGGTAGATACGGCGCATTTTCGTATGCGGTCGGGGTTATCGATACGGGAGCGTTATAATATTCCGGATAATCGCCGTCTGCTCTTATCGGTGGCCAGGATAGATTATCAGAAGAACCAGAAATTGCTTGTAGAGTTGTTGTCGTGTACGGACGACACCCATCTTCTGTTAATCGGGCCGATAACCTCCGGGCGGTATTATCGGGAATTGCTATTGCTGGGGAATGAGCTGGGAGTAATGGATCGTCTGACAATAATCCCCGGAGTTCCGCATAATGATGAACTATTGCCGGCGGCGTTACAGCAGTCGGATATATTTATTCTGCCCTCATTGCATGAACCGTTTGGCATATCGGCATTGGAGGCCTGGGCGGCCGGCATTCCGGTATTGGCGTCAACCGCCGGAGGGTTGAAAGATTTCATCCGGGACGGGGAGAATGGTCTGCAATTTGATCCATCCAGTATATCGTCGTTGCTGTCCGCCTACAGCCGGGTTGACCGTGAAGGCGCGTCGCTGGTCAAGCGCGCGGCTCTGGATGTGATGGATTACGATTGGGATGCAGTTGTGGCCAAGCAGTTGGCCTTGTACAGGAGTTTAATGTGAAGAACGGCAAATTTCCGCGGATACTCAATATTGGCGACTACATTGGTTTTGCCGGCGGTATAGAGCGTTATATCTGGCAGAGCAGTCAGTTGTTGCGTGAGCTGGGCTGGGAGGTGGATTATGCGGGCGGCTTTTACAGCCGGGATGCGGAGCTTTTTTCAGCGGCATTTAACCGTGTGACTGCGCTTTCCGGGGTTTTGGAGAGGGCAGACGATTACGATATGGTATTTCTGCATAAGCCCGGCGATTTAAAACAGCTGTTGCGTCTGCGTGAAAAATTTGGCCGCAAGCTGGTATTTATCGCACATGATCACGATTCATACTGTCCGCGCAGGCACTATTATACACCTTTGCGGGTCAACTGTTCGCGAAGGTACACATTCTGCCGCTGTGGAATCTGCGGTGCGGCGGTCAATCCGCGCAGCTGGCATATAGAGCGGATGTTGCATTTTTCCGCCCGGCTGGAACTGCTGAAGACACTGCGTACAGTAACGCTTTCCCGTTTTATGCGGGATAATCTGCTCCGGAATGGATTTTCCGGAGAGCGTATCAGTATAATACCGCCTTTTATCCGCCCCAAGGGGGGTGAACGCCGGGATTTTGTGCCTGGCGGCGTATTGCGTTTGCTGTTTATCGGTCAATTGATACGCGGCAAGGGGGCGGATATTTTTCTGGATATAGCCTCGAAGCTCGCCATACCGTTCCGAGGGTGTATAGTTGGGGATGGTAAAGACCGGGTAAAACTTGAGCGTATGGCGAGGCGTGCGGGGCTGGCGGACAAGATTGAATTTCCCGGCTGGGTTTCCCCGCCGGATCGCTTCTGGCATTCTGCGGATGCGGTATTATTTCCATTTCGCTGGCAGGAGCCTTTTGGACTCGGTGGGCTGGAGGCGTTGGCGAATGGGGTGCCTCAGATAGGTTTTGATCGGGGTGGCTGTAAGGAGTGGCTGACCGACGGGGTTACCGGTGTGTTGCTGCCGGCCGGCGGGGTGGATCTGGCGGTGAAGGTATTGCGGGAGTGGTCGTCAAAGCCTGAACGTCTGTTGGAGTACAGCCGCAATAGTATTGACATAGCGGCGGAGCGTTTTTCGCCGCGGAGTTATGTTGAGCGGATGGGCAAATTGCTGGAGGATGCGGGATGCGGATTTTGATTTCGTGTATTCCTTATGATGGGGGGAAATCCGGAATTTCGGTTTATATAGACAATATTGTCCGGGAGTTGTCGCAGGCGGGTCATGAGCTGACGCTGCTGATAGATTCCGCCGATGCGGAGCATTTTTCATCCTATCCGGTCATAACGGTTCCACGCTGGGCGGCGGCGCCGCTGTTTTCCATGTTATATCATCTTGTCGTTGCACCATTTCTGATTCGCGGGGGGATGTACGATTTCTGCATACTTTCAGCGGCCAACCGTCGTGCGTTCTGTTATTATCCGGTTTATACGATTGCGGTGGTGCATGATTTATCCCAGTATCATATAAAGGCGAAATACTCTTGGGTAAGAATGTTTTATATTATGAAGGTACTGCCGTTTTTTGTCCGCCGGGCGCATGCAATAGCGGCGATCAGCGGCTCGACCAGGCAGGATCTGGAGCGTTACTGGCATATTGCTTCAGAGAAGATAAGTGTAGTCTACAATGGCTTGTCGTTACCCCATCCGGGGCGATATTCTGCGGACGAAGGAGTTGAGTGGCGGATAAAAAATGGGATAAATCGTCCTTATATACTCTACATATCCCGGCTGGAGCATCCGGGTAAAAATCATTGCGGTTTAATTGCCGGATTCGAACGTCTTCCGGCAGAGTTGAGCCGTAAATACGATCTGGTGCTGGCCGGAGCGTCCTGGAGCGGGGTGGAAGAGATTTACGCGGCGGCGGAGCGTTCGCCGTTGCGGGATCATATTCATTTTACGGGCTATATTGCGCCGGAGGAGTTGCCGGCAGTATACAGAAATGCCGCGTGTTACATATTTCCGTCATACTTTGAAGGTTTTGGATTATCGTTGATAGAGGCGATGTATTATGGAATCCCCTGCGGCTGTTCGTCGACCTCGTCATTGGGTGAAATTGGCGGTGGAGGCGCGGCGTTGCTTTTTAATCCGTCTTCGCCCGATGAGATAGCCACGGTTATAGAGAGTCTGCTCACCTCGTCGGCGGAGCGGAGCAGACTTATTGAGCATGGTAAACGGCGTGCGGCTGAATTTTCCTGGGTGGAGAGTGCGGCCGGGCTGGTAGAGATATTCCGCCGCGGGCAGAAAAAAGGGGGAGTTGTTTTGGGCGTGCCGTTCCAGATATGCAGTATGAGCGATGCGGTGACTGCGGTGGGTGAAGCAGTGACAATTGGGCGACGTCGCGGCCATAGTACATTTGCGGCCTTTATCAATGCGCACTATCTGAATCTGGCTTATAGTGATAAAGATTACGCGTCAGCGTTGTGCTCGGCGGATTGGGTTTTTCCGGATGGGGCAGGGGTGGCTCTGGCGTGTAAGATATTGTCACTGCCGACTCCGGAGAATGTTAATGGCACCGATATGTTTCCATTGCTTGCCCGGAAAGGGTACCGTTTTTATCTGCTTGGTGGAGCTCCCGGCGTAGCCTGGCAGGCGGCAAAGCGTGCGTCGGAGCGTTATCCTGAGGCGGAATTTGCCGGATGGCACGACGGTTTTTTTGATGAAGAGGAAGAGCCGGACATTATAAAAGCGATCAATCTTGCATCTCCGGATATTCTGCTTGTAGCTTTGGGCGGAGGCAAACAGGAGAAGTGGATACTGGCTCACCAGCGCGAGTTGTCCTGCGGCGTAGCGATAGGTGTTGGCGGCCTGTTTGATTTTGTTTCAGAGCGTATACCGCGTGCTCCGGGGTGGATGCGCCGCTGTCGTATAGAGTGGCTGTTTCGTTTATACCGTGAACCGCGTCGGCTCTGTCGTCGTTATCTGATAGGGAATTGGGTATTTATTTGGCGGGTTCTGCGGGAGCGGTATTCCCGTCGGGGGTCGGCTGTCCGTTGAGTTTCGGGAATGCGGAAATAAATTCATAGAGGAGTTTTTCGGCCTGCTCCCGGTCTTTGCGGATACTGGTTGACACCTGATATGAGCGCCATTGAGCTTTGCCGTTCCACAATCTGCGGAAGTTAAGGAAACTGCCGGTGGACAGTGAGTCATTGCTGAACCACGACCATATCAATACATTAGCGGTTCTATTTTTGGCTATAATTTCCGTAACCTGCACTATTTGTCCATTGATGGTATAGGTGACGAGTTGTTCAGACACGATCTCCCATCCTGAGCTGCGCATACAGTGTGAAGCCGGGTGAATTTCGTGAACGTTGTCTCCGCATTTTATTTCGAGTACGGAGACGGAGTTCCCGGCGGTATCGGCGTAAACAAAATCGTGCACTTCGCTCTGCTGGAAAAATCTGGCAAAACTGGGATCCAGAGACTGTTTTCGTCCGAGGAAATCGGCGAAATTGGCGGTGCAGTCCAACAGTAGCGGCTGGCATGTCCGGGAGAAGTTTTTCCCTCCGACAATTATGCCTATGGCGAGCGCCACTGCCGCCGCAAACCCCAGTGCGGCCGGCCGGGGCAGATAATTCACCTTATAATTCAGGAGCCCCCATATACAAAATAGAGCCGACAGTAAAAATTTGATAATCACGCCTTCGGTTTCCGGTAAATTGAGGAAATATCCGATCCAGTATCCGCTGGATGTAGTCATAAGCGAGAGTATTGCGAACGGCGGCAGAATTCTGTAAGCCCGCGGCCATCCCTGAGCTAGCCATATCAGGCACCACCACAGTATAACAAGAGCAAATATGAGTATGGCGTAAATGCTCATATATATCATAAGCACAGCGATGGCGGCAACAACAAGCAAAGGCGCAATAGCTCTCCGGTCGAAATATCTGTCCATATTGCGCCAGGCGTGTACAGTAATCCCGGCCGTTATGACGAACAGAACGGGAAACCCCCAATCCCACCGGTCGAGTTTGGAGCTTAGCCATGCATTGATTATATATGGCATGGTAAACATCAATGGTATAGCTCCGGCGGCGCTGATGATGGCGGGGATAAATTTTTTCATTGCTGTTTTTCCCCGGTTTCTCCGGTAATTTCCCGGATTATAATGCCTGCCCCCCAAAGGACAATCAAAGTAACGGCGATTTGTCCGAATCCCAGCATCTGGTGCCATGTGCCGGAGAGAACCTCTTCTCCCATATAATTATACAGCAATATGGTGATTATGATGCGTATGGCGTTAGCCGCAATGATAGCCGGCAGGATAAAGCAGTATTGGAAGACGGCAGATTTCAGGAGTTTCTGCTGATTTCGTGCGATAAAATATCCCAAAAGTAGCATTGCTTCAAACTGCTGGATACCGCTGCATGCGTCGGTTATGGCAATGTTGGCGCCGTTCAGATATATAGTAGTAAGGAATGCTTCTATTTGCATTCCGAAGCACTTCAATATAAAAACCGATACATTGGTTGAGATCAGTCTCAAAGGCTGGCTCAAGGTGAGGAAGAATTGATCCTGAATTGGTATTATAATGCAATCAAGCGCCGCCAGGCCGATTGAAAGCGCGGCCATTTTGATAGACGCCCAGAACGAGATACATCCGAGAACGACGAGCATAACAGCCGTCCCCGTTGTTATAATCTGATTATCTGAATAAGGTATAATTGCGGCCGCTACTGCTATTGGCAGTAGCATCCATGCGGCTAATTTGTCTGCCTTGCCGTGCTTAGCCAGGGTATCGGATTTAATAAAGCGTTTGAAAAGATGAACCGCCATAGTGCCGGATAACAAGAGTAAAATCCATGGCGTTTCCCAGCCGTCAGTCCAAAGCATTGGCCATGAAAAAACTATGGCGTATGCAGTCATTGCGGAGAAAATCAGAAATATGGCGAATTTTCTCAAATTAGTTTTCATAGCCTGCTGGCCCCGTACATTGTGCCGGTTGGCTGTTCAACGTGGCAATACGCTGAAGATATTCAAGCGCCAGCTGGTTTTCCGGCTGATAAATCAGCAAGTGGTTGCATTTGGTTTGGGCGGAAGAGAACCTCTTATCGTTAAATTCTGTTACGATAGAGCGTTCCATGGCTTTCACCCATAAGCTCAGCATCTCTTCGCTGGTTGTACTCTTATAAGCCGGCAGTTGAATAATTTCCAATACTCTTTCCGGGTTGTTATTTTCAGTCAATCTTCTGGCGAGGCACAACTTTGCGGAATTGAGTTCCGGTTGTTTCCGCCATGCCTCTTCGGCCATAGCCATAGCCTTTTCCGGCATATTGTTTTCGGCGTAAATTTCCGACAGATTAAGGAGTGCAAAAATATAAAGCGGATTATTTTCATCCATTGCGTGGTACTTGGCGATTGCGGACTCAGTGCGTCCGTTTTCGGCCAATCTCAAACCTGCCTGGAACAGCAGATCTGAGTTGCCGGTTTGAGCGTTGTCCAATAGGTTCAGCGCCTCTTCCGTATTGCCGTTTGCGAGCATTATTTCCGCCTGACAGAATGGAATGAAGTCGGTTGCCAGATTTTTTCTGTTGCACCACTGTTCAAGGAAGCTCAAATCCTCTTTGCGCTGATATTGGTTGATGAATCGCCAGAAAAGGGTTATATTTTCCTCATCAGGATATGTTTCAATCAGCGTTTTGAATGCGTTGGCGCACCGCTCTTCCGCGCCGAGTTTATTCAAGGCGGCAATCTCCATAAGGGATAATTCTCTGGAGATGCGGTTGTGTTGTTTCAGGGCGGCGATCGTATTCAAAAGCTGCTCATAGTTTTCCTGTTTATAGAAAAACTCTGCTACGATCATAAGTACTTCGGCATTGCCGGGGAATTTTTTTATCGCGTCGCTCATTTCGAGCGACGAGAGGGAGTTATTTTTTAATTTTTCCATCAGCACAATAGTATCTATGCGGTAATCATGTTCCGGCGGAGCTGAATCCTGCAACATCAGTGCGAGCTGCAAAAGATTTGCGCTGTCATTGTTCTGTTCAAAATTGTGAAGCAGATACTCCTGAAGCAGGGAAAAGATTCTCTGCTGGAAATCGGCGAATGGCGGCATGGAGAGAAAAGTCCTGTAATCCTGAATTGCGAGGGCGAGATCATTGGCGTCTATATCGGCATATATAGCCATAAGCATGGAGAACGGAGTTCGGATCACCGGTCTCAATGTTCGCATATAATTGTATACGGCGGCATAATCCTTATCCAGAAAAGCGATTGCCGCGTCCAGATAATATCCGGTTTCGATCATGCTGCGGCTGGTCTGCCGATGCAGATTTTCCCGCATGGCGACCAGTTTCTCTTTCTGGCCGGATATAGCGTACAGGTCGACCAGTTTTATAACGACCGGCGGTGAAAAAAAGCGGTCGTTATATTCGCTGTAAACTTCGATGGCGTTTGTAAAGTCGTTATTATTCCAGAAGAGGTCGCCCAGCGCCGGAGTTGCGGCGAAATAATTTTGCTGTTGAGCCTGTCGGAGGATATTTTCCGCCTCCTTTACTTCGCCGATATTGCCTCTTATGGTGGCCATAGCCAGCATAGCTTCAAGTCTGATATGCGGGTTGGCGGTATTTTTGCACAGATTCTGAAGCTTTTGCAACGTCTCCCCGAAGGTCTGTTCTCCGGCGAAAAATACGGCGGATGCCAGTTGCCCCCATTCTTCCGCTTCAATTATGCCGGGTGAATTTTCTGCTGTGTTGCTCCACAAATCGATGCCGTCCTGATAATATCCGGCCATTAAAAGCATCATGGTTTCCTCTCCGGAGAGGTTTTCCGCCGGTTTCTTTTTCAATTCCGCCACTATAACGGGGTAATTGCGGTTCATCAGGAGTGCATTCATGTACTGCCGCTGATATTCGCGGTTCATCTGATTGAGCTGCCATGCCCGGTAACGGTAGGCGAGCGCTTCGGGAGGGTTATGATTAAATTCGGCTATATCGGCGAGATAGACAAACGCCGGCTCATTATTGTCGTCGGTGGAAATAATGCGCAGGAACAGCTGTTTTGCCTGGTCATATTGTTTTTGTTCGAATGCCGTTTGAGCGTCTTTAAACAATCCGCTCAGCCGATATGTTTTGATCGCAAAGAAGACAATAAATCCCATGCATGCGGCGAGTATTATTGCCAACAGGCACAGGAGTGTCAATCTCAACTTTGTTTTTGAGGTCATAACTGCCGTAGTTCCTCTTTACTGGAAATGCGGTAAACAGCGTAGGAATAAATCTGTATTATTTTGCAATTATTTCAGGCCTGAAGTCCGGAAAAATTTTTCTTCCGGCCATTCTTTTTGGTAGCGGCCGCAGCGGCGACGCCGCCGAAGAGTACAGTAGCCAGTACGCCGGGCAGGGGCTGACCGGTGGGAGATTCGGTATAGCTCAGTTCATACTCATAGTGATTGGGGTGGAATATCCAAGTTTTGCCGCCGGTATAGAGGCAGAACTTATTGCCATTCTGGTCGGAATAATCGAAAGTCGCGCCGTTTTTACCGGTATCGGTGGAGGTAAAGACATTTCCTTTGGCATCGGAGATCCAGATGCCGATTTTATCGTTTGCGGTGAATGAGCCGAGTACGCCGTTCTGATTGGAAACAAAAACGTTGTCATTCAGATTATAATATCCGAAATCGGTGATATTGTAAATTGGATTGATAGCCCAAGTTTTATAAATGGAGGCTTCCATGCTCAAAGTGGTATTGGTATCAAAGGTGAAATAGCCTCCGGTTTTTCCGGTAGAACCGTCATAAACCGGATTATACTGATAAGCGGCGGATGCGACATTCGCAATTATGGCAACTATTGCGATGACAAGCGATTTCATGGTATAAAATTCTCCTCTTTCTTATTTATATATATTATGTATATTTTGAAATAAAAAACTCACAACATATTTTTGCGTTTGCGTTTGTTAGCGAAACCGACGGAAGCCGCGCCTCCGGCAAGGAGAGTCGCCAACACTCCGGGCAGGGGCTGACCGCTCAGTTTATAATCGTAATGACTGGGGATATTATGATTGGTAGCCTCTCCGGTATAGATACTGAATTCGTTATAGCCGTTGCTGGCGGCGGCGCCGAAGGTCAAACCCGGCACATATGTGGAAGTAAAAATTTCGCCCTTATGGTTTTCTATCCAGATGCCGATTTTGTCATTTGCGGTGAATGAGCCGAGCACTCCATTCTGGTTGGAGAACAACTTATTGTCGCCGATATTGTAATATCCGAAGTCCACCACCTGGAACAGTGGATTGGTTCCGGTATGGTGCGTCCACACATCCATGACCAGCGAGGTATTGGAATCAAAGGTAAAATACCCGCCGTTTTTCCCGAATGTTCCTTCGTAAACCGGATTATACTGGTAGGCGGCAGATGCGCAGTAAGCGCATAGCGCCAGGCATAATCCGGACAATATTTTGCATTTCAACATATATACAAACTCTCCTTTTCATATTTATTATTATAATAATATAACAAGGAAAAAGAGAAAGGCAAGTCTTTTTTTGAAAAAAATTATCATTTTTATATATCACTTCCAGGAATTGCGCTGGAGCGGTTTTTTGGGGAATGGTTGTCGCGGGGGATCCGTCCACCCCGGAGATTGCTATATTGGTTATTCTATACCTTTGTAGTTGATTTGGGGTTTGTTTTTGATTTACATATTGGATAAATAAATCAAATCTTTTAATGCGGTGGCTTGAAATATAGTTTGATAATATCTATATTCTAAAATAGATGGAAGCAGTTATTAACAAAGCAATCGTGTAACATCGGAGGCAAGCTGTGAAGAGTGCATGGATCGTATTGGCGGGAATGATTTCGATGCTTCAGCTTGGGGCGGTGACGCCTGAAGATATTGAAGCCTACGCTGAATTTAAAGACACGGCGGCTCAACTGGAATTGCTGACGGTTGGCGGGGATGTATCCTGGGGCAAAGAAGAGGTGGCCAGCCTGATAACCCGATGGGCGGATGCCGGTTTAAGAGCGAATGTAATAAAAGCGTTAGCGAAAAACGGCTTTGACCTTGCGCAACTTGAATGGGCGTTGGTTATTGAGTGGGGTGGCGGCGGTGTTCCGTATAGTGCGTTGTATATTGCGGATAAGGCTTTTCTGGTAGAAGAGCAGGATAAAAAGATTGCCGTAAATGAGTTGACCTTGAATGACGACATCAGAAATGGTGCGGCCGAACTGCGAAAGTTGTTGATTGAAGACCAATACGAAGGCGTTATTGCCGGAGCCGGGGCTGATATTAGGACTTATATTGTAACAGCATTTGACAAAGAAGGCGGCCAAACGGCGATTATTTATGATGCCGTAACCGGAGAATCCTCAGAGGATACCGGCGCGGCTTTGAAGGCGATTGCCGGGATAAAAGAAAAATGTAATATTGCCGGCGAAAGCGGCGCATAGTTTCACTGTTTTAATGCGGCGAATAGGCGGAGGCAATTTTGTCCTCCGCTTTTTTGTTGCCTGAACCCGGCTGAAAATCAATCGAAAAAATCTCATTTAAAAACTGGTAAAGATGCTGTTTCTGTGTTATCGTACCGGTATAAACAGGTTAATAATTATTTGGAGTTGCGAGTGATATGCGAATTATCGTCTGTATAAAACAGGTTCCCCGCTCCACGCAGGTGGAGATAGACGAAAAGAACGGGACATTGAAGCGTGACGGGGTGGAGTCCAAGCTGAATCCGTATGATCTCTATGCATTGGAAACCGCCATGCGCTTGAAAGAAGAACACTCCGCTTCGGTTGCCGTGCTTACGATGGGGCCTCCGCAGTGCGAAGAGGCGGTGCGCGAAGCGTTCATGATGGGGGCTGACTCAGGATTTATTCTCTCCGACCGCCGTTTTGGCGGTGCGGATGTACTGGCAACCAGTTACACTTTGGCGCAGGGGGTGCGCCGGATTGGTGATTTTGACCTGATTATCTGCGGCAAGCAGACTACGGATGGCGACACTGCGCAGGTGGGGGCAGAACTGGCGGAATTTCTGGGCATTCCGCATGTGACGAATGTCTGCCGGATACACGCGGTTAATACGGAAAAGATTACGGTTGATATGGATATGCCGGCGCACATAGAAACGAGTGACGTGGACTTCCCCTGCCTGATAACGGTGGAGAAGGGGATATTCGAGCCGCGTCTTCCATCATATAAATTGAAGCTGGCAACGGTGGACCGGGCGATAAACTGGCTGACGCTAGACGATCTTCCCGACCGCGATGCCGGCCACTACGGATTGAACGGTTCGCCGACGCAGGTCAAGCGGATTTTTCCACCGGATACTCATCAGGAGCATATTATGCTTGAAGGGGAGGGGGCGGAACTGGGCGACCGCCTGTTTGAATTGCTGAATGACAATAAATTTCTCCAGAAACTCTGAAAGGCGCACACGGTTATGACTGAGATAATCATACATCAGGAAAAGATTGCCGACGTCGATGCAGTGTTGAAGCTGTGTCCTTTTGGTGCGATTGAGGTAAACGATGGCAAGGTGGCGATAAACGCCGGCTGCCGCCTGTGCCGTATTTGTATAAAGAAGGGGCCGGCCGGTGCTTTTGAGTTGATTGAAAACGATGCTCCGGCGGCAGATAAGAGTAAGTGGCGCGGCATTGCGGTCGTGGCGGAGGTCACGGCGGGCAAACTGCATCCGGTGAGCTTTGAACTTCTAGGAAAAGCGCGTGAACTGGCTGAAAAGAGCGCGCAGGAAGTCTATGCCGTGGTATTTGGATTCCGGCTTGCTCCGGTTGCTGAAGAGTTGCTGGATTACGGAGCGGACAAAGTGGTGGTATACGATCAGCCGGAGTTGGAACATTTCCGGATCGAGCCATATACGGCGGCGTTGGAGGATTTTATCAATGCGTTTCATCCGTCGGTAGTGCTGGTTGGGGGGACGACGGTGGGGCGGTCTTTGGCGCCGCGTACGGCTGCACGCTTCCGCACTGGGCTGACGGCCGATTGTACGATTCTGGATATTCAGCCGGATACCGATCTGGATCAGATCCGTCCGGCTTATGGCGGTAACATTATGGCGCACATCAACACTCCGCGCCACCGGCCGCAGTTTGCTACAGTACGCTATAAAATATTTTCAATTCCGGAGAAGTGCCGCAGGGATGGAGCGGAGGTGATTCAACGCAAGCTCGCGCCATCGGCTCTGGGGTCTGGAATCAAGGTATTGGAGGTTAAGCCGAAGCCGCCGGTAAAGATGCTGGAGGATGCGGAGATAATTGTTGCGGCGGGGCGCGGAGTCAAGAAGCTGGAGGATTTGGCGATGCTGCACGAGCTGGCGGAGCTTCTGGACGGGCAACTGGCGTCGAGCCGGGCGCTGGTGGAGTGCGGCTGGGCGCCGGCGGGCAGACAGATCGGATTGTCGGGGCGGACGGTCAAGCCCAAACTGATAATCACCTGTGGAATTTCCGGAGCGATTCAGTTTGCGGCGGGTATGAACAATTCTGAGTTTATCGTTGCGATTAATTCGGATCCGGAGGCGGCGATTTTCAAAATTGCACATGTAGGAATCTGCGGCGACTTATACAGTGTGGTGCCGCGTCTGATTGAGCGGCTCAAAGGGAGTATGGCATGAAGAAAATATACAATACAGTTACAGATGCGGATGTTGCTGCTCTGCGCGGAATAATCGGATCAGTTGAGCGGGTGATTGCCGGGGATGCGATTGGCGAGGATTACAGTCACGATGAGTTATCGGGAGTCCGCCGTAATCCGGATGTGCTGATCAAAGTTGCGAATGCGGAAGAGGTTGCCGGGGTGCTGAAATACGCCAACTCCCGGCTGATTCCGGTAACGCCGCGGGGGCAGGGGACTGGCCTTGTGGGCGGTGCGGTGCCGATTGAGGGTGGAATTCTGCTGGATATGAGTGGAATGAACCGGATTCTTGAATTGGACAAAGATAATATGACGCTCACACTTGAGCCGGGTGTTCTGCTGATGGAGGCGGCGAAATATGCGGAAGATGCCGGATTTCTCTACCCACCGGATCCGGGGGAGAAGACGGCGACGATCGGCGGCAATATCAGCACCAACGCCGGGGGAATGCGTGCGGTCAAATACGGAGTTACCCGGGATTATGTGCGTGGATTGCAGGTGGTAACGGCGCAGGGGGCGATACTGGAGCTGGGTGGCAAGGTGGCGAAGAACAGTTCCGGCTACAGTTTGCGCGATCTTATTGTCGGGTCGGAGGGGACGCTGGCGGTGGTTACACGGGCGACGCTGAAACTGGTGCCGTTGCCCAAATATAAGATAACGCTGTTGGTGCCTTTTCCGGATCTGGTAACGGCGATCGGGACGGTGCCGGAGATCATCCGTGCCGGGGCTACGCCGACGGCGGTGGAGTTCATGGAGCGCGAGGTGATACTGGCGGCCGAGGAGTATTTAGGTCGGAAGTTTCCGGATCACAGCAGTAACGCCTATTTACTGCTGACGTTTGACGGCGCGAGCAAACACGAAGTGGACTTGGCGTATGAGCAGGCGGCGCAGTGCTGTTTAAACGCCGGTGCGCTGGATGTCTTTATATCGAACACGCAGGAGCGCAATGAGTCGATCTGGAGTGCGCGCGGAGCATTTCTGGAGGCGATCAAAGGTTCGACCACCGAGATGGACGAGTGTGATGTAGTGGTGCCGCGCCGTTCAGTGGCGGAATTTATCCATTTTGCCTCGCAGCTTCAGGATAAATACAATGTACGCATCCGCAGTTTCGGTCATGCCGGGGATGGTAATCTGCACATTTATATATTGCGGGATAAATTGGATGATGCGGCGTGGCCGCGGGTGCTGGGGGCGGTGTTTGATGAACTTTATACCCGGGCACGCGAGCTGAAAGGGCAGGTTTCCGGGGAACACGGTATTGGTTTTGCCAAAAAAGAGTATCTGGCGGAGTCATTATCTCCGGAGTGGCACGAAATCATGGCAGGGATAAAATCGGTGTTTGACCCGAATCACATTCTGAATCCGGGCAAGATTGTCAAATAGCACTTTTTTGCGGCGAAATAGTTTTATAAACTATTGATATAATCTTTTTTACATTATAAAGTTAATCGGTTGCTGAAAAATCTTCGCAGCAAGAATGAATTGTCCGTCAGCCGAGGGAAATTATGGACATGGTAAGCATGGATCTTGCGATAACTATTATAAAATCGTTGCAGTGGTTCATCAGTTTTAATTATATACTTACCATAAAAAAATACAATACAAAAGTCTTTTTCTCCTGTATAGCAATATCTGCTGTTGCCAGTAAAAAGGCTGACGCGTATGCCTTGTATTTGATGCTGGCATATTGTTATATTGTATTATTACTGTATATATGGTTTCATCTGAAACCGTTTATTGCGACCTGCAAAGCAGTGATGTCGGAGCCGGAAAAGGACGGAAATAATATTGACCAAGGCTGAAAATGTTAATTATATTAAGTTCACTGTTGTTTTTGATAGGCGTGGCGTATATGGTGACTATTCCCAGGTACAGCGGCTTTGTTATGGTGGCTGTATTGGGTGTCATTATAGTTTCATGCAGCGGAGTGTTTCCGGAAAAGCGTTCGTTTGTCATACTTGCTCTGAGTTGTATCGCGGGTTTAGTTGTACTGGCTGTTTTAAATATAATAAAAGATTATATTATCAAATATATACGGAAAAGGTTCATGGCAAAAACAGATAAATAAAATTTCATTAACTCTAAGGAGGATATGATGTATGGGCTGGATATTAATCTTATAATTTCCATAGCGGATGTGCTGCTGTGGCTGATCTGCCTGAATTATGTATTCGGCATAAAGGAGTTCAAGACGGAGGTTTTCGGTACCGGATTGGCGGCTTCCATACTCGCTACCAGCGGCGCAGTTTCCAGAGAGCTATCTCTGGTCGTGATAGTTGCGTATTGTTATATTGCCATGGGTATGATGGTTTTCTTCTACCGGAAAGAGTACATTGCCAGGCGGAAAGTAACGGCATCTGCGCCGGAAAACAGTGAAAAGCCAATTGCCACTGGGGATTCTGAAATACATTAAAAGAATATATAACAATTGATCTGATTGAGGAAAAATTATGGTGGTACACTTATTATGCGCAATGCTGCTGTTGATCGGCGTCAGCTTTTTCTATTTGACAGAAAGCAAATTCAGAATATTTATCGGCGTGGTAATTCTGGCGGCGATTGTCGCCTCTTATTGCGGATTATATCCGGAAAATATTGCTGCTCTCATACTTATACTGTGCTGTTATACAATCTTGTTTATTATGCTTGGCTTTAATGCCAGAAGGTTCATTGCATACCGTAGAGAGTTTGCCGCCCGGCAAAACGGAAGTTGCAAAACGGACAACAAGTAGGCTGAGATATTCTTTCATTTAAAACCGGAGCTCCGAATCACATTCTGAATCCGGGCAAGATTGTCAAATAGCACTTTTTTGCGGCGAAATAGTTTTATAAACTATTGATATAATCTTGTTTACATTATAAAGTTAATCGGTTGCTGAAAAATCTTTGTGTCAATAAGATGGTTACAGCAGGTTGTTGATTGTCGTATCATGGCTAATTGGCTTGTTTCATCTGGGATGCTGGTAAAAAGAGGAAGGTTATGATAGATGTATTATGCGCAATGCTGTTGCTGATCGGTCTTAATTTCATTTTTGCAACCAGGAGCAAGTTCAGAATATTTCTGTGGCTGGCGATAATACTGGTACTTGGCATCACCTATTGCGGGTTATATTCTGACAGAGTCATATTGACTATTCTTATAGGATTCTGCTATGCCATTCTGATTATTATGCTTTGTATTAATACCAGGAAGCATATTGACTGTTGCAGGGAACAGGCCGCCAAACAAAATGGTAACGGAGAATCCCCGCAATAAAATTCCATTGAACTTGATTCAGAGATAATAAAATCCAATTAACCCGGAGGATATAAAATGAAAAAAGCGTTCATGCCATTATTGTTTGCATTGGTGTTTATCTGCGGATGTGCCGGCAATCGTGATTTCATCAAACATCCTGACGGCGAATTCATTGCGAAGAACCAGAATACCGCCTATCAGCCGTTGAGCCGGACGGTGGAATATGTCAACCAGGAGAAAGGGGTGCTTAGTGGTGAAAATCCGAAAGCGGCGGATATTCCAGGCTTTGATGCGGCAATAAAGGATCTGACTCTGGCGACGGAGCTTCCGCCGGTTGATTTTTCCACTTATAATAGCTCCTCATCGGATATTATGCTGGACTTTATCGTCGCAATGCCGGATTTCACCCGTCTGTTGGCGTTGAATTATAAATACGGGGTTGAATCAGGTCAGCCGGAGGTGGTCTACTCCTCTTTGCTGACCGCGTTGCGGCTTGACGCCGCGGTGGCCGGTTATCCGTATGTTATCGGGTTGTTCATAAGTTCCAGCAGAATGGGAATTATCCTTGAAGCCATCAAGGATACCGCTTCGTCGTCGCCGCTCAACGCTCTCTCCGTGGCGGAACTCGATGCTCTGCTGGCGGAAGTGCGGATGTTGCAGGCGGGCATCAACCAGCGTTGGCGGGAAGCCTACTTGTTTGAAGCCTCCATGGACGACGCAGTATATATGAAATTTCTCAAATCGCACCTTGAGCCGCAATTGTCGGAAGCCGGACAGCTGGAAGCCGTCGCTTTGAGTCGCGATTTAAGCCGTTATTTTGCGCAATATCTGGCCGACGGTGACGACGCCTTGTATCAGGAGGTGCTGAAAAAGAAAGAGGCGTACAACGGTTATTTGCGGCCGGAATATAGATTGTCCGCCGTTGATAGCTGGATAGAGGCCTATAAGAATGCCGTCGCTAAATTGGATGTTTTAGAAGCGTTGCTGCTGGCGGTAAAATGCAAAGTTGAAAGCGGCGTCTATCCCGAATCGTTGCCGTTGGATGCAGTTGAATATTCCGCGGAAGCGGATGGCTTTACCATCTCCTGCGAAGCGCTCAATAAACACTTTAATCCGGTTGTCTACGGCGCGGTCACAGAAAAAGCCGATACGCCATCGTCTGAGGGGGGATTACTTCAGCTCTTCTAAGAATTCCGGATCAACCGGAAACTTCAGTTCTTTAGCTTTAGAGGCATACTCTCTGGCCAGCGGGATATTGTCCTGATAAAATGCGTTTACAGCGGCGAGGTAATAAGCTCTGCCGTTGCCGGGTTCAGCGGCAATAATCTCTTTCAGAATATTCTGTGCTTCAGACAGGGGCGGTCTTTTATCACAGGCGCTGTTATCAGCGCCTTTTTCGCTGTAATATGCGCCCAGTCCGTTATAAGCGTTGGCCAGATCCATTTTTAGATTATTGACCTCTTCTTCGGGAATATTCTTCTGCATAGCTTCGGTAAGGAGTTCAATGCTCTCTTTCAAACAATTCTCCGGATCGGCGAAGATTAGTTCAGCTTGCAAGCCGCGCAATACGCCCAATCCCCAGTAGGCGTTATAGTTATCCGGATTGTAGCGCAGGCACAGGTTGAAAGATTCCGCGGCGCGATCCAAGTCGGGATTCGGGCTGTAAAGCATCTGATACCATCCCTGCATGGCGTATTTGTCGCTCAGCTCATTAAACTTTTCTCTTTCTGTTTCTGATGCGGCTTGATACGGAACGCCGTTGTTTACAGCTGGAGAATCACATCCGGAACAGATTAACAGCAAAGCTATTGCGATAAAAATACTCTTCATTTTCAACTCCTGTTGATAATTCAGATTTTTTTATTATTCAGACGATACTCCCATTATTCAGTTATGTCAAGCGGATTTTAAAAAAAGTTATAAGATACTACTGTGGTTTGTTTTGATTGTTATAATTTTTGCATATTGTAATAGTTCTAAAAGAGTTAACCGTCAGTTTTTTTTAAATTGAATTGATATAAAAAAACCGTCCCTCATTTATGGGGACGGTTTTTTGGGGAACTCTTTTAGTTATTCATTGTTTTTTGTGGGACAATCAATCAAATGTATGTTACCTATTTTTGTTTCTTTTAGTGAAAAACTAACTCCGGTACTATAAGTTCGATTAAAAAAACTAAAACCAAAGTTTGCATATACACTTGCGGAAAGATCGCCTTGAACTGTAATATCTCCGGAACATAAATCATAACATACTGTACCGCCACCTTGGATTGACGCTCCGATTCTGAACCTTGAAAATTTGCCATGATCTCGGAAATTTTTCATTCGGTATTCTGCTTTTCCAAAAGCATGAGCATCTGCACAAAATTTTAAAGATGATGGGTTACATTCATGATAATTGACATCTGCTTTTAATAGAAAATTTATACCGGCTTCAAAATGAACATTTATACCTAATATCTTAAACGGTTTTTGAGACAATTTTTTAGGAAAAAATAGCCAATGTCCTCCAATACTGATACTGCCGACAATTTCAAGAGGAGAATATTTTACCTCAAGAGATACACTAAAATGCCATGGTTGTTTACCTGTTTTTTGTTTTTCTACAGCAGCTCCGATAGAAAAATCTACGTTTGTTCCCAGGTTATCCCAGTTTGCGAACGGGTTGTTATTGACGAAGCAGTATAAGTTTACGCCGCCTTGTTCTTCAATAATATCACGGGTGATCCAGCGTTTCAGTTTCGGGTGATATACCCGGTATGGATAGAGATAAAGTTCATAGGCTCCTAATCGTTCCTCACTACTGAACATAAATCTGCGAGCTGAGCTGCTATTGGCAAGCAATTCACCGAATGGAGTGTAGGAATAAGAAGTTGATCCTGACTGACCTGGCCATTGTGGAATAATATTGTATGCTATTACATTTTTATTGCAGTCGGTGGAGTAAACGCCGTCGTTATCCCACAGGATTACGTCATTATCTCCGCTGCTTTCAGGCTGCCAGACATATTTTTCCTGACTGGAAGACGTTGGGAAGCCGACCATAATCTTTTTCGTGCCGTCATATACATAATACTCTTCCGGGGTTGACTGAACAGAGTTTTCGTCACTGTCAAAGTATAGAGTATTACGTTGATAACATTTTCCTGAATAGTCATATAAGAATTCATATCCGGAATATGAATTATGTATCTGTTTCAACCTGTTTTCAGCATCGTAAGAGTATGAATACGTTCCGTCGTCGGTCAAATTGCCGTTAACGTCATAATCCATATTGGACGGCTGATTGACATTATTATATGTTACACCTTCCGCCAGATGGTTGCCGATCTGGTCATAACTGTAGTAATAATTTGTACCTACAGGTCCCATTGCACCAAGTATTCCGTTAACGGATTGGGTCAATTGTCCTTTTGAATCATGATAATTATACCAATCCAGAGTATTGGGCATAGTTATATTACCGGTTTGAGTCATATATCCGACTTCGTCTTTATCGGTATAGAATCTATTCCATAATCCCTTAGACTGCAGCCGTAATTTTGAATCATAGCTGTAATTTACCGTCGGATAATCTGAGCCGAAATTCACTGAGCTGATCCGGTTGGATTCATTTAATCTTGAATACGTTGCGGTCTTGTTCAATCCGGAGATGGAAGCCAGTCTGCTCATTGCATCATAGGTATAATTCACCTGATATTCGGTAGTTTCCTGACCGCCATCCGTGGTATTGATTACTTTAACAGCGCTTCTTCTGTTGCAAGAGTCATATTCATATTTAATATACCGGTTGCCGTAATACGGCAGGGATTCGGTGTCCGGCAGATTCTGAACAGTATACGACAAGGTTCTGGTTCCTGCTCCGTCTGTCACTTGAACCATACGTCCCCGGCGGTCATATACACATGATATGTCCGGAGTAGAATCGCTGTAGGTTATTCCGGTAATATCGCCGACGGCGTTATAAGAATAGTTTGTGGTAATATTATTGGCCCATTTCCTCTGAGACAGTCTACCGTTGGAATACGAATATGTAACGGAATTATTATCAGCATATACTTTGCTGATGAGCATACCGTCCTGGTTGTAATTCCATGTGGTCACCTCCGGAGTTGATTCGTTCTGATATGTGGTCATAGTTTTGACCAATCCGCGTTCATGGGTATAAAGCTGTTTATAGGTACCATACCCGTCGATTGAAGCGATAGTACCTTTTACCGTATATGTGTATGTGATTACTCTGCCACCCGGCAGACTTTCGGATATAAGCCGTCCCATTTTATCGAATGTGCGGCTGGTTACTCTGCTGTTGGAGTTATTGAACTTGGTCGTTTCGGAAATAACATTTCCTTTGGCGTCATATAGATATGTGGTGGATACGTTAGTTCCTCCGTCATTTGTGGATGCTGAAGCCAGCCGATTCAACCCGTCGTATGTGAAAGCAGTTTCGCCCAACGTGCTGTGGCTGGAGAGTTCTAGTATTCCGCCGTAATAGCTGTTGGTTTCCGAAGAGCCGTCCGGATAAGAGATAATTTCGTTCATCCCCTGTTCATCGGCATCATTGTAATATGTAACTTGTCTGGTGGTGGTCAGACCATATTCAGTAACTTTTTCTAAATTATCCCAATTGGATCGTTCAATTGTTTTGATTACGGTACCGCTGGATGCATTGTCGTTATATTCCAGGACTTTTTTCACTACCACGCCGAAAGCGGCAGAAGCAGTTGCTGCTGAAACGGTATTCTGATATTCCGTGATACGGTCATTTAAACCGAATCCTGAACCTCCTGACATTATGATACAGCTGCGCCATAATTCGCCACGCGAATTATACTGATGGGCGGATGTAGTTCCGTAGCGGTCGGTAACCGTTGCCACGCGTCCGGCGGAATCAAAAGTAATGGTATCGGATCCGGTGGGGTAAACGTTTTTGTATACCCGTCCTCCGAACTGAGTTAGGATTTTTTCTGTTGCGCTGGAGTTGGTACCGTAGAAGACGGTTTTCTGATTACAAATTTCTCCGCCGGAAATGGTTTTGCTGAAAACGGTGTAATCTACAGCGGTTCCGGAATAACTGGCAACGGATTTATCGGCGTTATACCGTGTAACGATAGTTCCGCCGTCCGGGGCGATCATGGTTTGCTGCCACAATCCGTCAACGATATTGTTAGAATATGTGGTTACCGCGTAATCGTCTTCCGTCAGGACAGTATTGGAGTCCACCATTGGCAAGGCGACTTTTTCAGTTATAAGTTCACCGTTTTCGTTGTATATATTCAAGGATTCAGTGCGTGGCCAGCCGACGGAGTAGGCTCCGGAAGTTATTACTGCGGGGCCGGTGATTTCGGAAGTTTTATTTCCGGCAGCGTCATAAGTATTCATGGTAGCGACGCCATTTTTCACAGTCATAACGATTTGTCCGTCCGGGGAGTATCGATATTCGGTGGTTGAACCGTCTCTGTGGGTAATTTTCACCGGTCCGCAGCAGGTATATTCTTTGATTTCTGCAGAGCCGTCCATATAATTTTTGATATGCGGCTTACCCATGAAATAGGAGTAAGTTTGCGAATCGATAATCCGGTTGGTGGCAATATCCTTAGTTACAGTTTCGACGGTATATCCGGCCGAATCAATTTTATCAATGATCTGTTGTCCGTCGACGATGGCGTTTTTAGCGCTGTTTGGCGCGCCGGTTGATTTGGTAACAAAATCAAATCCTCCTGCCGAAGAATATTCTGAGATATCCATAGTTCCATCTGGATATATAGTTTTCCATGGCCTTCCCGCGTTGTTGCCTGAAGAATATGTAATATAATCAGTTACCATATTTGACGCGGCACCGGCTAATGCACCGGCGACGGTACAAATCTCTTCGCGGTATTCATTTTCGGCATAAATACAGTATTTGCGCGATACTTCAATATTTTTAATTTTTTCGATAATCCGATGCGGCCGTGTTTCGCCTTGCGGGACAATATCATCATCGCTTTGAGCGGAATAATCGTATTCAATGGTTTTACACAAAGCGGTATTTGGCGGAATAACCTTGTCATTTGCATCGAATTCCAATGTTACATTACCGAACGGGGTAATTTTTCTTGATATTCGATTAAAGCTGTCATATTCGAAATACTCCCATGAATTATCCGGATTGAGTTTAAACTGTAATTCGCCGTATCCGTTGCATACCTGGGCATCATCTGCTGGATCTCCTGCAGTGCTTGGGCTGTCTGAATCGACGTCGCTCCAGTATCCGAATCTGGTTGTTCTGAGGTTGTTTTCTGAACCGGTGGATTCTTCCGTTACTCTTTCCTGGCCTGCAATGAAGGAAAAGTTTTTGAGAACGGTGAATGTATCTTCAGTTGATCCGTTGTTTTTGACATATGCTTCCGTCATACTGGATTGAGAGTCGCTATTCCGGACGAAATTATTGCGTTGCTGACCGTATACTTCTCCGGTTGCAGGATCATTGTAGCTGATTGGGATCATGCTATTATCATCTTCTCCGGCGACTCCGTCTACTGCGCCGGCAACGGAGAAATCCTTGATAGTAACTGGGACATTGCTTCCGTCCGGATAATTGTAAAGGATCACTCTGCGTCTATTGCCGTTATCACCGCCGGTTCCCGGTTCTCCGCCGGATCCGGTGTTGCTGGGGCCTGAAGTTTCGATTTTACGTGCGAGCACGTCATTGTCGGAGTAATCTATGGAGACATTTGTGGTATTGCCGTTTTCGTTGAATTCTATCTGGGCGACGCCCTGAGGTGCGGTAACGGTGGTAATTCCGGTTGAGAGATTGGTACGTTTGGTTATGCCGTTCCATGTAGCATATATTTTCTTGCCGTTGTTATTTTTATACGCATGGAATACGTCGTTGATGAATTCGTGTACAACGTTGTTAGGAAACATAACGATGGCGTTGTGTGATGATGGAAGGTCGTTGATTCTATTGTAAACAGTATATTGTTTTCCGGTTACCGGTTTCCCCATTACAGGAGTATCGCCTTCAAATTTCCAGTAAATAGGAACAGATACGCCGTTTGGCCGGTCGAGAATGGAAAAAGCGGCGATCGGTTCAGTGCTGTTGATCAGAGTTTTTCCGAAGATCCACTCAGAGGTATGGAGCTGGGTAAAATATTTTTGATGGTGCAAATCTTCATTGCTGTAGAAATACAAATCGAGATCATCCGGAATGATAAACCTGTTGGTCAGGTATAAATGCATGGATATATCGTCTTTGCTGTAGCTTGCGCCGAGGTCGAATCGTATTTCGGTGGAACTTTTTGGTTCAGTTCCGGCAAAATTCTCCCGGACGCATCCTACTTCGATCAAGCCGTCTTCGGAGTGGTCGTCATTAATTTCCCGCAGTGTTATTTTAGGTGCATTGGCAACCAGTGTTGTATAAGCAATGGTTCTGGTGTCTTGTTTTGCCAAGTGTACGCGGTTCGGGTTATCAAAATCAGGGACATTGGGAGCTGGCAGGGATAATTCATCCTGAACAAACGGCAAGCCGTGTACTTCCCATGACTCATTTTGTTCTGATGGTGGCAGTTCGCCATCAAATTCGCCGTCCAAAGTGGTTTGTGTATGTCTGAAAAGAATTTTCCATTTACTTTGCAGTTGTGCCGGCGAATCATCCATGTGTAATCTGAAAGCGGTGGAAGCGGCTAAATATTCCCATGTATATGCATCTGTATCGCTATGAATATAGTAAGTCCCCGTTTCGCCGTTCCAGTCGGAGGTAGTCATCTGCTCCTGTCCGGACTGTTGTTTTTTCGTACCAGGTCCCCAGTCTGAATCAGGGGAACCGATATCAACATCGCTAAAAGAGTTAATAACTCTTGCGATATCCTGCCAGTGTTCAAATAAGGTTGGGACTCCGGCAAAATTGCATATGGCATTACCTTGTTCATCGTTCTCGTAGATATTTTTTCCCGTCTTTGAATATTTTGCCGGAATAACCAGGAATCCCCGTTTGCCGTTAATGGTATCCTGACGATATTTTTTTATGCTGGTTTGTTCGGAATTCATTAGCTCAATATTGAGGCATTTTTCTGACAATTCGCGTACAGCGTTGCGTATATTGACGATATGATCGGAAGGGGTTTTTCCGTAATAGGCCAGAACTTTCAAGATTTCTTTTGCATAATATTTGGACGTGTACTCCATGCTTCTCTCCTGTTTAAAAATTTTTACTATCTGGTATGGTTGAGTATATTAACTGTCAGAAAAAGATTATTGAAAAATTATATTATTGGAATCTTATATTCTTACAGCTTTATACTCATTGTTATAGAAAAATAATTTGTCAACTCATAACGCATGTTATTGTCGATTTGAAATATTTGCAAAAAGCTCAAGCGGGCAATATATTATTGCAATTTTAAAACTGAAGCGAATAATATGGAGAATAGCTTATGAAACGGAGTGAAATAAACGCCGCGTTGAAAGAGATGGAGCAGATGATCCGGGATTATCGTTTTGCGTTGCCGCCATTCTGTTCATTTACGCCGGAGGATTGGCAGAGCAAGGGGCACGATTACGATGAAATCCGTGACAATATGCTGGGGTGGGATATCACCGACTACGGCATGGGTGATTTTGACAAGATGGGTTTTTCTCTGATAACGATCCGCAACGGCAATCTCAAGATGGAAAAATACACCAAGAGCTACGCGGAGAAGCTGTTGTATCTGAAAGAGGGTCAGTATTCTCCGATGCACTTCCACTGGAGCAAGATGGAAGATATCATCAACCGTGGTGGCGGCAATGTGCTTATCCGGGTTTATAATTCGACCGAAGATGAAGATCTGGATCGTGAAAGCGACGTCCATGTGCATGTTGACGGTCGTGAGATGGTGGTTCCGGCGGGCAGTCAGGTGCGTTTGACTCCGGGAGAGAGCATAACGATCTATCCCTATATGTACCATGATTTTGAGGTGGAAGATGGTAGCGGCGCCGTGCTGCTGGGGGAAGTAAGCCAGTGCAATGACGACAATACGGACAACCGTTTTTACGAAAAGCTCGGCCGTTTTCCGGCGATAGAAGAGGATGAGCCTCCGTACCGTCTGTTGTGCAACGAATATCCGCAGGCGAAGTAGTTATGACATACGATGCAGTTGCTTTAGGTGAACTTCTGATCGATTTTGCCGGTACCGGGCAGGACAAGGATGGCTATCCTGTGCTTGCGGCGCATCCGGGTGGTGCGCCGGGGAATTTTCTGGCGGCATTGGCGCGTTACGGAGCGCATACGGCGTTTATCGGCAAGGTGGGGGATGACGCCTTTGGCGGACTTCTGCGGCATACGCTGTCAGATGCCGGGATAGACATCCGCGGGGTATTGAGTGATCCGGAATATTTCACTACGCTTGCCTTTGTAACGATAGATGAGACGGGTGACCGTTCGTTCAGTTTTGCGCGCAAGCCTGGAGCGGACACGCAGCTTAAGTTTGATGAAGTTGATCTTGACTTGCTGGCGGACACCCGGGTTTTTCATTTCGGCACTTTGAGTTTAACGGATGAACCATCGCGTTCGGCGACTATGGAGGCGGTAAAATACGCGAAAAGCCACGGAGCGATGATTACGTTTGACCCGAATCTGCGTCCGCCCCTGTGGCGTAATCTTGAGGATGCGAAGCGGGAGATCCTCTGGGGGCTCGGTCAGGCTGATGTGGTCAAAATCAGTGGTGAGGAGCTGGAGTTTCTCTGGGGATGCATTCCGGAGACCGGTGCGGAAAAGCTGCTGAATGAATTTGGTGTTAAGCTGGCAATGATTACTCTGGGAGCGGATGGCTGTTATCTCTGTAATCGGAACGGCAGTTGCCGGATTGCGGCGCCGGATGTAAAACCGGTTGATACGACAGGAGCTGGCGATATATTTGGCGGCAGTGCAGTTAGCTGGATATTGAAAACCGGGGTATTGCCGGAAGATTTGACGGTTGAGCAATTGGAGGCAACCGCACGTTTTGCTTCGGCAGCGGCGTCATTATCCACCTTGAAGCACGGTGGAATTTCTAGTATTCCCGACTTATCTCAGGTGCTGGAATTGAGTGGACTTTAAAAATTGTATAAAAAAGGCGGAGTCTGTTCAGGACTCCGCCTTTTTTATGTAGATTAGTTTATTTCAGATTATCGACCAGTTTGCCGATATAATCGAGTGCGGTCATAATATCTTTGGCCTGCTGTTCGCCGGTGATTTCGCGTTCGACAACGAGTTCTCCGGTGAATCCGAGTTCATGCAGTTTGGTTATAACTTTTTCAAAGTCAACCTTGCCTTGGCCGATAGGCGTTTCGTGGCCGAGTTTATGACCATTCTGGGGGTAGACGCCGTCTTTGATATGCAGATTGCGGACATACTTGCCGAAAACGTCCAGCGCGTCGACCGGATTGCCTTTACCGTAAAGAATGATATTTGCGGTATCGAGGTTGATGCCGAGGTTGGGCAGGCCGATATCTTCGATAGTGCGGAGCAGGGTTACCGGAGTTTCCTGTCCGGTTTCGAACCAGAATTCTAGCCCGAGTTTCTGGCAGTATTCCGCGATTTCGCCCAAAGCGTCCAGCACCTCCATATATAAGTGACACTTTGGTGTTTCGGGGATAAATCCGCAATGGGTAATGATGGCT
This sequence comes from uncultured Victivallaceae bacterium, assembly GCA_944392655.1. GTDB lineage: Bacteria > Verrucomicrobiota > Lentisphaeria > Victivallales > Victivallaceae > CALXXL01. The sequence continues at coordinate 52,063 of CALXXL010000012.1, forward strand.
GGTGCGCCGACCATAGCGGCGAAATCGGCTCCGGCCTTAAGGTCGGCTATACGTTTTTTACGGGTGTATTCCGGGATAAGGCCCATAGTATCCGGTCCGTCGATCAGGTCCCATATTACGGTACCGGAGTATCCGGTCCAGAGTGCGGCGAGGCGGACGCCGCTGGACTTGAGGTCGCGTTTAACCTTTTCGGCATTTTCGCGGGTCCATTTGGACATATCCCAGTTATTTAGTTGAGTGGTAGCGACGCCGTAACGTGCGATGACGTCGAACGGGTTGGAGCCGTCTTCGGTAAAAGAAGAGAGCACTCCGAGTTCCATCGGTCTTTTTCTGTCAGTCATGGTCTGAATCCTTTTTTGGTATTTATCTTAATTTCCGGTAAACATTCCGGTACTCATAGCTCCTCCGAGTACCGGGAATGGCGGAGTTTTCTCAACGATCTGGCATTCGGCGGATATTTCCGGGAAGTTGCCGTTCATATCATGTATGATGATTTTACCGCGGAATTTCTCATCCAGTTTTGCGGGAGCGGTAATATTTACGCTTATATTCTGCCTGGACAGAGGGGCTACCACACAGTCAATAGTATCGGTATCGACAGTCCATCCTTCCGGCAGTTGCAGTTTAATTTTTCCTTCCAGCGGTTTGCCGGTGGGATTGGCGAGAGAGATAACCGCCTCCTGCGGTTTCCCGGCGGGAAAGCAGTAGAGTTCGGAGCGGATAAATCTTTTATGACTCCGGAAATAGGTTTTTGTCTTATAAACCGGCAGAATCTCTTCTTTTTCCATGCGCTGATACGCATTCTGGAGATCCTGTTCTGCTCTGATGGCCAGAATGGCGGCGGCCTGCGAGTCGCCGTCAAGCATATATGCGTTGGCCTGCTGACTGAGTTTCTGCGAGCGTGAGAGCAGTCGTTCCGTATCGGGCATAACGCCATTGTGCCCGGTAAGCGAGTATACCGAGTTCCACGCTTCCGGATATATTTTTTCCGGCGTTGCGATATTTACCTTATTAAACTGCGGGAGTAGTTTAGCGCGGGTAAAGAATATCTCCATATTGGTAAGCTGATCGAGAACCATATTGGAGTCATACAACTCATCGCCCTGCAAGTCCGGACGGATTTCATCGAGCTGCCGGATTGCCTGAACCACCGCTTCCGGCAGTTTGTCGAAGGTTACTGAGCGGATAAGCGCTGCGGTTTTTGCGGCAAAATCTCTTTGGGAGTATGCATGTTGTGCCAGGAAATCCATTCTGGCGGCAAAGAGCTCCTGTACCGCCTCATTGGCCGGATTGGCAACAAAGACCGGATTATCTACTGCGAGTACCGGTTTTTCCGGATCGGTCTGATTGCCGAAAATATCGGTAACGCGTGAGTTTTCCGTGGTTGCTATATTAATTTTCAGAGGATTTTCCGATTCGGTAAACAGTACAGTTACCGGGGTATTGCCGTTGGCGAAGAGGAAAGCGGTAATACCGTCTTTCTCCTGCCATCCGAGGGGGAGGGCGTCGCCGAGTTCGCGGATCATGGCGGAATATGCGGCCAGATTCAGGTGCGGTTTGCCGTCGAGATAGAGCGGAGCCCACAGATTTCCGTTGTATATAAAAGTCTTACCATTGCCCCATATCCGGTGGTTGAGCATGGATCGCATAAACCGGTAAAATGGTTTTCCCTCGGTCGCGGTTTCGGTGGACCACATTTCAAAATCCCTGGCGTAATTCCACATATTGCGCCGATAAGTTTCGAGGAGTTTAAAATCCATATCAGCGTAACTGTGGAAAGAGAAGAGGTCAGCCCAACGCAGGAATCCGAGTTCAAACATATCGCGGCCGAAATTCTTGAAAGTGTAGGGGTTGTCGATCATCAGCGCGCCGATATCGGTAGGATAAACCATCGCCTCCGGATCGATCTGTTTCAAAAGTTCATAAGTTTCTTTGAAGAGCAGCGCGGCTTCTCCCGGGGTGCCATGCAGTCCGCGAAGCCGGTAATAGCTCCATGCCTCGTTCCACATTTCGTATGCGCGGAATGGAGATACTTGCTGTAACTTCCCGGCCAGGGGAGCGACGTACAATTTTTTCCATGCGTCGATATCTGATGGCGGATAATAGGAATATATAGAGTCAGCTCCGGAAGTCACCTCTTCGCCCGGGAGGATAGTGGAATATTTTCTTGGTGCGCCGAGCAGTACTGCGCACTCTCTTAGGTTATATTTTTTTACGTCTTCAAATCTTTTGTCTACGTCGCTCCAGTCCGCTATTCCGTCTTCGCTCATATTTTCGTTCCAACGTCCATACATATCGTGATTGCGCCACCAGTAAATGCCGGCATGCTCGACCAGCGATGGGTGAAAATGGTAAAAGTGTGAGCCGAACGGGGAGGTATTTTTGTATACCGGCTCTGCCGGCGGGAAATAGAGTACGGTTTCGGTAGCCAGGACAACCCGGCTGTTGTCGGGGAGAACAGCGTTTAAATTATATTGAAAAATGCCGAACTCATCCGGGGTTGGAACTCTGAGCGTCAGTTCGCGGTCTATTTTCACGGTCTGCCGGACTGTTTTTGACTGCTGTGAGCCTTTAATGGGCAAAAGTTCGGTTTCAATGGTCATGGTCACCGGATTCGGCTCATAATTATGGATCACAATGGATTTATTGTCTCCCGGTGCGAGGAGGTTCCGTCCGACGCCGTCGGTCATAACCGCCTCAATGGCGTATGGTTTTGCTCCGGCCTCAAACTCATAAATTCTGACCATGCCGTCTGGTGTCTGCCGGTGAAAATTGAGCCGTATTGCGGAAAGTTCGCAGGATGGGAAAACGATCTCCGGATTAACGGTATTATTATTGCTTATTTCTTTAAGCGTCACCCATTGTCCGTTGATTCTGCCCTGCAGGTCGAATTTCTGTGATATATGGTTATCGGTCCAGAAATGGATTACAACCGTATTTACCGTTTGTGGTTTCTGATATTCTGCCATCAGCCAGTGTTCGTGAGATGATGCGTCGCTGACCCATCGGCTGGGCTGATCCTTGCGGTTGCCATCGGCGACTTTCTCCGGGGTATAATTGTAGTAGCTGGAGTCGGCGGAGAATTTAACATTCTGAGTACGGTTGATATTCTCCATGGGCATTGGAGCGGCGGCGAAGCCGGTTATAGCGCATGAGATAAGTATCGCAGATAAAAATTTTTTCATGAGAGAACCTCATTTTGGGGATCAGAAAATCACTTATTGGATTAGTTTATAAGTTGAAAATATTTTTTCAAGCGTGGAAAGTGATTAAAATATTAAAAAAAACTTTTGGCTGAGTTTGTTTTATTAACGGTGGAGTTATATTTATTTCAAACTCAAAAATTTGCGCAAAGGGGGAAAGAAGATGCAGAAAGAACCATTAAGAGTTGCGATAATTGGTTTGGATACGAGTCATGCGGTGGAATTTCCGCGTTTAATGCAGGATGACAGTGTTCCTGCGGAGCATCGTGTATCGGGTATGCGGGCAACGCGTTGTCTGCGTTTTGAGACGCCGTTTCAGGGCAAGGATGGTCTGGATCAGCGGCAGGCGGTGCTGGAAAAGATCGGGGTTGAGGTAACAGATGATTTTGATTACGCAATTGGCGACTGTGATGCGATATTGCTGGAAGTGAATGATCCTGCGTTGCACTGGGAATATTTTTCTCGTTGTGCCAAACTTGGCAAACCGGTTTTTCTGGACAAACCGTTTGCGGACACGCTGGAGAATATGAATAAGATTATAGATCTTGCGTCAAAAGAGGGGGTTCGATATTTCACTGCTTCGTCGCTGCGTTACGATCTGGACATGGCTGAAGCGTTGTCAAGCGGAATAAAAGCTGAATCAGCCACAATCTGGGGACCGGTGGGTAAGGCGGCGTCCGGATCGTCATTAATCTGGTATGGGGTGCATACTTTTGAGATGCTGGAGCGGATAATGGGGCTTGGGGCGGAAAAGGTTTTTGTCTCGCCGGATTCCCGTGGTTATGTGTGTCATGTAGTATATAAGGATGGTCGTCGCGGGGTGGTGGATCTCACGTATAACGCCTATCGTTACGGTGGGGTGATCCGGGACAATGCGTCTGCTGAATGTATGTTCCAGTCTACCGGGCGAATACCGTTTTATCATCTTCTTCTGCTGGAGATCCGGGAGTTTTTCCTTGGGCGCAGCAATGGGGTTGATCTGCGGGAATCGATGGAGACAATGGCGATGCTTGTGGCCGCAGAACGTTCATTGGCCGGCAATTCGTGGGAGCCGGTTGAATATTAAAAGGATTTTGGAATAATGGAAAAGATACGGGTAGGAATCATCGGGCAGGGGCGTAGCGGGCGTGATATACACCGTCATTTATTTGAGACACAGGCGCCATTGCGTGATCGTTATGAGGTTGTTGCGATAGCGGATTACATAGGAGAGCGTTGCGTGGCTCTGCCTGGCGTCGCGCCTTCTCCGGAGTTAAAGATTTACACTGATTACAAAGAGTTGTTGAAGAACCGCGATATCGATTTGATCATCAACGCCACCTGCAGTAAAGATCATGTAGCGCTGAGTATTGAAGCGCTGGAGGCTGGATTTAATGTAATTTGTGAAAAGCCTGTTGCGCGCCGTGTGGCAGATTTTGACCGTTTAGTTTCGGTTGCAGCGGTTTGTGATCTGGTAAAAAGCAAAGCTGAAGGTTTGAGTTTGCGTTATGGTATTCCGCATATTTTTACAGATTACCGTAAAATGTTGGATAGTTCAGCTATAGATGCGGTATCGGTCTGTACGGATCATGGCAGTCATGCTTTGATATCGCTGGATGCGCTGGCCACCGGCAAGCATGTAATTTGTGAAAAAGCGTTATCAGCCAACCGGAAAGATCTGGGGCTGATGGTGGCGGCGGAATCCCGTTATAAGGATCTTGTATTCAGTGGCGTATTCCAACACCGTTTTGAATCGTGGTATAATTATTTACGCGGCATTATAAAATCTGGCGTTTTCGGTCGTCTGCTGACGATAAACTTAAATGTGCTGTGCTGGCGTGGTGCTGATTATTATGCTGCGGACGAGTGGCGTGGTACCTGGAGTAAAGAGGGTGGCGCGGTTCTGATAAATCAGGCTATTCATTTTATTGATCTTCTTGGCTGGATGAGTGGTGGAGTTGAGAGTATCAGTGGCAGTTACGCCAATCTCACACATCTTTCCATAGAGTGTGAGGATGTAGCTTCAGCGTCATTAATCTATAAAAATGGTGCGGTTGGAGCGTTAACTGCTACATCATCGAGTCCGCTGGAGTGGGAGCCGGTATTGTCGTTCAATGGTACATCCGGCTCGCTTGATTTGTGCAACAGTGAAATCCGCCGGATTAACTTCCGTGATAAATCGCTGGAATCGCAGATAACGCGTGAATATGCAGAGATAAAGCAGAATGACCGTGAATTGACGTTATCCAAAGCCTATTACGGCAATGGTCATCCCCGTCAGCTGGCCAATTTCATATCAGCCATTCGAGGGGAAGAAGAGTTGCGGGTTCCGGTTCACTCTGCGGCCCATGCGGTGGATATAGTGCTATCGGTCTATGAATCGTACAATACCGGGAAGCGTATAACTTTAACATTTTAAAAGTTTATGAAAGTCATGAAGAGCATTTTAAATATTTTACTATTCACTTGCATTACGATAGTGTTATGCGGCTGCGGGGTAACCCGAACGTTGAATTTTCCCGGAGTGGAAAATTCGATTGAGTGTTTTCCGGAAAGTTATGCCGGCAGTTGGCATGTATTGGAGTCAACCTCTTCCGGGGATAAATTTTTTGGTGAGTTGTCGTTTACAGTGAGTGATAAGGATGAGTCCGGCCGTTTAGCAGAAGTAGAATTCTCCGGGCGTGGCTCACTGTTATGGCCGCCATTGTTTGCGGTAATATTTTCGAGTGGGGAAAACCGTTATTTTGCCGTATTGTCTGACACAGGCAAACTGCTGAGAGACAATGGTTACGACACTGAGGCGGGGATATTGTTCCAGCCGGTATTTCTGCTGTTTGAACTGCACGAGAAATCTGCTGAAGAACTGGAGATAAATCTGCTCACATTCACCCGGAAGGAGAACGACAGTTATATTCCGGTGAACGACAAAGTCAAATTAAGCGGTGGTACGCTGGTTTTGAACGAAAGCAGCGAATTGGATTCGCTGCTTTCGTCCGGAGCCTATGAAATTGTCCGCCGCTTCAGGCTTGAGCGGGAGCAATCCTCCAATCAACCGGAATAACACTTTTTATACCGGTTGGCTTTCCGGTTGATTCAAGTTATAAGATTTTGTGCAGGTCGTTTTCTATTTCAGAAACATTTCCCTTTTCATCTATGCGGATATGATCGAAGATCCTGCCGTCCGGTGAAAAAGATACAAGTTCCAGATAATTATCCGTACATTTCAGGATGGATCCGGATAGTTCGGTTCCGGTTGCATGCGGTCCGTCGATAGTTATAACCGGATAGTTGAATTTATCGCCCGGGATCAGCGGTTTGCCGCTGTATTCCGGTTGATTGGTCCAATATGAGCTGGTTTGCGGAATGGTGCGGCGATATGCGTGAACGTGTCCGCCCATCCAGAGATGAATTTTATGTTCTTTGAGGATTGATTCGGCAAACGAGCTGGTGCACCATTCTTCGGTGGTCATAGCCGGGGTGGCGTGAGAGAAAATCACGCGGAATTTAGCGGATTTGAACTCTTCTGATTCTACGACTTTCCGGACGAACTCGCACTGTTTCCGCCAATACTCTTCCCACATTATAAAGATATACGCGCCTTTGGCGAAAGGACCAGAAGATCCTTCCGGACCGGAGTCCAGAATCAGGAAGAACGTATCTCCCTGGCGGAACGCTTGAAAAGTCTCTTCATTTCCGGTGCCGAAATACCTGACATATTCGGTGCACTCCCTGCCGTAGAATTCGTGATTGCCCCGCAATGGAATATATATTGGACATCTTGGCATAGTGTGATTGGCGAAGACATCCATCAGTCCGTCGAAATAGTCCGGTTCAAAATTGTTGAAAGTGCTGCCGGCGTCGCCGATATGGATAAAGAAGTCGGTTTTTGCTGCTCCGGGGAAAGAGAATAGTTTTTCCGTCATCATGTGCCGGTGTTCCGGCATAAGCTGAGTATCTCCGGAGATAAAGCATGAGAATTCTCCATTACCGCCAGGTGCGGTAAAAGAGTAGATCTGCGGCAGTTCATGAACCGCATTGGTATCGGTATATTGTAAAAGGACTTTAAACTCATATACCGCGCCCGGCTCCAATCCGTCTACAGTTATGGAGTGAAGCTCCAGATCTCTTCTTAGGATGCCGGTGAGGGTCTGCCACTTCTGGACAAAAGAACTTTCACCTTTTTTTCGCAGCATAATACCACCGGCCATTGCCCCCTGGCTGGAGAAGCGTATGGTACATCCTCCGGCAACGGGGTTCACGATATAGGGGTTGCTTCTCAATTCGGCGGTTTTGGGTGTAAGATCGCGGAACGGCACGGCGCCGATTGCATGTTTACGGGTGCTGGAACCGGCCAGGGTAAGGAGGGTAAGGATATTGCGGCCTTTTTTTATAGGCAGATTAAAAACGTGGTCGGTTTTTTCCGGAACCGCGTTCTGATTGCCGCCGCTTTCGAGAGTGCTGTAAAGCTGTTCGCCGTTGAGGTATGCGGTGAACCACCAGTCGACGCCTACGCCGATCTGCATAGGTCTTCCGTCATCGGATTGGATGAGGTTTACCAGCACTGCCGGGGTTCCTGCCGGAGCCCGTTCTCCGCATATAATATTGAGGTCGAATTTGCCGTTTTCCGGCATAATTAAATCTTGAGCGGCTACCGTATTGCCGTCGGGCATGGTGATGCTGTCGGTATAGTCGGCGTATGGGACGAACTTATCGTCTATGCCCTGACCGATAAACATTTTCCATTGGTTCTGCAGCTTAAGCGGCACAAACTCTTCCTGAGGTGGTGCGAAAACAGTCATTTTCTAAAAAGCTCCGGGAGTAAATAAAGTTGATAAAATTTTCAATACAATAATTTTCTCCGGCTGAAAATCAAGGGTGTTTATTGAAACAATAGCGATAATTCCGGTTTTGGCTTGCAAAACATTATGTAGAAGGTGTATATTATGTGGTGAATTTATATAAAACCATATAGGGGAATAATGATGTTAAAACATATTTTTGCGTTGCTGTTCTGCGGCTTGCTGCTGCTGACTGGTTCCGGCTGTTCGGAGAGCGGGCCGGACAACAAATTCACGGTTGGTTTCGATGCGGATTTTCCGCCTTACGGCTACGTTGAAAACGGAGAATACAAGGGTTTGGATCTGGATTTAGCCCGTGAGGTTGCGCGTCGCAACGGTTGGGAAATAGAGCTCAAGCCGATCAACTGGGATGCCAAGGATATGGAGTTGAACTCCGGTTCGATAGACTGTATATGGAATGGTTTTACGATGAACGGCCGTGAAGATGCTTACGAGTGGAGCGAACCATACGCCTACAACCGTCAGGTAGTGATGACGAAGAAGGATTCCGGGATAAACTCGTTGTCTGATTTAGCCGGTAAGATTGTTGCGGTGCAGACGGACACACCGGTGCAGAAAGCTTTGATTGCCGGCGGGTCGCGTGAGGATCTGGGGCGCAGTTTCAAGCAGCTGGTAGTTTCTCCGAATTACAACAATGCGGTAATGGAGCTGGAGGCGGGGTCGGTTGATGCTGTTGCGATGGATATTGGTGTAGCCGAGCTCAAACAGCGTGGGCGTGAAGATTTCATCATTCTTTCCGAGCCGGTAATTTTTGAAGAATACGGCATTGGTTTCCGCAAAGGGAATGTTGCTTTGCGTGACACGGTACAGAAGACGCTGAAAGAGATGGTAGCCGATGGCACTGCAGCGGCGATTTCCGGAAAATACTTCAATGGTGAAAATGTAATAACGCTGCAGCCCTGAGAGAGAACTCCATGGACTATCAGATAATGTTGACCGAGCTGCTCAAGGGGCTGCTTGTATCGGTGGAGATATTTGTACTGACGCTGGTTTTCTCTCTGCCGCTTGGTCTGATAATTGCGCTTGGGCGGATGTCGGGCAACTGCATTATCCGCAACATATTCCGTGTTTATATATCGATAATGCGCGGAACACCTCTGATGCTGCAATTGCTGGTCTGTTTTTTTGGTCCATATTATATATTCAACGTGCATTTATCGAGCGAATACCGTTTTATTGCGGTGATACTGGCATTTTCGTTGAATTACGCGGCCTATTTTGCCGAGATTTACCGTGGTGGTATTGAATCGATTGCGGTTGGCCAGTACGAAGCGGCGCGTGTACTTGGCTACTCCCAGGGGCAAACATTCTTTAAAATAATCATGCCTCAGGTGGTTAAGCGTATAATTCCGGCGATAACCAACGAGGTGATAACGCTGGTAAAAGACACATCGCTGGCGTTTTCGCTCTCGGTGCTGGAGATGTTTACCATAGCCAAACAGATTTCGAGTGCGCATACAACGATGATACCATTTGTTGTGGCTGGCGTATTCTATTACATTTTCAATTTTGTAGTGGCGTTTGGCATGGGGCGTTTGGAAAAGCGGCTTAACTATTACAGATAGACTGGTGTATATTATGCCTGAAAAAGTATTGACAATAAATAAATTATCCAAGAGTTTCGGCGCGCTTCCGGTGCTGAAGGAGATCTCGCTTGAAGTTGAGAAAGGCGAGGTGGTAGGTATAATCGGTCCCTCCGGCTCCGGCAAATCCACGCTTCTGCGTTGTGCGACGATGCTGGAAACCATGGATTCCGGCACATTGACCTATGGTGATTTAACCGTCTGTCTGGAAGGATGTTATGCAGACAAACCGGTATTGCGTGCAGCGCGGAACCGTTTTGGGCTGGTATTCCAGAACTTCAATCTGTTTCCGCACTATTCAGTTCTGAAAAACATAACGGATGCGCCGTTATGCGTGCAAAAGCGTGATCGGGATGAGGTTATGCAGTTGGCTCATTCTCTTTTGGCCAAGATGGGGTTAAGCGGTCGTGAGAATGCCTATCCGTGCCAGCTGTCCGGGGGGCAGCAGCAGCGTGTATCGATAGTGCGTGCTTTAATGATGAAGCCGGAGATACTTTTCTTTGACGAACCGACTTCGGCGTTGGATCCGGAATTGACTGGAGAGATATTGAAAGTGATCCGTCAGTTAGCGGAAGAGGATATGACCATGGTAATAGTCACTCACGAGATCAATTTTGCGCACGATGTGGCGGATCGTATTATTTTCATGGCTGATGGTCTGATAGTGGAAGAGGGTTTGGCGCACGATCTGGTCAATGCGCCGTCGAATGATCGTACGCGTGCATTTCTATCGAATATAATGAAATAGTTTTAACCAACCTTAAAATATAAAAAATTAGAAAAAGGAGAAATTTCCACGATGAAAAAGATCAACGGAACCTGGTTTGAATTTCGTCACTTCGGAGTACCGGAGGGCAAATATTTCAATCCGTTTCTGATGACGTTTACTCCGGAGCAGTGGGTGGCGATGATAGAAGACATTGCCGGTCTGGGTATGGAGTATCTGGTTTTAATGTGCAGTGCGCTGGATGTCAAGACCTTCTACAAGAGCGAACTGTTTGAGGAATATCCGATCACCTGCAAGAATCTTCTGGGCTTGACGCTGGAGACCTGCGACCGTCTTAATTTGAAGGCGTTTGTTTCGAACGACTGCGTAGGCGCGTGGCAGTATCCGGACAACATGATAACTGATCCGGAGATCTGCCGTCGCCGTGCTGCGATTACGGAAGAGATTGCCGGGTTGTTTGGTCATCACAAGAGTTTCTACGGCTGGTACTGGACGAATGAAGCGGAAATATATCCTTATTACAAGGAAGAGTTCATCAAATACGTCAATATCAACTCAGAGATGGCGCACCGCCTGACTCCGGGGAAGAAGACGTTGATCGCTCCGTACGGCACTTTCCGGGTAAAGACGGACGACACCTATCTGGATCAGCTTTCGCGTCTGGATGTGGATATAATTGCGTACCAGGATGAAATCGGTGTACGCAAATCGAACATTGAATGGACGCCGAAATACTTTGAATCGTTGCGCAAAGCGCATGACAAGGTTGGCCGCAGCAAGATCTGGGCGGACATGGAGGTATTCCAGTTTGAAGGGCCGATATACACGAGTGCCCTGCTCCCTGCGCCGTTTGAGCGGATAAAAGCGCAGCTTCAGGGGATACAGGACTTTGTGGATGAAGTTATGATCTTTGAATATCCCGGACTCTTCAGCCGTCCCGGTTCGATTGCCTCCATGGGCAAGAGTCAGGAAAAGCTCTATACCGATTACAAAGCCTATCTTGATTCGATCAAGGATCAGCTGTAATTTAGAGTTAAACATCAACCGCGCGGGGGTATTCAGCGCGCGGTTTTTTCTGTGGATAAAAAAATCCCTGCCGGTTTATCTGGCAGGGATTTAATTTTTATTGTTTTAGAGTTCGCCGAATATTTCGGTATGGAGTTTATACGGGGAGTCGGAGGTAATGGAATCCACGCCGTATTCGATCAGCTTAGCCGCATAATCCGGGTTATTGATAGTCCATGCATGGAAAGAGAAACCGGCGTCATGGATGGCTTTAATATATTCCGGTGTAATGGAGTAATCCGGTGCACCGAGGTCGATGCCGTCGAATCCGTTTTCCGAGAGGACGTTGATAATTTCTTCGGTGGAGAGTTTGAGAGACCCGTCCTCATTCTGGCTGCTCCATCTCAGGAGATAAGTAGGATATCCCGGCAGCTGTTCTTTTGCGCTTTTAAGTTCTTCAACAGAGAAAGAGATAAAGTGAATCTGGCTTTTTCTGACTCCGGATGCTATTCTTGCTTCTTCGAAAGCCTTGGCGAATCCCTCTCCTGCGGATTTTATTTCGACATAAATATGTGCTTCTGGCGGCATAGTATTAAATACTTCTCTGAGCGAAGGGACTTTGCAGCCGGTCCACTGAGGTCCTTTCCACTTGCCGACGTCGAGTTTTTTTGCCTCTTCGAGGGTATGATCGCGGAATTTGAAATCGACTCCTGCTGTACGTGTAGCGCTGTCGTCATGGCTGCAAACGAGCACTCCGTCCTGAGTCAGGTAAACATCGGTTTCCGCGCCCCATGCGGTACCGTTGCGCCATGCGAGGGTGTATGCTTCGGCGGTATTTTCCGGAGCGAACATGGATTCGCCGCGATGAGCGACGAATTTGAATTTAGTATTCATATTATCATCTCCAGTATGGTTAACAGCAGAACATCCGGCAGCAGCGGCTGCGATAGGCAAAATAAGGAATTTGACAATTTTTGAATTCATTTTTTATCCTGTTTTATTTAGATTGTTTATTAAATTCTTTCATCAGGTCGGATGGGCAGTCGGTGGTTATGGAATCGACGCCCATATCATACAGTTCTTTAGCGGTATTGAACCGGTTGATAGTCCAGACGTGGAATTCGAATCCCGCGTCCTTTACTTTATTGATATATTCAGCGTCGATGCAGTTATCTTGGGGATATGCGTCGACTCCGGTTACGTCGAGTTTTTTAAGAACTTCGATAAGTTCTTCTGCGGAGTAATTGAGCTTGCCGTTTTCGTCTTTTTTGATACCGCACAGCCACAAAGTGCGCATATGCGGCATAGATTCTCTCACTCTTCTGAGCTCATCCTGAGAGAATGAAATAATAGTAATCTGTTCATCGGAGATTCCGCCGGCCTTTCTGGCATTTTCGTATGCTTCGGCGAATCCATCGCCTGCGGACTTAATTTCGAGGAACATATGCTTATTTTCCGGCAGAACGGCAAAGACCTCGCGCAGAGCTGGTATTGTAGTTCCGGCCCACTGTGGATCTTTCCATTTTCCGACGTCGAGTTTCTGCAATTCAGCGAAAGTCATATTGCGTATAGTACCTGGAACTTTTGCGGTGCGGTCGGTAGTGCTGTCGTGGTTGCATACAAGGACGTTGTCTTTGGTCAGATAAACGTCGGTTTCCGCGGCCCATGCGGCGCCGTTTTTCCATGCCAGTTCATAAGCCGGCACGGTATTTTCCGGAGCATAAACAGATTCTCCGCGATGAGCCACGAGCCGGAAAGGCCGTTCAGAATCTGTGGCCAGAGTAGAATTTGCGACAGGATTCTGGTCGGTGCATCCTGCAAGGATAGCTATGGCACAAACGCCGATGCCGGTACTTTTCAGACCGTTAAAAACAGATTGCATATTCAATTGTCTTCCCCCCGAATTTAAGAATATTTGTTTAAAGCTGAAAAATGCTTTTCAGGTGGCTAATATACCCAAAGGAAAGACAATTGCAATCACTTAAAAGTCTATTTTTTATGATTTTTTTGTCAAAAAGTTTATAATGGCATCAAATTTTGCATAAAGATCCGGAATATCATCCGTAGCCGCCACAGTTACCGAGAAGAATTCGTGGCAGAAGTCCTCTGTTTTAGCCTCATTATTCTGGCTTTTAGTTTCAGCGGCGAAGTTGTCGCGGATAGCGTTTTCCAGCGCGAGGGCCAGGAGTTCGACATTGGAGTCGATGGAGTTATTCATTCCGAGTTTGCACTCCCAGTTACCGAGGATGAATTTGCGTTGTTTGGAGTTTTCGCGCAAGATATTCATACGTTCCTCGAGAGGCATACTGGCGATTTTTTCAATATTCTTCACTTCCGTATGGTTCAGGAATGCAGCGGCCTCCTGCCATGCGGAACAATCGTCAGCAGCCAATATTTGAGCTAGCTGTTTTTCGGCTTCCATACGGTTTCTGGCGCTGTCAAGCTGAGCGTCGGTGATCCGGCGTTGCATAATATTTTCGAAGTTCCGGCGTGCGCCGCGGCATTTTGCTTCAGTTGCGGCGGGTGCGCGACCTCCGGCGGTCATGGTATTGAACTGCCGGATAAGGTGCTTGTACTGTTCTTCGGCGCTGGCGGTATCGAGTTCTCCGGAATTGAGTTTACCCGAGAGTTCGTCGAGAGCGGCGCACCAGTTGTTAAATTCATCAATTTTAGCCTTTTCCTCTTCATGAACGACATTGAAAGCGTTATCGACCGCGGCTTTGAATTTAGCGTAAAGGTTTTGATCATTTTTTCCGGCGTATGGTATTTCGCGCCATTGGCTGTAGAGATTCTGAGCGTTGCGTTTCAGGTCCGGAGATTTCGGGTCAAGAGCGGCAGCTGCTTCGATCAGGGCGTTTTTCCTGGCGGTAGCATCGCCGATTGCTGCCTTGCGTTCACGGAAGAAGCTGTTTCTGGCGGAGAAGAAGTTGTCGCATACCGCCTTGAACTCCTTAAAGAGGGCGCGATCGGTTTTAATATGTCCTATACCTAGTTCTTTCCACTGGGTCTGCAACGCCTTTATTTTTGGGGTTGCGTCCTGGAAATTGGGATTTTCTGCGAGTTTTTTAATCTGCTCAAGGATCTCTTTTTTAGCGTTATCGATATGAGATCGTTTTTCTTCCAGTTCTTTAAAGTACTGGTCGAGAGCCGGTTTCATAATTTCGTTAACTTTGTGATATCGCTCTCTGATTTCGTCGGCCTTATCATGCGGTACAGATCCGAGCTCCTGCCAGTGATTGCGGAGTTGAACGATTCTCTGGGCGGCATTGCCGATCTCCTGTTGAGGTAGAGCAGAGAGTTGTTCAAGTTCTTCGCATATTTTCAATTTAATAGCGTAGTGTTCCCAGCGTTCAAGGTCTCTGGTCTGATACAGCTGAAATATAGCGGAAGCGTATTGTTTAAGTAGTTTATTGAAATTGCGGTTGATTTCGTCGAGCTGTTTTTTCTCCCCGTCGGATTCCGGATTGCATTGAGCCAGCAAATTCTGGAACTCTTTTTCTAGTTCATTTTTAAGATTTTTCTCTTCTTCCAAAGCGCCCTTTGCGATAATGGAATTAAGTTTATCGCAACAATCCGTCATCTGTTTAACCGCGTCCAGGTTCATAATATATTCCTGTCTGTTTTAAGTTTTAAGCTGATTACAACCACTATAAGACATTTTTTTCAGTTTTCCAGTTGTCAAGGTGACAAAATTTGATTTTTAAGTAAAAAAATGTATATTAATTCCATTTATCGGTATAAAAAAAAGGAGGACAAAGTTATGTCTACGCGTAAATTCAAAACCGAGATCAAACAACTGCTGGATCTGATGATCCATTCACTTTATTCGAACCGTGACATTTTTCTGCGTGAACTTGTAGCAAACGCTGCGGATGCGATAGACAAGGCCCGATTTGAAGCATTGACCAAACCCGAGCTGAATCGCGAATGGCAGATCCGGATTGAGCTGGATAAGGATGCTAAAACGCTGGTGGTATCGGATAATGGTATTGGTATGAGTGAAGAAGAGATTGTGGAAAATCTCGGAACGATTGCCAAATCAGGTACAAAAGCCTTTGCTGAAGCGCTCTCTTCGGGGAGTGCCGGAACGGATATTCCTGAGCTTATCGGACAGTTTGGAGTAGGTTTTTACTCGGCATTTATGGTTGCGAACAAGGTTGAGGTAACGTCCAAGCGTCTGGGAGAAGAAGTTGCGGCGGTCAAATGGGTATCGACTGGCGAGGAATCGTACGAGATCAGCCAGGCGGACAAGCCGGATACCGGTACGCAGGTAAAACTTTATTTAAAGGATGATGCGGCGGAATATCTGGACAGCTGGAGAATTTCGGAGATAGTGCATAAATATTCCGACTACATTGCCTATCCGATAGTGATGGCGAAGGAATCGACCAAAGAAGATGGCAGCAAAGAGATTAAAGACGAGGTATTGAATTCGCAGAAAGCGATCTGGCTGCGTCCGGCATCGGAGATAACGGAAGAGGATCACCAGAGCTTCTTTGCGCATCTTTCCGGTGGTGGCAAATACTGGAAAGCGCTGCCGATCAGTGCGGAAGGTACGAACGAATTTAAAGCTTTGCTGTACATACCGGAAAAGATGCCGTACAATTTTCTATTTCCTGAATTTCAGAAAAAAGGTTTACAGCTTTATGTAAAGCGGGTATTTATTACGGACGAGTGCGAGCAGCTGATTCCGGACTATCTGAATTTTGTCAAAGGTGTAGTTGATTCGAGTGATCTGCCGTTGAATGTTTCGCGTGAGATACTTCAGGAGAACCCGTTGCTGGGCAGAATCCGCAAGGCTATAACCTCCAAAGTGCTGAGTGAATTGAAGAAACTTCAGGAAAAGGAACGTGACAATTACGTGCGTTTCTTCAAAGAGTTTGGCAAGATATTGAAGATTGGTCTGTACAATGACTTCAGCAATCAGGACAAGTTAAAAGAGCTTGCGATGTACGAATCGTTGAACGGCGATGCGGGAGCGATGATTTCGCTGGCCGAATATGTATCGGCGATGCCTGAGACGCAGGAGGACATCTACTATATTACGGCGGAAAGCCGCAGCAAGGCGCTGGCGTCGCCGGCGCTGGAAGTTTACCGCAGCAAGGGATATGATGTGCTGATTATGACCGACCCGATAGACGAGTGGGTGATGCAGGTATTAACGCAGTATGACAAAAAGCTGTTGAAGTCGGTAGCGAAGGGCGATCTGGAGCTGGATGCGGAGAGCCGCAAGAGTCTGGAAGCGGAAGCGGAGCAGGCAGGTAAGGATTACGCGGAACTGGTAAATTATATTAAGGAAGAGTTGAGTGAGCACGTCAGTGAAGTTCGTTTCAGTGGCCGTTTAACGGAAAGTCCGTGCTGTCTGGTAGCGGAAGAGAACGGATTGAATGCGCGGATGGAAAAGTTTTTAAAATCGATGAATCAGGATTTACCGGAATCGAAGCGGATACTGGAATTGAATGCCAAACATCCCTTGATCAAGCTGTTGGCGGAAGAGCTGAAAGATGCAGCATCTGGAGAAAAATTGAAAGACAACATAAGATTGCTCTATGATCAGGCGGTATTGAATGAAGGCGGAGAAATAGAGGATCTGGCCGGGTTCAGCCGTCGTTTATCGGCGTTGATGGTAGCGGCGAACAGCAAATAGATGAAAAAATAGTGTTTTGGGGGCTTGCTTTTTAAAAAAACGCCACAATATTATGTGGCGTACTTTAAAAAGCGGAGAGATGGTCGAGTTGGTTTAAGGCAGCGGTCTTGAAAACCGCCGACCCGCAAGGGTCCGTGGGTTCGAATCCCACTCTCTCCGCCATTTTTTTCTTTTACTTTGGAGAGAAAAGATAATTTTACCCGAATGATGTTCAGCCGTTTTTATCAAAATGTGTTATATAAGATACACGTATGCCTCAAAAAATCTGAAAAATTTTTACAATAGAAGGCATGGTGATTATGATAAAAAGAGGTAAGAATTCATATTATTGCAAAAAATTATATTTTCACAAAAAGCTTGATAAAAACACCTTTGTAGTATATTATTATATTCCCGAGTATTTAATTAGATTTCATGAAGTAGGCAGGATTTGTCAATGAATGTGACCTATAAGAAGCTTTGGAGGCTTTTGATTGATCGCAATATAAGCCGGAAGTCATTTCAGCGATTATCAGGGGTTAGTTCTGTATCAATGGCTAAGCTGATTAGAAATGAAAATGTAACGACAGATGTTCTTGTTAAAATATGCGCTATGCTCCATTGTAATCTTTCTGATATTATGGAAATGGAAGAAAAATCTGAGTGGAAGGTTTCTTTGACTCCATTGCTGTCTTTCGCGGAGAAAAAAACTAAAAATGAAGTTATTCCAGAGCATTGTTTTATGCTGGGAGAACTTTTTTGTGGCCCTGGAGGGTTGGCGTTGGGGGCAATGACGGCATCGATAGATGTTCCAGGCTATGCTATTCGTCATAAATGGGCAACCGATTATGATCGTTCTACATGTGATACTTATCGCAGAAATATTTGTCCAGACAACGGGGATAGTGTGATATGCGAAGATGTTCGCAAGCTTGATTTAGACAAATTACCCCCAATTGATGCTTTAGCTTTCGGATTTCCATGTAACGACTTTAGTGTTGTCGGGGAACAGAAGGGATTTTGCGGGACATATGGTCCTTTGTATTCCTATGGGGTCAGAGTTTTGCGTTCGCATCACCCGAAGTGGTTTCTTGCAGAAAATGTCGGAGGCTTGAAGTTTGCCAATGAGGGAAAAGCCTTTGAAAAAATCCTTATGGATTTGCTTGAGTCCGGCTATAGGATTTATCCGCATCTTTACAAGTTTGAGGAATATGGGGTTCCTCAAACGAGGCACCGTATCATTATTGTTGGCATTCGCAATGATTTGCCATATGAATATCAAGTTCCTAGTCCGACTGTTTATTCAAACTGTAACAACACAAGCAGATTTGCACTAGAAAATCCACCTATTCCACCTGATGCGCCTAACGCAGAGCTTACAAGACAAGATCCACGTGTAGTTGCAAGATTACAGTACATAAAACCTGGAGAGAATGCGTTTACAGCAAAACTTCCCCCGGAGTTAAAACTTAATGTTCGTGGTGCAAAAATAAGTCAGATTTATAAACGGCTTGATCCAGATAAGCCAGCCTATACAGTTACTGGTTCAGGCGGTGGAGGTACTCATATTTATCATTATTCAGAACCTCGAGCGTTGACAAATCGTGAAAGAGCTAGATTGCAAACTTTTCCAGATAACTTTATTTTTTGCGGTTCAAAAGAAAATGTCAGAAAACAAATTGGAATGGCAGTTCCCTGTCTTGGAGCCAAAATAATTTTTGAGGCAATTTTGAAGACCTTTGCAGGCATTTCGTATGAATCTGTTCCTTGTAATATCAATTTAAAAAATCATGAGGATCTGTCATGTTGAATTATTGGTGGGTTACTCGTCCAAAAAGAAGACTGAATTCCATTCCTGAAGTTTTGTCTACATTTGCCGAACTATCTCTTGATCAAGAATGGTCAGGACAACGAGGTTCACATTTATCTTTTGAAGAAGCTCTTGAAAAAGCAGGATTGAAGAAAATTGGTGAACGGCGCGATCATACGGGTGGCGGGGCTAGAACATACCGGGCTTGGGTAGCAAGCCTTGGATTGATATTTACACAGGAGTCAACCGGCAAAACAAAACTGACTCTTGCGGGAGAAGCTATTATGAACGGCGATTCACCTGTTGCCGTTTTGACAGAACAGATCTTAAAATATCAGTTTCCGTCGGCATTTTCCTTGAGTCGTGGAGTTCAGGTATCATCTCGTTTTAAAATTCGTCCGTTTCGTTTTTTGATACGCTTATTAGCAGATAATAGAATAAATTACTTGACCGAAGAAGAAATTGCTAAAATTGTAGCGGTTGAAGCGGAAAAAGAAACAGATGCCTGCTTTGAGTATATTGTAAAACGTATTATAGAATTCCGTTCTTTGGGCGATGACTGTCTCGAAAAAGATTTTGCTGAAAAATATGCAAGTTCTAAAGGCGGTGTCAATTTTGTCAATCCTTTTGCTCATTTATTAGACTTGGCAAATACTATTATGAATTGGATGGAATATACCCAACTAGTCCGCAGGAATGAAGATGGTAAATTAATGATATTGCCAGATAAACAAACCGAAGTTCAGCAGATTCTTGCCCATAGAGTACCCTTTATTGATCGCCCGGAGGAGCAAGAATTCTTTCAACGAAAGTATGGTATTGATCCAAAACATAAAAAGGATACGCGTGATCTGACAGGCGCAGTAAATATAACACCACGCATTATAGCTGAGCAGAAGATCAAGAACGCCTTTATTGCAGAATCGCTGAAAACGCCAATTGCAAAGATTTCTACAGAGGTTATAGACCGAATTAGCGAAATGACTGAGCTATCAAGCAAAATAGTAGAAGAAACGCTTCAGAAACTTTATCCGCATGGAGCAATCGGCTCTTTTATGACAGAATATTTTGAAATGGCATTCAAAGGGCGTGAAGAAGCATCGGATTTTGAAAAAGCAACAGTTGCTCTCTTCCATGATGTTTTTGGTTTTGAAACTAAGCATGTAGGGCCAATTGGCTTGACTCCAGATGTTCTGCTTATTTCTGATATTGCAGGGTATCAGGCAATTATTGACAATAAGGCGTATAGTCAGTATAGTATTTCCAATGACCACCGGAATAGAATGATTCATAATTATATTGGCAATCTAAAATCTTACAGCGCATCTGATGTCCCGCTCGCTTTCTTTTCATATATTGCTGGCGGATTTGGGAAAAATATTACACCACAGATTCAAAGCATTACAGAGGAAACAGGTGTTCCAGGATCCGCAATCAGTGTAAGCAATATAATTGCGATGGTTGAAAAAAATCTGATAACTCCTTACTCTCATGTATCACTTCGTGCGATATTTTCTAAGAAACGGATGCTGGAAAGAAAGGATATTTAGAAGATAAAAGTAAAGCGCGAACGTCAATCCCACTTGTTTCCGCCATTTTTTTTCAACATTTTACGGCAGTTTTGAATTAATCAAATCTGCCGTTTTTTTATATAGCTTAAGCGCAAAAAAACTACCGGCTGCGCCGGTATGTAGCCGAATAGCTTCAGCTTAAAGG
>CALXXL010000013.1 GCA_944392655.1 uncultured Victivallaceae bacterium
TGAGTTCCTCCAGCTTGATATGACACCGGAGTTCATGGAGATGTTCTATGTAGTAATCCAACTTGGTGCAATTTTGGAAATCAATCCTATTGTTTCTACCGCGATAATCCAAATTGGAGTGGTTTATTCGGATATCATGAAGGAATCGGTAATATTGGCTATCTAGATGGACATGTTGGCGACAGCATAGATAAAAACGCTTTATGGGAGCTATCAAAACTACACGCTATTCTGATTGATGACGGATATACGGTGTTCTGGCTCGATGGCTCTAATAACGAAAATTAATGTTCATAAACTTATTTTTCGGCGGACTATTTTGGTCCGCTTTTTTTATAACCTGTTTATAAGAAAATCTCTTGAAAACAATATTTTATCAAAAAAATAAAAGCGATATTAAAATTTATCCAGTTCTTTTAAAAGCATATATTTGATTTTTATAGCCACAGGTGCTATATTGAGAAACGTATATTATATAGCACAATCATTAAAGCAAGGATATCATAATGAATAAAAACTATTGGAGTATGCTTCTGGCCGCTGGCCTGTTAGCTTTCACCGGTTGCAACGAAGTTGTAGAATCACCGTCAGTTACTATAAACCCGGCCGCCAGCATGGAAGAATTATCTAAACAGGCATCTGAAGCTGACCAGAATACTTTAAAGCAAATCATTGCTGCTTATGATGAGGCTATCGTGCAGACACAGAAAGATATCACAAAACAGACAAATGAAATCGGTAAATATAAGGTCGTAGAATTAAATAGCGATGCAGCAAAACAAGATATTGACCTATTGGATAATTACAAGGCAAAAGCTGAAAAACTGGCAAAAGACAAAGCTATTTTTACTGATGCCATGACAAATAAGCAGTAGAACGACTTAACTCGCAAATTTGTTCATCACTCCTTCTGTTCAACAGATGGAGTGATTTTTTTATATCCTATCAACATAAATAATCTTATAAATTATCAATGAGAAACGACATATTTATATAGGTCGTCTTAAAGTAATCGCCTATATTAATCTTGCCAATACTAGCTTATAATGTAATTATAAACCCGTTTAACAATTTTCAAAATACAATAGCATATCCATCCACAATAACAGCGTGTCGTATATTGAATAATGCTTTTGTAATTTCATATCTTATCTAACGCTTAGAGATATAAAAAAACCGGCGCAAATAAATATTGCGCCGGTTCATAATCAAGTTATTCTAACTTTTAGATAGCTTCTGTAAACGTCGGAACTCCAGTCGGTTTAACAGAATCTGGGAAGAACGGAGAACCATCCGGATTCACCAGAGAACAGGTCATGAATATCAACATGTTCACTTTCTGGGAATCTTCAGAATTACTTCTGAAGAAGCGCCCGATCAAGGGAATATCACCAAGAATCGGCACTTTATCCTCAATAACTGAAGTCTGATCTTTCACAATACCGCCCAATACAATAGTTTCTCCATCTCGGGCTGTAACCAATGTGTCTATCAAACGTTCAGCAAAAGCCGGTTCACGCAGAATTTCCATCGGCTGATTACCAAATTCGTCAGCCGGGAATGCCGATCCGGACAGAACGTATTCATAGGTAGACCAACCAATGAACTGACGCACCATAGGAGTCATACGCAAAGTAATTGTACGACGTTTTAAGTCCACCTCCGGCTTAACCATCAGCTGAATACCAATTTCTGTCGGATCGCCATCAAAGTTAGGAATAGGACTGATATATGAGTACGCCTGCGCATTGGCATAATCAGACTGAGTAGTGGTCTGGGTTGATTCATTGTAGTCATCCGGGAAATATACCCGGCGGACCATCTTGATGATCGCAGTTTCGCCATTAAGTGTAGTAACACGCGGTGCAAACATCACATCCTTTGAATCCGACCAATCCAACGCATATACCGAGCCGGAGAAATTATAACCATCCTGACTCCGCTGGAAAGTAAAGACTCTATCAGAACCATTGTTCAGGTGATTCATAATGGAATCGTTCTGCGAAAATTCCAACTGCCCATTGGTACCGCCTTCCGGCGTTCTGCTCAAGGTATAGTCAAAGCCAAGTTCCTGCATGTCGTTTTGAGTAACTTCGATGAATTTCGCTTCAATCTTGACCTGCACATCCTTCATGCTCATCTGAGTCTGGATAAGTTCTTCTATTTTATCCAGATTTTCTGCCGTATTCTTGACAATCAGACGGCTGCTGCGCCAATCATAGACAATCGTCGAACCACGCGGGAATAATATGCCATGGCTGGCAAAGAAGATCATCAGCTGATCCGGATTATGAAAATCGGTAGCCAGCAACGCTTCACGCTTTAACGGGAAAAGTTTGATTTCCATATCCCCAATCGGAACAAAAATCGGAGCAATAATAACAGCATTATTGTCAACCTTGTATTTCAGCTGAGCCTGGCGACAAATACGCTCTATAATTTCATCCAATGTCGCATTGGAAAGATTCAATGCAATTTTCGGATACTTAAGATCGTTTTCGTCAATCTCTTCATTGGCGTTGTTATAACCACCCATCGGCATCCCACCTCCAGCAGCAGGAGCCATACCGCCACCCATCATCATCATCGCCATCTGCTGTTCCGCATTCATTGGAACTCCACGCTGCTGATTATTGCGCTGATTGCGATTATTGTTATTATTGTTGCGATTACGATTATTGTTTCTCTGATTGCGGGTATTATTACGATAGAAGTTGTTGTTGTCCTGGCTGTATGCTCCGGTATCTATCGGAATACCATTTTGGTCAACCTGAATATCTTCAGGCCAAATACAGATGATATTCACACCTTCGCCACTCGGGTCATTTACTCGAGCTTCATCCATTACTAAGTTGATAGCATCAGGCAAATGTTCCCCGGAAATAGAAATTTCGGGAATCCGGATGTCTTTAAGCTTATTGACCAATTCACTGGACATCGCAACCGATTTAGCTACCGGAGTATTACCAATATGAGCCTTGCTTGCCGTTTCTTTAGCAGAACGGATAGGCACTACATACCCGTTAGCCGCTTCTGCAATCATGCGCTGACCGGTTGTATTGGCACGACGTTCACCAGCATCATAAAGTTTCATATTGCAAACTTTAACGCCACGCAAAGCCTTGGTGTTGGTGTTCTGGATAGTCAATACTTCATTATATTTGGCTTTAGCTTCAATTATCTTATTATTACGATAAAGATTATCCGCCTGAGCCAGCAAACGCGCTATTTTATCGTTGTCTGCTTTGAGATTAGGAATTACAAGCTCTTCCGTTACCTGATTGCGACGTTCTATCGCTTTCTTTTCAAAATTGTAACGCTCAATAGCTTTATCCATCTGCTCTTTCATATCAGGAGAAACTTCAGCAGCTTTCTTGGCCAATGCTATAGCCTTATCATACTGTTCAGCTACAGATTCCCGCTCAGCTTCCTGAGCCAAAGACTGAGCATATAATTTATAGCATTCTCCAATCTGGGCCTGACAGAATTTTATTTTATCTGACAGCAATTCACTCTGCCCAATCTCTTCGTATGCCTTCCAAGCCTGCATATAGTTTTCTATAGCAGATTCATAATTGGAATTCAAATAATCCTCTTTGGCTTTGGTCACAAAGGATTCAGCTTTGACATAACGCGCATCATGTACAATTTCTTCAATAGAAATGTCCCGGCGAATGTCTAATTCTTTACTGCTTTGCGCCTCCTGGGCGCATAGCATAGCGGAACTGCAGGTAAATACCGCAACCGCCAAAAACTTTTTATTTAACTTTAAAAACATCTTTGCCTCCGGCAGTATTGTTATTACCAAGTGAATTCCGAAACGCCGAATTCAGAAACACCATATTGCGACATTGACCGCCACGGAGTACCGTCTGCATTAATCAGTCTGGCAGTCACGAAAATCAGCATGTTACGCTTTTCGGAAGACGTCATCTGACTGGAGAACAGTCTGCCAATCAAAGGTATCTCACCCAACACCGGCCATTTATCATCACGATTTGTGTTATACTGTTCCATCATACCACCAAGTACTACTGTGGCTCCATCATATACCTGTACGTTAACTTCAAGTTCACGTACTGCTATTTCAGGCATCCACATATTAACAGTCTGCTTGATAGTCGGAACTTTGGTCGTTGTCGTCGTAGGCGGATCTCCGTCAATTACAGTTGTATAGATGTAGCCAGCTTCAAGTGTCACCGGATAATTGGAGTTTTCATGCCCCAAATATTCAGTAACCTGAGGATAAATGTACAACGAAATCGTGTAATTATCCGGATGAACAATCGGACGGCAGGCAAATACTACACCAAGATCGTTACCATCGTCAAATTCAGGTACTGGAGTCGTGATTTCAACCGTACTGCCATCGATATCAATTTCAGGATCTTCCCAGGATTCAGGATAACACCATCTTTCAACCATCTTGATCAATGCCAAATCACCACTGGTCGCAGTAAGATGAGGACTGGAAAGAACTTCAGTTCTGGAGTTCTGGCTGATCGCATTTACTGACAGTGAAAGATTTACATCACTATTCTTACCAAAAAGCGATTCACCAAAATTCGGGAAAATCTTAAGATCGTTGATAATTCTATAAGAGTTGGTTGTTGTGTCTGACGAATTTTCATTATCAGCAGCATAATGGCGCAACGGATTCTGGTTGTTCGGAACCTGCCAACTGCTTTCACCACTGGCGTATTCAGTCGTGTGGATATTTAACGCCCAGTCAAAACCAAGCTCCTGCAAATCCAGCTCGCTGAGTTCTACAATGCGCGCTTCTATCGACACCAATGGCGAACGGACTTCGTCCAACTGACGCAGCAGATCTTCCATCCGGCGCAGGTTTTCAACCGTATTGGTTACCAGAATTTCACCAGCACGACGATTATAGGTAATCGTAGCATTGTTCGGGAAATCTATACCACGGGCTTTAAAGTAATTTATCAAACGCGGAGTCGTTACAGGAGGAGTAGGTGCACCTATCTGTCCCATTTCATTACGTTCATCTCCGCCATCAGTATCACTTGTATCCAGACCAAGTTCGTTCATATCAAAACCAAGAGAACCAAGACCGTTGGTAACTCCGGTCGCATAAGTTGCACCTTCATTGGTATTGGAAACCATTGATTCCATTATCGATGAGGAAATTCGACCTTCGGCAGAAATATTGTCACCATTGGCACTCATGCCCCGGCCTCCGGCCATCATAGCCAATGGATCCATCGCTCCGCCGCCCATCCCGGCACCGCCGCGATTGCCACCAAACGGGCTATTATTGTTGCGATTGGCCAAATTACTGCCACGCACATTGGTATTACGGTTGTTGCCAGAACCCTCTTCCTGGGCAAGCTCAACATTACCCAAATGATAATACGGATCATCACTTTCAGCAATATCATGTATCAGATCAGCACTGATGCTGAAATGACGAGTTGAAAGATCATCCATTCCACTGAATCCTAGGATTACAGCGTTGTTATCTATTTTCATTTTAAGATTGGTCTGCATACAGACATAACGAATAAGGTCAATCAGAGGGATATTCGATACCTGCATGGTAATCTTCGGAATAGTGTCGCCAACCTGATAGGTAAACTGAGTTACAATAGAGGCTTTGGAATCAGGAGCTTCTCGCAGCAAGTTACGATTCTGCTCTGCAATAACTTCAAAAATAGATTCATCCTGATAATCAGCCGTTACCATAATCGATTCCAGCAACTGATACAGCTCATCACTGTTATTCCGCGCCTTCACTTCAATGGCTTCATCATTCTTTACACTGCCACGGATATATTTTGGAACATAGCCCCAGCTGCCATCAGCCAATAAACCATAAAGAACACCACGGCTCTGCTCAACACCCAAGCCGTACAGTTTACTCCATATACGACGCAGACGACGATCTGCTTCCATGTTCAAAGGATCTATAAGGAATATTTTTTCCAATTTCTTGGAAGCATCCATCAAGCGATCCGCGCGTTCAAGAATGTCGGCTTCACGGAAAAGAATGTCTATCTGTTCCTGATCATCCGGCAACTGCGGATATACTGCCAGAACATCAGTCGCTTTGTCAAACTTGATCTTTTCAATTCTTATATTGCAGCGAGTAATAAAACGATCAACTTCATCTATCGAACGTTCATCTGCCAACAACGCACTGGATGCTTTCTTAATGGCTTCGGCGTATTTGTCTTCATCAGCCAGAGCCTGAGCCTCGGCCATAATAGCACCAACCCATTGCGTCTTCATGGCATCATATTCCAATGTATACGCAGCTGACAGCTCCTTCGCCCAGTCTCCAGGCGCTGCTTTTAACATCTCAATCGCCTTGGCATACTCAACTCCGGCTTCCGAATACTTTCCTTCCTGAGTCAGCTTCGCAGCTGTATCACGAACAGCTATCGCAGCTTCAATCTCGGCGGAACGCTCCTGGTTGATCTGCTCTGCAGCAGACAGCTCAGTCGCGGAATCAGTATCTTCGGCAGCAACCGCCGTGCCAAGCGTAACCGTCAACTGACAGGCCAACCACAAGGCGCAGAACCGACCCGGAAATTTTGTTATTCCCAATCCTTTCATTCTTTTCTACCTTATTTTTTTATTGTTCAAGACAAATTTGTTTTCTTATCTATCTATTCGGGCACGCATCGGAATCTTAGCTTGAGTTGTTAATTCAAACTTTTCACCATCTTGATTTTCCAATGAGACTACGCCTTTGTTCATATCCATAGACATAACCTCCCAACGCTCTCTGCCGCTTGCCGAATTGCCGATATCTATCTTAGTACCTTCCTTAATAGCAATACTGCGACCGGTACCTAAATTCATTATCGTCATTGTCATCTCAGGAATATCACATGATTCCTGCCCAACAGAAATAACAAAATCTTTTCCATTGCTGTTCAATTTCATCTTGGCACTGTTTTCATCCAAAATCTCTACCAATGTGTAGGAACGACGATCTATGGATATCAAACCTCCAACACGCAAATCCCTGGTACGGCCATTACTCGCCAGAAGAAGCGAAATTGATCCGCGGGCACTATCTACAGACTGCAGACTTGCTCCAAATTGCGGCGGACGGGCACTCTCTATGTAAAGCAGGTCCGTCAGCGGCGGATGAGATGCCGCATCTTCCAAATCCGTTCCACACATATATTCATAAAGATTGCTGAAACCATCTCCATCCTGATCCCGCTTCGCATCCCCCGCATAAGCCGGATTCAAGAACGAAAATTGCTCTTCATAAATGTCCGGCAAACCATCACCATCAGTATCTGATGGACGGGTACCGAAGTCCGCATCATCATTAAAACTCTTCGCCGGAGCAGTCAAACCGTTGCCGCAGACCGGACAGGCTCCATTGGCAACAAAGTAATAGGTCGGGATAAAACGACCACATCCAGGACAGGCAGCCGCCTTTAACGGAGATAACAAATCTGTTACATGATCAACCGCAATCCCTGAAACTTGTTTGCCTTCAGCATCAACCATGCGAGTACCATAAGCCTTCCATTCAACTTTCGGCTTGAATACGGAGTCTATAATGAAACGACCTTCCTTAAAGTTGACAGGTTCATAGTCAACTTCCGGTTCCTTAATCTGCAAGTCACGCTCACTTATATTCTTGGCATCTTTGGTAATCTGCAAAAGATATATCAACAGAACAAAGAACACCAGGAGCAATACACCCAGCAGAACCTTCTCATAATGTTTTGAAAAAAAGTTCAAAATAGCCTCCTATTCGGTCTCTAATTCATCTGTTTCATAAGCAACATAATCCACGACAATTGAAGCCGTACAGCGATCGCCAACCCCAATTACCGGACGACCATAATTACGACGCATTCCAGCCGCAATCTTCTCTTCAGATTCTTCGACCTTCATGACTTCTTCTATAAAAGTACGACCTTCTTCGTATATAGTCGGATTAGCCCATGATACATCCTCTATGCTGCCACGCCGAATAGACAAAGCTGAACTGCGGCCATCCGATGACACCCCAACACTTCCGGTCATCCGACGTACAGGCTGTGCCGCCACAGCTCCAGCTGCCGCATTTTCATTCGTCTCAGATATACTCTTGTTTATATTTTCATCTATAAGGATCTGAGCCGCATCGAAATCCTTCATCAGCGCCATGCGACGGACTATATATACACGACTGTCTACATAAGCATCAGCCAACACTTCTGTAAGATTACGAATCTCATCCAAAGTACCGGAAACCTCTATCTGGAACCGATAATAACGGAATCCATTCGAACCTTCAATCCCGTCAAGACTGTCTATTGAAAATGTCTCCAGAGAGCCGATGTCACTCTTGGCAATCCGCTGGCAAAGGTCACAAACAATGTCCCAAACTTTACTTATTTTTACAATGTCAGCAGGCGCAGGTTCACCACTACCGGTGTAGACAAATGAGAAATTCTGCGCATCCTTACTCAAACCAACATTGTTTTCAATAAAGACATCTATCAATTTCTTTTTGGTCGAGTTCACATACGCTTTACAACGAGCTCCGTTACCACCAAAATTACGCGGAACACCAAGTGATGCCAACAACAACTCTTTCGCTGAAGCAGAATCAGCATTGCCAATATCTTCCAACGTGTACTTGCTGGCTTCCTTTACAAAAGCCTCCATCGCACGATTCCACTTCGCACGATCCCATGTACATACCTTAACCGTGGTTACACTGCCGTCTTCGTTCTCTATTTCCTGCTCAGGAGCACCTTCTATATTTCCGTTGCTTTCGACAAACAAAGCATATATCTGATCCCCCTGCTGGTTGCGGTTTATACCATCTTCCCAATAAGAGCGGAACAACGACCTGAAATCATCCGACTCGATGCCGAGGACTTCGCAGAAGCTGTTCAAGGCACGCTCATAAGGACGACCAAAGTGCTGATACAAGATTTCAACTTTTTCCTTGTATTTAGCAGCATCAGCCAACAAATTGTCATAGTTTTCCTCAGCGGGAGATGGTTTCGCCGAATTTAACTGCTCAATCTTAGACTTCTGACCTTGCAGATCTTTCGCCGCTTTCAGCATCTCTCCATTCTGAATTAAAACAAATACTAACAATACCAGCACAATTATAACAGATACCGCAATAGCTGTCATAAACCCGATATGTTTTTTTATGAGTCTTTTCATAATCTTCTCCCGTTATTAATCCTGCGCAAGCGAGTCTTTCAGGCGAAGACAGATGCGGAACGAAGTAACATTCATACTGCCATCAGTACCCTGAGTATATTCGTATTTGAATGAATCACTGTCTCCTCCGGCAAAGTATTCGGAATTGTTCAGGTTTTCCTGAAGTATCGTTTCCGGAGGAATACCACCGGCCAAAACCAGGGAGTGACCTTCTATAACAATCCACTCAACTGTATTCATCTCTATCAGCTTCGACGGAGCAAGATTCATCCCGCCCATAGTAGTATTGCCACCACGGGCACCACCACCAGGAGCCATACCCCCCATCATCATCATCATCATCGGATCTACACCGCCAGCAGCACTTCCCACCACACGACGACTCTGAGTAATGTCATTGAACGGCTCCATATAAGTAAGCCACATCGTATCCGGCATGACACGTTCAAGTTCCATTATCAATTTAGTCCAATCATCCCGTTTGTCTATGAGACTCAATGCCGCATCATAATCGGAAACAGCAGAATCCAATTCACTTTTGGCAGCTGCAACCTTATCCGCCTGAGCCTTGATCTCCTTATACTTGCCAAGACTGCGCTCATAAAGCTGTCTGTCATAATTGGTACGCTGATTTAATCCGAACCATAATAAACACATACATACTATTGCCGAAATCGCACTGGCATAGAAGAACGGTTTACGCCGGCGTAATGCTTCATCCTGCTTGATTGATTTCGACATTAAAGATATCTGCACCGGACAGTTGGCTATTTGACGCAACCCCAACCCAAGCAACGACGGGAATAACTGCGCAACATCTTTCAACTTATCCTTGTCTACATCATCCGCAATTACCGCAATCGGGAACACATTCAAATATTCTACCGGAATACGCAGCTTTTCACAGAAGAAGTGCGGCGTATAGGGAATAATAGAACTGCCACCACACAAGTACAGCTTTTCCGGCTTCTTTCCGGAATACTGGGAACGCCAGAGGTTAATCGAACGGTTAACTTCCCCGTGCAAACGGGTCATTACGTTACGGCAGATCTTGGATATCGTTGCCGCAACTTCAGAATCAGGATCCTCATAAGCACCGCCCAAGGCAACAAATCCCTGACGCCGCTTGAGCTCTTCAGCATCTATAAAACTTATATTGAATTCTTTGGCTATCTGCTGAGTAACCGCATCGCCAGCAATCGGAATCGGACGGATAAATACCCGGCCACGTTCCAGGAATATCAAACTGGATGAACGGCCGCCAATATCAAGAATCATTTCACAGGCATTCTCGCCTACATGATTGGCTGTCGCCGCATTAAATGTCGCAGTGGAGGCGATTTCTATGGAAAGTATGTCCTTTCCGGAATCCTGTATTACATCTGTTACCTGTGAAAGCAGATCAGCTTTTACCGCAACATACAGTGCTTCCAACTCATTTCCGCCAAGCAGTGCTTCTGCATCATCAACGCTGGAGGACTCGTCCGCAGAAATAGAGTGACTGATTAACTGATAAGCCCATGCCACTTCATCCATCGGATAAGGCACGGTCTGACGGGCTTCAAATTCAATGATCTTGGCCAACTGCTCACGCTGCCCGGCCAAGGGGGGCAACTTGCTTAAACGCGAAAAGGCAGCCTGCCCAGAAATAGCCACCCGCACCTGCTTTGAGCTGAAATGGTTATTGGCCAGCATTTTACGATAAGCCACCGCAAAGCCGTCCAGAAATTCGCCCTGCGCATACTCT
Organism: uncultured Victivallaceae bacterium; assembly: GCA_944392655.1. Lineage (GTDB taxonomy): Bacteria > Verrucomicrobiota > Lentisphaeria > Victivallales > Victivallaceae > CALXXL01. The sequence goes on from CALXXL010000013.1 coordinate 10,907, forward strand.
TCGCCATATTCCTCAATAGCGTAACCGGTAAGAATCATTCCACCGGACAACGGCATCAAGAATTCGGCCATTTTTAGACTGTTGGCGCCAACGTCTATCGCCAGAATTGTATTTTCCTTTTTTGCCATTTCAATATCTTTATGTTAAAGTTAAAACTGATAGTCTCCCCAATCGCTTCTCCATACGAAGTTATCCGCCGGAAATACGACCGCCGTACCTAATCCTCCGAGTTCAATATGTCTCTGTTTTTAATAAAAACTATATTCAAAATGCCAATAAAAGCATTTAATCCATCACTTTTTACGCTTTTTCTCAGTCAAATATTCAAAAAACACCAAAATAAATCCGCAAAATATAATACTACTGTATTTTTATTTTGCAAGTATGCCGCTATAACACGCCATACCAAATATACATGTTTTTTTGGTTTTTTTTACAATTTTACAATAAAATCATCAATTTTCCACCACTGGCGAGCTGGCTGCCGCCGGCACATCAGCCTTAATTTCGCCTTCAGGTGCGGCCTCCAAAACCGTATCTGCCGACGCTTCTGCAGCAACGGCCGCCTCCTGCTCCGCGGCTATCGCACTGAGACGAGCTCCAGGGTCATCCTCGATCCCCGACTTGTGCCCGACCAGAAATGCTAAAGCCAGCGTTAATACAAAAAATACTGTAATGAATACCACTGTCAGCTTCGTCAGATGGCTGCCAGCCTGGGCTCCAAACACCGACTGGCCTATCCCTCCGAACGCAGCCCCCATGCCGCCACTTTTTGATGGCTGCACCAACACCAGGCAAATCAGCAGAAAGGAGACGATCACCACTGCGGTGTACATCACATTGGTCAATATATCTATTATATCCATATCTTATAGTCCTAACACGTAGAAGTGAACGTCTACCTTCCCGTTATGACAGCCCTTACTTGGACTGCGCACCTTTGATGCCGTTGGCTATCAGTTCGGCAAAACTACCGGCCTTCAATGCGGCTCCGCCGATAAGACCTCCATCAATATCCTTCTTGGAAACCAGCGCTTCAGCATTATCAGCCTTCATGCTGCCACCATACTGAATGCGGATATTTTCAGCAACTTCCTTGCTGTACAGCGCAGCCAGCTTGGCACGGATGCCAGCCTGGGTTTCTTCTGCAACGTCAGGAGTAGCAGTCTTGCCGGTGCCAATCGCCCATACCGGCTCGTAAGCAATCACAATACCTTCTGCATCGGCAGCAGAAATTCCAGCCAGGCCGCCTTCCAGTTGCGCATCAAGCACCGCCTGGGTCTTGTTGCTTTCACGTTCTTCAAGCGTTTCACCAACGCACATGATAACCTTAAGTCCGGCAGCGATTGCAGCCTTTACACGCTTATTAACCGTTTCATCGGTTTCACCGAAATACTGACGGCGTTCGCTATGGCCGATAATAACATATTCTACGCCGGCTTCAACCAGCATATCAGCAGAAATTTCGCCGGTGAACGCTCCGGATTTTTCCCAGTGGACATTCTGCGCACCAACCTTGATGTTGGAACCTTTAGCCGCCTCGATTACTGCACCAAGAGTGGTAAACGGAGGACAAACTACGATATCCGCAGCGGTAACTCCTGCAACCAGAGGCTTCAATTCTTCTACCAACGCTTTACCTTCAGCGGCGGTTTTATTCATTTTCCAGTTACCGGCAATAATTACTTTTCTGGCCATTTTAAGCTCCTTTTATATATTTGTGGTTATACAATAGCCTTTAAAAATAGCACACAGCTTGATTTTTTTCAAACTATTTTGAGATATTTTCCCCAATAAACCAGTACCGTGTATATATATACAATATAGAAAAGATAGCATTACAACAGGAAAAAAGACTTTTTTTAAACAATTGCATTTGCATTTTTCCTAAAAATGTCGTAAATTAAAGAACATTATTTGCGGTGGTTGTAGCTCAGTTGGTTAGAGCGCCTGGTTGTGGCCCAGGAGGTCGCCGGTTCGAGTCCGGTCTACCACCCCATTTTTTTATAATGAATTGCGACTCATATCATTTTATTACAAGTCTGTAAAAAATCAGCAGGACATCCTGAACCGCACTATAAAAATATCCCGGTAGAAGTCCTGCTTGATACAGTTTAGATTTTCAAATTTCTAAATACATCATGGACGGCGCAAAAATATCTCCCGTATTTTATCCATAGGAAATTTTTCGCTGCGGTCGTAGTTGTAAATCCCGTTTTCCTCCTGCTCAACATCCGTAAGCTGTGTGTAGCAGTATCCGGCAAGTCCATGTTTTATCACTATATCAACCTGTTCGGATATTTTATTCAATACCTCTTCCATCCGCTCAAAACCATAATAACTCCACGAACGCTCCGAATATAATTTTCGTTCCGGCGGTACATAACCAAAACCGCCAAACTCGTCAAGCAAATACGGCTGTCCGCAATACCCGTAATCTTCCGGCCGGGAATATACTTCCGCTCCGGCAGGACAAAGCTGTGTTTCCAGTTCTGCCGCCGAACCGGTATAGAGATGTACCGTCCACAAATCACTCTTCACATGGTAGTAGCCGCTTGTGTCATTCACCGGTCGAGTCGGATCCAGATCTTTAGTCAGCATATACAATTCGCGCATAATATGACGATAATCTGCCAGATTGGCGCCAGTAGCCGTTTCATTCGCCGGAGTCCAGACGATAATTGATGGATGGTTGACATCCCGCAATACAATTTCCCGCCACTCATTACTGAAATTATAGGCCCCCTGCCAGTAATTCTCCCGCGACAACGCCCCAGTTCCGCCGACACCAAGAAATGCCGCCCCCCAGCTGGGTGTTTCTCCCCATGTAAGATAACCTAATTTATCCGCCCAGTAGTGAAAACGTTCCTCAAATACTTTCTGATGCAGACGCGCACCGTTAAATCCTGCTGCCTGCGACAGCATTATATCACGTTTCAGCGCTTCATCTGATGGAGCAGTCCAGATCCCGTCCGGATAAAACCCCTGATCCAATACCAGACGCTGAAACAGTTCAACCCCGTTCAAAAATACCCGTTTACCGGATACCTCGATCTTACGCAATCCGGCATAGGAACTTACCCGGTCTATCACGTTATTGTCCGCATCCAGAAGTTCCAATATAATATCATATAAAAACGGATCGTCAGGTGACCAGTCACGGCGAATACTCACCGGTAGAACATGAGAAACCCCCGATGCGGCCTTGAATTCACCACATGCCGCCTGTTTCCCTTCTGCATCTGTTTGAATACGCAGACGGCAATCACACGGATCAGCCCAATACTCCGGAGTAAATGTAAATGCTCCATTATCCCAGTCCGGAGTGATCCGGCAACGTTTAAGCCCAGTTAACGCCACAGCCTCCAGCCACACCGTCTGCCATATTCCGGTTACTCTGGTGTAATGACAGCCACTCGAAGCATAATTAACACTCTGTTTGCCGGAGGCCTGAATTCCACTGCGGACATCATCCTTTACACGCAAGACAAAATCATATTCATTCCCGGCAGCGACATAATTTGTCAAATCAAAACTGAATGACGATGAACCACCGCGATGGCAGCCGACACTTGCGCCATTGATAAAGCCCTCGCACTCATAATCCACCGCGCCAAAATTTAATAATACTCTCTTACCACCCCATTCTTCCGGAATTGCAAGTTTACGATGGTAAAACATCGCCGGAATGAAATCAGTATAACCGACACCGGATAACTCACTCTCAGGGCAGAACGGCACATTTATCGATTTTGAAAAACCTTTTGATGCACATAACCCGCGCGCAACTCCGCTTTGACCGAAGTCAAACTCATAGCTCCATTCACTACCGTTAAGATTTAGCCAGCTATCTCTGAAAAATTGCGGACGCGGATATTCCGGACGCGGAATCGTACTCATTGTCTACCTCCCATTTTGGTTTTCTTCTTATTTTAATGCTATTGAGTCAAACTGCAACCCCGACAATTTACATTATTATAAAAATATCACCGTAAAATCAGGTGGCATTTCCCAAACAGAACGTTATATTACCACAAAACAGAAATAATCAAGGAATAATACCATGAGTTATTTTAACGGTCTGGGCATGAATCTGGGCAATCTTTCCCGGCTCTCCAATGCTGAATCCCGCTCTATAACCGCCGAAAATCCCGACGGCAGCAAATCAGGCGGCGCCAAATTTATACCGCGCGAAGATGATCCGGTAAGCTATCCGGCTACTGAACTGGGCAAGGGGTGGAAGTGTCAGCCATACTGTCAGATAAAACCCGGCGAAATTAAAACCATTGCCGATATCGACGGCCCGGGAGCAATTCAGAGCATCTGGTGTACCGGCGGCATCAGCCGTTTTATAATCCTGCGTATATATTGGGAAAATCAGCCGTTTCCACAGGTGGAAACACCAATATGCGATTTTTTTGCCCTGCCGTGGGGAGATCACCATCTGCCGCGTACCAATCCGGATTTTTATCCCGTGGTAAACTCCATGCCTGTTGCAGTGAACCCCCTCAACGGGTTGAACGCCTTCTGGGAGATGCCATTCCGTAAACACTGCCGTATAACTGTCGAAAACCGCCATGCAGGTGAAACTATCAATTTATATTACCAGATAAATTACACGCTTACAGACATCCCGGATGATGCGGCTCTGTTCCACGCCCAGTTCCGCCGCAAAAATCCGCTCGATGCCAAAACTCCATACACGATTTTAGACAATGTATCCGGACAGGGACATTATGTCGGTACTGTAATGGGATGGGGCATCAACAATTGCGGCTGGTGGGGGGAAGGAGAGATAAAGTTTTTTATTGACGATGACGATGAATATCCAACTATCTGCGGAACCGGTACTGAAGACTATTTCTGCGGCTCATACAACTGGGATTTAAACGGATACAAAACCTATACCACTAACTTTGCCGGTATGCATCAGGTAATTCATCCTGACGGACTTTACAACTCTCAGCAACGACACGCCATGTACCGGTGGCACATTATGGATCCTATCCGGTTCAGAAAAAATTTGAAGGTGACAATTCAAGCCCTCGGATGGCGCGACCGCGGCAAATTCCTCGCTCACCGCCCGGATATATCATCCGTCGCATTCTGGTATCAACAGTTGCCATCTTCACAGTTCCCGCCGCTGCCGGGCGTAGAAGAGCTTGAAGTAATATAAATTATGAAAAATCCGCCCTCTACGGCGGATTTTCAACTTATATCTGTAACAGCAGATCTTTCATTTTACTCATCTGCGCTTCCATCGACTCTACCAGTTTGAACTGATTACGGGCACGCTCTAAATTGTGTTCCGGACGCTTCGTCTTGAAATAGATGTCGCCTTTCAGATAGTCCGTAAGAAATCGTGTCCCTATCTCCATGGTTATCAGTTTGGCTGAGAACGGCAGATATTCCCGTTCAGCCGGAGTCAGAAACGCACCGGCCGCCCCGGTATAGCCACGCAACAGCGCTTCAAAACGGGATAGACTCATCTCAACTTTGTCCAGATTGACCTCGTCCTCCTCTGCCACACTGGCACCGGTGCGAACCATGTCGCCAAAATCATATAACGCCAATCCGGGCATCACCGTATCAAGATCCATCACACAAACCCCTTCGCCGGTATAATCGTCTATCAGAAGATTGTTTACCTTGGTGTCGTTATGAGTAATCCGCTCCGGAATATCACCTGATTTATGCAGTTCTATCAATGTCCCGGCCTCTTTGCAACGCTGATAGACAAAGTCCAACTCACGCGCCACTTTATTCGCACGCCCGCATACATCCTGTTTCGCCGCGTCAAAAAGATTACTTATCCGCCACGGCGTATTGTGAAAATTAGGTATGGTCTCATACAGCCGTTCACCAGGAAGATCTACCAGATCGCGCTGAAATTCCCCAAAGGCATAGGCGACCGAATAGGCCATTTTATCGCTCTCCAGCACATTGTAACTGCGGGCATTCTCAACAAATACATACGCCCGCCAGCAATTGCCGTTATCATCAAATACATACGGCACATTGGTATATGTCCGCAACAAACGCAATGTCCGACGGTGAAGAAAGCGGTTGTTCTCGCGATATTTACGGCATAAATGCGCTGTAACCCGGTCTACATTATCCATCACCCGGTGCGGATTGTGAAAAACTTTCGGATTTATCTTCTGCAATGTGTAATGCACACGCAATCCGCCCTGATCGCAGGTGATCTGGTAGGTGTCATTAATATGACCGGCGCCAAATGGAACTCCAACTATGAAGTCACCGTAAATTATAAACTTTTCACAAATTTCATGCAGTTCCTGCTGCCCCAGCATCTCAAATCCCTCTTTATTATTTCTGTGGATAACATAACATCTTTTTCTTTTTTTTCCACCTTAACAATAATAATATAAAAAAAGACCGCGGTATATACCGCGGTCTTTGGGGGATCAGAATCAATTCAGATTACTGAATATCAAGCCCTTCAAACGCTTCTCCGATGCCAACCATATCTTCGCCGGGAGTCAAAGCAGCTGTGTATTCTTCTTCAGCAGCTTTCAGCTCTTCTGCGGAGTAGTGTTCATTGGCAGCCTTAAGCGACAGACCGATACGACGTTCGTCATGATCCATCTTAATTACACGAGCTTCAACTTCATCACCAACCTTGAGCACATCTTTGACCTTGTCAACGTGTTCCTTGCTGATCTGGGAGATGTGAATCAAACCGTCAATCTTGTTGGAAAGTTCAACGAATGCACCGAAAGCGGTAATTTTAGTGATTTTGCCCTTCACCAGATCACCGACTTTGTACTGTTCGTCAATATTCGCCCACGGATCGTTTTCAGTCTGTTTGAGACCGAGGCTGATGCGCTGCTGATCGGCATTGATGTCAAGAATTACCGCTTCAACTTCATCACCCGGCTTCAGGATTTCGCTCGGATTGTTGATCTTGCGGGTCCAGGACATATCAGAAACATGGATCATACCATCAATGTCATTTTCAATTTCCACAAATGCACCATAGCTGGTCATATTGCGTACTTTACCGACAATCTTGCTGCCAACCGGATATTTTTCCGCCAGAACTTCCCACGGATTGCGTTCTTTCTGACGCAGACCGAGAGAGATCTTCTTGCTTTCCTTGTCGATATCCAGTACAACCGCTTCAACCGTTTCACCAACCCGGACAACTTCACCAGCTTTGGTAATGCGTTTGGTCCAGCTCATTTCCGAAACGTGAATCAAACCTTCCACGCCTTCTTCAATTTCCACAAACGCACCATACGGCATAATATTGACTACGCGGCCGGTAACTTTGCTGCCAACCGGATATTTTTCCGCAACATTTTCCCACGGATTGGCAGTTTTCTGCTTGTAGCCGAGAGATACACGTTCTTTCTGGGTGTCGATATCAAGAATGACAACTTCAACTTCCTGACCAACTTCAAACAGTTCGCTCGGATGAGCAATGCGGCCCCAGGACATATCAGTGATGTGCAGAAGACCATCTACGCCGCCAAGATCAATGAACGCACCGAAATCGGTGATGTTCTTGATAACGCCTTTGCGGGTCTGGCCAACTTCCATTTCCGCAAGCAACTGGCTGCGGCGGGCACGCATGGATTCTTCCAGCAGATCGCGGCGTGAAACCACGATGTTGCGACGTTCGCTGTTTATCTTCAAAATCTTGACATCATATTCTTTGCCGATATAGGCGTCCATATCGCGAACAGAGCCGATATCGATCTGCGAACCTGGCAGAAACGCTTCAACCCCGTCAATGTCCACAATAATACCGCCTTTGACCCGATGACGCATAAGACCTTTAACCACGCTGCCTTCGCCGCACTCTTCAGTGATGCGGTTCCAGGCCTTGATGCTCGCAGCCTTCTGTACGCTGATGCCAGGCATACTGTTGTCGTTTTCCACCTCTTCAAGGTATACATCCACCTGATCGCCAACCTTCAGTTCATCCCACTTGGCGAATTCAGCTGCCGGAACAAAGCCTTCGGCCTTGTAACCGATGTCAATCAACGCGCCGTCATTGCGCTTTTCCACCACTTTACCGCTGATGATGGAGTTTACCGCAAATTCATTCCTGATCGAGTCGCCGCCGAGAAGCTGATCCATCGTCGGCATGTTGTCCAGTTCGACGTAATTGCTGCCGACGGACATGTCTTTGTCTTGATTTTTTACCATTATTACTTTTTTCGACGCTATGAGCCGATTTTAACTCATCGCGCACGGTTAAAATTACCGGAGTAATACAACTCCGAACTCAAAAAACTTCCGCATACCTACCAAACAGTATGCCCGAATTATTTATTATACAGCCATTTTTCCCTTTTACAAGCCCGGTAATTGTTTATTTTTAACTTTTTATGAAAAATTCAATACTCGATAAACATCTGCCGGCAAAACCGGAAGTACTGTCGACAAACCTCATCGCGTCAGATGAGTTTCTACTTTTTTATATTTTTTTCATTTTTTTTAATTTTATTGCTTTTTTACACTTGACAAAGCGCAAAAACCCTTTAATATTGTAGTTAAGAAGAAAGAGCTTTACCCATAAACCATAACACTTTAGGGAGATTTGGAAATGAAACACTCTTTTTACGACGTAAAGACCAAAAGCAAAGTCGAAACTGAAGTTACTGAAAAGGTAACCTATGAAGCCGCAGGCACCACCCGTTATGCTTTCAAGGGTAAAACTGCCGACGGTCGTCCGCTTACCGCTTTTGTCAGCAAGGCTGTATGGGACAAAATGAAGTAAGTCTATCTTGCTTTCACTCTTTTTTAAATTGTCAGCGCGGTTCAACCGCGCTTTTTTATTTTATGCCAGTTAGCAGACAATCAAACCTTGCATCAACCGACAGAACTAAAATAGGATTATTTCTATTGAAGCTATTGAATAAAAGCCGCCGGGAATGTATGTTATTCTAAGTATATTTAAAATATAAACATAATCTGGAGCTGGGGATTGATTTCGGCAGAAAAATTTTATTCCTACCTGGGGGAATTGATTGTTGAAGAGCGTGACGTCCGGGCTGATGCGTTTCCATCATGCGCGGTAAAAGTGAATAAACTGACTCCCGGGGGAATATTCATAGCATTTGATGATGAAGAAAATGACGGGTTGGAGCATCTTGATGAAGCAGTCGCTGTTCCGGCCTCGGTAATTGCTACAACAATGGATTACGATGAACTGCCACAGGCGGTTAGAGATAATTCCATTGGCTATATGAAAATTATCCGGCCTACCCTGTTTGCGGCAAAAGCAGCAGAACTCTTCGCCGGATTTCCAGCCGGACAGCTGAAGCTCTATTCGGTGACAGGAACCAATGGCAAAACCACTTCAGTCTCTCTGTTGTATCAGATTTTAAAACATCATTACGGCAAAGCAGGCCTTATCTCAACTGTCGGCTGTGAAAATGGATGCGAAACTCTGCAAACCGGCTATACCACGCCTCCCCCATTTGTTACACAGGAAATTCTGGCGCAGATGGTAAACCACGGTATTTCCGCAGCGGCACTGGAAAATTCAAGTCACGGGCTGGATCAATTCCGGACAAGCAGCGCAAAATTTCAGGCGGCAATATTCACCAATCTGTCCGGAGATCACCTCGATTACCACAAAACCATGGAGAATTACTTTGCGGCAAAAGCAAGAATGTTCTCCGAGCTTATTGCGCCGGATGGCGTCGGAGTAGTGAATATTGACGATCCATGGGGAGAAAAGCTGTTTAAACTGACGATTGAACACGGCCACCGGTGCGCAACAGTCGGCCAGAAAGAAGATGCAACTTGGAAGATTGAAAATATGCAATTGTCCGGCTCCGGCACGGAATATGATCTATCTAATAAACAGTTCGGGAGAATTAAAATAAAAACTCCTCTATGCGGCGCACATAATGTTTACAATACAGCAGAAGTTGCAGTTGCCGCTATTGAAACCGGTATCCCCTGGGAAGAGGTGGTGAAGGTACTGGCAAATAATATTCAAGTCCCGGGACGGCTGGAACGGTTGAGCAACGGTAAAATCGACTGCTTTGTCGATTACGCTCATACTGACGACGCGTTGTGCAGAGTGCTCTCCGCAGTAAAACCGTGGTGCAAAGGCAAACTTATTGTGGTGTTCGGCGCAGGCGGCGACCGCGACCGCACCAAGCGCCCCAGAATGGGAAAAGTTGCCGCCGACATCGCCGATATTGCGGTTATAACCAGCGACAATCCGCGCACAGAACCGCCACAGCAGATTATTGACGACATCTGTTCCGGCATTCCCAACGGCACTGCCTGCCGCTGTATAGTGGAACCGGATCGGCATAATGCAATAAAAATGGCGATTAAAGAGCTTGCCGGCGAAGGCGATGTGGTTGTTCTGGCCGGCAAAGGACATGAAACATATCAGGAAATTAACGGGGTTCGAACCCACTTTGATGATCGGGAGGAGGCCGCAAAATGGCTTTGAATTTGGTTAAATTGATGTTTTTTACATGCTGCATTGCGGCAATTTCAGCACAGGCGGCATTTTATCCGGTCTGGCTGGAATCATTAAGTTCTGAAGACAACGGTACTGCTATTACCGCTGACGCCATGACTAATCGCGACGCGATGATCAGAGCGGCACGGCAGCTGCGTTACAACCTTGAGGTATATCCGCAAAGTCAATACCGGACATGGTATCTGGTGGAATTGGCCGATGCCCTTTTTGAACTCGGAGAAATCGACAGCGCAATAAGCTGGTATCAGGTAGTTGAAGCTCTGCCTGATTCAGCCCAATACGGCAGTTTTGATTCGCTGAGTTCTGCAAAAACGGAGGCTTGGCTTGGCCTGACCCGCTGTTATATTCAGAAACAGGAAATATTAAACGCCATCAATTATCTGAATAAAATCCTTCCCCGTAATGATAAAGACCGCTTGACCATGGCGGAGCTGCAGCTGAAACTAAACCGGAGAAACACCGCATTGCAACTGCTGGATGAAACAGCCGGAGTAAATATGCCGGATGCCGCATCAAAAATGCGCGCCGCACTGTTATACCGGCAGCTCCGGCGTTATGCCAATGCGGAAAAATTGCTGAAAAATATCGCCAACGACAGTTCAACTCCGGCAGAGTTCCGCAGTCAGGCTCAGGCATTGCTTAAATTTCTCCCATACGGCACCCCGTTTAAGTGGACAAACGGCGTCTTCGAAGGCAAAGCCGCCACCAGAAACGGAGAGTTGATCGTCAATGTAACCATAAAACGTGATAGAATTGACAACATAGTTTTCCGCGGCAATCCGTTGAAAGATCAATTTTTTGCCTGTGATGCAACTGCACGGAAAATCGTTGCCGCCAACCATATTGCCGTAGATGCCATTGACGGCGCCGAAGATGCCTGCGTTACCGTGGCTGTAGCTGTGGCAGACGCTTTGCAGAAGGCCAGACGTGATTAAAATCCGGGAGACAAACTGAATATGGCAATCGCACGTTTCAATAAAACTTCACTCGCCAGAATGAGTCAGATGCTGTGGCACCTGACCAGAGGCGACGCCAAAAGTCCGAACCAGATCGACTATCTGGTGAAGATGAATCTGCCGCCGCTGCTGGGACGGCGCAACGCCATATTCTCCCAGGCGGCAAGACTGCTCAAAGGAGACCTGTTTGCAATTCCGGATCTGGAACGCCAGACCATCCTGAACAGTTGTGTGAACCTGTTAGATGAGGCTATCAATAATACCGAGGCGATTATTATGACCTTGAGCAACGCAGACACCGCCGCCCGCGAACACCAATTGCATACATTTTTCGTTATGGTGCGGGATCTGGTGGAATCGGCGGCAAAATTGACCACTTTCGGTGACTCTCTCGAAAAAGACAACCGGGCGATGATCAAATTCTTCGGCTCGGATTTCAATAAATCGCTGAATAAAAGTCAGACCACTTTTGCCAGCTGCGAACTGCATATCGTATCAATTGCCCAACAGATGGTCAAGGACGCGGAAAAACCGATTAAACGTTACTGGCAGTATACTATCGGCAGCTTCAATCAGCACAGCGCGCAGCGTTATCAGCATGCCTTTGACCGCACAACGGCAATATATTTTACTAACGCGCTGGAAAAACCAACTCCACCGGAAGGATGGTAGGACGGATAGATATGTTTGACGCCGGCAAAAAGATAATTTGTCCGCACTGCGGCGAAGCAACAGCCCCGCAGCGCAAAACAATTGAAGATCCCAATGGCGGATTTGCAATGATAGAAGAATTTCATTGCCTTTTCTGCAATGGTCTATTACCGGCAAAAACAGACGCTAAACCGCAAAATAGTGACAATACGCCCAATACAGCCGGGCTAAAAGGACTGCTGGGCTTGAAAGACGACGAACTTGTAAAACCGGTTATCCAAGCAGATGAAAACGAGAAAAGATTTTGCCGCGACTGTCAATTTTATGTGGCACACCCATTCCTTTCCCGCTGCGATAAACATAAACGCACTGCTGACCCAATGGGCGACTGCCGGGATTTTATCCGACGTAATACAGAAACGAAAGAAGAGAATAGAAGTTTATGATAACGGAAAAACGCAGTAAAAGAATAGAAAAATTTGCCGGAATAGATATCTATCCGGTAATCTCTTCGGAATTCACTTGCGGCCGGGATCCTCTGGATATCCTGAAAGCGGTGGCCGACGGCGGGGCAAAGATTGTCCAGATGCGCGAAAAACACCGTACCGCCAAAGAGGCCTTCGCCATGGCGGAGAAGTACCGGGAGATCTGCTCCAACTATGATATGCTGTTGATTATAGACGATTATGCCGCAATCGCCGCGGCTGTTGATGCCGACGGGGTGCATCTTGGCCAGGACGATTTGCCGTTGGCTGCGGCAAGAGAGCTTTTTCCGGACTTGATTATCGGAGCATCAACACATAATGAGGATGAGGCCGTTGCCGCCCAGAAAGACGGGTGCGACTACCTGAATATCGGTCCGATTTTCGCTACGCAAACCAAATCACTTGCCATGCCGCCTCTGGGCTTGGATACCCTTGACCGGGTAAAACAGTTGGTAAAATGTCCTTTCACGGTAATGGGCGGAATTAAACAGCATCACCTGCCGGAATTGGTGCGCCATGGAGCAAGGAGAATTGCAATGGTCACTGAAATAACCGCAGCTGAAGATGTTACCGCCAAGGTAACCGAGCTGAGAAATGCTATTATAACTGCCATACAACAGGAAAATAAATGAAGACGCTTAACTGGTATATTGTAAAAAACTTTCTGATCGCATTCGGAATGTCCATCGGGATTCTCACATTCTGTATGCTCGGGGCAAGACTGGTGCAGGTATTGGAATTTGTAGCACGTGGAGCGCCTTTATCCGCATTCGGGCAGTTCCTGCTTTATGTAATGCCGATTGTTCTGACGTTTACCATCCCGTTATCAGTGTTGGTGGCAATCATGCTGGTTTTCGGGCGTATGGCGGCTGACTCGGAAATCACCGCCATGAGGGCGTGCGGAATTTCCATTCTCCAATTGGTTTCACCCATTATGATTATAACCATACTGCTCACCGCATTCTGTCTCTATTTGCAGGTACAGGTCGGACCGCCGTGGCTGGGTAAAGCACGTTATGTACTGCAGGATGCGCTGACTGAAGAACCTATGGCGTTTTTCCGTCCCGGAGAGTCTATTTCATACGATAACCGCATTATATATGTGGACGACATTGTAGGCGAAAATGGCCTCAAGGATATTCAGATCTTTGAATACAACAAAGATGAGTCCATCAACGACTACCGCGCCGCATACGGAGAAATTCATGTTGATCAGGCAACCGAAAAATTCTCCATCGTTATGCAGGACTGCGAAATGGTTACTGCCATGGGTGATGAGAGAGTCCACATGCGTGCGGATCAGCTGGAATTCACCTTCGATTTCGGCAAAGAACGCAACAGCCGCAATATATCTCAACGCCCCAAGCATATGACGCTTGAGGATTTAATGGCCAGAATCCGCATTGCCAAGGTTAATAACGAGGATACCTGTGAGCTGGAAGTGGAATTGAATCAGCGGATCGCATTTGCGCTTTCACCTATCGCTTTTCTTTTACTGGGTATTCCAATGGCTATTCATACATCGCGCCGGGAAACATCGGTCGGACTTTTTATCGGAGCTATCGCCGGAGGAGCGCTGTTTCTGGCTATCATCCTATGTGAATCCCTGACGAAAATTCCACAGATTTATCCGCAATACCTGTTGTGGCTGCCTAATCTGCTCTATCAGGTAGCCGGAGCATATATGGTATACAAAATTACCAGAAAGTGAATCCGGAACAGATATTATGGGACGGAATACTTACAGTAATGTTCTGATAACGGCGGTGGCCGTCGGAGTAATTTTCTTTGCCTGGCAGATGCTTGCATCGCTCGACCGGCTGATTTTCGCAGTGGAAAAACTCGAAAAACAGATTGCCGTAATAGAAAACAAATCCGGATTTACCCCTCCAAGACTGGTGAGCCCTCAAGCTGCCCAGGTTGTTTCCGGCAATACAGAAGAGTTCGCCAACGCGGAATATTTTGATCCTGACGCGCAGGAGGGCGGCAGATTGATTATGGCTATCAGCGCCAGCCCGGAAAATCTCAATCCGATTATCTGCAATGATGCGGACTTGTCTGCCATCGTCTCATTGTGCGGCGCTGCACTGGCCAACCGCGACTGCGAAGATCCTACCGTATTCGCTCCGGAACTGGCCGAAGAGTGGCAGGAGTCTGACGATCATAAAACCTACCACATAAAGCTTAAGCGTGGTATCCTTTGGCACGATTTTACCGATCCGGATAGTGGTAAATTTTTTCATAACGTAGAAGTAACTGCCGGTGATTTTAAATTTTTTGTGGATGTCGTAAAGAACCCCGATGTCAATTGTGCGCCGCTGCGCGGACTTTATGCCGGACTGGAAAAGGTGGAGATAATCAACGATTATGAGTTCATTGTCCATTGGAGCGAACCATTCTTCCGCACCAGAGAACTGACACTGTCTCTCTCTCCCCTGCCACGTCACCTGTACTGGAATTACGATGGAGAATTCGATGCCGCTAAATTTAACGACGACTTTAAACGCAACGAAATGATCGTGGGATGCGGCCCATATAAACTGCACAGCTACAAGCGGAATCAGAGATTGATACTGGAAAGGTTTGATAATTATATCGGGCGCCGCTATGGTGCAAAACCTGCACTTAAATATATTGTTTTCGATGTTGTATCACATCCCAATACAAGATTTCAGATGCTGCTTGCAAAAGAACTTGACGAACTGGGATTGTCTCCGGAGCAGTGGGTGAAGAGAACCAATATTCCGGAATTCGGAGAAGATGGCTTCCTGAAGAAAAGCCAGCAGTCAAGAATGGCATACTTCTATATTGGCTGGAATATGCGCAAACCGCCGTTTGACGACATAAAAGTCCGCAACGCCATGACCATGCTGGTCAACCGCCCAAAGATCATCAACGACGTTTTTATGGGGCTGGCTGAGGAGATTTCCGGCCCATTCTATATCAACAGTCCCTACAATGATTCCAGTATAACCCCACTGCCGTTTGACGTGAAAAAAGCCAAAGAGCTCCTGGCCGAAGCGGGATGGCGGGATTCCGACAACAACGGTATTCTGGATAAAGATGGCAGGGAATTTGATTTTGTTCTTCTGTATCCGGCTGATCAGCCTACCTATGAACGCCTGTTGACCATTGTTAAAGAGGATATGGCCAAAGCCGGAATCAATATGCGCCTGCAATCGTTTGAATGGTCTGTATTTGTGCAGCGGATTGAAGCCAGAGATTTTGATGCGTACACAATGGGATGGCAGCTGGCGTATGAGTCCGACCCGTATCAGCTGTGGCACTCAAGTCAGGCCGAAATTCCCAGCGGAAGCAATTACGTTGGCTTCAAAAACCCGGAAGCGGATCAGCTTATCGCCGCAATACGCAGCGAATTCGATACCGGAAAGCGCATCGAACTGTGTAATCGCTTTCATCAGCTGATTCATGAATTCCAGCCATACACGTTTCTGGCGGCGCCTTACCAGCTGTCCGCTACAGCCCGCAGATATCGCAATTTGCGGCAGTTTCCAGTTGATAATACCACACCAAAACTGATTCGCTGGACTCCGGTCTCCGAACAGCTTAAGGTTCCTGATTTATAAAATTTTTACTTTTAAGGAGTTTTTCTATGATTAAAGTTGCAGTAGTGGGCGCCGCCGGGCGCATGGGACAGAGATTGGTCGCAAATGTTATGGCGGCGGAAGATATGACTCTTGCCGGAGCCTTGGAAGCTCCGGCATCTCCGGCGATTGGCAAAGATTCCGGTATGGTTGCCGGATGCGGAGAAAATGGGGTAAAGATCACCGCATCTCCGGAAGAGGCTCTGGCCAATGCCGACGCCGTTATTAATTTTGGCACCTCAGGCGTTCTGGAAATTACCAGAATTGCAGTAGCCAGAAATGCAACGGTTGTTATCGGAACCACCGCGTTGACCGATGCGGAAAAAGCCGAACTGAAAAATATGGCGGAGAAAGGTGCTAGAATCGTATTTGCCCCCAATATGTCTATCGGAGTAAATCTGCTTTTCCATCTCTGCCGGCAGGTTGCGGCAATCCTCGATGAAGACTATGATATTGAGGTTGTCGAAATGCACCACAATCAGAAAAAGGACGCTCCAAGCGGTACCGCGGTACGGTTGGCGGAAATTCTTTGCGAAGCCCGCGGTCTCGACTATAACAACGACGTCCGGCACGGCCGGGAGGGCATCACCGGAGCGCGCACCAAACATGAAATCGGTATGCATGCACTGCGCGGCGGCGATGTGGTAGGCGATCACACGGTAATTTTTGCCACTACCGGCGAACGTATCGAATTAACCCATAAGGCTTCCAGCCGCGATACCTTTGCACGCGGCGCATTGCGGGCGGTACGCTTTCTCGCTGACGCCAACCCCGGACTCTATGACATGCAGGACGTTCTGAAGCTGAAATGAGCGCAATGAACGATAATACTCCCAAAAATATCTGGCTGATCGCCGGAGAGACCTCCGGCGAAATGTACGGTGCACGGCTGGCAACGGAGTTAAAGGATTTGGCCGCCAAAGAAGGACGGGATCTTCATATTTCCGGTATGGGCGGAATAAAAATGCGCGACGCCGGAGTAGATATTCTTGTCGATTCATCCGAACTGGATGTTATAGGTATTCTGGAGGTATTCAAGCATATTTTCACCTTTATAAGAATATTCAAATATCTGGTAAATAAGGCCAAAACCGAACGCCCGGATGCAGTAGTGCTGATCGACTACCCCGGATTCAATATGATGTTGGCCAAGGCACTCCACAAGGCTGGCATCCCGGTTATATGGTATATCAGCCCACAGGTGTGGGCATGGAAAAAATACCGGATAAAACAGCTGGAACAATATTGCCGGAAAATGCTGGTCATATTTCCATTTGAAGTTGAGGTCTATCAGGATACAACACTTGACACAGAATTTGTCGGGCATCCCCTCCTGGAAATGGTGGAGGCAAGACGTGATCCGGCCATCGTCCGCGACCCGGATACCGTAGTTCTATTGCCCGGCAGCCGTTCCGTGGAAATTAACCGGCTGCTGAAACCTATGCTTGAAACTGCAACTCAACTTAAAAAACGCCATCCTGCGCTGAAGTTTGTTCTTACCGCACCACGGGAGAAGATCGCCAAACGCTGTCAGGAAATATACAACTGCTTTAAGCAGCGTAATCCGGACGTGCCGGACGTGACTATTCTCACCGGAGAAACCGCTAAATATCAGCAGCTTGCCGGAACCGGACTGGCTGCCTCAGGAACCGTAACGGTAGAGTCGGCTATCGCCGGGCTGCCGTTGGTGGTGGTGTACCGTATAAACTGGATTTCCCTCCTGATCGCTGCACCGTTCATCAAGCTGTTCCGCGGATTCTTTACCATGGCCAATGTAATCGCCGACAAGATGGTGTTTGAGGAATTTCTTCAGCATCATGTCCGCAAGGAAGAGCTGATTCCGGCATTGGAACGGGTTCTGCCGGGCGGCGAACGCCGATCAGAAGTAGAACAGGATATGGCCAATATCAAAAAATTACTCTCCCCGGATAACCGCACCGGTGTTTTAAAATACACCGCCGGAAAAATTTATGAAACTGTAAACCAGAATAACCGGTAATTTAAAAATGAAAAATTTGTCTATACCGGATAATAACGGTATTGTCTTTCCACAATTCGGCGAGTTCGAAACGCTGTTTGCATTGTTTAACCGCTTAATCGAAACGACTCTCAATTTCTGGACACGGCAGGAAATTATCAATCATCAGCGCGGCGGATTTAATTTATGGTTTGATGAAAACGGCCTTCCAATGCCACCAGATAAAGATTTCTGCGGTATATCTTTAATCAATCACATGCGCGTCCTTCACATGCAGGCGAGATTTTCAGCCGCGCATCCTGACGATATTCAGGCCAGAGAACGCTTTGAACATGGATTCGATTTTATCGACCGGTTTATCGCACAAGACGGCAACTATCATGACTGGTTGCAACTGGACGGCAAGCCTTTTCCTGACGGCAAAACCCCGGGATTGATGCTTAATAACAAAGGCTCCATTGCAACAATTTACGTCATGTATATCTGCAGCGAAAACGCATTGCTGCTCAATCATGCGCCATCGCTGGCTAAAGCAGAAGAATGCTTTCAGATTCTGGAAAATAACGCCTGGGACAGAGAGTTTGGCGGATATTTCAATACAACCGTAGAACAAACCCGTACCGATTTCACTAAAAATATGGGACAGAATATGCATGGAGCTCTGGCTTTGAGCAGATTATATTCTGCCAAGCCGGATAACAGGGTTTTGGCCAGAACAAAATGTCTCTATGAACATCTGTCGCGCGACTATTTCACGGAGTTTCTGGCCTGTGATGACCTGACCCGCAACTGGCAGAAACCGAACTCCGTACCGGAAAGAGTAATGCTGGGACACTTTGCCGAGCTGGTATGGTATCTGGAGGATGTAACCAGAGTTACCGGACAGCCATATGCCGATGAGCTGACCGGATTTGGGCGGGCAATTGCCTCCAAAGCATCCCCACAGGGATTTTTAAATCCATATATCAGCTATGACGGCACTCCTTTACCGATGAAAAATATCATCTGGTGGACGCAAATGGAAATGATGATTCTCCTTGCCCGCATGTACCGACGTACCGGAGAGGAACAATTCCTGCAGCAATTCTGGCAAACAGCGGAAAACAACTGTAAGCTGCTTATCAATCAAAATAATCTGGTATGGTATGGCGGCATGGAAATTGCCACAGGAAAACACTTCCCGCAGGGAGGCTGGGCATGGAAAGGCGGATTACATGTAGTCAGATCACTGACAAAATGCCTTGAAACACTTCAATCCTGTCTCTGAAATATATCGCTATGCGGTACAGTAAAAACTGTGCCGCATTTTTTTTATTCTTTTAACACCTTTAATATTCTCAAAAAACAGAAATGTCTTGAAATCTCTTATTTTCTCTTATATATTAATATTTGTATTTTTGTGTCGTGTTAACCGGAAATAAATCAAAAAGGACGGTCATGAAGAACGTACGCGGCGGAAGATTCTTTTTCAATATCTACTTTGTTATTATTATAATTCTCGCCGGACTGCTGATCTGGGCCGCCGCTCCGGCGCTCGGCAACTTTTCCCGCCGGATTGCGGCGGATTTCTTCCACCCATATCTGGCCGCTGCCGCATCAGTACAGGGTGCAATAGCTGATCGTACATTGCTGGCTCAGGATAAAGAGACTCTGGCCGCTGCCTTGGGAAATACCAGAGAAGAGCTGGCTCAGGCACTGGCCGCATCCGCCAGATTTGACGCAGTAAAGAAGGAGAACAATGAGTTGCGGGCATTGCTGCAACTTGAACCACTGGTCAATTACCGGTATGTGGCTGGCGAAGTAGAACAGTTTGATCCACTATACTGGAAAAAACGTTTCCGGCTCAACCGGGGCAGCGATTCCGGAATAATACCCGGATGCGCGGTAATTGCCTTGATTGATAACAACAATCAAAATTATGCTGTCGTAGCCGGATTTGTCCGCTCCGTATCACAGCACAGTTCAGAGGTAATAACCCTGCATAATCCGGAACTGAGAATGCCGGTAAAACTGGTTGACGCTAATGCCGTAGGATACATCAACGGCGAAAATCTGCCCGCACCGCTTGAAGATTTGGCCAGCATAAGCTATCTGCCGCTGCAAAATCAATACCGGATTGGCGACAGCGCCGTTACTACTGACTTTGACCCGATAGTACCGGCCGGGCTTAAACTTGGAGAGCTCGCTATTATGGACAGTGATAACCCGGTGTTCAGCTCCATGCTTTACCGCCGCGGCTATCTGCGTCCGGCATTGAGCAATCCGGATGAAGCCAACTTTATGTTGATAATCGTTCCGGAAAATACCGGAGAGCAAAAACCATGACCATACTTTACCTGCTACTGGGAATTATTGTCGCAGCCTTTTGCGAGTTTGTCCTGGGCAACTGGCGGCTGCCTCTGCCGCTTATTGCCAATGTGGTTTTTTATATTACCGTTGCCAACTCTTACAGAATGGGCGTCTTTGCCGCATTTCTGGGAGGAATGACCCTTGATCTGGTCTATATGAGACACGCCTTTTTTACTCCGGCGGCAATGTTTATCGTGGTTCTCGCCGCATTCTACTGGAAAAAGGAGAGACTCACATCACCTTTGATCTTCAATGCGGTTTTCGGTTTTATTCTGCCGGCAATAATGATGTTCTCCACCAGGATTATGCAGGAGTGTACCAGAGCGGCAATTAAACTGGAGTTTTCCGGGGAGAGAATATCAGAACTGATTCTTGCCGGCGCGGTAAACGCCGTAATTCTGCCGGTGATGATCATTATTTTCGACCTGATTGCCAATAAACTGGAAATCAATACCTTTTCCGGATGGATTCTGCGGCAGAAGAATGAGGATGCGGAGTAGTAGATAATGGCACTCAATATTGATGATAAAAGATGGCGCATTGTCATTATTCTGGGTGTGATAATGATGATTTTCCTGCTTATGCTGATCAAAGCATTCCAGGAACAGATCAGCTTGAGCGATGAACACCAGCAGGCGGTGTCGCGCCAGTCTCTCCGCCGCATACGCATTCCGGCCAACCGCGGAAAAATATTTTCAGCTGATTTGCAGGTTATGGCGGAAAATATTGTCTCTTATGACGTAAACTTTTATCTGGCGGAAATGCGTCAGCCGGGCGGCCCCGGCAGAACCGTAAAATATGCCTATGAGCTCTATAAAGAATTGGCAGAGAAACTCAATCGCCAGGCAGTGCTGCGCGAAGAGGATATCAGCCATCATGTCAACTGGAAACCGGGTCTGCCTTTGACTGTGTTCACCAACCTCTCTGACAGGGAAATCGCCAAAGTCTTCAAACTTGCCGCTGAACACCCGGGAATAGAGGTAACCCCAAACTCTATCCGTTACTATCCATTGTTCGATTCAGCCGCCCAGATAATCGGCTATGCCCAAAAGCAGAGACAGGAACTTGCGCTTGACCGCAAAGATTTTTTTGCTCAATATTATCAGAGCGACCTCGTAGGTATAGAAGGCCTGGAGAAATATTGTGATTCTTTCCCGAATGTGCGTGGATTGCGTGGCGAACCGGGATTTCAGGTTATAAAGGTGGATAATTACGGTTTTGTTCGCGAAATTGTCGATCGCTCAAAAAATACCGAAGACGGAAACAACGTTGTCCTGACTATCGATTCACACGCCCAGCGTATCGCGGAAAACCTAATGCATAATTTAGTCGGATCAATGATTGTTATGGATGCCGAAACCGGCGAAATTATTGCCATAACCTCTCAGCCATCCTACAATTTGAATCTCTTCTCGCCATTCATTACCGCTCCACGATACAGAGCCCTGCTTAATGACCCGGATAAACCATTATTCAATAGAGCACTTTATGGATCATATATGCCGGGTTCGATTATAAAACCTTTGTCAGCGCTGGCTTTTCTGGCAAATGGAATTGATCCGGAAGAGGAGATGATCTGTGACGGACACACCATTGTCAATGGTGTGCGAATCAACTGTACCGCCAGAAACGGACATGGTCCCGTCAATCTTTATTCCGCATTGGAAAAATCATGTAACGATTATATTATTGAGCACGCTGTAGCCGTTGGCTTGGATGAATTGGTGAAGCAGTTCAGTGCCGCCGGTATCGGCAGAGATACCGGATTTGAACTGGGCAACGCTAAAGGACATTTACCTGATCGGGAATATCTCAAAAAACGGGAAAACCGAAACTGGTCCAATACTGACACCGGATATGTGTCGATTGGACAGGGGCAGGTTGAAATGTCGCCTATGCAGGCCGTGGTTTATGCAGGCGCATTGGCAAACGGCGGCAAACTTATGAAGCCATTCATCGTCAAAAAAGTAGTTGACGGCAATGGCGCAGTTCTATGGGAAAATATCCCGGAAATAACCGGACGACTGGCAACGTCCCAGAAACATCTGGATATTATAAAGCAGGCGATGTTTCAAGTGGTCCATGCCGCGCGCGGCACAGGAAGAAGAGCTTACAGCGATCTTCTGACGATATACGCAAAAACCGGCACCGCAGAAGTAGGACGGAAACCAAATTTACGCAACAACAGCCTGCTTATCTGCTTCGCCACATATGGTAAACGTACTTATGCAATGGTTATAATAGTAGAAAACGGCACCGGCGGCGGACGCGATTGCGCTCCGTTGACCAAGGAGTTTTTTGAAAAATATCTTCAACTATAGGAGTTTTATAATGGAGAAAAAGACAGCTAAACCATCTATCGCAGTAATGACTTCCGGCGGCGATGCCCCGGGAATGAATGCCGCAGTTCGAGCTGTGGTTAGATCGGGCATAAACAATGGATTCCGGGTATTTGCCATTCAGGAGGGATATCAGGGACTGGTTGAGGGAATTATTGAAGAATCTCACTGGGAGGATGTAAGCGGCATCCTGAACCGTGGAGGCACTATTATCGGCACTGCGCGCAGCAAGGAATTCCGGGAACACTCTGGACTGCTTAAAGCGGCATTGAATCTGCATAAATTCGGCATTAACAAATTAGTCGTGATCGGCGGCGACGGCTCTCTCTCTGGCGCAGACGAACTGCGGGACAAATGGCCGCAGTTGCAACAGGAATTGCTGGAGACAAAACAGATCACTCAACAGGAGGCTGATTTCTGCAAAAATCTGTTCCTGGTCGGCCTGGTAGGATCAATCGATAACGATATGGCTGAAACTGAAATGACTATCGGCGCCGATACCGCGCTCCACCGAATCACCGAGTCAATCGACGACCTCCGCAGCACTGCATACAGCCATCAGCGCACATTTATTGTGGAAGTTATGGGACGCAACTGCGGATATCTTGCACTTATGAGCGCTATAGCTACGGGAGCCTCTGTGGTGTTTATTCCTGAAGCACCGGCACGCAAAGAGTGGCGTGAAAACCTCTGCACCCTGCTTGATGCAGGCCGCAACGCCGGACGACGTGACAATATTGTTATCGTTGCCGAAGGCGCAAAGGATACCGAAGGCAACCCAGTTACCGCTGCTGACATTAAGGATGCTATTCAGAGCGGTCTTGATATTGAAGCACGCGTTACGATCCTCGGCCATGTTCAGCGCGGCGGAAGCCCAAGCGCATTTGACCGTTATATGAGTACTGCCAGCGGTTGTGCCGCAGTACAGGAACTGCTTAAAGCCGATGCCAACAGTGAATCCATGATGATCGCCCTCCGCGGCAATCGCATTACCCCGGTTCCTCTGATGGACGCTGTGGCAAAAACCCGGGCAATCGCCAAGGCGATCGCCGCCGGAGACAGCACCCTTGCATCAGAACTTCGCGGCGCATCGTGGATTCAGGCATTGAGAATATACCGGACGCTATGCCTTGCTGTACCATCCATCGAAAAAACCGGCAAACCCAAACGCCGGATGAAGATAGGTATCATGACCTGCGGTTGGCCGGCTCCCGGCATGAACAGCGCTATCCGCACCGCCACCAGAATGGCTCTTGACCAGGGTCACGAAATTCTGGCGATCGAAAACGGCGTGGAAGGATTGATTGAAAAACATGCCCGTAAACTCGATTGGATGGAGGTGGAAGACTGGAATATGGAAGGCGGTTCAAAAATCGGCGCCAACCGCAGACTGCCGGAAGAACAGGACCTTTACCAGATCGCCCGCAATTTAGATGACTGGAAGCTTGACGGCCTCCTGATCGTCGGTGGATGGAGCGGTTATTTACTGGTGGATCGGCTGCGTCAGGCCAGAAAAAGTTATCCGGCTTTTAAACTGCCAATGGTATGCGTCCCCTCAACTATCAGCAATAATCTGCCGGGAGCAGAGCTCTCCATCGGCGCGGATACTGCGCTCAACAGCATTATTGAATCGGTTGACCGGGTAAAAAATTCGGCCGATAGCTCCAGACGGCTGTTTATGGTCGAAGTAATGGGGCGCTACTGCGGATATCTCGCATTAATGAGCGGTATTGCCACCGGTGCTGAATTTGTCTATCTGCACGAAACCGGCATAACTCTGGATATGATGCAGCATGACTTGAAACTCCTTTGCGAAAGCTTCCACAAACAGGAACGTAAGGTCGCTTTGATGATCCGCAACGAAAATGCCAATAAAACCTATACCACAGATTTTATGTGCGCATTGTACGAAGAGGAAGGCGGCGATCTCTTTGACGTACGCCGTACTGTCCTCGGACCGTTGCAGCAGGGCGGAATACCGACTCCGTTCGACCGCATTCAGGGTACCCGTATGGCTTATGAAGGCATGACATCTTTAATGAGCTTAATTGAAAATCATGAAAACACCTGCGGGTTTATCGGCCAGACCAACGGACTGTACGCATTCCATGACTGGTTTGAACTGGAGCGGTTGGTTCACGAAGAGTATCAGCGCCCAAAGAAACAGTGGTGGCTTTCATTGGGCGAGATCAACTCTCAGCTTACTTTCCCACCGGCAGGATATCACGAAAAGGCGGAAAAGTAACTATGAATATTTCCGGCAAACGCATTTTAATTACCGGCGGTGCACGCCGGATTGGAGCTGAAATTACCAGACTTCTGGCACAATCCGGCGCAGAGATGATTATTCACTGCAATAATTCAACCGCAGAGGCTCAGACTCTGGCAGAATCTCTGCCCGGAGCACCGCAAATAGTGCAAATGCGTTTTGCCGGAGATCCAGAGATTGGAGCAAAAAAACTCCTGCAGCAGTGCGGCAGAGTAGATGTATTGGTCAATAACGCTTCAGCCTACCGAAATGCATCCGACGAAGAACTGTGGGCAGTTAATTTTCTGTGGCCTGAAAAGATCATGGCGTGCTTTGCCATTGACTGTCAGAAACGCAATGGAGTTATTATAAATATGCTTGACGCAATGACGCTTGAGGGCAACATGCATTCAGAATATGAAAAAAGCAAATACGCTTTGACCCAGAAAACTCTGGAATATGCGCTTAAATTTGCTCCTGAAATCCGGGTGAACGGCGTTGCACCGGGGCCGTCTATTCCACCGGATGATCTGGCACACTTGAAGATGCGTAAAACATTGCCGTTAATTCCGCTTCATAAAGCTGTTGCTCCGGCCGATATTGCCTGTGCGGTTAAGTTTTTAATTGAAAATGACTCCGCCACCGGATCCATTATTCCCATAGACGGAGGAATGAGGTTGATTAAATGCGTTTGATCTCCACTGATACTATGCGCGCTCTTGAACGGGCGGCGGTCGAAAACGGAATTTCCGAAATTCAGCTGATGGGTGAAGCCGGCAGCGGCGCTGCGCAGATAATTGCTGAATGGAGCTGCAATACATTACCTGAAATACATCGGAGAAAATTTAAAATTGTATGCGGACGCGGCAATAACGGCGGCGACGGCTTAAAAGTTGCTCAGGATTTAATTAATAAGTTCAATCTGGATTGTGAAGTTTTTATGATGGCTCCGGTAGAAAAAATGTCGGAGACCAGTCAGTATTACAGTAAAGGCCTACCGCTGCATCCCATCAGTGAGTTCTCAATAACCCGGGGAGATGTAATTATTGACGCTCTGCTGGGAACCGGGTTGAACGGCCCGCTTAAAGATAATTTCCGCCAGATAATTGAAGTAATCAACCATTCTAAAGCTCCTGTTGTATCGCTTGATTGCCCAAGCGGACTCTCCGGCGACAGTGGACTGGCTGACCCGACCGCGGTAATCGCATCGTTTACTATAACCTTCGGCTATCCCAAAATCGGACTGGCCATCGCCGATGCATCAAAATATACCGGACCAATCCGGGTTGTTCCCATATCGATTCCAATGCCTGACTGCGTCGGACCGGAATTGATTACTATCCAGGATTGCGCTACGTTCCTGTCCCCCCTGGACCACTGTGCCCACAAAAACAGCCGTCCGCGAGTCGCTGTAATTGGCGGCAGTATACAATATCCGGGAGCGCCGCAATTGAGTGCAATCGCAGCTCTACGCGCCGGCGCCGGACTTGTCAGGCTGTTGCTGCCGGAAAATGCACCGGTAAAGACTCCCTTGGCAATAATCCCCCGTTTTACCGGTAATAATTTTATGGAAACGGAAGAGTTGATGTACAATTCCGATATTGCAGTAATCGGCCCGGGATGGAGCAACGGCAACATTGAAGTACTGCAAAAGCTGATTAACGGCGATAAAACTGTGGTAATCGATGCAGATGCCTTGAATCTGATTGCCCGTAATCCGGAAATTATCCAACGCTCCGGCTCCGCTCCGTTAATCATGACCCCGCATCCCGGCGAACTCACCCGGCTGCAACAGGCATTTTCACTGCCTCAGACAATCAGCCGGATCGAGGCGGCACAGCAAATGGCCAGCTACTGCAATGCAATTGTGGTTTTAAAAGGAGCAAGAACAGTAATCGCCGCACCAGACGGTCTCACCGCATTTAACGGCTCAGGTTCACCGGCTCTAGCAACTGCGGGGTCAGGAGATGTTCTGGCCGGAGTCATCGCGGCAACAGCAGGTAAACAGCGCGGACAGAAGTTGTTCAATGCCGTCTGTACCGCAGTATTTCTGCACGGATTGGCTGGCGAACTGCATCCGGATGCTGAACGTTCTGTAATTGCTGACGATCTGCCGCTTTTAGTGGCAAAAGCGTTGAAAACGATTATGCCCAGAGCCTGACTTACTGCAATATAGGTTCTGCCGTAATTCTGGAGATATACCAGTCGTCATCCAGCTTGACAAGTTCTATTGTAACATCACGGGATTCGGTACCGGATTTGCCGCTCTTGGTCTCTACATACCCTGTTGCTTCAAGCATCACCGTACTGAGTTCAGGACTGGACAACTCTATATCTATATGAGCAAAGTCAATATCTATTACCCGACAGAATGAAACTCCTCGGAAAACCTGCGAGGAGAATTCATTGCGGTCATATACTCCGTCTATCCCCTTATAAGTCCCGGTTATTGCGATCTCCGGCGCAATATAATTGATCAGCGCCTGATTTCTGACCATGCCGGCTATATTGCCGGAATTTTCATCTTTTTCCAACGTCTCGCGGAAACCCTCCACTTTACGGCGGATAATAGCCTCATCGCTCCGGTAATACCCCCAATACCATATCCCCGCAGCAATTAATGCCACAATTATAAATCCTGCTATAAGTTTTTTTACCATGATGGAACTCCAACTATTCTGCGCGCCAGTAACTGCCCGTGCCGATGATTTCTTTTATTCATACTGCGGTTGTCTCCCACAACAAAATAATGCCCCGGCTCAACTTTAACCGGCTCGGAATTCCACTCGCACGGCAGTTTTACATATGGCTCATCAACAACCTCGCCGTTACGGATCAGCCGACCATCCCGCCACTCAATAACATCACCCGGCACCCCGACAATCCGCTTAAGATAGTAAATGTCATCCGTAAACCGGCAGATTACCACTTCTCCAAGCTGGGGAGTGCGAAACCAGAAGGCTCCATTCCATGAAAACAGAAATCCTGACTCCGGATAGGTCGGCAACATACTGCCGCCGTTTAAGATCATCGGCCGGAAAAGATAACCGAACACTATGAATGCCAATCCTGCAATGATCAGCAGTCGTATTAAGTATTTCCAACTCAATTTTGGAAACAGAAAATAAATCAGTGCCCCGCGCAAACCATCAGACCTCATTGCGCAAATTCTCCGGAATTATCATCTTTACTCTTAGAATTATTATAGCAATTTTCCTGCTCTAATGCAACCCCGCGTAAAGATGTTTCTATGTAACTTTTACAAATTTTTTCAATGCCGGACAATTTTAAAATCGCGCCAGTAATATTCGCGGTCATGTTCATTAATTTCACGCAATATCCGGCAGGGATTGCCAACTGCAACAACATTGGCTGGAATATCTTTGGTTACCACACTGCCGGCGCCAACAACTGAGTTGTCGCCAATCGTCACTCCCGGCAGTACAATAACTCCTGCTCCAAGCCAGACATTGTTGCCTATATGAATAGGCTGATTAAACTGATATACCAATCGACGCAGTTCCGGATCCACCGGATGACCGGCAGTCGCCAATACTACATTGGGCCCCAGCATGACACTGTCTCCAATATATATATCGGTATCATCAACTAAAGTAAGATTGAAGTTGGCATAAACGTTATTACCCAAATGAGTATGACAGCCCCAGTTGGCATGCAAAGGTGGCTCAATATAGCAATTCTCACCCATATTGGCAAGCAGCTTATTCAACAACTCAACCCGCCGCTTTGTTTCCCCGGGACGGCTGTGATTGTAATCGTACAATACCTCAAGACACTCCTGCTGCCGCTGCTGCAGTTCAGGATCAATACAAGAGTAGAGTTCTCCCGACCGCAGTTTATCGTCCAAGCTCTGCATTTATTCTCTCCCATTGATCCGGAGGAATCACGCGATTATCCGCGATAATATCCGGCTTGTTTACCATACTCTCTTTCTCAGTTATCTCACGAATCACCCGGCAGGGATTACCGGCGGCAAAAGAGTTGGCCGGAATATCACGCGTAACCACACTGCCAGCGCCAATAACACAATTGTCACCAATCGTCACCCCAGGACATACTACTACATTGGCGCCAAACCAGCAGTCGTTACCGATCTTTACCGGTTTGGCATAACAGAAGCGCGTCGGCTTCCCATCCTTATCCAACATAAGCCGTCTTTCTGTGGCAACCATAGGATGAACCGGAGTAACTATTGTAGTATTAGGCCCGAAATTGTTGTCATTGCCAATAGTCACCTCGGCATCATCCTGTATTATCAGATTATAATTGAAGAAACAGCGTTTCCCGATTCTGGTATGCTGACCATAATGGAAAAATACCGGCCCCTGAATAAAACTGCCCTCGCCAAACTCTTTCACCATATGGCGGATTAACTCCGCCCGGATTTCAATTTCATCTTCATCTGTCTTACTGTATGCGAAGCTTAGCTTATGAGAGCGTAATTTCAACGCCCGCAGCTCCGGATCTCCGGGACAGAAAAGTATCCCCTGAAAAATTTTTTCTTCTTCTTTCATAATCTGCCTTCCCATTCTTTAACGGAAAAACAGTTCACCAAAATATTCTGTCTGATGGAAACTCCAACCACCCGGCACCCATGAATATACCTTGTCCGCCAGCATGTCTCCACGGTGAACATTGCACCGCCACATAACACCCGGTTCCGGCTTGGTGGGCGCCAGAAGCTCCAACTCTATATCCGGAACATATAGTTCCGCATTCCAACCGGAATCGGTTTTCATGGTCTTCAGTTTCCAGTCGGAATTCCAGGCATAACCGCCGTCATCACGGATCTCGTCATATTGATTGCCGGCATAATCGAAAGTCAACTGGCAGTAGCTTCCCCCTGCGGATGGTTGCAGGAAAATAGAGACGAAATCTTTATGCGTAAATACCGGACTGTCGTAAGGCAACTCTCCCAATTCCGGCAATTCACCGGGATTTTCCAATATAACGGCAAAATATACTCCGTTGCTATCATATTTCACCAATACCTTTCCGGAATGTAATTCACCGGGTTTGTTATCACGCGGAACCAGTGTCATCTCCGCCGCGCCATCCCACTCTGCCGCCGTTACATTGCCATCGACATATATCTTAGCAGTAATTGGCGGAATTTCCAATTGCGGCACATTGCGATCCAACAATGCCTGCATTGATGCAACATTCAAGTGATAAGGCTTGCTGTTATACGGTTTGCCTTCAAGGTCCGTCAATTTCAACGCATCGAGAGCCGCCAGATATTTTTTAAGTTCCGGCAATTCTTTCTTCAATGTCTTGCGGTCGCCAACCATAAACGCCTGACGGCATATAGTAAGTTTTTCGCGCAGATTGTTCATTATTGCAACCGCGTCTTCACCAAAAAATTCACTTATCGCATAGTTGTTGGAAGCAACCTCGTCATAAGCAGACGGATTCCATATACTGTCATTCGCACCCAAATTGTAGATCACATCCCACGAATTAGTGAATAGACGGCCATTGTAGTACAGCACTCCATTACTGTCATCTCTGAAGCCATCATAGAACTCGGTATGCCAGCGCGGCATGGGAGCATCTATCACATTGCTGTTATCCCACACAAACATATCATGATCGCCGATCAAGCCCTTTATAAGATCATGAGCATCCTTATGTATATACGGAGTGGTCACGTCCACCCCGGTCCATACCCACGCAACTTCAGGCGGAGCTGCTTTGCCCCAGTCGATCAGATAACGGTCTATCTCCGGAAATTTACCAATACCGTGACTCACCGCATAGGGAGCACCAACCATGGACAATTTTAAATCGGGAAATTCATCTTTTAATTCATCATAAAGCACCCGCATCAGGTGACCATGAGCTTTGCCGATGGAGTTGTCAAAATAATCGGCTTCATCCTGATTTTCATCAAAAAATGTGTAAGCGTTGTTTTTACGCGGAGTATGATCATCGGCACAAATCATAATCGAGGTCACTCCGTAACCCGCTGCCAGCCGGCAAGCCTCAGCAAGCGCTTTGACATCAGCCTCACGGGCAATATTGAAATGAGGCTCTCCTGCCGGAGTAGTATAGATATGCAGCAACAACATAAAATCCATCATACCGCGATCATGAATATTTTTTATTGCTTCAAGCGTTGTCTTTACTTTGGAATTGTCAAGTTTGAACGTACGCCAGTCAAAACGATACTGCCAGGCAAAATTCCCCAGCTTCAAATATGCAATATTTTCAAAATCTTTGACCGTCGGGAAGGCTAAATCATCGGAGAAATAACGATACGGCCAGTAAGGATAATCCTCCACTTCAAGCAATTTTACATCAATTTGATCGCCGTTGATTTCCAACATTTGCAAAAGCGAACAGAAACCGTAAAACAGACCACGCAGATCTCCGCCAATAACTTCAATTGCCGCATTGCCGTCACTTCCGGCATTGCGGATTATATAACCATGTTCCGGAAGTTCCACTTCTCCGGGCGCAGCGACTTTATAATAAATTTTTAATGCAGCATCACCGTCTGTGATTTTCGCCCCGAGGCGAACTCCGAAATCAGACGCCAGCTGTTTCTCCTGTACTCCAACTTCACCTTGCGGTATAAGCTGTAAAGCATTATTTACCGAAAAACAGTTAACCTCACTTAACACCTTTTGCGGACTCGGATAAATGACAAAATCCTTTGTCTCTTCAGCCACAGTTACTGCCATGGCAACCATTCCTGTCAGCAACAACAGCAATACCTTTTTCATTAGATATACCTCCATTTTTATACGTTATAGCCTTTTAATAATACAGTCATGAGCTCATTTTTCAAGCGACTTAAACCAGTATAACATAAAAAATAAGCTAATTTTTGCAATATTTGAATAAAAAAACCCTGAGACGTGGCAATTCACATCTCAGGGTAATCTATGTCAAATATTTTTTTACAAAGTATTACCAGTCGCCGCCAACATCGCCGCCTGATAAAATTGCAGAAATCCCATGAAATATTCTTTCTGCTTGGCATTGCCCTCCTGGGAAACCGCTAAACTCTGCAATTCAACCGCCTTGGCCAAATTTCCGATACGACTGTAATACAACGCACGTGTCGTAAGCATTTCCGGAGTATTGCCGCTGCTGTTATCCAATATCTGAACCAACGCTCCGGCTGCCTGCAATGCCGCAGCCTGCATGGGGAAAGAGGTCAACAGCCCCCATGCCACCCGGTTGACATCCTCCACCCGATCCGGAAAGCGCGCGGCAAACTCCATTGCCAACGGAGCAGCATGGTTTACCAATTCGGCCGATCCGGCACAGAGATCCAGCATTGTAAGATAAATATTGGCGGTGTCGGGATGTAGATTGCGTAAAGCCTCAAAATAGGCAAATGTCTCTTCCGTTGACTGCAACATGCCAGAGGCATAAAGATAACCACGCAAGGCCAACGTGTTATTGGGATTGCGCCGGAGTATCTGGTCGCTGATATTCATTATTGCGGCCGGATTGCCGGAGGATACAGCAGTATCTAAGTCATCCTGTAAACGCGATTCCATCCGATAGTTCAATTCGTTGAAAGTACCATTATACATCGATTCCAGCGCGTTGCCCAAATCATCCGGAGAACCATCCCATATTATCATCTTATCAGCATTGATTATAAAACTGCGCGGTGATAGCGTCTGATCACTCAGATACATCTTGGCTGTTACGCCATTGGGATCTTGCGCAACTGCCAATTTATCCACTCCTGTGAGGTTCTTGAGGAACTCCTGTATCGTGTTTTCCGGCTCCGGAGAAAATGCCACGATCTTCAGATCCTGATCTTCATATTTCTTCTGTAATTCATTTAAAAAACGCAATACCTCATCAGTATTGGGGAACATTGTGCCGAAGATTGTTACAACCCTAAGTTTTTTATACGGATTGCGCGAAGAATAGATACCGTCGCCTATGGAAACGGGCCCGTTCTGCAAGAATTTCAGTTGCAATTCAGGAGCTTCATAGCCGGAAATCAATGCAAAAAGCGACACCGGCAATATGCCGCACAAAAACAACAATATCTTTCTCGTCATATTTTACCTCCTATTGTTTACATCCATCATGTTTTTATTTGCATGCAATCGCTCTCAACCTACGGTAATCGGCACGCCATTCATGGCCATTCCAAAGCTCATGCCGGGTCAAACCTTCAACCTTCCGGAGAATATACTCCAACTCTGCTCCCGAAACCACCTGTAATTCGGATGCGAAAAATTGCCTCAGCCAATTCCTCAACCCCATTTTACCATCGCTCAACGGCGTGGGACGGTCAAAATCATAAATCAGCTCAATTTTAAAACCGTTCTTTTCCAGTAGTCCGGAAAAAGTTTTCACCTCCGGAAAATTGAATTCAGAATGATAATCCCTGCCGGTTTCCGCATAGGCGCAGGCAAAGGCCGCCTCAATTTTGGCGATATTCCGGCTACCCCCGAACTCGCATATCAACTTTCCGTTATCCCTCATCGCTCTATATATCGCCTTCAGCAGGGCATCATGATCTTTGATCCAATGAAATACCGCGTTGGAAAATATCACGTCAAACTCAGCCGTAAACGGCATATTCAACGCATCGCAGATACAAAATTCCGCCTCAGGCAGAATATTTTTAGCTCTGGCAATCATCTCTTCAGAACTGTCTACCCCGACAACCCTTGCCCCCAACTTCGCTAACTGCACCGTTAATGTTCCCGAACCACACCCAACATCAAGAATAGCCTGTTCCAGGTTATCAGGAACATAACTCAAAAGTTCCTTACCGTATTCCGCGACAAAGGCGTGCTTCTGATCATATAATCCGGAGTCCCAGTCCATCTTGCGCTCCTTTTTATCTTTCACAACCTTATAAACGGTATAACCGGCCTTTTAATTGTAATAAGATGGAATTCCCTCTGCCGGTTGATTGCTGTATCCGGCAGAGGGAATTGATTTTTATCACGGTCTTTATCATATATCCGGAATAAATTCCGGTTTTTCCGCATTGGCTTCCAACACCCGTCCGAACGACAACAGCCGCTCTTCCGCCAGCGCCGGCGCAATCACCTGCAACCCGATCGGCATTCCGCCGGAATCAAGCGTATAAGGAACGCTCATACCGCAGTTACCGGAAAGATTCAGCGCAATTGTGAAAATGTCCGACAAATACATCTGCAACGGATCCGATTTTTCACCAAACTTAAACGCCGTTGCCGGAGTTACCGGAGTTAACAGCACATCGCACTGTTTAAACGCGTTGTCAAAGTCCTGACGAATCAGCGTACGCACCTTCTGCGCCCGCAGATAATAGGCATCATAATAGCCGCTGGACAACACATAGGTCCCCAGCAGAATACGCCGTTTAACCTCATCGCCAAAGCCGGCACCGCGGCTGGCAAAGTAACTCTGCACCAGATCTCCAGCCTCCTTGCGGGCACCGTAACGTATGCCGTCAAATCTAGCCAGGTTGGCGCTCGCCTCCGCCGTGGCAATGATGTAATATACCGCTACCGCATATTTGGTGTGCGGCAAAGATACTTCTACCAGTTCAGCACCAAGCGATTTTAACTTTTCCAGAGCCGAATCCAACGCCTTACGGACATCTTCAGACAACCCGGGAGCATTTAAATACTCCTGCGGCAGGCCGATCTTAACCCCTTTCAACGTAGTCGTATCGGTATTTCTTACCGCATCAAGCAGTTTCGGCGCCGGAACATCCAAACTGGTGGAATCGGCCGGATCCTTGCCGCAAATCGCATCAAGAATTATCGCCGCATCTTCAACCGAGTTGGTCATTGGTCCAATCTGATCCAGAGAAGAGGCAAATGCAACCAGACCATAACGCGGCACTCTCCCGTAAGTAGGCTTAACCCCGACAATACCGCAAAATGACGCCGGCTGACGGATTGAACCGCCGGTATCCGAACCCAGAGCAGCTGTGACCATTCTGGCCGCTACCGCTGCCGCGGAACCACCGGATGAACCTCCAGGTACTCTTGTGATATCCCAGGGATTCGCCGTCTTTTTAAACGCGCTGTTCTCACAGCTGGAGCCCATGGCAAACTCGTCCATATTCAGACGGCCGAAAGGAATGAAACCCAACTTTTTCAGACGGGCAACCGCAGTGGAATCATAGGGGGAAACCACATTTTCCAATAATTTGGAGGCGCACGAACATGTTTCACCCTCTACAACAATACAGTCTTTTATCCCGATCGGAATTCCGTCCCACTCCGACAACGCATTCCCGGCCTTGCGGCGGGCATCAGAGGCATCTGCCAACGCAAGAAGTTTTTCTGCATCGGTCTTCAAAAAGGCATTTACCTTTACATCTTTTTCCGCCACCGCATTTAAATAGGCTGTCACCAACTCACGGCTGGACAACTCTCCCTTTGCCATTGCCGCCGCAGCACGGGCGATAGTCATTCTCTGAAGATCCATATCAACTCATCCCCTCTCCCGGCAATACCTGAGGCACACGAATCAGCTCCTCTTCAATAATCGCCGGAGCGTTGGCAAGCATCTGTTCCCTGGCATATCCCGGCCGGGATATATCTTCACGCCATACATTAGTCTGCTCCATCGCGTGAGCAGTCGGCTGAATCCCGGAGACATCCAGCTCGCTCAATTCATTGATATAATCGACGATAGCCTCCATGTCACGCTGAAGCGCGGCAACTGAACCGGGATCCAGTTCCAACCGCGCCAACTGCGCAACATAGGCAACGTCCAGTTTGTTATTTTCCGGCGAAGCCATCAGACTTACTCTCTTTCCAGCATCAGAGTCTTAGTGACCTGATCACATACTTCAGACGGCCCAAAGTACTGTATCGGGCCCGGATATACATAGCTGGTTTCCACCGCCCATTCCGCACGGTGAGCAGCAAATTCGCGGAACGGCGCACCATCAAGTTTTACCAGCGCCTTCTGGATAACCGGCTTATCCTGACCGTGACGGCGTTCAACGTTCATCATCATAGTAATCGGAATACCGCCGGCTACCCATTCAGAAGCTGGTTTAGTGGTATTGCGGACACTCGCCATATAGCCGGTGGCACCGGCGCCGAGCAACGCGGCGGCGGTATAACCGAGGCTGTAGCAGTAGTCTGCATCGTAATTGGACGGAGCAGCACAGCGACCTTCATAACCGAAGAAGTGAGTCTGGGCACTGAATTTGCCTTTGTAAACTCCGGCACTCTTAAGCTCATTCAAACGAACACGAACCATCTCAGCAAGCATTTTTTCCGTTTCAATCAGCGAAACCTGCACGTTGCCATGCGGGTCGCGATCCAGGCAGAGCTGAACCTGAATTTCACGCGGCAGAGAGCTGAATACAAAGCTGGAATCCTGCGACAGACGGCTGCTGATAAACTGCAGCTTTTCACTGGTATCAAAAAGACTGTTGAAGGTTTCCGCTTCCTGCGCCAGAAGATCATTCAAAGAGGCGATAAGTGTTTTCATTTCCGGAATGAACTCAATCAAACCTTCAGGAATCAACGCTACACCAAAGTTCATGCCGCGGTCAGCACGGGCAGCGACAACTTCAGCGATGTTTTCCACCAAATCTTTAAGCGTCATCTTTCTGGCCGCAACTTCTTCCGAAATAATCGCAATGTTCGGCTGGGTCTGCAACGCGCATTCCAACGCGATATGACTGGCGCTGCGTCCCATCAATTTGATGAAGTGCCAATATTTCTTGGCAGAGTTGGCATCACGCCCGATATTGCCGATAAGTTCGCTGTATACACGGCAGGCGGTATCAAAACCAAAGGAAGTTTCAATGCAATCATTCTTCAGGTCGCCGTCAATTGTCTTCGGACAGCCGATGACGTTAATGCCAATGCCGTTCTTCTTGTAGTATTCAGCCAGCAGACAGGCGTTGGTATTGGAGTCGTCACCGCCGATGATTACCAGAGACTTGATTCCAAGTTCTTCACAGTGCTTCTGGGCAGACTTGAAATGTTCTTCGGTTTCCAGTTTAGTACGTCCGGAACCGATCATATCAAAACCACCGGTATTGCGATAAGCGTCAATGATCTCATCCGTCAAAAGGATCTGTTCCCCTTTAATCAAACCGTCCGGCCCCTTGAGGAAGCCGTAAAGTTTGCTCGCCGGATTCAACGATTTCAACCCGTCATAAAGCCCCGCAATTACGTTGTGACCGCCAGGAGCCTGACCACCGGAAAGAATCACCCCGACTGTCAACGCAGGCAGCGTTCCACTCTGACCGGGCTGGAAGGTTAATTCCGGACTGCCGAAAGTGGCGGAAAAATACTGGGAGATCTTGTCGGCATCAGCCACGCAGGAGGTCTTTGCTCCTTCAATTACTTTTACCATAGCACCATTCGCAAATGCGGGCGGAAGTTTGGGCTGATAGGCCGCACGGGCTTTCTGCAAAGCGGAAATTTTGTTCATCGTTTAAAATCCTTTTTGTTTTATGTTTCAAATTGTTGATATTCGCAATATTATATTAAAATAACACTCAAATGCGGTTTTCGCAAATATTTACCCCCGCTTTCACCAGGCTTTTCACTTGATCACGCGGTATTCTCCGGAAGCCAGAAATTCAATTGATACAACAGGGGAAAAATCTTCACCATGTGCCGAAAAATATAGTGCTTCTCCACTTTCATCTGTACGATAATACCTGCGGGCAAAGAAATCCGCCGCCCGCGGCAACACAACATGATCTCCAGCATATTTCAAGCGATCCTGATTGTGAGCCGCAACCTCCTCTAAAACATCTTTATACCCGCCAACAGGTCTCTTGCCCGGACGCTGTTCCGCACAATGCTTTAACTCCTCCAGCGTATGGCCGCAGAAATCAATTGCCACTTTGCCGGAAACACCCAATAACGGACCAGCATCCATATTCCCGCCGCCATTTTCCAGCTTCTGAACCACCATTACGCTGCTGCGCATATAATCAAAGCCGGATAATATCGCCCGTTCCACCGGTAAAGTGTGCAAACCAACCAAGGTCCGGTTGCCATCCGCATCAGTAACCGTTAAATCTCCCGGATGCACGTTCAGACACGGGAAGGCCTCCGGAACATTGCACAAGGGTACAAATCCGGCAAATATACCAAAGTCTATCTGATAATCCTCCAAACGCTTGAGCAGCTCTCCGGTCCACTCTTCACGAATTTCACAACCTCTAGCCGTTGCCAGCGATACCCGGCTCTCTCCACGTTCCCGATAGAAGGCTCTTATGCTTAACGAAACCAACGGTAATCCGAACATTTCCGCAAGTTCACCTGCACGGCTGCTCTCCGGATTGTCAGTAACTATAACCACAATCTCATAGTCCGGATTTTCCGAGGCTGCAAAACGCTTAAGCAACACTTCGGCATTGCTGCCGGAACCGGAGAGAAAAATTGCCACCCGCGGAAGACGGCGGGTTGCGGGAAGTTCGAAAAACGTTCTCATCATCAACCGCTTCTCCTCTGTTTCTGCCATATTTTATTTCTTACACATAAAGCATAATATACCGCACTTCCGCCTTGAATGCAATCTTTTCAATATTAATTAAAGGCTCAGGAAAAATATAATTTTTTTGCTATCGGCTCTTGCTATAATTCTATAAAGAGTTTATCTTATTTCATACTGTTGTGTGATGTTGATAAAATTTTAAATAATATACGAGGTCTGTAAAATGAAAAAATTGATTGCTTTACTTGCCATGCTGGTAATCGGATCAGGTTCCGTCTTTGCCGGATTCTGGGATTGGTCCACCCCATATCAGGGACCGGATAAAGATGTGATAACCCTGGTAATAACAGGAAATTATAAAACCTCCCGCACAATGGCGGAGTTGATTCAGTATGAGACCAGACAGCCGTTTATTCTGTTGCCATACAGCGGAGCCAAAGGCATATTCTTCTGTCCGGCAGGAGGGGCTGATGCAGTGGCAATGGAAATTGAGCCGGATAAATTTGCCCAGTTTGTGGGCTTCCTCAATCCCAAACGGATCATCATTCTGGGCGATGAACGCTATGTCGATCCGGAATATCGCCGGTTATTACAGCATATCGGCTTTGCCCCGGTAACCTTCTCGGGAGACTGGAACAATGTCGCCCGCGACGTTGCCGCCTTCATGCGTTTACAATATCTGGAAAAGAATTTTGAATATGTCCAGAAACATATCGGCACATATGTCCCGGGACAGGGTAAGAGCATAGCCGTACCGGCCACGGTTATTACGGTAACCGAAAAGTAACTCCGCAATAACCTAAAAAGGGCGTTTTATTATGTTCAATTTGTTCCGGGTTGCGTCGAGCACATTCAAAGAATCTATCCGCGAACCTGTATATTGTCTTCTGCTTGTATGTGCGGCAGTACTGATTGCCCACTTCCCGGCGATTTCATTGTTCGTATTTTATGAGCAGCTGAAAATGGTTGTAGATTCATCCATGGCCACAGGATTGGTCTTCGGATTATTCGCTGCGGTTCTTACCAGCAGTCACACTGTAACCCAGGAGATGCGTAATGGCACTGTGTTGCTTCTGCTCTCTAAACCAGTACACCGCTGGAGTTTTGTATTGGCAAAAATTCTCGGTGTTGTCGCAGCAGTTGTGCTTATGATGTTTATTCTCAACTGCGCAACAGTTATCTCGGTGTACATGGCAGTGGATCAATTCCGCTACGACAGTTTCTCCTATTATATGATGTTGGGATTAATGGTAGCGGCGGCAGGCGTAGGCGCAATATTCAACTATTTCCGCGGAAACAGTTTTTCAGCGATTACCGTGTTGGCATTGGGGGTGTTTTTCACCATTTTTGCCGGATACTGCCTCGTTTTTCAGCCGGAGCCGGAATTGTCGCTGCCGGATCTGCTGAAAGCGCTGGTTCTGCTTTTCGGCGCAGTCGCGGCAATGGCAACGATTGCGGTTGTATTCGCACTGTGGCTGGATATGGTGCCCAATCTCTGTGTATGTTCGGTTGTATTCTTTCTGGGAATGGTATCCAGTTATCTCTTCAACCGGGAAACCGGTTCAGTTATATTGGATTACATACTGCAGGCACTGTATGCTGTATTCCCAAATTGGCAGTTCTTCTGGCTGGCGGACGCAATTGCAGTGGATTCAGCTATTCCACTGACATATGTGTTTAAGACTTTTATTTATGTAATATGTTACATTATTCTCTGCTCCCTGTGGGCAGTGGTACTTTTCCGCCGACGCGAAATTGCCAAGGATTCACGTTGATTTTTTAACTTGTCACAACCCCGTTTCTACGGGGTTTTTTATTTGTCATTTAAGGAGCTAAGATGGAAAATAGTGAATATTCTTTGATTCGAGAGAGTATAAACCATTTCGATTTACTGGTAATTATAATTTATTTATTATTATCGTTAATTATCGGCTTGTTCGGCAGTAAACTGATGGGACTCTCAAGCACCAAGGAAGAAGACTATTACCTGGCCGGAAGAAAAATGCCGGGATGGCTTAACGGCCTCTCAAATGCCGCAACTGCACTTAACTCCGATGTGGCACCTCTGTATTGCGGCATTGCTGTGGTTGCCGGACTTTCTGGAGCGTGGTTCTATCTCTCCAGATTCTGCTTCGGGATGTTGGTGGTCGCGCTGCTTTTTGTCGTAAAATGGCGGCAACTGCGAATTAAAACCGGTCCGGAATTCTTCTCTTTACGTTACGGCAGAATCAGCAAATTGCCACGGGTATATTCCTCTATTCACGGAATTTTGCTTGGCATGATTCCATGGATCGGAGCCGGTATGGTCGGCATGCATAAAGTCGCAGGCCCCATCTTCGGTTATGAATCAATATGGATTACAATCGGAGTAATTATTCCGTTGCTTACCATATATGTATGGAGTTCCGGTCTGGCGGGGGTATTGCTCACTGACGGAATACAGAGTTTTGTTATCATTATAGGCAATCTGGTTCTTGTTGCTGCGGTATTGTTCTACTTTGGCGGCCCATCCGGAATGGGGCGGGCGATACATGCCGCATACGACAACAATGATGCACAAAGTATGAAAATACTGGTTGGCGATATAGCTTTTTACGAACTGAAAAACCAGGACGGCATACGACAAATCGCAATATATCCTCAGAAAAGAAGCGGTTATTACTCCAACACCAGAAACGCTGAGCCCGTAACAACTCAAATCAATTACACTGGAAAAGGTACTTTCCAGCCCCCGCAGCGTTTTGTATTTGATAACGGCATTGTAATTGAAGATCGCTCCTTCTCCATCCAGGATGCCAGACCGCAAACCTTGAACGGCAAACGGCCGGTTGCTATAACGACACTTTCAGGATTGAGTTATTGCGGAATTCCCCTGCTTTTTGCCGACGGTCAATGGCAATGCGGAAATCCGCCGCAAGACAATGCCGATTATGGCGATCGCCTGACCAGCACGCTGCCTGTTCCGGGTAATCGTATTGTTGAACCGTTAGGCGTTCTTTTGTGGATTATCATAACCGTAGTAGGTTCCGGAGGAAGCGTGGGCAGCGATGGACAACGCTATTTTTCATGTAAAAACAATTATGAGGCCGCAAAAGTCGGCT
Source organism: uncultured Victivallaceae bacterium (assembly GCA_944392655.1). Taxonomy (GTDB): domain Bacteria; phylum Verrucomicrobiota; class Lentisphaeria; order Victivallales; family Victivallaceae; genus CALXXL01. The sequence continues at coordinate 52,527 of CALXXL010000013.1, forward strand.
TATGGGGCAATGTGGCTCTGTTCGGAATGCTGCTGTTTCTGATGCTTCCGGTTCTGGGTATGTTGGCAAAATATCCGGAACTGCACTTTATAAGTTCTGGAGGAGACCGCGAAAATATTTACGGGCGTATGTTAACCGAGTTTTTACCGACCGGCGCTGTCGGGATAACAGTTGCCGCACTTCTGGCGTCGGTAATGTCAACTGTTTCCACCCATTTGAATTACGGCAGCCAAACCCTGCTTAACGACGTATACCGGCCGATATTCGGGGAGCCCAAGCCGGGACGCGAGGTGTGGCTCGGCAGAATGCTGATGCTGATTATAGTTATTCTTGCGGTGTTAGTAACGATTTCAGCCGATTCGCTCATGGGCATCACCTTGATCGTTGTCGGCCTCTGCGGCTCTTCCGCGACATTCGGCTGGGGTCAGTGGTGGTGGTATCGCGTAAACCTGCCCGCATGGATTACCTCTGTTGTTACCGGACCGGTCTTTTATGTAATTTTCATGTATCTGTTGCCGTTGATCCCATGGTGGAAAGAACAGCAATTAAGCAGTCCGGAAACCATGGCAATCCTGCAGGCGGTATTATCCATGATTATGAGCACTACGTCCTGGGTGATTGCCACATTGCTCACCAAGCCGGAAGATATGGAGATTCTGAAAGAATTCTATTTGCGCGTCCGCCCATGCGGTTACTGGCGACCGGTGCGACAGGCATTGATAGCTGAAGGCCGCCTGCAGGATGAACCGCAACATTATAATATTCTCACCGGCTTCGGAGTGGCGGTGGTAGGATTTGTCATGATGGCAGCAGGAACTCTGACAATTGCAGCACTCTTTGTCGGGGATTATCTTGAAGTCATCATCTACGCCGTTATAGCCATAGTAATAGGCTTGATATTCAAGCGACTGTTCCGTTGGCACCTTAAGAGACTTGGTGCAGATATAGACACATATATCCCGATAGATATGCAGTAGGCAATGCAGATCGACTTCTCCATTATTCCTGATACTGCCTTACCAGAGGCGCCGTTTGTTATATACGGCGCCGGCAATATCGGGCGTACCATTATTAACGTGCTGTCGACTAAAAGCATCCCGGTTGCGGCATGGCTGGATCGCAGAGCAGGCTTGCCGGAATATTGCGGCATTACGCCAATCATACCGGAAGATGCAAATGATAACACAAAGCATCTGCCGGTTATTGTGGCGGTTTTCAGTCCGCCTGCAGAATGCGGTTTTTCAGTAATAGAAAAATATCTATGCGGTCTTGGTTTTGCTCAGATTTACAGCTTTGAATACGTTTTTCAGGCTGGACTTCTGGGATTTGATTCAACTTTTATGTGGATGGCGGCTCCGGCATTTTTCCGGCAACATAAAAACGAAATCATTTCAGCTGAACAACTTTTCAGAGATGAAAAAAGCCGCGATCTTTTTTCCCGACTGATAAATCTCCGCCTGGGAGCAGATTTAAGCATTCTGCCGGAGCCAGATCCACTGGAACAACAATATTTTGATTCCGGCATTCATAACCTTCCACTGCAAGACGGTTTTATTTTTGCCGATATCGGCGCATATAATGGCGATACGATCGCCAGTATAATTGCGCATAAACTCACCCCGGGTACAATAATTGCACTTGAACCGGATCAGAAAAATTTTGCCGCACTCCAAGAATTTGTAGAGTCTTCTACATTAAATAATGTGTGCCATCTCCATATGGCAGGAGCCGGAAAAAATAATGGTGTTGCCGGGTTCGCCTGCGGCTGTAATGATGCATCACATATAGAAGCTGACGCGCAGGATATTATAAGAATTATTGCTTTTGATGAACTGTTTTCAGATATACCATTTGATTTTATAAAAATGGATATCGAAGGCGGTGAGCAGGATGCTCTACTAGGCATGAAAAAAATTATTGCCACACGAAAACCGGCGTTGGCAATATCATTATATCACCGCCCCGAAGATATTTTCTCTATCCCGCTGTTTTTAAATCAGTTGAATCCTGACTATTCGTTTTACCTGCGCAATTACGGTGAACACGCCATGGAAACCGTATTATATGCTATAAATCAGTGATTTTTCCTGAATAATCTTGACTTCAGATTATTTTTATAGTAATATTTAGAATATCCAACCAATTATAAAAAGGAGCGAAATATGAGAAGGCTTGGAATTGCAGTAATGGTTTTTGCCGTATTCGCAGGAATAATCAGGGCAGAGGAAGAGACGGCAGCCCCATTGGCTCCACCCAATTACGATTACTTTGAATATGCTGCTGATAGTAATAAATATCTCAAGGATTGGACAAAATTCCTCAGTGCCGTCATGGCTCAAAAAGCCGAAGGTGCGCCTGAGTTTACTTTTGTTTCAATCTACGATGCCGGATTACCTACTTATATGGGAAGTTTTACCGACTTGATTCTTATCGGGCGTAAAGGAACAGCATTCAAATTTTCCGGTAAAGCAAAAGATTTTCTCAGCAAATATTATCCGGAACTTACCAATTACCAATTCCCGGAAAACCAGAAATCTCAACCTATTATAGGAGTTCTGCCGGATAATAAAATCGTAATCCATTCAATATATTTTGCTATGGTCGACTCCGACCGGAATACACTTAATCTCTATCCCAACGAAGATTTTAATATCAATGTCGGACCAAGTCTTTCTATTGGCAGTACTGTATTCGGTATTACAGCCACACTTTTTCAGAATTATAACTCCTCTCTGAACGGTATAATAGTCTCTTTAAACCATGATGCAGTCGAATTTAATGGTATCGCGGCCGGATTGGTTAACCGCGCTGAATTCTCCCGGTTCTGTGCCATGCAGGCCGGTTTGAGCAATTATCTCGGCAATAGCAATGGCGTCAATTTCCAGGCCGGCGTTAACAATCATGCCAACCGCTCCGGTGGAGTTAATCTGCAGTTCGGGTTAAATAATGAATGTGATCTGAGTAATGGATTCTCCTTGCAGGCAGGAGTTGCCAACTCTGCAGATGGCGAAGGATTCGGGATCCAGATCGGCCTCTTAAATGATAACGGCGTCTTCTACATGCCAATAATCAACATCGTATTTTAGTTGTGGCCGGTATTGGCGAAAAGTGTTTACTGTGATATATTAAATAATACTTTTTGTCAATACAACCAAAGGATTACAACTATGAGTGAAAAGTGTTCGCATAATTGTTCGAGCTGCGGCGGCAATCCCGCCACATGCGGCCAGACTCCGCCGGTTCCGGAGTGGCAGAACCGGATAAAAAATAAAGTAATGGTACTCTCCGGCAAAGGCGGCGTAGGGAAAAGCACTGTAGCAGCCTCGTTGGCTGTACGGTTGGCCGCCAAAGAATATAAGGTCGGCCTTTTAGACGTCGATTTTCACGGTCCGTCCCAACCGACGCTGTTTCAGGTCAGCCATATGCGCATGGAGCAGGGCGTTAACGGGCTTATCCCGCTTGAGTCTCAGGGAGTGAAGTTAGTTTCGCTTGGGGTTTTGATGGAAAACCCGGATTCTGCTGTTATTTGGCGCGGCCCGGCCAAAATGGGAGTACTGGAACAACTGCTCAATCAGACGGATTGGGGAGATCTGGATTTTCTGATTCTTGACTTCCCGCCAGGAACTGGCGACGAGTCTCTTTCGGCCGCTCAGCTCTTACAGGGAGAAAAGAAGGCCATTGTCGTAACTACACCGCAGGAACTGTCTCTCGCAGATTGTCGTAAATGTCTTGATTTCTGTCGCCAGCTGGATTTGAAGATATCAGGAATAGTTGAAAATATGAGCGGGTTTGTATGTCCGCATTGCAATCAGCGTTCAGACATATTCTCTTCCGGCGGCGGAGAACATTTGGCTCAGAAATACAGCGTTCCTCTTCTTGCAACTCTGCCGCTGGATCCGGAATTCATGAACTATTGCGACCACGGAGAAATCGGAGAAGGCTTGATTCAACGCGATATTGTTCGTAAAGAGATAGATAAAATTATTGATGGACTCATAAAATAATTTTATCTTTATATTTTTAAATTTTGTTTTGACCGGATTGATTCTAATCACTCCGGTCTTTTTTTATTAAAATTCAAAAAAATAATAACTTTTCCTATTTTTTACTTGACTTATTTCTTTATTGATATATATTCTTAATTAGAAATCAATACTAATAATGGAGCATTTAAAAATATTAATGGTTACACGGAACACTTTACAAGAATCGCTGGTGTTTGAAGCAGTAAATGAACTGCGCAATCATGCGACAGCAGATGAAATTTATGAGTTGATTGTGAAAAAATATCCCGGTATAAGTAAAGGAACGGTTTATAGAAATTTAAATAAACTCGACCGCCAGAACAGGATTCACAAACTTGAAATGCCGGATGGAGCTGATCGTTTTGATCACTGCTGCCACGAGCACTATCATATAAAATGCGGTAAATGCGGCAGGGTATTTGATGTTGATATGGATGCAATTGAAGACTTGCGCCAAAGAATAAAGGCAACTCACGGATTTGAGTTTACCGGATATGATATCATATTCAAGGGATTCTGCCCTGAATGCAACAAATGATATTTTATGGCATAATAGAGAAAAACAACAACCAAGAAAAGGAATGAAAAATGAGAAGTATCACAACATTGGAATTGCAGTATGCGCACAGATTCTACAATTTTAAAGGTGAAGCGCAGTATCTTCACGGTCATACCGGTGTGCTGACCATTGAAGTGGAAGATTCTGTTGAGCCCGGTGTAAACATGGTTTTTCCATGCAACGAAATCCAGAAAACTGCCTGGGAAGTACTCAAGAATTTTGACCATGCCTTGATTTTGCGGGAAGATGACCCGTTGCTGCCTGCGGTTCTTAAAGTCTATGAAGAACAGGGCATTCGCAATGGCGCTCCTACCAATAAAATGAAAGGACCGGCTTTTAAAACCGAACTGGCAACCGCTTATCCGGAATGCCGCCTGGTTGTAACCAAAGAAACCATGACGGTTGAAGGAATGATCAAGATTGTTTACGATTTATTGAAAGATAAATTGAACATCGCTAAAATTACCTTCACCAGTGGCGTAAATGCCGGTTCTGCTGACTTTAAGCCGGATAAGAAGATCGACCGCTGTCCGTGGTGCGGCATCGCCTTAAATGAAAACGGCGTCTGCCCGAAATGCGGTTATAAAAAGAAATAATAATCGTAAAAGTCACGATCAGGCCGCAGGTAAACCTGCGGCTTTTTTATTATAAAAACTTATTTTGTAAATAATCCAAGTAAGGTTCAGAAGAGAGCGGCTCGCCACAAATATTTGCTAAAGCCTCTTCGGCATCGTACGCTCCGCCAAAAGAGTAAAGTTTATCCGTGAGATATTGCCGCAAAGCCGAAGTTTGCCCGTTTTGCAACTGATCGGCCAGATCCGGAATTGATCGTTGTGCAGCACGCCAAATCTGACCGGCAATCAGATTTCCAAGCAAATAAGTCGGGAAATAACCTATTAAACCACATGCCCAATGAACATCCTGCAGCACCCCGTCGGCATCTCTCTCCGGCGCAATGCCTAAATATTCGATCATTTTGGCTCGCCATGCTTCCGGCAGCTCTTTTACATCAAGCTCGCCGCGCAGCAATGCTAATTCCAGTTCAAAACGAATGATAATATGCAGATTATAAGTGGCCTCGTCAGCATCGACTCTTATCAGCGAAGGTCTTACCTCATTCACATACGCAATAAATTCTCTCTCGCCAACCTTGGCAATATCAGGAAAAAGCCGTGCAACTTTTTTATACACAAAATGCAGAAAGTCCGGCGACTTTCCAACCATATTTTCCCACAGCCTGGATTGCGACTCATGCAGCGAAAGCGAAACTTGCGAACCTAATACACCGCCTATCAGCGATTCTGACACATTCTGCTCATATAACGCATGACCGGTTTCATGAAAGGTTGAGAACAGACTGCTTAAATCCGACTCCCGGTAATTTGTGGTTATCCTTACATCATGCACACCCGCAGTACAGGTAAATGGATGCATTGATTCAGCTATTGTACCGCAGTTAAAATCAAACCCCAATACGCCAGCAGCCCACTGCGTCAACTTTTTCTGCGCAGCAATTGAAAACTTGTATTGAAATAAATCCTTACCTTTTCCTCTTGTCACAGCCACAGCGTGCTTTGCCAACTCCACCTGTCCCGGGCGTAACTCTTCTATTACCTTTTCTACCGTTGCGGCTGAAAAACCAGGCTCAAATCTCTTCAATAGCGGCTCATAAATATGCTCCGGCGAAAAAAAACCGCTGTATTCCGCGCTCATACGGAATATATCATGTAAAAACGGTGCAAACCGCTTAAAATCATTGCCGCTCCGAGCATCTTCCCAGGCTTTTTGCGCAGTAACAGTCAGTTTAGTAAACCGGGAAACAAAACGCGCCGGAACTCTTTTATTAATTTCATATTCCCGGCGAAAAAAACGTATCAATCTGGAATTAAAGAACTCTTCTGACTCCGGCGCCTGATCTGCGGCATCAAGTAATCTCCCCAACGCAGAGGAGGATAATTTCCGGTGCATTAATCCGCTTAACAATGCCGCCTGTGCCGCCCGGCCTTCCACGCCGCCATCAGGAGCACCTGTCTGCGAATCCCAATCTAATAATTCAAGAACACCCTCCAGATGACGGATCTGAGTGGATATCTCCTGTAACTTTCTCAACGGTGATGCCATTTGCTGCCTCTATTTGTCCCATGTTGACTCAAATTTTCCATCCAGCAAATCCTGCAACCCATTCTTATCTCCGGAATTTATAATCTCACGGGCAAAATTCATATAACGGTGCATCCTCTCGGCCAACGCCTTGCGTCCCTCTCCAGGATTGGCATGCTGACATGGCAGAATATATACTTGTACTGTCACACCTTTGCGATATCCCAGCAATCTACTGGCATGCGGCGCAAGACTTTCATCACCATACCAGGCCAGATTCCCGCCATCTTCTCCCGGTAACGCAATCGTAATGACAGGCTGAATTGGCAGATTTGTTTCACAAATCGCCTCAAAAGATGTTGATTTGAATGGCAGGAACGCGCCTTGTCCATCAGTCGATGTTCCCTCCGGATATACCATTACGTTAATCCGGTTCTCCAGAGATTGCTTTATCTCCTGCAGCGTTTTCTCCGAAGCTACTTTATTTTTCCGATTGACCCAAATCGGCCTGCTGGTTCCCAACATCCAACCGATTACCGGATAATTGCGAACCTCTGCCTTGGAAACAAACCGAAGCCGGAATAACGCGGCATGAGAAAGAATGTCTAAATATCCAGAATGGTTGGAGATAAACAGCCTACCCCGCGTATCAGCCAATTCTCCGAACTTTTCCAGCCTTATCTTAATGATCCGGCACATTCCACGCCCCCAGAGATTGCTGAAATAAGTAGCGCGGCGCACACCACGCCAACCTCGTCCCTGGGCAATAATACAAATAGTGGCAACGTATAGCATCCAACCGATAATCGCCACTACTTTCCAGGCAATTCTGAATAACCTCATATCTCTATCCCGTTCATAAAATGACGCAGATAACGTTCAGGAATATTCTTTATGTCCAACCAAATCAAGAAGTCTATCGAGCCGAAATCCGCATCCAGCACCGGTTCCCCGGACAGCGATGCGCCCAAACGCAGATATCCTTTCAGCAACGGCGGCAGATGTGCCAGCAACTCATCCCAGTGGTTTCGCCGGAACTCATCTATCGCCTCTTCGCCGGGAAAAGGCAACGCATACCCCGGCCTTGGCGTACCACGCACTACTGATTCCACAGCCCGGCACATCCCTAAAGCATGACGGTAAACCGCCCAGCCAATTACCGGATCAACGGTTTCCAAGCTGACACATCCCAGCATATATCTGGCTTTGGTGCGGCGATGCAATTCGCTTATTCCGGACCACAAAAGCGATACGACTGCACCATTACGATAATCCGCAGCAACACAGCTGCGTCCATACTCCAACACGGATTCGGCCACATCATCTATATTCGCGATATCATATTCACTGGATGAGTAAAAGCCTATTCCGGTTTTAGCAATTACCCCTGGATGCACACGATAGGTACCAACTATCTGATTCGACCGGTTTTTATCCAACACCACCAAATGTATGCAATACTGATCATATTCATCGCTGTCAACGCCTTCAACTGCCTGCGTCATATGCCCCATTCGCCCTTGCTCAGATTTGAAGATGTCATACCGCAATCTCTGGGCAGCTTCCAGCTCAGCAGGTGTTTCTGCAATCTTTATCGCAAAATTGTCGCCATCCGCTAAAATCGCCGGAGAACAATAGGGTATAAATTTTGAAGGTATTATACAGCTTGCCATGCTATCTTATCCCTTTAAGCTATTTAAGAACCGCTCCATCCGCTCCAGTGCGACCAGAATATCCGGCAACTTTGTTGCATAACAACAGCGAACAAAACCCTCTCCGCAGTCACCGAAAGCCGTACCCGGCACCACTGCCACATTCTGCTCTTTAACTAATTTTGTGGCAAAGTCATGACTGCGCAATCCACTTATTTTTATACTCGGGAATGCATAAAATGCACCATTGGGCAACAGACATTTCAAGCCAATACGGTTGAATCCATCAACCATTACATCACGCCTCGCCATGTAGCTTTCACGCATCTTTTCCATCTCTGTCCGGCCATTACGCAACGCCTCCAGCGCCGCCTCCTGACTGGTAATTGATGCACAAAGCATACTGTACTGGTGTATCTTCATCATTGCCCCGATAATATCAGCCGGACCGCATGCATAACCAATGCGGAACCCCGTCATCGCAAATGCCTTGGAAAAACCATGCAAAAAGATGGTTCGCTCCTGCATACCCGGCAGGGAAGCGATACTGGGCAGCCGGTCTGTATATGTAAGCTCAGAATATATTTCATCGGTAATCACTAAAAGATCATGCTCAACCGCAATGGCTGCAATTTCACGCATATCTTCCATAGAAAGCGTTGCTCCGGTAGGATTACACGGAAAATTCAACATCAGCAACTTTGTTCTGGGGGTGATCTTTTCTCTTAATATTTTGGGATTAAGAGCAAACTTGTCTTCTACTCTTGTTTCTACCGGCACCGGAATACCGTGTGCCATTGCCACTTCGGCCGGATATGATACATAACATGGCGCACTGTATACCACCTCATCCCCGGGATTAATTACTGCTCTTATTGCCAGATCCAACGCTTCGCTGACTCCGACGGTAATCAAACATTCATTGTCCGGATTATAATCTACGCCATAATCAGAACGCAGATAGTCGCAAATCTCCCGGCGCAATTGTATCAATCCCAGGTTACTGGTATAACTAGTTTTCCCACGCTCCAAAGAATAAATTGCATTCTCTCTTATGGTCCATGGAGTTACAAAATCTGGCTCCCCCACCCCGAGAGAAATCACATCTTTCATGGTGGTTACTAAATCAAAAAATTCTCTTATGCCGCTCTTCGGCAAAACCGCTATATTTTCCGCTACTCGACTACGGCGAGACTGCGAGTCTTTCAAGTTCCGGGTCATTATTCATCATCCTTCCGGATTCTTTGTATTTCTTCAACATAAAAAAGGTCGAACATGAGATTATGCCTTCAATAGTGGAGAGCTTTGCCGATACAAAACTGGCGATCTCCTGCAAAGAACGGCCACAAACCTCTAACTGCAAATCATATCCCCCGGAGACCAGATAAAGATCTGTAACCTCCGGGAATCGCGCAATACGCTGCGCCACCTTGTCAAATCCGCCGTCACGCTGAGGCGTAACCTTTACTTCAATCAATGCACGCACCAAATTATCATCGCACAGCTCATTATTAATAACTGCATGATAACCGCAAATAACATTACTATCTTCAAGTTCCTTTATCAATGCGCTTACATGTGCTGCATCAGTATGTAAAAGCGCCGCAATTTCAGCGACATCCGCCCGGGCATTGCGGCTTAGAATATCCAACAGCTTCTTTTTCATAAATATTTAACCCTTTCTGAGAAATTAATTTAGTTGAAAAAGATGAAATATCAAGCAGAAAAGCGGACCGTTGTATATAAAACTGTCCATCACATCCCAAATTCCACCCATACCCGGCAGCAGAGCTCCGGAATCTTTTATTCCGCAGCCGCGCTTCATGACAGACTCGGTCAGATCTCCCAGAAACCCACCCCAGAAAAAAGCAAATCCTAAAATCGCCAGCACTGCCGGAGAGAAACTCACCAACCTGCCATAATAACCTAAAACCATCGTTACTGCAATTGCAAAAATTATTCCGCCAATCGTTCCTTCAACCGATTTTTTAGGACTGATTCGCGGAGCAATAGGATGATTACGGCCTTTGGTAATCTTATTGGAAAGCATACCCACACAGTACGCCCCGGTATCTCCGCTTTTAGTTCCCAGAACAAAAAAGGCAAATAAACTTAAATTGGCATTCCCGATCATTGCTGCGCCGCCGGCAGTCACTATGGAAATCATGAATATACCAACTGTAATGACAACCTTTTTCAATGTCAATGCAAAATTATCCGACACCAGCAAGGCACCGCCGCAGAATAATACCGGCAACGCAAATGCCACTGCAAAAATTAAAGGATTCCACCAGAATTGATATAACATGCAAATTGTAAACACCCCGCCAAAAAGCGCAGCGGGCAATTTATAAGATGTCATATCCAAACGTTCGATCATCTGCCCCAATTCAAAAATCATCAGGCCGACAACAACTCCGGCCAACACCCGGAACAGAGCTGTATTATACGGCTCCGGCCCGAAAAAAATCAGGGCCAATACCCCCAGCAGTACGATAAAACTGATTATCCGGTACTTAAACATTCTTGCCTTTCTTATTTTTGCTCTTCATTTTTCCGGCCGCCAAAACGCCGTTCTCTTTTTGAATAGGCCTCTATTGCAGCCAACATCTCCTTTTTGCCGAAATCAGGCCACAAAACATCAGTCACATACAGTTCAGCATAAGCCAGTTCATAAAGCATAAAATTACTTATTCTCAACTCGCCGCTGGTACGGATCATCAGATCTGGATCCGGCAATTCCGGACAATATAGATAAGTTGAAAAAAGTTTTTCATCCACCTTCTCTGGATCAAGCTTGCCCATCGCAGCCAACTTTGCAATTTTCTTCGCTGCATCGGCGATTTCCGCGCGCCCACCATAACTCAAGGCTAGCGTAAGCGTTCCAGCAGTATTATTCTTTGTCTTTTCAACACTATCAAGCAACAGTTTACGCACTCCAAGCGGCAAATCACCTGTACGGCCAATCGTCAGCAATCTTACATTATGCTTCATTAAGGTATCGGTTTTAGTCGTTAAAAAGTCTCTTAAAAGCGCCATTAACGCCGATATCTCCTGCGGCGACCTCCGCCAGTTCTCCGTACTGAAAGCGTAAAGTGTAAGATACTCGATACCTAAATCTCGGGCACACTCTACCGCTCTTTCCACCGCACCGGCTCCGGCACGATGCCCTTCGCTGCGCGGCACGCCGTGCCGCTCCGCCCAACGGCCATTGCCGTCCATAATTATCGCGACATGACGCGGAATATTCCGCTCATTTACCATAGAAATGCTCCTCTACCAATGCACACATGGCATGATATATTGGCAAATGATACTCTTGAACCAGATATGGCTCGCCTGCCGGAACAGACACTACCAATTCCGCAAGTTTTTCACACTTACCATGCTTATTACCGGTAAGCAATACCGAGCGCACCCCTTTTACTCTGGCAGCCAACATGGCATAATAGATATTTTGGGCATTACCCGAAGTACTGATCCCAAGAAACAGATCACCTTTACGCGCTTGAGCATATAGCTGCTGTGCATAAAACAGATTGGGATCAACATCATTGCAAAACGCCGTAACAAATCCGATATGGCTGTTCAGTGCAATACATGGCAATCCGTCTTCCAGATTATCAGCCAGTATGATGCCTTCTTCGCCGAAGGAACGCAGAATATCCTGATCCACCGGATCTATCGGTCTATGATATTTGAATGACTTCAACAGCTCTCCGGCAATGTGTTCCGCATCGGCGCAGCTGCCGCCATTTCCAGCCACCAGCAGACGGTTACCGTTAGCATAAGTTTCCACCAACCACTGACATAGAGTTTCTATTGATTGACGTGAACCCGACAACGCCGGATACCGCTCTATTAAACTATCTATAATCGCGCTCATTTTCTGGCTCCTTTTTAATATATTAAGATAAACTGATTACCGTTTTTTACAATTAATTATTCTTTTTTTTTACCAATTCTTAAAATAATCTGCCTTGCCCCGGCCAGGTTCCAGAAACCCAGCGCGGCCGCCGATTGTAATCGTAATGCAGTTCCGCCGATTCAAAATGATTGTCCAGCAGTAATTCCATGACCCGTGCCCCTTGCGTTTCGCCGATCTCCATGGCGATCAAGCCGCCGGGATTTAAAAATTGTCCGGCACTCTCTATTGCCAATCTTATCAACTCAAGCCCATCTTCTGCAGCAATCAATGCCAGATGCGGTTCAAATTCACGCACCTCTTCCGGGCAAACGCGCAACTCATCTTCTGAAACATAAGGCAAATTTGCCGAAATAATATCGAATTTACGGCCAGACACCCCGGAGAATAAGTCACTTCTTAGCAGTTCAACCTGAGAGAATTTACATTTTTCCCGATTGTATCGTGCAACATTCAATGCAGACTCACTTATATCAACCCCGGTTATACGCAGATCAGAGCGCATATCCGCCATTGCCAGAGGTATGGCGCCGGAACCGCATCCGACATCCAGCATTATTGCATTGCGGGGAGCATTTTTTACCATCCATTCCACCATCAGCTCAGTTTCCGGACGCGGAATAAGTACATCTGGCGATACGAATAACTCCAGATTCATAAAGTAAGCCCGTCCAAAAATATACTGCAGCGGTTCAAAATGTAAACGGCGCTCTGCCGCTGCGATCGCAGCGTTTACAATACCAGGTTCGGTATAACGCTCTCCCCCCAGCTCCAATTCACCCGGCGAAACGCCTGTAAGCTCACGAATAATGTATTTTGCCTCAAAATCAGCAATGTCGCCCGGTCGGTTGAAAGCCAGAATTCCCGCGAGTTTTTTCTGCAAATGGGTGAGGGGGATAAAGTTCTCTTGCTCTGTCATTTTTCCGAAGCATTGCGCATCATATCGATAAATTCGTCTTTGCTAAGTTCTTCAAGATGTTTGCCGCGGCGTGAAAGCTGTTCATTGAACTTTATGGCGGTCTCCTTCATAGTCTCATGCGTCTCTTCCGAACCACCGACCAGAATAAAATTATCACCTTTAGTCAATCGCTTATGACCATCATCATTATCAAGTCCGATCCCGGCAAGCATTGCGTTGTTTTTCCGGTTTTTATACTGCATTTGCTCTGGCTCCCTGTTTTGAGGACTAATATAGTTCAAATCAGCCCCGCTGTCAATCATTATTAGGTTGATTTTGATAATTCAAATTTGCTTTTTCCCGGTTTTGGTTTTAAGTTATTGTGGTTTTTAACAGAAAAAGCAATAATTTTGCGGAGGTAAAATATGGGTAACAATCTTAATCCGGTAGCAGATAAGATTTTAAAATCCTTTGAAGCACAGATAGCTAATGGCGAAGAAGCCATGAAGTCCGACTTTAACGGCATCCGTACCGGGAAAGCCTCGCCGGCGCTTATTGAAAATGTTATGGTTGATTATTACGGCACTCCGACCCGTTTGCGCGACCTGGCCGGAATTACGGCTCCGGAACCGCGCCTGCTTGTTGTTCAGCCCTGGGATGCCTCTGCGGTTAAAGCGGCTGAAAAAGCAATTCTCGCCTCTAACCTCGGCCTTAATCCGGTAAATGACGGCAAACTTTTGCGAGTTCCGATTCCTGAACTCAGTGAAGAGCGCCGGCAGCAGCTGGTCAAACAGGTAAAGCAGCGGTCCGAAGAGGCCAAAGTACAGGTTCGCAATCTGCGACGCGATGCCAATGAAGCAGCTAAAAAAGCCCAGAAAGGTTCAGAACTTACCGAAGATGAACTCAAACAGCTGCTTGATCTGATTCAGAAAGCAACCGATAAACATATCGATGTAATCGATAAACTCGTAGCGGAAAAAGATAAAGAACTTATGCATGTTTGATCGTGCATTTTTATCTTAATTAATTCAAGCCCGGATAAGCCGGGCTTTTTTATTTCCATAAATCAAAACCACCGGCTAAGCCGGTGGTATGCACCACGCCTTCAAGGCGATATTACCGGCAACCCGACACG
>CALXXL010000014.1 GCA_944392655.1 uncultured Victivallaceae bacterium
AGCTGAAGCTATTCGGCTACATACCGGCGCAGCCGGTAGTTTTTTTGCGCTTAAGCTATATAAAAAAAGCCGCGGAAAATTCCGGCGCTGAAAATAATCTGGCAATTATTTATATTTGCCAACTTCAAATTCATCACGCTCTATACGGCCATTCTCTTCCGTTTCATAGCGGAATGAGTCTGCCTTGCCCTTCAAGGTAACCAGACTGTTATCTGACGCTTCTACAAAAAGACGGCCGGCGTTCAAGTAAATACATTCCGCTTTACCGGAATCATCGCATTCCAATTTCAGGCTGCCGGGTACAGTAAAAGCTCCAACTGAAATCACCGCGTTGTCTGATATGTCTATGCTGGCACTCTGACTGTTGCCACGAACTATTGCAGTGGCATCTTCTTCTACTTCCAATTTCAAACGGGCGTTATTCCGGCACTCTATCATACCATATGTACCACCTTTTAATTCTATATCCATTGGACGGGCCAAGTTCAAGGTCAATCCCGCAGATTCCGGAGCACTGGTTATTATCAGTTTGTCTTCAACAATACGATAATCAGCCGCACCTTCAGCTATTTCCAGCGAATCGGCTTCCGCACCAACAACTATTGTTATCTGACCGGAACCGCGGACTTCAAGCTCTCTGGCCCGACCGAAAATATTGTCGCCAGCGGAGTTATTCCGGTGCTGACGGCGAGCATGTTCGCCATCTCGGCGCCCCTGACGGTTGCGCATACGGTCAGGCTTTGCCGCTTCAGACTTGGATTCAAGCTCTTTCAACAGCTCCGCCTTGCGGCTCTCCAGCATGGCATTAAGCTCTTCAACCTTCTTGTCATGTTCCGCACAGACTGCCGCTACCGCCGCTTCCAGTTCCGCTTTCTCAGCATCAAGTTTACTCTTTACCTCATTCAGCGCGGCTTCATCATCAGATGTCGCACGGCTTTCAAATTCAGCATAGGCTTCCTGCAAGTCCAGCAGCGCTTCCTGCAATTTTAACTGCGCTTTCTGTTTGGCTGTCGCAGCGGTCAAAGCTCCTGTCTCTTTCCAGGTATCGATCTGCGCCTCAAATTTCGCCTTCAACTCCGACATTTTCTGCTGAGTCGTCGCTTCATCATAATCCGCAAGCTGATTCTTCAGCTGCTTGTACTGCGCACGCATCTTACCGGATTGACGGGATACCATCTGCTTGAATTCCGACCACTCTTCCAACGCATCCTGCTTCAAATCTGAAGCGTCTTCCCGTAATTCAGCTTCCAACTTATTGTATTTCGCACGAATAAAATCACTTGCAGGAATATTCGCCAAATCCTCATCATCAAGCGCAAAACTGCAGAAACTGCAACCTACAGCCGCTAAAATAAGAGTCATTTTCGCTGTTTTCTTCATCCAATTACCTCGCTTTCCATCTTTCAAATTCCAACAATCAAAAGTGGTAACTATTTTTAGTATACATCATAAATAATGCTTTTTAAATATAAAAAATTTTATATGTCTGATTTATTTTTATTAATTTTATTCAAATAACCAGGTCGATAAATAACGTTCACCGCAGTCTGGAAGCAATACCACTATCCGTTTATTGGCAAATTCAGCCCGCTCACTCAGCTTCAATGCCGCAAATAATGCCGCTCCGGAAGAGATGCCTATCAGCAACCCCTCACGACAGGCAGATTCACGCGCTGTACGCCCCGCATCATCCGCCGATACCGGTATAATCTCATCCACAATAGACATATTCATCACTTTGGGAATAAAACCTGCCCCAATACCCTGAAGTTTATGCGCTCCGGGTTTGCCACCAGACAATACCGCACTGGTATCCGGCTCCACCGCTATTATTTTCACCGCAGGATTATAGCGCTTTAAGACTTCTCCTATACCAGTAATCGTTCCACCCGTTCCAACTCCTGCGACAAACGCATCAACCCTGCCAGACGCATCACGCCAGATCTCTTCCGCTGTAGATTCCCTGTGCGCTGCCGGGTTTGACGGATTGTCAAACTGCAACGGCATAAATGAACCGGGATTAGACGCATGAAGCTCTTCCGCCTTCGCTATCGCACCACTCATACCAGCAGCTCCATCTGTCAGCACCAGCTCCGCACCGTACGCCTGCAACAGCTTGCGCCGTTCAATACTCATCGTTTCCGGCATCGTCAGAATCAGCCGGTATCCACGCACCGCGGCAGCCAATGCCAAACCTATTCCTGTATTCCCACTGGTTGGTTCAATTATCAGCCCGCCAGGCGACAGCTGACCGGATTTTTCCGCCTCATCTATCATCGCCAGACCTACACGGTCTTTGACACTGCCACCGGGATTGAAATATTCCACCTTGGCCAGCACTTCTGCCGTTCCATTGTTGAGCTTGTTTATCCGTACCAACGGAGTATTCCCGATCGTCTCTGTTATATCATTATAAATTTTTGCCATTTTTCCTGTACTCCTTGTCAGTATAAGCTAATTTACACTCTTATCAGAATCTTTTCAAGAAAAAAAGCCGGCGGACGGCTATGCCTGACCACCGGCGTAAATTAAACCGCAAACAACGCGTTATTTGCGTTCAAAAGCAGCATCAAATTTTACTTTTGACGGCGCAAAATCTACCTTATGCACAAATTCACACGACTCTTTGGCTCCAAATTCACGATCCATTCCAGAGTCTTCCCACTCAACCGACAACGGCCCCTGATAATCTATCCGGTTCAACGCACGGATTATCTCGTCAAAGTTGATCCCACCATGACCAAGACTCCGGAACTCCCAGCCACGACCGGGTTTGCCAAAGTCCAGATGTGAACCAAGTATCCCCGTAGTACCATCCAACTGCAACGCCGCATCCTTCATGTGCACATGGTAAATACGATCCGGAAACGCTTCTATGAATTTTACCGGATTGATCATCTGCCAGTAAAGATGACTCGGGTCAAAGTTGAAACCAAACTCCTTGCGGTGCCCAATCGCATCCAGTATCCGGCGCGAAGTGACTATGTCAAACGCAAGCTCCGTAGGATGTACCTCCAAAGCAAACTTTACTCCGCACTCTTCAAATACATCAAGTATCGGATTGAACAGCTCCGCAAAACGATGGTACCCGGCTTCTATCATCTCTTCCGATACCGGAGGAAAACTGTACAGCATGTGCCAAATCGAGGAACCGGTAAAACCAGTGACTACATCTATACCCATATTCCTGGCCGCACGCGCCGCGCATTTCATCGATTCAACCGCCCAGGCACGCTTGCCTTCGGCATTCCCCGCCAACTCCGCCGGCGCAAAAGAGTCTGTACGGGCATCGTCATTCAAGTCACAGATCAGCTGACCAGCCAGGTGATTGCTGATCGCCCAGACATTCAACCCGGCATCTGACAGCATTTTGCGCTTTTCACGACAGTAATCCAGACTCTTCGCCGCTTCAAAAACATCAAAATGATCTCCGGAACTCGCCAGCTCAAGCCCATCGTACCCCCATGAAGAGGCTTTTTTTACCAGATCCTTTAACGGAATGTCAGCCCACTGACCGGTGAATAATGTAACTTTGCGCGCCATGATTTTATTACCTTTCATATTAACCGTTTTTTCTGTAAGTTATATCTTAAATTAAACGGGTTGACAACAGATTGCAAGTCCGGCAAAAGCTTTTTTGACTGAAAATAACTCTACCTAATTTGATTTTTTTATTTATCCGGCTACAATAATCTTGCCATATTTATTTTTATTACGACAGCACAAATGAACCAGTTTCAGGACTACAACGACGAAAAACTTATAGAGTTGTACAACGCCGGAGATAATAGCGCCCTTGATACGCTGTTTGAAAGATACCGCCGGCCGTTTTACAGCTATTTTAACCGGTTATTCAGCGGAGATACCACTACCGCCGATGACGTCTTCCAGGAAACATGGATCAGAATTATCAGAGCTTTGCCTAAATTTCAAAATACCGGCACCTTCTCGGCATGGGCTTTCCGCATCGCTCATAATCAGGCGATGCAGAGCTTCAGAAAAACTAAAGTCCGAAGCAAAATAGGCGCAATTACACCCACCGGAGATATTCCAGAAGTTCAGATAACTACCGCAACTTCTCCTGATAATATCCTTAACGATAAGGATCTGGCCGATAAAATCAATAAGGTCCTTAATATGCTCCCGGAAGAACAGCGCGAAGTATTTACCCTGAGACAGCAGGGCATCAGCTTTAAAGAGATCGCCGAAATGCAGAATTGTTCCATCAATACTGCTTTGAGCAGAATGCGATATGTCATAATCTTTATGCGCAAAAAACTCTCTGAAATGATTGAATGATTTTTTTTTAATTTTTTTACAATAAAAATAAAAACCGTGACGTTAGTATGGACAGATTTGCAACTGTTAATGGATCAGAACATATAAATGAAGATCCACAAAATCAATACGATAATCAAGAGGTGGTTACTATGGAACATGCCAAGACTCCGGAAAAATGCGAGGAGATACAGATCCGTTTTCTGACTGCTCCGGATGATCCTGAGATTGCCGCACATATGGCGGAATGCGAGGAGTGTGCATCTTTCGCGCTATTTCATGATACTTTGATTTCCACCAGCGACCGCCTGTTCGATACGCCGGAACTGCCCGTCTCAAGACATAAAATCTTCTTCTCCAGACGGGTGTGGATCTCCGCATGTGCCGCCGCTTTTGCAGTATGCACCGGTACCTTCGTTTTCTTGTCAACTCAAATGACCGGCAGCAACATCAGTCAGAGCAACGCAATAATGCCAGTTGCCGCCCAGCAATATAATAATGACGCTTACAGCGCAGATTATGCCGTAAATGATCAGAATGCACAGAGTGACAGCTCCAGCGAAGTCTCTCTCTCATGGGACGCGTCCGACGAAGCTCAGATGATTGAGGCTCTGCAACAGGAATTCGATACTCTCTATGCCAATAACGCTGATTGGAAAATACAGGAATATACACCCTATTTCGCTATGGAGTAAAATTTTTATGAAATTACAAATATTAAATATATTCTTCGCTGCCGGATGCACTTTGACACCAATAGCCGGTTCGGCAGCAGAAAATCTGTCCGCTGAAAATAATAATGTTGTTAAAGAGCCATATGCTATTTTTTCATGGGATATGGAACAGAATACGGAGATCGCTTCGCTCGAAAACGAAATTAACGATATTTACAGAATATGGATCGAAAATGATTGCCGAGAGGGATGATTCTTTAAAATATCTTTAGAGAGAGAAATTATGAAACATAAAGCAAAAATTACAGCGCTGGCTGCCGCTGCCATTATTGCCATGCCAAACGGAATGGCTCAAATGGCCGAAAATCAGCCTCAGCCAGTAAAAGCAGTGCGCGTGGAAATCGTGAAAAATTCCGATATACAGCAGCCTATCGATGCTAAAAGACAACGACGTTACGAAATTATGATTCTTCTCCAGGCATATACAATTGTCCCGGAAGAACAGAAAGACGCTATCAAGGAAGAGATTATTAAACGCATTCGCGCAGATTACGACGAAAACCTGGAACATACTAAACAGGTTGTGGAAAAACTTGAACAGAAACTCAATACGCTTAAGGCTTCCATCAATAAGGAAAATGTCGATCAGCGCATTGAACAGGAATTTGAACGCCTGGTGGATTTTACCGAATCCAGCTCAATCCGGCTCATCCCGATTGAATCGGAAAATTTGCCGAAAATTCCGGAAAATAACAATAGACAGCCTGTTGTTGTTCCAGATGTCAACTTTGTACCAGTAGGTATGGCTCCGGTTCATCACCAGCCAAGACATTACTACAACTGTAACAGCAACCGAACCAGAATGGTGCCTCATCCAAATATCAATAGAACCGGGGAACGCCCGGTTATATGCCCGGTCAAGCAGCACCATGAGTATATTCCAAGAACTAAAAGAGTCAACCGCGACAGAGTGGATATCGCCCCGGCTCCACGTATCCCCGAAGCTGATATGATGCAGCAGCCACCTGAACCGCCGGCTCCACCGGAAGAAATTAAAACCGTTGATCCGCAGCCACCGGCTCCACCGGAAAATGTAAAGCCGGCGGAACCGTTAACTCCGGCTCAGCCTGCTCAGTCTGAAACAGTTGAAGCACAGCCGCCGGCTCCAGCCGAAAATCAGGTTCAGCCACCTGCGGCAGAATAAAAAAATTCCCTATTTTCCTTTTTTTTCATTTCCAAAATCGCCGGTCGTCCACCATAAATGTATGACCGGCAACTTTTTTATGCCATGCAGATAAGATAGATCAAATAACCGATAAAACCTGTTACCAGAACCGCACCCTCTTTACGGCTGATCTCAAATCCACTGCGCATTAAAGGCAGAAGCGCAACCGAAAACAGCAATAGAACCACCCAGTCAACTGTGCCAATGCCGGTTACCTTTACCGGAGAGATCAACGGAACTATACCCATTATCGCAAATACATTGAATATATTGGAACCAACTACGTTCCCCACCGCTATGTCACGCTCACCACGAATTGCCGCAACTACACTGGTCGCAAGTTCAGGCAGACTGGTTCCTATCGCTACAATCGTAAGACCGATAACCGCTTCCGATAATCCGCACAGACGGCCGATCTCCACCGCCCCGGTAACCAGAATTTTAGCCCCAGCTATCAACAGACCAAGACCAACTATCACCAGTACTGCACTGAACCAGAAACTGTCCCGCCAGGACAAGATATGCGCCTCCTCTGAAACGCTATTATCCGCATCACGCTTTTCCCGCCGGGCAAGCAAAATCAATACTATGGTGTAAGCCACAAACAACAACAGAAACAGCACCCCACCCCAGCGCGGAACTCCACCGGTAAACCAGCAGAACAACGCCAGCCCCAAAGCCGCCAACACCATCACCGGAGAGTCAAATTTAAATAATTGCAACTTAACGCTCAGAGGATTTATCAACGCCGCAGCTCCAAGTATCAGACCAATATTGCAGATGTTTGAACCGGCTACATTGCCTATGCTTATGTCGCCCTGACCGTTTAACGCCGAATCTATACTCACCGCCAGCTCCGGCGCACTCGTGCCAAATGCCACCAGTGTCAAGCCAATTATCAATGACGGCACCGAAAGACGCGTAGCTATCTTTACCCCGCCGGAAACCAGCCACTCCGCACCAAAATAGAGCAATACCACACCTATCAAAATCTCCACTATTGACAAAAACATATTTAATCCTTTCCAAGTTTATTAAGCTCTTCCAATACCATCGCCGGAGTGATCTTTGCCATACACCAGTTCTCCCGGTTGCGGCAATGCCACTGATCACACGGATAATAAGAACAATCCCGTTTTTCCAGCAATCTTAATTTACCATACGGATTGTGCCATATCGAAGTGTTTTCCGGCCCAAACAATACTACTCCACAACATCCTAAACGATTAGCTATATGCGCAACTGAGGTGTCCGGCGTTATTACCGCAATACTGCCGGAGACAATAGTAAACAACTCTTTCAAATCTGTGTTGTCCAGCGCGGATTCGACATTCGGACAGGCAAGAATTGCATTCAATGTCTCCAGATCTTCTATCTCATGCCGGAAACCGGAAACAATGAACGCCCGATCCGGCAACGATTTTATCAGTTCAAGGTAATTCTTTAACGGCCAGTTACGCCAGCGGCACGGAGTCGACAATACCAGCAATATCCGCCCACTGCTCCCCGCCGCGACCTTGCGGCTTAACACCGCTTCATCCAGCTCAACGCCAAAAAATTTGCCGAATATCCGCATCCGTTCATAAACGTTGCATCCGGCATCCTCCGGCAACTCCACCGCTGCAAAGCCGCCCCCACCGCGCAATCCCGAGGCGATCAGTTTCCGTGTGTAAAATCCACGGATAAGGCAATTGTTCACCGCATTGCCGGTCAAGTCAATCCACCAGTCAGCCCGGCGGCGTTCCGGAGAAAATATCAGCTTGAACAATCCCGATACCGCCGCAATTTTACCCTTCTTGAACAGCGATGTTACCGGACTCTCAAACGCAATGCAATCCCAGCCCATTATCGACCCCAGAGCCAGATGGTTTGGACGCAATGCCACTTTTACCCGGCAGCCGCAAGCGGTATAATGACGGTACAATGCATCTATCAGAGGCAGCTGGATTATCAGATCACCCAGCCCGCTCAACGACGATATTACTACCTCACCGGACAGCACAGGCACCCCGGCGCAGTGGGCTCCACGGCGCGGAAAGAGTAAATCGGTAAGCCGCATTACCAGACGGCTCGTCCAGGAACGACTCTCGTAATTCATTGCGCCATTTCCCGTTCCATAATATCACGCATCGCCGTAATTACCCGGTCCGGCGTGATCCGGCGCATACACCAGTTATCTTCAAAACCGCACTGCCACTGCACGCACGGAAAAAGCGGACAGTCGTGCTCCTTCAACAACGTCAGCCGGCCGCTGAATGAGTGCCACTTCGCCGAATCCACCGGCCCGAATATTACCACTCCGGGACGCTCAAAACGGTTGGCTATATGCGCTATCGATGTGTCCGGAGTTATAACCATCCGTGAACGCGCCACCCGCAGAATCAATTCCCGCAGCGGCAAACCGTCCAGCAGAGATGTTACATTGGCAAATTTTAACAGCTCATCCAGCTTCGCCAGATCCTCAGCCGGAAGTTCACCCCGGAATCCGGAAACCGCAAATTTACACTCCGGAAAATGTTTTACCACTTCAATAAAATGATCCAGCGGCCAGTTCCGCCAGCGGCACGGCGTCGATACCACCAGCAATATCTCATCCCCGGTCTTCAGCTCTTCCGGAGAAAAACGCTTTTTAAGCACTTCAGGATCACAATATGACAGTCCGAAAAATTTCCGCCACTCATCCATCCGGTAATCCATATTCCAGTAAAAGTCATCCGGCAAGCGAACCGAAGTCACTCCGCCACCGCCACGCAATCCCGAAGCAACCAGATTGCGGGTATAACAGCCGCGGATAATCAGATTGTTCATCACATTGCCCGTCAAATCTATCCACCAGTCAACCCGTTCGCTTTTCCTGCTGAACAGCCTCCGGAATAACTCTTTCAATGCCGCACCAGTACCGCAACGCACCCGGATAGTTGCCGGGCTCTCAAAGGCCATATACTCCCAGCCCATCAGCTCCGCAACTCCGGTGTGATTCGGACGCAGCACCACTTTTACCCGGTTCCCCACATCAATATAATGACGGTACAGCGCATCCAGCAACGGCAGCTGAATCATCAGATCACCCAGTCCACCAATCGAGGAGATAACGATATCGCCCTTTATATCCGTCACCTTTTTGCGATTGCCACCACGGAATATCAGATCCGCAAACCGCATCAAAAAGAGACTCTTCTTTGATAATGCCTCGTATTTCATCAATGCAAGCCAACCTTCCGCAACAGGTAGTTCTTTAAACAGTCGTAAAACCAACGCCGGTAATAACGGCGGTCCCATTCCCGGCTCACTATCAGATGTTCCGGATGAGCCAGCGGCCAGTTCAGCTCCATTATCTCCAGCTTGCTGAACATGTTGTTCTCGTCCACCGTGTTGCTACCACGGCAGTCGAAACCGATGTTCCGCACCAGATTTACCGACGGAAGAATCGCTACCGCATTCTGCTGCCACACAGAACAGTTCCACGGTATCGCCCATGAACCACGGTCGCGTTTGCGCTCACGGTCGTACATCCACTTAAGCCAGATCCGCGCCGGAAGACTCGTCGCCAGATCAGAGAAAAAGTTCTCCTTTTCCAGACGTTCAAAGCCCAACATCTTTTCATCGTATTTACACCACGCCCGGCGCCACGTCGCCCAGCCCCAGATTGAACACAGTCGCGAAAAATGATAGCTGTAATCCAGTTTGACTTCCGGCATGAAGTTCGTGCCGCCGATCATCATTATCCGTTCGTCATCGCGGTATCGATCCAGCAGTTCTTCGCAGAAACGGAAGAAATCCATGCCAGGCAGGCAGTCGTCTTCCAAGATTATCCCAGACTCTTCATTCTCAAAAAACCAGTCGATCGCACCCGACATCGCCGCACGGCAACCCAGATTGTTCTCCCGGAACAGCGTCTTAACTTCACACGGCCAGTCCACCTGTTCCGCCAATGACTGCACCTTCAGCACATTGGCTGCATCATCTTCACGCCCGGCACGCGGTCCATCCGTCGCCAGATAGAGTCGCGGCGGACGCGCCGAACGCACCGCCTCAAATACCCGGCTTATCGTATCATAGCGGACAAATCCGCACAAAAGCACCGCCTTATTCATTCCGCTTTTCCCTCAGTTTTTTCATAACCAGCCACTCCAGCATCCCAAAACTCAATACTGCAAAAATTACATAGCTTAACAGTGTCGCCAGCGATGCACCGGAAAAATCATACTCCGGTATCAGCGTCCAGTTCAACAGAAAGTTCGCCACCGCCGTTATGCACGACACCAGCACCAGATAAGTTATCGCATTCATACTCAAAAGAATCTGGAAAATGAAGTTGGCAAAGGTGTAAAATACCATACCACAGCACAGCAATGTTACCGCCGGCGCCGCCTGAACATAATCAGCACTGAACAGGATCCTTATCAGCCAGCCGCCGGTAAAGTGAAAGAATATAAATGCTGAAGGCGCAAGAATCAGCGTAAACAATACCGCCCAGCGCCCAATCCGGCGCAGCTTGGCGTAATCTCCCTCCGCCGCAATATCTACCGTTATCGGCAGCAGTACCTGCGGCAGAAACATTATCAGCTGCACTATCTGCATTATCGGCAGAGCCGCGTTATAATAACCGACACTCGTTTCACCTTTCAACTTACCCAGCATCACACTGTCCATATTATACATCAAATTCAACAGCGCAATCGCTACCGCTATCCCGCCGCCAAGTTTGAATAATCTGCTCCATAACGCTTTACCAATATGAAAGTCAAACCGGAAACCCTCTATTCTCCACGCCAGAAGCAATCCCGCAATGGCAAATAATGCCGGAGTTACCGCAAACGCCGCCGCCGCCCCCGTAAAACCATGCCAATTCAAGAGCATCATTCCGCTGATCAGCAGAAATCCCGCCCGGCATACTATGATTATGTTGCTCAAACCAAACTTCTTGAGCCCTGTCCAGTACGCCGTGAGCAGACTCTCCCACGACTGGAAAAACAGTATCGATATAAGCAATGCAAACGCTGCAAAAGTGCCGCTGCTCCCCATATAGGTCGAGATAATCTGACGGTGAAAACAGAAAAATCCCCCCATCACCAACAGCGAAAAACAGCTCTTTAACAGAAATATCCCCGTCATACTGCGGTTGCGGTTGTCCGGAGATTCCGCCACCAGCACCGTGGCCGCTTTACCAAGCCCGAGATCCGAAAATGTCAGACCTATCCCCACTACCGCTATCATTCCATAGAGCGCACCAAACTCCTCCACCGTCAAACCCAGCGCCATTTCACGCCGGACAAAGTAGTTCAGCACTCCCGCAAGTCCAATCCCCAGTATGGAAAAAAGACTCCCCCGGATAAATACTTTTAACCGCGATTCACTCATGACAGAAGTTTATAGACCGTTACTATCTTCCAGCAGTTGAACCGGTGAATCAGACGGTGCAGCCAATTGCCGTGCTCCGAGGCGATCGCCAGCTCCTCCGCAAACTGCTGCTCAAAGAAATTCTCGCTTATCGATTCCGAATGCCGCCGGAATGCCGCCAGATCACAGTGCAGCGCCTTCGCCGCTCCGCCGGCTTCCCCCATCTTCAGCCACAACTCGTAATCCCATGCGCCCTTATAGCAGGTGGATAATCCACCCAGCCGCCGCCACAGATCCATACGCCAGAAGGTCGCCGGCTGATTGATGTAATTCTCGCACAAAAGAATGTTACGGCTGTAAAAGTAACCGATTATCTCTTTATACAGCGTTATCGCTTTGCGCGTTTCACGCCCGTTTTCATCCACGATTATACAGCGGCCGTACAACCACTCCCGGCTATCAGCTTTGCTGAAATATGCCGCAACTTTCGCCAGCGCACCCGGCAGAAAACAGTCGTCCGCATTCAGCCAGCAGCCGATATCACCAGTAGCCAGATTGAAGCCGTAGTTGATCGCATCGCCGGGGCCTTTGTCCTTACGTGATATTACTTTTACCCGCTCATCCCGTCTTGCGTACTCCTCCGCAATCGCTACCGTGTTGTCCTTGCTCAAGCCATCGCAGATAATGTACTCCAACTCAAAATCACCCTCCTGGCTGAGCACGCTATCCATCGACTGACGAATGAAACGCTCTCCATTATATACCGGCATTATTACCGAGATCTTCATTCATCACCCCGCTTTTCCAACCGCCGCAGCCGCTCTTCCAGCAACGCCAGCTCCTGCGTAAGACGCTTTACCTCCTCCGTACGCCGCGACAATATCAGCGAATACTGGAACAGTATCAGAAATATCCCCGCCGATAACAGCAGAAACAGCGTCGCCGGAGGATAGACTATCCCGATAACATCCGAAATCCATTTCAACAGCCCGGGAAACAGCGAGACCACCATGAACCCCGCCCCGATCAATATCCACAGAAGCGCATACGCCTCCTTTAAACGCTGACGCCATACCTGCACCAGCACCACCGCCAGAAATATTATACTCACCAGCAGTGAGAAAAGTTCTATCTTCACTCTTCAGCTCCCTCCGTTTTACGGATACGCGGACGCAGCGCCGCTACCACTACCGAGAAAAATACCTTCACCATAAAATAGGCTGATTTCCAGAAGTTGATCGATGAAACACCTCCGGAACGCTCACGCATCGGCGTAGGAATCTCAAGTATGCGGAAACCATTACGCGACATTAAAACCACCTCCTCCGGTTCCGGATAGTCAAACGATGGATAATGCTCCTCCGCAAATATCAGCGCTTCACGGCTGTAAGCCCGGAAACCCGACGTGTTGTCCGTCATCCGGCGCCCTACCAATGCCGAGTTCAGCCACCGGAAAAATCTTATGCCAACCCGGCGCATCGAGGTCGATTTGAAGCCATTTACATCACCCAGAAAACGGCTGCCGATAACCAGATCCGCCCGACCTTCACGGATCGGCTCAAGCAGTTCATCCACCAGATCCGCCGGATGCTGACCGTCTCCATCAAACTTTACTGCGTAACGGAAACCATTGCGCGCCGCGTACATCAATCCAGTCTGCACCGCTCCGCCTATCCCAAGATTTACCGGCAATGTCAGAACGGTTATCCCCGACTCTCCCGCCAGCACCTCACCGGTGGCATCCGTAGAACAGTCATTCACCACCACAAGCGACGCTTCAGGCTGACTCCGGCGCAGCGAATCAAGCACCCCGCGTATGCACGCCGCCTCATTGTGGCAGGGAATGACTATACAGACTTCTCCGCGACTCATTTGTCTCCGCCTCCTTTATATTTCAGCACCGTTACCACATCCGAATGCGGGTGCTCAACTTTTTCCACATCTCCACGGTTCAACAGACGGTTCACCATATCTTCATCATCCGTGTAGACTACCGCAAGATCAAAACCTTTCGCATTCTCCGGATAAACTTTGTGCGTACCATACGGGTTCACCGCCTCGCCGCCACTCCAGAAGAAGACCGTGGCACATTGATTGTAGATCCGCAGACGACGGCTTTCACCCGCAGGAAGAAATTCACCGCGGTGCTCCGCCAGCCACTCCCCGGTTTCACGGTCAATCCGACCCGCTTCCCCGCGGAATACCATGTCTATCCCGTTCAACATCTGAAATACCGCCAGCACCGCAAGCAGCACCACCGCCACCCACACCAGACGGAATTTCCTTACCCAGACCGCAACTTCCGCTCCGCCATAAACCGTGAATACCATCGCCAAAGGCAACGCAACCGTATAATAACGGTAGGAACTTACCGAAATATAGAACAATACAAAGTTAAGCCCAATCAGCAACAGCATATAACTGTATTCCCGCCGCCATGCCCGGCGCATGATCAGCAATATCAATCCCAGCAGCGTGAACGGCAAATAAACTTCGTACAGCCCACGGGACTGATCCTCCAGACAATCTATAAAGCGCTCCGCTACACCGGATTTTTTATCATCGTCTTCTATACCATCCGCCGGAACATTCTCCACCGCTTTGCGCTCACCATCCGCAAAGGCCTGCGCCCGTTCAGGATTGAATACCGGATCCAGCACTCCCACCATCCGCGCATCCGTTACCGGATAACCACAGTAGCTCCATACCTGGTATAAACGCGGCGAAAGCAGTACCGCCGTAAAGAGAAAGACCGCCCCGGCACTCCAGACTGCACGCCATATCCGGCGCCCTGCCCCACCATCCGCCGTACGCAGAATCTCTATACCCAGTATCCCGATAAACGCCAGCGCCACTATCAACCCCTCCGCACGCGACAGCGACAGACCTGCCAGCGTTACCGCAAAGAGAATTATCCGCTTCAACGTCGCCCTCTCCACCGTCAAGGCGAGCATCAGCACCCCCCAGACTATGAAAAATGTCCGCGCCGACTCAGGCAACCCTACGCAGCCGAAACGGATTATCTTCGGCGCCAGCATGTACGCCAGCACCCCCCACGAAGCCCACAATGGCGGCATGAACCTTTTCAGCAATACATAAAGCGGCCAACCGGTAAGCAGATAAAAAAGTCCGGTCACCAGTATCAATGCCGGATAGACCGCCATCCCGCAATAGCCGAGCAATCCCGCCAGACCAAGCTGAATCACCGGAAGTTTGACGTGAAACCCATCACCCCAGTTGCCGTTGGCGATCTCCCGCGCACAATAGGCGTAGGCGTGTCCGACATCCCGGAACATGTCCTGCAGAAAAAAGATATGGGTCAGGACTATCAGCAGCCCCAACCCGAAAGACAAATACAATACGTTGCGCGGTTTTCCGGAGAAATCCGTCAGGCGTTGTTTGATGTTCATAAAATAAAATCCACACCGTTAAAATTTTGCCACAAAGGCACGATAAAATCTCCTAACTATACATCAATTTAAGCTATTTTCAACCGGAGATGAACGACAATTATATATTATTAAATAGAAATATAAGTGCAAATACCGGAGAACTAACCACTGCGTTGAGCAAACAGAAAAAAACTGTCGACAGAAAATTAAATAAAGCCAGTGCAGGGGAACTTCAGAACTAACAATGATTCAGGGCAGAAAAAAGGAGACGTGGACCGGAATCGAACCGGTATACAGTGGAGCCGGGAAGAACAATAAAAGTACAGACATACGCTTGGAGTGCACTGGTGGAAAATGATTCAGGGCAAAAAAAATGGAGGCGTGGACCGGAATCGAACCGGTGTACGAGATTTTGCAGACCTCTGCCTAACCGCTCGGCAACCACGCCTCAATAGCTTTGTTACTCGGATTAATGTAGCGCACTTTTTTAATTTATCCAGTCCCAAAAACAAGTTTTTCGCAAAAAAGTACATCTCGCGTTGAAAAATATGCACATAGTGGTAAATTATGTTGATTTTATTATTCGGAAATTTAGCTTTTTGAGGTTTTTTCTTATGGACTGCGAAAATAATAACGCTAATTCAGTTGACTTTATCCGCGAAAAAGTGGCGGCCGACGTCGCCAGCGGCAGATTCGGACGCGAAATCACTACCAGATTCCCTCCAGAACCAAACGGTTATCTCCATATAGGTCACGCCAAGGCTATATGTCTCGACTTCGGCGTGGCTGAAGAGTTCGGCGGCGTATGCCACCTCCGCATGGACGATACCAACCCAACCAAAGAGGAAACCGAATATGTGGAGTCCATCAAAAACGATATCCACTGGCTCGGATTCGACTGGAAAGACCATTTTTACTACGCCAGCGATTACTTTGAACGCATGTATGAGTGCGCTGTCGAACTCATCAAACGCGGTAAGGCATACGTTTGCGCCCTCTCACCCGAAGAGTGGGAGGAGTATCGCGGCAACCTCTCAACCCCGGGCAAAAATCCACCCGGAAGAGATAACTCCGTTGAAGAAAACCTCGACCTCTTCAACCGGATGCGCAACGGAGAATTCGCCGACGGAGAACGCACATTGAGAGCTAAAATCGATATGGCTTCACCAAATATCCATATGCGCGACCCGGTTATTTACCGCGTACGCCACGCCCACCACTTCCGCCAGGGCGACAAGTGGTGCGTATACCCGATGTATGACTTCGCTCACTGTCTGGAAGACGCTTTCGAAAATGTCACCCACTCGCTCTGTACCCTCGAATTCGAAATCCACCGCCCGCTTTATGAGTGGGTGCTTAATTCACTCGGCTGGGAAAATCCACCCGAACAGACCGAGTTCTCACGGCTTAACCTTAATTATACCGTGATGAGCAAACGAAAACTCCTCCAGCTCGTCAAGGAAAATTATGTATCCGGATGGGACGACCCCCGCATGCCGACTATATGCGGTCTGCGCCGGCGGGGATATACTCCGGAGGCTATCCGCAAATTTATTAATATGGTCGGTATCACCAAGTTTAACGGCACTACCGATATGGCTATGCTCGAATACTGCATAAGAGAACACCTCAACGCCATCGCTCCAAGATTTATGGCCGTTATGGATCCTCTGAAAATCACAATCGAAAATTATCCCGAAGGCCAGGTCGAATGGCTCGATGCCGTCAACAACCCCGAAGACCCCGCAGCAGGTACCCGCAAAGTGCCTTTCAGCCGCGAACTGTATATCGAACGCGCCGACTTTATGGAGGATCCCCCCAAGAAGTTCTTCCGCCTGCGCCCAGATGGCGAAGTACGCCTGCGCTACGGGTATATCATTAAATGCACCGGAGTTGTCAAGGACGAAAACGGCAATATCACTGAACTCAAGTGTACCTATGACCCCGAATCCAGAGGCGGTACACCCGCCGACGGACGCAAAATCAAAGGCACCATCCACTACGTCTCCTGCGCCGAAGCCAAACGCGCCGAAGCCAGACTGTACGACCGGCTCTTTACCGTGGAAAATCCCGGCGCCGACGGCGTAGACTTCCTTACCCAGCTCAATCCGGATTCACTCAAAGTCTGCGATTGCTGGATCGAACCGGCTCTCGCTAACTGCAAACCCGGCGATAAGGTTCAGTTCGAACGTACCGGTTACTTCTGCGTCGACCCGGACAGCTCCGCCGATAAGATGGTATTCAACCGCACCGTTACCCTCAAGGATTCATGGGCAAAACAACAGGATGTACAGAAATAATGAGATCCATTTTCGATATCCCGCAAGATAAAATAACCGTGGCGCCATCGCTCCTCGCCGCCGACTTCGGCAAACTTAATGAGGAGATCGCCAGAATCGAAAACGCAGGCGCGGATCTCCTGCACCTCGATATCATGGACGGGCACTTTGTACCCAATATAACTATGGGACCAATGCTGGTCAAATCCATCCGGCCGCATACAAAACTATTCTTCGACGCACATTTGATGATCGAAGAACCTTTGCGGTATGCCGGAGAGTTTGTCAAGGCCGGTGCAGAATTGATCACATTCCATATCGAAACTGAAAAGGATCCGGCATATACTATCGCCGAACTGCGTAAGCTCGGATGCGCCGTCGGAGTATCTATTAAACCCAAAACTCCGGTCGAAACGGTTTTGCCATATCTTGATTCCATTGATCTGGTGCTTGTAATGTCGGTAGAACCAGGATTCGGCGGACAGAGCTTTATGCCCGAAGTCCTCGATAAATGCCGCATTATACGACGCGAGATCAATCAGAAAAAACTCAAGCTCCATATCGAAATCGACGGCGGCATCGACGAACATACCGTGCACGCCGCTGCTGAGGCCGGCGCTAATATGATGGTGGCCGGCACCGCCGTTTTCCGCCATAAAGAGGGCGCGGAAACCGCAATACAGCGTCTGCACGCCGCACGCCCGGGAGAGATTTTTTAATCCTTATGAGCGCTTTCTTATACACGGAAAACAACTATTCCATTTTTCAGCTTAATGGAGACAGGGTTATTGCCGAACTGGACGGATATCTGGCAATGCCGGTGAACTCTCTCACTCCCGGAACATGGCAGAAGAACTTTCTGCTTAACTCCACCGGAAAAATCGAGGCGGAGATCACCCTCATGCGCATGGAGGAGAATGACTGCATGGCAGTAATGCCGGATGCGTGCGCCGATAGATTCTTCGACTTCTTTGACCGGAATCTTTCTCCCGATACCACCATGGCCGATATCTCCGACGTTTTGAGCACGGTCGAAATATGGGGAGAGTCGGCTCAGGAAATCCTCAGCACTCTTGCCGGAGATAATACCACCCTGCCCGCTGACGGAGAATGGCGGAAAATTCCATTCGGCGAAATTAATGCCATCATCGCCGCAGGCGAAAACAACTATTTTACCATTGTCTCCGCTACGGCCGCAGTTGAGACTATGCTCGGAAAATTCGACGCATTCGACAATATCGCGGAAGCAGAGTTCGAGGATTATGAACTCTTCCGCATCTCAGCAGGAATTCCAGCTTTCCCAACCGAAATAAATCCGGGACGAACCCCGGTTGAATGCGGCATCACCAGCCTGATCTCCATGGCGGAAAAACGGGAGTTCCGGGGTGCAAAAGCCATGTTGGAAAAGAGACCGCAAACCGCCCTGGCATTGATATGCTGCGAGAACAGCAGAAAATTTAAGCCGGGATGTGTGGTGAAATTCAACGCCAGAAAATCAGGCATCATTACCAGCTCAGCTTATGACCGGGAAAATCACCGATCTGTGGCTTTCGCCGAAATCGAGGCGAAAAATAATATCAGCACGGATGACAGTATCTCGGTGGAATCGGAAAAGGGAATAATCCAGGGAAAAGTCGTAAAATTACAATTCTTCAGCTAAAAAATATGGTTTTTATGCCGTTTATACTTGACAATATTTTTTTTAGCTGTATAAAATTAACAAATGAAATAATAACAACTTTTGGGAGTATATCATGAAATATTTTTCTGAGGATCACGAATGGGTCGAAATTGACGGCGACGAGGCTACCATAGGTATATCCGAATACGCAGTCAACGAACTCGGGGATATCACTTACGTTGAACTGCCCGCCGAAGACGAAGATCTTATCGTCGGAGATGTGCTCGGCGTGGTCGAGTCCGTTAAAACCTCCGCAGATATATATTCACCTATATCCGGTACCGTCTCCGCCGTGAACGACGCGCTCGACGACGACCCCGGCCTCCTGAACGAATCACCCGAAGAAAAAGGCTGGATTTGCAAAATTATCAACTTCGAAAGCGCCGAACTCGACGATATGATGAATGAGGCCGCGTACGCTAAATATCTGCGCGAACTCAAAAAGTAAAATCACCCACCCGAAGATAAAATATGCGCTACGTTGAACGGGTAAGAGGTCTGTACGCCGGAAACTGGCAGTTACAGCCGACTTTGAATAACCAATATCTATATAGTTTGTCCTGCAACGGCAAGATCATCGCTCAAATCGGCGGCGCTGCCGTCAACAGCTTCCCCGAAAATAAGGCTCTGGTCAATAAATGGCGCGCACACCGCGCCGAAGACGGACGGTCAGGCAGTATGGAGTATTCCGCGGTGTTCCCGCTGGAACGCGAAATTCAGGTGGACAGACGCGTCAATATTTTTAACGGCGCGGCTATGGTTACTACCGATATCGGCGGCGGAATCGTCAGAAATCTTGAACTCGACGAAATTTTTCTGCCGGGGAAATGGCTCCGCGCCGATATTTACAACGGCGACGGATTTGACTCTATTCAGCTCTCATCCACCATTAAAGCACCCATGCCCGTTCTCGCTGTAACTTTTACCGCCGAAGACGGACGCAAATTTGAATTCGGATGCGGCGACGACCTCTGGAGATACTCCGCAACTGAACAGTTCGGCAGCTGTACGCCGGAATTGACCATTATCCCTGAAGATAACGGCGTGAAAATTATCCGCAAAATTATTGACGTGCCGGATACAGTGGAGAATTTCCCGCTCAGACCATGGCGGTTTTCATGGTATTTCGCCTGGAATACCCCCACCATACCACAAAATATCCCCAATGCGGCAATATATGATATTAACACTCTCGATATTCCGGCCAATTCACGGATTCTCGCTGAAGATCTGTCCCGCAAATCTACGCCATGCCTCATCGCCGCACCGGCCAGAAAAGCGGTAAGAAAACTTATCCGCTCCACCGAAACCGATCTTGTACTCGAACAGGCTCAGGCAAATCTCTGCTTTGACGCCGCTCATATCGAACGGCCGCAGAAAAAAATCCTCCTGCACTGGGATTTGACCGAACTTTTTGACCTGCATGTGTGGGGAACTAAACAACTCGATAACAAAAACCTGAAGTTCGCTATCCGGTTTAATCCGGAATCACCGCAGAACCGGCTCCTCACTGCCCAGGCCATTCAGAGCGAACTTCTTAACGATATGGAGATTGGCGATTATGAATAAAAATGCCGATTATTACAACTCAATGTGGCAGGTCGAAGGCGTCTCTTTTGTACAGCTCGCCGACCACGTTTGCGCAATAGACGTCGAAAATGAGTTCTGCTATGCCAGAATTTCCCTCTACGGCGGCAATGTGTTGAGTTTTATCCCCAACGGATCTACTCCGCTGATCTATGTCTGCCGCGGCGCGGTTCTTAAAGACGGCAAGGCTATCCGCGGCGGCGTACCAATTTGCGCTCCATGGTTCGGCGCATCCTCCATTCCGGGATTCCCCGCCCACGGCGCAGTACGAACCGCCGTGTGGGAGCCGGATATCGTCACCTCAACCGTGATCGTACTAAAACTGAATGCCGAATCCCTGCCGGAGAAATTCGCCGGAATTACCCTGAACTATAAACTCTATATCCGGCTGGAAAAAGAACTCTCTGTCGACCTGGAATGTTCCAACTTCGGCAGTAAAGACGTCGATTTCTCCGCCGCTATGCATACTTATTTCCCCGTCAACGATATTAAGTTCCTCCGCATTAACGGGCTGGACGGCAAAAAATATTTTGATGCACTCACAGGCGAGGAGAAAATCCAACACGGTGATATTATTATCGACCGGGAAGTGGATAGAATTTATCAGGACGGCGGCGCTCAGATCGTCATCCTCGATAACGGAAAGATTATCCGGATCGATAAACGCAACAGCAACTCCACCGTAGTATGGAACCCATGGAGCGAAAAGGCCAAGTCCTTCAGCGATTATGAACCGGATGAATATACCGATATGGTATGCGTTGAAGTGGCTAACGCCAGAGAGGACGCAAGAATAATTCCACCGGGAACTGTTCACCGGTTCGGTATGACAATAAGTGAAATCAGGAGCTGATTCCGCATTATGGAGAACAGAGAACGCGAAACTTTAGGCTCACGCGCAGGATTCCTGCTGCTCGCGGCCGGATGCTCCATCGGACTAGGTAATATCTGGCGATTCCCGTTCATTACCGGACAGTACGGCGGAGCAAACTTCGTATTCCTGTATATCATATTCCTTGTACTTATCGGATTCCCCGTGCTGGTGATGGAACTGGCTGTCGGACGCGCCGCCAGAAAGAATATCGTCGGAGCTATGCGAAAACTGCCGGAAAAACACGGCAGCGTATGGTCCAGAATTTTTTCCGTCATCTTCCTCGGCAATCTCCTGCTTATGATGTTCTATACCACCGTATGCGGATGGTTTATCGCATATACCTGGTTCTACCTCTCCGGCAACGGCATGGAGACATTCGCATCCGGCAGCGGCTCCGGAGACTTCTTCGCCAAATTCGTCGCCAGCCCCGCAAATATGACCGGGTTTATGGCCGCAACCGTGATCATCGCATCCATTATCTGTATGTCCGGACTGAAAAACGGCGTGGAACGAATTACCAAAATACTTATGTCAGGACTATTTATCCTGCTCTTTATTCTGGTGGCTAACTCGCTTACCCTGCCCAATGCCATGGAAGGGGTCAAGTTCTATCTCTATCCAACTATGGTAGATTCAACCAGATGGATGGAAATGGTCGTCGCCGCACTCGGACAGGCTTTCTTTACCCTCAGCCTCGGAGTGGGGTCCATGGGGATTTTCGGCAGCTATATTGAAAAAACCCACTCGCTTACCGGAGAATCCATCCTCATTATCGCTATGGATACTCTCGTCGCACTTATGGCTGGAATGATCATTTTCCCCGCATGTGCCGCATATGACGTATCAGTCAACTCAGGACCCGACCTCATATTTGTAACCCTGCCCAAGGTCTTCGCCAATATGATGGGCGGACAATGGTGGGGTATGCTCTTCTTCCTATTTATGGGAGTGGCAGCGTTTACCACCGTTATAGCCGTATTCGAGAATATCATCGGCTGGATGATGGACGAATTCAACCTCTCAAGAAAAAAAGCCGCGCTTATCAATATGATCGGCGTAGGAGTACTCTCCCTCCCGTGCGCTCTCGGATTCAACCTTCTCTCCGGTGTTACCCCGTTCGGCAGCGGATCAACTATACTCGACCTGGAGGACTTTATCGTCAGCGGAACTCTGCTGCCGATAGGATCCGTTATCATAATATTTTTCTGTACATGGAAATTCGGATGGGGATGGAAAAACTTTATCGCTGAAGCCGACTATGGCAAAGGCCTTAAATATCCAGCGTTCGCAAAATGGTACATCGCTATCGTTATACCAGCAGTTATCCTCTTCCTGCTCGCTTACGGATACTATCAGCGATTCGCACCTTTGTGGTAGAAAATTATCAATGTGATGACTTCCACTCTATGTAGGCAGAGTAGTCACGCAAATAGTCGGATTCCCTGTACGGCTGTGACGCAATTACCATAACTACCGTCCCGGGAAGAAAATCATACTCCTCCGCCCATTCCCCCGACTCTATCAGCAACGCATCGCTACCTGGCTCCAGCAAAAATTCCTCCCGGCGGCGAGCGTCATCCACCAGCACCTTCAGCCCGCCGGCAAGACAGAACAATGCCTGCACACTCTCTTTATGCGCATGTCCACCACGACACACCCCGGAAGGCACACCGCGAATGAAAAAAACATTGCCTACCGTAAAAGGCAGCGCTCCACCTGTCAATGGAGCACCCAATTCACCACGGTCATCCGCAAAAACCGGTATCCGGATCTTTTTCGCCATTATAATATTCACCCTCTTGCGTTTTTACCTAAAATAGCATTTTTTTACCGATTTTCAACCGGAATCAAATCCACAGCTTGCCAAATTCAGCACCGGGATTTATATTATATAAAATATTTTTTTAATGCGATAAATCAGTCAGCCCGCAAAAATATGGAAGAGTTTGTTATCAATGCATTCGACCTGTTCGGCACGGTCATCTTCGCTATAACCGGCGCCGTACGCGGCGTAAGACACCGCCTCGATATGCTCGGCGTTATCGTTCTCGCATGTGTAGTCGGCGTCGGCGGAGGAATTATACGCGATACCATTATCGGCGCAACGCCAGTTACCGCATTCACCAAAGAATCTTATCTCCTCGTATGCATAATTACCGGTATGGCCGTCTTCTTTACTCCGCCATCCGCCATCAACCGCAATATCATTACCGTGTGCGACGCTATCGGACTGGGAGTGTTTACCGCAATCGGCGCAGCTAAAGGCGTACAGTTCCACCTTACCCCTATCGGCATCGTTCTCGCAGGCGTATTTACCGCCGTGGGCGGCGGCGTACTGCGCGATATTATGGTGGGCATGGTCCCGGTAGTGCTTAAAAGCGATTTCTACGCCACCGCTTCGCTTATCGGCGGCGTAGTATACTGCATCCTCGTAAGCCTCGGAGTTCCGGTATTCTTTACCTTTATTATCGTCTCTTTGCTCGTTATCGTTCTCAGACTCCTCGGATACCGCTACAAATTACAGCTCCCCGTGGCAGAACTCTCAGAACAGGATAAGGAAGAGTGATCAATCCAGAAGCATCCCCCGCAGCACCTCCCGCGCTTCTGCCCCGGCTCCAAGCTCAGTTGCCACACGTTCCGCAAATTTAAAGGTTAAACCAGGACCACGACCGGTTATTATACGGCCATCCGACTCAACCGCATTGTTCGTCGGCACCGCCCCGTTAAGCCCATCTTCCACTCCGGGATAGATCGTGAATTTACGGTTGCACAGCAACCCCGCACGCCCCAGCACCATCGGCGCCGCACAGATCGCCGCCACTATCCGCCCCGACTGGTAAAAACCTTTTACTGTCTCCAATACCAGATCACTGTTGTAAAGATTTACACTGCCAGGCATCCCGCCAGGCAGTATCAGCGCCGCAAAATCATGCACCTTTACCTCAGAAAGCAATGCGTCGGCTATCACACGGATACCATGCGCTCCAGTAACATTTGCCCCCTTAAGCCCGGCTAAAACAACGTCAAAACCACAGCGCTTCAGAAAATCAGCACTGCCTAGCGCTTCAACTTCTTCAAAACCATCCGCCAAAATAAGCAAAATTTTTTTCATTTTATATACTCCCAAAAAGTTGTTTGAATGCTATATTACCTCTAAATAGAATAACACTTAAGCGGAGTTTTTTCAATATGCTCGAACTCGATTTGAAGCATTTCATCACTTATCTGTCGCTCGAACGCAACCTGAGCAGCAATACCGTGACCGCTTATAAGCACGACCTCACCGACTTTATTGCATATATGCAAAATAGAAAAATCAACGACGCTGCAAAAATCTCCCGCGACGATATACTCGACTTCCTGGGAGACCGGCGCGATGAAGGACTCGAAAGTACCACCCTCGCCAGAAGACTCGTCGCAATAAAGGTGTTCCTGCGGTATCTGCTGAAGGAAAAACTCATACCCGAAGACGTGACCGCTATTATGGATGGCCCGAGATTGTGGCAGGTTCTGCCAGACTTCTTATCCGTTCAGGAGGTCGACCGGCTGCTCAACGTCTTCCCAAATTCCGCCAGAGAACCTCTTACCCAGCGCAACCGCACCATTTTTGAAGTGATGTACGCATGCGGTTTGCGCGTTTCTGAAACCGCTGATTTGAAAATCAGCGACGTCGATTTTGAAAACGAACTCCTCCGCGTTCACGGCAAAGGTGGCAAAACCAGAATCGTACCAGTCGGTAAAATAGCAGTGGCTTCCCTCAAAAAATATCTCGAACTGACCCGACCGCAACTGGCCGCCAATCCACTCGAACCTGCTCTATTTATATCCAAGTCCGGACGGAAACTCAACCGCGAATGGATCTGGAACCTGATTAAACAGGCCGCGAAAACCGCTGGCATAAATAAAAATATTCACCCGCATACCCTGCGGCACTCATTCGCCACACACCTTCTCGAAAACGGCGCCGATTTGCGCGTTATTCAGGAACTTCTCGGTCACGCCGATATCGCAACAACCGAGATTTATACCCATGTGGACGCTAAACGACTGTTAAAAATACATCGTCAATTTCACCCAAGAAAGTAGGTATTGTATGTACTCTCCAAACGAAAAAAGATATGATAAAATGATCTACCGCAGATGCGGAAACTCAGGATTGAAAATCTCTGCCATCTCTTTCGGTTTATGGCACAACTTCGGCTCCGACAGCAATTTCGAAAACTGCCGCAGCATGATTCATACCGCATTCGACTCCGGTATAACCAATTTTGACCTCGCCAATAACTACGGCCCCAACCCAGGCGACGCAGAAATCAATTTCGGCAGAATCCTTAAACAGGACCTCGCTCAATACCGCGATCAGCTTACCATATCCAGTAAGGCCGGTTTCCTGATGTGGCCCGGTCCATTCGGCGACGGAGGCTCACGCAAATATATCATCGCCAGCTGCGACCAGAGCCTGAAACGCATGGGACTCGAATATGTCGACATTTTTTATCACCACCGGCCTGACCCCGAAACCCCGGTCGAAGAGTCCATGCTCGCGCTCGACCAGATTGTCCGCAGCGGTAAAGCTCTGTATGCCGGCATCTCAAATTATCCGCCGGCTCAGGCCATAAAAGCCATCAATATCCTGCGCGAACTCAAAACCCCGTTCGTACTCAACCAGATTCCATACAATATCATCAACCGTTATCACGAAGATAATGGACTCTTACAGCTGATGGCTGATGAAGGCGTCGGATGTATCATATTCTGCCCCCTCGCCCAGGGACTCCTATCAGGACGATATCTGAACGGAATACCCGAAGATTCAAGAGCGGTCAGAAACCGTACCACTTATAAAGAACTTTTAAGCAAAAATCCCAACGCGGTTTTTACCGATGCACAGATCACTCAGGAGTGGATAACCATCCTTAACCAACTCAATCAGATCGCTGTGAAACGGGGACAGACTCTGGCACAGATGGCCGTCGCTTGGCTGCTTTCACGCACCGGAGTTACCAGCGCACTCGTCGGAGCAAGCCGGCCGCAGCAGATTATGGAGACGGTTAAGGCTCTGGATAATCTGGTATTCTCAAGAGAAGAAATTGATGAAATTGAACACATCAGCCGGAATTTTAAATAGATCACCGCAATTTTATACACTCCCGGAAGATAAATCCGGGAGTTTTTTTGTTTTGTCTCAAAATTATTATTGACAACTGTAAATACGGATGTATCGTTATTTCATAAAATAATTCTCAATATTGTCTATGGAGAAATATTATGAATGATACGCATGATGAATTAAACGCCGGAAACGAAACGTATTATGGGAACTATGCCGGACAATACATCTTTGTTACCCCGGAGGAGAATATTCTTATATATTTGCGGGCAAAATTAGACTTAATCAGCACAATATGGATGATAATCGGATTGCTTATGGGTATAGTGTTTTTTATGGCAATTATCGCTGTGGCTGTATTTGTTGTCGTCGCAAGCATTAACTCAGAAGAACACTCTTTATCGACCGCCATTGTGGTTGCAATAATTCTTTGCGCAGTCAATTCCATACCACTCGCCCTGATACTTGTAATTCTGAGCAAACTGCTGGGTGAGATGATTCTTATAACTCCGGAAAAGATTATCAGAAAATACGGTATCTTCAAAACAATAATAACAAGAAAGCATGACGAGAGTATCGAAATAGGAGTTTTCTGCGATAACGAATTCAACCTCTATTGCGCCGATGTGCACCTCTCTTACAAAGGCAAAACCGTTCATCTGCTCGATTTCAATGAGTATGAAACGAAAACCGAAGCTGATTCCGAAGCCGCAACCATATTCAGGATACTCTCCAGGAATCAAACACATATCGATATCAAAACCATCGAATAAGCCGTATCTCCATAAAAACAAAACGGATATTTGGTGTTCCGATGGATACATGATGCAGAACAGCCGGAAAATAATCATGTACACAAATAATGTACATAAATCCCACAATATTATATCTTTCAACAAATTAACACACAAAAAACCAACCTGCATTACAGTAAAACACTTTTACAAAAATCACCATCGGTTTTTATGCAAACATAATAGATAATCAGTTATCTACAAGTATTTTACAAAAAACAAAAACAGGAGTTGGTTTTTTATTAAAAAAAATAACAAAAAAAGACATTTTCATACATTTTTTAACATTTTGCATGTTGATTTTTGATACTAACCGCGCTATTTTCCAACGTCGATAGAAATATTACGGATATAAATCTATCCAAAACCATTAACCAATGAGGTATACAATGGCTTTTACAGAAGTTGTCGACTCCAATAATTCACCTGTTGTTGGAGAGTATGTAACCAACGGTACTCAGACCGTTATGGACGGCGGAGTAACCAGCGGCGGTTCTATCAGCGGCGCCGAAGGCAGCGCAGCTATAATCGTCAGCAGCGGCGGCAAAGTTTATGACCTTCAGGTAAACGGCCCCAATACTATGATTTATCTGCGGGGCGGCGAACTTATTAACGCTCAAATCGAAAACCTCGACCCTGCATGGTATACCGGCGACGGCGTTTTTGCTCATATGCAATTCTCCGCCGGCGTTATCGAAAACTGCTATTTTAAATACGGGATGCTTACAACTGTCGGAGATAACGGGCAGATCGTTAAAAACTGTATCCTCTCCGGCGATGAAATGGTTAACAACCAGGGACTCCATTATACCAACTTCCGTATGGGCGCAGGGGTTATGTCCAACTGTACTGTAACAGGTTACGGCAACCTGCTCTTCGGATATGGCAACGTGGACGGACATAATTTTTCACCGGTTGCATACAATACCATCGTTACAGGTAACGGTAATGTTGACCTTCGGGAAAATGCTATACTATATGATACATATATGAATGGCGGCAAAATCACCGCTGCCGGTAAGTGCAGCGGAACTGTTATCGATAACGGAACCCTGAACGTTGTTACTACCGGATCAATTTATGATACCGTAATGAACGGCGGTACCTTAATGGTATCCAAAACCGAAGGCGTAGCTATCGATGGTGCTACTTTAAAAGGCGGCATTTTCCAACTTGGCGCATCCGGATGCATTATAAAAAATGTTACAGCTGAAAATACCAAACTTGTCGGCAATAATGCAGACGCTTATCTTATGGTAGCAAATTTAAACGCATTCGAAAATGTTACCTGGAACGGATATGATCTGAACGAAACTTCTGCCGCTATCAGCAACGGATCTCTGCTCAACAACGCAGATGCAAAAACTCTTAAGTTCCTCATTGTCGATGATTCTACTTTCATTATGTATGCCGACGGCCTGGTCGAAAATATCACCATTAAAGGCGAATCCGGATGGATTCAGACCACCAACGGTACTCTCAATAACGTTACTATCGAAAACGGCCGCCTCGAAGCCATGGGCACAACAAAAGTTAACAAGGTCTCCATTGTCGGCAAAGGATATCAGGAAGCATGGCATGACGGTTCTACTTTGGTCGCATTCGGCAGCTCCGTAATCGACGATGTGGAAATAGCAGCCGGCGGATCTGCTCACGTTTATGAAACTTCGCAGGTGTCTAATATAACCGTTAAAGACGGCGGCGTTCTCCGTATGGAAGGCTGGAGCACCGATAAAGTATACTCCGGTACCGTTGACGGCGTTACCGTTGAGGCAGGCGGTAAAATGGTTTTCGGACACTATGATACAACCAGCGGCACCGCCACTATCAAAAATACCACCATCGAAGAAGGCGGGATGCTCCAGATTACCGGTCACGATTTTTCTTTGGAAAACTTCGTTATCAACTACGGCGGCAGTGAATATCTCGTAACTGTCGACGCTGAAAACAAAACTATTGACGGCCTGGTTCTCGCGGAAGGTTCTATTTATAACGGATTCGGCGAAAATGATACCCACGGCCTTACCAATGTCGTCGTTATCGAAGGCGGCTCCATCAACGATATGAGCCTGAACAGCACCGTATCCGGCGAATTCTTCTTCGCTGACGGATCTTCTCAGACCCTCGATATCTCCGGCGGCGAAGTCAAGAGCTTCGTCGTTGCCAATGGCGCCGTACTCTATGGCTCTGCCGATGGCACGATGAATAATGTCACCATACTCGATGGCGGATCCCTCGCCGGACTCACCATGTCTACCAACCTTACCGGTAAATATGTATATGCCGACGGTTCACAGCTTGAGTTCTATATCCAGGACGGCGCCGAAGGACGCGAAGCCAAAAACCTCGTATTCAACGGAACCGCTTTCTCCCTCGACTCAGGCAAGGCGGAAAATATCACCATGAACGGCGCAACTTTGATCGCTTCCAACGCTTCCGCTACCGGCGTGATCCTCGCCAACGGCGCAAGCCTCATGATCAATGACGTTGCCGGAGTTTCCCTCGAAGGTATTAATAAAGATTACAGCGA
Organism: uncultured Victivallaceae bacterium; assembly: GCA_944392655.1. Lineage (GTDB taxonomy): Bacteria > Verrucomicrobiota > Lentisphaeria > Victivallales > Victivallaceae > CALXXL01. The sequence continues at coordinate 29,765 of CALXXL010000014.1, forward strand.
AACTTCCGATAATTACAACTTCTCGGTCAGCAGCACTGAAGCAAGCAATGTCGTCCTCGCTAACGGCGCAATCTTCAAAATGGCCAATAACTACTCCTTCGCAGGCGGCGTTGTCACCGGCAGCCGCGCTGCAGCGGAAAACGGTTACAGCCAGGAAGATTTTGACGTATACGGCGGCGCTTCTGTTCTCCAGGTCAATGAAGGCGGAAAAGTCGACGGAACCGTGTTCGAAAATGGCGGCGTTCTGGAAGTAAATGGCGCAAATACCAGCATTTCCAATATCGTGGTCGGCGAAGACGCTGTCCTCAGACTCAACCTCGCTTCCACCGGCAATATCAACGGTACTATCTACGGTTTCGTCGATGATGAAGAAAACGCCGGTCGCAACCTGACTTTCGACGGTAAGAAAATTACCAACGTCAGACTGGTTGGCAACAACTCCAGCCTGACACTCGGCTCCGGAATGACCGCCGAAAACGTCGAAATGATCGGAATGAATAAAAATGTTATCACTGGCGACAGCAGCAATACTATCACCAACCTCTATCTCGATGTGGAAGGCACGGTAGATGCTTTCGAAGCCAATATCAAGAATCTTATTCTCGTAGACGGCGAATTCCAGGCCCGCGCTAAAGTCGACGGCGCGGTCGTATCCGGCGACGCGGTCCTTTCCACATCACTCGACAACGCTGTATTCAATGACATCACACTGAAGGATTCCGCTACATTGACAATCGGAAGCGTTATCAATCAGTGGAGTAATACAGCATACGCTGCAACGGTTACCAATATCGTTACTGAAGATGGATTCACCGGAAAAATCGCCCTGCGCAACGGCGTTATCAACGGATTGAACATGAACGGCGGCACTCTGGAACTCGACAGCACCGCTGAAGCGGCTCCGGATCGCACCGGCATCAACCTCGATTTCAAGGGTAACTACTACTTCCAGAATACCACTATCAATGATAACTACGGCAACGGTATTACCTTTGACGACGCATCTACCACCAGCGTCATCTTCGGCGCAGGCAACAAAATCAATGCGAAAGTCAATTATACCGCTAATGACGCTACCATTATCTTCAACGGCGAAGGTAATAACATTACTAAACAGATCAGCGCGACCAATGTCGTATTCGATCTGACCAATATGGCAAAATGCCCGTCTCTCCTCGTCAGCGATCTCAGCATGATCAGCGCCAGCATGAGAGGCGAATATATTATCGACGCTGAATGGCGCCAGGGGTATTACAACCTCGGTAAAGCTGAAAAATTCAACGTCGGTATGAGATTCGACGTCGATGGAACCACCGTAAATGATTATTTCCGCGCCGGTCAGTCCTACACTCAGGACGGATACACCGCAACTCTGGAAAAAATCAATAACTACCTGGTTCTCTCCATCAAGGCGGATGCCAGCACCAATACCAAGTTCAGCTGGAAAAATAACTCCGATCCAGCTCCGTACTACGTCAACGATATTACCGAGACATCCGGTACCGTATACCTCGGCAATACCATGGAAACTGAAGCCAACGGTCACGCATTCAAGAGCGTCGGCGGTAAAATCTCCGCGGCCGGAATCATCACTTCTTCCATGAATAATATGACGTTTTTCGGCGGCAGCAATACCAACGATCGCGCAGCAAGCTGGATCAAGGTTACCGGCGGCAGCAATAACGTTATCTACGGCGGCGGCGACGGCAAGAATATGACCGACGGCACCAATATCTGGATCTCCGCCAGCAATAACGCTAAAGTCTACGGCGGCAGCAATAATGCCAATGTTACCGGAGATATCAATGTCGATATCGACGCCGGCAGCTATATCACCGTATTCGGCGGTAATAATAACGGCGGAACCGTTACCGGCAATATCAACGTCAACGTTGCAGAAGCTCAGATCAACAGCCACTTCGCTGGCGGCGGTATCGGATCTGTTGTCGGAAATATTACCAGCGAAATTTCTGTAAATAAAGTTTCCGCAGGAAATATCTTCGGCGGCGCTATCGGCGACGCTTCCATCGCCGGAGGCAATGTGGACGGTAATATCGCCCTCACTATCAACTCCGGTTCTTATCAGGGCCTCGTCTTCGGCGGCAGCCGCATCAGCGGAGACGCTTCCGCTACAGTTACCGGTTCCATTACCCTGAACGTAAACAATATTACACATCAGGATAATGACGCCATCCTCGAAGAAGGTCCGACTTCATGGATCGTCGGCGGCGGTCAGGCTGTAGAAGGCGGCAAGCTTACTGCCGGAGCCGTATCCATCTCTATCGCTGATTCCAGCATCGGACGCGTAGTGGGCGGCGCTCAAGCTGATGGCGAAGGTTCCGTTGCCGAGGTCGGCGATGTCGAAATCTCTATCGACAACTCATCCGTTGTCAACATCTTCGGCGGCGGTTACGCATACAACAACGGCGCATCCACAGTCAACGGCGATACTTACATCGTAATCAACGCTGGCGACCGCACCACCATTACCGGTAATATCTACGGCGGCGGCGATAACCCCGCAAGCGGAGTTTACGGCGGCAGCGCTACGGTTTCCGGCGACTCCACTATCGAATTCTCCGGAAACGGCGATTCACTTATCTTCACTGGCGTGGTTAACGGCGACGGCATGATCGCTGGAACTGTGGCCGGAGATAAGAACCTCGTATTCAAAGGATTCTCCGGAACTTTCAACGGTACCGCAGTCAATTTCGACAACGTATCGTTCTCCGGCGATACCGCTATGAATATGGCTAACAGCTTCTCGGTAAGTTCTATGACTTTCGACCTGTCCGAACGCTCAAGCTCCATGGCTAATGACGGATTCGTAAGCGACGCTGCGTCATTCAACTTCACCGACGGCGAAAAGAATATCAACCTTATTTTCGACTTCGATTCCGATTCGTTCGACTTCGCTCTGATGGACGTCTCCGACGAATCACTCGAAGGCGCAACCGTAAATATCTTTGATATCAACAGCGATCAGACCGTTTCTCTTACCTTCGGCAGCCAATTCGCTATCGACGGTAAAGGCGTCTTCAACCTCGACGTTGACGACAACGGCATGTTGACCGCTTCTTTCAAGAAAGGCGCCCTGGCGTAAATAGCCTCTAAACCCTAACGGGAGTCCCGGCCGTTCAACAACCGGCCGGGACTTTTTTTGTAAATAATATTTGACTTTTTATATTTATATCGATATATTATAAGTAATGTTTTCTACTTTTTCAGTTAACGGTAAAGGTAAAGTCATGAAAGAAAAATATGAAGCTCCGGAAATAGTTGTCATGGAATCCGATATAAAAGATGTTATAGCGGTCAGCGCTACTCATGAAGGATTCGAAGAAGAGGAGTATGAATGGTAATAATACCATAGCATACATCTCAATAATAAAACAATCGCTTAAGTATACAAGCTGAAAAATCAATTGCAGTATGTTTTCATATCAAAATATACTGCACTACTATTTTATATGGCAGTATTTGATATCAGTTTAGCCGGACAACGGATCGGAATAGACTCCATTTATGATTATGTTTTCAGTTTGTGCCGGAATTATATAACCACAGAAAATCATGGCGACGCTCCGGATTTTAAAGTGAAAATATCCGATGAAGATATCGATCGGGAATATTACAAACTGATTCAACAGGTTAATGCCGAAAAGAAATCATTTCAGAAGTTTTCCAGACCATATCTGGAGTCTCTCGCCGTATACCGCAAAATCGCTGCCGAAATCGTAAATTATAATACCATACTCTTCCACGGCTCGGTTATCGCGGTGGATAATTCAGCATTTATGTTTACCGCCCCCAGCGGAACCGGAAAATCTACCCACGCAAAATTGTGGCGGGAATTGTTCGGCAAACGGGCTGCCATGATAAATGATGATAAACCTCTACTCAAAATATACGAAAACAATATAATCGCATACGGCTCACCATGGAGCGGAAAACATCGACTGGAAAATAATATCGCCGTACCATTAAAAGCGGTAGCTTTTTTACAGCGAGGCACCCGGAACCATATCCGTCAAGTTACACCTCAGGAGATTTATGTGAACATAATTGAACAGACTTTTAAACCCGAAGATCCTCAGAAAATTGCACTTATATTGAAGCTGATCGATAAAATGATCCAGAATACACGCTTCTATATAATGACATGCAATATGGAAAAAGAGGCAGCCGTCGTTGCTAGCTCTTCTATGATGCAAATTTTTTAATAATAAGGTGATTTTTCTATGAAACTCAAAGAGGGAGTCGTCCTTCACTTCAACGGCGAAAAGTATATCGCACTTACCACCGGAAACGCAGCAAAAAATTTTAACGGAATAACATACAGCAATTCCACCGGTAATTTTATTATGAATCTGCTGCTCAATGAGGATATCTCCGAACTGGAAATCATTCAGGCGGTAACCAAAAAATATGACGTAGATTCAGTAACAGCAGGCAAGGATGTCCACCGTTTTCTGGAAAATCTACGTCATATCGGAATATTGGACGAATAAGTAAATTATTTTTCCTTTTCCAAATCCAATACTTTTTTCCATTCACCGTAACCACGGGAGTCCAGCTCGGCATAAGAAATAAATTCCAGCGACGCACTGTTGATACAGTATCTTACCCCATTAGGACTCTCCGGATCATTGTAAAATACATGGCCTAAGTGACTCCCCCCATACCGGCTCTTTACTTCCACCCGATCCATACCGTAACTCCTGTCATCACGGTATAACACCGCATCCGATTTTAACGGCGAAGTGAAACTCGGCCAACCGCAACTGCTCGGATATTTGTCCGCCGAAGAAAACAGCGGTTCTCCTGTTACCACATCTACATAAATGCCTTTCTCGGCGGAATTCCAGTTCGCAAACTTGTAATATCCCGGACTGCGTGTTATATTCTCGATGTTGCGTGAATCAGACGTAGCCGCCGATTGTTTCAAGGGGAAAACCAACCCCCAGGCGTTAATATGAAACTTTTTTTATGCTCCGAATATTTGCCGTTTTGCGTGAAGCAGGGTAACGGGTGGTGCCGTCCTGTAAGGTGCTGAACTCACCGACCGTAAACGGCTTTTTTGTCGAATGGGAGTTCAGACCATGAGTAAGACCAACTCAAACAAGAAACAAAACTGTTGCCGCAAACCTTAAAAGCCAAGAAATGGCCGGAAACAGCCCGCAAATCACAAAAGCCCAAACCCCCAATACAGACACGAAAACAATAAAAAGCGGGCTACAATCGGCAAAAGAAGCAAAAATCAAGCCCCCTGCTGGACAGACAAAGACTAACACAGCTAAGAAAGCCCGGCAACGCGCCTGTAATGCACGAAAAGCAGAAAAACAAGTAATTACACGAACCAATGATAAAATCGCACCAGAAGCGGCAATCCGCGAAAAATGCGACAAAGCAAAATTAAAAAAGCTAATTCGTGTATTCAACAGCGAAGAATCTACACATACTATGCCGGACGGACTGGAACTTTCAGCCAAAGCCCGGACAATTGTACAAATGGCTTCAACAATACCCGGATATAGTATTCTTGAATTTTTGGAAGAATTAACACCGCTGATTATACTTTCATGCCTCTACACGCCGAAAGAAATTGTAGATGAATTTGAGCTTGACTCAATAGAAACTGTAGCCTTATGGGAATATCGAGGTCTATTAACCCCGTCAATCACCGGACGAGTGTATTCTGCATACGATTTAAAATGTTTTTGCGAAAAGCTAAAGAATTTGACAGGAAACGCATAGGCACACCCCTGTATTTTTATCCGGTTATTTTGATTATAGCCACATCACAACATAAATGATTTTCTGGTATTTTAAGGCGAAAAACCCCCAAAATTTTTATCCGGTTTTTATCCGGTTATTTTTAGAATCATAAGGAAACTTGAGGTCAAACGGGAAAAATATCCAAAAAAAAGAGGGCTTACGGATTTTATTCTGTAAGCCCTTGAGTATCAAGTGGTGGTGGAGGATGGATTCGAACCATCGAAGGTATCACCAGCAGATTTACAGTCTGCCCCCTTTGGCCGCTCGGGAACTCCACCATTTTTTATGGAGCGGGTAAGGGGAGTCGAACCCCTATAACCAGCTTGGAAGGCTGGTGCACAACCGTTATGCCATACCCGCAACTTTTTATCAACCGCAAGTATATGCCAGTTGCTCGCTCCTGCAACGCATCGCTGCCTTATTTGAACAGCTCCCATTTTAATCCATCGAAAGGATCAGAATGGTACCGACGGTGGGAGTCGAACCCACACTCCGTGAAGAACTGCGACCTGAACGCAGCGCGTCTGCCAATTCCGCCACGTCGGCGACCTCAAACAAGCATCTCTTGCATGTCCCTTAAAATAGACCTTTTTTTGCGGAATGCAAACTCAACTGCAACTTTTTTTGCAAAAAAAATACTTTTTTGCCTTTCCAGTCAGAAAATAATTTCAATACAGCCGGATTCACCACATAAACGCAACTTTTTTGACGTTATTTATGATTAATTTTATATTAAATCTCTTGAAAAAAAGTTTCCGGAATGCTACACTATTCCTGTATAGACCAAACAGATCACTTCAAGAGAAAGGGGTTTTATTATGACAATTCACAGCGGCGTAAACCTCGGCGATAATTATCAGGACAGCCGACTCGTCCTGAGACCCGGCGACAGCGCTTTCGTCACTACTTTGCACGACGATACCGCAGAACTCTCCGTAGCCGGAGGCGTAACCTCCGGCACCATTATCAATAACGGTTGGGAAAACCTTACCGATAAAGGTTCTGCCTTTAATACCGTTATATATAAAGGAAGACAGACTCTCGAAGGCGGTTCATACGCCTTCGGTACCACTATCGTCTCAGGCGGTACACAGTGGGTCAATAACGGCTCAGCCGCAAATACCGTCGTAGAACGCGGATATCTGCACGTCTCCGGCGGATCTGCATATATCAGCAATACCGAAATTAAAAGTGGCGGAAATCTCAATATCTTCGAATCCGCCACAGTTACCAATACCACCATCGAAAGCGGCGGCAACCTCCTTATATATAAGGATGCAAAAATACGCGGCGAATTGCATATCGCAGGACGCGCAAGATTCGCTTACAACGGCACCGCTATCGCCGACGGTACCGGTGCAACCGTGGTTATGCACCTCGAAGACCGTAAGCCATCCGATCAGGCTATCTTTGAAACCAGCTTCACCGCAATCAAAAACGCCAACTTCGCGGTATCGGTTTCTCCAATGATGGAGGAAGGTTCATACCGCCTCGCCGATGATATCTCCAAATTCAATACCACTATTACCGTACGCAGCGTCAACGGACAGGAAATCGGTAAACTCAGCCTCAACGAGGCTATTGTATGGAACAATACCACTTATAAACTCCAGATCCTCCCATTCGGATCAAGCTCCAACCGCACATTCTCACTCGTGCTGACCGTACAGGCCGGATCACACCCCGAACCAGGCCCCATCTGGGTGGAAGAAGGTGGTACCATGAATGTGCCCTCCGACGCAGGATTCGGGTCTATCGGATTCTATGAAAACTATACCGATACTTTCCAGCTCAATATAGAAAAATCCGGCAAGTATGTGATCGGAGATTACGATTTCGGTACCCTTAACGGAAATTTTACCATCACTCAGACGGTCAACGGGAAAACTAAAAAGGTCGCAGAAGGCAAAATTAAAAACGGCGTCGTCTCCCTTAAAGAAACTCTGCTCGAAGCCGGCGACTATACTTTGACTATTACCAATTCCGACAAGGGCAAAACCAACGCTGAATATGTATTCGATTTCGACGCAACGGCTCTCTTTAAAGATCCGTCCAAGGACGAAGACTTTAATAACCTGCCAAACGAAAATAAAATCAATATCGCTGAAGATAATGTCTCAGGCTGGGTCGGATTCGGCGATAAACTCGACTATTATCAGGTCAACTTCGACGTCGCAACCAAATCCACATTCAATATCTCTACTTCCGATGAAATAAAGGTGACTTTCTATACCCTCAGCAACGGTAAGCTGAAATCAATAAAGAATGTCACCGTCAAGGCTAATCAGACCGCTCAGATAAAGGATATCCTTATCGAGTCCGGATCTTACTACTTCGGCATCGAATCCAAAAACGCCGACAAGGGCGGCAGCGCCGATTTCGAAATTTCTCTCGACGATAAGACCGTGTTCTTTACCAAAGGCAACAACGCTGACGATAATTTCGCCCAGCTCGACGCCGGATACAGCGTCACCATTGGAAATAAACCGGATGAACTTATCTCGGACGAATGGGTAGGATGGGGCGACGAATTCGACTACCGCAAGGTAACTTTTGCCGACGCAGGAAAATATACATTCGATGTAAGTTCATCCGATGATATCAAATTCACCATCTATGAATTGCAGAGCAACGGCAAACTCAAGTCCATCAAAAATATCACCGTTAAAGCAGGAAAAACCGGCCAGATTAAGGATTATCTCCTCGAAGCCGGTACTTACTACATCTCGGTACAGTCCACCAACGCCAGCAAGGGCGGAAACGCCGACTATGATGTCAGCTTTAACGAGTCCAGCGTCGTATTCACCAAAGGCAATAACGCCGACGATAATTTCGCTTCCCTGCCAACTGAATACAACGTCACCGTTGGCGATCAGGCAATATCGCTTGTCAGCGACGAATGGGTCGGATTCGGCGACGAATATGACTACCGCAAGGTGACGTTCGAAACCGCAGGAAAGTATACCTTCGATGTAAAAGCTACCGACGCAGCCAAGTTCACCATCTATGAATTGCAGAGCAACGGTAAACTTAAATCCATCAAGAACATCACCATCAAAGCCGGACAGACCGTTCAGCTTAAAGATTTGATGCTCGAAGCCGGAACTTACTACATCTCCATGCAGTCCACCAACGCCAGCAAGGGCGGCAACGCCGACTACTCCGTGGATATGAATGACTCCAGCGTATTCTTTACCAAAGGCAACAATGCCGACGATAATTTCGCCGCGCTGCCCGCGGAATACACCGTTACTGTCGGCGATCAGGCGGTATCGCTCATCAGCAGTGACTGGGTCGGATTCGGCGACGAATTCGACTACCGCAAGGTGACGTTCGAAAACGCTGGGAAATATACCTTCGATGTAAAATCATCCGATGCGGCCAAGTTTACCATCTATGAGTTGCAGAGCAACGGTAAACTCAAGTCCATCAAGAACATCACCATCAAAGCCGGACAGACCGTTCAGCTTAAAGATTTGATGCTCGAATCCGGAACTTATTACATCTCCATGCAGTCCACCAACGCCAGCAAGGGCGGAAATGCCGACTACTCCGTCAACATCAACAACGGAAGCGCATTCTTTACCAAGGGCAACAATGCCGATGATAATTTCGCCGCGCTGCCCGCAGAATATTCGGTAACCGTTGGCGATCAGGCGGTATCGCTCATCAGCAATGAGTGGGTCGGATTCGGCGACGAATTCGACTACCGCAAGGTGACGTTCGAAAATGCAGGAAAATATACCTTCGATGTAAAATCATCCGACGACGCCAAGTTCACCATCTATGAGTTGCAGAGCAACGGCAAACTCAAGTCCGTCAAGAACATCACCGTCAAGGCTGGACAGACCGTTCAGCTCAAAGACTTGATGCTCGAATCCGGAACTTATTACATCTCCATGCAGTCCACCAACGCCAGCAAGGGCGGCAACGCCGACTACTCCGTAAGCATCAACAACGGAAGCGCGTTCTTTACCAAAGGCAACAACGCCGATGATAATTTTGCCAAACTCTCTCAGGAATATGTGGTTAAGGTGGCAGATCAGCCGATGAAAATTGTCAGCGACGAGTGGGTCGGATTCGGCGACCAAATCGACTACCGGATTGTTTCGCTCGAAAACGCCGGAATGTATACCTTCGACATCACCAGCTCCGACGCGGCGAAATTCACTATCTCCACCATGGACAGCAAAGGTAAACTTAAATCGGTTAAAAATATTACAATCAAAGCCGGACAGACCGTTCAGCTTAAAGACCTCCTGCTCGACAGCGGCGTATACTACATCTCCATGGAATCTACCAACGCCAGCAAAGGCGGCAACGCATCATACTCCATCGGTATCAACAGCACTACGGAATTCTTTACCAAGGGCAATAACGCCGATGATAACGTTAACGCATTGCCAGATCCTTACAGCTTTGATATCGTTGACGGCAGAAATATTATCTCCACCAACGAATGGGTCGGATACGGCGACAGCGTAGACTGGCGCGAAATCGATATCAGAAAAGACGGACTCTGCCAGATTACCGTTTCCGGCGTATCAGATAAAGTCAAACTGACTATCGGCGAGCTTCAGGATAATGGAAAAATCAAGAGCATCAAAACGCTTACCGTAAACTCCGGCAGCGGTACGATCTCGCTCGAACTCGACGACGATGACTACTTCATCGGAGTTGAAGCATCCAACGCCAGCAAGGGCGGCGGCACAAATTATTCGCTGGAAATCAATTTCCAGAGCTTCGCCAATCCGCACGACCTGAAGGACGCGTTGGAGGTTTCCAGCATGAACCTCCTCCTCGATGACGGAGCTATAGATTCTCTCGCTATCGACAGCGTTATGGCCGACTTCGCCGATAACACCACTCAGGACGAAACCAGCATCAATAAATACTCACTGCTGGCATAACCGGAATAATCACCTGAATTGTAAGCCGGCCGGACACCATCCGGCCGGCTTTTTTTGTATCCATGAATGGCTTTTTAATAAAAATGCACTATATTAAAAGGCAATATTTTGTATTCATAACCACAAAAGTAAAGCTCAACTGATATGCCGGACAATAATGAAATAAATGCAGACTCCCAAAATGTCTCAAAAGCAAGAATGCTGTGGCTGCTATTCTGGGAGTTCTTCAAAATCGCATCTTTCGTGGTCGGCGGAGGATTCGCTATCCTCATAGTGGCTGAGGACGTATTCGTCAAAAAATATCACTGGCTCCGCGACGGAGAACTCTCGGACATGCTCGCGCTTATTCAGACCGTACCGGGGCTTACCGCCGGTAATATCGCCATATATACCGGATACCGTATCGCAGGAACCGCCGGAGCGCTACTCGCTCTCACCGGAGTTGCCATGCCGTCGTTTATCGTCATTACCGCCATTGCCGCAGGGTTCTCCGCCCTCCCCCTCGATCACTATATCGTTCAGGGAGCGTTCACCGGCGTAAGAACTGCTATGGCAGGACTGATGCTCGTAGCGTTGGTTCAGCTGTGGAAAAGCTCACTGAGAGATCCTTTGCAGTATGCGGTCTTCATCGCCGGAATTATCGCTGTGTCCCTCTTTCACCTCAATCCGGGATGGCTGATCGGAACCGCTCTCATTCTGGGACCGGTTTGGTGTATGGCTATATTGCGCAGAATTCCCAAAGCCGCGGAAGAAGAGGAGGCTCAGAAGTAATTTATGAACCTCATTGTTATATTCTTCCTTTTCGCTTATTTCGGATGCCTCTGCCTGAGCGGCGGCTCCAGCCTGTTGCAGTTCTATATCGACGAACTCGTTGTCGCACGGCAGTGGATGACCCTTGAAGGTCTGGGAAATCTTATGGCTATATCACAGGTGACGCCAGGACCGATCGGCGTAAACCTGGCGACTTTCCTCGGATATACCCAGGGGGGATTCTGGGGCGGACTGCTCGCCACTGTGGGACTGCTTACTCCATCTTACATCCTTATGTCCCTTGCCGTCAAGTCATACACCAAGTGGCACGACAGCAGATTTGTGCGCAGTTTGATGTATACACTGAAGCCAATGACTCTGGCTCTCGTCGCAACAGCTCTGTTCGCCGCACTCGGAATGTCCGTCTTCACCGATCAGATACCGTTCGACTACTGGACCGGAATGGTCGAAAAATATGAGGGTAATTTCGGTATATGCTGGGAAATGACTCCGCTATTCATTTTTGCCATTGTTGCACTGTGGAAGAAAAAACTCTCCATCATGAGCGTTATTTTTATCTCAGCTGGAATCGGCGCCGCTATCGCAGCTGTTATGGGCCCGGCTTCCGCATGAAAATTATTTGTATTTTAAGATTATTGCGGTAAATTATTCCCCGTAATTATAGCAATTTTAACTACACAGAATAAAACAGGATTTTTACCGCATAATTCGGGAAAAGAGGTTGGATATGGCAAAATATGAGGAACGAGCGGTCTCTTCAGGCAGCGTGATCCTGCTCCTTATTATGGTTTTTCTGATGCTGTTCCAACCATGGCAGATCGGCGGAAAAGAACTCTACTGGGACGAGGGAATGTATGCCGCAGAAGCGATGGAGTTTAACTCATTTCCGCCTGTAACTACCGCACACGGCGAACTCATCGCCGCTGGTCACCCTCTCTTCCCCATGGCCGCCAGAGCTTTGTTCGAAATAGGTCTGCCGGTTGAATACGCCCTGAGACTGCTGTCGATTATCCCCGCCGCAGCCATTATGATATGGATTTTCCTCCTCGCCAGAAGCGCAGGAGGAACTGCCGCAGGCGGAATCGCCGCTGCCGTATGGCTCACCAGCAATATCGTTATGGAAAAAACCCTCGACGGATACCCGAACTTGATGGCGGTGTTCTTTATATATGCCGGACAGTTCCTGTGGTTCACTCTCGGTCAGAAATACAACCGGTGGGACGCTGCATGGATTGCAGCTGGAATTTTCGCATCGCTCGCATTCTATACCATGGGTATACCGGCTCTTATGTGCTTTGTCGTACCGTTTATCTTTCAACGCAGACCGCTGTCGATTAAACATAAATTACAGCGCCCTGGCGCTATCGCCGCTATCATAATGGTCGCCTTGACCATATTGATATGGTTCATTCCATATTTCCGCGCACCGGAAGAGATTATCGAACCGGTTGAATACAACTTCAGTGGATATTATTCCCATTTGATTTACTTCCCGTTCGACCTTATATGGCGACTGCTGCCATGGAGCCTTATCGCATGGCCGGCTTTCTGCGCCGCATACCGGCCCCTCGACCCGACTCCAATATTCAGCCGATTCCTCAGAACTTTATTCATATCCAATTTCTTCCTCCTATGGCTGAGCCCACTTACGGATGTACGCGATATGGTATTGCTGGTGCCGCCTCTGGCTATACTTATTGCTCTTAACTACTCCATCCTTATGCGGCGGTACGGCAGCTTCTACTGGAAAATAGTGCGCATTTTCCCATACCTTACGGTGATCCTCGGAATCGTTACCGTTGCACTGTTCCTCGCGGAAAACTCTTTTATGGAACAGGCACTGACTTTCCTGAGAATCGATCCGCAGATCCTCGACTTCCGCCTCGAAAGAACCGCTACCATAAACGGCGTGGCCGCTGGTACCATCATTTTCCTTATCGGATTATATATGCTGTGCCGGAGAAAAGGTATGCCTTTATGGGTCATAACTACTCTGGTTATGACGGTACCCATGCTATTTATGTGGGCCGTAACCAGACCATATACCAGCCAGAAAATGCCCAAGAGAAAATGGGCAGCTGAAATGAATTCCAAAATCTCTGATCAGAATATCAACCATATATATAAATGGAATATTTCCGGTCTGTACGGCGAATGCTTCTACCTCGGCATCCCCGTAACCGAAATCGACGAACTTGAACAACTCCCAAAACAGCCGGACGAAATTTTCCTTCTGGGTACATCGTTCCCTCAGCTCCCCGAACGCAACTGGAGCAAAATCGCGGAAACCAGATTGCTCGACGCCAGCGACGATGAACGATCTTTGTCCATTTACCGGGGAAAACTCGTAACCCAAGATGCCGGAAAGAAAAATCATGACAACAAATAAATACCTCCCCGGAATCACCCGAGATGAACTTAAAACTATTATTAAAGAGCTCGGCGAACCATCATACCGGGCTAATCAAATCGCTGAACATATATACCGCCACCGGGTAACCGATCCGGATAAAATGAGCAATCTGCCACAAAATCTGCGCGGTAAATTGAAAGAGCTCTTCTTCCCGTTCCCAGTAGCAGTAGAGGAGTGCATCGCCGCCGGAGACCAGACACAAAAACTGCTCCTGAAGCTGCACGACGGAAACCAGATCGAAATGGTGATGATTCCTACCGCCGAACGGATGACTTTCTGCCTCTCTACTCAGGCAGGATGCCCCGTAGGATGCCGCTTCTGCGCAAGCGGAGCTGCCGGACTCGCAAGAAATCTCTCCGCCGCTGAAATCCTCGCTGAACTCTTCGCCGGAGCGGAAATCCACGGCTCATGGCCGGATAATATCGTTTTTATGGGCATCGGCGAAGGATTGCTCAATACCGGCAACCTTTTCCACGCACTCGAAATTATAACCGGACATGACTATATCGGCATGTCACCACGACGCATTACTGTTTCCACTTCCGGCATCGTACCGGGTATATACAAACTGGCTGAACTGGGCAAAGAGTTCACCCTCGCACTTTCTCTGCACGCAGTCAATGATGAGATCCGCTCCTCCATTATTCCGGATAAACTGCGCTACCCTATCGCCGAAATTCTTCAGGCTGCCGACTTTTACCGCAATACCGCCGGAAGAATGGTCACCTTCGAATATACCCTGCTCGCCGGCGTGAACGATTCACCGCAGGACGCCGAAACTTTAGCCAGACTCGCTAATAAACATCACGCCAAAATCAACCTTATCGCCTACAACCCGACTTCAGATAAGTTCAAACGGCCAACCGATAAGGTTATCGAACAATTCCTGCATAAAGCAGAATCTATATGCCGCAACGTTACTTTACGACGCGAACGCGGTGGCGGGAAAAAAGCCGCATGCGGACAACTGCGCCTGGGAAAAATTCAGAATGACGGGAATCTTTCATAGAGTATTTGATTTTTTTAAATTTAATGGTATTGTATAACTATATACATTTTAAAATTATCTAAGGACTGTTGAAAAAATGGGTGAATCAATGCAAAACAATATTCCAAACGCCAGAGAGGGGTTCGAAATACCGGCGCCGGAATACTACAACTTCGCTTATGACTGCATAGATCAGATGGCGGTAAAAGAACGCAACCGCGAAGCTATGATCTGGGTTAATCAGGACGGACAGGAACGCAGATTTACTTTTTACGACTTCAGCAGACTATCTAATCAGGCCGCTAATCTGCTCCTGAAACTCGGCATCAGCAAGGGCGACTTCGTTATGATGATGCTGCCGAGAATTCCGGAATGGTGGATCTTTTCCCTCGCTCTTAATAAAATCGGCGCCGTTCAATGCCCGTCTCCTACCCTGCTCACCGCGGTCGACCTGCAACAGAGAATGCAGCTCGGCAGGTTCAAAATGGTTATCGCCGATACCAGCAACGCCGATAAAATCGATGAGATTTTCGACGATTGCCCCCTCCTGCGCGAACGACTGCTCGTAGACGGTTCACGCCCGGGTTGGAGCAGCTATCCCGAACTTATCAACGGCGAAGTACGCATCTCCAGGCATCAGGTTCAGCTTAAAGTTAAAACCAAAGCATCCGACCCCATGGTACTTCTATTTACCAGCGGAACCAGTAAATCACCCAAAATGGTGCTTCATAACTGCGCATATCCGCTCGCTCACCTTATCACAGCAAAACTCTGGCACGGCCTTACCCCCAATGACCTGCATTTTACCATTACCGATACCGGATGGGGCAAGAATATGTGGGGCAACTACTTCGGTCAGTGGCTGTGCGGAGCATGCCTCTTTATTTATGATTTCCGTGGCAAATTTAATGCCGATGACATACTTCTGCTGCTGGAAAAATATTCCATCACCTCCCTGTGCGCACCGCCTACCGCTTACCGTATGATGGTGCTTAACGATTTGCACGCTTTCGACCTGCGCGAACTTAAACACTGTACCGCCGCAGGCGAAGTCCTGCCCCCGGATACCGTACGCCTGTGGCAGGAAGGAGTTAAACTTACTATACATGAAGGTTACGGTCAGACCGAAACAACATGCATGATCGGATGCTTCCGCAACGATAAGGTTAAACCGGGGTCCATGGGTAAGGCCAGCCCATACTGGCAGGTGGAACTCCACGACGACAACGGTCAGCCAGTACCTGTCGGCGAAGAGGGCAGAATCGCTGTGAAACTCACTCCACGCCCCCCGGGGTTGATGGAAGGATATCTCTATAACCCGGAAGAGAACGCCAAAAGCTTTGTCAATGCTTATTACTACACCGGCGACCGCGCACGCATGGACGAGGACGGATATTTCTGGTTCATCGGACGCAGCGACGACATCATTAAAAGCTCTGGATACCGGATCGGCCCCGGAGAAGTCGAAGACGCCCTCCTTAAACACCCCGCTGTTCACGAAGTGGCCGTTGTCGGCGCACCGGACTTGCTGCGCGGTATGAAGGTTAAAGCATATATCGTTCTGCGGCAAGGATATGAACCAACTGAAACTCTGGTCAAGGAACTTCAGAACCATACCAAACATATTACCGCTCCATATAAATATCCGCGGGAAATCGAGTTCGTCAACGCATTGCCGAAAACGTTTTCCGGTAAAATTAAACGCGACCTTTTGCGCATTCATGCCGCAAATGGAGGCGCTTATGAGTTTAACTAAAATTTATATCGCAATCGCCGTATCCGCCGCTCTGGCGGCATCTTCAACCGGATGCCGCCAGTTCAAAGAGCTGGTGAACGAAGAGCCGAAAACTCAGACCACGCAGGTGCAGAAGAGTTCTATCCAGGAGGAAGAGCAGCCGCTTATTTTACAGAACTCTTCCCTTAACGAGGTGGAACGGGCGGAAATCGAGGCAATGTACGGAGATCGCGAAGCGGAACGCAAAGCCAGAAGAAAAAGAGTCTTCGGATTCTGAAAATAAACAGGAATTATTATGTACGGATTCTATCGGGCAGCCGCCGTTACTCCGGTTATGCGGGTCGGCGATACCAATTTTAACGCCAACGAAATTATAGCAGCTTTCAGGCAGTGCGCTGAACAGAAGTGCGCCGCCGTTGTATTCCCCGAACTCGCTGTAACCGGATACAGCTGCGGCGACCTGTTCTTTCAACAACGACTGCTCGATGATGCGAAAACCGCTCTGCGCAATATAATCGACGCCACCGCCAACACTACAACTGTGTTGATCGCCGGACTCCCGTGGCGCGAAGACAGCGCGCTCTACAATGCCGCCGCCGTCATTCAGAACGGTTCGCTCAAAGGCGTGGTTTTTAAATCCGTAATCCCCAATTACCGCGAATTTTATGAACAGCGCAACTTCCGCTCCGGCAACGGTTTCAACCGGAATTACCTGCGCTTTGACAATCTGGATGTGCCTGCCGGAACCGGAATGGTTTTCGACGACGGATGCGGGTTCAGCTTCGGCATTGAAATATGCGAAGACCTGTGGAGCGTTATCCCTCCAAGCTCTTATCTCGCATTAAACGGAGCCAAACTTATATTCAACCTCTCAGCCAGTACCGCACTGGTGGGTAAAGCCGATTACCGCAGAAAACTTGTCGCACAGCAATCCGGCAGAACACTCTCCGGATACATCCTCTCCGGCGCCGGAGTCCATGAGTCTACCGCCGACGTCGTTTACGGAGGACACTCTTTAATCGCGGTAAATGGCGCAATCGTCCGCGAAAACGAACGGTTCGACCGGTCAACTTCTATCATCTCTGCCGATATCGACCTGGAGGCTCTCAACGCCGCCAGAATGAGCGAGTCCTCTTTCAATGACGCCAGAGAAAATTGCAGCGTAACCGCACGCAAAGTCGATATCGAACCCGTAGCAGAAGCAGATGAACTGCAATATATTCAACTCTCTCCACGCCCGTTCGTCCCGGACTGCTCCGCCGACCGGCAGGAGAGATGCCGCGAGATTTTTCAGATTCAATGTGCCGGACTCGCAAAAAGAATCGAACACACTAAAGCTGAAACCATGGTGGTCGGATTGTCGGGCGGACTCGACTCCACGTTGGCTCTGCTCGTAGCCGTGGAAACATGCCGCATCCTTAAACGAGATACCAAATCCATTATCACCATCACCATGCCGGGATTCGGTACCACCGAACGCACCCGCTCCAACAGCGAAAAACTTGCCGAACTACTCAATACCACCCTGCGGAAAATCGATATCCGCACGGCCTGCCGGCAGCATTTTGCCGATATCGGACACGATGAGAATAATCACAACGTCGTATTCGAAAATACTCAGGCCAGAGAACGTACCCAGATTCTTATGGACGTTGCCAACGCATCCGCCGGTCTCGTTATCGGAACTGGAGACCTCTCCGAAATCGCTCTCGGATGGAGCACTTTTAACGGCGACCATATGGCAATGTATTCCGTCAACTGTTCCATCCCCAAAACCCTCATAAGATATGTTATCGCGGAATATGCCGCCCGTACCGAAGGGGAAATCGCCGCAGTACTGAACGATGTTTTGGCCACCCCTGTAAGTCCAGAATTGCTCCCGGCCGACAAAAACGGCGAAATTACCCAGAAAACCGAAGAGATCCTGGGAGCTTATGAACTGCACGACTTCTTCCTCTACCACTTTATCAAAACCGGCGCATCTCCGGAAAAATTGCAGTTCCTCGCCAAATACGCTTTTGAAGGACGGTATGACGATAAGGTTATATACAATTCTCTGAAGATATTTATCCGGCGATTCTGGAGTATGCAGTTTAAACGCAACAGCTCCCCAGACGGCCCCAAGGTCGGCTCCATCGCCCTCTCCCCACGGGGAGACTGGAGAATGCCATCCGACGCGGTGCCGCCGGAGTTCTAACCCGGAGTAAAGACTGGTGAAAATTCTCTTCTTTTCCGATATTCACGGCGTACCGGCAACATTGCAGAAGACGCTTGAACACGCAGACAGACTCCAGCCTGACAGACTGGTTCTGCTCGGCGACGCCCTCTATCACGGCCCACGCAATGGCGTCCCCGGTCAATATGACCCGGTAAAAGTGGCCGAACTCCTCAACCGCGAAAAACAGCGCATCATCGCAGTACGCGGCAACTGCGACTCCGAAGTAGATCAGATGATGCTGGAGTTCCCCATTATGAGCGATTTTGCCGAGATTGTCACCTCCAATGCACGGTTTTTCCTGACCCATGGACATCTGTGGAATCAGGAGCATCTGCCGCCAGTGCCGGATCAGACCATCCTCGCACACGGGCATACCCATATCCCCACGCTCAAATCTCTTGAGTGCGGTATCACCATCTTCAATCCGGGATCCATATCCCTCCCGAAAAACGGACATCCGCCAACCTTCGGGTGGTTCGACGGAAGGAATTTATCCATCCACCGGCTCGATGACGGTAATTTATATGACGGATTTTGTTCATGACCCATTTGGAACATACCAACCGCAACGCTGAGAAAATTGCCGCCGCGTGCATCTTGAGCATCTCCGGCGGATTCCTCGATATATATACCTACCTCTTCCGCGGAGGCGTATTCGCTAACGCCGTAACCGGAAATATGGTATTGTTCGGGTTCAATATCGCTCACGGACAATGGCAGGGGTGCGTTAAATATATTATCGCTATAACTTCTTACGCTATCGGAGTATTCGCCGCCGAGTTCCTGCATCAGAAAATGTCCGCCGCAAGAAAAATAGGATGGCATCAGACTATACTTATGCTCGAAATCATTGTCCTGCTGCCCGTCATTTTTATTCCATACGGGAAAATGGACTTCATTGTCAACTCCCTGATTTCACTGGTGTGCGCTATGCAGGTGCAGACCTTCAGACGAGTCAACGGACTGCCCTTCGCATCCACCATGTGTACCGGAAATCTACGCAGCGGTACCGAAGCCCTCTTCCGCGGAGCATATTACAAAACCACAGCCGAATTAACCAAGGCATGGCACTACTTTATCATTATATTATGCTTTATCGCCGGCGCCGCGGCCGGCGCAGTACTGCTGAAACATTTCGGCCACAGCGTTTTCTTCCTCGTTCCAGCCGCCCTGCTCGCGGTCTTCTTTATGGTTACCACTAAACGGCAGCTCGCCGCACTGCGGCACGCTTTCCGGCACAATCAGCCATCAAGCGAGTCATCCAGAAGAATCTCACGGTAACTGGCTACATTCAGTTTGTCTCCCAGCTTGCGGAAGGCCGACGCACTCGTGGTTTTACGGCCGCGAAGCTCCGGATTTAAAATCATTGTCGCATGATTCAGGTGCGCCATATAACGGCTTAACTCCTTCACCGGCAAAAATTCCAGCTCGTACCCCGCCAGCAGAAGATGCTTGTGTATCGAACTGCCCGCACATTCTCCATCCCAGAACCCTTTGGTACAGCGCTTTAAAAGCTCTGTACGGTACAAGGCACAATGACTGCGCAGAAAACGGAATTCATGGTGCTTTTTGCCCATCAAGGTCTTTATCCCATCCTCCACGGCCTTCCCGCAACGCTTCCACAATGGAACATACTCCAGCTTCCAGCTCCCTACCCCGGCAATCTTTTCAGAACGGTTGATGTGATTCAGAAGATAATCCAGCCATCCGGAATTATGCACTATCGTATCGGTGTGCATCGAAATTACATAGGGCGTATCTACCTCACCCAGCGCCAAATCCAGCGCCGAAGAGTGCATGTAGGCCGGAGCCATACCGGCAATGTCATCCGCCGTACGTTCTATCAGACGGATCCAGCTGAGTGAACGCAGGTAATCCAGCGATTCATCCCCGGAAGCATTGTCCACCGCTATAACCTTGATACGGGAACAGTCTGTATATTTACGCAGTGAACGCAGACAGAGTCTGGTCAATTCCGGCGTCTTGTAATTCGGCAGCAATATCGTCAGCATCCTATACCCCCCTGCTCTATTTCGAATGTCTTTCCGCCAGATCCGCAGCCAGCGCTACGCATTTACTGCACGGTACGCCAAATTCACGCTTTATACGCGCACACTCAACCGCACCAACCTGCGCAACAAATTCCGCAGCAATCTCACCGGCATGCTCCGGATTCAGAAGCTGCGCCGCATACAAGGCTCCGCATACCCCTCCCGGCGCACGGCCACCACCGCAACTCTGCAATTCATTATACAACTCATCACCTCCGCAGCCGCAGGCCACCGCCTGCGCACAATTGTGCCGGTGCGGCACGGCAGAGAATAATTCAGACGCTCTGTTCATTGTTCTTTGTCCATCCTTCAAGTATTTTTTATATTAATAATATACCCCACGGAAACCAGAAGTAAAATTACTACGGCAATATATTTTATTATTGAATAACTGCTTAACTTCTTTATCCGGTAGTTTGCCATACATATATATTGGTGTATATTACCCCAATAGATTACCGCCGCATTGAACGCGGCAGAGAAAAGGATTGAACAACCAAAATGATTCGTGTGGAAGTTATTGACGGAGAGATTTTTACCGACGAACGTGGCAGCATCTCCTCGGTAAACGGATTCGATGCTGAAGATATCAGAAGATTCTATCTGATTCAACACCCGGATACTTCAGTGATCCGCGGATGGAATGCTCATAAGTTCGAACGCAAATGGTTCTACTGCATAAAAGGAGCGTTTACCCTGGCTCTGGTGAAAATCGACCGGTGGGATAATCCGTCAGACAACCTCGAACCGGAAATCTTTTACCTGTCTGCCGGAAAAAGCAGAATAATTGCCGCACCAGCCGGTTATGCCAGCTGTATGAGAGCAGATCTGCCGGACTCCATACTTATGGTGCTTTCCGACAAAACAATTGCGGAATCGGCTCAGGACAGCTGGAAGTTCGATAAGAATTTGTGGATAAATTGGGAAAAACTGGAGCGAAAAAATGATTAAAGTCGGTATAACCGGACAGCCCGGATTCGTCGGTACGCATCTATATAACCTCCTCGGTATCACTGAAGACATCGAAAGAGTTCCTTTTGAAGACGCTTTCTTTGACTGCGATGAGAAAATGGAATCGTTCGTCAGCCAGTGCGACGCAATCGTCCACCTCGCCGCAATGAACCGCCACCCGGATCCGCAGGTCATATACAATACCAATGTCGAACTGGTTGACAAACTTATTCGCGCTATGGAAAAAACCAATTCCACTCCGCATGTGTTATTCTCATCATCCACCCAGGAGGAGCTGGATAACCTCTATGGAGCATCCAAACTGGAAGGCCGCAGAAGATTGTCCGACTGGGCAGCTAAAAGCGGCGGCAAATTTACCGGATGCGTAATACCAAACGTTTTCGGCCCATACGGCAGACCCAACTATAACTCGGTTGTCGCAACATTCTGCCACAAATTAACCCACGGGGAAACTCCGCAGATTATCAAAGATGGCTCCATTAAGCTGATCTATGTCGGCGATCTCTGCCGCCATTTCACCGATATCATAAAAACAGGTAACGCGTGCGATAAATATATGATCCCGTATACCGCCGAAAAAAAGGTCTCCGAACTGCTCGCGACTTTTATGCGGTTCAAAGAAGATTATTTTGAACACGGAGTGATTCCACAGCTCAGCGACCCGTTTGAAGTTCAGCTCTTCAACACCTTCTGCGGATATATCGATCATAAGAGTTTCTTCCCGTTTATGCTCAAGAAAAATTCCGATGAACGCGGGACGTTCGTCGAAGTGGCCAGACTCGACCGTATCGGCGGGCAGGTGTCTTTCTCTACCACCATGCCGGGAGTTACACGGGGCAATCACTATCATACCAGAAAAATTGAGCGCTTCGCTGTAATCAAAGGTAAAGCACGCATCGAAATACGGAAAATCGGAACCAGCGAGAAGATATCTTTCGAACTCAACGGCGAAAATCCGGCCTTTGTCGATATGCCGGTGTGGTTCACCCACAATATAACCAATATCGGCAACGATGAACTCTATACCATGTTCTGGATTAATGAATTTTATAATCCCGAAGACCCGGATACCTTTTTTGAAAAGGCCTGATTTATGCAGAAAATCCGGCTGAATGATATGACTCACAACGGTAATGGCGCGGAGATGGTCAACTATGTTAACAATACTTCGCGCCACTCCTTGATGATGAACCCAGGTGCAGCAAACAACTCATACCCAAGAGAATAGAAAGGCTGATATGGAAAAAATCATCTTCTTTTCCGAATTTTATGCTCCGGCACAGAACTCTACCGCATTTTTCGTTTCCAGAATAATCTCTGCCGTCGCAGAGAAATATTCCGGCAAAATACGGGTGGTATGTGCAACAGAATTGAACGGAAAAGAAGAAACTCCGCATCCGGACAATATGCGCATTACAAGGCTCAACCCGGTATTTAAAAATAAAAATCACCTGGTAAGCAGGATTTTACGGCTGCTTACCATTACCGTTAAATTCGCATGGTACGCATTTTGGGGCATACGCAGAAAAGATACCGTATTCGCCGTCACCAATCCGGCGTTTATGATTCTATTTCTGGCAATGTTAAGACGTATTCGCAAGTTCCGCTTCATATTGCTCGCTTATGACATCTTTCCGGAAAATACCGTCGCCGCAGGATTGTGTAGGGGCAATTCCGCTAAATATAAACTGAGCAAGAGATTGTTCGACTGGGCATACGGACAGGCCGATATAGTAATCGCCATCGGACGGGATATGCACGATATCCTTATCCGCAAAGGCGTTGCACCAGAACATATCCGCGTCGTTACCAACTGGTGCCCCGAACACGAAATTATACCATCCCCCAAAAATGATAACGGATTAATAAAAAAATTCGCGTTGCAGAATAAAACCGTATTCCTCTTCGCCGGAAATCTCGGCCGCGTACAGGGAATTCCTAATCTGCTTGACGCTATCGCATTAACCAGCCATGACAATGCAGCTTTCCTCTTTATCGGCGACGGAGCAATGAAAAGTGAACTGGAAAAATTTAAAGACGCTCACCCAGATAAACATATCTACTCCATCGGCAATCAGCCAATCGATAAGGCCAATGACTTCCTATCCGCCGGAGACGTGGCCGTGATCCCTCTCGCCAGCGGGATGCTCGGACTCGGCGTGCCAAGTAAAAGCTATTTCTACATGGCCGCCGGTATGCCGCTGCTGTTTATCGGCAGCCGGGATTCCGAAATCGCTATCACTTTGAAAGAAGAGAACAATGGATGGCAGGTCGATCCCGATTCCCCGGAAAAACTGGCGGCAATGATAGATCAGATTACTACGGCCAATATTGAAGAACTATCTGAATATTCACACAGATCACGAACGGCCGCGGAAAAACGTTTTGCCGAGAAATTAATATTGCAACAATTTAACCAAATTATCATTGAACAAAATTGATTTTGAGTTATAATATATTATAATATAGAGTTTCAGTAATACTGAACAAATATGAATCGTTTTTATAGATAGAGTTTTTTATGGACATTGAGTTTTTGAAACCGGGGAGACGCAATATATGAAACGTTTCCTCGATGTTTTTCTGGCTATTTTAACTTTGATCGTATTTTCTCCACTGATCCTGATAATTATAATAATCCTGAAATGCACCGGAGAGCATTCCGTCTTTTACAGCCAGGATCGCGCCGGAGTCGGCGGCAAACCATTCCGGCTGGTAAAATTCAATACCATGCTGAAAAACAGCCAGTTCCTCGGCTCCGGCCACATTACATTACAGCATGACCCACGGGTTCTGCCATTCGGAGGATTCCTCCGCAAAACAAAACTCGACGAAATTCCTCAGCTCTTCAATATCATCAAAGGCGATATGAGCATCATCGGCCCACGTCCGGTTACCATGCAGATCTATACCTATTACACCGATGAGGAAAAGAAAAATATCAGCCTGGTACGGCCGGGATTGAGCGGAGTCGGTTCCATATTCTTCCGCGATGAGCAGACTCTTATGGAGCAGTCCGGCTTGCAGTACGAAGATTATTACAAAATTTATATCGCACCATCCAAAGGCGAAATGGAAAGCTGGTACGCCCAACATCATAACCTGTGGCTGGATATTAAACTGGTGCTTTTAACCAGTATCGTACTATTTTATCCGCCGTTCGACTCATTGCGCTTCCTGCCGGAAATGCCACAGGAAATTAAAGATAACGCTTTAGAACTTAAGCGAATCGCGGTAAATGACGTGGCCGCAAAAAATAAAAAGTCTGAATAGCTTATATACAATACAGCGCGGCGGCATCTCTTATGAAATGCCGCCGCTTTTTCATTGCCAGTAATTACAGCTGGCGTTGCCACCAAAGCCAGCTGTCAAAGAGAAATCAGCAACCCCAGCACAATAAGTATAATCGAAAAAATAAAACAGCCCCAAAGGTTGGAGTGATAATGATCGTCATTATCCTCCAGGAGCTCTAATACCGAATCATACCAGCTGTGCCTGAACAACCCGCATAGAACTCTTATAAGCCACATAATAAACTATATTAACAAAACAGAATGTAAAATAGAAAAAATACCACTATCAATACCAGACAACCACAGCAGCCACCACTGTTGCCACCGCCTTTGCCATTCGTCAAATCATCCAGTAGACGGAAGCCACCGTAAAATGCCAGAAGATCCTTCCACATCATATCTTTTACTCCTGAAAATATCTTTTACTATGGTAAATAATAGCATCAATAACAGATTTTAAAAATCATTTTCAGATTTTATTTGATTTTTTTAAACACTGTTTCATGATGGAAACGGTTGCAATATCAATAGAGAAAAGTATATTTTATTCCGGTTGAAAACTATCTAAGGAGCATATATATGTCCGAAATTAAAGTTATTAATGGCGAAATTCACAGCGACGCACGCGGATTTATATCGTCGCTGAACAGTTTCAGGTTCGACGATGTACAGCGAGTCTACTTTATTCATCACCCCGACACCTCCGTCGTACGCGGATGGCACGCCCACCAGTTCGAGAAGAAATGGTACTACTGCGTTAAAGGACAATTCTCCATGGCGTTCGTTAAAATCGATAACTGGGAGAATCCATCGCCAGACCTCAAACCGGAGATCTTTGAACTCTCCGAAGAGAAAAGCGAAATTCTCTGCATTCCGCCGGGATATGCCAACTGCCTTAAAACCAGTATCCCCGGTTCAGTCCTGCTTGTTTTCTCCAGCAAAGTAATGCCGGATGCATTAGAAGACAGCTGGCGCTACCCCAATACCATGTGGGTCGACTGGGTAAAATAAATTATTTTAACCGCACACAATCAAAACCACCGGCTAAGCCGGTGGTATGCACCACGCCTTCAAGGCGATATTACCGGCAACCCGACACGGGT
>CALXXL010000015.1 GCA_944392655.1 uncultured Victivallaceae bacterium
AGAACCCGTGTCGGGTTGCCGGTAATATCGCCTTGAAGGCGTGGTGCATACCACCGGCTAAGCCGGTGGTTTTGATTGCTTCTAGGTAGAAAACTATCGGTTTCCAATATATAGCTGAAACAATCTTGTTTTTAATGCAACAGATTAACTTTAATTTATCACTTCATAAGATAGATGATTGAATTTTGATAAAAGATAGAGTGAATGCAATATTTAACTATTTGGATATAAAGCGCTTTAAATTAGACAAGTCAGTTGTTTGATTTATATATATTGGATTGCAAATTTGGATATTATTAATAATGCCGTGATCAAAATTATATAAAAAAGCGATGGAGGATAAAAACCTCCATCGCTTTAGTGAATTATTTAATGCTTATTGCATCAATATTCATTCTGTTTGCTGCGGGCACGAACACGGAGACGCAACGCGTTAAGTTTAATAAATCCAGCCGCATCTTTGTGATCGTAGGCATCGGCGCCTTCAAAGCTGGCTACAGCTTCATCATACAGACTGTATTCGGAACGTCTGCCAGTGACATGGCACGCGCCTTTAAAGAGTTTGACTCTTACATCACCAGTTACATAACGCTGACTGTGGGTTATGGCCGCCTGGAGCATTTCACGTTCCGGAGCATACCAGAATCCATTATATACCATGTCGGCATATTTCGGAACCAGGCTGTCACGCAGATGCATAACTTCACGGTCCATGGTGATCTCTTCCAGACCACGATGCGCCAAGTGCAGGATTGTACCACCGGGAGTTTCATAAACACCACGTGACTTCATGCCTACAAAACGGTTTTCAACAATATCTACACGACCTACAGCATGCTTTTTACCGATAGCATTGAGTTTGCGCATCAGGTTTGCCGGAGAGAGTTTTTCACCGTTGACGGCAACCGGAATACCTTTTTCAAACGAAATGATCACATCTTCAGGCGTATCCGCCGCTTCACTCAACGGTTTGGTCATTACCGCAATTTCATCCGGGAATTCATTCCACGGATCTTCAAGTATACCACCTTCAAAGCTTATATGCAACAGGTTGCGATCCATACTGTAAGGTTTCTTTGCCGTGGTGGAAACCGGAATGCCGTTTTTCTTGGCATATTCCACCAGATCCATACGGCCGGTGAAATTCCATTCACGCCATGGAGCAATAACTTTGATATTAGGTTCAAGCGCATAGGCGGTGAGTTCAAATCGGATCTGGTCATTGCCTTTGCCGGTAGCTCCGTGGCAAATCGCATCGGCCCCTTCCTGACGGGCAATTTCAATCAGACGTTTGCCAATCAGCGGACGGGCAATTGAGGTTCCCAGCAAATAGTTGCCTTCATAAATCGCATTTGCCTGCATCATCGGGAAAATGAAATCACGGGCAAATTCTTCCGTCAAATCTTCAACATAGCATTTGGTCGCTCCGGTGGCAATCGCTTTTTCTTCAACACCGGAAAGTTCTTCCTCCTGCCCAACGTCTGCACAGAAGCCAATAACTTCCGCATTATAGACGTCTTTAACCCATTTCACGATTACCGACGTATCCAAACCGCCGGAATAGGCCACAATTACTTTCATTTATTGCTGCTCCTTATTCTTGGTTAAAAGTTTAGTTTGTATATTATCTAATCCAATAAGATACGATGTATTGGTCGGGAATGCAAATTCCAAACCGGCTTCATTGAATTTTTCCAGTATGGCAAAGTTAATCGATTCCCGCGCATCAAGAAATTCATCCCATGAACAGTTGAACCATAGCATTACCCCGATTACCAGAGCCCAGTCACGCATTTCATTGAAATGTATCGCCGGAGGATTGGTTGCCATATCGAAAACTGGCATGTTATCCATAATCTCATGCAGGATTTTTACTGCCTGACGCATTTGCTGCGGAGTCATACTGTAAGTTAAAGTTATGTCAAAAGAATACCTTATATAAGGTCGCTTGGTAATATTTTCTATCGGACTGTCAGCAACAGTGGCGTTGGGAATGGTAAAAAGATTGCCGTCAAGAGTGCGAACTGAGGTGGAACGTAAACCTACTTCTTCGACAAAACCATCTATCCCGTTTAGTTTTATACGGTCACCAA
This sequence comes from uncultured Victivallaceae bacterium, assembly GCA_944392655.1. GTDB lineage: Bacteria > Verrucomicrobiota > Lentisphaeria > Victivallales > Victivallaceae > CALXXL01. The sequence continues at coordinate 2,094 of CALXXL010000015.1, forward strand.
CAACAAATGGACGATCAAGTATAACCATTATTGAACTTATAAAGTTGGCAATGGTGTTTTGAGCCGCAAAAGCAATCGCCAAACCTACAACCCCGGCACCGGCAAGCAGTGTTGATATATTGAGACCCAGAATATTCTGCATTATAAACATTATGCCTATCGCACCTATCGCGACTTTCAGGGTTTTGCGTATCAGGCTGATAAGCAGATCATTTATGTTTTTGCCGGTGCGGTCTGAGAAGTTTTTGAGAAAACTGTCAACCACTGCAATGCATCTGAACACCATCCAGAAAATGATAATCGAAAATATGGCCCAAAATATTCTGGCAATTATTATTCTGCTTTCCGGTGGAATATTTTTCAGCACACCAGCTGCACTGGTGAAAACACCTAATAGTGTCAATGCCAGAAACATCGGAAGCCTCAGGCTGCTTTTTAATACTTTTCCGGTCGCTCCACGGGATTTTCGAAACAGTTTAGCACTTACTCCTGTCAAAACAAATGTTAATACTGCTGACAGAATTACCGATGCCAACGACCCGCCGGCAAAAATAAGCAGATTTTGGGTGTTATCGGAGAACCATGTCCCTAATTCGTTCAGCGTTTGAACAAAAAAACTCTGCATTTTCTGTAATGTGGTTAAATCAATAGACTCCAGAATTGGCAATTCTTCAGGAATTTCTCCAAATAGCTCCAAGCCTTCACTTTCAGCCGGTTCCGGCGACGGTTCCGATACTGCAGCATCACTTGTTGCTGAATCTTGCTGTGTCTCTGCTGTTGTCGCAGTTACCATGAGTGGATTGGCAATAGTTTTAACCGGGAATAAAAAAATTACAACCAAGGTTGTCAGAATTAAAAATGATATCTTCATTTTTATATTATTTTTCGTTTTTTTCCAGGTTGAATATTCTTACTTCATTAATATATTACCAAAGCGGCAGATTGCCAAACGAAAATATGATTTAAGCTTAAATTAACTGCAAGCAGAATTGCAATTATGGAAAAAAACGATTTCTTCAAAACATTGCTGGACACGGTAAGTCGCGAATATTCCGGAATGGATAGTGATAGTGGTGTATGGCGGCAGTTACTTGCAGAGCAACCACGAACTGTTCATGAATTGAAAATTGCTCCACAGATAAAAACAGAGGAAATAAATATTAACCGCAATAGTTCAGCTGCTGAGAGTAGCGGAACTTTGGCTTCCACCGACATGGCCTCCCTGGCGAAAATGGTTAAAGATTGCCATAAATGCAATTTGCGCGGAGGATGCAAACAAACTGTATTCGGCGAGGGTAACTATCATGCTGATTTGATGTTTGTTGGCGAAGCTCCAGGGGCAGAAGAAGATGCCACCGGGCGCCCATTTGTCGGCAAATCTGGACAGTTGCTGGATAAAATGATACAGGCAATGCAATTTCAGCGCTCAGAGGTGTTTATCGGCAATATTATAAAATGTCGTCCGCCGGGAAACCGTAATCCTATGCCGGAAGAAGCCGACGCATGTATCGGATATCTTAAACGGCAAATAGAATTGATTAAACCTAAAGCGCTGGTATTGTTAGGCGCAACGCCGTTATTGTTTTTAATGAATATTTCCGGGATAAAGAGGAATCGCGGTAAGTGGTTGGAATACAATGGTATACCTGTGATGCCGACATTTCATCCTGCCTATCTTCTGCATTCTCCAGGCGACAAACGGCTGGTTTGGGAAGATTTGAAGGCGGTTATGCGTCTTTTGGGTAAAGATCCGGCTGCTACTGTTGTCCGTAAATAATATTGATAAAAATTTCTAAAATTCGTTTTTATCGTTGCAGGAACAGTAAATATACTTGACATTTGATATATAATGTACTATAATTAATAAAACTATATATATAAAATAGTGATTAACCGCAAAAATATCCTTGCTATGAAAAAAATAATAACCATATTAATGAGCGGCCTTTATTATGCCGGAATAAGTCTTGCCGGGAATGTACTGATCAACGGCAATGCTGAGTCCGGTCCATGTGGCTGGAGTGGTAAATATGATATTACTACCCAAAATGTATTTAAAGGAAAATACTCTTTTGTAATTGAAATCGGGGAGAATGGGCAGACTGTGTTTGCGCCCGGATCGTTGATCCCTTTAAATAATGTTGAAAATCTGAATTTTTCCGGCGTTATGCGGGCGGAAGATGCAGCATCAGGCGCTGTGTCTGTTGAACTGGAATTATATGATGATTATGCCATGCCATATGAGTATACTTCTGTATTGCCGATACCGGGAAGTGAATCTACTCTTATGAAATCTGCTCAGGCTGGAGATAAGACTATATATATATCGCCTGAGACCAACTGGCAGGCCGGAGATGATGTGGCTGTTGTTTTTAATGTTGCTGAAGAAGATCTGAACAGCAATACTCCTAATATGAACTGCTATGTCGGCGGAATCGCTAAAGTGCGCAATAGTGAATTCGCAACAGAAGTTGTGCTGAAACGGGAATTGGAACGAAGTTATCCCGTTGGGAATGTGCGTTTACATAAAATCTCCAAGCTTCCGGCAATAGTTGAAAAGACCGGCATAAGCAATGAGTTTAAAGCATTTTCCGGCGTAGCAGAATGTTCTGCATTGACTGGATTCTGCAAGCCGGTTTTGACATTTTACGGTAAGCCAGGTACTCATATAATTGTGGATGAATTGACTTTTTCCGCAGTGCCGGTTGAGGTGACAATAAATGGTGACACCGTCGGCTATAACAGCGAAACTTTGATTAAAAAATATGAAACCCTGGGGCACGAATTGGATCTTGCTTATTATGAGTTCGGTACGGCACTGGATATTGCCGCATTTAAATTGCAGGCGGCCGGTAAGGATCCCAAAAATATTGTGGCAAATGGAAAAAATTTACGTGCGGAATATCTCTCATTATATGAAATGCTTGAAAAAACAATAACCGATATCCGGGCAGATCAGGGCGATGCAAATGAACAGTTTGATAACCGCATTCAGGTTTTTGAGGCCGGTTTTGCTGAATTGAAGAGCATGGGCAAAGTTATGACGGCGGAAGCCGGAGCTTTGACCGCTGATCTGCCGGAACTTCCTGAACCGGATAGAACATATTCCAGTGATTACTTGTTTGATAAATTTATTTTAGGCATGGATATATCATGGAAATTATACGGAGAAAATATACTTACATATCCAGGTCATGCTTATAACAATGAATATGTTGCCCTCGCAATGAATGATGCCGGTGTGAATTTGCTGTCGCTGGAAGTTATGCGTAAAGGCGGATATCTGGATTTTATGAATGCTTTGCGCCGCTACACCCGGGCGCCTTTTATGCCGTGGACCAGCGATGAGGCTTTTGATAATGGCGATTCTGGAAGTTTCGGATATTTCGGGAAAGTTGATGCTCTTATAAACGATACGGATAGATTCTTTAAATTGTTTAAGGATTATCCGAATTGCATCGGGGTACAGTTGGATGAACCGATGATTTCCGATACCAGTTCCCTATATGGCTCATTGGATCGTAACCGGTTGTTCATCCGCAACTGGAACAACGCATACAGGGAAAAATCTAATGAGCTTCTGCGTTGGGGTATTAAACCTCCGGAAATAAGTGCACGCAGAATTCCGGAAGAAAAGGACACTTTCCCTGAGTCGATAGGATATATAGAATGGAAGATATTTAAAAAGGATTTCCTGGGAAAACATCTTGATGCATTATATAACGGGTTGACAAAGAAAAATATTCAGGTAAGTACCGTTATGATGGATTGGAATGCTTCCAACCCTGAGGATACCAGTTATGTGTCTGTGGCATCAAAGATACCTTATATCGGTACAGATTTATATGAAAACGGTTCTTTGAAAGAGAGTTTCTCTATGCAGTTGTTCCGCAATGCGGCTAAAGACCGGGCGATATTATGGCCGGGAGCCGGATATTCATGCAAGAGCAGCTCAGCATTCAACCGCTCACTGGCTGTCGGACTGGCATATGCCGACGGAATCCATATGTGGACGTATGAGTATTGCAGCAAATATCGCGACCCGAATATCTTCTGGCGTTATTGCGGCTCTGCACCAAACCTGGATGACCGAAACCGTTTGATGCTCAACAATTGGGCGCCATATTTATGGGATGATCTGTGTGCATGTTATGCCACAGCCGGCAGGGCTCAGAACAGTTTGATTAACCGCGAGTCGCTGGCTGATGCGGCAATGCTGTTCTCTGAACGTCAGATAATGGTTGCGGATAATCCGGGTAAATATTTCAACAGTCAGGTTGGACTTTATTCTGCATTTGTAAATCAGAATATTCCTTGCGATATATTGTTTATCGACAATTTGACAGCTGAAAAAATCGACTCTTACAAGATGGTGGTGGTCGATAGTATCGCAGCAATGACTGAGGATGAAGCTGTACTGCTGCAAGATTACGTTGCCAATGGCGGTACGCTGGTTGTGATAGGACGTAGTTCTCTGGATAATGACTGGGGGGCACCATTGAAAGATTTTGCTTTAAAGCGGGTTTTGGGCGTAAGTTATAAGAAGGATGGTCGTTCATATGGAACAATAAACACTAAATGGGGCGATATAAAGCTTAATCCCAATATAGATATTCCTTTCGTCAATTCCAGCAAAAAAGACAGTGTCGATTGGCCGGGCGGAGGTATTGCACTTATGGAGAATAGTTACGGCTCTGGGCGTTCGATCTATTTTGCATTGCCGAGCGGAGGTTATTACAGCAATGGTTACAAATTTGTTCCAGGGATAGAAAAGATCCTGGCCAATATTTATCGTGAGGTCTGTGAGGAATTGCCGGTCGGATTCATTGGATTGCCGAATAATGTAGAAGTTTCTATTTCCGTAAATGCCCAGGGAGAAATAGTTATAGTATTGATTAATCGTACCGGATTATCCGATTTTGGAGAGATATCAGATATTCCGGCATATAAGTTAAAACTGAATGGTGGTAAGGAGGTGTTTGCACCCGCATCAGAGACGGTATGGGAGGCCGGAAGTGATGGCGTAGTGGAAATACCGGGGTTTACCGATTATCAGTTGCTTATTGTAAGATAGTAAATTAAAATAGGGGGGATAAATGAAATTTAAAGTCGGACTTCTGGTAGTCTGCGGTGCGCTGCTGTTATGCGTTACCGGCTGCCGAAGTACGGAGACACAATCATTCCAGGTTACACCGCTGACTCAGACGGAACAGAATAGTCTTGAGCAGCTTGGGGAACAGTTATTTGTTGCAGTGGCGGCTCAGGATTATGCCGCGGCTAAATCGCTTTTTGCCGAGGATTTCGGTAAAGACAGCGACAATGAGGCGCAGTTCAAATTATTCTGCAATAATTTTGCCGACTGCGGGACGCTGAAAAATAAAGAGCTTGTTACGACAATAAACCGTACTCCATTTAAATTATTGGTATATAAGTTGTCGTTTGAGAAGACGATGCCCGATAGTGAATCTGAAGAGATAATAGTTCCGCAGGAGCGGCTCTTTGTTATGGGCATGGGGAATATTGACGGTAAACTGGTTGTTGTGGATTTTCGACCGGTGTTATAATCTAACTGCAGGAGGGACTCCATCATGAGAGAACTAACTGAAAAACAAAAAAATATCTTACAATTCATAGAAGAATTTTCAGAAAAAGAAGGCATGGCACCTACGGTTTATGAAATAGGTGAAAAGTTTAACATTAAAACCAGTACTGTATTTGCCCACTTAAAGGCTTTGCAGCGCAAGAATCAATTGACACGCAGCTCAAAAGCACGCAGTATCGCGTTGCGCAATGGACGCAAACCGGTGCCGCACATGTCCTTCCTCACCGCAATTCCGTTGCTTGGACGGATTAATGCCGGTATGCCGGCTGATGCACAGGAGTATCGCGAACGGGATATTTATATTGAATCTGCTCTGCTGGCTCGATTCCCGAATGATAAGTTCTTTGCTTTGCGGGTATCCGGCGAAAGCATGCGTGATCTTGGCGTCTTGGATGGCGATATTGTAATCGTCCGGCAGACAGAAAATATCCGCTCCGGTGATATGGTGGTTGCGTTAATAGGAAATGAAGCAACTGTGAAGAGCTATTTCCCGTTGACTCAGGGACGGATTGAATTGCGCCCCGCCAATCCGGATTATTCAACTCAGGTTTACCGTATGGATGAAGTGGTGATTCAGGGTAAAGTAGTTGGATTGCAGCGGGAATATTGTTAATTATTGCATAGTTACAGCAATTATCCCGGATTAACCGGGGTAATTGCTTTTTTTATTTTAATATATACAGGTCTTTGCTGGAAGAATGAATACAATAGAGAAATTGGAACTGTTGTCGCGTGACTCCCAGTATGATTTGGCCTGTGCATGCGGTTCCGGTAAAGATACCAGACGCAGGTCTTCAGACGGTGCACGGTGGCTATATCCGGTGCCGTTAATTTCCGGCGGAACCGGGACAATGTTTAAAACGCTGATGACTAACTGCTGCTCCAATGATTGCGCATATTGTCCTTTACGCGGCGGAGCTAATGCGGAACGCTGTACGATAACACCGGATGAGATTGTCAGGACATTTACTGAGTATAACTACAAACGGCCGTTATACGGGCTGTTTCTGTCATCCGGAGTGCCGGATCAGCCCGATCGGGCAATGGAGAGGATGATTGCTGCTGCGGAAATTTTACGCAAAAAAATACGATATAAAGGGGTTATTCATCTTAAAATAATTCCTGGAGCAAGTTTCGCGGCAATAGAAGAGGCTTTAAGTTATGCAAGTACAGTGTCGCTGAATATAGAGGTTCCTGGCGTTGAGCATTTTAAGAAACTCTCCGAAAAAAAGGACTTTATGAATGATATTGTCCGCCCACTGAAATTTATTGCCGAACAGACCGCAAAAGGAATGAAATATTCCAGAGTAAAATCAACTACACAGTTTATTGTCGGAGCTTCAGATGAGAAAGACAGTGAGATAGTTCATTATATGAATGCTATTTATAAACGGCTGAATTTTAACCGGATATATTTTTCCGCATATCAGAAAGGGTTGGGAAAGCCGGATATTCCGGGAGAACAGCGGGAGTTTACTTTAAATTCCGGACGGGAGCTGCTGACCAGAGAGCATCGACTGTATCAAGTGGATTTTCTGCTGCGTAAGTATAAGTTTGCCGCAGAAGAGTTGATTTTTAATGAAAATGGCAACCTGGATTTGCGGTTAGACCCGAAAGAGCGCTGGGCGTTGGCGCATCCGGAATTTTTTCCGGTACGTTTAAACTGCGCAGATAAAGAGACATTGCTTCGAGTTCCAGGGCTGGGGCCGGTATATGTTTCCAGAATTATTGCCTTGCGGCGTGAACGCAGAATATCAGCTTTAAGTCAAATCGGATTGCGCGGTGTTTCAGCGATAAAAAGCGCGTCATATCTGGATTTTTCATAAAGAATCCCGGTAAGCGCGGATCGCCTGCCGGGATTATTTTTTTATTTAACGGTTGCGCAAATAGTGCTCTGCATCAAGCGCCGCGCGGCAACCCATGCCGGCTGCATGAATTGCCTGCCGGTAAACCGGGTCAGCACAATCGCCGGCTGCAAATACTCCGGCTATGTTGGTGCGGCTGGATGATGCTTCCAGTTTTATAAAACCATGTTCATCCAGCTCAAGCTGTTCTTTAAAAATTTCGGTTGCCGGGATATGCCCCAGCGCAACGAACATGCCATCACAAGCCACGATTTGCTCTTCACCGGTTTCCACATTGCGTATTTTTACTCCGGTAACGTGGTCTTCTCCGAGAACTTCTATAACAGTGGCGTTCCAGATAAAGTTTATCTTTTCATTGTTAAGCGCTCTTTCGGCCATGATTTTTGAGGCACGCAATTCATTGCGCCGGTGGATGACCGTTACTTTGGCCGCAAAGTTGGTCAGTGCCATAGCATCTTCCATAGCCGAATCACCACCTCCGATAACCACAACATTCTTATCCCGGAAAAATGCCGCATCGCATACCGCACAGGCAGAAACTCCATGATTCTTCAGATGTTCCTCCGACTCCAGCCCCAGCCAGCGCGGCTGGGCGCCGGTGGCAACGATTACGCTTTCAGCTTCTATGACATTGCCGCCGGCAAGAAATATTTTTTTACAATTAATGTCGGTCAGATCTACTTTTTCGACCTGTTCCATTTCAATTCTGGTGCCGAAACGTTCTGCCTGCTGCTGCATTTTAAACATAAGTTCAAATCCGTTAACCCCTTCAGGAAAACCGGGAAAATTCTCTACCTCAGTCGTTTGAGTAAGCAATCCTCCCGGCAGCATACCGGCTAACAGAAGTGGTTGGAGGTTGGCTCGGGCGGCATATATGGCGGCGGTAAAACCGGCCGGACCACTACCGATGATTACTAATTTTTCCATTAAATATTACCTTTTCAATAATATTATTTCTTTTTGGCCGGATCGTCAGCACTGCCCTTCTGATACCATTTCCCGTCAGTACTCTGGAGCCATTCGCCATCTTTCGCCTTTTCCGCAATCTGTTTTGCCCGAGCCTGTCCGATGGATTTACTGCTGACCTTCTGCTTGGTGGCTATTGTATCATAAACGATTTTACGGTCGGCATTTTCTTCTTTTACCAATTCGGTTACCTTTTCATCTGATGATCTTGCCGTGAGATAACCAAGATTATTTTCGCCTATCTTGCCATCTTTCTTCATAGTTACCATGTCTTTCAGTCTCGCCTTCATGCTTTTCTGGACTTCCGCCAGATCATTCTCTTCAGCGAATACCGGAACGGCGGTGGAGAAAATCAGTGCCAATGCCAGAATCACTTTGCCAGTCAAACAATTAAGTTTCATAATAGTATCTCCTTTGATTAAAGTTGTTCTGCCTGTTGATCCAAGTCACCGAAGAAATCTTCCAGTTCACGTTCAACTTTGACGTTGACATTGATATTCATGGTAATTGGCTTTACTTCAATCGGTTTGATTTCAATCTCATTTTTTGTTTCGATCGTCGGCGTACAGCCGGCCACGGCAAGCAGACCGGCAAATACGGCACAATAAAGAATTTTCATAATTTAACCCCTTTCATTAGTTTTTGTGTCTGTGCTTTTAATTCCAGTATCTTATTCAATGGAATAATCCAGTTCAAGGTAAGATTGATTCCCTGGAAATTGGCTCCTTTGTAATCCACCCGGACAAATCCGCCTTTCTGAGCGTCAAATGTGAAAGGAAGTGTGTCGGCCGGACGACCGTTAAAGGTCAAGGCAAGCTGCAGATTTTCGTCTTCCGTAATAAAATCAACCTTAACCCAGTCATAGATGAAGTCTTTTAACGCTTGAGCCGCAATATCAAGTTCCGTTACACTGGCTGGATCAAAGCCTAAAGCTGATTCCATATCCATTAAACTGAATTGTTCCGGAACTCCCGGTTCAGAGTACAGAAATCCGCGTTTCATGAAAATACCATCAGGACCATAACTTATAGGAATACGGCCATATAACTTGCCACTGCCGGAGGCGCGGCCATAACCGAATGTGTTTATAAATTCTGAAAGCAACAATCCATCACAGAATACGGTTGCATTGATGTTTTCGCTGTTTTTATTCAATCTTAGCGCATACGAGTAAATATGGCCGCCGCACCATTCGACATCCACTTCATCAATAAACAGCTCTTGCTCCGCAATCTGAAAACCGACATAAAGATTGTTGAACTCCATGCCGCCATATGATATCTTGGCGCAATGCAGCTCCTGTTTGCCATCAGTATTCAGATTCGGCAGATTGGATAGAGATAATTCGGTCTCAATATCTTCAATAGATAATCCGATTTCCTGCTGTTCAATATAACCATCACGTATTCCCAGTATGGCTGCGCCGCCATTGGCCCCGAAACCATAATCATAATTGGCATCCAACTTTATCAATCCTCCGATATTCCATGCCTGGACAACCGGGAACAGCTGATGTACCAGTTCCATGTCCGGCAGCTGTTCCGGAACATGCAGCTCCGTATGAATTTGCATTTTCGGCCATAATATGGCGTTAACTGCAATCTGGGGAGCTGTTGTCATAACAGGATTATTGATGGCTCCGGATATATGATAGCCTCCATCAATTGGTTCAACTGTTCCAGTTACAGAGATATCGGTGTCGGTATTTATATGCCACGGTGATTGAACAGCCTGATCGGCGGCGAGCTTATTCCATGGCAGATGAAATTTTACATCGGTAATTTTAAATGGAAGCATTGAAAACATTACATCATTTACCAGTAAATCTGCTCCGGTGAAATTAAATTTGCTGTCGGTTGCCGCGTTAATGTGTAATTGCCGGATATTGCCGGATTGTTTGCCTGAGGACATTGTTATATTGTTCAAGGTAAGCTGACTGGCGACCGCCTGAGGATTTCCGGTATTATAATTTACTTTCAGCTCAGTTTGAGCTCCGGACAGATTCAAAGATGCGGCGGCCTCCTGGGCTGATTTTACCAAATCCCATTTGTCCGAGACAACCGCAAGAGAGGCTTGGGTGTCGATTTTACTATGAGATATTTCCGCATTGCCGGAAAGGTTGAACAATCTGAAAGTTTGAGCATCATTTACCGGAATTTGCATGGCATAATCTTGTTCCGAGGCGAATGACAGTGCGGCATTTAAATTATCATTGTGTTTGTGAAAAGTTATCTCTCCGGATAATGGAGTCGTTTGATTAACCTTATTATCGGTTACAGTATAATTGCCGGTAATATCAAAGCCATCAGCAAAATTTAATTGCAACACCGGATGACAATATAGTTCTATACCTTGAAATGCAATACTGCTTTGCCATTCAACCGCAGCGGTTTTTCCTCTGAAATCCATATCACCTTTCAGATGATCTGTTCCGGATTGAATGCCATAGCCGTTAACGCCTAAACAGCCTTCAACAGAGTTGAATGATAATTTCCGATCATGCAATGTGAAATTAAATATCATATCCGGTGACAGGTTCAGTTTGTCGTATTTGAAATTACGGCTGTTGAAAGCAGCCGTTCCGGATGCGGTCATAGTTGCACCGTCTATTTCCGCATTCAATTCAGCGCCTATCCCTCCGGAAATCGGCAGGTTCGCTGTCGTTGGAAACAACGCCAGGTATCGTTGCGGGAATATACCTAATTTTGCATTGAAATTGCCTTTGCGTGATTCTCTTGAATAGGCAAAATTTCCAGTTATATAATCCCGGCCTTGAAAAATTTTAAGTTCACCATTCATCTGCTGGCGATTTGCAGTAGGCATCACTAAACGCGCTTCAATCGGGAATTGCCATTCATAACCGGGTGTGGCTAAATGCAGCGAGGCAAATTCCAGTGCAACCTCATTTATATGAAAATAACTTGATTTGGTTTTATCAACTTCAGTATCTTGGCCGGATGAGGCAGGAATGAGCGCCTGCCACTCCTCAAGAGAACGACCTGCAATAAAAATATTATTGTTATTGTCGATTTTTACATCCAGCTTCAGACCGGAGACAACAATCCTGGTAATTTCAAAATTATGCAGAGAAAGTTTGTAATCAATTCTGACCGAAGATAATGCCAGTTGATCTCCACCAGGCGATTTTCCAATATGAACTTCCGCCAGATCAAAAGAGTTGAAGTTGATATTTCTTACATTGGCGCTGAAGTAGGTTATGCCGAGCTTTTCTGTAATCCGCGGCAACACAATATGTTCAATAATTGCCGGCAATGCGAGGTAAATTACAATTCCGGCAATTATAATGAAACCGGCAACCGCACTGATGATTTTTCTTGTGATCACCAGTTTTCTCAGTTTTTTATACTGTTTTGCCGATGGATTCTTATCACCGGTTATCATGCTGTTTTACTCCCAGTTGTCAAGATTCAAACTGTATTGTCGTAATTCCCGTTCCGCCCGGCGCCATTCCGGAGATATCCTTTCCAGTTCCATATAGAACGCCCTAGAATGATTCATCTCTCTGATATGCGCCAACTCATGCGCTATAATATAATCAGCCAACCGCTCCGGCAGCAGCAGTAAACGCCAATTGAGATTGATACTCTTTTTATATGAGCATGATCCCCAGCGTGTTTTGGCATTGGATATTTTCATGCCTGAATATACTATATCACATTGTTTTGCTTTTTCCGCCAGTTTCAGCCCAAGTATACTCTTTGCTGTTTGACGATAGAGCTGGCGCAGCTTGTCTGCCGCATCTCCCCCCGGAGTTATATAAAACGCATTATTGAACTCCAGCTTTGTTCCCTCTTTTATGACATATAACGCATCAAACAACGGGAAATATTTACCAGATTCTATTGTTACAGGCGGATTTTCCGCTTTTTTAATATTTTGTTCCAGTATTTTTTGTTCTATCCAGTTATGATGCTTTTGCAGAAGTTCATGTGCCTTTCGCATACCGGAATAGTAAGGCAACCGGAGAATTACTTTGCCATCCTTTACTTCAACGGCGTAACTTTTCCTTTTTGAAAAGATTATCTCGCATTGTTCAGGAGACAAATTCATCATTTCAGCATCTTTTCAATTGCGCCTCTGGCTGAATCAATCACCTCCTGCGGCAGGATTATCTCTTCCTTCATATCCCGCAGGGCAATATATACATCAAAAAGTTCACATTTTTTCATGTCCGGGCAGATTGCCTGTTCGGTAAGCGGTATGAAAATCTTATCCGGATTTTCTTTGCGCAGACGATATATTATTCCTATTTCCGTACCGATAATGAACATTTTTGCCGGAGAATTTTTTACAAATCCGAGCATCGCCCCGGTACTTAAGGCCGCGTCGGCCGCCGCTGTTATATCAGGCGCGCACTCCGGATGAACGATGACAACAGCTTCCGGAAATTCCCGGCGGCGATCTTCAATCATCTGGCGGGTAAAGCGGTTGTGAATCGGGCAGAAACCATTGTAACGGATGATTTTTCTCTTCAGCGCGTTACCGACGTTGGCACCAAGATTGCCGTCCGGCACCATAATAACTTCTTTTTCTGCCGGAATCGAGGCAACAATCCGTTCCGCATTGGCCGAGGTACAGCAGATATCCACGCCTGTCTTTACCTCCGCGGTACTGTTGACATAGCAAACAGTTACTGCGTCAGGATATTGTTTCTTAATCTTGTTAAGTGTATTGAGATCAATCATATCCGCCATTGCACAGCCAGCATCCGGTGTGGGCAGAAGCACCTTTTTACCAGGTGAAAGTATTTTCGCCGTTTCCGCCATAAATCTTACGCCGCAGAATACTATGGTATCGGCATTGGTATTTTCGGCAGCTTTGATGCTCAATTCAAGAGAGTCGCCGCAGAAGTCGGCAATATCCTGTATTTCACCCAGTACATAGTTGTGAGCCAGAATAATTGCATTGCGTTTCTGTTTCAGTTCAGCTATTTTTTCCCGCAGTTCCTGCGGAGTTAAATTGGGATTACAACTCACAATATCCTCCTGATGATAAAAATTGTCTCTTGCAAAGTAATATATCACTGCACATTGATTTTTCCAGTTTCAGCAGTTATAGTAATCAACTATTTTGAACTGGACTTTAAAAAAATTATATACGGAGCAGACTGTGAACTATTTTCTGGCATTGGACATGGGGGGGACCAATCTGAAAACTGCATTGGTAAGTGAAGATAATATTAATGCCCGGGATTGGAATTTTGAGATATTTTCCACTCCGAGTAAGGCATCTGTAACAGATAATTGCGATGCAGTCGCTGCCGCGCTGGAAAAAACACTGTCAGAATTGCCGCCGGGAGATCAGATTGCGGCGGTAGGGATTTCCACGGCTGGAATTGTCAACTATGCCGGAAATGGAATGGAGCGGGTGTCAGATCATCTTGCCGCACTGCGGAATCCTGAATGGATAAAAAAATTGTCAGATAAATTTTCTGTGCCGGTAACACTTATTAATGACGCTGATGCCGCAATGATTGCTGCCCGTTATTCCGGATTGATTGCTCCGGAGGATTGTTGCGGACTGTTGGCGGTTGGCACCGGAGTGGGATTTTCTGTAATCAGAAAATCCCACCGTATACGCCCAGGTCGGGAATTGGCTTTGCTGGGAAGTATAAGAACACCGTTGGGCGATTATAATTCCCTGGCAGGTCTGACAAGGTTGAAAGATTCAGTTCCCAATGGCGATCTTAAGGAGTGTTTTAAAAATCATAATGGCAATCTGGAAAAATATCTGGATGATTTGACTGCAATTATAACTACCGCCGCGATATTATACCAGATTGACCGTATTTTATTGATCGGCGGAGTCGTCAACGCAGCAATGGAATGCGGGTTCGACCTGGAAGCGGAATTGAATCTCAGATTGCGGAAACCTGCTCCTGAATTGCGGAAGCCGGTGCGGGTGACTATTTCCGGATTAAGTACTAAACTTCAGCTGGCCGGAGCGGCGTTACTGGCATGGGGAAGCTCAAATCTGCCATCCGGAGAATTGCCAAAAGTGGCGGAAATGGTGACCGAACAGCCTTTGTTCCCAGAGCTTGAACTTACTGATATCCCCGGAACAGAATTGGCAGAAATGTTGAATGATGCAGAAAAGCAGGCGGCGGAGAATTTGAGCGCCTCTGTTAATATAATAGGTAATGAAGCAGAAAAAATTGCTGAACATTTCAGAGCAGGGGGGCGGCTGATCTATCTTGGCGCCGGTACCAGCGGAAGATTGGCGGCTCTGGATGCGGTGGAGTTGCCTTGCACTTATGGGATTGAGGAATCCAGAGCTGTTGCACTGGTCGCCGGAGGTAATGATGATGCCGCCTTGACTATCGAAAGTGACGGCGAAGAAGATGCCTCAAGTGTGCCGGAATTATTGTTGCTTGATCTGACTCCGCAGGATACTGTAATCGGTATTTCCGCCAGCGGCAGCGCTTACTATGTGCGTTCCGGGATCTCGTTTGCCCGGCAGTGCGGCTGCCGGACAATAATGATTCAGGAATCTGAAATTAAAAGAGTTGAGTGTGATTGCGTAATCGCCTTGCATAGCGGGGCAGAATTGGTTGCCGGATCCACCAGAATGAAGGCCGGAACCGCAACTAAGAAAGCGCTTAACTTCCTTACTACCATAGCTATGATAAAACTTGGGCGTACCCGTAATTCCCGTATGAGCAATATGATGCAATTAAATGAAAAGTTACGCCGCAGAGCCGAAACGTTGTGACCAAGTTCGGAAATATAAAAAAACCGCTGCCTATACGCAGCGGTTTTTTTATTAACGCAAATGAAAATTGAAACTGTATTATTTGACCGGTTTCAGACCTTTTTCCACGCCCGGATAACCTGATACTTTGCAATTGTAGATTTTGAAGACAAAGTAGTCTGTGGTTTTGATATTATATTTGGCATTTAAAATCACGTCGCACTTATTGGTGTTGCAGGCATTATAAGCTGCTGCATCTTTGACCAGTGTCAGCGGGCTGGAGAAGAGGCTTACTACCGGCATATCATCATATTCTGATTCAAACGCACGATCCGCAAATTCGCTCACACCCCAGCTGAAAATTCCGAAAAGTACATTTAACTGAGCCTCTCCGTTGACTTTGGTATCGCCTGCTTCAATGATGGTTTGGAATTCTGCCGGTTTGATTGTTGCATTGAAAGCACGGGCGGCATCATTGGTGTTGACCGAGGTACAGCCGGTCAATACCATAGCCAGCGTGACAACAGCGGATAAGACTATTTTTTTCATAATTCTTCCCTTTCTGGTTGTTGAATTGATAAAAGTTATGGAGTTCACCTCAAAAAACTCTCTTTGTGGTTCTACTATAACCTGAAATATCAAAAAAACAAATTTAATACGGTGGCAGTGTCTGTTTTGTGTAGTCTGGCAGATTGAATGTTGCCGGATGGGAAATGCAGGTGCGTTTGTGAATAAAAAATTGTTTTATTCTGGAATAATGTGAGCTAACATTTCAGGTGTATAGAACAGCAACCACCAGTTATTTATCCGCCAGCAGCGGCGTTTGAAATCAAAAACGGCAACCGGTCTGTTTTTGTAGAATAACATTGCTTTGAAGCGGATGCCTTGACGGCGGAACTCCTTGTATTCCAGTAATTTTACTGACGGGGCAAATAGCCGTAGCGGCGCACAGGAAAATGCCCTCCTGATTATTTGCCGTAATTTTTGAACAAGCTTCTTTTTCCTCTGATGCTGATAAAAATCCTGCATTCCCTGCGCACCATGTGAAAAATATACCGGCTCGCCGTTTCGCAATGCTTTTTCCACAAGATATATATCGCCGTTTTTGCGAGTGATTGGTCTGTCCGGCAGCAGATTATTGTCGCCATGCGTCAGAATCCGGTCTTCGTTACGTTTAATAATCCGGTGCACAACCAGTCTTTGTTTCCGGTTGTTTTGGGTAAATACAATGATGTCACCAGCCTGCGGACTGGAGAAATCAATCTTTCTGGCGAAAATTTTATCTCCCGGAGAAAATACTCCTAACATGCTGTTACCAAAAGTCCTTAATACTTCCAGCTCTTCAGAATTTTCCCTGTTCATTGCATTCCCTGATGTTAAAAAAAAGCGCCGGATTTCCGGCGCTTTTGTATTCTGCCGTGTCGCAGTTTAAGCTCAATCGGTCGGTAATCCAGCCGCCTTGATTGCCTTAAGTTGTTCAATGGCAAAATATAACCCGCGCGGAACGTGGAAGAAGGTCTTCCACTTGCCACCTTTAAGCATGTGGGTCGGTTCGCCGCGGCGGTTGAGGTAGCCGAACCATTCGCCGTATTCCTTGTCCGGGAAGTGGTTCCAGGTCCATTCATCAACCATCTTGAAGTAATTCCAGAACTTGCGGTCACCGGAAAGACGGTAAGCATAAAGCATGGCAATGATCGCTTCGTTATGCGGCCACCACAGCTTCATATCCCACTGCAGTTCCATATGCGGTTTGCCCAACGCGTCCATGAAGTAGAAGATGCCGCCATACTGTTTGTCCCAACCGAACTCAAAGATGCCGTCAACATATTTGAATGCATCTTGCATCATATCTTTCTTGCCGGTTCTTTCAAGATAGTTCATGATGAACCACATGGTTTCAAGTCCATGACCGGGATTGACAAAACGGCCTTCGCAGGATTCAAGATCGAAAGAGCCGTCTTTATTGACATTTTCAAACAGTACCTTCAAACCCGGATTCCAGAACATTTTCATAACGGTGTTAACCGCATTTTCGGTATCTTTTTCATACTTGTCGGACTTGAGCGACTGTTTCATTACTGCGCCAAGGTTGGCAAGAATCATATAGGAACCGAGCGAAAGCCGGTCGCCTTTGCCCGGCAGGCATTTTTCGTATTTGCCTTTGGGGTTGGGAATGCGGCGGATGTAGCTGTTCATAGCGGATTCGGCTTCCTGACGGTATTTGTCTTCGCCGGTGGCTTCATACATGGCCGCAGCTCCCATGGCGGCAAAGCAGTCAGAGAAGATGCTGTACGGAGCCATTGCCGGTTCACCTTTGCGGTTGAGCTGGAAATAGTAGCTGCCGTCTTCAAGTCTGCCATGTTTGGTGAGGAAGTCATAACCCTGGCGGGCGATGTCGAGGAAGTTGTCTTTACGGTACGGGGAGTTGTAGAATGTGGCAAACATGTAGACTATGCGCCACTGCATCCACATATATTTCGCCGTGTCGTATACCGAGCCGTCGCGGTCGAGCATGGTGAAATATCCGCCGTAGGTTTTGTCTTCGCAGTTCTTTTCCCAGAACGGAATGACGGAGTTGACCAGTTCATTCTCATATCTGGCGATAATCGAATCGATACTCATGATACACCTTGATTTGTTATTGATAAGTTCCGACTTGAAAATGATTATAACTATATTGTTTAAGGTATCGCTTTTTTTGTTATTTTCAACCTTTTTAACGGGTTTGAAGAATAAAATTCTTGAATATGGCGTTATTGGGTAGTAATATATCCAGAGCAACGCAATAATACAGGAGGGCGGACTGGATGACAATGTGCAGAAGAACTAAGTTTTTATCTGTTGCCGTATCAGGAATACTGGCTTTTTGGACCGCAAGTGCGGAAGTTACGGTTAACGGATTGTTTTCCGATCATATGGTCTTGCAAAGAGGAAAACCGATAGCGGTGTTCGGTACTGCGGATTCAGGCGAGGCAGTTACGGTTAGACTGAATAACCGCGAGGCTAAGACGAAAACCGGCAAAGACGGACGTTTCCTGGTAATGCTTCCGGCAATGCAGGCAGGTGGCCCTTATACTATGGAAATTGCCGGAGAAGATAATACCATTGTAATAAATGATGTTATGCTTGGCGAAGTATGGCTCTGCTCTGGGCAGAGCAACATGGAATGGACCATGCGCAATAACACCGACGGTGAAGAGCTGTTGAAGCATGTGAATAATCCGGATATCCGGCTTTTCAATGTCAACCGGGACTCCTCTTTTTATCCACAGACGGCATTGAATGGAGATGTAAAATGGCAGTTGTGCGATTCGGAAAGCGCAAAAAATTTCTCCGCGGTGGGCTATTTCTTTGCGGAAAAGGTTCAGCGCGAGCTGGGGGTGGTGGTCGGAATGATCAACTCCAGCTGGAGTGCAACCAGAATTGAACCGTGGATCGCTTCAGAGGCGATCATCGCTTCCAACGCCGAATTGTGGCGGACAAAACGCGAGCTGTTGCTTGCCCGTCAGCCCGGAAGTGAATTTCAGGAACAGCTGCTGGAGGGGTATTTTGACCAGTTGGATGAATGGGAGGATGCCGCATCCGATGCTTTTGATGAAAAGCGTGAAATTCCTGCCCCGCCGGTATATCCATGGCAGCTTGCCGCAAAAAAAATGCTCGGCGATCCGTCTGTCATTTATAACTGCATGATTGCACCGCTTACACCATATTCCATGGCCGGTTTTCTCTGGTATCAGGGCGAAGCCAATTTGTGGGATGGGAAAGTATACGATCAGATGATGGCTATGCTGGTCGATGGATGGCGTTCGGCTTTCAAAGATAATTCACTGGCATTCTATTTCGTTCAGCTTGCACCGCATTTAAAACAGGCGAATCCGGATGAACTGCCGAAAATGTGGGAAGCTCAGGAACGTTATGCCGACAGCGCAGAAAATGTGGGTATGGTAGTGATAAACGATATTCATTCAGTTAATGACATCCATCCGCCGGATAAGCGTATGGTTGGCGCGCGGTTGGCCAACAAGGCATTGAAATATACTTATAAGCTAGATGTTCCGAATCCTGATTCACCCAGGTTGGCAGCTGTTACGATGGATGGCAGTTCGATGAAACTCGATTTCAAAAATTGCCGCGGACTGGCATCGACCGGCGGGTCGGCGGTATTTGAAATCGCAGATGACATCGGCAGATGGTATCCGGCTCAGTTTAAGATAAACGGCACCAGCATAATCGTATCTGCTCAGGATGTGACTGCGCCGACCATGGTGCGTTACGGCTGGGATCATACAGCTGAGGCCAACATAGTTGATGTTGAAACCGGCTTGCCTCTCGGTTCATTCCGTTATGGTGAACTGCCTCCGCGGGGAAGGGTGGATGCTCTGGTGCCGGAATTGAAGGATTATAAGCTGGTATACCGTTTTCAGCCGGGCAGTAATATTATGAGCGGCGACGGACTTTCAGCAGTATATACGATTGCAAATGACGAACCATGCGCTTTCAGCCGAATTGCCTATTTTGTGCAATTGGTCAAAGCAGATGGGCAGAGTGAATTTGTCGCCGTAGATATGGATGCATTTACTGATGATATAAAAAAGGTTGGTCTGCCGACAGTCGCCAGCGGAGCATCCTTTCAGTGTGAAGTTAATAATGTAAAGGTGACATCCAATGTGCCCGGAATCAAAAACGGCTTTTTTGAAAAAGGATGCAATATTGAATTTTTCCCGGGTAACTATGTGCCGGAAAACAAAATGGGAATACCGGGAGCTTCGGATGAAAAATTCGACTTTGGCGATATGATAGCCACTACCGGAGTCGGATACGGTTCTTTTCAGGTGCATAATTATGCAGAAAAACAGACACTGTTTGCTTTTAACGCATGGCAGAATAATGCCGGGGCGGATCTTGGCGTCGGAACCAATCCTGATGGTAATCCGGACTGGACTTTTACTCGCAGCGCCGGGAAATACGCCTATGCTTATATTTTAGTTCTGGTAAAATGACAACCAAGGAGGTGTTATATGTGGGAAGATACTGTTGACATTAACAAAATTGCTGAAATCCGGACCAGAACTCTGGTCTACTTCGGCGTTGGCGCAATCAATAAGATTGCAGACATTGCCGCTGAACTGAAGGCAAGAGGCGTGGATGCGGTACTGGTTACTGCCGGTCACTCGGCCTATCGCCGTACCGGCGCGTGGGATAAAGTGGAAGCTGCCCTGAAAGCGAATAATCTGGCCTATTTTGTCTACGACAAAGTTACTCCTAATCCGACTGCTGAACAGGTCGATGAAGCGGTTGCTGAAGGCCGTAAAATCAACGCCGGCGCGGTAATCGCTATTGGCGGCGGCAGCCCGATAGATGCAGGCAAAAGCGCGGCGATACTGCTGAAGAATCCGGGAGAAGACGCTCGTTCGCTTTATGAGATGAAGTTTGCTCCCACAGCGGCACTGCCGATTGTAGCGATCAATCTTACTCATGGTACCGGCTCTGAAACCAACCGCTTTGCGGTGGTTACTATCCCGGAAAAACATTACAAGCCGGCTATTGCGTATGACTGCATCTATCCGACATGGGCGATTGACGATCCGGCTCTGACTGCCGGACTTTCAACTAAACAGACCCGCTATGTAAGTATTGATGCGGTCAACCATGTGGTTGAAGCCGCCACCAGTAAAGTCGCCACTCCCTATACTGCACTGCTGGCCAAGGAGACAATCCGGTTGGTAGCAAAATATCTCCCGGCGGCAATTGCGGACGGAGGCGACCTTAAGGCCCGTTACTTCCTCCATTATGCTTCAATGCTGGCTGGTGTGGGATTTGATAACGGTCTTTTGCATTACACGCATGCGCTGGAACATCCATTGAGCGCGGTTGAACCGGAATTGTCCCACGGTCTTGGGCTGGCGGTACTGCTGCCGGCAGTGGTGAAAAATATCTATCCGGCTACAGCTGAGGTAATGGCTGATATTTTGAGTCCGATCGTTCCTGGATTGAAAGGTGAACCGGGCGAAGCATTGGCGGCAGCACGTGGAGTGGAAAAGTGGCTGGCTTCGGTCGGCGTAGCGGAAAAACTGGTTGATATCGGTGTAAAAGCCGAGGATATTGACAGACTTACAGATCTGGCGTTTGAAACACCCGGTCTGGCAGGTCTTATTTCGGTCGCACCGACTGATGGTACCAGAGAAGCTGTCCGTTCTATCTATGCGGATTCTCTGAAACAGCTTTAATACAGGTCTTGTATTGCAACCTCCGGAGTCCCCTCCGGAGGTTTTTTTATTTTACAACAGCGGTATCCGGATGGTTGCAGTTTTGGGTGTCGGTTATCTTGAAAATAAGAGAAAAAATGCTATATTATAAGCCAATAAAAATAAAAACAATCTAAACACAAGCAACCGCTTGATTGGAACAATCATGCAACCGATCCGAAATATTGCAATTATAGCCCATGTTGACCATGGGAAAACCACGTTGGTGGATCAGATTCTGAAGCAGGCACATATCTTCCGCCAGAACCAGGAGGTGGCTGAATGCTTTCTGGACAGCAACGATATTGAACGCGAACGCGGAATAACAATCCTTTCCAAGAATATCAGTATAGAATATAAAGGGGTGAAGATCAATGTGATCGATACTCCGGGACACAGCGATTTCGGCGGTCAGGTGGAGCGGGTGCTTAAGCTGGCGGACGGAGTGCTGTTGCTGGTGGATGCGGCTGAGGGTCCGATGCCGCAGACCCGTTTCGTGCTGGGCAAGGCGTTGCAATTGAATTTGCGCCCGATAGTGGTTATAAACAAGATTGATAAACCCGACGCACGGCCACAGGTTATTCACGATAAGGTTTTTGACCTCTTCTGCGAACTGGATGCCACCGACGAGCAGCTGGATTTTCCGTTGCTTTTTGCCTCCGGACGCGATGGTTGGTGCGTGCGTAATCTGAACGATCCGCGGGAGTCGATACTGCCGCTGATGGATGCGATACTGGAATATATTCCGGCGCCGGAAAAGATTGAAGGGCCGGTGCAGACACAGGTGGCAACACTTGACTATTCTGAATATGTCGGCCGTATCGGTATAGGACGGGTGTACCGCGGTACGCTTGAACTGGGAAAACCTTTAACACTGATTAAACGTGATGGTTCTACTCAACCTGCCAATATCAAACAGCTTTTTACTTTTGCCGGTCTGGAAAGAAAAGAGACGGACAAAGTGGAATGCGGCGACCTGTGCGCAATTGTGGGAATTGAAGGAATAGATATTTCCGACACGATTGCCGATGCGGAACATCCGGAAGCAATGCCGCCTATTGCTGTGGACGAACCAACCATCAGTATGCTTTTCCGGGTCAATGATTCACCATTATTCGGTAAAGACGGAAAATATATCAGTTCACGGCATTTGCGTGAACGGCTTTATAATGAGATGGAACGCGATGTGGCACTGAGGGTAGAGGACTATTCCGGCGATGCCTTCAAGGTTTCCGGGCGTGGCGTTTTGCATCTTTCAATTTTGATTGAAAATATGCGTCGTGAAGGATATGAACTTAGCGTAGCTAAACCGCATGTTATCTTCAAAGATATCGACGGAGTTAGAAATGAGCCGATAGAACGGCTTACGGTTGATGTTCCGGACGAATATGCCGGTAAGATTATTGAATTGGTGGGGCAGCGGCGTGGCGAACTCCGCAGTATGGAAAGCCGCGGAGCCCGTCAGCAGCTTGAGTTTATGATTCCAACCCGCGGCTTGATCGGTCTGCGCAGCCGTGCGCTTACAGTTAGCGGTGGCGAAGCGGTAGTAGCAAGTCAGTTTTCTCATTATGAGCCTTACAAAGGAGAAATTCCAACTCGCCAGAATGGTGTGATGATTTCGATGGGCAACGGTCGTGCCGTGCCTTACGCGATTGACGGTTTGCAGCAGCGCGGTACATTCTTTATTGAGCCGAATGTGGAGACCTACGAAGGGATGATTGTAGGCGAACATTGTAAAGAAGGTGATTTGATGGTCAATGTTCAGCGCGCAAAACAGCTTACCAACCTGCGTGCGGCTGGCAGTGACCGCAATATGAAAATCGCTCCGGCATTGGTTATGAGTCTTGAGCAGGCACTGGAATATATTGATGACGATGAACTTTTGGAAGTGACGCCGAAGAATATCCGTATGCGCAAGATTCTGCTTACTGAGCTTGAACGTCGCCGTAACCGGAATAAGATTTTTGAATATTGATAGCCTTAAAATGGGGTTTAATTTTATCGATATTGAAAATTGGAATCGCAGGGAACATTATCTGCATTATATGAATAATGTCCCCTGCGGTTATTCTTTTACAGTTGAGCTTGTGATTGAGAAAATCAAAAACGAGCGTCTCTATCCGGCAATGTTGTGGCTGTTGACCGCGGCGGTGAATGAGTTTATAGAGTTTCGAAGTGCGTTGGCCAAGGATGGGCGTCTGGGATATTTTGACTCTATGAATCCGACTTATACCATATTCAATCCGGAGCAGAAAACTTTTTCATCAATCTGGACGGAGTTCAACTCCGATTACAGTAAATTTTTAGTTGCATATCAGAAAGATACAGATTTATATAAGACCTCTACAGGTATGACTCCCAAGCCTGATTGTCCGGACAATGTGTTCAATGTATCAATGATTCCATGGTTGAAATTCAGCTCATTTAATCTGAATATATGGAAGGGCGATAATTATTTGCTTCCTATATTTACGCTTGGGAAAAAATATACGGAAAAAGGTGTACTCAAACTGCCGTTAGCTGTTCAGGTACACCATGCGGTATGTGATGGTTATCATGCCGGCTGTTTTATCGAAGCTCTTCAGGAAAAAATAAATAACTGGCTTGGAACCAACTAATTCAATTCTTGTTTCGGGTATTCCAGCAACCCGGTCTGGAAGCCTAAGCCTGAGGCAAAATCAAGCAGCTCTTTCAACTGTTCTTCCGGCATATGGTTCTGTCTGGATAAGATCCACAGGTAATCTTTAGTGGAAGATGTGACAACTGCCCATTGATAATTATCATCCAATTTAATAATTTTATAGTCGCCGGAAAACGGCCAGAAGAATGAGACGCTGAGTTCACCGACATCGGAAGAGCCTTTCCATTTTGCTTCACCTTGAACAGATTTTGGATATCCGTTTTTTACGCCGCGGTTGACTACGGTTATGCCGCCATTGTTATTCAGTTTATATTCGGCGCTGACGTAATCGAGATCCTTTTCAAAGCGGTGCGGCAATCTGGCAATTTCATACCAGGTGCCGAGATATTTGTCAACTTTAAATCCGGTTACAGCCGGAATTTCAGCAGTACTCTGAGAGGCGCAACCACCAAGCAGCAACCAGAGCGATGAGGCTAAAAATAAAAAGATTTTTTTCATAATAGAATATCCTGTTGTTAATGAGCTGGTTTATTTAAAAATATCACAATATTGCAAATATGCAAAATTTTTTTGTTATTGGTGGCTGTTAAATATAGTCGGATATATAAGCCTTTTCTTTGCGGATAATTCTATTCAAAATTTCCAGTTTGCCGGTATTGACGGATAATCTTTCAATTTTAGCAAGATATTGTGCAGATTTATAACCCATCAGCATGGAAGTTAAAGTGCCTATTCCAAGTTCAAAATCTGGCTTAAAATCGCATAAAGATGCTTTAGCTCTGCCGTCAGCTGAAATGTCAATTAAAAAGGTGTGATTGTTCCATTCAAGGAAAGGGTCTGTCACCTTTATTGTCAAACTGGTTGGCTTTTCTATGATTGCAAACCGATATTCATTTAGAAAATTAATTACATCTACTATTCTTCCCATTATATATGGACGTATTGTCTCCTTTATGTCGCTGTCTTCAAGAGAAAAGGCTATTGGTTCACTGGAGTAATTATTACCTTGAACCTCGTTAATCATTGATTCATGGGCGCTGATATAACGCCATAATCCTTTGCGGGCATCATGGGTAAGATATATCATCTCTTTTATGAACATGATGTTGTCTTTGATGAGATAAACAATATATCCCTGTGGCGTGGAAGTATTGTCATAATATACCGCGACATTGGTGTCATCTTCGGCCCAGCGCCAATACTCTTCCCACGCCAGATCATTCCGCATAAGGCAGCCGTGGGTTTGGGCCGCAAATGTATTGTGCAGCAGCTTGAATTCACGATTATCTTTATCTACCCGTAGAACATAGCCAGATGAGGATATATTCTGCGGAAGTTGACTGTCTTTTATCCGGAATGTCATCTTGTCAGCAATGATCTCCCAACCCCGGTGGCGGTACAGTGGTATGGAAAATGGATACAAAATGGCCAGATTCTCTCCCAGTTCGCGCATTTCCTCCAATGATTTGCGCATAAGTTTTGACATTAATCCCATGCCGGTATATTCCGGATATGTTGCTACACTGGTTATGAAGCCGATTTTGCATATTTGATTGAATATATTCATTTTCATAGGATAAACTGCGAATTGTGAAGCGAGCTTGTCCCGGCAGAAACATCCTCTTACACGTGCCTTTTCCAGCACCGGCAGTTTGGATTGCCTTATGTCATCATCTTCCCAACCGTAATCGAGAAGCTGCTTCTGAGTTACCTGAAACGCGTAGCGCAGAAGTTCGTTATACTGGTTGAGATGTTTTTCCGGAGTTAATTTTTTTATATTAATATAGTTAGTCATAGAATTCTCCTGTTTTTTTTGTATGCAGTTGAACACCGGTAGAATAAGGCATTCTCCGGCGGATTATGAAGAGAGTATTTTTACAGGAGGAAAGCTATGTGGGGGCTTCGACTTCGCAGTCGAAGAGATATTGTTCCAGGAAGAGCAGAGCAGAGTATTCCCGGCTTCCGGCGTTACCGATAAAAAAATGTGCCATGGTCGAGCTCCTTTCTGTTAATGGACGGGCATTGCCCAGAGTCTACCATAGCACATCGCGCCGGAAATACAAATTAATCCGTCAAAAATAATTGCCGCTTAATTTACTCAAGATACTTTGTTTTTATTGCATTAACTGTTATAACAAAATTGGTGACAGTATCAACCTCCCGCCATCCCATGGCGATTCCGCTTGCAACAAGACCTCCCGCCGCAATACCCCATCCGACAGGTCCGGCTAACAGTGCGGCGCCGGATGAGGCTGCCATGTATCCGGCAAACGGTACAGTAACTCCGGCTAACCCGGCAACTGTAGCGATGGTTGAGGATAATGTTGTATAGAATGCAAACCCGGTAAAAGCGACGGTCGCGCTTAATGCTGCAATTGCAGCTGCTCCGCTCATGCCGGCGATAGCTAACTTATTATGGATAGTAGAATTGCTGTTAGATTCGATTTGTGTCAGCAGTGCTGTTCTCTGTTCAACGGTTAATTTGTCCCATAATTCAGCAAAAAATTTTTCCGCAATGGCATATTCCAAATAATATGTACTTAATTTATTGATTTTTGATTCCGGGATGTCGTGTTCTTCTGCAACCCATTGAACAATGTCTTTATGATAGTCGATATTGTTGTGATCCAGGAACAGATATCTGGTTTTATTGTATCTGCGCCATATCAATTCACGGCATATATTTTCACTGCTTACCATATTTTTATCTATAATTCCCATATCCATGGCTTTTGCTACAGTTTCTGGCGGAACGTCATTAAAAGTACTTGGTTTTAAAGGCAGTTCGGCAGAAGCCATATCTTTGTCTTCCGTATATTTATCAAGCGTATCCAGATAAGGCAAATGACCAAAATATTCATCCCTCAGTTCAATATCGTCCAAACCTTTCAAACTCTGCATGAGCTGGATACGATCCTCTAATGAACATTGATCAAGAAAATTTTTGAAATCAACAGAAGTATCAATTCTGGTTACATCAATTCTGGGATAATTATTGAAGATTTGAATTATCTGGGAGTAAAATAAGGTTGCAATTAGCAGTACGGCTAAAATGCAGATGGTAATTTTCCCTGTTAATGTGTGGCGTATCCAATGATTGAATTTCATTTCTTCTGTTCCTTTTTTACAACTAAAGATCTGATTAAAATTATTAATGTTATCTACAGAATAACTTACTTCTTTAGTATGATATCTGACATTGATTTATAAAAAAACATTGCCATAATATTAGAAAAAATTTTTTAATTGAAATATTCTATCATTAAAGCGGCGATAATGAATATCACTATGATACGTGTACAGATAATGGTAAAAACTACCATCGGTAATCGCTACGATTTCTTAAGAGATGATAGCTCTTGCCGTATGAACTTTCTTGGCAGGACAGCTTGTTTTTATTCACTTCCGCGTTCGCGATTTATTAAAGAGAGGTGTAGATTCTTGCCACAGACTCAACTAGAGTTGCTTTTCTTATTGAAGTGCCATGCTTTCTTTCAAAGATGGTATTACAGCAGTTATTCGAAAATTATTTTTAAAGCCTTTGCGCTCAATTCCGCTTGCCAATAATAGGGAATTGCTGTCAAAGGATCTGTTTTTGCTGTTTCCGCCTCTTGGAATTGTTCGATTGAATAAAGGCATACTATACCTCTGTTTGTGCAGGATCTAATGCTTCTTAAAGCTTGATTTCTTGCAGAAGACATTAAATAATCAAGCCTGTCCGGAGCGCTGTCCAATGGCAGCATCATGGCGTAGGCTGTTGTCAGCAGTTCGATTTGAGCGATAATGGAGGCCACCTTCTGATATTCCGGATCCGCTACGCCGCGGAGATCATGCATCTCTATCACATTATTAAGCATAGAATCATATATATAGTAATATGAGTCATCAAGGCTGGCTGAGATTGAGCTAGCCATTTCTGGATATTCGTTCAAAAAGACGTATAAATTATTGCATGTCGCCATGGCTGCCTGATAAAAGAAATTCTCGCAGACGGATAATTTAGAATTTGCTTCAAGCCGTGGTAAAGTTCCTGTTATTTCATCATACATATCAATAAAGTTACTGTATTCAACGATAAAATTATAAACTGCTGGACGTGATATAAGCTCTAATAAGGCAAATTCCTGTAATTCTTCGTCAGACAATTGCTGCAACAGGTTTTCAGGTGGCAACAGAGAGGCATAGTATTCACCCATTCCATAAGATTTAGCGAGTCCATTAGGATCGCATAATTGCGCGGAGAATTCACTCCGATTCTCTGCCGAGCGAGAATATTCATATGTAAAGCTGAAATCAGCTAATTTTTTATCATTATATCGGCTTAACTCAAGAAGCAGATTATAGTCCGGTCTTTGCCAGGAAAGTAATGCGCTGAAATCGGTTGCGGAATCTTGAAAATATTTTTCATAAAAGCTGGGGTTTTGCGCAAGGTTATATGAGTTAAGGCCTATAAATGAAAGCATAATATCATTCAGCGCCGGCAGAATTTTCCCAGCTATGAAATATTGCTGAGCCGTCTTATATGGTGTTATTATTATATCTTGAAAAAACGAATCTTCAATAAGCTCTTCACGCGTTGCTTCCGGAATTGCGTTTATCATATTATCAACAGCTTCATTTTTTTCAAGAAATAGTTCTATAAGTGCTTTTTCTGTTGCTTTAGGAATGGCAGAGATTTTTTTTACATCATCAACCATGATAAATTTTGATGGCAAATCATGCATCGCCGCATATGCTTCTTCCAAATTTTCTGCCAATATAAGTTCAATACCAAGTTGTTCAGCTTTCTCGGCAAGGTCAATCAGGCTGCCGTCCGGCTGCGGTTCAAAGCGGATGAATGCGGGAATACATACTTTTTTCATGCCGGATTCGGCGGCGGCTTCAAGTTTGTAGGCAACACCACCAACCGGCCCTATTGTGCCATCTGGCATAATTGTTCCAGTTGCGGCAAAGTCTTCAGGCGGGGTACGCCCGTCCAAAGCGGAGAGTATGTACAGTGCTGTAATTGCTCCGGAGCTTGGTCCATCAACATTACCGGAAAAATCAATACTTATATGCCAACCGCTTAAGGTCTCGTTACGTTGTAACGCGGCGCTGACAGCCGCAAGCCATACATTATTACGGATAGTATCTCCGGAGCCTAAAGGAGTGTCGTCAGATGTGGAAACTCTTAAAATGTCCGACGAGTTATTATATGTCATAGAAAATTTACTTTTTGAACAACTCTGTGATACTATATTACCATTTATATCGCTTATTACTGCAAGTGTCGGAATGTTCCATTCATATTTTGTAGAGGTTGTCTCTTCCGCAATACAAAAAGTTGAACTCAGTAAGATAATGAATAGACAGTAAATTTGAAATAATAATTTTATCTGTTGCATCTTCGTTCCTTTTATTTTCTTTAATTTCTAATATCTGTCTATAACAACTTACTTTTTTACTATAATATCTGACACGAATTATCTGAGAAAGTAGAAAATTTTTATTTTAAAAAAGCTATAAATAATATTGAAAAAATATTCTCTTACATTACCTTAATTTTAAGGAGATAATTATTATGAGTTTTAAACCTGGCACTTCTTTTCATACATGGAAAATAATTCATCATTGTGGCGGCGGAGCATTTGGAGAGGTATACTACTGTTCTGATATATCCGGACAACATGTGGCGGTAAAGGTGATCCCAAAGAACCGGTTGGGGAATTACTGGGAACGGGAGTTGACAGGAGTGTCAAGCTATCGGGAAATAACCGGGAAAACAGATGGATTATTACGCATTTTTCATGTTTCTGAAGATAGTGAAAGCCTCTTTTATTCAATGGAAGCAGCCGATAACTGCGGTGATGATAATGAGTATCGCCCGGATACATTGTCGCGAAGACTCGAACATGGATCACTGCCGGTTGACGAGCAGGGCAGGGTGATAAATGATATCTTTGCAGCAGTAAAAAAACTGCATGAGTTCGGATTCGCTCATTGTGATATAAAACCTGAAAATATTCTGTTTGTAAAGGGAAAACCCAAACTCGGGGATATCGGGCTGGTGTCATCATTTACCGCCACCATGTCTCATCTTATGGGTACCCTGGAGTTTCTGCCGCCGGAACTGCGTCTGCGTGAAACGGTTGAAGATATCCCGGATAAATCATCCAGGCAGAAGAGCGATCTTTACGCTTTAGGGAAAGTTATATATTGTATTGTTACCGGAATGAGCGCAGAGCATTTTCCCTCCATCCCGCAGGGATTCAAACCGGCATTGCACAGTAAATTCCTTTTGCGTTTCGCTTTCCGGTTGTGCGACCGCCAAATCAAGGGGCGAATTGCCGATATCGGCGCGGCGGAACGGGAATTAAGTGAAATTGAACGCAAAACGTTGTACGGTGAAACCATTGTTGATAAGGTCAAATATTGTTGCGGATGTTTTTCCAGATATGTGCGGGGATGGTTTTCATGGCTTTGGCGTGGGGTTTTACGGTACTGGCCGATTTCAATTTTAATAATTTTTCTGACGGCGGCAGGCATATGGCGGATTCTGCCTGAGTCTGAATTCGATATTGCTGATGTTAAAACTCAGGAATTCGTGAATAATAATATTGGTGTGGCAATGACTATGCCGGCACAATGGAATATAATAGATGATGCGTTTAAAGAAGAATTATTTAATGTGAATTCAGACGATGTGCCTCAGGAGGTACAAAAATTTATTGAAGTAGCTAAAGAAGTGGCAAGCGATACTCAGGCGGCTATAATATATTGCGGTTATCACAATTATTTTGCTGACAATGTAATTATACAGGCAATGCCGCCAGGCGCTGAACTTTGGGATTACAGCGATAGTGGATTACGTTTTTATTGGTCATCCATTTTGGAGGCTGAACTGGGAGTGAAGCCGGAAATATATGAAATAAAGAGGATGGAAAAAGCCGGTAGCCGGTGTATATATATTGATATGGGATACTATTTTGGAGAAATCCCTGTAAGAGTCAACAATTATTATATTGACAGGGGCGATAAAACGTTGTTGATCAGTTTGACGGCGCGCAAAGACGCGTTCAAGGATTTGAAACCGCAGTTTGAGGCGGTATTGGCAACTTTAAAATTTATTTGACCGCCGTGTAAGAAATGCCATGCTTTACGGTAGTTAGTAGCAGATGAATACTGAAAGGATTATCTGCTGTATGGCATTCACCACTAAAAAATCGTTATTGGCCAAGGTTCGTGCCGGAGACGAGATCTCCTGGCAGGAGTTTTATGATACCTATAAACCGTTGATGATTCTGGTCGGCAATGACTGCGGTTTAACCACGGATGAAAACGACGAGTTGGTTCAGACGGTTATGTGCGAGATTTTCCAGAAAAATATTCTGGATAAATACGACATTGATAAAGTTCCGGATAATGTAATATTCAAATATGATCCGGCAAAAGGGCGGTTTCGCCACTATTTAAAAAAAATTGTCCGGAATCATGCAATCAAGCTGTGGTATAAGCGATATAAAGACGTTCCGATAGAGTCTGTTCCTGAACCTGTCTCCAATGACGAATGGGATGCAATATGGAACGATGAGTGGCAGCAGCATATATTGAATTCTGCTTTGGCTGAATTGAAATTGCGTATTCAGCCGGGGAATTACGCCGCGTTTGAAATGTACGTTTTTCAGAAAATGCCGGTAGAGGAGATAGCCGATTTACTTGGAATATCAATCGGAGCGGTATACACAGCAAAGAGCCGGTGTTTGAAGATGTTGAAACTGATTATCAGTAAACTGGAGGAGAAATAATATATGGGTTGTTACAGTAAAGAAGAGTTGGATATGTTCCGGCATGGAGAGATGTCGGTATTATCCAGAATCTGCTGCAAAGCGCATTTGAAAGAGTGTGAGGCTTGTCAGCACCGTTTAGCTGAATTGTGTGAAGATGATCTGCTGGTTAAAGAGTTGCAACAGCGCGTAAGTGTATATGAGAAGATTAATTTTGATAATAAGAAAATTCTTACTTCCGAATTATAGAGGTGACGGTGATGATTATGATGAAAAAATTACTGCTTGGCGTCGCTGCTGTGCTAATCATGGCAGTAACTGGTCGGGCTTGTAATTATACTCCACGTGGGCGAATAATTAATGCCACTGTGGCCCTCGTAATTAAGCACTACTTTAATAAAAAATCCGAAGTACAAATACCGACTCTGATCAACCCGGAAACCGTTGGCGACCGGAGTGATAAAAAATTCAAGGGCATTATTCAGAAGCGGATAAACACGAATAAGCTAAATAATATTGGCAATAAGGAATAAATACATGAAGATAATAGTCGGTATAATATTGTGCGTCATTTTTTGGAATATTGTTGATAATAATCCTTTCTATACTTTTGCTCCACCGCTAACGGATTTTGAGGTTCGGGCTTATATTGTATTATTGACTGGTATTGGCGCTATTATTTGGGGAGTGATAGAAATAGCTGATAAGGACAACAAATAAAAACAGGATTTCTTATTTCGAAAACACGGTTTCATTGCATAGCGCAATGGTGTTGCATTAATAGGATTTTAACTTCGGGTTTATGTTCTATTATTTGGTTTTTTATAGAGAAAGCGAATCTTGAGAAATTAAGAGACACCGGAATTCTGATGTGAAGATTTTGAAAAAAATTTGAACATGGGAAAATATATAGAAAAGGAGAGACGATTGTGATTGAAGAACAGTGTAATAATTGCAGAAATCGTAATACTGCATATTGTATAATTTTTGATGGAAGAAGTTGCCCTGCGTACACAGAAGAGATAGACGATACTATATCATCTCATGAAATAGCAGGTGATGCTCCGCCGATTCATTATACCGCAGAAGGTTTAAAGGCAACAACAAAAATTCGGGGAGGGATTAGATGGTTTTTAATTTTAATTGTACTTATTGGCTTGGGAGGATTATATAGTGCCATCCGCCCAATTGCGACATTAAATATTTCAGAATACGGAAACAGCTGGGCGTTTGCATTGGTAGGCATTGTTGGTGGTATAATGACATTTGGCATAGCAATATATACCGCTATCGCCTTTTTTAGAAGAAGCTCCAATGCTGTATTTATTGCCACACTTTGCATCCTCTATGTACTTCTTTATGGACTTATGGATGAGGTGATAGCTCTAATATTCAGTGATTTAATTCCAATAGTAATAGTATCTGGAACAGCAGGTATAATAGGATTTAGCATCGTAGCAATATTTCTTTTCCGTTATCTTGCTCTTTCCAAACAAGTCAGAGAGCTTATTCCCCAAACATATAGAAAAGTAAGCGGTAAAGATTATATTCTTTCAGCGTTAGCTATTTTAATACTATTACTTTATTCTGCTTTTTCATTCATAACTCATAATCAAGGTGCCGAGGAGGCAAAAGCATCTGCTTTTTCCAGCTTTGGCATAGAAACAAAGAAGCTGGTAAGTAATGAGCTCGGCATAAAAATGACTGTGCCGGCAAACTGGCAATACGAAGAATTGCCTTCAGACGATGGTTCTCTGGAGATACAACTGCTTTGTGATTATGGCGCTATGGGGATAGCAGTTTCGCCACAGCTAGAGGGAAAGCTTGCTTTTATGTGTAGCGACAGTGATTGGCGTTCTATGATCGCCCAAAAATTTGGTGCAAATACGGAAATATATGAAATAAAGAGAACGGAAAGAAACGGGTGGCCGTGCCTATGTGTAGATTTTGAATTTTATATAGAAGATATCCCGATGAGAGGCAATATCTATCTTATTGATATGGACGCCAAAGTGCTGATGATAGAGTCGTATGCACACAGAGAAGTGTTCAGCGAACTGAACTCTCAGGTTGAGGCGGTATTGGCAACTTTAAAATCCATTTGACCACCGTGTAAGAAATGCCATGCTTTACTGTAGTTGGCAGTATATAAACACAGTAAAAAAAGAGTTGGATATGTTCCGGCGTTGATTTAATTTGAAAAAACGGCTTCGTCACATAGGGCTATACGACCGCTTTTTCTTGTGGATGGCATCTCGATTAAACGCTGGTTGGAGGAGCCGCGGAATTTTAAAGATACGTCTTTCAGGCTTTCGACAAAAGGTCCGTCAACCAGTACTGCAAGCGCATCGAGAATTTCATCCGTTACTTCACAATATGCCCGCCCGCCGGGAATCAAATCCCGGTCGTAGATAAAGCCGCTATAGGCCCAGATAGTTTTATCCGGAAAATCATCCCGCACTTTTCTTATCAACGGCAATAAGCCACGTTGATTGGGGATTTCAAACGGTTCTCCTCCAAGCAGGGTAAGACCGTTGCAGTAGGGAAGGGCGATCCGCTTTAATATCTGCGCCATAACAGCGTCATCGAATGATTTGCCGGCATTGAAGTCCCACGTCTCCGGGTTGAAGCACCCGGGACAGTGATGGGTGCACCCGGCGACAAAAATAGATACCCGTACCCCAATGCCGTTGGCAATATCAGAATTTTTTATATTACAATAGTTCATAGATGCAATACCCGGTCACGGATCTCCTGGGTTCTTCCCTGATTCCAGAATTGTGAACCTATATAGCCGCAGGTACGGCGTGCAACATTCATCTTGGTCTGGTCGGTATTACCGCATTTCGGACAGCGCCAGATGAGCTTTCCGGAATCGTCTTTTACAATCTCTATTTCACCATCAAAACCGCATTCGTGGCAATAGTCGCTCTTGGTATTCAGCTCGGCATACATAATGTTTTCGTAGATGAATTTGATAATCTGCAGGACGGCTTCAATGTTGTTCTGCATGTTGGGTACTTCTACGTAACTTATTGCTCCTCCAGTCGAAAGCGACTGGAATTGCGCCTCAAATGCCAACTTGTCAAAGGCATCGATCTCTTCAGATACATGCACATGATAGCTGTTGGTGATATAGTTTTTATCAGTTACTCCGGGAATGATGCCGAAACGCTTCTGCAGACATTTTGCGAAACGGTAGGTCGTCGATTCTAGCGGAGTACCGTAAATGCCGAATCCGATAGTAGTCTCTGCCTTCCATTTGTCGCATGCGTCATTCATGTGCTGCATAATCTTTATCGCAAATGGCGTGGCTTCCGGATCGGTGTGACTTTTCCCAGTCATATAGCGCACACATTCACATAATCCGGCATAGCCCAAAGAGATGGTGGAATAGCCATTATAGAGCAGATGGTCAATCGGTTCGCCTTTTTTGAGTCTGGCAATCGCTCCGTTCTGCCACAGAATCGGCGCCGCATCAGACAACGTGCCCTTCAGCCGGTTATGACGGCACATCAAGGCCTTGTAACACAATTCCAGACGTTCATCAAAGATTTTCCAGAATCTGGTCATGTCCTTATCGCTGGATAATGCAATGTCAACCAGATTCAATGTGACTACGCCCTGATTAAATCTGCCATAAAATTTATAGTTGCCATTGGCATCTTTCCAGGGAGAGAGCGCAGAACGGCACCCCATAACCGGGAAGCAGTTACCCTCTTTCAGCTCCTTCATCTTTTTTTCCGAAATATAATCGGGCACCAGACGTCTGGCAGTACATTTGGCCGCCAGACGGGTCAAATACCAGAATTTGCCGTTTTCGTCAATATTATCCGGTTCCAGTACATAGATAAGTTTGGGGAAGGCCGGCGTAATATATATGCCGAGTTCATTCTTTACGCCCTCGTAACGCTGGGAAAGCATCTCTTCAATAATAATTGCAAGGTCATTTTTTTCCTGTTCTGATTTTGCCTCGTTGAGATACATAAATACAGTTACAAAAGGTGCCTGCCCATTGGTGGTCATCAAGGTCACCACCTGATACTGAATCGTCTGTACGCCGCGGGAGATCTCCTTGCGCAACCGTTTTTCAACCAGAGTGTTGAAGACTTCAGGCTCGACTTTTGCACCTATTGTTGCAAGTTCATTCTGCATTTCGCGGCGTATTGCCTCGCGCGATACCTGGACGAATGGCGCCAGATGTGCCAGGCTGATGCTTTGCCCACCATATTGATTGGAAGCTACCTGCGCGATGATTTGAGTGGCTATATTGCAGGCAGTGGAAAAGCTGTGCGGTTTTTCAATCAATGTTCCGGAGATTACAGTGCCGTTTTGCAACATGTCCTCCAGATTTACCAGATCACAATTGTGCATATGCTGGGCAAAATAATCCATATCATGAAAATGAATAAACCCCTGATCGTGAGCCTCAACAATTTCCCTTGGCAGCAGAATTCGTTTAGAAACGTCTTTTGAGACTTCTCCAGCCATATAGTCACGCTGTACGCTGTTGATGGTCGGATTCTTATTCGAGTTTTCCTGTTTTACCTCTTCATTATTGGATTCTATTAAAGACAGAATCTGATTGTCCGTTGTATTAGCCTGACGTATCAGGGTTCGTGTATAACGGTAGGTGATATACTTTTTGGCGACCTCAAAAGCACCAGATTTCATAATCTGGGTCTCAACCAGATCCTGAATCTCTTCCACTGAAAGAGCCCGATCCAGTGCTGCGCATGTACTTTGAATAAAATCGGCAATGGCATTAATCTGCTCCAGAGTCAACGCCTGTTTATACTCAACAGTCTGATTGGCTTTGGAGATTGCCGCGACAATTTTATTTTTATTGAACTCCTGTTCTTCCCCGTTGCGTTTTATTATATGCATAATGTCTTGCCTTTATGAATTATAAAATATCAATCTTTATCATAATGCACATAATATAGTATGATATTTGTAAAATTCCACAATATATTGTGTTGCTTTTCTGGGTATGAATGGATTTAGTTCTAGTAATAAAGGAGTTAAGGATAAAAAAATTTTTTTAAATTTATTTATGTAAAAATTGTGATATTGAGCGGTTTGTTGTGTATTCCTTTAACAGAAAGATAATTAATGCAAATTACCTTATTTTTCATGATAATGCTGTATATTTGAAAGCCCGTAAATCAATATTAAGGTTACGATAGGAGAAGAATAAGTTATTTATCTTGCCACTCGCATAATTAAAGATCTTTAGTTTTGCAGTATAAATTTGCCTGAGAGCACAGTAATAAAATAAATATAGCTTTCCCGGTGCTTTCCGATCATTTGAAAATGTATCATATAATAAAAGTTTTCTATTTTAGCTTGCACTGGAAACATTTGCAGATAAATATATAACCTTTTATTGATGAAATTATTGCTAGACGCTTGTAAAAGCGAATCCTTGTATTATTTTTCAGATAGGAGGATTGGTTCGTAAGTATTTTGTAAAACAGGTATATCATTTATGAATAGCAGTTATTGTGTTATTTTTCGTCAAGAAACGGGGGGGTAAATGGTTAAAAAGATAGTTTGCTTAATCGGTATTATTACGGTATGTCTGGCCAATGCCATGTCGCAGGAAGATATCGCAGAAAAAGTTGATTCAGCCTGGCATACATTTACACGACGTTACTATAAGGCTGTGAATGTAACAGGAAATAAAGAACCTAAAGAAAAAATGGTTATGACGATTTATCATAACCCCAATATGATTAGAGTTCCAGGTAAATTCAGATACAGGGCTGAAGCATATTATGATGATGAGCGTATTTTAGTAACCTTGTTTAGTGCTCAAAATGCATTTTTATATCAAAACGGTTCAGATATTGCATACGATGTATCTGAGGAGCGAGATAGGCTGTTCCCATTTGTAAAAAGAATTAGTAACTTTTATATTTTATTGACTTCCTATCGCAAAAATTCTATCACAAATTATGAAATAGAAGATACTTTCAGGGGGGAACGACCTTGCTATAAGATCAAAATGACTTTTAAGCCTACTGAAGAAACGCTTAAGACATGGGCGGAACTTTCACCGGAAGAACAAACAAAACGCTTTAATAATTCTTGGGGAAGTGTTTTGTTTATTGTCGATAAAGAAACTATGTTTCCATATGTATTGAGCAGCTTTTATAACTCCGGGAAACAAGATCTATTCATTGATTTTGGCGAAGTGGAAGTAGTACCTCAGGATGAAAAACTTTTTGAACTTCCTGAAGGAATGAAAATAGAAAAAGTGCCGCTGAAAGAAGGGCTGCGCAAGATAGCGGCGGCACATTACAATAGAATACAATCTGAGACTACAGCTGCTCCTGCAATGAAATCGATATTGATATATTCAATATTGAGCATTGCAGGGGTATTGATTATTATTGTTGCAGTTCGTATTTTTATAAGAAAATGCCGAAAATAATTAAAACAATAACATTGTATTCAATGCAGTGTAATTTAGAATGATACGTTTCTCCTCTACAGAAATTTCAAGCCAGATAAATTTATAGCCTTGTCTCTAAATTTTAAATAAATCCCTTATCAGAAAATAATAAGCTGGTTATAAAAAATAACCTCTACGAAGAAAAAATTTCTCAACTAAATATAACGCACAACCAGAATTATAAATCATAAATCTGGCTAGACAAGCCAGTAAGATTAAAGATAACATTATGGTCTATAGATTTGAAGGACTCTATCGCGAGCAGTTATGGTTTAGCACTCCTAATTTGGCGGCGTGCTTTCTGGTTATGGCAATTATGCTTTGCATTGGTCTCTTTCTCGATTTTATTAAACAAAAAAATAGTTATTCACAAATTATTGCTATTGTTTGGGCGGGTGCCGCAATTGTTTCTCAACTTTTATTGGTTTGCACTTACTCTCGTGGAGGTTATGTCGCATTTGCAATTGGTCTGTCTGTTCTGATTTTTATGATTCGAAGCAAGTGGTTGTTTTTATTTGGAGGATGTTTTGCCCTGTTCCTGATGTTAGTGGAAAAGGGTGTGAATAGAGTTGGTACTATTAGCGAATTTGCTGATGGTTCTATTCGTAACCGGCTTTTGTTGTGGAAAGGCGCAATGGCAATGATTTCAGACAATTGTCATACGGGAATCAATTCATTTGCAAAGTTGGGAGGCGAATATGCCGCATGGTTTCAGCCCCTGTGGCTGGATGAACAATATAAGCTGATGCTTAATGATTTTTTTACCATAGCATGTGCCTGGGGAATCTGGTTATCCGGTGGAATACTGTTTATTATAGTATTTATTATTTATTGGGGATGGCAGACACAACGTAGATCAAAATCTCCTTTATTGGCTGGAATTATCTGCGGAGTAATAGTTTTCCTGGTATGCGGGATATTCAATAATGTTGCATTTGATTATGTTTATCTTTTCTCGGTATTTCTGCTGATATTGATAACAGCTTTGGTTTGGAGTACAGTTTTTGCTATAAAAAACAGATGCTGGAATTGGAGGTTTTTATGGATTCCAGCTGTTTTTGTCGGAGTTTTTTGTACTGTATTTATATTTATGTGCCGTATTATCCGGTCAACTTTTCCATATCATTGTAAAAACATTCAAATAGAAGAATGTCATGTTACAATTGTTACTCCGGAACATAAGACTGGTACAATTATTTTAGTTGTGGATGAAGAAGATAATATTGTAAAGTTCATCAGAGAAAAAGTTCGTCCACAGGTCGATTCAGGTTATAAAGTCTATTTTGCAACCGTCGATAACGGGCTTAACGGATTGAATAATACTAAAAAACTTTTGAACTTTGCGTTTGAAGACTCAAATGATATCTCTCACACTCTATTGATGGATGGTATGGCGGGCAAACAGCTTTTTATTGCCGCCGCAGAGACTTTGTCCGGGAAGGATATAGAAATTTTAATTTATAATTTTCCGGAAACATGGCCGATGGATGCGCTTTCTCCGGTAAATTTTGTTC
Organism: uncultured Victivallaceae bacterium; assembly: GCA_944392655.1. Classification (GTDB taxonomy): domain Bacteria; phylum Verrucomicrobiota; class Lentisphaeria; order Victivallales; family Victivallaceae; genus CALXXL01. The sequence goes on from CALXXL010000015.1 coordinate 41,861, forward strand.
ATAAAATAAAAGGTAATATAACTTTTATAGAAGGTAAACAACATCCGATGAAGCTGTTACAAGATGAGATGACGATAAACTCAATAGAGTTTTCTGTTATAAATGAATATAAATAAAAATCATGCTGGTTTTTTACTGGATGATAGGAAATGTGAATAAAAAAGGCGCTTGTCAGGCCGGCATAAATATTCTGATAGCATATAAATAACGTTAAGAATTTAAGAACCTGACTCCTGGGACGGACGGATTCAGGATGTTTTACGGAAAGTAATGAAATAAACAAACGGAGGTAACGGTAATGAACATGTATACTGGAAATAAGTTGCAGTCTAACGTGGCAAAATTAGGGAAAAAATATTATGCACAATATTATCGGTCTTTTTATGTATCATAATGTCTGCCTGCAGAAGTCATGATCTTACAAAAGATCAAATTCAAGAGTTTAAAGTTGAACTATGTGCAGAAGATAGCAATGAATATATTATTGTTTCAGGAATCCCGTCTAACAGTGCATTAATTATAAAAAGAGTTGAAATTACAGATATGGGATCATCTGTTAATATTACGGCGGAACAGCAGTTGTGTGGTCCTGTAAGCGGCGCTGGAATAGGATTGCCTTTTTATCTTAAGATACAAATAAACAAAGATATAAACACAGTTACATTGGGAGAAAAAGAGGAGGTCATCTGGGAAAGAAAGCAGGAAATTCAATAGAGTTATCCCGTTATGACAGGTATTTTTTCGCGCTTGTCTGCGGAGAAAACAGCTACTGTCGAATATATAATCTTTTATTGATAAAAGTGCTGCTGACTGCTTGCAAAAGAGAAGCTTTGTATTATTCTTCAGATAGCGGGATCAGCTGGGAGCGCTTTATAAAACAGTTATATCATTTATTGTATTATTCCCCTTCAGGAAAAGGAGGTTGTAGATGATTAAAAAGATAGTTTGCTTAATCGGTATTGTTACGGCATGTCTGGCCAATGCGATGTCGCAGGAAGATATTGCAGAAAAAGTTGATAGAACCGATATGATACTTAGGCAAACCCACTATAAGGCGGTCAATGTGACTGGTGCTCAAGCCCCCAGAGAGAAAATGATAATGACGCTTTATCATAATCCAGCCCTGGCAGGGGTTGCCGGTAAATCCAGATACAGAGCTGAAGCATATTATGATGATGATCGCATTTTAGTAATGCTGTTTGGAAACTGGGACGGATTTCTATATCAAAAAGGCTCAGATATTGCATACGATATATCCGACGAGCAAGCAAAGATGTTTCCAATATTATTCCGAATACAGCGATTTTATAATGTGCTGAGGTTCTATCGTAAAAATTCTATTGTGAATTATGAAATAGAAGATACTTTCAGGGGGGAACTGCCATGCTATAAGATAAAAGTAACCTTTAAGCCAACCGGAGAAACCCTGAAAGAATGGGCGGAACTTCCACAGGAAGAACAAACAAGACGCATGAATAACTGGATGGGAGTTGTTGTGTTTGTTGTTGATAAAAAAACGACATTCCCATATGTGTTAAGTAGTTTTGACAACACCGGCAAGCAGACTATGTTTATTGATTTCGGCGAAGTTGAACTAAAGATTCATGATGAAAAACTTTTTGAACTTCCCGAAGGCATGAAAATAGAGAAAGTGCCGCTGAAAGAGGTGCCGCGCAAGATAGCTGCGGCACACTACAGTAGAACACAATCTGAAACCACCTCTACTCCTGCAATTAAGTCGATATTGATATATTCAATATTGAGCATTGCAGGGGTATTGATTATTATTATTGCAGTTCGTTTCCGGGGTAAATTTAAAGCTGGAAGTAAATGAAATTACACCCCGTATTCCAATTTGGTAAAATTCGGGAAATGTGTTTTTAGTGCACGTGAATTTTGAATCGGATTTATTTATTGCCGCCATTGCTCTTCTTAATAATTATATTTTTGCCGTCTGTCATTGGTACTGCTCCAACTCCAACAACGCTATTGCTTCAGGCAAAAAATACGAAAACGGTCGAAAATGAAATTTTATATATGATTTTGGGAATATCAGCGTACTTTTGACTAAAATTCCATCTTAATGCCATAAAAGCAAAAAAGTCCAGCCGTCAAGACTGGACTTCTGATAAAATCATAAATGGTGGAGATGGTGGGAGTCGAACCCATGACCTGTACGATGCGAACGTACCGCTCTAGCCAACTGAGCTACATCCCCATTCAATGTTGAATTAATATAACTTTGCCACCGGAAAAATCAAGCGGCAACTTATTAATATATCAGATTTTTTCAAAACAAATATAACCGGAGAGGTGTTTTTTCCGATTCCAGTGTATAGTATAACATGATGACTTGCGAATTCAAAATCACTGTAATCGTGGAAAATACTGCTGAACCGCCGTTTCAAGCAGAGCATGGCGTCTCCTTACTGATTGAATACGGTAAACGCCGCATACTGTTCGACTGCGGAGCCGGTGGCGTTTTAGCTTATAATGCCGAATTGCTCGGGATTGAACTGGATGATTTGTCGACAATAGTATTATCGCATGGACACAATGACCACACAGGCGGAATCAGCCTGTTCAAGCAATGCGAAATATGGTGCGCCACCAATGTGGAAGCGCCGCATTACAGTCTGCATCACGGACAGCCGGTTCACAATATCTCCATGCCTGATACCGCATTAGCCAGTTTTAATCAACAGATTATTCACCGAGTGCAAGCGTTTACTGAGTTTGATACCGGAATATGGCTTACGGGACCGATTCCCCGGTTATCCGGCGAAGATACAGGCGGACCATTTTATTGTGATCCGGATGGAATTTGCAAAGACAGCATTCCGGACGAGCAGGCAATGTTATTGGATGATGGGATATTGATACAGGGGTGCTGTCATTCCGGGATAATAAATACCATGGAATACTGTCATCGTGAACATCCTGAAATCGCAGTTCACACTGTTATTGGCGGATTACATTTGCTGCATGCCGATGAAGAGCGTCTCTATCGAACTGCCGAATACCTGAGGCAGACAAAAGTTGAGCGGCTTTACTTGATGCATTGTACTGGAGATAATGCCGTGGAGTTTTTCAGGAAGTCTCTGCCTTATTGCAAGATCTGTACTCCTCATACCGGCGACATTATTTCTCCGTCTTTTTGCTGAATCCATTCGTTGCCGGGGTTGTATTATCCTGCTTTTGAATTATGTTACCCGACAAAGTTTTGCTCAGTAAGATCAATTATAAATCATGCGAAAGGAATATTATGAAAACATCTCTTAAGTATGTTGTTGTACTTGGGCTAATATTCTGCGGATTGATATCACATGCCGCAGAGTATCTGTTAAAAGCGGACAGCGGCGGTGTGCTGATTAAAGGCGATCGTATAAATCTGTCTATTCACGGTCAGGTTATTGCAGTTACTCCGGAGTGGATACATATATATTATTCAGTATTCGGCCCGGCGGATAACCGGACTGCACCCGACAGCCAATCATGCGCAATAGTTCAGACCGGACAGGATGACCGGTTTAAAATGCTCGACTACTCTGCCAAGGTTGAAAATGGCAGTGTAATTATGACTATGGATTGTGAAATGGCAAAAGATGAGCCAGGCATGGTAGAATATACCATGATGTTGGCTCCGGAAGAGTTGCTCGCCGGTGCGGCATATAAGGCTGAACTGAAGGATGGTCAGGTTGTAACTGGAACCATTCCGGAAATCTATCCATACAGTGAAGTTCACTACTATTTCAGAGATGCGGTAAAAGCTGAGTTCACTTCTGATTTCGGCAAACTTTCTTTGGAAGTATTAGCAGGAATGCCGTTTAACCTGGGCGATCGCCGTTACAATCAGTTTGAAGGTCATTACGGCTACTGGTTCGGAGGTGAGGCTGGACTCACATATGGAGAAAAAGTGCATAGCGAGATAAAAGTGACATTTGAAAAGTCTCCGGAACTGACAATTCCTGAGTTGAGCGTGGCGGAAACTACGGCTCAACCTCCGGAACATGTGACTGATCTGGTGATCGCTCCGCCGGTCGAACAGCGCGAACTTCTGCCGGTTCCGCAAAATATAGTTTATGAAGATGGTTTTTATACGCTGAATGATAATTCCGCTGTAAATATTACAGTTGATTCTGCGGAATATCCGCGTTTAATCCGGGCGGCGGCGCGGGTATTGACAGAGCAGGGCGGGATTCCGGTTGCAGTTTCAGACAACGAAAAAAGTGATATAAAAATAGTTATTGACGAGAAATATGACGATATAATTCCACCGGAAAATCCGGAGGGTTATGTTCTTCAGGTTGGGGAGGAAGGCGTGATTATCGTCAGCCGTTCTCCGCGCGGCGGGTTCTATGGAATACAGACGCTGCGCAACTTGTACAATACGGATAACAATGGTTTCCGGAAATGCCTGATTACCGACTATCCGGATATGGAGTTCCGCGGCGCGATGTTTCTGGTAGACGACTATTCGATTGTCGCCCATAAGTATATGATAGAAAACATGCTAGCTCCATTGAAGATGAATCACATTATTATGGAGTGTGAATATGCCGCATGGGATGCGACCAAAAATCTGCATCAGCCTCATGCGATAAGTAAAGATGATCTGCGCGAACTGATTAAGATCGCGAACGACAACTATATTGATGTTTCTCCACTGTTCCAGACATTGGGGCATTGCGAATGGCTCTTTGTTGATGGACAGAATCTTGATATGGCTGAGGATCCGCGTTATCCGTATGCATATAATGTCTCACATCCAGGGTTGTATCCGCTTATGGATTCAATACTGGACGAAGTTATGGAGGTTTTCGGTCAGCCGAAGTATCTGCATATAGGCCATGACGAAGTGCTGTATTACCAGGGGGCTGAATTCCCGCACCGTCCTGAAAATATTGAAAAAGGGGCCAAGAAGATTATTTTCGACGATATCATGCATTACTACAACTACGCCAATGAGCGCGGAATCCGGCTGATGATGTGGCATGACATGTTGGTGACCAAGGAAGAGTGTCCGGAGGTTGGTTTTGGCGGACCGCCGCATTATTTTGCTGAACTCCGTCCACAGCTGCCGCACGATATTGTATTGGCTGACTGGCGTTATTCCGGCTCTTATCCTGAATATCCGGAAATCGGTATCCTTGTGAACGAGGGATTCGATGTTATCGGTTGCGGCTGGTATGATAAAAATAACATTGAAAATCTCTCAAAGGGTGTGAAAAAACACGGCGGTCTTGGGGTATTGCAGACAATATGGAACGGTTATTTCGGCAATCGTCAGGTTCTTGAGGATGGTTTCAATCAGATTGCTCCGTATACCCGTACAGCCTGCCGGACATGGAATGTCAAGGACGAAGCCAACACCTATGACTCGCACAAACTTGCCGCCGGAATATATGCAAAAATGCGTGAGCTTGAACCTGCCGCCGGAGCGATGGTGGATATTGCACCGGTAGCAAATATTGAGATCAGTGCGGCAAATAATCCATTCCTCTATATGGACACATTCGGAATTGATGCGGCATTAAAACCGGGAGTGACCCGGATTGGACAGGTTGATTTCAAACTTCCCGGTTCCGGAGAGATTTTGCGGGCGGCAGCATTAAAGAGCGAATTAATACCGGACGCTCCGGAAAAGATTGTTATTGATATGGGCGATATTACCGCTTCAAAACTTTTCCTGCTGCACACATCTATGGATACGCCGTCGCGTCGGTTGGAAGCAGTTGCTGAACTCAAAGTGAATTATGCTGATGGTACGAGCGAGATTGCGCCTGTGGCTTATTACCGTGATATCGCTCCGGTAAGCGAGCCTTACAATAAGAATCTCAATCCCGATAATGCGATTGAGTTCGATGGCAACAAGATTTGGTATATGACTTGGGATAATCCGCGCAAATCGGAAAAAATAGATTCGATTGAGCTGATTTCCAGAAATTACAGTTATTATCTTTTCGGCGTGTCTGCGGCTGAATAGAGATTGTTATGAATATTTAATGCAGGATAGAATATGAGAATTGAACGAACTGAAGTTCCACCGTCCGGATTTAACTCCTATGATTGCTGGGGAATCGACATTAATGAGGAACGTGCATTTAAGCTGATAGATGCGTTTGTGCAAAAACTTAAACCACACGGATTTGATTATTTCTGCTTTGATGCGGGATGGTTTTGTGAACCATATTATCGTGAACGTTATCTGAATAAAGGCAAACCGGAAGAAAAAAATCTTGATGAATTCGGCCGTTGGCAGCCGGCTCATTCAAAATTTCCACATGGCCTCAAACCTATTTCTGACAGATGTCACGAAAATGGGCTGAAATTCGGCGTCCACATTATGCGTGGTGTGCCGCGGTTGGCCATTGAGCGCGGGTGTACGGTAAAAGGAACATCTTACTCTGTGGCTGATATTGCTGACTTTGATGACGATTGTCCGTGGGGAACAGAGAATGTTGGCGTAAATATGGATAAACCGGGGGCTCAGGAGTATTACAACAGTGTGATTGAGTCGCTTGCGGAACACGGGGTTGATTTTATCAAGGTTGATGATATGGCCGAGCATCCCCGTGAAATTGAGGCGATATCCGAGGCAATAGACCGGGTGGAGAGACCGATACTTTTGAGCCTGTCACCCGGCAATTATGTATATAAAGGAAATATGCCGCATATCCGCAAGTACGGTAATATGATTCGGATATCGGGTGATATATGGGATCGCGGTTGGGATTTGCAGGTGGCGTTTGACTGCTGGGAGAACTGGGAAAATGAAGGATCAAATGAGTGCTGGCTGGATCTGGATATGATCCCATTTGGTTTGCTTCAGGCTTATATTCCGGAGGATTTCCCCAAAGACCATGTTCCGCATGACCTGAATGAAAAACGTTTATCCCGTTTGACTAAAATCGAAAAGCAGACCTTTATGACTCAAAGAGCATTGGCCGCATCACCGCTGTTTTTCGGTGGCGAATTGACGATGACTCCGGATGAAGATATCGCCATTGCCACTAATCCTGAAATGTTGCGATGCAACCGCAACGGGTTGGTCGGGAAACGGATTTACGGCGAACGTCATATCGATATCAGGCAGGTGTTCAAACGCGGTTCAACAGAACACGGCTGGCTGGCTGTTTTCAACCGCAAAGGAAGACCTTATAAATTCAGCGTACCTGTTTCTGCTTTTGGAATAAAGGATGAAAAACAGCTCCTTGCCATGCGTGATATCTGGACTGGTGAAAAATTGAATATCGTTGACGGTAAGGCTTATTTCAACATGGAGATCTGTCAGTGCTTTTTTGCTGAATTTTAAAATTCTGTAATCATATCTTTATAATTATATAGTATAAAGGCTGCCCGGAACCGGGCAGCCTTTTTTTGTCTGTATTATTGTATTGGTTCTGCATTTTAACTTACAATCCTATAATTATAATATAAAAAATTAAAAAAAACGATTTTTTTTATAAAAATCCGCTTTTTTTTTTTGCAATTGTAATAAATTGTTATTTTTTAGAATTGTATGTATATAGT
>CALXXL010000016.1 GCA_944392655.1 uncultured Victivallaceae bacterium
CCTTTAAGCTGAAGCTATTCGGCTACATACCGGCGCAGCCGGTAGTTTTTTTGCGCTTAAGCTATATAAAAAAAGCCATGCCTGTTTGACAGGCATGGCTTTATATCGCGTATACTTGAATCAGTATTTGCTGTCGGCGTAATCGACCCATCCGTTGGCGCGGACGAGCGCCTCGTCGAACGGGCTGACTTCAAAGTTATAAGTTTTGGTAACTTTGCCGTTGGAGATGGTGAACTTGTGATTTTCAAGATCGGTTTCGCAAGTCGCCTCGGTTCCGGCGAAGGTGGCGAAGATATCGTCGATTTCCTTAGCGGGGAGGGAGATCGCCATCATGCCGCAGTTGAACATATTCTGGCGGAAGATGCGGGCGAAGTTCTCGGCGATAACGAGGTTGATGTCGTTATATTCGAGCACCCACGGCGCGTGTTCGCGGGATGAGCCGCATCCGAAGTTGGCGCGGGTCACGATCACGTTCTTTCCGGCAATATCCTTTTTGGGGTCAAAGCCGTTTAAATTGAGGTCTTCCAGGCAGTAAGGCTTAAGGGCGGCCTTGGTCAATTCGGTCAGATAACGGGCTGGAATGATCTCGTCGGTATTGATATCTGAACGGTCGAGGAAGAGGATTTTACCGTTAAAATTTTTCATTTTCCATACTCCTTACTTTTTAAAGAGGGGGGAATTGGTAATAACGCCGGTGATACTGGTCGCGGCGGCGGTGGCGGGGCTCATCAGGTGAACCATGCCGCCTTTACCCATTCTTCCGTTAAAGTTGCGGTTGGTGGTAGAGGCGCACACTTCGCCGTTGGCGAGGACGCCGTTGCTCATGCCGAGACACGCGCCGCATGTCGGGTTGGTAACGCAGAATCCGGCGTCCATAAAGATAGCGATAATACCTTCTTCGAGTGCCTGGCGGTAAATTTTGGGAGTAGCCGGCGAAACGATGGCGCGGATATTGGGGCTGATCTTCTTGCCTTTAAGGATGGAAGCGGCGATGCGCAGATCCTCGATGCGTCCATTGGTGCAGCTGCCGATATAGACCTGATTTACCGGGGTGCCTTCCATTTCGCGTACGGTTTTAACCTGATCGGGTTTATAGTTTACAGTGACCATAGGTTCCATATCGCAAACGTCGAAATCGATTACCTGGACATAATTGGCGTCTTCGTCGGGGAGGAAGCGGGAATATTCCTTAAGAGCTTCTTCTTTGGAGGCGAATTCGTCCTGAATGAATGGCCAGAGATAGTTTACGGTGGTCATATCCGGGTAGCAGATGCCGCATGTGCCGCCGGCTTCGATAGCCATATTGCATAGGGTCATGCGTGACTCCATGCTCATATCGGCGATCACGGGTCCGGCGAATTCGATCACCTTATCGGTAGCGCCGTTTACGGTAAGTTTCTTAATGATGGCGAGGATCAGGTCTTTGGCATAAACGCCTTCGGGGAGTTTGCCGGTGACGTTGATTTTGATGGTATCTGGGGTACGCATGGTGCATACGCCCTTAAGGATACCGACTTCCAGGTCGGTGGTGCCGACGCCGGCGGCAAAAGCGCCGAAGGCGCCGTGTGTGCAGGTATGCGAGTCGCCCATAATGACGGTAAATCCGGGGCGGACGAATCCCTTTTCCGGGAATATGGCGTGACAAACTCCGTTGGCGCCGATATCGAAGAAGTCCTTGATATTGTGTCTGCGGGCCCAGTCGCGGAGGGTTTTGCCCTGTTCGGCGGTTTTAGAGTCCTTGGCGGGGGTTACGTGGTCGATAACGGCCTTGATTTTAGTGGGATCGAAAACCCGGTCCTTGCCCCGTTCGACCAGGTCGTTAATGGCGATCGGGGTAGTGATTTCGTGACAGAACACGCGGTCGAGTCGGATAACGTTGACGCCCTCGGCCGGCTGATCGACCAGGTGTGCGTCAAATATTTTCTGCGCAACAGTTTTACCCATAAAAGCTCCTTGTTAAAAAATTTGGACAAAACTTAATAATATAACTCTGCGGTGTTAATATTTCCAGTAAAGAAGGTATAAAAAAAGGTTTATTATGGATTTGGGAAAAACTCTGTTATGGTTGATATTATAAAAAACTGATTATTTCCGGAGATATTTTTTTGTCAAAAAAACGGGAATAAAGATTGTCGAAACGTGATTTAAATGGTATATTTGAGGCAATAATTTTGCCAAGGAAAGAGTGGAAATGAAAAGAATCGGTTTTGACAGCGAAAAATATCTGGCGGAGCAGTCAGCAGCGATTATCGAGCGTTCGCGTCAGTTTGACAACAAGCTCTATTTAGAGTTTGGTGGTAAGCTGACGTTTGACTATCATGCGGCGCGGGTACTTCCCGGCTTTGATCCGAATGTAAAGATCAAGCTGCTGCAGCGTTTAAAGGATAAGATCGACATAGTGATCTGCATTTATGCCGGAGACATAGAGCGTAAGAAGATCCGTGCGGACTTCGGCATTGCGTATGATGCGGACACATTGCGGATAATCGACGATCTGCGTGGTTATGGATTGGATGTAAAAGCGGTAGTGATAACGCGTTATCATGACCAGCCGGTAGTGCGCAGTTTCATGAACAAACTTGAGCGTCGTGGCATCCGGATCTACGCGCACCGGGCGATAGAGGGTTATCCTGCGGATGTGGATACGATTGTAAGCGATGCCGGTTACGGAGCGAACGAGTATATAGAGACGGACAAGCCGATAGTGGTGGTAACCGGTCCTGGGCCGAGCAGCGGCAAGATGGCGACATGCCTGTCGCAAGTCTATCATGAATACCGTCGCGGGGTATCGGCGGGCTATGCGAAGTTTGAGACGTTCCCGGTATGGAATCTGCCGTTGGAGCATCCGGTGAATATTGCTTATGAAGCGGCAACGGCGGATATAGAAGATGTGAACATGGTGGATCCGTTCCATCTGTCCAGCTACAATAAAGTGGCGATAAACTACAATCGTGACATAGAGATATTTCCGGTAGTGCGCCGTATTTGTGCGCGGATCATGAATCAGGATCAGCTGTACAAATCTCCGACGGACATGGGAGTAAACCGTGTAGGTTTTGCGATTTCTGACGATGCGGTGGTGCGTGAAGCGGCGACGCAGGAGGTAATCCGCCGTTATTTCCGTTACCGTTGTGAATTTGCGCTTGGTTTGGTAGAGAGCCGGACGGTGGACCGGATCAAGATGCTGATGGAGACGCTTGGTGTTACCGAGGAGTACCGCAAAGTGGTACTTCCGGCGCGTGAAGCGGCGGAAGCCGCCAGACAGACGCCGGGGAAGGGGAATGATGACTTTTTCTGTGCGGCGGCGCTGGAGCTGCCGGACGGGACGGTGATAACGGGCAAGAACTCGCCGTTGATGCATGCGTCGAGCAGCTGTATATTGAATGCGGTAAAATATCTGGCGCATCTGCCGGATGAGCTGTTGCTGATAGCGCCTGAGGTTATAGATTCGGTGGGTCATTTAAAGAAGGATGTGCTGCGTTCGCGTCACTGGAGTCTGGATTTATCGGAGACGCTGATCGCGTTATGTGTAAGCTGTGCGCACAATCCTGCGGCGGCGCTGGCGGTTAAGAAACTTGGCCTGTTGGCGGAGTGTGAGATGCATCTGACGCATCTGCCGACTCCGGGGGATGAAGCCGGTCTGCGGAAACTTGGCATCAATGTAACGAGTGAGCCTCAGTTTGCCAGCCGTGATTTATTTATAGATTAATTCAGGTTATTGTTAGAAAAGATCCGGGTTTGAAGCCCGGATTTTTTTTATTTAAAGAGGTCTTTATACTCTTTGAGGAGGAACGGGTAGTAGACGATTTTGATAGATCCGTCCGGCATGGTTTCGATAGATTTTACCGCTTTGCGGAATGCCTGGAATTCGGGTATTTTCCGCACTTCGGTGAGTGCGTATGGTACAGCAAGTTGAGCGGCGGCGGCCGGCAGGGGTAGCCATCCTGCCCGCAGACTTTTTACTGTAATCTCCTCCTGAATTTCCGGATTGGCGGCGATATTGAATTCGGCGTGCAGATCGATATTTCCGCCGAACAGCCATTGGATGCCGGAATTCCAGCAGAATGCCACGTCGAAATTATTTGAATTGTATTGTGCGTCAAAGGATTCCGGGTGAGGCAGCTGCTGTTGTTTATCCTGATTTAAAGCATAATATGCGTAATAGCTGTTGCGTGCGAGGCGGAGGATTGAATTGATCTGAGCCGGCGGAATGGTAATTTCGGCAGTCTCCTCCTGAGATTCCGCCTGTCTTATAGCGTTGTATACAATGAGGCCGGTAACGGCCGGAGTAAGCGAGTCATTGATATTGATATCCGGCCGCGGATAGCGCTGAGCCGGGGAGAAGACCATAAAGACGAGCAGAATGGCGATTATGATGAGCGCGATCACCAGCCGCAGCAGACATCCCCGCCGCCGTTTTTTATTTTTGTTGTCCTTTTTTTTGGTCATAAGGCTATTTTTTTGGTGGGAAAACCGCCGGTCTTATATACTCCAGGTTGCTGAAATTGCCGTCATAAGGCTGATATTGTGCGGTTATCAGGAGAGCGGGGTCAAAATGTTCCACGACCTTGATTTCGTTCTCTTCCGGGACGAGCCGCAGAATGGGGTCGAGCTCATATGCCTGTGCGACAAAGGTAAAATCCTCATGATTTTTAAAATACTCTTTTGCCTGCATTGCATTGAGTACACAGCTTTTTCCGGTAGGTATAAGTTCGTTGCCGTTGGAGCGCATTTCAAAGGCGATAATCTCTTTATTGCGTCCGTCGAATAGGGCGGCGACGTTGCGGTTTTCGGGGAACGGACCGGGAGTTCCTGCGATTGCGACGGCGGTTGGCACGCAGCGGACGAGGACGCCGTTTTTTCTTGACAATCCTGCGACCAATGCGGCGGCGAGGCGCATTCCGGTAAAGCTTCCTGGGCCTGATCCGATGGTCCATGCGTTGATTTCCCGAATATCATGCTGAGCGCATGAGAGGCTTTCAAAGATGAAGTCGGCCAGAGCGGCGGCTTCGCGCTGTCGCATTGGTTTTCTGGTCCGGCATATAATTCTGCCGCCGTCGGCTTCGGCGAGGGCGAATCGGGCCATATTGCCTGACATATCGACAGCGGCGGCCAAATGTCTGGAAAATTCCATAATCAATCCTGCGGGATAGTGCTTTCGTCAACGATGAGATCGACGAGTTCCTGAGGGGATAGCCGTTTTCTGGCGAGTTCAGCGAACCCTTCCTGAACGAGGACTTCAGCGGGCATGGGTCTCATATTGTATACTCCTCCCATGCTGTAACAGTATGCTCCGGCGTTGGCGATCATCAAGATATCGCCCTCGTGAATTTCCTGCACTTTGCGTTGTTCGGCGAACCGGTCTCCGGTTTCGCAGATATTGCCGCAAATATCGTACACCTTCATGGGTCCGTCAGGGTTGCTGAGGTTGGTGATATGGTGATAAGCGCCGTATAAAACCGGGCGTATAAGCTGCGGGAATCCGGAGTCGCATCCAACGATAATGCGTTCGCGGTTTTTCTTGATGCAGCAAACCTGAGTAAGGAGGTATCCGGCTTCTGCGACGATATACTTGCCCGGCTCGAAGACGAGTTTAAGTTCCCGGCCGTACTCTTTGCAGAAAGCGTTGAAGAGCTTGCATATTTCCGCGCCCATGCTGATATAATCGACGCGTCGTTCGGTAGGCATATAAGGCACTTTGAATCCTCCGCCGAAGTCGAGGAAGAGGAGGTCGGGGAATCGCTCTCTGGTTGCCAGAGACATAAGGTTTTTCATGCTCTGGAAAACGGAATCGACGTTCTGTATGCCGGATCCTGTATGTTCGTGCAGTCCGACGACTCTGAGCTGATAATTTCTGACGATTTCGACGGTTTTATCGACCTCTTCCATAAGGATGCCGAATTTGGTAAGGTCTCCGGCGGTCATAGTTTTATCGCTGTCGCCGTCTTTAACGTCGGGATTGAAACGCAGGCAGATATCAGACCCCGGGAACTTTTTGCCGAAGCGTTCGAGTTCGGAGATTGAACCGATATTGAAGAGGACCCCGGTAGCTTTTACCTCGTCCATTTCCTGGTCGGTGATATTATTTGCGGTATATATAATTTTGTTAGCCGGGAATCCTGCCCGCAGAGCGAGTAGAACGTCGCCCAAGCTCACGGTATCGAGAGCTGCGCCAACGGAGTTAAGCATTTTAAGGATATGGAAGTTGTAGTTAGCCTTCATGGCGTAACAAATCTGCAGCTTCTTATGTCCGATGAAGTCATAAAGTTCGCGGTAATGGTTGATAATCTCATCGCCGTCATAAACGTAAAGCGGAGTGCCGTACTGAGCGGCGAACTCGAGCATCTGGTTTCTGCTGATAGTCATATAACCTCTGTATTGAAACATTAAAAAAACATTATTATTTATAAATTTACCTCCAAAAAGCTGATTTGTCCACTATTGTGCAATAAAAAGCGTCAAAATAGGATATCTTGAGAAAAAAGAGAGGAATGAGTCTGATTTTGTTATAGGCAAAAAAAAGCGCCGGCAGAACTATCTGCCGGCGCTTTTTGTAATGATTTAACTCAGTATTTTTCAGACTTGATATATTGAGCTTCCCAATCATTGGCATTGATTTCAGCTTCTGTTACGCCGAAGAAGTTCTGAGCGATTTTTCTTTTTGCATCAGAAGAGTTATCATATACGTTGGTATACATTTCGTATAATTCGTCTCTGGTCATAGATTTCACATGGCCGTCGGCGAATCCGACATTGCTGCTGCCGCTGTGCCGGCACATAAGGCTCAGAGGGTCGTCGTTTTCGTCATTGGCTACCTGATCAGACAGGTCGTCAACAATGATGCTGTAATAAACGTCACCAGCGATGGTATCCTGCGGATTTTCGAAGATGATAGCAAGGTTGGATGGAGACTTATATGAGTTGAGAGATTTAGCCGCCTGAGTAAGTTTTTCATCTTTGGAATTTTTCTTGGCCGCGGCGAGGTAGTGGTTCAGCGCATAGCTTGAGGTATCCCATTCCTGAACGACGACATCTGCGGGGCAGTAGAAGACTTCATTCAGGACGAGGCGGTTTGCATCGTCGCTGGATACGGCTTCGCCTTCAGGCATAAGGTTAAGATATACGAGTTGTCCCATCCAGGATCGTTCATTATCCCATGATTCCGGTACCGCATCATATTTATCAGAGTATTCAACCGGCAGTCGTCCTTTGTTGGACTGCATATTGGCGTGGTTCTGAAGAGAGATGGTAATCTGTTTCATATTACTGTTGCACTGGGTGGCGAGAGCTTTGGCCTTTGCGCTGCCGACCACTGGCAGCAGAGTGGCGGAAAGGATGGCTATAATAGCGATAACCACCAGTAGTTCCACCAGTGTGAACTGATATCTTTTCATTTTCTGTCTCCGTTAAAAATTAAAAAAAATTAAAAAACAAAATCTGTTGTATTCATTTATATTGTAGTTTAGGAAACGGGTAAAGTCAATAGTATTGAGTTAAAAAAGGCCGGATTTTTTTGTTATAACGCACTTATTTTGTTGAATGAACTTGCATAATAATTGCCTTTATGCTATTTTGTTGCAAATAGTCAAACTGGTAAAAATGCGGAGATTTCTTATTATGAGTAAACGCAGAGCGATTGGGGCGATGTACGAGAGTTATCCGGCGAAGCGTCTGGTTCAGAATTCCGGTAATGTAGGGCTTAAGTTGCTGGTCTGGGCGTTGCTTTCCGTGGTCTGGTATTTTGTCAATTTATATGTAATATTTGGTCTGGCTGGGCTGCTGGACCGCAAGGGGCTGCTGTACTTCCGGGTTGGAGCTTTTGATTCGCAGACGCTGTTTTTCTGTATTGGGTCGCTGCTGCTGCTGATAATGGTTGGGCGCAGCAACATAGGCAATTAATTAAGGATATATGGATATGAAGGTATTAAATAATTTATTTCTGATTTTTGGTTTAATAGTATTAACCGGTTGTGGTGGAGGAGGAGCTGTTGATTTAAAGGATGATCCCGGTTTGATTACAGATGATGCCGAGGTAGTTCGTGAGACGGTGGAAAAGCTTGAACCGGGGGAAGTTTTAATGATGCCGGTAGGAGATTTGAACTACTATGCGGGCATGCCGGCGGGGATTACGGTGGTTGTGCGCAACATAGGTTCGACGCAGGTAAATTTTCCCAAGTGGCATTTGCGGGACGAGGACAATTTAAGGTTCTACTACACTCCGTGCGATGCGGAGGGGAATATAGATGAAGAGAATGCGGTGTGGACGAGTCAGACTCCGGTGATAGAAAATCCCTCTTATTATCCGGTGGTACTGATGCCGGAGAACTCGGCATTGCTACAGGGGGACTTAAGTTTCATAGAGGATCTTCCGGCGGACACACCTGAGAGCTACTATTTAGTAGTGGTGGAGTTGAATAATGATGAAGTTGAGGTAAGTTCTCCGCCGTTTGTGGTCAAGATTTGCGAGTTGAAATAAAATTTTCGACGTCGTGAGCTGACGGGATGGAATTCATGGCTCCCAGTTGAGTTATGGCGATAGCAGATGCGGCTGCGGCGTATTGCATTGCGGTTTCCGGTTTTTCTCCTCCTGCTCTGTGACAGAGGAAGAATCCGATAAAAGTATCGCCTGCGCCGGTGGTATCTACCGGGGATACCTTGAATGCTTCCGCGTGAGTTATGACATTGTTGCAGCAGTGAAGTGCGCCTTCGCTGCCGAGGGTGAGGATAATTTCTGCGTTGGGCATTTTTTCTGCGGCGGCGCGGATAAGGGTTTCCGGGGGGGTATTTTCCGTCATTTGAGTTAACTGAGCGGCCTCGATGCGGTTGACGAACATATAGCTTACCTGGTCTATGGGCAGATTCATAACGTCGCCGGTGAAAGGTGCGGGGTTGAAGGCGATTTTCATTTTTCTTTCGGCGGCTTTGGTGATGATCTGTTCGAGGGAGTTGATTTCGTTCTGCAGCAGGATGATATCCCCGGGGGTGAAATTGCTTATTACGCGATCGATTTCGTCATCTCCGATCTGGCGGTTGGTACCGGGGAAGAGGACGATGGAGTTCTCACCGTTTTGTGCGAGTTGAATCAAGCCGTGGCCGGATGGGTTCTCCCGGTCGATCTTGATCATGGAAGTATTTACGTTAAATTCGTCGAGTATATTTTTCAGGAAGATACCGTCGGCGCCGATTTTGCCGGCCATGAATGTATCTGCGCCTGCTCTGGCGAGGGCGGCGGCCTGATTAGCGCCTTTGCCGCCGGGGTGTATGGATCGTTTATATGAGGTAATGGTTTCGCCGGGGGCGACGATATGTGGGAGTTGATATACGATATCGATATTGAGGGAGCCTAATACGAGGAATTTCATAATACACACTCTTTTTATTGATTAGTATTTTTCTAAAGATATCTTGAGTGGCTTAAAAGTCAAATTTTTTTATATATATAAAAGTTGAAAAAATCTGAAAAAGGTTCATATTAGGGAAAACGCGGGTTATAATAACTGGAGGAATGACAACAATGAGTGGAATACTGATAGACGGCAAGAAGGTCAGTTCAGATATCAATGCGGCGAGTGCGGCATCGGTTGAGCGGATGCACAATGAATACGGCAAAGTCCCTGGGCTGGCGGTGATAGTGGTGGGTGATGATCCTGCGTCGCATGTATATGTAAACCGTAAGGAGGCGATGTGCCGTGAGCTTGGCTTGCATTCGGAGAAGTACGAGTTGCCGGCGGAGACGACGATGCAGGAGCTGCTGGCGTTGATCGACCGTCTGAACCGTGATGACCGGATCCACGGTATTCTGGTGCAGTCTCCTCCTCCGCCGCATATAGATGAAGAGAAAGTGGTTGCGGCGATAGTGCCGGAAAAGGATGTGGACTGTTTCCATCCGGTGAATGTTGGCAAGATGCTTCTTGGCCGGCGTGATGGTTTTTATCCCTGTACACCGTACGGGGTTATGCTGCTTCTGGATGCCTACGGTATTGATCCGGCGGGCAAACATGCGGTAGTTATCGGGCGGTCGAATATTGTGGGCAAGCCGCTTACAGCGATGCTGCTGCAGAAGGAGAAGGGGGCGAATGCCACGGTAACGTGTGTACATTCCGGCACGGTTGATCTGGCGAAATACACGCGTGATGCGGATATACTTATAGCGGCGATCGGCAAGCCTGAATTTGTTACTGGAGATATGGTAAAGCCCGGGGCGGTGGTGATAGATGTCGGTATCAACCGGATAGCAGACAGCACGCGGAAATCGGGTTCCCGTCTGGTGGGTGATGTAAAATTCCAGGAAGTGGTGGAAAAGGCCTCTTACATTACGCCGGTGCCCGGTGGAGTGGGCCCGATGACGATTGCGGTTCTGATGCAGAACACGATCAAAGGTGCGGAACGTGCATTCAAGGCCGCGGTAGGGAAATAGCAGTCTATTTTCTGCGGTCGAAAGATATTCTCGGGTCGGCGGCGGTATATAATATATCAGCCAGGAAGATGCCGGCCAGGGTCAGTACTCCGGTAAAGGCGAACAGTGCCATTTGCAGAGGATAATCGCGGCTGGACAGGGAGATAATGGAGAGCGATCCCATGCCTGGGATAGCGAAGATCTGTTCAACGATGATGCTTCCGGCCACCAGTCCGGGGAGCAGGCCGGAAAATAGAGTAATAAGGGTGATGAGCCCGTTGCGGAAGGCGTGGTGCCATATTATGGAAGTGGCGGCCGCGCCTTTTGCTTTTGCGGTGGTAATGTAGTCCTGCTGCATAACTTCGATCATGCTTGCTCTGGTATAGCGTGAAATACCGGCGAATCCGGCGTAAGAGAGGCAGAGAACCGGCAGGAAGTAGTATTGTGCGGTAGTGAAGAACATCTGCTCCCATCCGGTGCCGTAAGAGGTTGGGGGAGTGAGTCCTTTTACGGGGAAAAGTGGCCACACGCCGCCGCGGCACAGGAGGGATTGCAGTAGCAGTCCGACCCATATAACCGGCATGGAGTACAGGAGAAAAGTTACCGTTGCGGCTGTTTTATCGAATACGGAGTTGGGTTTGACAGCGCTGAAAACGCCGAGGGGCACAGCGAGTATATAAGTTACAATTATGGCGAAGAAGTTGAGTTTAAGTGTAACCGGCAATCTTTCGAGGATGATATCGGTTACCGGCCGTCCGGGTTCGACGGCGGCGGAAGTGCCGAA
Source organism: uncultured Victivallaceae bacterium (assembly GCA_944392655.1). Lineage (GTDB taxonomy): Bacteria > Verrucomicrobiota > Lentisphaeria > Victivallales > Victivallaceae > CALXXL01. The sequence continues at coordinate 11,181 of CALXXL010000016.1, forward strand.
ATCGCCGCGTATAGCGTTGGTGAGCCACATAGCGAAGCCGTAATAGACCGGTTTATCGAGGTAGAGTTTTTCCCGCATGGCCTGATTCATGCCGAATCCGGAATTATCGGCGGAGAGCTGAGTAGCTCCGATATCAGAGCCGAGGATATTGCTTTTGGTCGGATCTCCCGGGGCCAGACGCAGCAGGAGGTATGAGACGAAGAGAATGACGAGCAAAGTTACGGCGGCGAAGAAGATGCGTTTGATGATATATGAGGTCAATGTTATTCGCCTCCGCCTAATTTGCGCAGTTTTTCGCGCAGGATATCCTCGATATAACCGTCGCCGTAGAGGGCGCGCATCATTTTAATATTCTGTTCATAGAAGAGCTGTGCATCCGGGCGCATAATGAGTTCCTGATATGAAGCCTCGAGCATTTTCTTGCGTTTTTTGGGATCGCGCATATAAATTTCGAGGTATCGGATAAGCGATCTCGGGCTCAGTTCGGCGAACTTCTTCTGCCCGAACTCTTCGACATAGTCGGCGGCCATAACGGAGATAAGGTTATGGGATGGGTTGCGCAGTTTATGTCGTACGAGGAAGTCGCTGATCATCTCCTGACATGAAATTTCGTCGAAGATGGGGAAAGTAATTTTTCTGCCGCGGCTGAGGACATTGGGGGAGAAGTCATAGTTTGCGGCGATAACGATATTGATATTGTCCGGCTGGGCGAAGGTTCCTCCGACGCATGTGCGGAAGCTGTACCAGTTGACCTCCCGCGGGTCGATGTCGTCGAAGAACACGACGAATCTGCGGTGCGGATAGCTTCCCAGAGTCTGAAACATCTGTTCAAGACTCTCTTCGAGAGCCTTTGGTTCAGCGATAATGAGTGTAAGTTCAGGATTTCCCAGGGTTGCGGCGATAGTCATTGCGGTTTTGCCGAGTCCGGGGAGGCTGGTGATAAAGAGCGGCGGAGCGGGGTTCCCGGCGGCGAAAGAGTTAAAGTGTTCCTTAAATATATCGCGTACGCTGTGGAATCCGTAAAAATCCTCCATTCTGCGCCAATTCTGCGGTCGGACGGGTACGAAACTGGAGTTAAGGTACTTAAGTGTCCGGCCTGCGCCGAAGGGGTCATGCTCGGCGATGGCGGAATTGAGTTCATTTTCGGACATATCTGCTTTAACCGGTGAAGGTGGAATCTTGGCGAGCCACTCCGGTCTGATTCTGGAGACGCCGTGCGGAATGGAGAATGATTCAAACATCTCCGCCAGGCGGTGGATTACCTCCGGCATGGCGGCCGCCCTGGCGGCGTGCTCAAGGAAGAACCTGTCATGCGGGATATGGTTAAAGCGTTCAAAGATAAGTTGATCGAGTTGATTATCAAGGAGCATGTCTGCGGCCTCGTTAATCAAATCGATGGCATCCGGAGTTGATTGTGTGAATGACATCATCTTCTCCGGATGCGGGGAATCGAGAGCGTCAACAATTGAGTTAATCAGCTTGAACAACCATATAATTTTAGGATTGTCCGGGCGGTTTCCGAAGATGATGCGGAAGCTGCCTCTGATCTGATCAAGCTCTTCTCTTGCCGCTCTGAATTTCATAATCTTCTTAACCTCTGATGAGGGCGAGGAGTTCGTCGCGTTTTTCCTCCATAAGTTTCTGGCATTTTGCTTCGCAAATGAGGCGTATAACCGGTTCGGTATTGGAAGCGCGTACGTTGAAGTGCCATTCGGGGTAATCTACGCTGATGCCGTCGAGTTCGACGATTTTGCCGTCGGCATATTTTTCGCGTATTTTTTCGAACACCTTTTTAGTATCGGCGACCTTGGAGTTGATCTCTCCGGAGAAAGCGTAACGGCGGAGTGGAGCGACAAGTTCGCTGACCTTTTTGCCGGAGCTTTCGATAAGGTTTGCGAGTTTAATCATAGCGAGTCCCTGTGACTCAGCGGTAAAGTTTTCCTTGAAGTAATAGTGGCCGGAGAGTTCACCGGCGAATACGGCGTTAAGTTCGCGCATCTGGTTTTTAATGAAAGCGTGTCCGACTCTGGACATAACGGCCACGCCGCCATTTTCTTCGATGCACTCTTTAACGGCCCAGCTGCTGCGGAGGTCGTAAAGTATGGTAGCCTTGCCGTCGGCGAGGATATCCTGGGCGATGAGAGCGGTAAAGAGGTCCATGGGGATGATATCGCCGTTGTTGTCGATGAATCCGCATCTGTCTGCGTCGCCGTCGAAAGCGGCGCCGAAGTCTGCTCCGACCTCAACAACCTTGGCGCGTATAGCGTCGAGGGTATCGGTTTCGAGCGGATTGGCGTGGTGATTTGGGAAAGTCCCGTCGAGGGTATCGTATAGCGGTACGATATCGAAAAGGTCTTTAATGCCTGCTATTTCATAAAGTCCCATAGCGTTGGCGTAGTCGACGACGACCTTGAATCTGCGTGTAAACTTGACATGTGAGCGGAGGAAGTTGGCGTACTCTCCTGCGATATCGTATGTAGAGATGGAGCCATGTCTTGCGGGTTCGCCCCACGACTGGTTTTTGACGATATTTTCGATATCGGCTATGCCGGTTGCGCCGCTGATAGGCACAGCGTCGGCCTTGCAGAGTTTAAAGCCGTTCCATTCGCCGGGGTTATGGCTGGCGGTGATCATGATGCTGCCGTCGGCCTTGAGTTTACCGTTGGCGTGGTATGACATGGGAGTGGAAGCCAGTCCGATATCGATCACGTCGGCGCCCTGTTCGGTAAGCCCTTTGGCGAGAGCGGAGAAGAGGTTGACGGAGTGCGGTCTCATATCGCGAGCCACGACCACCTTTTTTGCACCGGTGAAAGCGACGTATGCGCGTCCGATTTTTTCAGCGATTTCAGGATTGAGGTCAGTGGGATAAATCCCGCGGATATCGTATGCTTTAAAAATTCCGGCCATAGAAAAAGATCCTTTAGTTTATAGATTCCATTTTTTCAGCTATACAAATAATATACTCAAAAAACGCCGGATAGTCAAATTCCGTGGCAAAGAGATTTAAAACAGCCGTGGTTGGAAAAGGATATCTTCGCCGTCGGACCCGTCGGGATTTTTCTTTCTGCGCCGGACGACGAGTCCGCGTTTAACGCCGGAGGCTTTTTCATTTTCGGCGAGTTCGGCGTCGATTTGGGCGGATGAGTTTTCGAGTGCGGCGAGAATCTCTTTAGCGCGGTCGATGACCTGAGGAGGCAGTCCTGCGAGTTTAGCGACATATAATCCGTAGCTTTTATCGGCTCCGCCCGGTACGATCTGGCGCATAAATATAACCTTGTCGCCGTACTCTCTGACGGCGACGAGATAATTTTTAACTCCAGGTCTGGTCTGGGCGAGTGCGGTAAGTTCGTGATAATGAGTAGCGAACTGGGTGCGGCATTTTGCGTTATCGTGGAGGAATTCAGCGACGCTCCATGCGATGCTGAGTCCGTCGAACGTGCTGGTACCGCGTCCGATTTCGTCGAGGATGACCAGGCTTTTTGGTGTTACATTATTAAGGATATTGGCGGTTTCGACCATTTCGACCATAAATGTGCTCTGTCCGCGGCTCAAATCGTCGGCCGCGCCGACTCTGGTAAAGATGCGGTCGGCGAGTCCGACAAGTGCGTCGTCGGCGGGAATGAACGATCCCATCTGAGCCATGATAACGAGGAGAGCGGTCTGCCGGATATATGTGGATTTGCCGGCCATATTTGGGCCGGTGATAATCATCATGCGGTTGAGGTTGCCGTCGAGCATGGCGTCATTGGGTACGAACCGTTCATTTTTCATCATGACGTCGAGTACTGGGTGTCTTCCTCCGTGGATAATCAGGGTATTGTCGTCGGCGAGTCTTGGGCGGACGTAGTTGCGTTCGCGGGCGCATCTGGCGAGGGAGCATATTACGTCGAGTATGGCGAGTTGTGCGGCGGACTCCTGGATATCTCTGGTAAACGGGAGAGCCTCTTCGCGCAGCTGCTGGAAGAGCTGGATTTCGAGCGCCTTGGCTTTCTCTTCCGCGCCGAGGATTTTACTTTCGAGTTCCTTCAGTTCCGGGGTGATGAACCTTTCAGCGTTTACGAGGGTCTGTTTGCGGATATAATCCTCCGGCACCATATCGAGATTGGCCTTGCTCACTTCGATATAGTATCCGAACACGGAGTTGTATCGTACTTTAAGTGATTTAATGCCGGTGCGGTTCTGTTCGCGGGTCTGGATATCGGCGAGCCACCCTTTGCCTTCGGTGGCTGCGCTTCTCAATTCGTCGAGGAGTTTATTGTATCCCGGGCGTATCACGCCGCCGTCGGCGGTATTGGCGGGAGGTTCGTCGACTATAGCTCCGGCGATATGCTGAGCCAGTTCGGGGGCGGGGGTGATATGGGCGTTCAATTTCTCCATCAAAGGGGTGTGGAAATTCTCGAGCAGGATTTTGATTCCCGGGAGGATATCGAGAGAGGTTGCGAGCATCAGCATATCGCGTGGTGATGCGCTGCCCAGATTGAGACGTGCGACGATGCGTTCGAGGTCGCGGACTACGCCGAGCGTCTCATGAATTTCGCTCATAGTAAGGGGATCGTCGATGAGAGATTCAACCGCGTCGAGCCGTTCAAGTATCGCGTCGCGGTCGCACAGGGGGCGCAGGATGAATTCGCGCAGGAGTCTGCTGCCCATTGGGGTAACGGTTTTATCGAGAATGGCGAACAATGTGGCGGACTTATCGCTGCCGTACATGGGTTCGACGAGTTCGAGGTTGCGCTGTGAAGCGGCGTCGAGTTCCATAACGGTATCAGTGCGGTAGAGGTTGAGTTTGACAACGTGTCCGGCCTCCTGGCGGAGGTTATCCACGGCGTACTGTAGGACTGCGCCTGCGGCAGCCACGGCGGGTTCATGGCCGCGGCATCCGAATCCGTCGAGTGCGGCCACGCCGAAGTGTCTGGTAAGGAACTCCTGGGCGGAGCTGAAGCTGAAGCAGTAATCGGGCAGAGGTGTAAACAGGATTTTATTCTGGGTACGGAAGAGTGGCGGATCGTTTTCGAGTTCCGGCATCATGGATTCGGGGACGACGCACTCGCGTGCGCCGAGCCGGTTGATTTCGGTTTCGAGTGCGCTGACGGATCCTGGTTCAGTTACCTTGAACTCTCCGGTACTGATATCGAGAGAAGCTAGGGCGAAGAGCTCTTTTTTTCGGGTGAGTGCGATAAGGAAGTTATTGCGTCCCGGCTGGAGTACGCTGCCCTCGGTTACGGTACCCGGGGTGATGATGCGGGTGATAGCGCGTTTAACGATACCTTTTGCGAGTTTCGGGTCTTCGAGCTGTTCAGCGATAGCGACTTTGACGCCTGCTGCGAGCAGTTTTGGCAGTTGTGCGTCGAGGTTGTGATAAGGGAATCCGCACATGGGGAGGCCCTGCCTTCTGGTGAGGACGATATCGAGGATAGCGCTGGCTCTGGTTGCGTCGTCGAAGAACATCTCGTAGAAATCGCCTAAGCGGAAGAGCAGTATAGCGTCGGCGGGTATATCTGCTTTAGCGGCGCGGTACTGCTGCATCATCGGGGTTAATTTTTCCTCATTAGCCATTATATAAAACCTCATAAAAAAGTAGTTTATTTTTTCCTGCCGATAAAGACAGCTCTTACGGGTGCGGGGAATCCCTCTACGGTGCGTCCCGGGTCATCCGGATCGAGGAAATCCCTGAGCGACTGATAACTCATCCACGGGGTAGATCTCTGTTCTTCGCATGTAGTTGCCGCCACGTTTACGGAGCTGACTTCGGCGAATCCTGCGCGTGAAAGTTTTCCGATCATGCCGGGGATGGATGGAATCTCATGCACGTTGCGCATTTTAGCATACCGTCCATTGATGATAAGCGGGTCATTGCCGGTTGCGATAAGGGTTTCGACGACGGCGGTTCCGCCCGGAGCGAGCATATTAAAAATTCCGTTCAGGTGTTCCTGGGGATTTTTGCGGTGATATATCACACCCATGGAGAATATCATATCAAACTTGCACCTTTCGGGGGGGAACTCCTCGATTGCGAGCGGCAGTACGGCGGCGGGTATATTGCCCAGGAATCTGCGTACGGCCCAGAATTGAGCGAAAGATCGCCAGTAAGGTTCGATGCCGAGAGCGAACCTGGCGCCTGCTCCGGCCATGCGGCAGAGGTGATATCCTGATCCGCATCCGATATCGAGGACTCTGGCGTTTTTAATTTCGTTTTTAATGAACGGGAAGAGTCTGTTCCACTTGAAATCGCTGCGCCACTCGGTATCGATATTAATTCCGGCGATCTGCCACGGACCTTTGCGCCACGGGTGGAGGGCGAGGAGCAGCTGTTTCAGGGTATCCTCCTGCGGGCATACGCCCAGAGCCTGAACGGTATCGCTGTCGAGGATGGTCTGCCGGTGAATGAACTCGATTTGGGATAGTTGTCTCAAAATCTCCTCCATTTCCGGCCAGTCTCCGTGTGGGCGTGTAATAAACGCCTGTTCGGATTCCGGTTTAAATGGGGTGATTTCCGGCAGTTGTTCCCATGGTATAATCATAGTTTGAAAGCGGCTACGGAGGCGAAGTTAAGGCTCTGGAACCAGAGTTCCGGAGTAGCGAACCCGGCGTTTTCGAGCCGTTTAAAGAGTGACAATTTTGATTCCGGCTTCTGAACCGCCTCGAGTGCCTCTCTTTTCTGTTTAATTTCGAGGGGTGAATAGTTGCCGTATATCTGTTTCCACAGGTGATAAATGCGGACGAATTTCGGGTTATTCTCCTGTTTATCGGCGTTGATTTTATCGGAGACGAGCAGGAGTCCTCCGGGGACGAGTGCGTCAAAGATCTTTTTAAACAGGTTATCGCGTTCCATTTCCGGGATGAACTGTATAAGGTAGTTGCATACGATGATGGAAGCTGGTTCGAACTTCAGCTGGCAAACGTCGGCGGTAGCTACATGAACATTGGGGAAGCCGGCGAGATTTTCGCGGCATTTTGCGGTCATATCCGGAGATGAATCGACGGCATATATAAGCGGATTGTGTTCACTCATTGCCTCCGCGATGGCGCGTGAAGTTTCGCCGAGGGAGCATCCGAGGTCATATACAGCGGTTCCCGGCTGGAAGAATCCGGTGGCGAAAACGGCGGTCATTGCGGTAACGAGTTCATATCCGGGTACAGATCTGCGGATCATATTGCTGAAAACGGCGGTAACTTTAGCGTCGAACTTGAAATCTTCAACGTGATCGAGTTTGCCGGCAAAAATTGTATCAATCTGGGTCATGATTCAAAAACCTGCCGCATGGGGGTCCAGAAATCGCCGTCGATAGTGGCGAAGAGGTGGTATGCTGGTATTTTCCTAACCGCGCTGGTACCGAGGGATAGAGCTTTAAGGAACAACTCTTTGCGTATATTGTCCGGCATTCTGCCGAGTTCGAGTTTGGTCATATCGCCGATGGACTTGGTAAATCCTACGATTGCCTGCATTTTATCGAGCGGTTCGACGGCGTTTTTATCGCGGTCGAGCATAAACAGTCCTTCGACTTTAACAGTTTTGGTGCCGTCGAAAGTTCTGGGTTTATCGGTATTGGCGAAATAGATGCTCCATGTGGGTACTGGCTGGGCGAATATGCCGTTGCCGGTATCGGTTAGCAGGAGGCAGTCGTCGGAATGTATTTTCCATGGTGGGGGGAGTCTTCTTGCGGCGGTGCTTTTACCGATGCCTGAGGGGCCGCTTATAATAGCGCCTTTGCCGTTGAGTTCGGCGAGGATGCCGTGAACGCATACAGTATTGGCGTGAATAAGCAGCGGCAGAACGCCGAGGTAGTACAAACAGCGCATCAGGAATCCGGTTTTCTGTTCGTTGAGATATCTGCCTTTAACGAGATAAACGTCGATAATTTTCTTTTTGGGGTTAAGGTGAACGGTGAGATAATTTTCCGGATAGGTAATGACTTCCGGGTCGGGGCTGGAGATATATTTTTCGGCCTCTTCGCGCTGAATTTCGGTAAACCGGCATCCGAAGGCGTCATCCGGCATGCTGTCGACGCTTTTAAGCCCGGCGATATTGGCGATGCGCTGAATAATTTCAGTAGCGAATGGTCCGGTTGCCTGATAAAAAGTTGCGCCGCCTCCGGCCACGGGCAACATAGCGGTAAAAGTTTCGCGCATAAAAAATCCTTAATTTATCATTATATAACTATAAGAAATAATTTAAGTGCGAAGCCCTGAAAATCAAGCGTACCGGTTGATATTTGGGTTAATATAAGCTAAATTAATCTATTATGAAAAAGCCAGGTAAAAACATTCCGGAATTGAAAGGGCGTTCGCTGTTGCTGCACGTCTGCTGCGGACCGTGTGCGGCAGGCTGTGTTGAACGTCTGTTGGCGCATTACGACCGTGTGGGGCTCTACTATTCGAACAGCAACATCTGCACGGCGGATGAGTTTGAAAAGCGTCTCTGTTATGTGCGTGAGCTGGCAGACCATTTTGATCTGCCTTTATCGGTGGACAGTTACGATCACGCCTCCTGGCTTTCGGTTACGGAAGAATACCGGGAAGAGCCGGAGGGCGGTCTGCGCTGTGGTCGCTGTTTCGGTTACAGTCTGGGGCGTGCGGCGGCAGCGGCGGATAGACTGGGTTATGAGTCGTTTGCCACGTCGCTTACGGTGAGTCCGCGCAAATCGAGCGATCTGGTATTTGCCGCGGGGCGTGAATACAGTGGTTTTACGGAGTGGAATTTCAAGAAGGATTCCGGTTATCTGCGTGGATTGGAGCTGGCGAAGGGTTGGAACTTCTACCGTCAGGATTTCTGCGGTTGTGAATTCAGTCTGCGTTCGCGGGAGAAGTCCGGGGCAAACGGGCAAAGATAGAGGGATTTGGTGAAGAAAAAAGGCGGAGCGTGTTTTGCGCTTCCGCCTTTATTATTTTACGCTTCGTGGTTATCGTTCTTCTTTTTACGGAACATAGTCTCGGCGAGGATATATATTACCGGGATAAAGAAGAGGGTGATAAAGGTAGAGCTGGTTAGTCCTCCGATAACCGCTCTGGCCATTGGCGCCTGAATTTCGCCGCCGTCGCCTACGCCGAGGGCGAGTGGGATAAGGCCGAGTACGGTGGTGAGAGTGGTCATGAGGATCGGTCTCAGGCGTCGTCTTCCGGCCTCGCACACGGCGGAGTAGAGATCGATTTTCTCCTCTCTGCGGATTAAGTTGGCGGTATCGACGAGGAGGATAGCGTTATTCACCACGATTCCGGCTAGCATGATGCATCCGATGAAGGACTGGATATTGAATGTGCTTCCGGTGAGGAATAGTGCGATCATAACGCCGATAAATGCGAGCGGCACGGAGAACATTACGACCAGCGGGTCGCGTAGGGATTCGAACTGACACGCCATAACCATATAAACGAGAACGAGGGCAAGGAGGAAAGCCGCGGTCAACTCCTGGAAAGCCTCCTGCTGATCCTCATAATCTCCGGATATGGATATGGTGAAGTCGCTGGGTATGGCGACTCTGGCGATGCACTCCTGAATCTCTGCGGCGACGGATCCCAGGTCGCGTCCGGCGATATTAACGGATAGGGTGATAAGTCGCTCCTGATTTTTGCGGTCGATAACGACTGCTCCGGTGGTGCTTTCGACGGAGACGAGGTTGCGCAGGATGACCTGATCACCGTTCTGGTTGCGGATAGTCATATCGAGGAGTTCGTCGATAGAGAGGAGGTCGGAATCCTTAACTTTTACGAGGATGGTATATTCGTCGCCCTCTTCGCGGTATTCGCCGGCGGATGTTCCTGCGAGTATAGTGCGCAGTGCCTCGGCGATCTGCTTGACGGAGACCTGCAAATCGGCGGCCTTCTGGCGGTCGATGCGCAGCTGTTCTTCCGGGGTACCGGAGTCGCGGCTGTTTTCGACGAAGGTAACGCCTTCAATCTGTTCAATTTCGCTGATGAGTTGAGCTGCGATAGCGTCTGCGGTCTGGAAATCATATCCCCGCAGTTCGACCTGTATGGAATCGCTGGAGCTGCCACCCATCATCATACCGGTTTCGGCGCGCCATCTTATAGTAGCGCCGGGGATGCTGTCAAAGTGTTCGCCGAGCAGGAGAGCGATCTCCTCGTTGGAGCGTTCGCGTTCGCTTCTTGAGAGCAGTTTGATATTAAAATTTGCCTTGTGTCCGCCAGATGCGCGCCAGCTTGAGCTTCCTGCGCTGGTGGTCCACCCGGTCATTTCGGGGACGAGTTTCCGTAAATCGTCCTCCATGGAGATGACGGTATTATTAACCTCTTCGGGTGATGTTCCAACGGCCTCTTCCAGGGTGGCTCTTATTCCCCCTGCGTCGCTTTTGGGCATAAATTCGGTACCGATGTGAGGTACGAGGAATATAGATCCGGCGAACAGAGCCAGTGCGATAATAATGGTAATGGTTTTATGGTTGATAGCGTCGCGCAGTATATCGGAGTATGTATTCTCCATTTTCTCGAAGATTCTGCCTGACCATGCGAATAGGCGCAGTCCCAGGCTCTCTTTTCCGTCGTTGTGATGAACGCTTTTTTTGAGGGTATGCCCGGCCATACACGGTACTATGGTAACGGCGGTGAATAGCGAGCAGAGGAGGGAGAATAGCACGACTACGGCGAACTGTCCGAACATAACGCCGGTCACGCCCTTTACGAATACTAAAGGCAGGAATACAGCGAGGGTGGTGAGAGTACTTGCGGTGATAGCGGCGAAAACCTCGGAAGTACCTTTAATAGCGGCCTTATCGCTTGGCATATCGTTATCTCTGAGTCGGGTAATATTTTCGAGTACGACGATGGAGTTGTCGACGAGCATCCCGATACCGAGAGCCAGCCCTCCGAGCGTCATGATATTGAGGGTATATCCGCAGAAATATATGAGAGCGAATGTTGCGACGATGGACATTGGAATACTTACGGCGATGATGAATGTACTGCGTATATTTCTGAGGAAGAAGAGCAGTACGATCACGGCGAGCACGCCGCCGTAGATCGCAGAATCGGCGACGCTGGCGAGAGATTGTTTAATATAGTCTGCCTCGTTGCGGACCGGGAAGATTTTAATCATGGGCATCTCTTTATTGATCTTCTCGATCTCTTCGAGTACGCCGTCGGCGACCTGTACGGTATTTGCGCCGGACTGTTTATATATGGACATAAAAATGCCGGGTTTGCCGTTGACGCGCACATAATTGGTTTCGTCGGCGTGTGTATCGACCACTTCGCCGATATCGCGTATTCTCACGGGTACTCCGTCGCGTGTAGCGATCACGAGGTCGCTGATTTCGTCGATGGAGTTAAATATACCCGGAGTGCGTACGCGCACTTCGATGCGGTTCTGTTTCAGGTTTCCGGCGGGGGTGGTAACGTTGCTGTTCTGGATTTTGGAGAGGACCTCATCGAGGGTGAGTTCGAGGGTTTTAATTCTGTCGCGGTCGAAGAGGATCTGTATTTCGCGTTCGAGTCCGCCTGAGATAGTAGCAGATGCGACGCCGTCGATACGTTCCAGCCGGTATACAACCTGGTCGTCGAGTAGTTCTCTGGCCTCCATAAGGTCGAGGTCGGTACCGATGCCGAGCCGGACAATTGGCGTACTTGCGGAGTCGAATTTGCGTAGGGTTGGTCGGTCGGCGTCGTCGGGGAGTCTGGCGATAATGCGGTCGATGCGGTCGCGCACGTCGCTGGCAGCCTCATCGAGGTTGGTGCCCCATGTAAATTCGATAACGACGGAGCTGGTGCCTTCGCTGGATGAGCTGGATACGGTATCGACGCCTGACACCGCGCTGACGGTCTCTTCTATGGGTCTTGAGATCAGCTGTTCGACCTCTTCCGGGCTGGCGTCCTCGTATGTAGTATTGATAGAAATAGCCGGGTAGGTGATTTCGGGCATCAGGTCAACCGGCAGAGATTTAAGTGCGACGCCGCCTAATATGACGACGATAGACGCGCACATACCGATAAACACCGGTCTTTTAACGGAGAATTCAGGTACGCTCATAATGTTTTATTCTCCTGCATCCTGGTTATTTTCGGGCAGATAAACGAACGATCCGTCGGCGATCTGGTGATTGCCGAGGGTGATAACGGGTTTATCGATATTTTCCGGTTCATTAATGGTAATCCAGTTACCGTTCTGTATTCCGGTGGTGACAGGGATAAAAGAGGCGGTTCCGTTCTCTTCGTTATACACGAATACGCCGGTAACGTCGTTGCGTTTGGTAACAGCTTCGAGTGGAACGGAGAGCATATTGTCGTATGTGCCGAAGTTGATGCGTACGCGTACGAACATCCCCGGTCTGAGTTTAAGTTCTCCGTTGGGGATTTCGAGCAGTGCGCTGCCCTGTCTGGTATATTCGTTGATTGCCTTGGAGATCTGGACGACCTTGCCGTAGAATACCTTACCCGGGAAAGCGTCGGTAGTGATTTCGGCGGTATGCCCGAGCTTCAGTTTCGGGTAATCTTTTTCGACGATATTGATTTCGGCCTTGAGTTTATCGATATCGATAACGCTGATGATGGACTGGTTGGCGGACATGAGCTGACCTTCGTCGACGAATCTCTGTCCGACGAATCTCTCCCCCTCTTTCCAGTCAGCCTTAAGAACGGTATCATCGAGTTTAGTCTGTGCGTTGTCGAGGATGGCGGAGAGTCTGGCGACGTCTGCGGTTCTCATTTTGACGATAGCCTGTTGGGACTTGAAGTTGGTTTCGGCGATTTCGAGCTGCGACTCGCTGTATACTCTGCTTTCGCGGAGGCGCAGATTGCGGTCGTATTCGCGTTCGGCCTGATTGAGGGCGATTTGTGCCTCGATAAGCTGGGCCTTACTGATTTCGAGATCGGCCTTGGCCTGTTCCACAGCCTGGATATATTCGGTATCGTCGAGTTTGGCGATGATATCTCCGGGTTCGATTTTATCACCCAGGTGTACATTGAGTTCTTCGAGTCTTCCGCCGACTTTTGGTGAGAGTTCGAACGAGCTGTCGGCACGGAGGGTTCCGGTAAACTCTCTTGAGTCGAGCATCTGCCGTCTTTCCGGATGGACGACGGCCACGGCGATTTTCTTAACTGGTTTGTCTTCAACGGTCTGATTGGCTTTCTGATAGAACTTGTATCCGGTCATAGCCGCGATTGCCGCTACAGCCAGAACCAGAAAAAAATAGGTTTTTTTCTTCATGAGGAATCTGTCCTGAGATATAATGTTTTAACATAATTACATAATTATGGCGGAATATACCTCTTAAAGTGGATGAAAACAATCTCAAAACGTCAAAAAAAATATTTTTTGAATAAGAAAAAAACCGGTATGGTGCTACATTATAGTCATTATGAGAAATGTGAATGAAAATAAAAATATGTCATTGCGCAAACTGCGTACCCAGGCGCAGGTCTGTGCTGAATTGTGGCGTACAGTTTGCGTGGAGGTCTTCGGGCGCGGCAATGCGGCGGACCGGGTTCTGTCGGGATTGTTGCGGGCGCATCGCGGCGCGGGTTCGCGGGACCGGCGTTTTTATGCGGAGACGATATTCGGTTTTTTCCGTGGCTGGGGGGTACTGCGTGGACTTTTGAGTGAAGAGAAGCGGGAAAAGTTTGAGCGTACCGGAGAGGGTTGTAATTTCTATGAAGAGAGCGCCTTGCTTTTAGGCGGCGCATTGTTTGCATTTACGCCTTTATCTCTGCCATTGGCGGCGCAGGTATGGGCGGACGGGCTGAAGGTGCGGCTACCGGGCAAATTCACGCTGGAGACGATTTGTGAAACGCTGAAGATTCCGCCGGAGTGGAGCTCTTACAGCCGTCTGCTGCCTGAGTGGAGTTACGGGTATATAGACAAATCGCTGAATCCTGAGCGTCTTGGTGCGCTTCTGCTGGAGCGTCCGCCGCTGTGGCTGCGTGCGCAGTGTGATGATGTGGATGGGCTGATATCCGAACTTGGCCGTGCTGGGGTGAATGCAGTCCGTCATCCACTGGTAAAGGATGCGCTTGCGGTCTATGACACGCGTATAAACCTCTATACGCTTGAGGGATTCCGTTCCGGTCGTTTTGAGATACAGGATCTGGCGTCGCAGGAGATTGGTCTGGTATGCGCGCCGCGTCCGGGTGAGCGTTGGTGGGATGCCTGTGCCGGGGCGGGGGGCAAGAGTCTCCAACTGGCACAGCTGATGCGCCGCAAGGGTACGGTGGTTGCGTCGGACATCCGGGAGTACAAGCTGGAAGATCTGCGCAAGCGTGCGCGCCGGGCAGGATTTCCGAACATCCGGACGAAGAGTTGGGATGGCGGAGCATTGCGCTACCGGGACCGCGGTAAGTTTGACGGGGTGCTGGTGGATGCTCCGTGCAGCTGTTCGGGGACGTGGCGCCGCAATCCGGATGGTCGCTGGATACTGCGTGAAGAGGAGGTAAAGGAGCTGGCTGAGCTTCAGTTGTCGATATTGATGAATGCGTCGTCGGGGGTAAAGCCCGGCGGGGTGCTGATATACGGAACGTGTTCGATGTTCAGTATGGAGAACACGGGCGTAGTGGAGGCCTTTCTGGCTGGGAATGGTGATTTTGAGCTGGAAGAGTTCATTTCGCCGCTGACGGGGGAGAAGAGTCCCGGCTATGTTCTGGCCGACATGGGGCATAACAATTCGGATGCGATGTTTGCGGCGCGTCTGCGCCGTAAAAAGAATTAAACATGATGGGGTGGTTGTAGAGCTATGCGGATACAGATTCTGGGATCGGCGGCGGCGGAGGCGGTGCCTGCGCTGTGGTGTGAGTGTGAGTGCTGTGAATACGCGCGTAAGCATGGCGGCAAAGACATCCGCCGGCGCTGCAGTTACTGGGTGGATGACGACACGCTGGTGGATTTCGGACCGGATGCGAACTGGCAGAGTGTGGAGTTCGGTATAGATTTAACCCGGATAAAGCGGGTAATATTCACGCACAGTCATGAAGATCATCTTGATCCGGTGGAGCTGAGCTGGCGAGCGCAGTATTTCAGCCGGGTAACGAAGATGATAAAACTTTTCGGCAGCCGCCGGGTGCACGAGCGCATGTTGAGTGCGCCGTTGCTGAACGGATTTACGTTTGACCGTTACAATGAGGTGGCGGAGAAGCTGCATTTTGAACCGGTGGAGCTGACACCCGGCAGTGAAACGCGGGATGGGGATCTGGAGATCATCGCGGTTCCGGCGGTGCATGATCCGAAGGAGGATTGCCTGAACTACATACTCCGCCGCGGCGGCCGTTCGATATTGATTGCGAACGACACCGGGTGGTGGAGTGAAGCTGGCTGGGATTTTGTCTCCCGTTACCGGGTGGATGCTGCGATTATAGAGGCGACGTTTGCGCTGTCGGAGGGGAATTTGGATTACGACCATGGACATCTTGGTGCGCATGCGGCGATCCGTTTCCGTGACGAGCTGGTGCGTCGTGGAACGCTTCCGGCTGGGGCGAAGGTGGTGGTGAATCACTTTTCGCACAACGGCAATCCGTTGCATCACAAAATGGAGGCCTACTTTGCCGGCAGTGGCATAGAGGTGGGCTACGATGGTAAAGTTATAGAGATCTGATATTTCAAATCGGGCATAAAATAGAATCCCGGCGTTTGATGCCGGGATTTTTTTTGCTATTTCTGAGGCAGGTCGGTCAGTTTTACATTGGCGGGAGAGTCGGCGATAATCTGGAACTCCTGTTCGATAATGGAGTTGATTTCGCGGATAAGCTCGCTCTCTTTTTCCGGCGGTTCGCCGTGACCGTAACCTGCGGCGTGGCGTATAAGTTCTGCGGCAGTCATTTTTTCCGGGGGGATCATGGGCAGATATGCGCAGTGCTGATTGCGTTTGCCGGAGTATACCGGTACGATGACGCGGCATTCGCAGAGGCTGTGCAGGATTTGGGAGACGACCCGTTTGGGGAGTCCGAGAATGGTGGCGATATCTCTGGCGCATGGTGGTTTCTGTTCTTCGACATATTTTCTGGTGATGATGGCGGCGATAGCGATGGAGTAGCGGTATTTAAATTTGCCGCTTAGTCTGGTGCCTCCGGGCATAACGTCGATATTGTCGATATTCTGGGTCAGGAAAGAGACCTGGGTGCCGAAGAGTACGATCAGCCATGATATATGCAGATAGATCATAAATAGCGGCAGGGCGGACAAACTTCCGTAAATGGCGTTGTATTTTGAGAGGGCTACCTGAGCGGCGAAGAATCCGATCTGGAGGAACTGGTATAGTGTTCCGGCAACGAGTGCTCCGGCGAAAGCGGCCTTCAAATTGACCCTGGTATTCGGCATGAGCTTGTAAATGAGGGTGAACAGCAGCCACACAATAAGGAATGGCATCAGTTTGATTGCCACGGTGGATACTGGATAGAGGGAGTATTCAGCGGCGAAAGCGGCGATAGTTTTATTGACGAACGCGGTAGCGCTGCCGGCGGTGATAAGCAGGATAGGGCAGATGATGAGAACCGAGAGGTAGTAGCTGGCCTTGACGAGCAGAGGTCTGTTGGTCTGAACGCCCCATATAAAGTTGAAAGCCTTTTCGATATCGCATATCATTTTGATAACGGAGAAGAGGAGGACGAAAACGCCGACTCCGGTAATGATGCCTACTTTAGTATCTTTGAGTGCATTGCGTGAGAACTCGAAGATATACTTGGTAACGGTCGGGTTATTGATCTGCTGTTCGAGATAGGTTGCCATCTCCTGTCCCAATCCGAATCCGTGAGCGATGGCGAAGCCGATGGCGAGGATGGGCACGATAGAGAGAATGGAGTAATAAGTCAGGGCGGAAGCCCACAGGTGCGACTTGCTGGAGTTGAAGTTTCTGACGAGCAGTATTACTGCTTTGAGGGCATATATAAGGTATTTTTTCCACCATGGCATAGTTGCGGTGTCGCAGTACCAGATGGAGTAGTTGATGAAGCTGATAAAAGAATTGACTTTATTTTTCATAATTTCCGCCGTTCTTTGTTACGGTTGAACCAATCGCTATAAAGATAATGTAAGACGGAATATTTAAAAAGACAAATTTTTTTTGTTGAACTTTGCATTTATGGCGGCGTAAAGATATATTACTTTCCGGATATATGGATTATTGATAAAATATATAAAGAGATTTTCTGGTGGTTTGGTGATGTCAGGGGAAAATTTTAATTTAGGGGTTGCTTCCAAGGATTACGCGGTAAAATTCCGTCATGTAGTATTTGCGCTTTTAATACTGCTGCTTGCGCTGGCGGTGGTCACATATAATCCGGCGGACACGGCGGTGCTTGAGGGTGGAAGTGATGGAGCGATAAGCAATGCGATTGGTCTTTTCGGGGCGGAAGCGGGCAGATTTTTATTTTACTGGTTTGGTATAACGAGTTATCCATTGCTGCTGGTATTGCTGGCGGGTGCGGTGCGTTCGGTATTTCCGCGCAAATATCCCCGTCGCGGCTACTGGCTCGGGGTATTGTTGTTTGCGTTGTCGTTCTCGATTCTTTTCGGGTTGAATCCGGGTTTTTTTGTTGAGCAGACGGCGAAGCTGGGGATAGGCCGGGTGGAGTTGCCTGAGTCGGCGTTATCCGGAGGGGTAATCGGTCAATGGTTTGCCGGGCCCGGGAGTGAATATGCCCGTGAGGGTTGGGTTCGTGCGGGGATCGGGATGATCGGAACCCTGATAATCGGCTGGTGTATAGGACTTGGCGGTCTGATACTGATGATTTTTGCGGACTGGCGTGATGTCGGGGAATATATACTTGACCGTTCAGGCAGGGAAGATGATCCATCTGCCGAGATAGAAGTTCATGAAGAAGTTGTGCCGGAAGATGCTGAGCCGCAGTCCGGGCTTGATAAGACCGGGGTGGAAAAGCGCTGGCGTTTATTCGGCATGTTCCGCCGCGGGCGTGAGCGTGTGGAGGAAGATGAAGTGCAGGAAGAGCCGCCGCAGGAGGTGGCTTTGCCGCTGGAAGAGCCGCATGCGGAAGAAGAGGCAGTATCTTCGCGCTGGCAGCGGATGCCGGAGGGGGAAGAGTTGCACTCGGTGCTGGAAGAGCGTCGTCGTGCGGCGGTTGAACAGCCTTCTGCGCCGTCGCCGGTGGTTTCGCCTGAGCCAGTTAATATTGAACCGGCGCCGGTTGCCGCTGCTGCGGTTGAGACTCCGGCGGTTGAACCTGCGGTAGCGCCGCAGCCGGTTGCTGCTGCGCCGTCGGTGCCGGTGCGTGAACGGGTTACCTCTATATCGCTCAATGGATTAAGCGGAGCTGCGAGTATAACGGTGGGTGGCGGTTTAAGTGTTGCGGTTCCGCCGCGTCCTGCGGCAGCGCCGGTTGCTGCTGCTGCGATTGAAACTCCGGCGGCAGCCTCACCTGCTGCGGTGGCAGTTCCGTCACCTGCGCCTGTTGCACCTGCGGTAGCGCCGTCGGCAGTTCCTGCTGCTGCGCCGGTGGTTGCGGCTGAGCCGGTAGAGATGGTGGATGCGCCTGCGCCGGACATTTCCCGTCGGATAAAGGGGGACAATGTTGCGGCGCCGAGTTCGCGTTATTACACCATTCCTCCGGTATCGATGCTCAGCCGCGGGGAAGAGAGTGTCGGGGTGGACATTGCCGAGATTGAGCGGAGCAAGCAGATTTTGCAGGATGTGCTGGACAGTTTCAAGGTAGATGCGCAGGTAATTGGTCATACGACTGGTCCCCGTATTACGCGGTTTGAGATAGCGCTTGCGCCTGGGGTTGATGTAAGCAAGGTTACGAAGCTGAAAGACAACATCAAGATGGACATGCGTGTAACCAGTGTGCGAATACAGGCGCCGATTCCCGGGCACAATGCGGTAGGGGTGGAGATTCCGAATTCGCATCCGTCGGCGGTATTTGCGCGGGACATAATGGAATCTCCTGCGTGGCGTGAAAGCCGGTGTGAAATTCCGGTGGTACTTGGGCGTAATGTATCGGGTGAGCCGGTGGTGATAGACCTGGCGAAAGCGCCGCATCTTCTGATTGCGGGGGCGACCGGTTCGGGTAAGAGTGTCTGCATGAACAGTCTTATAATCAGTCTTCTGATGCATTTTCCGCTGGATGATCTGCGTCTCATACTGGTGGACCCGAAGGTGGTTGAGCATGAATTTTACCGTAAACTGCCGCAGCTGATAACTCCGGTGATCAACGATGCGGAGAAGGTACCTCTGGCGTTGCGCTGGGCGGTGAATGAGATGGAAAAGCGCTACCGTATGCTGGCACATGCGCGGGTAAAGAAACTGTCGGAATACAATGAAAAACTTGGTTCCGGGGCGGTGATAATTGACCAGTCAGGTCAGCCATTGCCTAAGAAGCTGCCGGTACTGATAATAATTCTGGATGAGCTGGCGGATCTGATGATGACGGAGGCGCGAGGTGAAGTTGAAACGTGCATCAACCGTATAGCGGCGAAGGGTCGTGCGGCCGGCATCCACATAGTAGTTGCGACGCAGAGTCCGCGTAAGGATGTGGTAACAGGTCTGATCAAGGCGAATCTTCCGACGCGGATAAGTTTTGCGGTATCGAGTCAGATGGACAGCCGTGTGATACTTGACCGTAATGGAGCGGAGACGCTGCTTGGCCGTGGTGACATGCTGCTGATGATGTCCGGAGCAGAGCTTGAGCGTATTCAGGGTGCGATGATCTGTGATGAAGATATCGAAAAGGTGGTAAAATTCATATCGGATCAGGCGGGTCAGGAGTTTGACACCGGAGTGATGTCGGATCCGGCGTCGGAAGAAGATGAAGAGCGTGAAGATATTCCGGAAAAGGATCTGCGCCGTACGACGGCGAGCAATGCGGCGCCGATAGTGCGTAAATATCTTCAGCCCGGGGATGATGATCTTGTGGCCCGTGCTTTGGAAGTGATAATAACGGAGCGGAAGGCCAGTACGAGTGCCCTTCAGCGCCGTTTAAAGATAGGTTACAACCGTGCGGCGGATCTCATGGATCTGTTTGAAGAGCGTGGTTTGATTGGTCCGGATCAGCAGGGAGGCAAGCAGCGTGAAGTGCTGATATTTGATGGGCTGGAGAGTGGTGATTACTGATAATAAAGAACTTATGCGGAGATCATGCTATGGAAGATAGCGAAAAGGAACCAATGGAATCAGGGCAGGTGGATCTGCCGTTGAATTTTGCGACGCCGCTGTCGGCGCGTTCCGGAGAACCGGCAGAAGAGGTTGCGTTGCCGGAGGAGGGGGCGTTGCCGGAAGATAGTGCGGTAGAAGAGGATCTGCCGAGTCTGGAAGCAGTGGAAGAGGAGCGTCGCCGAATGGCGGAAGAGCATGAGCAGAAGGCTGAAGGTGTGCGACCGGCGCCGGTTCGCATCCGCACTACTCTGGTAGCGGAATCTCCTCTTGCTCCGGCGAACGAGCCGCGTAACGAGGTAAATCCTGCGGCTGCCCTGCCGCCGCCGCGCAAGCCGTTGACGATGGCGGAGGTAGAGCCGTTGCCGAACCGTTCGGTATCGCCTTTGGTGATGCCGGATGGGGTTGCGGCTGGGGTTTACCTGCGTCAGGTTCGGGAGTCGTTGAATCTGACGACGGGGGATCTGGCAGAGCGTACGAAGATCAGCACGCGTTATCTTGAAGCGATAGAGAATGATGATATAGAGCGTATGCCGCCGGCGGTATATGCGATTGCCTATATACGCAAGTTGTGTGATTATTACAATATAAGTGGGGAATCGGCGGAGAAGATGATCTGTGAGTTGCGCAGTGAGTTGAACCGCGATGTTCCGGATGCGCTGATCAGCCGGGTGGAGATAGACACGGAGTCGACGGAGGAGAACGAGCGTGAAACGCGTCGTCTTCTATGGATACTTGGCGGTTGTTTTGGTGGTTTTGTGATACTGGTTATACTGCTGGGGTTATGGCTTCTTGGCGGTGATGCGTCGGAACCGGCGGAAGTTCCTTCAGTTGGGGAAAGTGCGACGGTGGATGGCAAAGTATTGCAGGGTCTGCTGCCTGCCGCGGAGCTGCCCTGGGTTGAACTGCCTCCGCGATAGCAGTTGTAAGTATCTGGTTGATAATGGATATGGTATTAAGCTAACAAGAATTTTGCATTTTTTTATTAAGCCGTTATATTATAGATATGAAAATACTTATCTTAAATGGGCCGAATTTGCAGGCGCTTGGACGTCGTGAAGTCGGGATATACGGGAGCAAATCTTGGGATGATATTGCTCTGGAGTTGAGCAGTTATGCGGCGACGCTTGGGGTGGATCTGGTGTACAGCCAGTCGAACTACGAGGGTGCGCTGATTGACCGTATCTGGCAGGCTGCGGAAGAGGATATTTCCGGGATAGTGATCAATCCCGGAGGCTTGACGCACACGAGTGTAGCGTTGCTTGATGCGTTGCGTGGAGCTGAGATACCGGCGGTGGAGGTGCACTTGAGCAACATTTTCAACCGTGAAAGTTATCGTCATGAATCGGTTACTGCGCCTGGCTGTATAGGTGTGATAGCCGGTTTTCGTGAAGTTGGTTACCGGATGGCTTTAGCCGGGCTGGTATCATATCTGAATGTGGAAAAAGATAGGGAAAACTAAAATAACCGGAAGGGACAGAAAGAAGATGAATGTTGAAGAGATCAAGACTATCGTGGAATTGATGTCGGCCAACGATTTAACGGAATTTAAAATAGAAGCGGAAGGTTACAATCTGTGTCTGAAGCGTGGTTGTGCCAAGCAGCAGATCACGCAGGTGGTTGCGGGTGCTCCGGTAGCGTCAGCTCCGGCGGCGGCTCCGGTAGCAGCGCCTGCGGCGGCACCTGCGTCAGCTCCGGCGGCGGACAGTGCGCCCAAGGCTCCGGCGAAGACGATCGACTCACCGTTGGTAGGGACATTTTACCGTGCGCCGAGTCCTGACTCCCCGCCGTTTGTCAAGGTAGGGGATCGTGTATCGCCGGACACGGTAGTCTGTATAGTTGAAGCGATGAAAGTTATGAATGAGGTAAAAGCAGAGACCTCCGGAGTAATCAAGGACATATTGTGTACGGATGGAACTGCGGTTGAATACGGTTTGCCGTTGTTTGTGATAGAATAAATCCGCTGGGGGAGTCTCTGATATGTTCAACAAAGTATTGATAGCGAACCGCGGAGAGATAGCGTTGCGTATAATCCGTGCGTGCAAGGAGATGGGGATCAAGACGGTTGCGGTGTATTCGCAGGCGGATGCTGACAGTCTCCATGTGCGTAATGCGGACACTGCGATCTGCATTGGTCCGGCGGCGCCGGGAGCGAGTTATCTATTGATAGACCGTATATTGAGTGTAGCGGCGATCTGTGATGTGGATGCAATTCATCCGGGTTATGGTTTTCTGGCGGAGAACGCCTATTTTGCGGAAGCCTGCCGTAAGCACAAGATAACGTTTATCGGGCCTACGCCGGAAGCGATGCGTGCGTTGGGAGACAAGAATACGGCGCGTGACACGATGAAGCGTGCCGGAGTTCCCACTACGCCTGGCAGTGATGGTCTGATACTCAGTGAGTCGGATGCCTTAAAGACGGCGCACACATTGGGATATCCTGTAATCATCAAAGCGTCAGCCGGTGGAGGTGGCCGTGGTATGCGTATAGCGCACACGGATGCGAGTCTGATCCAGAGCTATCATGCGGCGAAGAGTGAAGCGGAGATAGCGTTTGGTGACGGGGCTCTGTATATGGAAAAATACCTGGTGAATCCGCGTCACATAGAGTTTCAGATAATAGCCGACAATTACGGTAACGTGGTGCATTTGGGCGAGCGTGACTGCAGTATACAGCGCCGTCAGCAGAAGTTGCTGGAAGAGTCGCCGTCCCCGTCATTGAATCCGAAGCTGCGTGAACGTATGGGTGCGGCGGCGGTAAAGGCGGCGAAAGCGGCGAATTACAGCAATGTAGGGACGATTGAGTTTCTTCTGACGGACAAGGAAGAGTTCTATTTTATGGAGATGAACACCCGTGTTCAGGTAGAGCATCCGGTAACGGAGCAGGTAACCGGGGTAGACATCATCAAGGAGCAGATTCGTGTTGCTGCGGGTGAAAAGCTTTCATTCCGTCAAAAGGACATCAAGGTTACCGGACATGCGATAGAGTGCCGTATCAATGCGGAGAATCCGGCGCGTAATTTTGCGCCGTGTCCGGGGTTGGTAAAATTGTTTGTTCCTGCTGGTGGCCCCGGTGTTCGTGTGGACACGCATGTTTACACGGGTTACCGTATACCGCCTTACTATGACAGTATGATAGCGAAGCTGATAGTGGTAGGTGCTGACCGTGAGCAGGCGTTGGCGCGCTGCCGTCGTGCGTTGGATGAGTTTATAGTTGAGGGGGTATCTACGACGATACCGTTCTCACAGCTGATAATGTCGAACAAGGACTTCATAGCCGGTCACTATGATACAGGTTTTATTGAACGTATGATGCAGACTGGCAATGAAGCCTCCGGTGGGCAGCCGGGCAAATAATCAAGGGAGGTGCCGATGAAAGAAGCAGAAAAGCGTGAAGAGAAGATGCCGGAAAAGGGAGCGGTAAAAGATCCGTTGGCGAACTGTGCTTCGGAGCTTGGCAACATCCGGTTGCATGACAATGTGATATCGAACCTGGTGCGTCGTGCGGTGTTGAGCATACCTGGAGTAAGCCGTCTGTCCGGCAGTTCTCTGGTGGACAATCTTGCGGAGATAGTAGGCAGCCGTAAGATGCAGGATCGTGCGATAGCGATCATAAAGGACGAGAAGGACAGCAGCAAGGTCGAGATAGAGATCAAGCTGAATATGTATTTTGGTTATAAGGTGCGTGAAGTAGCGGAAGCGGTGCAGCATGCGGTGATAGAGTCGGTGGAAAACACTGCGAACATCACGGTAGCGGCGGTAAATGTCTCTATCCAGGAGATAGATGATCCGCCGGAACCTGCGTCGGAAGCCAGTGAAGAAGAATCGGGAATAACCGGTTGATATAGATTAATATGTACCGCGCCGCCGTAATGAATACGGCGGCGCGCTGTTAAACGGGGTAGGAGATTGCGGCGATGTTTCATCTGGAGGAATATTGGGTCAGGATATTTGAGAATGACTTCAGTTATGGCTTTTTCTGGGGTGCGTCGGTTGTAGTCGGCGTACTGTTTCTGCTGTGGTTATTGAATCTTTTGAGTGCTTTATTCAGTCGGACGAAGCGCTGTCATGAGATAAGACTGTCTTCCGGTGGCGGAGAGATCGCGTTGTCCGAGGGTGCGGTTATTGCTGCGGTAAAGATACTCGGAGAAAGCTTTCCCTGGTTTGAGTTGCGTCGAATCCGTCTCTGTTTCCGTCGTGGGTGTGGGTATCAACTGCGAATGACGTTGAGTTATGAACTGTCGTGTGACCGTTCACTGCCGGAAGAGGTGGAAAAGTTCCGTAACAGAATAAAGAGTGGCTTATCGGATATGCTTGGGATGCCTGAAAACGTAGAGATCTGCGTCAATCTTTCCGGGGTAAAATCTGGGAAGTGCGTGAGAGACGGGAAAGGTCTGGAGCAATCTGCGGAGTCATATCCGGAGACGGAGTCAGGCATATTGGAATGATATGATAATTCTGGCGTCGGGGTCGCCGCGTCGGGCTGAATTGCTGAGGCGGCTGTATAAAGAATTTGCGATAATAGTGCCGCATGTATCGGAGTTGAGATACGCTGATGATGCGGCACTGTTAGTAGAGTTGAATGCGCGTATAAAGGCGGATGCGGTGTCGGGAGATCACTTCAGTGATCTGGTGATCGGGGCGGACACGGTAATAGAGCACCGTGGTCATATACTTGGGAAGCCGTCGGATCTGGCGGAAGCTGCTTCGATATTGCTGGATCTGTCCGGCTCGGAACACCGTGTATTGAGTGGAGTGGCATTAATATTCAAGGGGATAACGCTCAGCTGGGTGGAGGTTACGCGGGTGCGTTTCCGCGAGCTTGATAAAGCATTAATCATGAATTATCTCTCTTTGGTTCCGGTGCTGGATAAAGCGGGTGCATATGGCATACAGGATCATGGTGAGATGCTGGTGGAGAGTATATCTGGAGATTTGGATAATGTAATTGGTCTGCCGGTAGCTTCGTTAAAGCGTCACATATATGAGCTTGAGCGCAGTGTGGCGCGGATACAATAAAATTGGATTGAGAAGTATTTTACGGGGATAAAATCCTGATTATATATATTATAAAGAGAGAATAAATTATGTTGTCATTATCATTAAGATGCGGATTACTGTTTTCCGGAGTGTTAATTTGTCTGGCTGGTTGTGGTACGTTGCCGGAATGTTCGCCGGAATCAGCGGTTACAGTGGAGGCGGCCTCAGAGGAGCCGGAATCGTTGGATTTGAATTTGCTTAAAGACAGCACTTTAGGAGGAGCTCCCGGGGAGTCGTTGCCGAGTTACTGGCCGATGTACCCTTTGGGGGTGATAGGCGAGGTTGAGCCGGTCTATTTTGAGCCGTTTGACGAGCCTTTTTTTGCGCGTGTGGACACCGGGGCAGAGACCAGTTCGATAGATGCGCGTGATATAAAGGAGTTTGAGCGTGACGGTAAAAAGTGGGTCAGTTTCTATGTAGAGCATCCGGATACAGGAGAGCGTTCACTTTTTGAGTGTCCGGTAAAGCGTCGTTTGCGAATCAAGCGTGCTTTACAGGATGAGCGTCGTGTTGCGGTGGATCTGGTAGTTCACATAGGCAAAGAGGTGGTCAAGGGAGAGTTCACTTTGAGTGACCGTGATGATTTTGAGTATCCGGTATTACTGGGGCGCAATATACTTTCCGGTCTGGCGTTGGTGGATGTCTCCCGCAGCAACACGCTGAAATAGGGGTATATTGTCGATGAATAGATTAAAGAAGCTGTTTACGGTGCGTCGTGTATTGATGCTTCTGCTGATAATTTCGGTAATATTTGCGGCGGTCAGTATAAAGCGCAAGGTAGAGGTGTGGGGATTCACCTTTGATCCCGGTTCAGTTACGCGGGTATGGACGCTGGAAGCGCGGATAGATTTTGAGGCGGATGATGATTTGGTTCGTGCGAGTCTTGCGGTGCCGGTGAGTTCGCCTGGGTTTCAGATAGAGAGTGTTCCTGCGGTATCAGACGGTTACAGTTTTGCGTTGGAGAAGGACACTGGGACGAACGGTACGGGTCGTGCGATCTGGAGTTCATTTACCGAGCGTGAAGATGACCAGCGTCTGTTTTACCGTCTTCTGGTGTACGATGCACCCGGGGTGGCGTTGGCGGAAAAGGCGGACGGTGCGGTGCTTGCGCGGGTGGATCTGAGTGAATCGCAGCGTGCGGCGGCAGAGAGTCTGCTTGAGCGTGTAAAGAATAGAGGAGGAGACATTCCCTCCGGTGTATTGAAAGAGCTGAATTCCTCTACTCCCGGGGCGGAGGTGGAGTTGCTGCTGCCGGGGCGGAAGAGTGCGGAAGCGTTGTGTCGTACGGCGGGCCAGGTGCTGTCGCTGGCGGGAATTCCGAGTCGTACGTCGATCGGTTTACAGTTGGAGGATCAGCGTAATTTTCTGATGCCAGAGTTGCGTCTTGAAGCGGTGGTAGATGGAGAATGGCATATTTACGATCCCAACAGTGGAGAAAATGGTTTGCGCCGTGGTTTTCTGTTATTCCGGCGTGGAGGGGAATCGCTGCTGGATTTGGAAGGTGGACATGATGGCCGGGTGCGTTTTTCGGCGTCGAATTCGGCGGTAGGCAGTTTTGCCTTGAGTCCGCGCCGTGTATTGGGTGAGCGTCTGGACGAATCGCTGTTTCACTATTCGCTGTACAGTCTGCCATTGAATGAGCAGGCGGCGTTCCGTTGGCTGTCGATCATTCCGTTATCGATACTGATAGTGGTGGTATTGCGCAACATGGTTGGTTTGCAGACGATGGGAACGTTTGCGCCGATACTTCTTGCGCTGGCGCTGGTGGAGACGGGGCTGTTGGCCGGGTTGATACTGTTTGCTGTTATAATAGCGCTGGGTTTGGGGTTGCGCAATGGTTTAAGCCGTTTAAATCTGCTGTTGGTGCCGCGTATAGCTGCGGTAGTGATTGCGGTTATTCTGATAATGGAGATCGTTGCGGTTCTATCGGTTCGTTTTGGTTTTGGTTCCGGGAGTGCGTCGGCGGCGTTTCCGATAATCATCATGGCGTGGATAATCGAGCGTGCGGCGATCATAGTCGAGGAAGATGGTATCCGCAATGCTCTGCGTCAGATGTTCATGACGTTGGCGGTAACGCTGGCGGTTTATTTTATCGTGAGCAACGTGTATGTGCGTCACATCATGTATGTATTCAATGAATTGAATATCTGTATAATGATATTGGTAATGCTTATCGGGACCTATTCCGGCTATCGTCTTACAGAGTTGCGTCGTTTCCGGGAGTTGGTAAAATGAGCTGGCTGAAGGGCTGGGTTACTCCCGGGGATCTCCGTGCGGCGGGAGTGCTTGGGATGAATGAGCGCAATTACGGTTATATTCTGAAGGAGAACAAGCGCCGCAACTTCAAGAATGTGGATGACAAGCTGATCACGAAGCAGCTTGCGCATCGTTTTGGCGTATCGTCGCCGGGTTTTATCGGACTTATTTCATGCCAGTACGAGATCCGGAAATTTGAGGAGCTGGTTGCCGGGCGTAATGAATTTGTGATAAAGCCGACGCGTGGTTCCGGTGGTCGCGGCATAGTAGTGATCAAGGGGCGGAGTGACTCCGGCGGTTACATTGGCAGTAACGGGAAAGTTGTTCCGTTGTCCTATATCCGGGAACATCTGTCCAATATTCTTAGTGGCTTGTACAGTTTAGGCGGGGCGCCGGACAAAGCTCTGATTGAGGAGTGCGTAGAGTTCACTGATGCGTTTGACGGGTTCAGTTACCAGGGGGTTCCGGATGTGCGTATAATTGTATTCCGTGGTTATCCGGTAATGGCGATGATGCGTTTATCGACGGCGGCCTCCGGTGGGCGTGCGAATCTGCATCAGGGTGCGGTTGGGGTAGGAATAAGTCTCTCCAGCGGCCGTGCGCGGCGTGCGGTGATGAACGGGAGGATAGTGGAGAAGCATCCGGACACGGGGCGTGACTTATGCAAAGAGCTTGTGGTACCGCGTTGGCGTGAACATTTAAACATAGCGGCCGGCGGCTATGAGATGACAGGTCTTGGTTATTTTGGAGCGGACATAGTACTGGACCGGAAACGTGGTCCGATGCTGCTGGAGTTGAATGCCCGTCCCGGATTAGCGATACAGATAGCGAACGGTGAGGGACTTGGCCGTCGTCTTGAGCGTTTGAAATCGGGCATATCCGGATTGGAATTATCGCCTGCGGAGCGGGTGGACTTTTCGTTGAAGCTGTTTTCCTCGGATTGAGAAGTGGATTATATTTCGTAAAGATGAGAAACTTGTTTGAGACATTGTTAAATTTTTTCCGGCACGGGGGAGTGCGTCTTTACGGGAGCAATATAGTCTATCTTTTCAGTGAGCGTGCGATAGCGTTTATTTTCGGCTTTGCGGTTGGGGTCTACGTTGCGCGTGAGCTTGGTGCCGATGCCTATGGACTTCTGACCTACGCGGTATCACTGTCGTCGATATTCGGGGTTATAATGACGTTTGGGTTGGAGTCGGTGATGGTGCGTGAGCTGGTATCGCGTCCGGCGGAGCGTGATGAGATACTTGGAACCGGAGCGTGGCTGAAGGCCGGTGGTTTTCTGTTGATGCAGCTGATTCTGGCGCTGTATATTGTTATTACGCGTCCTCCCTTGCGTACGGGGTTATTGATAATGATAATCTCGTCGGGATATTTATTTCAGATACTTCAGGTGCTGGAATTTTATTTTCAGGCGGAGGTTTGCAGTAAATATATCTCTCTATCCAAATTATTTTCGCTGACAATCTACTGTTCGCTGCGCTTTGTGCTGATATTATGCGGTGCGGATTTAATCTGGTTTGCTGTGGTGGAAGCATTGAATATGCTGTGTATAAGTGCGGGATACTTATGGTTTTACATTCGTGGGGGACATGGTGTCGGGAGCTGGTGTTTTTCGCGTATTGCGGCGGTGCGGATGTTGAAATCGGGGTGGCCGTTTTATTTAAGTTCGTTAGCGATAATGTTATACATGCGGATAGATCAGGTGGTGATCAAGAGTTTTCTTGGCAATGCTGAAGTTGGCATATATTCGATAGCCGTGCGTCTGGTGGAACTGTTTTACTTTATACCGGTAATCGGGTGTGCATCGCTTTTGCCGGCGCTTATCCGGGCGAAGGAGCGTTCAGAGGAGCTTTACCAGCGTCGGTTATCGGGTCTGTTTGGTCTGATGTTCTATATGGGGCTTGGTTGTGTATTGCTCTGCTGGTGTGGCAGTTATCTGATCCGTCCGGTATATGGGGCAGAGTATGCCGGTGCGGCCGGTCTGTTGCGGAGTTACAGTTGGGTGTTGTTGTTTATATTCACGAGTCAGCCGTTGGCGCAGTGGTATATAGTAGAGGGGATGCAGCGTTATGCGTTATTATTTGCGCTGGGTACGGCGTTGCTGAATATTGGTTTGAATCTATTGCTGATAAGGTTTTACGGTGTTTATGGTGCGGTATCTGCGACATTGGGGTCTTATTTGCTGATATTGTTATTTGGTTTGTTTTTGCCCGGCACGAATAAAGTTACCTGCCTGCGTATTTCTGCTCCGTGGCGTATAATTTCGTTTTGCCGTGATGGATTGCGTGGAATATTGCAATAAAATTGGATATAATTTTGCAAAATCGGCAAATAAAGTTACATTAGTAAAACAGCGGCAAATTAATGTAAGATAGAGAAAAAACATTTTATGGAAACTCCGGCAGAAATGGCAGAAGAAGAATTGACCTCACAGGCAGAGAGCAGTTATTCGGACTTTGATGTTGATGATGAGAAGAGTTCTGTTCCATCGGCGCTGACGAGTTATTTTCGTCGTATACATGAACTTCCCCGGCAGACGGCAAAGAGTGCTGAAGAGCTTCGTACAGGAGTTATTCAGGCGGAGGACAGATTCTATAATACCTTCAATGGCTTTGGTTATGTATTGAAAGAGCACATCCGTTTATTGGACAATGTGCTGAATGGCGGATCTTCTGCGGGGGATCTGTTTATGCCCTCGTCGGTGCAGCTTCTGGGTAGCAATCCTTCTGAGATCCGTGAGAGTATTGGCCGCTGGCAGAAGGAGTTGTCGCAGCACTACCGCAAATGGCATGCGCTGTTTTTGCGTCGCTCCGGGGAAAAATCGGAAGAAGAGCTCTCCGCACTGCGTTTGGAAGCGGGGGAACTTCTTGGCAAATACCGTTTAAATTCGGACTATTATGCAGATTTTCTGAGTGCGTTGTGTGAATTATTCATGATAACGCCGCATGAAAAACTTGAGCTGTCGAATCCGGTATTGCGTGCGGAGTCGGAGCGTGAATTTATCGAGGAGAAGTTTCTGCTGGACTTTTCGCAGATTCCGGATGCGGTAAACGGGGCGTTGAGTGCGAATCTCGGGCTTCAGGCGGCGCGTAATGAGATGCTGGAGCAGAATCTTCGTTTAGTGGTAACGATAGCGAAGAGTTACTTCCGTTCCGGGGTTCCGGTGGGAGACATAATCCAGGAGGGGAATCTCGGTCTGTTGCGTGCGATCGAGAAGTTTGACTTCCGTTTGGGCTATAAATTCTCGACCTATGCGATCTGGTGGATCAAGCAGAACATCACGCGTGCGATAGCGGAGCATTCGCGCATAATCCGTATACCATCGCACATGGTGCAGACGATCACGGCGATGAACAATGCGGAGCAGCGGTTCATAATGGAGAATGGGCGTGAGCCTTCGGTGGAAGAGCTTGCGATGCAGTTGGAGATGCCGGTAGCGCGAATCAATGCGATCAAGAAGATGGCGCGTCAGCCGATATCCCTGCAGTCGCCGCTGGATCGTGAAGGCGGTGGGGTATTGGAGGACACTTTGGCGGACACGGAGGAAAGTTCACCGGTCTCCATGGTATCGGATGATCTGCTGCACCGTCAGCTGCACTATGTGCTTTCGCTGCTGCCTGAGCGTGAGCAGACGATTATCATGGATCGTTTCGGGCTGTTTGGTCATACGCCTAAAACGCTGTCGGAGCTGAGTGCCAAATTCGGTCTTACGCGTGAGCGTATCCGCCAGCTGGAAGCGAAGGTGATGCGTAAATTGCAGTCTCCGGAGATGCTGCGTTATTTTGACCGTGGCAAACAGAAGTAGGTAATTTTATGTCGACATCGATAAAGATAGAGAATCTGAGCAAATCGTACACCCGTGGTCAGCGTGTGCTAGAGCCTTTGAATCTTGAGATAGGAGCGGGTGAGCTTTTTTTTCTGCTTGGGCCTTCCGGGTGCGGCAAATCGACGTTGTTGCGGATACTTGCGGGTCTGGTGGAGCCGGATGGCGGCCGTATCTGGTTTAACGGTGAAGAGGTTGGCAATCTTGCGCCGGAGGATCGCCGTGCGGCGATGATGTTTCAGAGTTACGCGTTATGGCCGCACATGACGGTATATGAGAATGTGGCGTTCGGGCTGAAGGTTGCGGGGGTTGACCGTGGGGCTATCCGCCGCCGGGTGCTTGATGCTCTGGAACTGGTGCGTTTATCCGGCTATGAAAACCGTCGTATTCCGTCGTTGTCTGGGGGGCAGCAGCAGCGTGTAGCGCTGGCCCGTGCGATAGTGGTGGAGCCGGCGGTGCTGCTGCTGGACGAGCCGTTGTCGAATCTTGATGCGCGTTTGCGTGATGAGATGCGGATGGAGATCCGGCGGATTGCGCGTGAGCGTAATCTTACAACTATCTACGTTACGCACGACCGCAGTGAAGCCCTGGCGTTGGCTGACCGCATGGCGGTACTGAATAACGGCCGGGTGGTGCAGCTGGGTACGCCGCGAGAGCTTTATGGCAATCCGGTGAACCGTTTTGCGGCGGAGTTTCTGGGGGATGCCAATATAATAAAAGGGAAAGTTACCGGTACAGGGGTAGCGGAGACCGTGCTTGGGGAGTTGCATTTTTCCGGGGATGGAGAGATAGGCGGAGAAGTTGAGCTGATGTTCCGTCCGGAGTCGGTGGAGATAGTTGGTGCTACGGGAGGAAATGTCTTTCCGGCGCGGATAGTCTCAACGCTTTACGCGGGAGGTTTTTCCACCTGTTCAGCGGAGTCGTCCGGGGTGGAGCTCAAGCTGACGCTGCCCGGTGCGGACGAGCCGCCGTCCGGAGAGATTCTGCTTCATGTGCCTGAAGCCGGCCTGAAACTGCTGAAGGAGTAGGGTATTAATGGGCAAAGGATTCTATATCGCGCTGGCGGTATTTCTGCTGCTGTTGCTGCTGCCGTTTTACTTTTACGAACGTGAGGGTGACGGGAGTCTGGATCTTCTGCCCGGCGGGGATGCGGTGGATACGCTGGTAATTATCGCGTCGCATCCGCGTCAGGTCAAGTGGGAGTTTGAGCGTGCGTTCCGGGATTATTACCGGGCGAAGCACGGGCGTGAAGTCCGGATAGACTGGCGTGATGTCGGCGGCACGTCGGATGCGGCGAATTATATTGACAGCCGTTTTGCGTCGGAGTTCCGCAACTATTATGATGCAAATTATCCCGGGGAGTGGAGCGCGGCCACGGCGGCGGGCTTCAACGATGCGGCGTATGACGATGTTCCCGGCGACACGGCGGAAGCGCAGGCGCGCCGCCGTTTTTTAGCGTCGGATGTATCGATTGGGATCGATCTATTGTGGGGCGGCGGCACCTATGAGCACGAGAGGAATGCGCGTCGCGGCTACGCGGTGGACGGCGGAGTGGCGAAGCGTCATCCGGAATATTTTGTTGATTCGGTGATTCCGGAATTTTTCACGGGCGAGACCTTGTATGATGCGGGCGGCCGTTTTTACGGCGGCTGTCTGTCGAGCATGGGGATCTGCTGTAATCCGGAGCGTTATGCGGAGTTGGGATTGCCGTTGCCGGTGAGGTGGAGTGACCTGGGTCGTCCGGAGTTATACGGTTATGTTGCGGTGGGCGATCCGAGTAAAACCGGTTCAGTGGCGAAGTGTTTTGAATTGATTATTCAGCAGGAGATGCAGGAGGCGCGTCGCCGTGGGGAGGATGACGATGCCGGCTGGCGCAATGCGCTTACGCTGTTGAAGCGTATTATCGGCAACAGTTACATCGTTACGGATGCGGCGGGCAAGATACCGCGTGAGGTTTCGTCTGGTTCCGGAGCGGCGGGTGTATGTATTGACTTCTACGGATTTCTGGAGGCGGAGTGGAGCGAATCGCGTTCTGGCGGGAAAGAGCGTATCCGTTATGTGATGCCGGAGAACGGCAGTACGATATCGCCGGATCAGATCCAGCTTCTGCGTGGAGCGCCTAACCGTCAGGTAGCGGAGGAGTTTCTGGATTTTCTGTTGAGTTACGATGCGCAGAAATTGTGGAGTTACAAAGCTGGAACGCCGGGTGGACCGGAACGCTACACATTGCGCCGTCCTCCGATCCGGCGTGATCTTTACACGCCGGATAGCGTCTGTTACATGCCGGATCCGGACTATAATCCTTATGAATCGGAGCTGATCTACCAGCCTGAACTTACCGGACGTTATTTTTCGCTGATCCGTACGCTGATAAAATGCGTGATGGTGGATACGGTGGATGATTTAAGGCGTGCGTGGGGGGCGATAATTGCGGCGGGAGGTCCGGATGCGGTGCCTGAGGCATACGCGGCATTTACGGAGCTTCCTTTTGATTACAGAGAAGCGTCGCACATGGCGGAGCTTTTGACGGCGAACGGTGATGAGTGGGATATGTACGATGTTATCCGTTTGCGTGCCGGCTGGACGGAGAGTGCCCGTAACAGCTACCGCCGTGCGATTGAGCTTGCGGGGGAGGGCAGATAGTTTTATGAACCGTTTCTTATTGCGTACATTTCTGCGTTATCTGGTTGCGTTGCCGGTTCTTGGTTTTCTGGTGATATTTTTATTGTATCCGATCTACGCGGTAGTGGCGGGTGGTGCGGATATAACGATGATAGGGGAAGTATTTAAAAGTTCGCTTTACCGTGAGGGGCTGGTAAACGCGCTGCTGATAGCGCTGGGGACCACGCTGATATCGTTTATCATATCGCTGCCATTGGCGTTGCTGTACAACCGTTTTGAGTTTCCCGGGAAAGAGGTGTGCAATCTACTGATAATGGCGCCGATGATTCTGCCGCCGTTTGTTGGTGCGTTAGGATTCCAGCAGCTTTTGGGGTATTACGGGGTATTCAATGCGGTGCTGACCGGTCTGGGATTTGAGCGTATAAACTTCCTTGCGGGGGAGGGGCGTTTCTGGGCGGTCTGTGCAATCGAGGCATTGCATCTGTATCCGGTATTGTATTTAAATTTAGTCACATCTTTGGCGAATGTCGATCCGGCGCTGCATGAAGCGGCGCGCAATCTCGGTGCGGGGTGGTTTACGCGTCTGCGCCGTATAACCTTGCCGTTGATCCGTCCGGGTATATTTGCCGGTGGGAGTATAATTTTAATCTGGAGCTTCACGGAACTTGGTACGCCGTTGATGTTCGGTTTTACGAATGTGACTCCGGTGCAGGTATTTTTCGGAATAACGGAGTTGGAGCGTAACGCGATGCCTTTGGCGTTGACGGTGGTGATGCTTGCCGGCTCATCATTACTGTATATAGTTGGGCGTCTGCTGCTGGGCCGTCCGGGGGCGGCGTCGGCGGTCAAGGGAACGCTGGGCGCGTCGGCGGAGCGTCTTGCCGGAGGTTGCCGTTTTCTGCCGTTGTTATTATTTGGTCTGGTGACCTTTGCCGCGGTGCTGCCGCACATATCGCTGATACTTTTAGCTTTTTCGGGAGACTGGTACAACACGGTGCTGCCGTCCGGCTATACCTTTCTGAATTTCGAAAATGCGCTGTCGGACTCTCTGGTGATACCGAGTATAATCAACAGTCTGCAATACTCATTTACGGCGATGCTGCTGGCGGTATTGCTCGGGGTGCTGATATCGGTGATAGTTGTGCGTTGGAAGCTGCGTGGCGGGTGGATATTGGATGCGTTGTCGATGCTGCCGTTAGCGGTGCCCGGGATTGTCATGGCGTTTGGTTTTCTGGTATTGAGTTACCGCAATCCGGTATTGAATACGTTATTTGATGTGGAGAACAATCCCTTGCTGCTGCTGGCGGTGGCGTACGCGGTGCGCCGTCTGCCCTATGTGGTGCGTTCGGTGAGTTCCGGGCTGGAACAGACACCGGAAGAGCTGGAGCTTGCGGCGCGTAATCTTGGTGCGGGTTCGTTTACAGTTTTAAAGCGTATAACGCTGCCGCTGATACTGGCGAATGTGATAGTTGGCGGTTTATTTGCCTTCAGTTTTTCGATGCTTGAGGTATCTGACAGTCTGATACTGGCGCAGAAGAGTGAATTTTATCCGATAACGAAGGCGATATACGATCTGTCGCAGATCAATGGTTCCGGTACATTCATTGCGTGTGCGTTTGGCGTATGGTCGATGCTGTTTCTGGGATCGACGATAGCGTTGGCTGGAGCGGTGCTTGGCCGGAAGATCGGAGCGATCTTCCGGCTGTAGGAAAATATTAGTTATGCTTCGTATACCTGTTTTACGAAGCGTTTAAGGTTGGCGAGTCCGATATTGAGTGCGCGTTCATTATCCTCCATTCCTTCGAATTCGATGGAGAATACGCCGTCATATCCGGCGCGTTTCATAATTTCGAGACATCTTACGATAGGGATATCGCCGTGCCCGATAATTGCTCCGCGGAGGTAATTTCCGCCGCGTGAGCGGAACCATCCTTCGCCCGGGTTGGGCATAGAGCCGTCCTTTTTATGGAAGTCTTTAGCGTGAACGTGGAAAGCGTACTGCATAGCGATGCCGAGCGCGTAACCAGAATCTTCGTCGGCGCATGCGAAGTTGCCCATATCGACGAGCCATCCGAAGTTGGGGTGATTAACTCCGGCCATAATTTTCTCAACGCGTTCGGCGTTCTGGCTGAAGAATCCGTGGTTTTCTACCATGGTGCGGATATTTTTGGTTGCGGCGTATTCGGTGATAGCGCGGCATCCTTTAACGACCGTGGGCAGAGCGTAGTCGAAAGTTCTGGGGCCCTTGTGTTCGGGGAGGAATCCGAAAGTTGCGTCGTGGCGCATACCGGTTGCGCCGATAATTTCGGCGAGGTCGACCTGATGTTTAACGCGTTCGACTTCAGCGTCGAAGTCGCCGTTGGATCCGTTGATAAAGTCTGCGCCGATGGTAAAATTGGATACCTGGAATCCTGCCTCGTCGCATGCTGAGCGGACTTTTTTCGCCCATTCGATTTCGTTTTCGCCTTCCGGCACGGTAAGACCGGCGTATTCGATGGCTTCGAAACCCATCTCCTTAGCCTTTGCGGGGAAAGTCAAGTCGTTTATTTTCCCTTCCTTGTAGTAGCGGAAGAAGCTGTATGAGCTGACGCCGATTTTCATAGAATCACCTTTTTTTTGTGTGTGTTAAATATATAGGATAAAAACTTCCGGGTGGGCATAATATAGACTTGGGTTATTAAAAATCCAGTATAAAAATTTACAATTCCCGAAAAAGGTTGCAGTGATATGATTAAAAAAAATGGATATATTTAGGTTAAACGATTTGCTTTTTTGTTAAAATGGGTTATTTTAAGCGGAGTAGAAAGCTGTGGCGGGTTAGCTCAGCTGGCAGAGCAGTGGAATCATAATCCACGTGTCACTGGTTCGATCCCAGTACCCGCTACCACTTTTAGAAGATTATAACGGGCGCATGGTAAATGCGTCCGTTTTTTTATATAGCTTAAGCGCAAAAAAACTACCGGCTGCGCCGGTATGTAGCCGAATAGCTTCAGCTTAAAGG
>CALXXL010000017.1 GCA_944392655.1 uncultured Victivallaceae bacterium
CCCGTGTCGGGTTGCCGGTAATATCGCCTTGAAGGCGTGGTGCATACCACCGGCTTAGCCGGTGGTTTTGATTATAAGCGGCAAAATTATTGCAGACTGTAATCGAAAGCGGTAAAGCTGTCGCCCTCTTTCATAAAACAGCCGTCCACCGGGTCGAGCTTCAACCGCAGGCGGTTTTCACCCTCGCTTGTGCTTTCAAGTATCCGGCAGGCGCCATCGCGCCGGTCAAAGAAAATATAGTTGCTGGAAAGTCCGGTCGCCGGAGCGGCCAATTCTACCACAATTTCATCTTTTTCCGGCTCAAGCGCAATCACTTTACCTGTAATGTCCGGCAGATTGCGGAAGGTGAAACCGTTTTCCCCCGTCCGGATAAAGGTGTATTTTGAGGTGATTTCCAGTTCCGGCATTGAGACAATCTTCAAACTTTCTCCGGAGTATTTTATCGCTGCAATATCCTTATTCCCCGCATAGGTGATTAAGAGCGCCGCACCGTCGCCTTCCACCGCCAGACGTTCAATCTTTATTCCATCAGCATTTACCGCTATAACGTTGGCCAGGTCGCTGTAACCGCCGGCACTGTGTGCTAAAAATGAGGTGCCGCGGGCTTCACGATCCGGCTTGGCTCGATTGCGGGTACTCGGCGTTTTGCCCAGCATGATGGTTTGCGGATGCGATTTTTCCACGCTCCAGAAGAGTGATGTAAGATTGTTTTTCGGCGACAGCCACTGGAATTGCAGAATAGCGTCATCGGTAATTGACGCTTCCCGCATAGCAGTGTAGTTTTCCGCTCCGGTAAAGAAGCCGCTGCCCCAGTTGAGCGGTGTCGCTTTGGGCGTTCCGAAATCTTCATTCTGGAATTTTCCCATAACCTGCATCGAGTACAAGTGCTCATTGCCGCCTTTGACCCGGAAAAATTCCACTAAATAGTGTTTATCCTGAGACGCAGAAACCAGAAAGAAGGTACGCTGCTGGAATTCGCAGTTTTCAAACGCCTTCAGCTCTTCCGCAGCGACTGTCTGCACATATTTGCTCTGCCCCAGCGTAAGCAGCTTGCCCTGGCGTTTGGTACTCGGGAATGCACCGTCGATCGACAGCATATTGTGCGCCAGCGGCGTTGTCTGCCAGTCGCGCAGCTCATCGGCAAAACCGAGATAGCCGTAGTCGAAAATCAGCTCTTCCTTATTGTCGTAATAGACAAAGTTCAGATTGCTGTTGTGCGTATGGCCGTTGTTTACAAAGCCATAATCAAAGATGAGTGCCGTCGCTGCCGGATTCAATTCCGGACGTAGAATAGCCCAGTTCGATCCCGCAATAATGGCAGTGGAGAGAAAACGCTTTTCTTCCTCCGGTGCCGCCGCCGGAAGCGAGGCATCACGCTTGAATACCGAATAATCTGAACCCTCAGTTTTGGATATCGAACGGTTCAGCAATGCAAGATTGCGTTCGCTCGGAAAATGACAATAGGTCAGCTCTGCAAAATCCGGAGTAAAATGGTCGCCGCAGTTGGAGTCGTTCAGCGCCGGCAGACAGCCGTCCGGCATTACCTGATATCCAAGAGAAGCAAAAATGTTGCGGTACAGGGATTTATCCAACAGTTTGCCAGATTCGTCGCCGTTGATGATCGTTTCAATCAGCTTGGGCAGCGGAGCTGTACTCATGTGTGAATACGAAGCGGTATTTTCACTCCATACCCCGTCACGATAATAGAATTTTTGGAGGAACGGAATTAACGAGCCTTCTCCATTCAGCACATAGTTTTTCATCAGATCCTGATTGCCGGTGAGGTCCGCACACAGCGCTGCTGCCGTAAGATGCGCCGGTACGGCGTTCGTGGTTACATCCGCATTGGGGCGGTGTGCGGTAATCATATTGAGATATTCCCGGAATATACCGTTTTCTATCTTAACCTTGTCCTCATCGGAATAGACCCCGCTGTTTACAGTGAGGTCGTATGCCACCGCAAACGAGGCTACACGGACGCTGTCACCATATTTCCAGCCGCCAAGTTTGCCGGCCATGTAGTTGAATCGCGGAGATTTGTACGCCTGAGTCCGGAATTTGAAGGCGTAGTTGGGATATACTTCAGCTATCCGCACCAGAATGTCACGAACCTTCTGCGCATAGGCCAGGTCGTCGGTTATCGCGTAGATGTAGGCTGCGTATTCAATCCAGCTGGTGCGGCCGAATTTACGGTTGTTCAGCATGGCGGTGAGATAATAGTGCGTGCCAAGCTTGTCATCCCCAAGCTCCATCTCTTTGCCCAACGCATATGTGAGAGTTCTGGTCATGCCGGGTTTTGGACCGGGAATCGTTTCGGTGTATTCTTCTTTCAGTTCTTCAGATGGGAATACTACATGACATTTACGGCATTCAATCGACTGTTTGTCGCTCCGGAGTATCCAGGTGTTGTCCAGCGCACCGCATTTCGGGCAGTTTACATGGTCAAATATATCGCCTTCAGAGATATCTCTCTCCGGGTCGATTTCCATAATGTCTTTGGCACGATAAAGGAAATATTCAAAACGTTTCTTCGCCCACTCCTGTTCCTTGTAGTTGCGTTTCGCCCGTTCAATATCTTCTGCTGAAAACGGCCCCACCGGGTGTTTGACATTGGCCGGAGCATCCGCATATTCTACTATCGGACTCCAATTCTCAAGTTGGGGACGGTCGGGAAAATGCAGATTGGATATCGTCGCATCAAACTCCGCCAGACTGACGGTTGAACCAAAACAGAATTCAATCCGGTCAATCCTGTCCGCCGGCTCCTCCGCCAGATTCACCGTTGCCCACTGAATCGGCCAGGTACTCGGTTTCTCCGGCACCAGTGTATACTCTACCGGCTTTGCCGATACAGGCGACGCCCACGATACAAAACCAAGGCAGGGACGCTCGCTGCCTTCATTGTAGCAGTACACTTTTAAACATTGCCAGCTCTTCGGCGTTGAGGTTACCGGCGTGAAGGCAATAGATTTTTTACTGAGATCCACCGGTTCGTTGAATTTTACAAAAACCGAGACAAACTTGTTCTCTTTTGCCTCCGGAAACACCCCTTTTACATATAATGTGTCAGCTTTCAACTCCGCCGTTGTATCCGGCAGTGAGGCGGATACTGTGGCGGTTTTTTCCAGATCAATTCCAGCGGCCAGTGAAGCCGCCGCCAGTGCCATAATGCCGGCAGCAGAAGATAAGAATTTTTTACTGTTCATGTTATATGCCCTTAAGTTTTTTATATCAGAACCATGTAAAAAAAATGCACGACCTGTTTTTCAGGTCATGCATCAGCAATCGGTAACTTAAATGAGTTTCAGACCTTTTAAGGTCGCGGTCAGCTTTTCCCGGTGCGCCTGAGACAGCTCGCACAGCGGCAACCGGTACTCTTCCTTGATCAAGCCGCAGATCGCCATCGCCGCTTTGATCGGAATCGGGTTGGTCTCGATAAATTGATCCCGGAAAAAAGGATAGAGGCGGCGGTTCAACTCCAGCGCTTTACGCGTTTCGCCGGCTTCAAAAAGTTTTACCAGTTCACTCATCTCCGCCGGCAGCAGATTCGAGGTTACACTCACTACCCCGGTCGCTCCAACCGACATCATCGGCAGCGTCAATGCATCGTCTCCCGACAATACTGTAATGTCGCATCCGTCAAGGATCGCCGATACCCGCTCAGCACTGCCGGCCGCCTCTTTTACCGCCGCAATCAAGGGATTCGCTTGACGCAGACGGATGATCGTATCAATATTAATCGGAATTCCACTGCGTCCCGGCACGTTATACAATACTACCGGCAGCTCCGTCGCTTCCGCAACTGTCATGAAGTGACGGTACAACCCTTCCTGGGTCGGCTTGTTGTAATACGGAGTAACCTGCAGCGAGGCATCAGCACCCATCGCTTTGGCCTTAAGTGTCATCTCCACCGCTTCATGCGTGGAGTTCGCTCCGGTTCCGGCAATGATCTGGCACCGTCCGTCAGCCGTCTTTATGGTCTCTTCTATAACTTTTAAATGCTCTTCGTAGGTCAGGGTCGGGGATTCGCCTGTGGTGCCGACCGGAACTATACCGGCTACACCACCGTCTATCTGGCGGTTCACCAGTTCGCGCAACTTGCCGTAGTCAACCTCGCCATTCGAAAACGGGGTGATTAACGCGGTATATACGCCTTTGAATTCCATAATGAAGCTCCTTGGATTATATTGAATTTTTTTCTATATCGCTAAAACAAATTAACTTAAAGAGTCGATAAGTTCATTCACCCGGGCCAGCTTTTCTTTCAATTCCGCCAGGTGAGCTTTCGCATCCGCAACAACCTGCTCCGGCGCTTTGGCCAGAAAACGTTCGTTCGACAGCTTCGCTTCAGAGGATTTTATCCACTTTTCGTAATCTACCCGCTGTTTTTCCAGTTTGACCTTTTCCGCTTCCACGTCAATCAAACCAGCCAGCGGCAGGTAGATGGTGCCAAGATTACTCAACGCCGATGGCGCCGCACCCTGGCTGCGGTCATAGTCTGCCAGAGAAATTTCCACTTCGCTCGCATTCAACAGCGTCTTGAGCGAATCCGCCTGCGAATTCAAAAATGCAAGTTTTTCCTCATTTACCGCACGGATATAGAACTTGACCTTCTTGTTGTCGCCAATATTGCAGCCGGAGCGCAGCGCACGGCCGGCGGTTACCATGGCAAACTTGTTGTCTACATCCGCAACGATCTTTTCACCTTCGGCATCGGCTTCGTTATACTGCGGATATTCGGCATTCATAATGCTGGCATCTTCCGCAACATAACCCATGGCGTGCGCCAGTTCTTCCGTAATGAACGGCATGAATGGATGCAGAAGACGCAGTACTTTGAATAATATGTAGTCCACAACCGCCAGCGCCCGCTCTTTCGCTTCGCCGCCGGCACGGAACTGCACCTTTTCCGCTTCAACAAACCAGTCGCACACATTGCTCCATACCAGGTCGTAAATATCGTGCGCCGCTGTGTGGAACCGGAACTCTTTAAGCGAAGTATTTACGCTGCCGACCACATCGTTAACTTTGGCGATAATCCACTGTTCATCAGCTGTAAGCGCAGATTTATCCAGCCCATCCAGCGATTTATAATATTCCGTCGGCCCGCCCTGCATCTGGCGGAAACGGCAGACGTTCCACAGCTTGTTGGCAAAGTTGCGCCCGAGTTCACACCGCTCGTTGCTGTAACGGATGTCCATACCCACCGGCGCAATGTAGATGATGGAGAAACGTAATGCGTCGGCGCCGTATTCGTCTATTACATCCAGAGGATCCGGCGAGTTACCCAGCGATTTGGAGAGCTTGCGCCCGATCTCGTCACGGATAATACTGGTGAAATAGACATTCCGGAACGGTATCTCCTTCATAAATTCGCAGCCGGCCATGATCATGCGCGCAACCCAGAAGAATATGATATCCGGCCCGGTTACCAGATCCGCCGTCGGATAGAAATATTTCAATTCTTCCGTCTTTTCCGGCCAGCCCATTACCGAGAACGGCCACAGCCACGAACTGAACCAGGTGTCAAGCACATCTTCCTCCTGACGCCAGTTGCCCGGAGCCGTCGGAGGTTCCATGCCGACATATACTTCACCTGTGTCATCATTATACCATGCCGGTATCCGGTGCCCCCACCAGATCTGACGGCTGATGCACCAGTCCTGAATATTCTCCATCCAGTGGAAATAGGTCTTCGCCCAGCGTTCGGGATAGAATTTGATTTTGCCTTCCCGAACCGCCGCAATCGCCGGTTTTGCCAGCTCTTTCATGTTGCAGAACCACTGACGGCTGATCAGCGTTTCAATCGGCACATCGCCGCGTTCGGAAAATCCCACCGCGTGACGGATAGGTTCAATTTTGGTCAGCAAGCCGAGCTTATCCAGCTCTGCAACCACCTTTTCCCGCGCCGCAAAACGGTCCATTCCGGCAAACTCCGCACCGGCTTTGTCGTTCAGCGATGCGTCAGCATTCATTATGTTGATCATCGCCAGATTGTGCCGCTGCCCGACCGCAAAGTCATTCGGGTCATGCGCCGGTGTGATTTTTACACAGCCGGAACCCTTTTCCGGGTCGGCGTGCTCATCGGCAATAATCGGTATTTCCCGGTCGGTCAACGGCAGTTTTACCATCTTGCCGATCAGGTGTTTGTAACGCTCGTCCGTGGGATGAACCGCTACCGCGGTGTCCCCGAACATCGTCTCCGGACGCGTTGTCGCTACTTCCAGAAAGCCCGAACCGTCAACCAACGGATATTTGATATGGTAGAACTTGCCGTCCACCTCTTTGTAGATAACCTCTTCATCCGACAATGCGGTCCTGGATACCGGACACCAGTTGATCATACGCTGACCGCGATAGATGTAGCCTTTGTTGTAGAGTTCAACAAATACTTTGCGCACCGCATGCGAGAGACCTTCGTCCATCGTAAAGCGTTCACGCTCCCAGTCGCACGCTGTACCGAGCTTGCGCAGCTGGCGGATGATGGTGCCGCCGTACTGTTTGCGCCACTCCCATACCTTTTCAATGAATTTTTCCCGGCCGAGTTCATCCCGCCCGGGTTCGCCTTTCTGACGGAGCGTCTTTTCCACCTTGCTCTCCGTCGCAATCCCCGCGTGGTCGGTGCCGGGAAACCACGATACTTCGTAACCCATCATCTTATGATGACGGATGAGGATGTCCTGCAGAGTGTTGTTCAGAATATGACCCAAATGGAGTATCCCTGTT
Source organism: uncultured Victivallaceae bacterium (assembly GCA_944392655.1). Lineage (GTDB taxonomy): Bacteria > Verrucomicrobiota > Lentisphaeria > Victivallales > Victivallaceae > CALXXL01. The sequence goes on from CALXXL010000017.1 coordinate 6,727, forward strand.
ACATTCGGCGGCGGAATTACTATGCTGTAAGCCGGCTTATCCGGGTTGGGCTTCCCGTGAAAAAGATGATTGTTCTCCCACCAGGCGTACCATTTCGCCTCGGTATCCGCCGGAATATAGGCCTTCGGCAGCTGATAATACTCGCTCATGTTCGTCTTGCTCCTGAAATATCGCTGTATAATTATTATGCTTTTTTACATCTTAACCAATTAATATACACCCCAACAGCAACTTTTAAAACCCGATGACGGCAACACTGCGTTTTTTTACCGGATTTTTCTTGATTTTTACATGGTTTTACCCGGTTTAAGTGCTACATTATCCGGAAAGTTCAACATACAGGAGTTTGATTATGCGCTATTTTATGATAATGGTTCTGCTGGCGGCGCTGACCGGATGCGCCACCGCACACGTTCAGATTCAACGCCCGAAAGAGAAGAAAGTTCTGCCCGATGGCCGCGAAGTCGTGGCCGAACTTAAGGGCGACAATACCTGTTACTACCTCTTCGGCTTTATCCCGTTGTGGTGCGGTAACTCCAATCGCCCCAACACCGGCGATTATGATATATTCCGCGACCGCCTCTCGGAAATACGCAACGACGCCATGCTTAAGGATTTTGCCGCAAAGCTCGGCGCAGATACCGTAATCAATATCAAACATGAGCGGCATTCTGCCGGCGCATATTCACTCTGGATCGTCTGTACCGAGGCGATAACCTCCACCGGTACTGCTGTGGCAAAACCTTAATACAAGCCGGTTGTATTTGGATTTACCGGATTTGAGTGGTATATTATTGCTTTTGATTCAATTTAAGAGAAAATGTAAGGAAAGAAAAATACTATGGATATACAGAAGCAGATCACCCATATCTTACGGGAGATCGGCGAAGATCCGGAACGCGAAGGACTTTTATCCACTCCAAAAAGAGTGGAGAAAAGTTATGCCTATTTAATGCGCGGGTACAATCAGAATCTGAAAGATGTAGTTAACGGCGCGGTATTTACCTCCGATGCGGACGAGATGGTGATCGTGCGCGATATCGAGTTCTTCAGCATGTGCGAACACCATATGCTGCCGTTCTTCGGTCACGCCCATGTCGGCTATATTCCCAAAGGGAAAATTATCGGAGTAAGCAAGATCGCCCGTATTGTGGATATGTTCGCCAGACGGCTTCAGGTGCAGGAACGGCTCACCGGACAGGTCGCCGAAGCGCTGATGGAGGTGCTGGCACCGGAAGGCGTAGGGGTGGTGATGGAGGCACGTCACATGTGTATGCAGATGCGCGGCGTGGAAAAACAGAACTCCGTAATGACCACCAGCAGTATGCTCGGCTCGTTCCGCGACGAGGCCGAGACCAGAATGGAATTCCTTCAGCTTATAAGAGGCGCATGAGAGCTTTGGTTCAACGTGCGGCACGCGCCGCAATAACTATAAACGGTACTCCGGCCGGGACTATGGGAGCCGGACTGGTGGTGCTTCTCGGGATTACTCACAGCGACAGCGAAAAAGATGTGCGCTATCTGGCCGACAAGTGTCTCGGATTGCGCATTTTCGCCGATGAAAACGGCAAGATGAACCGCTCTTTGCTGGATGTGGGCGGGGATTTGATGATTGTCTCGCAGTTTACCCTGTACGGCGATTGCCGCCATGGCAAACGCCCGGGATTTACTGATGCGGCAAATCCGGTTCATGCAATTCCGCTTTATGAGGCTTTTATCGCCCGCTGCCGCGAAGCGGTGCCGGGATTGCTGACCGGAGAGTTCGGCGCAGATATGCAGGTTGAACTGGTCAATGACGGTCCGGTCACTTTGATGCTGGAGAGCGAAAAATGAAAAAAAAGGGGGTCGTGGTTCTCGGCGCAACCGGTTCGATCGGTAAAAGCGCGGTCGCGGTGCTGAAAAGCCATCCGGAACGCTTCCGGACGGTGGGACTGGCGGCCAGGAAAAATGTGGAACTGCTCGCCCGTTATGGCGAAGAGCTCAATGCCGGATGGGTGATCTCAACCGACCTCCAATACAATGATAAACTGACACAGCTTTCTCCGCGTACCGGAAGACCGGAGGAGTTGTGCGAACTCATCTGTTCCGATGAGGTGGATGTTGTTCTCTGTGCAATTGTCGGCACCGCCGGGCTGCCGCTGGTAGTGGCGGCGCTGAAGGCCGGTAAAACTGTTGCTCTGGCCAGTAAAGAGGTGCTGGTAATGGCCGGAGATTATATTATGGATATTGTTCATTCCGGCTACGGGAATATTGTACCGGTGGACAGCGAGCACAGCGCGATATTCCAGTGTCTGGCTACACGGGAGCGGGCTGAGGTTGAACGGCTGATCCTGACCGCATCCGGCGGCGCGTTGCGCAATGCGTCCGCGGAGGAGATCGCCGGGGCAACGCTTGAGCGGACTTTAGCGCATCCAACCTGGAATATGGGGCGTAAAGTTACAATCGACTCGGCGACTTTGATGAACAAGGCGCTGGAGTTTGTCGAAGCAGGGCATCTCTTCGGCTTCCCTGCGGAGAAGATTACCGCGGTGATTCACCCGCAGTCGATTGTTCACTCGATGATTGAAATGATCGACGGTACGGTAATTGCACAGCTTGCCATGCCGGATATGCGTTTTGCCATCGGCTACGGCATGAGTTATCCCGACCGGCTGCCGGGCAGGGCGCTGCCGAAGATGGACTTTGCCGCTCTCGGCGGACTCGAGTTCAGCGAAGTGGATAACCGCCGCTTCCCGTCGCTCGAATTTGCCCGGCAGGCGTTTACGGTACGCGGAACAATGCCGGCGGTGATGAACGCTGCTAACGAGATAGCGGTGGAGCGGTTTATAAAAGGTGAGCTCAATGTGCCGGGAATATGGCGGATTGTAGAACAGACGATGGCGGCACATCAGCCATGCGCGGTAACTTCCCTGGAGGCGGCGTATCAGGCGGATGCGTGGGCAAGGAGTTTCGCCGCGGATTTGAAGTAGATAATTTTTAGATAGAGGAGAAAATAATATATGGAGATGTTCTGGGAGATTCTGCGGATTGTCGGCGCAGTGGTGTTCGCAATATTTTTTCTGGGAATGTGCGTATTCGTTCATGAATTGGGACATTTTCTGGTGGCAAAATGGCGCGGACTACATATTATCGCTTTTTCGCTCGGATTTAAAAAGGCGTGGGGAAAGAAGATCAACGGAGTCGATTACCGTATCGGGTGGATTCCGGCCGGCGGATATGTCGATCTGCCGCAGATTGATACGACCGATGTCGCCAAAGATGAGGACGGCAATGAACTGCCGCCGGCCAAACCGCTTGACCGGTTGTTGACTGCGGCGGCCGGACCGGTATTTAACATCCTGTTCGGACTGCTCCTCGGGTGCGTGGTGTGGTACTTCGGTATGCCGGCGGAGACGCCGCGTTATGAGTCGATGGTGGTTGAGTCGCTGATCGTCGACTCTCCGGAATACCGCGCAGGCTTGCGCCCCGGCGATGAGATTGTGAAATTCAACGGTGAAAATTTCAATTATACCTGGAACGACCTCAAAAAAGAGATTATGCTGGCCATAGGGGAGGTTACGCTGACCGTAAACCGGAATGGCGAAACGCTGGAAATTACCTATCAGCCGACCCCGAATCCCTACGTTGCCCCCGAACTCCGGCGCGAAAATATCGCTATACCATTTTTTGAGCCCAAAGTTCCACTGGCTGTTCGCCCGATGGAAGATTCTCCGGCTGAACGGGCCGGTATTATCAACGGTGATGAACTTGTAAGTGTAAATGGTATCGAACTCAAAGATTTTTCCCAGCTCGCATTCTTCGTGGCAGAACATGGCGCCAACGAGCTTACTCTTGCCGTCAAGCGCGGAAAAGAGATAAAAACCTTTACCCTCGTTCCGGAAAAACTGGCGCTTAATCCAGCGGCGCCGGACGGCGAATGGAATTCAGGGTTCCTGATTTATGACAATCCTGAGGACAAATCTGTAAAAGTCGGTTTTGTGGTTGCCGGATCCCCGGCCGATAAGGCAGGAATTACCGAGGGCGATACGATTATAGATATTGACGGACAGCCCGTATCCGGAGCAGTCGGCCTGTTTGAAAAAATCGCCGGCGCAGGCGGCGTGGAACATCAGTTGAAAATCAAACGCGGCGGAGAGACGTTTGACGTTACCGTTACCCCGGTTAAACTTGGCGTGTATGGCGTGGGAGTGCAGCTGGGGATGCTGGAGTATCCGTCACCGTTCAGACAGTTCGCTTATGTCTGGGAGATGTCGTTCCGCAGTCTGCGCAACATCAGTATCAGCCTGGCCAATAAGCTGAATCTCACGGAACAGCAGAGTACCGTTTCAGCCAGAAATCTCTCCGGACCTTTGGGGATTGTCTCCATGATGTACAAGACGGCACACTACTCTCTTATTACCGGAATATATTTTGTGGTGTTCGTCTCATTCGCTCTGGCGATATTCAATCTGCTGCCGCTGCCGGTACTCGACGGCGGGCACATATTCTTCGCGGCAATTGAACTTATCTTCCGCCATCCGGTACCAAAGTGGCTGGTCAAGAATTTGTCGCTCATCTTTATTGTACTGCTCTTCAGCGCGATGGCGTTGTTGACCATGCTGGATGTTATGCGCCTAGTTCCGCCTGAAGAGGTGGAGCTTAAAGAGCCGGTGATTGTCTCGATTGACAATCCAGAACCGCCAGCCGATGCTGCTGAAGGAAGTGAAACGGAGGCGCAGAAGTGAACGCCCGCCGTATTACCCGTAAGATCAAGGTAGGCAATGTGGAGATCGGCGGCGGCGCACCGGTCTCCATCCAGTCCATGACCAACACAGATACCCGTGATGCGGCTGCAACTCTCCGGCAGATAAATACTCTGGCCGCCGCCGGGTGCGAAATTATCCGTTGCGCGGTTCCGGATGATGCGGCGGCTGAAGCATTGCGTGAAATCAGCGCATCTTCACCTATTCCGGTTATTGCCGATATACACTTCGATTATCGTCTGGCGCTGAAATCGATAGAGTCAGGTGTTGCCGGCGTCCGCATCAATCCCGGTAATATCGGCGAACCGTGGAAGGTTAAAATGGTGGCCGAGGCGGCCGGAAATGCCGCCGTGCCGATCCGCATCGGCGCCAACTCAGGCAGTATCAGCCCTAAATTGAGAGACTCTCTCCCTCCGGGCGAAGAGGGAGTGCTTGAAGGGCTGGTATGCAGTGCGGTAGAACAGTGTGAAATGCTTGAATCATACGGTTTTAAAGATATAAAAGTTTCGCTCAAGGCCTCCAGCGTGCCTGTGACGGTTGAGGCGTGCCGGCGTTTTTCCCAGAGAAGCGATTATCCACTCCATCTGGGTGTTACCGAGGCAGGAACTCCTGAACGCGGTATTATAAAATCTGCCGCCGGAATCGGATGTCTGCTGCTTGAAGGCATTGGTGATACCATAAGGGTAAGTTTAACCGCCGATCCGGTCGAGGAGGTATATGCCGCACAGAAGATTCTCGAATCCATCGGTTTGCGCGACAGTGCGCCGGATATCGTATCATGTCCAACCTGCGGCAGAACCGAAATTGACCTCATTGCGCTGGCGGAGACGGTTGAGCGTTATATCTCCCAATGCAAGGCGGCCGGTAAAAGGTTTGATTTGAAAAAGATCGCTGTGATGGGATGCGTGGTAAATGGTCCGGGGGAAGCTCACGATGCCGCACTGGGGATTGCGGGGGGTAAAAACCGCGTGATTGTATTCCGTTACGGCAAAGTTATTGCCAATCTTCCGGAATCCGAGGGGTGGGCGTTTTTCCAGCAGGAGCTGGATAAGCACCTGATTTAAAATATCGCGTACTCCACCATGCCCAGAAGTTCGTAGACGAGAATACTTAAATCACTGAAATCCTGACCGCTGGGAATGAAAGATAGCGCATTGAAGTTTTCCGGCAGAACCGATCCGGCAGGTGCCGGCACCGCCGCAACATCATACTTTCTGGCCAGCATCATGAAGCGCGGCAGGTGATAGGTGGATGTGACGATGATTTTCTGGCCCGGCTGCTCTTTGAACCACTTGATTTCATCACGCGAATTTTCCGCTTTCGTGTGAACCGTGATTTTATCCACCGGAAGATTCAGCGATTGAAAGAAATTTTTTACCGCCTGAGTTTTTATCTCTTCTGACGCATCCGGATTGCCTACTGATACTGCCACAGAATAGGGTATATTGTGTGTGGCAAAATAAGCCGCCAGCCGCGCCGCTTCCAGAAGCCGGATTTGCGCCTGGTCGTTGAAGCTGGCAAAGAGCGTTTCATTATCCGGGACAAAACCGCTGCCGGCTACGCAGATGGTGTAACTGCTCTCCGGCAGGGGAAGTTTTTCCACCTGAAGCGTTGGATACTGATTGGCAAAATGATAAAATAGCGGAGAGCCGAGAACTCCGGCAAGATAGTATAATCCAGCGGTAATTATCAGAATTATACGGCCAGCTTTACGCAAACTCTCTCTTTTACAGAATACCGCAAGAATGATTCCGGCAAGCAGCAGTATCCCGATTACCGGCACCGGAAATGCAATTCTGGCAATGCATTTTTTTAACAATAATCCCAACGACATAAGATGAAATGAAAAAGCCGCTTCCAGCCATATTGTGGTGGAGCGGCTTTTATAGCAGAATTAACGGTTCAGCGATTTCCAGATGGGTTCCATATCAATGAGTTTACCGGTGGCAGCCGCTTTGTCAAGCGCCAGAGCAACTACGGCGCTTTCCAGCCCTTCGTTGCCGCTGCAGGCCGGATCTTCACCGCCGCACATCACATTCTGATAGAGTTCTTTCATGATATAATCATCACCACCGCCGTGACCGTCGCCCATGAAGTCGTAAATCTGGGTTGAGGCCTCCGCCAGTTTGCGGCAGGTCAGCTTGCCGGAGTAAAGTTCGGCTACGATATTGCCTTCCGAGCAGCTGAACGACATACGGCGTTCCGGAATGGCATTGGACATGGTGCACTGGAACTGTACACGGATGCCATTACGGTATTGCATGATGGAAACTTCATTGTCTTTCAGATCTTTGTCGGATGTGAATGGCGAGGCAACACGGTGCGGGTCATCCCATGCGGTAAAGTAGTCGGCTCCATATTTATCCGCCAGCTTCTGGTTTTCCGGAATGAAGAAGTTCAATCCACCGAACGAGGCGACTTTACTCGGGAGCGAACCGCAGAACCAGTTCAGCAGATCCAGGTCATGCGTGCACTTTTCCAGAATGTGCGGTCCGGCGTATTTGGTCAGACGCCGCCAGTTCTGCATAATATAGGCACCGTGCTGCGGGGCGATGTTTTCATTCGCATCAACAGAGATAATATAACCGTATTCGCCGGAATCCAACAGCTCTTTCAATTTACGGTAGATCGGCGCGTAACGAAGAACAAAGCCGGTCGCAAATTTGACATTGGTTTTCTGATGCGCCTGGAAAATCTGCTGGCAGTCGGATATTTTGGTTGCCAGCGGCTTTTCAGAAAATACATGTTTACCGGCGGCAAAGCCGGCTAAAATGTGTTCCTTGTGATAGGCGTTCGGCGAAAATACCATAACCCATTCCACTCCTGGGAAGTTAATGGCCTCTTTATAGCTGCGGCAGATCTTGCTTTCCGGGCTGTTCCACTCTTTCAATGCGCGTTTTGCGATTTCCCGGTCCGGATCATATACTGTGAGAATTTTTACATTCCGGTTTGAATCTTTGAGCAGATGCCCCATAACACAGCGACTGCGGCTGCCACAGGCTATAACCGCAACATTGATTGTCTTTTCCATAATAAACTGTTCCCCTATAAATATGAAAAATTGATATTTTTATAAACGCTTTTTAATATAAACCGGAAATACAAAAAGTAAAATTAAAAACTAGGTTTTAACGGCAAAAGTATCTGATTTTTAAATCGATATAAAAAAACGGCATCCTCCTTATCCGGACGCCGTTTTTTTCTTGAATTGATAAGCCTATTGTTCAATATTGGCCAGAGTTTCCTGAAACAGACGGTTGAGATACTGGTCAATTGTGAGGCCTTCTTTTGCAGCTTTGCTTTCCAGTATGAGCCACTGGCCGACACTGATATCCGCCTGACCGCGCACCGGCCACGCCGCAGGCATTGCCTGCCACTTTTCAACCGTCTCTGCCATATCTTCATCTGTAAATCCGATGGTTTTCAGAATGCCCTCAGCCATTATCATATTGCCGGCCGGGTTCATATGAACACCGTCCACCGTCAACAGCGTTCCGGGAGTACGGCCTTTGGCTTCCAGCGCATTTATACGCTGTTTCATGACGGAGTTGAGATCGACAAACGGCAGATTCTTTTCCGCCGCAAGAGTTTTTAGGAAATCATTGTATTCATTCAATTTGCGGTTGTTGTCTCCATTGAGATCCTCGCCGATCAGAGTGCTGGCAAGAATAATTACATTTACTCCGGCAGCCTGAGCCTTTTCCACCAATTTGGTGATGTTTTCCTTGTACTGCGGCAGCGGTACACCATTTTCGCCGTGCCATACATCATTTACGCCACAGGAAAGAAACATCCACTGCGGTTTGTGCGCCAGAACATCGCGATCCAGCCGTTCCAGCATCTGATTCGACTTGTGTCCGCTGATTCCGGCGTAGACCATATCGCACTTTATCCCCTTCCATTCCAGAGCTTTCTCCACCAGCCGGCAGTAGCCGGAGGGATAGACCGCTCCGAGATAGGTTATTGAGTCGCCAAGAAATGCCACTTTGTCGCCGTTTTTAAACGCAATATCTGCCATCGCGGTGATTGAAAACAGCATTGTCACAACTAAAGAGGTCAGAAATTTCATTGTATGTCTACTCCATTACTATCCGTTTAATGTTCTTTTTACCGGCTTTTAAAATCAGCGCACCGTCCTTAAAGTCGCCTGCGGTAATATTGCGGTTCGCATCACTTATCCGTTCTTCATTGATATAGGCGCCGCCGCCCTGAATCAGGCGCCGTGCATCGCCGTTGGAGCCGGCCATTCCGGCTTCCACCAGGAGTTTGACTATCCATATACCATCTCCATCAAACAGCGATTGCGCCAGTTTGACCGTCGGCAGCAGTTCTGCCGCGGCCGCGGTTGTATTGATTGCGGCAATCTTGCTCGAAGTCTTTATCTTGTTCTCCGGATCGGCAAAACCGAATTTGTTGCCTGCCGCGAGATAGGCTTTGCGGGCCTCGTCTTCGCCGTGCGCCAGAACGGTGGCTTCGTACGCCAGTATCTCTTTGGCACGGTTCAGTTCCGCCGCATTTTCTGTGTCGGACAGGCGGATGCATTCATCGGTCGGCAGTGTGGTGAAGGTGAACAGCAGCTTGCGCAGCTGACCATCTTCACAGTTACGCCAGAACTGGTAGTAGTCAAACACGCTGGTGCGCGTGCTGTCAAGCCACACATTGTTGCCGCCGGCGGTTTTGCCGAACTTCTTGCCGTTGCTGTCCAGCAACAATGGGAAGGTCATGGCAAACACTTCGTTCTGGTTCATTTTGCGTACCAGTTCCACGCCGGCAACCATATTGCCCCACTGATCCTGACCGCCAAACTCCATTTTGCAGTTCAGCGTCTGGTTCAGATGATAGAAGTCATAGGCCTGAAGTATCGAGTAGTTGAATTCGAGGAAGCTCAGTCCGTTCTCCAGCCGCTGTTTTACCGACTCCTGCGCCAACATCCGGTTGACGCTGAACCGGTGGCCGATGTCACGCAGAAATTCGATGTAGTTTAATTTGCAAAGCCAGTCGGCATTGTTGACAAAGTGACATTTGCCAGCCTCGGTGTTGATAAAACGCGAAAGCTGCGCCTTTAAACACTCAACATTGTGGTCGATCTCTTCAATCGAAAGAATCGGCCGGGCACTGATTCTGCCGGACGGGTCGCCGATCCGCGCCGTCGCTCCACCTACCAGCACGATCGGAGTATGACCGTGCATCTGCAGCATGCGCATTGCCATAATCGGCAGAAGATGGCCAACATGCAAGCTGTTGCCGGTGGGGTCAAAGCCAACGTAAAAGGTAATTTTTTCAGTGGAGAGGAGCTTTTCAATATTCTCCGCATCCGTCTCCTGATAGATGAAATCTCTCGCTTTAAGTTCCTGATAAATACTCATTTATAATAGTTCTCCCAATATGGATATTTTATTTGATTTCTTACTGTATATTCCTGATCATCAACGCCGTGTATGCTCCGTCACAGTATCGGTCAGGATAGCACTGGCGCTGTTTTATAAGAGAAAACAATCCGTGACTCTTTAAAAATTCCGCCACCAGCAATCCGTTTTCATCCGGATCAATACTGCATGTTGAGTATAACAGCCGACCACCCGGCTTCACCAGTTTCGCCGCATGGCCGAGTATCTTCATTTGCAAAGCAGTCAACTCTTTTAAATGTTCTTCCGTAAAACGCCACAGCGCATCCGGACGCCGCCGGAATACCCCCGTGTTGGAGCAGGGGACGTCACACACGACAACGTCAAATTCTCCACGCACATCCAGCGCATCCGCAACGCTTATTTCATAAGGAATAGTGACTTTCAGCCGGTCAAAATTGGCTCTGGTCTGCTCCTGACGCCTGGCTGAACGGTCATTGACCAGCAGGAAGCCTCTGCCGGATAACTTTTCTGCAATCATAAGCGTCTTCCCTCCCGGCGCAGCACAGAGATCGCACACCTTTTCGTCGCCGTTTAATTCCAGCATTGAAACGGGGAGGGCGGTCGCCGGATCCTGAATATAGATCTCCCCGTTATTTAGCTCATTGGAGTCTAAAAGTTTTCCAGGCTCGCCAATCCGGTAGAAACGGTATGGCGCAGTAAATTCCAGTTCTACCGGTTCCGCCTTGAATTTTCCGGCGTCAAGTCTGAAATCACCTGTATCGCGACAGGTGAAAGCCGGAGTTGACATAAATTCGCCGGCCATAAGATTGATCTTTTTCGGCATCAATTGCTTCCAACGGTGAAAGATCGGTTTCGGCAGAACATTTTTAGGTTCAATTATAAGCCGTGGAGCCTCTTCAAGTATCCTGCGCAGTACCGCGTTGACCAGACCAGCCGCCCCTTTGCCGGATTTCATTTCCGCCGCATCAACCGCTACGCTTACCGCCACTTCAGGAGCAATCGAAGTTGAAAAAAGCGCTTGAGTCAAGGCGATTCTTAATATATGGAGAAGCTCCTGGCGCGGTCTCTGCACCAGTCTGCGCTTAAGCAGCCGGTCAATAAAAAGTTTATTCCGGAAGTAAAGAAACACCGTTCCGGCAATGCTGCGCCGGTACTCCTGTAACGCGGCGTCGCTCTCCAGAAAATCATCAATACTTAAGTTTTTGCTCTCCCACCACTCCAATGCCGTAACCGAGGCTTCCAGAATCGCCGCGGCGGGAGTGGCGGCCATCCCCGGAGTCTTCATTCGTCACCCAATAGTTTTCCGGGGATCTGATAGTTCACATAATAGTCGTATATCGCCTCTTCCAGACTCATCGGCTCTTTGTTCCAGCCCAGCTTGTGCAGCTTGCTCATATCCGCACAGGTGTAATACTGGTATTTAGGCCGGAGTGATTCCGGCATATCAATATATTCGATATTCTCCGGCTTATTCAGCGCTTTAAACGCCGCTTTGACCATCGAATTCCAGGTTTCAGCTTTCCCACTGCCGATGTTGTAAAGCCCGGTAGCTTTTTTGTCAAATAGAAACATCAGCATCTCTACCGCATCTTTTACATATAAAAAGTCACGCTTCTGTTCACCATCGGCATACTCTGGTTTGTAGGAGCGGAAAAGCCGCATCTTACCCTCGGTTGAAATCTGTTCGTAGGCACGCAGCACCACCGAACGCATCTCCGCCTTGTGGTGTTCGTTCGGCCCGTAGATATTGGAGAATTTGCAGCCGCAGATCTTATCCAGCAACCCATTCCGGCGCGCCCACAGGTCAAACATCTGTTTGGAGTAGCCGTACATATTTAATGGACGCAGCTTTTCAATGCTTGATTCGTCATCCTTATATCCCTGAGAACCGTCACCGTAAGTCGCACAGCTGGAGGCATAGATTAAAGGAATATTATGGTTTACCGCAAACAGCGCCAGCTCTTTGGTCGCTTCAAAATTATTGTGTATCAAATAAGTTGCATCCTTTTCCGTAGTGGCGGAACAAGCCCCCAGATGGAAAATCCCATCTATTTTTACATTGTCCAGACCGCCGTCTGCCAGAAGGTCGCGGAAATCCTCTTTTTCCATATAATCAGCGTATTCCAACGCACGCAGATTACGCCATTTTTCGCTGCAACCAAGATGATCCACCGCCAGAATATCACCGGCTCCACGCCGGTTTAATCCCCATATTACACTGCTGCCGATCAAGCCGGCCGCTCCGGTTACAATAAACATTTTTTCACACTCTCAATTCAATTTACAGGTTAAATCCGCTGGACCCGCCGCGCTGCATTTCGCTGAAGCCCTGCATTACCGCGCTCTGCGCCTGCTGCGCAGGACCTAACAGCCCCGTAAGATAGGCGGTAACCATGAAGGAATAATCATAACTGCTGTCGCCATCGTCATCGTAATCCTTTTCAACCATGAACTCTCCGGCAATCTCCCAGCAGTGCAGGGTTTTGACCAACCGCACCCGCTGTTCTCGGATCGTACCTTCTTCAAAGTCATAGTAGATATCATACGAACCGCGGAATGAGTTGTCCATCGACAGCGGCAGGGAAATCCCAAAGCGCAGTTTCTGGGAACGGTCATTGTAATATTTATCAAAATAACTGCCGTTCTGAAGCATCGACAACGTACTACCCATCGAGTAGGCTGAACGTGTTGCATATTCGTCGTTATAAATATAACCGACTGTGATCTGGCAGTTCTTGAATAGCTCGTAGCGTAAATTGATTTCCCACATATTGAGCCAGCTGTTATCCATACCAGGACGTCCGGCAAAACGTCCGCGCCGGTTGGCTTCAGCTTCGTGGTCGTTGTTGTTGCCGGCGTCGATAGAGATCAGCGAATCGATCGAGAAGCCGTTGCCAGGCGTGAATTCCAGCTTGGTACAGAAGTCGCCAATCGAATTCATGCCGTCTTCCGGCTGAAGATGCAGATCCCAATAGTTTTCCATCCGGAATATTTCATAAATCTCTTCGTTGCCGAAGCTGCCGCGCCGGGTCTGCAAACTGTTGCGTACACCGAGACGGAAGAAGTTCTGCTTCTGAATCCGGTCTATATCGTCAAAATAGTAGATGTGTTCACGGTTTACCGACGGCGTGGGAATAAACGTGTAGTTGACATAGGGTTCAATTACATGACGCAAACCGTCGAGCCGCCAGAAAGCGTTGCGTACGTTCTGCCATGAACGGGAGAACTTGGTGTTCGCTTCCACCCCGATTTCACCAATGAAACGGGCTACTGCATCACCATCGTTATCATACTGGTTGAATCTCAACCGGTATAACCCTTCCGGACGGGTCGTTACGAACATTGAGTTCAAATCTTCATTTGTAACACGTCCTTCAGAGGTATTGCTGTAAACCGTCATCCGGCCTCCGGCGCGCGGAATGATGTTCAGACCGCCAAGACGGATCGGATAGTAAAGAAAATGTACCGTGTCAAAACGGAAAGATTCGTAATTGTCCGGATCGTACCAGCCCTTCGGCGGACGCTTGTCAAATTCACGCCAGCGCATCCGCAGATAGTCCACCGAACTTTCACTCTGATAATAGAGATTGGTTCCGAAGACCTGCTGCCGCGGTACGTCGATCCGGAACTCCGGCAGACGTTCAACCGTAGTGAAGAAGTCGTTTACCCGCGGACGTACATAGAGCGCCGTGGATAACCGGTCAAACTGATATTCCAGCGCGGCAAAAGTCGCCGGCTCCGGATTGTTGTTGAACTTGTAACGGTAGAAGTCATCCAGGAAATACATATCGCTTAAAAGCTCAAAATGTCCACGGAAGTCCAGGCGCGGTGTAACGTGCGTAACATTGCTGATCCGGAAGTCATATCTGGCATGCGGAATTTCCAGACGGTCAACATCCTCAATATCATTGCTGTGATAAGGATGCAGGTCGTAAATCCCGTAGGCGAATACTTCGGTTTTTGAGTCCGGCGCAACAACTTCCAAATCCGCACCGTAGCCGAAACCGCGCATTGTGTAGTAGTCGGCCAGAATCTTGACCGACGAGTAGGGATTGTCCGTCAGGTCAAAACGTTTATACATAAGGAAGTAGAAGCCCCAGTCGCTGTTGTCGCCCATCTGGATGCCGAACAATCCCGGACTTTCATCTTTCGGTTTGTAAAATACCGGCACCCACATTACCGGCATGCCGTAAACTTTCAATTGTACATTATATGCCCAGAAGCTGTGTTCGCCTAAGTCACTGTCCTTGTTGCTGATTCCCATAGGCGCCGTCTCATGCGGGAAAATATTGACCTTACCCGCTGCAAATGAGTAATGGGCATTGTCATCTGTCATATACGAACAGCTGGTGACTTCGGCGTCTTCCAATGTGATCGCACCGCCCGGCTTGCGCACTGCACGCGCCGCTTTAGCCACAAAGGTCTGAAACAGAATTTCAACATCATTGAACTCGATAACCCCGGTGTCCAGATTCCCCGCCAGCCGCTCTGCTTTAATATGGTCGCCGCGATGGAATGCGGTGACTTTAACTTTCTGCACTCCCAGTGGATCGGTGGTGTAGCCGTCGATAACCACATTGAAATCGGGGTTGGTCTGCAGCTGAATCAGTTCGTCAATCGTCAGCGTCATCGGAATCTTGCGGATCTGATAGGCGCGGATGTTTCCGGTGATTTCCGCATCGCGGCTGTCCATATCTATCACCGCATTGTCCGCATAGACTATCATGTCGCCGAACGGTATGTATACATTGCCGCGGATAACCACTGTTTTTCCGAAAACACTCCAGTTGTCCGCCCGCGCATCTTTCAGTTCGCTCAGGGACTCCCGGTCAACCTTCAGCCCCTCAAATGCCTCCGCATAGTATGATAAACAGACTGCGGCGACGATCATCGCCGTCTTTTTTAATACGTTTTTCAAACCGGAACTCCGTTATGTGTTTATACATGTATCAATTTTTATAATATGGCACAATTTCGGGTGTTGTCAAACTCAACTGCCATTAATCACATGGTTTTTTGACGCAGAACACAGGCCATGGAGATGTTGAAAATTCCGAACGCCAGAAGATATATTCCGATAACGACTCCAAATATCTCCAACGCCGCCCCCGGCAGAAACAGCATGAAAAGCCCCGCAATCACCGCCAGTATGCCCGACAGCCACATGTGACCCGAGAGCATCGGCAAATGCCGGGCAATCATAATTTGATTCACTCCGGACAATAAAGTAAAAAATGCCAGTATCGCCACCAGGAGAAAATTGGCCGCATCCGGCGCAATCGTCATAAATGCTCCGGCGGCAACCATTACCACACCAGTCAGCATTGCGGTTCCGCGCAGCGCCTGCCCGGCAATCCGTCCTGAGCCGATCAGCGCCAGAATCCCGCCGATAAGAACGATCACCCCGAAAAGCCAGGTGAGAAAATGAACCGTGTGCCCCGGCGCTCCAATAAAGCAGACCGCGATAACCGTTATTATAACCCCTTTTAACATCAGCGCTTCCCAGTTAGAGGAAAATAACGCCGCCTTACTCCAGTTGAATAAATTAATCATAAAACCAATCCTTTCCGCTTCACAGAGGTAATTTAGCCCGGAAAAGACGCTTGTCAATCTTTTGTTATATATATTTTACTGAAATACGGTTGTTTTTTGGCTATCCGTCACTATATTAAATGGAATCAATAAATTTTATAAATACAGGTTTTGGTTATCATGAGTTTGATATTGGGTATAGAATCGAGCTGCGACGAGACCGCTGTGGCTCTGGTGCGCGACGGTTATGAGGTGGTCGGCAGTGCTGTAGCCACCCAGATCGCCAAGCATGCGTGTCACGGCGGCGTGGTGCCGGAGCTGGCGGCAAGAGAGCATCTGATCGCGTTGGACTATGTGCTGGAAGAGGCATTGAAATCGGCCGGATGCGGTCTGGACGAGGTGAATGGCATTGCTGTTACCCAGGGACCGGGGCTTATTCCGGCGCTGCTGGTCGGTATAAATTATGCCAAGGGGCTGGCGATTAATCTGCGGCGGCCGATTACCGGAGTCAACCACTTCATCGCCCATATTTACGGTGCATTTCTCAACAACGGCAAGGGAGTGTTGGAGGATAAAAACAGTTATCCGATTCTGGCGCTTGTGGTTTCCGGCGGACACACTTCGCTGCTGCTTATTACTGAGGATGGTTCGGCGCGGCATCTGGGGTGTACAATCGATGATGCCGCCGGGGAGGCGCTGGACAAGGCGTCCAAACTGCTCGGACTCGGTTATCCCGGCGGACCGGCGGTGCAGAAAGCGGCCGCAGGCGGCGATCCGGCACGCTTCCATTTTCCGCGTCCTTTGACCGGATCGGCAGGGAAAGCGCTCGCCGCCGAACACAAGTTTGACTTCAGCTTCAGCGGAATCAAGACCGCACTGCTTTATCAGGTGGAAAAACTTCAGGAGGAGTACGGCACTCTGCCGCCGGATTTGCTGAGCGATGTGGCGGCTTCGTTCCAGCAGGCGGTAGTGGATGTTCTGGTGAAGAAAACTATGAGTGCGGTAAAAGAGTTCGCTCCGAAAACCGTGGTCGCGGCAGGAGGCGTTGCCTGCAATGCCCTGCTGCGTGAACAGCTGGCCGCCGCAATGCCCAAGAAGATTAATCTGCGGCTGGCCGAACCGAAGTTCTGCACTGACAATGCGGCAATGGTTGCCGGGCTCGGGTATCACTACTACAAGAGAAGAATTTTCAGCGAACTTGATTTTGACGCGTTCGCCCGGCTTCCGGCCATAACTGAAGTGGTTTTTGTTTAATATTTTTATACATGGTGAGGTTATGACAAAATTACATAGCGCCGACGAGGCGAAATTTGAACAGGAACAGCATAAACTTATCGAAATGGGCGAAAAGGCCAAACGCGCTTCGCTCAAACTCGGCTCTATGGAGCCGGGAACGAGAATAATATGTCTGCATGCTATCGCTCATGCGCTTGAGGCCGCTACGGACGATATTTTAAAAGCCAACGAAATAGATATGACCGAAGGAGAGGCCAACGGACTCTCTGAAGCCAAACTGGAACGGCTGAAACTCACACCTGCCAGAATCAAGGCTATGGCCGACGGTCTGCGTCAGGTGGCGGCTCAGGATGAAGTGGTCGGTCGGGTGCTCTCCAGCGTTACCCGTCCGAATGGACTGGTGATCGACAAAGTTTCGGTGCCGATCGGGGTTATCGGCATCATCTATGAGTCCCGTCCCAATGTTACGGTTGACGCCGCCGGAATATGTCTCAAGGCCGGCAATGCGGTTATCCTGCGCGGCGGAAAAGAGGCGATTCACTCCAACCGCAAACTGGCGGAGATTATGACCAGAGTCGGCGAAACCGCCGGTTTGCCCGAAGGGGCGATTCAGCTTATTCCGTGGATATGCCGCGAGGCGGTGGATAAGATGCTTACCATGGATCAGTATATTGACCTTATAATTCCGCGCGGCGGCGAGGCGCTGATCCGTAAAGTGGTGCGCGACTCCACTATTCCGGTGATCAAACACTACAAAGGGGTCTGCCACATTTTTGTCGACGCTCAGTGCGATCAGGATATGGCGCTCGATATTATCGAAAACGCCAAGTGTTCGCGCCCGGCGGTGTGCAATGCGGTGGAGACCATTCTGATACATAAGAACATCGCGCGCGAATTCGCTCCGAAACTCTACGCCAGAATGAACGCTGCCGGAGTGGAAATGCAGGGCGACAAGGAGTTCAACCGCATTACCGGCAACAAGATTTCTGCGGTCGAAGAGGATTATTATACCGAACATATGGCACTGGTTATGGCGGTGAAAATTGTCAATGACGTACACGCGGCGGTAGAACATATTAACCACTACGGTTCACATCACAGCGAGGCGATCATCTCCAGCGTAGCTGAAAATGTCAAGTACTTCTTTGCTATGACCGACTCTTCCACTCTCTATCACAACGCCTCCACCCGGTTTACCGACGGCGGCGAATTCGGTATGGGGGCGGAAATCGGCATCTCCACCGATAAACTTCACGCCAGAGGACCGATGGGCGTGGCTGAACTGACGTCAACCAAATATATCGTTCATGGCACAGGGCAGGTACGCAAGTGATAAGTCAATCCGCCATTATCCGTTTAAAAGTCGGCGGCATGATCTTTGCCGGAGCGTTCGCCGCGCTGGCGGCATATACTCACCGGATGTCGCCGGAGTTCTTTATCGGAGTTAACAGCGGCTGGTACGCGCAGGCGGTAAAGATATCGACCGCAGTATGGGGGGAGGGCGCATTGATCGGCTACTCATTCCCGACTGTCGTTGCCGGAGCTTTGACGGTTTTTCTGATATATTTGCTTGCGGCGAGGAGCAATCTTTACTGGGGGGTATATTCAGCGGTGCTGATGCTGACCTCATACCGTTTTTTCTGCGCGGCGCGATACGGTGACGAGGCGGTGATTATTCTCGCCGGAATGGTTCTGGCGGTTTATCTTCTGTCATGGATAATTCCGGTGCGATGGCGGTCGGCCGGACTGCTGCTTTACGGCGGAGTATGGGTTATGATCGGCTGGGACGGCTATCAGTACTACCGGACGATGGATTTATGTTATTATATGCCGGCGCTGGTGATCTCTCTGATCGCATCTGCCGCGGTATTTGCCCGTATGATTACCAGTAAGCGTCCGGACTGGCGGATGCTTCTGTGCGGCGCAGGAATCCTGCTTGCCGTTGCTCCGGACAACGTGCTGTTTTTCGCCTGGCCGGTGGCGGCGTGGAGCGGCGGATATGTGCTTGCCAACGCCGGGCGCGACCGCTGGTTCCACCGGGTTGGGGGATGGCTTTTCAAACTGCTGTGGCTGTTCCCGCTGCTCGGTGCGGTGATGATGGCGTGGGGACACCACTATCTGAAGCAGATCCATCCGGATTTCGCCATGCCGCTGGTTATTCCGGGCGTGATGTATGCTACGCTGATTTTCGGTATACTGGCGGCTAAACAGCTTAAGCGCAACTACTATCATGCGGCTTTGGCTGTGGCGGCGGCGATCAGCATGGCCACCGCGGTGGTGATGATACTTGAACCGCCTCAGCAGTATGAGATTATGCAGAAGGCGGCCGCGATGGAGAGCCAGACCGAATGAGCCGTAGCGCGGTGATTGTCAATCTGGGATGCCGGTTGAATCAGGCCGATGCGGCGTTGATGACCGACCGGTTGCAGCGGAACGGCTATACGCTGGTGGAGCCGGGTTCTGCGTCGGCGGTCGATTTAGTGATAATCAACAGCTGTGCCGTTACCGCAACTGCGGTATCCAAGAGCCGTCAGGCGGCGGTGAAATACCGGAAACTCTATCCCGATGCCAGAATAATCGTCACCGGGTGCGCGGTGGAGATCGACTTTGACAAATGGCGGGATCTGGCCGCCTGCGACGGCGCGCTGACCAATGTGGATAAACGCTCTCTGGAGATGATGCTGGAACCGGATGAACCGCATTTCAGTTTGAATGAGCCGGTTTCCGGATTTGAAGAGCATGCCGCCGGGCGTTTTCCGTTCCGGCACCGCGCTCTGGTAAAGATTCAGGAGGGGTGCAACAACTTCTGCACCTATTGTATTGTTCCTTACACCCGCGGTCCGGAAAGATCGCGTTCGGCAGAGGAGGTTCTGCGGGAATGTGAAGCGCTGGCGGCGGCCGGGATACCTGAAATTGTGCTGACCGGAGTCAATACATGTGCGTATTCCGACAGCGGTTATGACCTGGGGCAACTGGTTAAACGCATTGCCGCCATACCGGGCGACTTCCGCATCCGCCTCAGTTCAACCGAACCGAAATTTGACAATCTGAAACTGCTGGATTCGTTGAAAGAGTGCGGCGGAAAGGTGTGCCGTTTTCTCCACCTGTCTCTTCAGCACGGCAGCGATGAAATACTCCGGAAGATGGGACGCAAATATACCGCAAAAGAGTATGCGGAGTTCGCCGCTTACGCCCGGAGTCTTTGGCCGGATATCCATCTGGGTACGGATGTGATAGTCGGATTTCCCGGCGAGACGGATGAACTCTTCAATGAAGGCGTTGAATTTGTCAAGTCAATGAACTTTGCCAATATCCATATATTCCGCTACTCGCCGCGCCCCGGTACTCCGGCGGCCGGGTTTCCGGACCGGGTTCCGGGCGAAGTTGCCAAAGCCCGCTATGATATAATGGCTCAGGCGACAGAGGAGAGCAGGAAGAGGTTTTACGCTTCGCAGAAAGGCAAGATTCTCCCGGTGATATTTGAAGAGGAAAAAAATGGCCTTATTCACGGCTGGAGCGACAATTACTTACAGGTCAGCCGTCCGTCCGGATACGCTCAGCTTGGGCGGATTGTGAATGTCGAATTCTAATTCTGCGGGATATCGTCTTTACCGGAAAAGAGATCGTACGCATCCTGGGAATCCGCGGCCGCCGATGCCGGCGGCTGAAGCTCCAGCTTTTTCCACGCTTTGCCTGTCGCCTGACGGCCGCGCGGCGTACGGACAATATACCCCTCCTGGATCAGGAACGGCTCGTAGACCTCTTCAATGGTGCCGTCCTCTTCTCCAACTGCCACTGCAATATTCTTGATCCCCACCGGACCGCCGTTAAAGTTGTAGATGATCGCCTCGAGAATCCGGTTGTCCATCTCGTCCAGTCCGTTGCGGTCGATATTCAGCATCTCCAGTGCATCGGACGCTACCTCTCCGGTAATCACGTTGCCGGCTTTCACCTGGGCAAAATCCCTGGCCCAAGCCAGAAGTTTATTGGCAATACGCGGCGTGCCGCGGCAGCGTCCGGCAATTTCCATTGCGCCTTCAGGTGTGATCTCAATATTGAGTATTCCCGCCGAACGGGAGATGATTCTGCTCAAACTATGGTGGTCGTAGTAGTCGAGCCGGCAGGATAAGCCGAACCGGGAGCGCAGCGGTGCGGAGAGCATTCCCTGCCGCGTGGTTGCCCCGATCAGAGTAAATTTCGGCACATCAAGCCGGACTGAACGTGCCCCCGGCCCCTGTTCCAGCATGATATCAATGAAAAAATCTTCCATTGCGCTGTACAGATACTCTTCCACCGTGGTGTTGAGCCGGTGGATTTCGTCAATAAAGAGGACGTCTCCCTCTTTGAGCGAAGTTAACAGTCCGGCCAGATCGCCCGGCTTTTCAATCACCGGACCGCTTGACGATTTTATTGAAGCGCCCTTTTCCGCGGCAATAATATAAGCCAGGGTGGTTTTGCCCAGTCCAGGCGGACCGGAAAGCAGAATATGGTCGAGCGGTTCGTTGCGCTCTTTTGCCGCTTTGACAAAGAGTTCCAGCCGTTCTTTTATTTTTTGTTGACCGGGAAAATCGGCGAATTTATCCGGCCGCAGTTTGATTTCACGCTGCTGGTCACGCTTGTTAAGGGTTGAAGTTATGAATCGCTCGCTCATCTTTACAATCTATTTATAGTGAAATGTGCTTGTTTTTTTATTAAAATGTGATAGATTAATTTACCCTTATTATTAGAACGCTTAATGCGTTTTTTGCAAGTCGCAAATTAAAAAAAGTACGAAAGGTTTGATTGAAAATGGAGCATTTACTTGAAGCGCAGCTTGCCGCGAATACCATTCGCGCCCTGTCTGCCGATGCAATTCAGAAAGCTAAATCAGGTCATCCGGGATTGCCCTTGGGCGCTGCCGACTTTGCTTTTCTGTTGTATTATAAGTATTTGCGCCATAATCCCGCCAATCCCGCCTGGCTCGGTCGCGACCGTTTTATTCTCTCTGCCGGTCACGGCTCAATGCTGCTGTACAGCTTGCTGCATCTCTTCGAGTACGGTATAACCATGGATGAAATCAAGGAGTTCCGCCAGTGGGGCAGCCGTACCGCCGGTCATCCGGAGCTTTTGCAGACTCCGGGCGTGGAAGTTACCACCGGTCCTCTCGGCAGCGGATTCGCCTCCGCTATCGGTATGGCGCTGGCTCAGAAGCGGTTCAATGCTGTTACCGGATTGGATAAGAGCGGATTATTCAACAACCGTTACTATATTCTGTGCGGTGATGGCTGCCTGATGGAGGGGTGTTCTTATGAAGCAGCGGCATTGGCCGGACACCTGAAACTGGATAATATTATCTGTTTCTATGACAGCAACGCCATTACCATTGACGGCGGAACAGATTTGACCTTTACTGAAAATGTCGCCGCCAGATTTGCCGCCTGCAACTGGCGGGTTATCGAAGTGGCCAACGCCAACAATCTGGAAGAGTGCGACGCGGCATTGGCTGAGGCGCAGAAGAGCGACGGCCGTCCGACGCTGATTATCGGACATACCGTTATCGGGCTCGGTTCTCCGAACAAGCAGGGAACCTCATCATGTCACGGCGCGCCTCTCGGCGAAGAAGAGGTTGCGCTTCTGAAACAGAATCTCAAATTGTCGCCGGAGTCCTTTTATGTACCGGAAGAGGTCTACGCATTCTGTTCCGCACGGGTGCGGGAGCTGAAGCGCGAGGCCGCCGAGTGGGATGCGGCTTACCGCAAATTGCTCGATTCCGACTCATCACTGGCTGCGAAAGTGGAAAGTTTCCTGAATCCGGTAATGCCGGAGAATCTCAAACAGCAGCTGCTTGAGGCGGCGCCGATGGACAAGGCGGTCTCCACCCGGGTTGCCGGCGGGGCGGTACTGGCCAAGGCGGCGGAACTGTTGCCGGCGCTGGTCGGCGGTTCGGCGGACGTGGGCGGATCAACCTGTACCATTTTGAAGAATGAAAGCCGGTTTTCAGCAGATAATTACGCCGGCAGAAATATCTACTTCGGTATTCGCGAGCTGGCGATGGGATTGATCGCCAACGGTATGGCGCTTTCCGGAGTTGCAATTCCTTATGTTTCGACCTTCTTTGTCTTCTGTGATTATATGAAACCGGCCATGCGTCTGGCTTCTCTGATGCGGCTTAAGGTTATTTACGTCTTCACCCATGACTCGTTCTATGTCGGCGAGGACGGAGCGACTCATCAGCCAATTGAACATGCTACAATGCTGCGTACTATTCCCGGATTTACTGTAATCCGTCCTGCCGATCCGGCTGAGACCGCTCAGGCGTGGGATTACGCGCTTAAAAACAATGGTCCGACGGCTCTGCTGCTGACCCGGCAGAATCTTGAGCTTCTTCCATCTGGCGCAGTTCCGGAAGATGGCGTAAGCAAAGGCGCTTATGTAGTATCCAGCGATCCGGATTACCGGTACTTGCTGATTGCCACCGGTTCGGAATTGACACTGGCGGTTAAAGCGGTTGAGCTTATGCGCGCCAAGGGCGCCCGGGTTCGACTGGTCTCCATGCCGTCCATGGAAATATTCAACCAGCAGAGCGAAGAGTACCGCAATTCGGTCATACCTTTGGACGGGGATTTCAACCGTGTCAGTATCGAAGCCGGCAGTACAGTGATCTGGCGGCAGTATGTCGGCCGGCTCGGACTCTGCATCGGTATCGATCACTTCGGGGCATCGGCTCCGGCCAAGGTTCTTACAGAAAAATACGGCTTTACTCCGGAAGCGGTCAGCGAACGGATTCTGAGCCATTTTGCCGATTGATTATGAATGCAGATGCTGCGGAAAAGATAAATTCAATTATTGCGGGCGACCGCCGGTATAAGGCGGACGCCTACAGTTTTGTTCTGGATGCGCTGGCCAATGCTTCGCTGGAGCAGGTGGCTCCGCGTCATCTTTCCGCGGCGGAACTTTTGGCGTCGATGCGGGATTTTGCCCGCAGGAGCTTCGGTGAGTTTGACCGCGAGATATTCAGCGAATGGGGCGTGAACTCTGCTTCGGATTTCGGTAATATTGTATATAATCTTATCGATGCAGAGCTGCTTTTCGCCAATGAAAACGACCGGCGCAGCGATTTCGATATCGATTTTGAACTGACTCTGCCGCCGGTCGAAGAGTATCCGGATCCCGGAAAAATGGAGATTCCCACCATTGAATAATTCGTCGTTTAACGTGGAGACCATGCAGCTGGATTGCGGCGCCCGGGTTATTGTGATTCCGATGCCGGAGAGTCCCACCGTTGCGATGCAGCTGGCGGTGAGTACCGGCAGCGTTCATGAGGAGGAGTATCTCGGTTGCGGACTGTCGCATTTTCTGGAGCACATGCTCTTTCAGGGGACACGCAACTATCCCGGTTTGAGCGGTAGCGACCGCATTAATGCGCTTGGCGGCGACAATAACGCATTCACCTCTTATTATCAGACGGTTTATCATCTTACTGTTCCGGCGGCAAATTATACCGAGGCGCTGGATATTCTCTCAGATATGGCCTGTTACCCGCTCTTCCCGGAGGATAAGTTCAATTCGGAAAAGCAGGTGATTCTGCATGAGCGGGCAATGCGTCATGACGATGCCAACAGCCGGTTGGTGGAAGAGGTGTTCAGCCTGGTTTTCCGCGAGCATCCGGCGCGTTATCCGATCATCGGTTATCTGGATAAGATCAACAGTGTAAGCAGAGAGATGATGGCAGACTATTTTTGCCGGAGATACCGCCCGCATCTCAGCGCATTTGTAGTGGTTGGTCCGGTAACCCCGGAGGAGGTGTACGAATTTCTGCAGCGGAAGCTCGCCGGCTGGGAGCGTGGCGTATTGAAACCGGTTCTGTTGCCGGAAGAGCCGCCACAGCGTTATTTCCGCGAAAACACCTGTTATTTCAACGATCCGTTGTCGCGGTTGGCAATCGGGGTAAGAATTCCGCCCGCATCCAGCAGTGAAATTCCGGCTTTGGAGGTGCTTTCCGGTGTAGTCGGCGAGAACACCAGTTCTTATCTGGTACGGGAACTGCATAAGAAGAGCGAACTTGCGCTCAATGTCGGTTCGGCGATTTTTCCGATGAGCGGCGATGGCGTACTGATGTTCAGCGGGACGGCGAATCCGAAAAAATATCCCCGTATGTGCGAAGCGATGTTCAAATGTCTGGAGGATATCGCCGCCAACGGCGTCAAGCCGGAGGAGGTTGAGCTGGAAAAGAACCAGCAGATCGCGCTTACACTGCGTGAGATGCGTACAGCTGACGATCTTGCTTCGCAATTGACTCAAAGTCTGGTCAACTACGGTCAGGCGGTCTCTCCTGAAGTGTTGCTGCACGGTTACGAGGCGGTCAGTTGCGACGATGTCAACCGCCTGGCGGAAAAGTATCTGCAACGCAATTTAATGAGCGCGGTACCCCTTATTCCGGAGTGCCGTAAAATAAAGACGCGCCGTTCTGAACCGGTGAAAAATGATGCAGAGTTTGAAACGGTTGCAGGCGGGAATAAATTATCCGGAGTGCTGTTGCCGCAGAGCAGGGTGCCGCTGATCGATGTATCTGTAATCATGCCGGGAGGGGTGGCATTTGAGAATGAAGAGAATTGCGGAGTAAGCCGTCTGATCTCCAATGTAATATTTTCCGGAACCAGAGAGTTCGGCGAAGAGCGGCTTATCGATTATCTGGATAATTACGCCATAGAGACCTCCGTTACCTGCGGCGTTAACAGTACGGTCTATAATTTCAATGCACCGTCGCGTTTTCAGGACAAACTGTATTATATTGTCAAGGCGATTTTCAGTGAACCCCGCTGGAGTGCCGGAGCGTTCCGGCGTGAACGGGAGAATTTTCTGGAACAACTGCACAGTAAAGAGCTTTCTCCATTGCAGCGGGCGCTGGATGAGGGGCGCAGAATGATTTATCCCGGGCAGACGCTCGGAATGTCGCGGCTGGGCAGTGCGGCGGCGGTAAAGGCGCTTACGGTAAAAAGCACTATGGAATTCTATATGAATATGCTTGCTCCGAACCGGGTCTTTGCCGGTGTAGGCGGTGATTTTGACCGCAACGCCGCATTGGATTTCATGGCTGATTTTGCCGCGGCGTTGCCGTGGAGTGACGCGGCACCGGCAATGGCCGGAACGGCGGAGTTTGTAAATGAGCCTGCGCACCGGGTTGTTGAACTGCCGCGGGAACAGTGTGCCGCGGTTTACATGGTACCGGGGTGTGATAATCTGGATGGAGACAAACTGGCGTTTGAACTTTTGAGTTATGTGGAGAACGGTCTGGCTTCGCGGGTGTTCAAACGTGTTCGCGAGGATAACTCACTGGCTTATTCAACCGGGATGCTGTCGAACCGCGGTTTTCATCGCGGAGTCTGTGCTTTCTATGCGATGACATCGCCGGAAATGGCGGAACAGGCTCTTCAGCTGCTGAAGGAAGAGGTTGAGCATCTTGGGCGCAAAGGAATAACGAAAGAGGAGTTTTCCGCTGCGCTTGCGTCGGTAAAACTGGCATGTGCGGAACAGATGGGGCAGCCGGAGAGCGCGTTGAAATCGCTGCTGTTGGCTCAGTATTACAATCTGCCGCTCAAGACGCTGGCTGGACAGCTGGCTGAATATGACGGTTTGACATTGGGTAAAGTAAATGCTATCTTAAAGCGGTATTTCGCCGGAGCTGTTGGCGTATCGGTATTCGCCGGAGGCGGCAAAGCGTTAAAATAGAATAAGGAAGAGTGAAAAAATGAAGAAACTGTTTGGCATTATGTTCGCAGGTTATGTGGCATTGTTGAACGCCGTTGCTTATGCACAGCAGGGTATGACACAGGAAATGGCGGATAATTTGAACGCCAGAAATGAAGATCAGAGTGCATTTATGATTATCTGGTTTATGATTTTGGAAAACTGGCTTCTGATTCTGGCCGTACTGGTTCTTTTGATTGTAGTATTGTTGATGATGCGCAGACACGACCGGATGAAAGCGGCACTGGCGGCGGCTGAATCAACTGGAAGTGCCGATGGCGATAATACGGCAGCTGAAAAACCGGCGGAAGACAAAGAAGAAAAATAATTTTTTCGGCTGAATAAAAAAAACTCACAGAGCCGGGAATTGATCCCGGTTCCGTGAGTTTTTTCATTTATTATTTACGGTTATTCAGCTTTTTTGCACTTGAATGTGAGGGCGTTGTCGCCGGAATCGACTTCAAGCGTACTGCCTTCCGGCAGATCTCCGCTGATGAGCAGACGGGATACCGGAGTTTCCAGCTCCCGTACGATTGCCCGTTTGAGCGGACGTGCGCCATAAGCTGGGTCGTAACCGGCTTCGGTAAGGAACTCCTTGCCTTTGTCGGTGATTTCAAATTTCACCCCGCGTTCATTCAAACGTGCGGCGAAGTTCTTAAGCTGAATGTCCACAATATTCATCAAGTCGCTCTTGGTGAGAGCGTGGAATATCAGAATTTCATCAACACGGTTCAGAAATTCCGGACGGAAATTCACTTTCAGTTCCGCCATTACATCATCTTTAACCGCTTCCGGAGAATCAGGATGTTTCAGAATCTGCTGACTGCCGAGGTTGCTGGTCATGATGATGATGGTGTTCTTGAAGTTCACCGTTCTGCCTTGCGAGTCGGTTATACGGCCGTCATCCAGCACCTGCAGAAGGATGTTGAAGACATCGTGATGCGCCTTTTCGATTTCGTCGAACAGCACTACCGAATATGGACGCCGGCGAACCGCTTCAGTCAACTGGCCACCTTCGTCGTAACCGACGTATCCCGGAGGCGCACCGACCAGACGCGACACACTGTGTTTTTCCATATATTCGGACATATCTATTCGTATAATCGCCCGTTCGTCATCAAACAAATCTTCCGCCAGCGCTCTGGCCAGCTCCGTTTTGCCCACCCCGGTCGGGCCGAGGAAGATGAACGAGGCAATCGGGCGGTTCGGATCTTTCAATCCGGAGCGGGCGCGGAGTACCGCATCCGCCACGGCGTTCACCGCTTCGTCCTGACCGATTACCCGCAGATGCAGGTGGTCGGCCAACGCCAGAAGTTTCATCTTTTCACTCTGTACAAGCTTGCTTACCGGAATATGCGTCCAGCGGCTGACGATTGCTGCGATATCCTCTTCATCCACATCCTCCTTGAGCAGACGTGACTCATTGTTTTCCCTGAGCGCGGTTTCCGCTTTCTTTATCTGCTCTTCCATGCGCGGAATTGTACCGTGACGCAGTTCGGCCGCCTTTTCCAGGTCGTAGCGGCGTTCCGCATCTTCCAGCTGATGCCGGGCCAGTTCCAGAGCTTCACGCTGAGCACGCAGATCGGCAATCGCCTTTTTCTCGTTTTCCCATTTTGCGTGCAGTTCACTGGAACGTTCCTTGAGTTCAGCAAGTTCTTTTTCCAGATCTTCGCGACGTTTGATGGAAGCGGGATCTTTCTCCTTCTTCAGACCGGCGATTTCGATTTCCAGACGCATTGAACGGCGCTGAAGTTCATCGATTTCCTCCGGCGAAGAGTCGATTTCGGTACGCAATGTGGCGGCCGCTTCATCAACCAGGTCGATCGCCTTGTCCGGCAGGAAACGGTCGGAGATATATTTGTCCGACAGAACCGCGGCGGCAACCAGCGCACTGTCACGCAGCTTGATACCGTGATGTATCTCATAACGCTCTTTCAGCCCACGCAGAATACTTATAGTATCTTCAACCGAGGGCGGAGGCACCAGAACCGACTGGAAACGGCGTTCCAGCGCGGCGTCTTTTTCAATATATTTACGGTATTCATCCAGCGTAGTCGCGCCGATGCAGTGCAGTTCACCACGTGCGAGCAAGGGTTTCAGCAGATTGCCGGCGTCCATTGAGCCTTCCGAAGCTCCTGCGCCGACCACCGTATGCAACTCGTCAATAAACAGTATAATATTGCCGTCGCTTGACGTTACCTCCTTCAAAACCGCTTTAAGCCGTTCTTCGAATTCGCCACGGTATTTCGCCCCGGCGATAAGCGCACCCATATCGAGCGCAATCAACCGGCGGTTCTTTAACCCTTCCGGAACGTCGCCGCGGAAGATACGCCGGGCAAGTCCTTCAACAAT
Organism: uncultured Victivallaceae bacterium; assembly: GCA_944392655.1. GTDB lineage: Bacteria > Verrucomicrobiota > Lentisphaeria > Victivallales > Victivallaceae > CALXXL01. Next base: position 35,684 of record CALXXL010000017.1, read on the forward strand.
AGCGGTCTTACCCACGCCAGGCTCACCGATCAGCACCGGGTTGTTCTTAGTACGCCGTGAAAGAATCTGAATGACACGCCGGATCTCTTCATCCCGCCCGATAACCGGGTCAAGTTTATCCTGCTGCGCCATTTTGGTAAGGTCGCGGCCATATTTTTCCAGCGCTTCAAAGGTTGATTCCGGGTCAGCGCTCGTCACCCTCTGATTGCCGCGGATGCTCTGTAACGCCTTCAAGGCGGTTGCTGAATCCAGCCCCGATTCACGCAGTATCTCTCCGGCCTTGCTCGAAGAGTCGATCAACGCCAGAATAAAGTGTTCAATACTGATATATTCATCGTGCATGCTTTCAGCCTTTTTGGCCGCGCTGTTCAGCACTTCGCTGAATTCGCCGGACTGGTAGAGCTGACGGCTGCCACCGGATACCTTCGGCAGTTTTTCAATAGCGTTTTCCACTTTTCCGGCAACCCGGGTAAGCGGAATATCACTGCGTTTTAAGAGCGAGGCCGCCAGGCTGTCGTCCTGATCCAGCATCGCTTTCAGCAGGTGCAGAGTGTTAAGTTCCGGATTCCCGTTTTCCTGGGCGATGCTCTGCGCCGAAAGCAAAGCCTCACGGGAGCGGTTGGTAAGTTTTTCTATGTTCATAATCAATACCTCCTTCTTTACGTCATCAATTAGAGACACACTTTTTCTCTCAGCAAAATGCGTGCCAGAATTTTATCCAGGCGGAAAGGGGAGGGCTGGCAATAATAGTGCGTCATAATGGCTCAATTATCCTGAAAAGCTATATGTCAAAATGGCACATAAAGAAAAAATTACGATATTTTACAATTGAATCTTGATATTTGTTCAGTTGGCGGTATATTAAAAAATCTGATAATGGAAATATAAAAAAATTGTATATAAAACAGGAGAACATAAAATGGCACATAAAAAAGGACAGTCAAGCAGCCGTAACGGTCGTGACAGTAATCCGAAGTTTTTAGGTATCAAGGCGTTCGGTGGTGAATATGTATCCGCCGGCAGCATCATCGTCCGTCAGCGCGGAACCCGTTTCCGTCCGGGCAAGAATGTCGGTCTGGGACGTGACTTCACAATTTTCGCTTTGATTGACGGCAAGGTTGTATTTGACAAAGCCAACCGCAGCGTAAGCGTAGCTCCGCTGGCTTAATCGGCGGGTGTGAGTAAAAAACCCGGGGGACGCCCGGGTTTTTTTGTATACCGGCACCGGCGGGTGTAAATTATGGTCGAAAGGGAAATATTATGTTTGTGGATAAAGCAAGAATTACTGTAAAAGCCGGCGACGGCGGCAACGGCTGCTGCAGTTTCCGCCGGGAGAAATTTATCCCCAAAGGCGGTCCTGACGGCGGCGACGGCGGCGACGGCGGCAATATCATACTTGAGGCGGTTGACAGCGAACAGAGTCTGGTTGATTTTCTCTATACCCGTCATTATACTGCTGATCGCGGTCCGCATGGCAAGGGTAAAAATATGCACGGGCGCAAGGCGGACGATGTGGTGCTCAAGGTTCCTCTTGGCACTATTGTCTCCGATGCGGACTCCAATGAGGTTCTGGCAGATCTTGACAGTGCCGGTATGCGCGTGGTTGTGGCCAAGGGCGGCCGTGGTGGTCGCGGCAACACCCGTTTTGCATCCAGCACCAACCGGGCTCCGCGGCAGTGCGAAGCCGGAGAAGAGGGTGAAGAGCGCGAACTTGTACTTGAACTTAAAACTATTGCCGATGTTGGATTGGTCGGTTATCCCAACGCCGGAAAATCGACTCTTTTGCGGGCGGTTTCGCAGGCACGGCCCAAGGTGGCGCCTTATCCGTTTACCACGCTTCAACCGGTGGTCGGAGTGGTTGAACTGGAAGATTTCGGCCGTTTAACGGTGGCGGATATTCCGGGACTGATTGACGGGGCGCATGCCAATGTCGGGCTCGGTCACGCTTTTCTGAAACATATTGAGCGGACCCATGTACTGCTCTATGTGCTGGATATGGCTGGAATAGACGGGCGCAAACCGTATGATGACTTCATTCATCTCAAACGGGAGCTGGAGCTCTATATGCGCGGGCTTTCCAAACGTCCGGCGCTGATTGCGGCCAATAAAATGGATCTTCCCGAAAGCGTGGAGAATCTTGCCGAACTGCGTGAGAAGCTGGCCAGTGATCCGATTGAGATTATTCCAATTTCCGCAGATAAAATTGAACTTAACGGCCTGATCGCCAAATTGGCTGAGAAGGTGAGAGAAAGTTCTAAATCCATATTCTACTGATACAGTTCTGGAGGAGTAGCGGCATGAACCGGCTGAAACGGCGCGACTGGTTAATCTGCCTGCTGATAGTGGCGGCGGCACTGATTTTGCGCGTCGTCGGCGCGTGGCAGCTGGCGGGGGAAAATAACGGGATGAACGCGGTATTTTCCCCGTCTCCGGAAACTGATATGGCAACTTACTGGAAGCTGTCAGGTGAAATTCTGACCGGAGCTTTCACCGGGGAATTCTATTATCAGCCGTTCTACTATGCCGTCTGGCTGCCGGCGCTGCGCTGGGTGTGGAATTCAGCGTGGTGCGTAGTTGCGGCGCAGATTGTTCTCGGAAGTGCGGTGGTTTATCTCTCCATAGTTCTCGGGCGGCTTGCCGCCGGGCGCAACTGCGGGAGAATTGCCGGAGTGCTCAGCGCGATTGCCGCACCGCTTTTGCTCTATACTCCATACCTTATCATTGCCAATGTGCAGACCTTCTTTCTCACCGGAGTCGCGCTTGCCGGGCTGATGATCGCCAGGCAGAAAAACCATCATGTGTGGCGCAGAGTGCTGATTCTCGGTATTCTGCTTGGATGTGCGATATTGAGCCGCGGCAACGCCTGGTTTGTCATGCCTGGCGTGATAATGCTTTATCTTATTGTACTGGGCTGGCGGAGAGGAGCATTTGCTGCCGGATTAACTTTATTAGCCGTTATTCTTATACAGCTTCCCTTTATTATTCACAACAGTACGGAACTTGGGCGTTTGGCCGGACCATCGACTGCGGCCGGACAGGTATTGGCATTGGGCAACACGCCTGAGGCGCCTCCCGGCGGACGGGATTTCAATTCGCTTGCCGGACCGATGGAGTATCCGCCGGCTTTTCATTTATGGATGGCTGAGGCCGGAGAGATATCGGTAGCGGAGCAGATTCTGCGCTGGGCTGAACAGGAACCGCTGGCCTTTGCCGAACTGCAGTTCCGTAAACTTCTATTATTCTGGGATTGGCGCGATATTCCCAATAATGTGGCATTGTACGGGGAGGGAGCGGCAAGTTTTATTGGCTCAATGGGCTTCACCACCGGGATACTCTTGAGTTTCGGGCTGGCTGGTCTGCTTTACGGCGTGTGCCGTGCGGTGCGGCGTCGCGACTGGGGGCTGTTATGGCTCTGTTATCTGGCGGCGGGATTCTGTGCTGCTACGGCGATATTTTATGATCTCTCGCGTTTCCGTGCGCCGATACTGCCGCTTTTGGGTGTGCTTGCCGGATGTTTCATCATCTGGAGTTGCAGACGGATAAGACGGAACCGCCGCGCGGTGATGATATGTGCCGCGGTTATGATATTTTCAGTATTCATAGTCTGGAACGGATATGACTTTTACAGCCGTAATTGCGAAGTGCATGTTATGAAGCTGGCCCGGCCAAACGGGGTGAACGTCGGCAACATGACCCTGGATAATGGGCCGATGAGCTTTGGCGGCTGGAGCGAATATTATCCGGCTGCCGGAGATGTGGTAAGCAAAAAACTTGTCGCCGACCCGGATTTGCCCGGAGAGGCGGAACTGACGCTGTTCTGCCGGGAATTGCCGGGAAGGATCTTCCTGTGCATCGACGGGAAACCATACTCATTTGCCATCTCCAAACCGGTGGAAACGGTAAAATTCCCGGTTCATGGCAACAGTACCGTTATGGAGGTTGTCACCGTTTCGCCCGGTCTGGCATTTATTTATGATGCGCAGCGTGATTACGGGCGCACGCTTTTAAACGGCGAACCACTCTCCGGAGAACTGGTCTTCCGGCTTTTCCAGTAATTTGTTGAGCACTTTTATTACGCCGTACTCATCATTGCTCAGAGCGAGCTGATAGTTGCAGTGCGCTTTCAGATCCGGATGGGCGTTTGCCACAGCGCAGGAGTAGCGGCACTCCTTCATCATCTCCAGGTCGTTCATGTAATCGCCGAAAGCCATAGTTTCATCCGGCGTTATATTGAGCATGGACTGGATTCTGCGTATTGCGGTTCCTTTATTGACCCCCTTGCGCATGACATCAACCCAGTTTACTCCGGAAAGCGATACCAGGAAATTATTTTCCAGCTGTTTCATAACCGGCAGCACATAGTGTTCTGCATCGTTATGAAATACTGCCACTTTGCAGAATTCTTCGGAGCCAAGGCGGGCGAACTGTTCCGGAATCAGTTCAAGATGGGCATAATATTTGGCGGCATTGCCCATAAACTGCGGCTGATTATCCTGGGAATATGCAGCAAGGGTTCCGCAAATAAGGGTGTAGGCATCAGGTATTGAGCGTGCCAGATTGACAATATTACGGAGATCATCCGCCGGAATATTCTGGACAAAGAGCTCTTTTTCCCCCTCAAACACCATGCCGCCGTTTTCCGCAATAAATACCATTTTATCTTTTACCGGCTCAAAAAGTTTAAGCAGATTGTAATACTGCCTGCCTGATGCGGCGGCAAAACGGATGCCGCGGTCATGCAAACGGGTTATAAGCTCAAACAGCCCAGGTGGAATCTGGCTGCGGGAGTCGAGTAATGTACCGTCCATATCGGCGGCGATCAGTTTTATCGTCATATATTATTCTCCATTCAGATACGGAGCAATTTTACTCCGCCATATTTGCAGTTTAGTTTCAAAGTTCACTCTTGCGTTGGCCGGACTTGTGGATGGCAGCGCTTCGGCTTTGTATTCATTAAATATACACCCGAAAGCCCGTTTAAGATAGTTGTAAGCGGCATTTCCATTGCAGAAAATTTTTATTGTTTCCGGATGTCTGGCAAGCAGTTCATCTATGCGGTTGTATCTTGCTTCCCGGATAGCGCTGTCTAGACTGCCCTGCCGGATGCAGTTTTCCAGTACGTCCCACAGTGCGATCTGATGGAGTCGCAGTTTTTCAAGCCGTTCATGATATGGCAATCCTTCCGGGAAACCGCATATCCGGGCCATAATCGGCCAGAATGCGTTGCGCGGATGCGCATAATATTGTGCCGCCTGCAACGAGGCTTCGCCGGGCATGGATCCGAGAATCAGAATTTTCATCCGTTCAGGAACCACGGGCGGGAAAGATTTTTTTATATTTAAATCTCTATTCATATATGTTGTCCTGAATGTAATTCCTGTTAATTAAGCCGAAAAACAGAATATTTCAAGTTCCACAGTATGGAAAATTTTGGTAAATAACTTTATATACAATAATTTAAAAAAGCATATATTATGTTGCTTTTTGACAAAATATTTCAACCATTGCAAACATATATAATGTGCAAAACAGATTTATTGTGGAATAATCAATATGAAAGGTAACGGTATTATATGATGAGAAAGAAGTTTTTTACCGGATTGACCGCCGGAGCAATGATACTTATGTCCATTGAAATACAGGCGCAGAATATGGCGGTTCCGGTGGTAGGGGTTGATAAGGTTGTCGCTGTTGAAAATATGGAATCCAGGCGTTATACCGGACTGGTTATGTCGCCGTCAGTGGTTAATGTTGTTCCCAGGGTTTCCGGCGAAATTCTTGAAGTTGGTTTTAAAGACGGCGACATCGTCAAAAAAGGACAGGTACTCTACCGGCTCGATCCGGTTCAATACGAAGCGGCGGTAAAAAATGTTGAGGCGCAGATTGCCGCCAGCAAAGCCAGACTCAATTATGCCCAGAATAACTATAATCGTAATGAGGCGCTCTATGATAAACTTGCCGCCAGTCTGGATACTATGGAGAGCGCCCGTTCGGCGCTGGAAGAGGAGAAGGCAACTTTAATGGCCGCCGAGGCGGAGTTGATAAGTGCGAAAGACAACTTGAAAAATACTACGATAGTCGCCCCGATGGACTCTCTGGCAGGGGTGAACAACTTTACTGCCGGGAACTATATTACTCCGAGTTCCGGAACGTTGGTAACTCTTATACAAACCTCGCCGATACGGGTACGTTTTTCCATCAGTACTTCCGACTATCTTTCGCAGTTCGGGAGTTTTCAGGCACTGAAAGAAAACGGTGTAGTAAAAGTGACACTCTCCGATGGCAGTGTCTATCCTGAAATCGGCGAGATTGAATTGCTTAATAACGAAGCCAACGCAACTACGGACGCAATTCAGGTATTTGCCCGGTTTAAGAATGCCGACTATAAATTGATTACCGGCAGCACGGTCACGGTAGAGTTGTCCCAGAAGAGCGGGAAGAGTATGCCGGCAGTACCTCCGTCGGCGATAATGCACGACAGCGAAGGCGCCTATGTATATGTGGTTGACGCTGCGGGCAAGGCGGCAAAGCGTTATGTTGAATTGGGAGCTGTAACACCCGACTATCAGCTGATTACCGGTGGATTGACTGTGGATGAAACGATTATTTCCGAGGGGACTCACAAGACGATGGACGGCATGACGGTCAAGAGTGTGGCAAGGGGGAATTAATCTATGTTTTCAAAGATATTTATTGAGCGTCCGCGTTTTGCCCTGGTTATAAGCGTAGTGATGGTGTTGGCGGGGATAATCAGTTTGAACAAGCTGCCGATTGCGGAATATCCGGAGATTGCTCCGCCAACGCTCCATGTTTCGGCCAGTTATCCCGGCGCCAGTGCTGAGGTCATTGTGCAGACTGTGGCGATGCCGCTGGAAGATGAGATTAACGGGGTGGAGGATCTGCTTTATTTTTCCTCCACCAGCGACAACTCCGGGAATTATTCCTGTTCTGTAACTTTTAAAAGCGGTACAGATACTGATATCGCGATGGTAAACTTGCAGAATGCGGTAAAGCGCGCGGAGGTAAATCTGCCGTCTGACGTCACTAAAAATGGTATCCAGGTGCAGAAGCGTGGTGGCGATATTCTGGCCATGTTTGCCTTCATCAGCGATGGTACCAGTATGAATCAGATGGAGTTGAACAACTATGTCGACTCTTATATCAAGGACTCAATAAGCCGTATTGACGGGGTATCCTCTGCCGATGTGATGTCATCCCAGGAGTATTCCATGCGTATATGGCTGGATCCGCTGCGTATGGCGGGGCTGGGAATATCAACGTCAGATATCACCGCCGCGGTTGAATCGCAGAATATCCAGGCGGCGGCCGGTTCAATTGGTACCGAGAACAGTAATAAATATGTCAACTACAAATTGAACGTAAAAGGTCGTCTCTCTTCAGCAGAGGAGTTTGAAGATATTATTATCCGTCATGCGGATGACGGCAGCATAGTGCGGCTGAAGGATATTGGCCGTGTAGAGGTTGGGGCAAGCTCATATTCCGGCAAGACAATGTTCGACGGCAAGGAGGTGGTCGGTCTCGGCGTATACCGTACTCCGGAAGCCAACGCGCTTGCCACCGTAAATCTGGTAAAAGCCGAACTTGAAAAATGGAAAGAGCGTTTTCCTGCCGGTGTAAGTGTGGAGACGGCATACGACCCCACCGAGTTCATCACTGTATCGTTGAAGGAGATTGTCACAACGCTGGTGGTGGCGCTGCTTCTGGTGGTATTGATTACCTGGCTCTTTCTGCAGGATTGGCGGGCTACATTGATACCATCTATTGCCATTCCGATTGCTTTGATGGGGACGTTCCCCTTTATGCTGGCGCTGGATTACAGCATCAACGTGCTTACCATGTTCGGATTGATTCTGGTAATCGGTTCGTTGTGCGACGACGCTATTGTGGTGGTGGAGAACTGCCAGGGATTGATGGAGCGTGAGGGGCTGTCGCCCAAAGAGGCCGCGTTAAAGAGTATGCGTCAGATTACCGGCGCCATTATCGCCACCACTCTGGTTACCGTGGCGTGTTACGCACCATTGGCGTTCTATGGCGGTATGGTGGGCGAAATCTATATACAGTTTGCCGTTACCATGTGTATTTCGCTCTGTCTCTCAACCGTGGTGGCCATGACGCTGAGCCCGGCATTGTGTTCGATTATTCTGCGGAAGCCGGATGGACATGTTCCTTTCTACTTTAAACCGTTCAATGTGGTATTGGACGGCAGCCGGAAAATTTATTCCGGGATGGTGGCGCTTCTGGTGCGCCGGGCGATTTTGACTCTGGTGCTGTTCGGATGTGCCGCGACGGCGATCTGGATGCTGTTTGACGATATCGAAAGCTCATTTCTTCCGGCTGAGGATAAAGGGGTGGTAATGTGCAATATTGAGCTGCCCAGCGGAGCAACGCTGGCGCGAACCAACGCTGTGATGGATGAGTTTATCAAACTGGCTGAACAGATCGAAGGTGTACGTTCGACGATGGTGGTTTCCGGTTCATCTATGCTTTCCGGCAGCGGTGAAAACGTTGGTATGTGTATATTGCAGCTGGACAACTGGGATGACCGCAAGAGTCCGGAAACCCAGTTGAACTCAATTGTTGCGGAGATTCAGCAGAAGGCGTCCAACATTCCTGATGCCGAGGTGGTAGTATTTACTCCTCCTGCGATTATGGGGTTGGGTGTGACAGGCGGCGCCAACTTCCAGTTATGTATGATTGGTGATACCGACTACAATAAACTTGCTGAAGTTGCGCAGCGTTTCTCCATGGAATTAAGTGCCAAGCCGGAAACGCTTTACGCCATGACCGCCTACAATGCCGATACTCCGCAGCTCTATTTTGATATCGACCGTATGAAGGCGGAAACCCTGGGGGTCAGTACCTCCTCCATATTCTCGACCTTGCAGACCAAACTTGCGTCACTTTACATTAACGACTTCACTATGTTCGGCAACAACTACAAAGTTAAGATGCAGGCGACGGCGGATTTCCGTTCCACAATGGAGGACATCCGGGAGATTCAGGTGCGCAACGATGCGGGCGAGATGGTGCCATTGAGTTCGCTCGGGACATTGCGTTATATGGTTGGTCCGCGTCAGATCACCCGCTTTAACAAAATGGCCAGCGCGGATATGAATGCCCAGGCCGCTGCCGGGGTAAGCACCCAGCGTTTATATGAGGCGATCGAGTCGATTGAATTGCCGGAAAACTTTACAATTGAGTGGACTGGTTTGAGCTATCAGGAAAAGCAGAATGAGGGGCAGATTGTCTATCTTATGATGCTGGCGCTGACCTTTGCCTATCTGTTTTTAGTAGCGCAGTATGAAAGCTGGTCGATTCCGGTGCCGGTTATGCTTGCCGTGGCATTTGCGGTGCTTGGTGCGCTGCTCGGGTTGATGATTACCGGCGAAACAATGAGTATCTATGCTCAGCTTGGTCTGGTCATGCTGATCGGGCTTGCGGCTAAAAACGCGATATTGATGGTGGAATTTTCCAAACAGGAGCGTGAGTCGGGTAAAAGTGTATTTGATGCGGCGATGAGCGGTGCTAATCTGCGTTACCGGGCGGTGTTGATGACCGCATGGAGCTTCCTTTTCGGGGTGTTCCCGCTGGTCATTGCTTCGGGTGCTGGTTCCGGAAGCCGCCGGGCGATCGGGATCACGACATTTTCGGGGATGGTGCTGGCAACTCTGGTCGGGATAGTCTTTACTCCGGCGCTCTACGCGGTATGCCAGCGGGTGCGTGAAAAGGTAAAACATCTGCTGCACATGGATAGAAAAGCATCAGAATAAAACGTGATATTATTTAAAGGCGGCCGGTTATCCTGCCGCCTTTTTTTTATATAGCTTAAGCGCAAAAAAACTACCGGCTGCGCCGGTATGTAGCCGAATAGCTTCAGCTTAAAGG
>CALXXL010000018.1 GCA_944392655.1 uncultured Victivallaceae bacterium
CTGCCGCCGAAGACGCGCTTCGTGCTGCCGCCGGTTACCAGAACGTTGGCATCGCCCATAGCCTGACCATTGCCACCGCCATAGATGTAGTTGCCGCTGCCGCCTTCTACTTTGATCCAGCTGCCGCCGATTGCCTTATCGGCCGCGCCACCATAGATGTAGGAGTTGGTCTGAGCATCGGTTACGATCGCTCCGGTCGCTACTACGCCGCCTACATAATTTACTCCATTGCCGCCGGCGTTTTCCATCGCTGCGCCAAGGTTGATGGTCTGGCCATCGCCGGCAGCGAGATCGTTCACATAACGGATCGCCATCGCGGCATCGCTCAAGGTGCCATCCCAAACCATCGCGGTATTGGTCGAGGCATCGGCACGGACAGACAGGAAGCCAATGTATACATTCCATTCTTCGTTAAGGATGGCTTCCATCTTGACAGTGTAACCATCAACCGTCATAGTGTCGCCGATCTTCATTTCGAAGGTCTGATCGCCGAGCTTCATGATGAAGGTCTGGTCAAAAGCGGTAGCGGTGCTGCCGATGTCGCCCAACCAGTAGTCACCCTGACCGAGACGGGACTGGAACGTCAGGTCTATAGTAGCATTCAGAGCAGAGAGATTGCTGACGATATTGATATATCCGCCGGCAGTCAATGCCGAATCAGTCAGGAACCAGCTGTCAGCCTGATCCAGCACGATATGGCTTGCGGTTATTTTCTTATCATTATAGAAGTTGTTGCCAACTCCCTTGATAACAACGGTGCTTTCAACTGCGGTTTCAGTAACATCAACATAAAATGAGGTGTTACCGCCAAGAGTGAAGCTTTTCATTGTATCGAGGCCCATCGCGACATTATAACCAAGACTGTTGCCATTGTTGTCACCATTCTGAACGCTGCAGCCTTCCAGGTAGATATCGCCTCTGAATTCCCAATAGGCTCCGGAATCCTGACCGGCATTGCCAGCGCCGAAATAGAGACGACCTTCGTACATGGTGAGGTTTTCAATTGAACCGCAACGCAAAACAATGGAGTTGGATCTGCTGGCATCATCATCAGCAAGGACCGTCAAATTGATAACATGACCGGCTCTAACCCGCTCCCAGGACTGAGCAGAGCCATTGTCACCTATAAGCAACTGACCGGCACGCTGCATGGTAACATCTGTCCATACGAGTTCATGTTCGCCAGGGTCATTACCCATTGCTACATACTGTCCATCGCCCCAGTTGTCGTTTTTGACATTAATAAAGAGTCCATTAATGTCGGTCTTGAAGTCCATCCAACCGCTATTCCAGGTAACATTGCTGATCTTGCTGCCATAAGCAGCAGTAAAGTTACCGCCGAAGCCATACCCACCATCAAATACAAATCCATCTATATCAACAATATTATTGCCTTTGGTGAACCCTTTGCTTTCATTGTTGTACGGGATATTTTTGATGGTGATATCTCTGTATTTCATGACACTGCTGTCTTCAAACTGGAATACATATCCATCTACAACCCAACCATACAGTGTACCATCTTCAAACTTGACATTTTCATAACCAGGAAGCACAGTGTCAATTAACTGGAATCCGGCATCCGGATTTGTCCACTGAATGGTAACTCCTTCACCGATGGTAACATTATCAAGTGTAAATGCACCAGAAAGTTTCAAAATTGCGCCTGATTGCAATTCAACATTTTTGGCCGTACCATTTGTACCAATCTGCAACACACTGTTACCAACGTTTGAGTTACCGCTGGCATCGCCGCGGGAACCTGTAATAATAGAATCTTCTATTACACTGTCACCAGCCGAATAATAGAACCCGCCATTGCTGATATAGAGATTCTTAGCAACGCCGTCAACCACACTGAAGTTGCGATATAAACTGTCTTCAGCAAAATCAAGGTTCACACCGTTAGTTATATTGGCCGCGCCATAAATCTGCAATGCAGTATCATTTACCACGGTAATTCCATCATTCACCGAACCGCCGGCGATCACCAGCACCCCGCCATCGACATAAATATCGTTAGTTACAGCAGCAGAATTAACCACAGTACCGTCTGACGCGACATTCGCTCCCTGGATAATAAAGCAGGCGCTGTTAATCACCAGACCGCTAGCTGAACCATTACCGAAACTCCAATTGCGCACGGTGCCGTCATTATATACGTAGGTACCGCTGTTGACATATGATCCGTCGTTGCCACGTCCGGTAACGCAACCATCCAGAATACCGCCTTCCAGAATCATAAGATCGGATATTTCCATTGGAGATACGGCAGATGCATTCTGCAGACCATTTACATATCCGACCAAACGCATACCACTGCCAAGCACAAAACTAGTAATCTTACCGGCACTCATATTGAGTTCTTTTGTAGTGCCGTCACTGAAGGTATAAGTACCGGTTACTGTTGAATAGAAGTTGATATCAGTAAAAAGACCGACATCCTGCTTAATAGTAATACCAGTAATAGTGGCCGCATTTTTAGTAGGATCAGCAACCCAGCCGCGATCGTAAAGAATAGTACCCTGTCCTTCATTCATGCCAGAAAGGTCAAAATCACGGATTACACCATTGGAATAAGTAATAGTATCATAGCCGCTGCCATTATACACTTCCAAGTTTCTTATGGTTGCCAAGACATGGAAACCGGTTACATAACCGCCCTTTTCAACTGTTACATTACGTACGTTCGCGCTGGAACCGCCGATCCACAATGTACCACCGGATTTGACAGTAGCACCATCAACTTTACCATCCTGAGGACGCGGCAGTCCCTGCCAGTCCAAAGCGGTATCGAAATCCCAGTCGGTCATGTAAAGCACACCACCGTTTTCAACAACTACATCATAAACAGCGCCCTGTGCATATACATGAGCAGAACCGCCGTTCTTAAGAGTCAAACCTTCAACATAGCAGCCAGACTGGAAGACAATCAACTGTGCTGCGTTTTTAGTTTCGCCAACTACGGTTTCCTGACCGGCAGCGTCAACTGTAATATTGGCCAAGCCGCAACCGGCTCCGGCTGCTTCCAAGCGGGCTTCATCTTTTATCACAATATCGAAAGCAGAACCGCCTACAGTACACTGCAAAAAGGCACTTCCATTCACTGTGCCGCTGTTAATATTACCGGCATTACTGATAACGCCATTATTCATGGTCATATTGTTCAGTTTGCCGCCGCTGGCAACCACACCGATAGTTTCATTACCGCTGGCATAGCCGGTATATCCCTGAACTATACCGCCTTTTTCAATAGTGATGGAACCACCGGATACAACCGCATTGCTGGCGATACCGCCTGAACCGATTGTCTGAATACCGGAGTCAACAACTTCACCAGTTACGACCATTCCTGCAGATACATTTTGCGTATAAGCCATTTCTATACCCTTTTGTTTTTCAGAAGGAGCTTTATCCCCTTCCATGGTTAAAAATAAATATAGTTTAGATTTCTCTTTATTTATTTTTAGATTTTTATGTTTTAAGTGTTTGATTTGGTAATTTTTTAATTTTATAATGACTATTCCCCTGCTACCTCCTGATATTTCATTACATCGCACATATATAAATGTTCCATAATCATAAAATACAATAAACACAGCAAAGACTTACCGGGTTTCGTAAAAACCGGCACAAATCCAGCTGTATTATCATATCCACAAACACTTTACAACTAAAAAAATACTTTTTGCCTTTTCTGGCACAGTGCTATAATAGCATAATAGAGTTTTTTTTTCAAGCGTTTAAGAAAAATTTTTTTAATTCTATGCTTTTTTTATGTTAATTTTTAAGCTTTATTAAATCGACGCTCCAATGCAAGCAATGCAATCTTAAAATCAACACCTCCGGCATAACCGCAAAGCCGTCCATCCTCACCTATCACCCTGTGACAGGGTACAATTATCGCAATAGGATTGTTATGATTTGCCATTCCGACAGCTCTTGCAGCATAAGGATTACCGACACGTTCAGCGATATTTTTATAACTGACAGTTTCACCATAAGGTATCTTTAATAGCTCCTGCCAAACCCGCCGCTGAAAATCTGTTCCATGCAATTCCAACGGCAAATCAAAATTTTTTCTTTCTCCTCTGAAATATTCTTCCAACTGTCGGAATGCCTCCGTTAGAAGAGGGCTATCATCACCAGCTTGATTGATTTCATAATTGGAGATATTGACAAACTCAAGCCGGATGACTCGGCCTCTACTCTCCTGAATTCTTATCCACCCCATGACAGTATTAACTGTTTTCTGCATATTTTGTCCTATATATACTATGATATAATTAAAAACTAATATCCGCTGTTCATGCAATATAGATATTATTTCTAATGATTACAACCCCGAAGAAGCAGTTTTATGCTGCATCATCACTTGTTTTTTTAACGTTTCACAACTATATTCCGCATATGTGTTGTTTGAATAATTATAATATAGAAATAAGCAGAAAGGATTACTGATGAGATTATTGCTCTATCTATTATGTGCCTTTACCTTATTGTTTGCGGCGCAAGCTACAACACCGTTGATCGGCCCGGAATACACCGGAAACGTGGATGCTCAAATTCAGGCTCAGGCGGCAAAAGATGTTTTTACCCGGTTGCTGGGCAAGGAGAGAAGTGATCAGTTCTCTATAACTATTGTGAAAAAAGATGGCAATGATTACTTTCATATCGCTCCGCAGGACGATATTATTGCCATAACCGCATCTAACGGGGTTTCCGCATGCCGGGCGCTAAAATGGTATCTCAACAACATTTGCAATGTCGGGATTACATGGCGCGGTGACAATCTGGTCAATCTTCCGGAAGACCTGCCAAAGGATTTTGCGCCAACCGAAGAAGCAACTCCTTTCAAATACCGTTATATCTTCAATAACTGCGTATTCGGTTACGAGACCGCATTCTGGCATTGGGAAGATTGGGAACATATGATTGACCTGCTTGCCTTCAATGGGATTAATATGCCGGCGATGCTGGCAGGACAGGAAAAAGTATGGCAGGAAACTTACAAGGAATTCGGACTAACAAAAGAAGATTTGGATGGATTCTTTGCCGGCCCGGCATGGCTTCCATGGCAGTGGATGGGGAATCTGGACGGCTGGGGTGGTCCATTGTCTCAGCATTTTATTGACCGGCAGAGTGAACTACAAAAGAAAATTCTTGCACGGGCAAGATCGCTTGGCATGACTCCGGTACTGCCGGGATTTTCCGGCCATATACCGCAGGCAATGGCGGAAAAATTCCCGGAAATAAAATTCCATAAATTGGAATGGGCCGGTTTTTCCACTATTATTCTCGACTGGCAGGATCCGCTTTTTACCAAAATCGGGCAAACATTCCTTCAGAAACAGAGTGAAATTTACGGTACGGATCACTATTATAATATTGATCCGTTTAACGAAATGTCTCCGCCGACATACGAACGTGACTATATCTACAATATGGCTGAAACTATTTACAACTCCATTCTCGCCGGAGATCCGGATGGTATATGGGTGGCGATGACATGGTTTGCCAAAGTTCCGGTCGATGGGCAGTGGGACATCAACAACACCCGCAATTTCTTTGATGCCATCCCCAACGATCGTATGGTTGCGCTTGAACTGTGGGGAGAATCATGGAGCGGTACCGGCTGGTACCGTCAGGGCGGCTGGTTCGGGAAGCCGTGGATATGGTGCATATTGCAGAACTTCGGTAACCGGGTTGACTTATATGGCGGTCTGCCGCAGATTTTTGAAAATTACAGCAAAGTGCAGAATTCGCCCGACAAGGGCAACCTCCAGGGAATGGGGATAATGTCGGAAGGCATGGGATTTAATCCGGTAGTATTTGAACTCGTTCTGGATATGATGTGGGGCGACGGGGTAAAAGATCTTGATGCATGGAAAGATTACTATTTGACCTGCCGTTACGGGAAAGAGGTTCCGGAAGAAGTACGTCAGGCATGGGATATAATGTTTGAAGAGTGCTATACCAGACCGTGGATGATAAATTTCTCACAGTTGTGCTTTAATCCGGCTTTCACTCAAATGCCAGATCCTGCTATAATCAAATTATATCAGGCCTGGGATTTGATGCAGAAAGGAGCAGACAAACTGGGAGCAAGCTCAAGTTATCAGTTTGACCTGGTTCACCTCGGTCGTGAAGTTATGAGCCGCATGTCCGACTATATGATAAACCGGATTGCCAATGCCTATTACAATAAAGATATTGAAGCTTTACAGAAAGCATTAAACGATCTATATGCGTACGCGGCCGACTGGGATAAACTTATGGGAGCAAATGAATATTTCCTCCTTGGAAAATGGTTGGATGATGCCCGCAAGTGGGGTTCTACTCCAGATGAAGAGCAGCACATGGAGTGGTGTGCGAAGCGGCAGATCACCGACTGGGGCGGCCTTATCGGCACCTATTCAGTAAAAGAATGGGCAGGAGTAACTACAAAATCATTACCGGAATGGCAGCTTTACGTCGAGGAATTGATCAAAGCTATCCAGGATAACCGGAATATCGATATGGCCGCCTATGAAGCAAAACGACTGAAACTGTATGAAGAATGGCTTAATAGAAAGGACGTCCTTCCATCTGAACCGCAAGGTGATGCGGTTCAAATATCAGCGGAAATGCTCGAGAAATGCGGTAAACTGCTTGAAGCGTACAAAAAGGATTCAAATTATGACAATGTCTTGCTTCAAAATACTATTTACGGCATGGCACTTAACAAAGCGGTCACTGCAACTGCAACCGAAAACGGCCATCCGGCAACAATGGCTGTGGACGGAGACCTGACACTCGGAAGCTCATGGTGGGCTAAAGCTCCGGCATCGTTGACCGTTGACCTGGGGACCCCAACAGTGATATCAGGCATTCTGCTTACTACATACTGGGGAGATAACCGTTATTATCAATACACAATTGAAGTTTCTGAAGATGGCATTAACTGGAATATGATTATTGATGAATCTGAAAACATCAGAGTCTCCGAGCCATCTGGAAGATTATATCCTCTGGAAGATACAGTATGCCGTTATGTACGGTTAAATATGTTGAAAAACAGCGTCAATCCATCGGTGCATGTTGTGGAGTTAAAAGTTCTCTCCTCCGCCGACATGGATACCTTGACCGGCAAACAGAAATAACCTGTAAGCAGTTTACAAATACAAACGGCCTGCCGCAATAAAATCGGCAGGCCGTTTTTTTGTTTTACAAGTCTTGATATTGAAATCATAATAAAAATATAACATTTACCTTCACCTCGCTACTTGTTTTTTTATCTTTTTCAATTATATTCCGGGGTGTCTTAATATTAAAAGATTAACAAAGTATAACAGAAAGGTTAATTAATGAGACTCGTATTGTCACTGTTGTGTCTCTTTGCTGCATTATTCGCGGTAAAAGCAGATACACCGTTGATCGGTCCGGAATACACCGGAAACGTGGATGCTCAAACTCAGGCTCAGGCGGCAAAAGATGTTTTTACCCGGTTGCTGGGCAAGGAGAGAAGTGATCAGTTCTCTATAACTATTGTGAAAAAAGATGGCAATGATTACTTTCATATCGCTCCGCAGGACGATATTATTGCCATAACCGCATCTAACGGGGTTTCCGCATGCCGGGCGCTAAAATGGTATCTCAACAACATTTGCAATGTCGGGATTACATGGCGCGGTGACAATCTGGTCAATCTTCCGGAAGACCTGCCAAAGGATTTTGCGCCAACCGAAGAAGCAACTCCTTTCAAATACCGTTATATCTTCAATAACTGCGTATTCGGTTACGAGACCGCATTCTGGCATTGGGAAGATTGGGAACATATGATTGACCTGCTTGCCTTCAATGGGATTAATATGCCGGCGATGCTGGCCGGACAGGAAAAAGTATGGCAGGAAACTTACAAGGAATTCGGACTCAACAAGGAAGACCTCGATAACTTCTTTTCGGGTCCGGCATGGTTCCCATGGCAGTGGATGGGCAACCTTGACGGATGGGGCGGTCCGCTCTCACAGGCATTTATTGACCGGCACAGCGAAATGCAGAAAAAGATCCTTGCCCGTTCAAGATCTCTGGGTATGACTCCTGTGTTGCCAGGCTTCTCAGGACATATTCCCAAAGCCTTGGCAGCAAAATTCCCGGAGATGAAGTATCATAAACTTGAATGGTGGGGATTTGACACTATTATTCTCGACTGGCAGGATCCCATGTTTACCGAAATCGGTAAAACATTCCTCGAAAAACAGCGGGAAATATATGGAACAGACCATTATTACAATATTGACCCATTCAATGAAATGGCGCCGCCGACATACGAACGTGACTATATTTACAATATGGCCGAAACTATTTACAACTCCATTCTCGCCGGAGACAAAGACGGTATATGGGTAGCCATGACCTGGTTTGCCAAAATACCGGTAGACGGCAATTGGGACATCAACAATACCCGCAACTTCTTCGACGCAGTACCCAATGACCGGATGCTGGCAATTGAATTGTGGGGTGAAAACTGGGAAGGAACTGGCTGGTACCGTCAGGACAGCTGGTTCGGGAAACCGTGGATCTGGTGTATTCTGCAGAGCTTCGGCAACCGGGTAGATATATATGGCGGTCTGCCGCAGATTTTCACCAACTATAACAAAATGATAAACTCTCCGGAAAAAGGCAATATCCAGGGCATGGGTATAATGACGGAAGGCATGGACTTCAACCCGGTAGTCTATGAGCTTGTGCTGGATATGATGTGGGGAGACGGTGTTCAGGATCTCGATGCGTGGAAAGAGTACTATCTCACCTGCCGTTACGGCAAGGATATACCGGAATCGGTACGTCAGGCGTGGGATATACTTTTTGAAGAATGCTATACAAAATCACAGCTTATAAATATGACCCAACTGTGCTTCACTCCGGGCTTTACTCAGATCCCGGACACTAGCGTGGTTAAACTCTATCAGGCGTGGGAGCTGATGCAACAGGGTGCTGATCAGCTGGGCAATTGTGCCAGTTATCAGTTTGACCTTATAAACCTGGGGCGCGAAGTAATGAGCCGCATGTCGGACTATGTTATAAACCGCATAAGTCAGGCATACAGCAATAAAGACGTCAAAGCACTGGAAGAATCCAGAAATGCACTGTTTGCGTATATCGCCGATTTTGATAAACTTATGGGCACAAATGAATATTTCCTCCTTGGCAAATGGTTGAACGACGCCCGCAAGTGGGCTTCATCTCCTGAAGAAGTACAGCACATGGAATGGTGTGCCAAGCGGCAGATCACCGACTGGGGCGGGCATATCGGACCATATTCAGTTAAAGAGTGGTCAGGATTGGGTACCAAAGCAGCCCCTGAATGGCGGATATATACGGATGAACTTATCAAATCGATTGAGGAAAACCGTGCTGCAGATATGACCGCTTACAACAACAAACGGCTGGAATTCTACAATCAGTGGTTAAACACAAAAGACGAACTGCCGTTTGAACCGCAGGGCAACGCGGTGGAAATTTCAGCAGAAATGCTTGAAAAATGTGGTCAATTGCTTGAAGAATATAAAACTAAAACCAGTTATAATGAAATTGTCCGTCAGCAGGGGGTTGCCGGTCTCGCCCGTAATAAAAAAGTGATTGCTACAAATTCTGAAAATGGCGCTCACCCGGAATCAATGCTGGTTGACGGTGATCTGACCCTTGCCAGTTCATGGTGGGCTACTGCTCCGGCTACAGCCACTGTTGATATCGGAGCGCCGGCAGTAGTTGCCGGATTTCTGCTCACCACCTACTGGGGCGACAACCGTTATTACCAGTATACGATTGATATTTCTGAAGACGGCGTAACCTGGACCACCGTAGTGGACGAATCAGACAATACCAAAGTAGCAGGTCCGCAGGGAATACTCTATCCGATTGATGGCACTGTTTGCCGCTATGTCCGGCTGAACATGCTTAGAAACAGCGTGAACTCATCAGTTCATGTTGTTGAACTCAAAGTGCTTTCACCTGATGACATGAAAACAATCGAGCAGCAGTAAATCTTTGTTGCTGTAACTGATTTCAAAACGGTTCACCGGACAAATACGGTGAACCGTTTTTTATTTGGCAATTCAGTATCTGAAAGTGGATAAAAACGCCGATATAATGTATATTAAAAAGATTTTATTATACTATCGGGTGAAAAAATGAAAAAGACTAACGCTATGCGTCTGCTGGAAAATGCCGGCATCGCCTTTGAAATTCGTGAATACGATGTAGCGGACGGGCGGCTCGACGCAGTCTCCGCAGCACAGAAAATGGGGGAAGCGGTTGACCGGGTATATAAGACTCTGGTCGCAGTTGCCAATGACCGCGAATATTGTGTTTTTGTAGTTCCGGCGGAACATACTCTTAACTTAAAAAAGGCGGCTCACGCAGCTGGTAAAAAGAGCATTGAAATGCTTCCGTCAAAACAGCTTATGCCGCTAACAGGCTATATTCACGGCGGATGCTCTCCGGTAGGTATGAAAAAGCAATTTCCAACCTGGATCGATATAAGCGCGGCAGATAAGGATTACATCTGTGTTTCAGCCGGCAAAATCGGCTGTAATATGGCGGTAAAGCCCGGAGAACTGGCCGAATTCATACATGCTGATTTTGCAGAACTTTGCGATGAGGTATAGAAAATGTTCAAGGCTTTACTGCGTCCGGCGATGATCTTTATTCCGTTTGCCCTGGGAGTTATGTTCCCTCAGGCACATGTGCTGAACGATCCGCCGATATCAATGGTACGGTGGGTTCTGATCTGTATGATTTTCATATCCTGTTTACAGATCAACCTGAATCAGCTTAAACCCAAAAAAGAGCACTGGTATCTGCTGGCTGCCAATCTTTTTATGGGACTGGTTCCTTACGGGATAATCCGGTTGGCATGGCCGGAAAATGAGGAGCTGGCAAAAGCGGCATTTTTTGTCGGCATTACGCCAACCGCTACCGCCGCTCCGGTAGTTATTGCATTCCTAAACGGCAGAATCGGATTTGCTTTAACCGGTTTTACTATAACCAATATTTTTATCTCGCTATCACTGCTTCTGCTTCTGCCTATGGTTACCGGAAACTTTACTATCAACTTTATCGGCAACGTTGCGGTAACCCTGCTTATGTTGATCGCTCTTCCTGCGGCTATGGCGGCAATTGTCCGCAAGATATACCCGAAAGCCAAAGAGTGGCCGAAAAAATGCAAAACATTCACCTTTTCGCTCTGGTCGCTGGTATTATTCATCCTGGCTGCGGTCGCCAGAGAATACTTTATTGAACACCCGTCAGAATCTCCGCTGGCGGTGGTGGAGATTGCGCTTGTATCTCTCGTATTATGCGCATGCAATTTTCTATTTGGGAAATATCTTGCACCCAAGCGTTACCGGCGGGAATGCAGTCAGCTGCTGGGGCAGAAAAATACCACTTTTACTATGTATCTGGCCCTGCAGTATGCCGGAGCACTGGTGGCCATGGGACCGATTTTTTATATCCTGTGGCACAATACCTGGAACGCATACCAGATGTATCAATATGACCGTCGGCGCAATATACGTCATGCGCATGACCATCAATTGGAATAGACGTTGCCTTTTCTCCCGTCAACCATAACCTGAAGCACCAGCATCAAAGCAGCGGCAAGCATCACCAGAAACGGCAGCAGCATAAATGTGGTATGTGCGGCAAGCCAGCCGAATGCCGGCGGGATACAGGCAACGCCGAGCATGGCAGCACCACCCTGAAACCCTATGAGTTTCCCGGCCACAGCAAGATTGAACCTTTCCGGAGCAGCATGCATCATTGCCGGATAAATCGGCGCTAAAGCAAATCCAATCATTCCCATGCCGATAACCGACAGCTGCGGCATTGCGAAAAGCAATATAACCCCGCCAGCTATAACGCCGAAAAGCCCCCAGCGAATCTGACGTATATTGCCGAGGCGGTTGGCAAAAAAGCCAATCACAAAACGCCCGACCGTCAGCATTCCCCAATAGCCGGCCATAGTGTATCCGGCGACATCCGCAGCAGTTCCGGCACATAATGTAAGATACATATATCCCCAAAGCCCGACGGAAGATTCTATTCCGGTATAAAGCCACATCATCACTACACAACTGTAAAAGCGTCCGCGGCTGTATGAAGCTGACTCAACCGCAGTTTTATGATTCAGATTTCCCTTATCCCCCGCACTTCGCTGCCACATACGGTTTGAAAACGCGAACATCAGCGCCAGAGTTATCTGAACTGCGGCAATTACACCGTACCCCCAGCGCCACGAAGAACCGGAGGCGATCAGCCAAGTTGTCAGCAACGGGCCAGTCCCGGCGCCAATGCCCCAGCAACAGTGAAGCCAATTCATCTGACTGCTGGAATAGTTTGCCGCGACGTAATAATTCATCCCGGTATCGACCGCTCCCTGCCCGAAACCGAGTGGAATCGCCAATAACAGAACCACCCAGAATGCCGGAGACAGTGAATACCCCAGAAGCGAAACTCCGGTAACAAAACCGCAAATCGCCAGTAATCTTCCCACCGACACCCGCTTAAGTATTGCCCCGCTGCAAAAACTGGACACGGCGGAACAGCAGGTCAAAAGCATGGAAATGAATCCGGCATACTGAACCGGACGGGAAAAGTCAATCCGCATATAATCCCAGGCGACCCCCAGCACTGCATCCGGAAGCCCCAAACTGATAAAACCGAGGTAGATAATCACCAGAAGCAATATTGAACTTTTTATTCCAAATACTTTGTCAATCATATTAATAATTCCATATAATACAATAAAATCTGATAATATACCGCAACCTTTGATTGATGCAATCAGGAATAATTAAATATCATAAAAACAACCAATGCAGAATTGCAAAAAACATAAAAACTGTTACTTTAAATGGAACAATTTTTTAATCTGTATTGCATATTGCAGATACGGATTCCTTTTATGAGGATAAAGAATGGCAAAAGAATTTTTTGTTCACAACCGTGATTTTTATAAATCATTCTTTGGGATGACCATAGTCATCGCATTGCAGAATGCGATTGTATTTGCGGTTAATCTGGCTGATGCTATTATGCTGTCGCGTTATTCCGAAACTGCCCTTTCCGGAGTCGCATTACTGAATCAGGTACAATTTTTACTGCAAATGATGGTTTTCGGTATAGCAGAAGGAGCATTAATCTTCTCGGCCCGCAGTTGGGGACAGAAAAATATCGGTGCTATTCATGAGGTTATCAACATCGCACTTAAATTCAGCCTTGCAACCGGAATTATTATGAGCGTTATTGCTATTTTTATGCCGGAAAAACTGCTTGGATTAATGACATCGGATAAGGCAATTATTGCAGAAGGCGCCAGATATGCCCGAATAATAGGTTTTTCCTATCCTGTCTTTGCCGTTTCACAGATACTTATGATTATGCTCCGCAGTGTAGAAACAGTAAAGGTAAGTTTTTATGTATCAACAATAACCTTTGTAATCAATGTTACATTGAACTATATGTTGATTTACGGCAATTTCGGTTTCCCGGAAATGGGATGCCGCGGTGCGGCTGTTGCAACCCTGTGCGCCAGAAGTGCGGAATTGGTTCTTACCATTGCCTACTGTCGAATGATTGACCGGAAAGTCAAATTGCGTCTGCATCATATCTTGAATAAAATGAACCGGATTATGTTGAAAGATTATATACGAATCGGTACGCCGGTTTTTCTGGCTGCGGCAACCTGGGGCATTGCTATGGGGATTCAAACCGGTATACTCGGCCATATGGGCAGCAGCGCCATTGCGGCAAATTCGGTAGCTACTACGGTCTTCCAGTTCGTTACTGTATTCATTGCGGCAAGTGCATCGGCGGCAGCCGTGATAACCGGCAAAACTATCGGTGAACGGCGTTACTGGTTGATTCGCCCTAACACAAGAACATTTCAAGTGTTATTTATTATAACAGGAATATGCAGTGCCGCAGTACTTTTCCTGCTGCGTTATCCAATAATAACTGTTTTTTCCAAGTTATCGCCGGAAGCAGTAGATTTATCGCTGCAATTTATGACAGTACTGTCTGTAACTACAATTGGGACATCGTACCAGATGCCGTCTCTGGTAGGAATTGTCCGGGCTGGTGGGGAAACAGATTTTGTATTGAAAAACGACTTTATTTTCATGTGGTTGATTGTACTGCCGGCTTCGCTGTTAGCGGCATTTTACTTCCATGCCTCGCCACTGATCGTTTTTATCTGCCTGAAAGCGGATCAAGTTCTCAAATGCGCAGTGGCAGCGGTGAAACTGAATCGCTACACCTGGATAAAACGCATTTCCACCGCCAAGTAATTCATACATAAAAAAGGCAGATCACTGCCGACCTGCCTTTTTACTGATAATAGTATTGCATTACTCTTCAGTCATATATCTGCGACAGAACTCCAACATCTGTTCCGGATATAACGGCTGCTCCAATATACGGACATCCTTTATTGAGCCGTTGAACGTATATGGATATTTCCCTGTCCCATCCTGCCCGAAATAGAATGGCATACCGGACTCCATATTGGTACCGGGAACTGGTTCTGTAAGCAGATAGCACTCACCATCCGGGCGATATTCCATAAAGAAGCATCTGTCATCTGGAAAAACCGAAACGATTAAGCCTACTTCCTGCCCCGGAAGCGGATCAAAAGAACCGATATCACTACGGTTCGGCTTATCTTTTAAACCTATATTAACAATATATCCCGGTCCCGTTCCGCCGTACGGGTAATTGCAGGCCATAACAATACCGGGATTACTGCCATTCTGCCAATCTTTATTGCCGAAAAGCGGAGCATCGCCGGATTGACTCTCCGCCGCATTGACACGCATATAGACGGTAAAACCGTTCTCAGTATCTATATTGACCGCGAAAGGCAGTTCATCTCCACTGCGTTCATAGGAGACAAAGTCAAGATTTTCCGGTAATTCCATTAACGGGCGCACATTGCCTTGAACTGCTTTGCCATCCAGATCATGTTCTTCCGGCTTCACACCGAAATGTGCCAGAAGCGTTGCCGCGGCATCAGCGACAGACAATGAGTCTGTAAAAACCCCGTCTTTGTATTTTTTACTTATAATACTCAAATGAGGATAGCGGGCGTGAGCGCTGGCCATTCCGTGACTCAACCCGTACCCGCCATGATCGCCGACAATGATTACCAACCAATCCTCGTTGGCGAAATCTGGACGTTCGGCGATTGCAGCCAGGAGATTATTAATAATATCCACCGTAAAATCGAGTTTTTCCCGATATTGCCGGGAATGTGGATAAAAACCATAACCGTGACCGCCTTCATCCGGGGCATTGATATATATCTGCATAGCATCAACATCATCAGCAAGCGCTTTAAGCGCGGCGGCTTCAACTTCCATATCCCCAACATTGATATATGTAACTTCTGGCGAGCTTGAAGCAATCTGACCGGATTCAGCCCAACCAAACAGGAATGCAGTTTTGAAATTGCCGGCTAAATAACTTAATACATTGGGATAATTACTGTAATTTCCTCCGGCGGTATAACCGTTATCTTTGACTCCGCTTTTGGTGGCAAATACACCGGTAGCGATTGCAGTATGATTCGGGGCTGAATTGGCCGGTGCGTCCGGAATGGTCATGGTTGAAAAAGATACAGTTGAATGATAATCCGGCCCCAGTGGAGTTGGATTATTGAACGGATAATAACCTTGACTTAGAAATGCGTCATTACGCGCACCGTCAAGCATAATCAGCACTGCCTTAGGTTTATCCGCCGCCATAAGAGCCGCCGAACAAAAACCTGCGAGAAAAACGAGTAACAACTTTTTCATCATCCCACCTCCTTGTTTAAACTGATGAAAAATCCCACCCTGCTTTATTAATATCCCCTCAATATGAAAAAGCAAATTGAAAATAAAATTTTACCTTAATCGAGAAATATGTTCCGTACCAATTTTATATAATTGTTATATAAAAATTTTTCCTGAAATATTATTTACCAGCCATTTTCCACTTAGCTCATCGTCACAGCTACTTTTATTACGTTATCCCGGCGTTGCTCAAAAAGTTCGTAGCCACTGACTATATCTTTTAGTGGATAAGTGTGTGTGATTAATGGCGTAGTATCAAGTTTGCCTGCGGCAATCAGGTTTAAGATCTCTTTGCAGTTGCAGCCATCTACTCCACCGGTCTTGAAAACCAGATTCTTGCCATACATATCCGGCAATGGCAGTATCTGCGGCGCATCATAAAGCGCAACCACAGTAACAATGGCATTCGGTCTGGCACACTTCCAAGCCATTTGAAATGTCTCTTTACTGCCTGCCACCTCCAACACTGCATCAGCTCCGCCGTGATCTGAATGCGCCCGGACAAAATCCCCAATATTTTCAGGCAAAACCGTCAATACATCAGGATAATGTTTGTGGACAAAGGCCAAACGGCTCTCATCAATATCACAGACAATAACCCGTTTAGGATTATGCAAACGCACACACTGTAACGTACAAAGTCCGGTAGGTCCCGCTCCGATAATCAATACTGTATCGTCTTTCTTAATTTCGGAAATTTTTGCCGCCCAGTAACCAGTTGCCAACACATCGCCAACCAGTAGAGCCTGTAAATCAGTAACCCCATCCGGAATTTTATCCAGTCCAGTATCCGCATAAGGCACACGGACATATTCAGCCTGTCCTCCATCAATGCGGCACCCCAACGCCCAACCGCCATTTCTATCGACACAATTATTTACCCAGCCATGCTTACAGAAAAAGCATTCTCCACAAAAAGTTTCCACGTTTACTGTTACGCGGTCGCCGGGTTTTATATTAGTTATGGCTGAACCTGTCGCTTCTACAATACCAACCATTTCATGGCCAACAGTTATCCCGGGAACAGCACGCGGCACACTTCCATGTTTTATATGCAAATCACTGGAACAGATACTGGCCAAAGTTACTCTAACAATAGCGTCACGCGCATCTAAAATAGTTGGTTTTTCTTTTTCAATCAAGGCAAATTTCCCTCGTTCAATATAGGTATAGGCAAGCATGATGATTCCCCTTTTTAACTTAATTAAGTTATTGAATTGAAAATAATCTAATGCGGAATGACAGTTTTTTCAATCTCATATTTATCACTCTGATAATTCAGATTGCAATAAAAAAAACAGACGCAACCCGTAAAGAGTCGCGTCTGTTTATATTAAGATAATTAACTGTTACGCGTTCTTGGAAGCAAAGTCGTCCATGAAAGCAATCAGTTTTTCCACGCCAGCAAGCGGCATCGCGTTGTAAATGCTCGCACGGATACCGCCAACCAAACGGTGACCTTTCAAGCCGGTCAGCTGTTCTGCCGCAGCCGCCTTGACAAAGGCTGCATCCAGCTCTTCCGACGGAGTACGGAATACAACATTCATCTTGGAACGACTGTCTTTCGCAACCGGTGAACGGTAGAATTCGCTCTTGTCCAGGTAAGCATAGAGCTTGGCAGCCTTTTCATCATTCCATTTTTCAATCACATCCAGACCACCTACTTCTTTAACCCAGTCGGTAACCAGTGCCAACATATAGATAGCGAACGTCGGAGGAGTATTGAACAGCGAACGATTTTCAATATATGTGCTGTAACGCAACATGGTCGGAACATTTTCCGGAGTACGTTCAGCCAAATCTTTGCGGATAACCACCAGAGCCACACCACTGGGACC
Organism: uncultured Victivallaceae bacterium; assembly: GCA_944392655.1. Lineage (GTDB taxonomy): Bacteria > Verrucomicrobiota > Lentisphaeria > Victivallales > Victivallaceae > CALXXL01. Next base: position 17,714 of record CALXXL010000018.1, read on the forward strand.
GAGGTTCTTCTGCGCACCGGCATAAATCAAACCGAAGTCATTTACATTGATTTTGCGCGACATAATATCGCTAGACATATCCGCAATCATCGGAACTCCCGGCAGAACTTCCGGGAATTTGGCATACTGTGTTCCGGCAACCGTGTTGTTGCTGGTGATATGCAGATAAGTGGCGTTCGGATTACGCGTCCAGGTGTCAAACGCCGGAATGTGATCGTATTTGGTTTCTTTGCTGCTGCATACAAGTTTTGCATCGCCGAAAAGCTTGGCTTCCTTAAATGCCTTGGCGGACCATACGCCGGTATCGGCATAGTCAGCAGATTTGCCTTTTTCAAGCAAATTCATCGCCAGCATGGCAAATTGCATACTCGCACCGCCCTGAATAAAACATACGGCATAATCATCCGAAATACCCATGATATCACGGAAGTTCTGTTCTGCACGTTCAATCACTTCGGTAAACAATGCACCGCGGTGAGAGAGTTCAACAATACCGTTGCCGCAATCTTTATAGTTACAAAACTCCGCCTGAGCTCTTTCCATAACCTTGGCTGGAAGCATAGCCGGGCCCGCACTGAAATTGTAAACAGTCATCTTAAAACTCCTTAACAAAGGGGGTTGCGTTTTTATCTTATTAAAATACCACTTATAAATGAAAATACAATACCATATTCTTGAAAAACCAACTTTTTGCTCCATCATACAATAATCAATATGTCAATCAGAAAATAATCGCCCCGGCAGGATTTGCAACCGGACAATCTAAGGTTATATTATCCTTGATAATACTCTTTATAAATAAGTAAACAAAGTTCAGGAGCATGAACAACTATGAAAATCAAACAACTCTCTCTCTTTATTGAAAACAAACCGGGAAGTTTGAACGCCGTATGCCAGATACTCAAAAACAACAATATCAACATCCGTACTCTTTCGCTGGCCGATACTGAACAGTTCGGCATACTCAGACTTCTGGTGGAAGAGTGGGAATTTGCTAAAAAGGTTCTGGAAGAAGCCGGGCTGATTGTCCGCGTAACCGAGGTCCTGGCACTGCCGGTGGATGACCGTGTCGGTGGCTTGGCCGCTGTACTTGATGTATTGGACCGCAACAACTTGAGCGTTGAATACATGTATGCATTCACTTTCGGCAAGGAAGGACGCGCTGTAATGGTATTCCGGTTTGAAGACCCGGACAAAGCGCTGGAGGCTCTCACCAAAGAAAAGATCGATATTATCGAAAGCATAGGATTGTTTCACTAAAGGTTCGGTGTGCTGAAATGGGAGAATTTGTTATTGAAAACCGGATATGGAATCCGGAAATGGAGACCATGCCGGTCGAGGATATAAAAAAATTACAACTGAAAAAATTAAAAGAAACAGTGGCACACGCTGCCAACGTTCCTTTTTACCGGAATGAGTTTGCAAAAAGGAAAATAACTCCGGAAAGCATAAAATCATTGGACGACCTGGCCAGACTGCCGTTTACGACCAAGGAGGAGATGCGCTCCGGATATCCTTTCGGACTCTTTGCCGTTCCGCCATCCCAACTTATCCGTATTCACGCATCCAGCGGTACAACCGGAAAACCAACTATCGTTGGTTATACCAAAAAGGATTTGGCTTTGTGGGCGGAGCTCTGCTCACGTTTTCTGGTTGCCGGCGGATTGACGCCAAATCAGATTACCCAGGTGGCATTCGGATACGGCCTGTTCACCGGCGGATTCGGGTTGCATTATGGAATTGAAAATGTCGGTGCTGCAGTGGTTCCCGCCTCCAGCGGCAATACCAAACGGCAGATAACCTTGATGCACGACCTGAATGTTGAAACGCTTATCTGTACTCCGTCGTACGCGCTGAATATTGCGGAAGTCATTGAAGAAATGGGGTTGAAGGGTAAACTTGCACTTAAATACGCCCATTTTGGCGGAGAACAGTGGACAGAGGATATGCGTATTGCGGTTGAAAGCGCATTGAACATTCACGCTTTCAACAATTACGGCTTATCAGAAATCATCGGCCCCGGAGTTGCCGGCGAATGTGCAGCACGCAACGGTATGCATATTCAGGAAGATTGCTTCATTTTTGAATGCATTAATCCTGACACTCTCGAACCGGTTCCGGAAGGTGAAGAAGGTGAACTGGTTATTACCGCTCTCGGTAAGGAGGCATGTCCGGTAATCCGTTACCGTACTCGCGACCTGGCCAGACTTTACCGGATGAAATGCCCGTGTGGACGTACCGGTATGCTGATGAGCCGGGTAAAAGGCCGCACCGACGACATGCTGATTATCCGCGGCGTAAATATTTTCCCGTCGCAGGTTGAAGAGGCGCTGCTGAGAATCGATGGTGTGGCGCCGCATTATCTGATCGAACTCTACCGGCCGAATAATCTGGATGAAGCGGTGTTGAAAGTAGAGATGACCCCGCAGTCATTCAGCGATAAAATGGAGGCAATGATCAAACTCAAAGAGCGGATCACCAGAGAGGTCTCCACGGTAACCGGTATTCACTTTAAAATTGAACTTGTTGCGCCTAATTCGCTGGAACGCTCTCTGGGCAAGGCAAAACATGTCAATGATATGCGTAATTTAAAAGTGGAGTAGTATCTTGAGCTTAACAATGACAGAGATGCTCCGGCAACTTCAACTGCCGGAGCCGGAGGCGGCTTCCGGATTTGCCAACCGTTTTGAAGAGTCCGTAACCGGATTTTCAGGCTTGCCGGAATATATGACAATGGAATTTGTCCGTCGTTATTATCCATGGGTTGGCGGAGACGAAAAGCATTATACCGCATTTGAACGGGTTGCGGAAAAGGTGGCGGCAAGCGAAGCATTGCAACTATATGCTCATCATGCACACAATGTTCTTTTTGTCTACCCGTTGGAAGAGTGCCGGTTCGGCTCATGGCCGGTATTAAGTACCGTACTGGGCGATGACAGCGGTATGTTCGATTTTATGATCGCCATGAGTGCAATACCTATGTGGGCTGAAACCCACCGCAAAATGGGGATTCCGGAAAATTACAGCCGGGCATCAGCTGAATGGCTGAATGGGACGCTGAGGATATATAATTCAGCGCATCCGGGATGTTACGGAATTGACCGCTCACAGGTTTACTGGCTTAGATTCAATATCGACGGAAAACTTTTCCGCATCGGCCGTTTTGAGTATATGATTGAGGAACTGCCCGGCTATATGCCAAGAGTATTCCGCCATAAAACCACCGGAAAAACCATCGCATTATGCGGCGATAATTGTGGACTGCTTGGTGATGGCACACGTATGTTCAATAAAGGCGCCGAAGAGACCATTCCACTACGCGCTAAAGTTACTGAAAAAGACAACCACGTTTACGGTATAAGGATATCCCCGACCGGCAAGGCAGTGATAAACGAGATATGTGATCTTGATTTGAATGAATACGAAGAAATTCTGCATAAAGGAGATTTCACTCCAGGCATGCATATTCCCGGAGGCGGAGGCATGACCGTGGAAAAGGCCTATGCATCATGGCAGGAAGCATTGGAATTTTTCCCGAAATACCTTAACAAAACACCAAAGGCGATCAGCTGTCTGTCATGGATATTCAACTCAAGTTTTGAACGTGAATTACCAGACTCAAACCTGGCAAAACTGATGCGGGAGGTATATCTATTCCCCGAATGCAGTTACGGCAGAGACGGAGCGTTTTTTATTTTCGGCCGTTCCGACGGTGATTTCTCTGTTTACCCGCAGGACAACTCTGTACGAAAAGCATTTCACCGGATTGTCGATGCTGGCGAACTCCTGAAATCCGGAGGAATGTTTATTCTGCCGCAGGAAATCAGAGAACATAACGGTAACCGATACAGGAGAGAAGAAAAGTGTACGAATTAGAGGTTTTCAGATCATTTTCAGCTGCCCATCAGCTGAAAGGATATAACGGCGATTGCGCCAAACTGCATGGGCACAACTGGCAGGTGGCAATTGTCATGCAGGTAAAAGAACTGGACAATGTTGGCATAGGAGTGGATTTCAAAGTTCTCAAGCGTGAGCTTGACCGGATTCTGGATGAGTTCGATCATTCCAATCTCTCTGAGCTTGAGTGTTTCAAAACCATGAATCCCACCAGCGAGAATATTGCCCGTCTGATTTATAAAAAACTGGCAGAATCAATGAATGACGGCAATGTAAAAGTTGCAAAAGTAAAAATTTCCGAATCGCCGAACTCAACTGCCGCGTATTATGAGTAACTCTGATAAATGTCTGAAGATCTGCGAACGCTTTGTAAGTCTTCAGGGAGAATCTACTCAGGCGGGCAGAATATGTTATTTTATCCGGCTATCGGGATGCAATTTGTCATGTGTGTATTGTGACACGCGTTACGCGGAAACGGGCGAAACAATGTCGCTCGATGCAATCATGACAGAAGTACGCCGTGCCGGAGTAAAATTAGTTGAGATAACCGGTGGTGAACCGTTGATGCAGAAAGCCACGCCAACTCTGGCGGGAATGCTGCTGAATGAGGGATTTGAGGTCATGCTTGAAACCAATGGGGCATGCGATATCACTGTTATGCCGGATGGTGCGCGCAGAATAGTAGACTGCAAACTGCCCGGTTCCGGCATGTGGGAATATAATTTATGGAGCAACTTTGACCACTTGACCAGACTTGACGAAGTAAAATTTGTCGTTTCCAGCAAAAGTGATTTTGAGTGTGCCTTAAAGGTGATAAAAGATTATTCGCTGGATGGTAAGTGTGAAGTTCTTTACAGTCCCGTTTTCGGCAAAGTTGAGTTTGCCGATCTGGCAAAGTGGGTTATTGACAGCCGTGCGCCGGGACGTATGCAGTTACAGATGCATAAACTGATCTGGGGCTGTGATGCTACCGGGGTGTAGATAGATATAAATAGAATAAGAACGGGTTGAATATGTCCAGAAAAAGCATGGATGAGTTTGCCGTAAAGTTGGCAACCACCCCTGAATGGGTGGCATTAAGCAAGGCAAAGCAGCAGGAGGCTGCCGACCGCAACGAATTTATGAGTTGGCTTGCCAACTTTGCCTGTCAGCAGGGATACGATGTTACAGTAGATGATATTATTGATATGAACAGGGAGTTTAACCGGCAATGAAAAAAGCGGTGGTATTGCTCTCCGGAGGATTGGATTCAGCAACAGTGTTAGCCGTTGCTAAAAGCCGGGGATTTCAGTGTTACGCTATGAGTTTTGATTATGGCCAGCGCCATGAGTGTGAACTTGCCGCAGCAAAAAAAGTGGCGGCATCTATTGGCGTGGAAGATCATAAACTGGTAAAAATAGATCTCTGTGCCTGGGGCGGTTCGGCATTAACTGACAATATTCCGGTTCCGGACGCACACAGTTACCAGGAAAAAGTTCCAGTAACCTATGTGCCGGCACGCAATATGATTTTTCTGGCTTTTGCCGTAGCATATGCGGAGGTATTGGAAGCAAGAGATATTTTTATCGGAGTAAATTCCGTAGATTATTCAGGGTATCCGGATTGTCGGCCGGAATTTATCAAAGCGTTTGCCCGGGCGGCTAAACTTGGAACCAAAGCTGCGGACGAAGATTGGGAATACACTATTCAATCACCATTACAGAATCTTTCTAAAGCAGAAATTATAAAACTCGGAACATCGCTTGGAGTAGATTACAGCATTACTCACAGCTGTTATAATCCTGATGCCAACGGTCTGGCCTGCGGCAAATGCGACAGCTGTGACTTACGCCGCAACGGCTTTAAAGAAGCTGGAGTTCCAGACCCTACCCGCTATCAGAAATAGTTGCTGAACCAATCACGGAAAAATATATAAGTTATACCAGCAATGGCAATAAATACGCCGTACCGGATCTCCTGTGCGGCGATTTTTTCTTTACGTTTTACTGCACCGGCAACCCCGGAAATAATCCCCAGTACAGCTGACAATGCAATAATTCCAGCCAGTGGCATTAAACCAAACGCCGTGCCAAGAGCAGTCAGAAGTTTTACATCTCCCCACCCAAGTACAGTGCGCTTGAAGATAATCTTGCCTGCCCAGGCGATAATTCCGGTTACGGCCGCAACTGCCACCGCAACAGCCAGAAAATCAAACATTACACTCATTCCATTTATCCACCAATGCAGACAGCCTGCGGCAATTAAGAGAAATATAGTAAGTTTATCTGGAATTATCCCGTGTTCAAAGTCAATTATCCCGGCGGCTATAAGAACAGCCGTCGTCGTCAACGCTATCGGCAGAAATGAATAATCTGAATTGTTCTGTAACGCAGTAATACCACAGAATAAAACAGCGGTGATAAGTTCCACGACAAAGTAACGTATTGTATAATGCTCATGACAATGGCGGCATTTTCCACGCAAAACGATATAACTCACCAGAGGGATATTGTCATACCATGCAATTTTTGCGTTGCATTTGGTACAATGAGACGGAGCAAAGACAATTGATTCATTCAACGGCATCCGCCAGATACAGACGTTTAAAAAACTACCGACGCACGCACCAAACAGAAACATTACTACAAGGAACCAGCCGCGCATTTCCGGTTCCAGCAGTTGACCATAAAACTCCAGCATTACAATTTTCTCCTGCGTTCAGCCTCATGATATAATGCACAGCGCATCGCTTCAACCGGAGCTGTTTTTCCGGTCCAGATTTCAAACGCCTTCGCACCCTGATACAATAACATGGCCAGACCGTTGGCAACCGGGATACCGAGCTCTATGGCAACCCGTTGAAGTTCTGTGGGCAGATACACCATATCAAATATCGACCGGCATATTTCAATTTCACTTTTATCAAGCGGAGACGGATCACCCGGCTTGAGTCCAAGCGATGTACTGTTTATAACCACTGCGGCAGAAGATAAAAACGGTATCAGTTTTGCTTTATCTTCAAGTGCAACTGCACTTCCGTCAACCATTGCCGCCAATTTTTCCGCCTTGCCCAATGAGCGATTTGCAATAGTAATATGTTTTACGCCGTAATGCTTCAGCGCGACAGCAGCGGCTGACGCCGCTCCTCCAGCGCCGACAATCACGATTTCAGACTCCGGCACATCAATCTTCAATTCATACTCTAATGCCTTCAACAACCCATAGCCGTCGGTTGAATAACCATACATCACCCCATCGACAATTTTAACGGTATTGACACTGTCCGCCTCCAATGCCTCAGCATCAATTTCTCCGCAAAAACGCATTATATCCCGCTTGTATGGGGCTGTAATATTGAATCCTTTCAGATTTTTCGCAGCAAATTCAGCAAAAGAATCCAGATCGTCAATATCAAGTTCCCTGTAACCGTAAACCGCCCCCTCCCCGATGAGTTCAAAGGCCGCATTCTGCATTACCGGCGACAGCGAGTGTCTGGCCGGATTACCGATCACCATATATTTTATACTGCTGATATCCATAAATTCATATCCTCAAATTATCCCACATATCCTGCACCATTTTCAGTGAAATTTTTCTTTTCGGTCGAACCTCCGGAGCAAATACCGCCAATCGCAACTCCTCCAGTGCAATAAATAATTCGCAAAGCTGAGGATGCGCGGAAATATCACCATCCGCCGCAATCCCAAAGCGCTCCAGCAGCGGGGCAAGCTCCTCAAGCTTTTCTTCATCTTTAAGCGGAGAGCTGTTCATCCGTTCCAGTCTGATTTTCATCCCGCGCAGATAACGGCTGTATCCCTCCAGAGCATTCATTGTGTTGATGAATCCGCTCCGGAACAGAAATTTCATCTGTCTTTTCACATCTGCGACACCATCCGGCGCGCGTCGTCCGATCTTCCGCCGCAAGTCATCAATCTGTTCAATTTTATCAGCCCAGTCTGTCAACTCAAGGATTATTGCATCAACCTCATCCGCTAAATTCATTTTCGCTTCAGTCGCGCGTTCAAGAAAAAGAGCTTCAGAACGGATATCCCATAAATCATCCACTCCTCCCATAGTGCGCGCCACCGCCCAATTCACAATGGAATCCACATAAGAACGATCGACATCGTCGTAAAATAATGATAACTTTACATTATTGGCTAATTTTATCCCTTTCCGCACAAATTTTACAAAATCCATGTTTTGACAGCGGAACAATGCGATTATGCCTCTACGGTGCATAAGTTCAGCATCACTCTTGCGCAGAAACAGCGCCCGGCTTATTCCGTCATCAGAACTGCATAGTGCGGGATAAACTGTTATTTTGTCATTATCCGGTAAAACTGTCTCTTCCGGCAGTGATTCGTGTCCCGGCCATCCGCTCCCAGGAGTTACAGCATAATTTCTGGCCAATCTGCCGCTGACACGACTGCCGGAATCCAATCCGGCAGGCACGCTGGTTAAATACTCTTCAACAGCACCTGAATTATTAAGTACACCTATCTTCATAACCAGATAACCTGGCAATTCATAATCACCAAAATCAGCCGGTATAAAAGCACCTTCATAATTTTCCGAAAGGTAGTCGCACAAAGTCTCTTTCAAACTCAAATCAACTGGAACCCTGCCGGAACGGAATTCGTTCATATACCCTTCTACTGCCGAGATAACAGGATTAATTGTCATCCGTTTGGTCTTGGGCAACCGCCGCAACATGAACTCCACCTTTTCCGGCAGATATCCGGGAATCAGATAATCCAGATGCGTTCCGGAAATAATATTCAATTCAGCCCTTGGAATCATAACCGCAACCCCATCGGCCGGAGATTCCGGATCAAATGTATACTGCAATGGATATCTTTCGCCTGAAATCTCCATGAAATCAGGGTAATCCGCCATTTCTACCGGATGATATTGATAGAACATCATCTCATCATCAGGCAGCGGAAATACCCGTTTGCCATTCAGATATTGTTCCAGAGATTTTGTCGATACAACTTCACGCGGCAGACGTTTCATTAAGGATTCAAAAATTGCCTCTTTATCAACCACTGTTCCAGGACGGCGCACCTTTTCCTCCAACAGCCATAATGCCGCCAGACGATTAAGATGCGCTTTTATCTGTTTATTACGCGATTGTATCAACCCCTCGCACAGTCCCTCGCGGATAAATATTTTTCTGGCTTCATCCGGATCAACCGCACCATAGTGAACTCTCCTGCCGCTGTGAATCAGCAATCCTCCGGAAACTACCCGCTCTCTGGCATAGACGAATCCGGATTTAGGCTCAAAATAGGCCTGATCATAAGTTGCGCTGCATAGATGCGGTGCAACCAATTCCAGAAATTCCGGCTGAATAATAGCGTTCTGCCGGGCAAATACCCTTGTTGTCTCAACCAACGCCAGCGACATCACCCATTTCGGCGGATTTTTCAATTTAGCCAGGCCAGAACCGGGGAAAAGTTGAAATCTGCGGTTGCCGGTTCCCTGATAATATCCACGCTCGCTGAAATAACACCCTATATTACGCGGTATGCCTGAGAGAACAGCCTGATGGATTATATTCACTGGATAATCCGCCACCTCTGACCACAATTTATCCGGGACCTGCCACTCCTGATCACGGACAAATTCATAAATATCCGCGGTAAGATTACGCCACTCCATAACCCGGTTGGCATTTAAGAAGTTGCGTTTGGCAAGCTTTCTCAGCGAAGTATTGGATGTACTGTTGGATACTAAAAAATTCCATATATTGAGTATTGTAATAAAATCCGACTCTTTATCCCGCCACTGAGCGTGAGCGGTATCTGCCGCCTGCTGTTTATCTTGCGGTCTTTCCCTGGGATCGAGAATCGAGAGAAATCCCACAATAATCATCACCTCATGCAAAACTCCGGCTTCCGACGCCTTCAATACCATTTTGGCCAAATGCGGATCCAATGGAAACCCGGCAATTTTTCTGCCCGCCGCAGTTATACTTCCCTGTTCATCAATCGCCCCTATATCCTGTAAGGTTCTCCTGCCCTCGCGGATAAGATTGTTCAATGGAGGATCAATAAATGGGAAATTCTCTATTTTCCCCAGGCGCATCATCGCCATTTGCAGAATTACACCGGCAAGACTTGTCCGCCTTATCTCCGGATCAGTATACTGCGGTGCACGCGATAAATCATCTTCACTGTAAAGATATACGCATATCCCGTCTGCCAAGCGCCCGCATCGGCCGCGTCGCTGCTTGGCGCTGGCCTGCGAAATCTGTTCTATCTGCAACTCCTGAATGCCTGTACGCCCATTGTAACGGCTTATTCGGGCTAAACCGGAATCAATTACATAGTGAATCCGGGGAATGGTAACCGATGTTTCAGCAACATTGGTCGCCAGAATAATACGCCTCCGGTTGCCGGGTGAAAAAATTCTCTGCTGATCGGCCATTGATAATCGGGCAAACAGAGGAAGTACTTCGGTATTTTTTAATTTTCTACCTTCAAGTAAATCGGCAGCATCGCGAATCTCACGTTCTCCCGGCAGGAAAACCAGAATATCACCATGAGGATCAATTTCATCAATAAACTGCACTGCCCGGGCAATATGGCTGGATAACTCCTCGTCATCTTCCGGAGGCAGAAAAAAGTCCTCCACCGGATATCCACGCCCCTCTACCATAATTACCGGCGCATTATTAAAAAATATCGAAAAACGCTCGGCATCCAGTGTAGCAGATGAAATTATCAGCTTAAGCTCCGGACGTTTACGGCACAGCCGCTTAAGAAATCCCAGAAGGAAGTCTATATTCAGACTGCGTTCATGAACTTCATCTATAATCAACGTATCATAGTAAAGCAGATCCGGGTCACCGGCAATTTCGGAAAGCAGCATGCCGTCAGTCATAAATTTGACCACCGTATCCCCGGAGGTACGATTGTCAAACCTCACCTTGTATCCAACCTCGCGCCCAATTGTACACTGAAGCTCATCCGCTACGCGACCAGCCATCGCGGTTGCCGCCAACCGCCGCGGCTGAGTACAGCCTATGGCTCCAAATTTTCCCCGCCCCAATTCCAGCGCTATCTTGGGAAGTTGCGTAGTCTTGCCGCTGCCCGTAGAACCACATACAACAATAACCTGATTCTCTTTTAGCGCGTTCAAGATCTCCTGCCGATGGGCAGATATCGGCAGATTTTCCGGATATTCTATCTTCAAACGGTCGGCAACGCCAACCAGGGAACGCTCTTTGGCCTTTAAGGCCAATTTTATGAACTGCTCAATTTCACGACGGCAATCCCGTCCGGCCTGCAGATGGTTTGACAGCAGTTCTATACGCCGCCGTAAACGAACCCGGTCGTACTCTCTTACCTCTTTTAAGATAGAGAGCAACTCAGGCATCTCATTTAATAACGGTGAAACCTCTTTATTCCATGGCCGATGCGCTCCATTGCGGCCGGTTCGTTTTATCGCCATTCCCGGAGAAGCTCCAATATGTACCCCTGTACCACAGGCAGATAAAGCGCTCCAAGATGACCGCCGCGATCAAAAACAATCAACCGTTCGCCAAAAGTGTTTTCCAGGAATTCACTATCATTGTCGGACAGCAGGAAATCATTCCTGCTGTGAAAAACATGTATCCTTTCATCCGCTGCAAGTTTATCCCCAATTACCCTCATCGTGCTTCGCGCCTTTAAGTCTTCCAGCGCAAGATTGGGATTATTGTATCTGGCACGATAACCCGGCAACAAGACTTTATTCATATACCAGTTGAAATCCAGCTGATTTATCTCCAGATACAATGGATAACGGTTACCCCACTCATAAGGTGTCCTCAACTCCGGAATACCACGATAGCGCTGGGCTGTAAATATTGCATCGCGCAACGTTTGCCGGAATGCAACGCCAACTGCGGCAGCGGCGGTCTCCGCATCAATTGAATCTATTGCCATAATGCCGGCAGGTGATGAGTAGAGAGTCACGGCATCGGCAATTCTTTTCTGGGCCTCTTCTGCGCTCCAATTTTCAGCGATTTTCATCATGGAATCGACTTTTTCAACCGCATAAACCGGATCAACCGGCGGATTAATAGCAATCACACCCTTGATCGGCAAACTGAGCAGGCTTTCATAATTTTCTGCAATGAACATCGACTGAAGCGCTCCGAGTGAATAGCCTACCAGAATCACCGATTCAGGTTTGATATCTTTATTCTCAATAAGATCTTCTATTGCCCGATTTACCGCAAAAGCCAGCTCTTCCGCATCCTGCGGAGTATAACCGCCGCAATAATCCGGAGTCGCAGCCATCAAAAACTTAGCATTAAGCGTATTGGTAAAAGTCGCCGCCGGATAACCGCAATCATGCGCCATCTGAGCCAATGCCGTAGCTGCGGCAGAACTGTAATGCCCACCGATACCGGTTAATACTATCACCAGAGGAGCATCTTCTCCACTTTCTTCAGCACGGTAATACTTGTAATCCAAATCAGGACGCCCATCAATAAGCTCAAGCGAACGGACTTCACCATTTCTGGAAAAATCACTGTTCCATGGCGAAAGATAAGGCCATATTGTCTCACTCCGTTCACCGAACCATAAATGCCGCATACTATCCTGAGCTGCTGATCCATTCCCATAACCGTCTAATTTTACCATATTTGCATTGCTGAATCTCGAGGCATAAAGCTCTTTATCTTCGCATGAAGCTGTATTGACGTCTTCAGCCGCGGCGACATATTTATGGTCGTTGACTTTTATATAACGCTGCTGCAATGAAAGATCGCGCAACAGCTCATACCCATCGACATAACTCCGTTGCAGCATATCAAAATCTCCATATCCGGACGCCAAACGGTTAAATCCGGTAAACGCCTGGCCGCCGTAAAAATAGCTCTTGGGATCCAAGGCATAATCGAATATAGCGCCAACCCCATCCCGGACATTGGTCGGCCCATACAACGGCAGAAACAGATAGCACCCCGGGCCGATTCCCCAGCAGGCAAAAACCTGTCCGAAATCTTCATCCTGCCGCTCCAATCCAAAATGCGGCTCGGCAACTTCAAAAAATCCAAGTATCCCAACCGTGGTATTCAATCCAAAACGACCGAGTTCTATTGCACTGCCCAGGAATTTTGCCTGGAACAGACAACTGAACATCCGAACCGTAAACCCTATGTTGTCAGTAAAATTATTAAATCCGGTAATCACACAACGTGGAAAAATTGTTCCCCATACATATCCCAACGGGCGATATCCCCAGCGAAGAATAAATTCGTTGGTATCATACATTGCCCGGTTGAAAGGTTCTATTGGATCCGTACCGCCCAAATCGGTACTTAATGTATAAACCGGTGGAACATTATTCTCAACTGGCGTATTATCTGAAGTATCATTGTCACTTGAAGCACAACCGGCAAGCAATAGCATTACACTAAATGCAACCGGCAATAAAATGAAATGTTTTTTCATGATTTACTCCTTAATATAATATAAACCAGGCAACTGTGATTAATAATTTATTGCTATTGCAGAAAAAAACAAACTTCTCTCGATTAAATAGCAAAATTATATATTATCACTATATAAAAAAAGACGGCCCGAAAGCCGTCTTCCAACTCACAAAAGCAATACCGTAGATTACTTGCGGCGAATACCGAGTTCATCAGTCAAGGTAATATAGCGTTCATGATTTTCACTGGCGAGATAGCGAAGCAGACGTTTCCGACGGCTTACCATCGCCAACAGACCACGACGGGTGCTGTGGTCCTTTTTGTTATTGCGGAGATGTTCGGTAAGTTCTTTGATCCGGGTGGTCAAAATCGCAATCTGCACTTCGGGAGAACCGGAATCGCCTTCTTTGCGGGCGTACTTCGCAATAACCTGACTCTTTGTCGCTTTGTCCATTTTTTATTCCTTTTTATTCGCGTTCCGCAGCCTTCCAGATACAGGACATCCGCATCCGGCACCACTGAACCGTTTCAGTTAGAATTATAATATACAACACTGTAGTGATTTGTCAAGTATAATCAATTGCAATTATATAACTGAACATGATAAAAAACTGGCAACTTATGCATCCAGTCTTGTATTTGCTGCTCATTTCATTATATTACTGTTTCAAAGTAAAAAAGCAAAAATCCACAACAAAAAAATATAATTATGAATGTAACTGTTTTAGGTGATGGCGGCTGGGGAACAGCATTGGCAACGGTTTTGGCCGGCAACTCAGTTCCGGTAACTATGTGGGGAGCATTTCCCGACTATCTTGAAGAAATGGCGGCAACCAGAACTAATCACAGGTTCCTCCCAGGAGTGGAGCTGCCCAAAGAGATCCTGTTTGAACCAGATCTTGGCAAAGCTGTGGTTAATGCCGATGTAATTCTTCTGGCAGTTCCGACTCAATATTTGCGTAATGTACTGGAAAAGTTCCAGCCCTTTTTTGAAGTAAGAAAACATCATATTCTGAATGTAGCTAAAGGTATTGAGGAAAAATCCTTAAAAAGAATAAGCGAAATTACTCTTGATATTCTGGGGCCACACTCATACGCGGTTCTGTCCGGACCGAGCCATGCTGAAGAGGTTGCAAGAAAAGTCCCGACCGCCGTAGTCGCAGCCGCAGGACAGCCTTCTCTGGCAGAGTTGATTCAGAAATTATTCATGAATGATTTTTTCCGGGTATACCGTTCCAACGACATTATCGGAGTAGAGCTTGGCGGCGCCCTGAAAAACGTAATAGCTCTGGCAGCCGGAATCGTTGATGGTATGGAATTGGGCGACAATCCCAAAGCTGCTCTTCTGACTCGCGGAATTGCAGAAATGAGCCGTCTTGGAGAGGCCTTAGGCGGCAACTCCGCCACATTTGCCGGATTGAGCGGAATAGGTGACCTTATCGTCACATGTTCCAGCCGGCACAGCCGCAATCGCCATGTGGGGGAAGAGCTCGGCCGTGGACGCAAATTAAAAGAGATTATTGAATCAATGCAAATGAGTGTTGCGGAGGGAGTGAAATCGGCGCCAGGAGCTTATGAACTTGCCAGAAAATCTGGAGTCCAGACACCGATAATAGATGAAATTTACTCCGTGCTCTATCAGGACAAATCACCACGCCAGGCATTGAAAGACCTTATGACAAGAGACCCCAAGTCAGAATAATACAAAACACCCAATAAAGGAGCAATATAAATGAAAAAAATTATTGGATGTCTTTTTATGGCAATGGCACTATTCACTGGTGCAAGTGGATTTGCAGATAATTCTGTATCCATGACAACTAAATCAGGCCTTATAATAAAAACACAGGTATGTGAACTGTCAATGGGATCAAGAGTTATAGCAATTGAACCGCCATGGAATGCACGTTATTTTATGAGTATTGGCGATATAACTGAATTTGAACACTCGGAAAACAGTGTAAAAATGATTCAGACAAGTTCATCAAAATTCAAATTGGAAAACTATTCCGCAACAGTGCAACCGGATGGGGCAATTACAGTTGAACTCAGCGGGAAAATGATCGAAAATCTGCCTTCAATGCTGGAATATTCAGCTTTTTGTGTACCGGAATATGTATTCAGCGGATGTAGATTTTCAGGGATAACAATGAACGGAAGCAAGTTTTCCGGAGAGATCAGTCCCGTGGTCAACAAGGAAATGGATCGACTGGCGGAAAATTTTAAAGAGCTGACAGTTGAATCACCTTTTGGAAAGATAAAATTTGAAATCCTCGAAGGTCCGGGAATGAATATGATTGACCGCCGCGGAACCACCTTTATGGATATGCCGTGCTTCTGGATCGGCAATCCGAGTATCCCTCTGGAATTCAACAAATCCTGCAAATCTGTAATCAAATTAACGTTTACTGTTTCCGGCACGCTTAATCCGGCAGAACCGATAACGGTCAAAGATTACCCGGATGAAATTCTGATTGCAGAAAACACCTTGATATCCCCAATGAAGATTGATACGCCTCAAATGATACCTCCCCCAAAGGAGATAGAATATTCTTCCGAAATTATGTCTGTTCCGGCAGACAGCTCATGGTCAATCGCGCCAGAGTTGCTGAAAGAGGATGGTCAACGTTTGAATCGTGCCTTTGAGCGTATTCTCAATCACGATCTTAAGCTGAATATGTTCAATCGCGATATAGCAGTAGGCATCTCATGCAACGCCGGCGAATGCGAAAGCAAATTGGTATCGGAACAGGCATTGATAAAGATCGAATATAAGCCGGAACTGGCGGAAGAAGAATACTATCTCACGGTTTCTACCAATGGCGCAGTTATAAGTGCATCGACTCCGCGGGGAGCATTCTATGGATTGATCACATTGAAAAATCTTTATCAGGGCAACGGCTTTGCCGGAGCTGTTATTCATGACTATCCGGATATGCCAATCCGCAGCGTACACCTGTGCCTCGATGCAGGTGACCGTACCTATTTTAACCTGGTTGAGGATGTGTTCGCTCCAACAAAAATCAATGCGATTATCGGTGAAGTCGAATATGTACAATGGAATGCCACCAAACACCTCGGTATACATAAGCCCACCGGCATGACACCGGAAGAACTGGCAGAATTTGCCCAATTGTGTTATGACAACTATATAGAATTCATACCTCTGCTGCAAACGCTGGGACATTCCGAATGGCTCTTTGTCAACGGCAAAAATACCGATATGGCAGAAGACCCGGATGAACCATACGCATATAATGTTTCCCATCCTGACACATATCCTCTTATGACTGCAATTCTGGATGAGTTGCTGGGAATATGCAATGTAAAATATCTCCATATCGGTCATGATGAAGTAACCATGCGCGGACGATTCCCTTATCGGCCGGAAAATGTGGAAAAAGGAATAAAAAAGATTGTCTTTGACGACGTGATGTTCTATTACAATTATGCCAAAGCTCACAATATCCGCATTATGATGTGGCATGATATGTTTATGAATGAGGACGAATCAGGAGTATCTTCAGGCGGCCCGCCGCACAATCTCTACACTCTGCGCAAAGAGTTCCCGCGTGATATAATTATATGCGTCTGGCGATACAGCGGTCAGAACTTCCCTGAGTTTGAACTGTTGAAGAAAGAAGGGTTTGAAACTATTGGCTGTTCATGGTACAATAAAGGGAATCCCGAGCAGCTGGCGGCTGAAGTTGCCAGAACAAAATCACTTGGTATGATGCAGACAACATGGGCCGGATATTTCGGCAGCACTACATTGCTTACTGATAACTTCCACCAGGTGGAGCCGTATGTACGTGGCGGCAGCCACTTCTGGAACAGTGACAGAACGGTCAATAACTTTGATTTCAGCAGAATTCTCTGCAATATGTTATATGATGCTGATGTTATTCATCCGGAACAGCAGACAAACGGTTTTATGGTCGATCTCTCTGGCGTTGCCAACCTGAAGCTCACACCGGAATTTGCCCCATTCCTTTTGAATTCAACCAGTGGGATGGAAAACCTTCCTGAAGAAGACTATTATGGCGAAGTCAAGTTTAAGATTCCCCAGATTGACGGCGAAAATGCGGCAATAGCTTTTAAATCAAGAAACAACCCGCTCTTCCCTGATACAGAGATTCAGATTGATATAAACACCAAGGCAACTGAACTATACATTCTGAATACTTCGGTCGGTGTTATTCCCGCGCCAAGAACGGTTATGGGAACGACAACATTATATTATGCTGATGGAACAAGCTATAGTTATCAGGTAAAATATGGTGTTGATGTGGCAATTTCCAAAAGTGATTTCAATTATAAACTAAGTACCTACAACTCATATACATGGTCTTTTGACGGTGTCACACAGCACATCTGGTATTACACCATAAAAAATCCGCATCCGGATAAAGAGATTGCCAGAATAGGTTTTTCCGGTTCACCGGAAGAGTTCAGTTATTATATTCTAGGACTGTCTTTTATCCAGTAATCTGATATAGAAAAGACAGCTCTCAACATAATTGGGAGCTGTCTTTTTTTGCTGATTGTAAAAAAATCCCGGCAGAATTTCAATTGCCGGGATTTTATATTTTTATTCAGAATATTACTTAAGTTCAACAGTGCCGAAATAGCTTGGCAGATGGAATTTAAATCCGCCACGTCCCCAGGATTGAACTTTGCCTGAACTGTTCTCGATACGATGGACATTGACTTTCCACTGCTGTCCGGCAGCCGGAGCAGGAGGTGTCACACCAGGATGCTTTTCAGTATTATACATCTTGTCTTCCATCTGAGTGGCATATCGGGTAAAATTGGTTGCTGTCGGGCGGATAAACACTTCTGCACTCCAACCGGTTTCCGTTGGCGCAGTGCGGACCTTCCAATCACCGTTCCAGAACACATTGCCGTTGCATGCGGCTTCATCAAACATATTGCCGGCAAAGTCAAAGCAATAGTGGGCATATGAACCGATATTTTCCTGCGTGTCCGGCAATACCTGAAGCATTATCTCCACACAATCCGGGTTGGCAAATACCGCATCGTCAAACTTGGTTCGCGGATTCTCGGGAAGAGGAGTCTTGGCCGGAACATCAAACGCCATATAAACGCCGTCATCGGTATAACTCATATAGACCTTGGTCGGAGCATTGTCTTCCGAACCATCTGCATTTTTCAACAACAATATCGTTGCATCATCCCATTCTCCTGGAGCGAGCACACCGTCAAGCACCACAGCACTCGTCTGTTTCTTTATTTCAGCTTTCGGCAGTTCAGCTGCAAGCAATGACTTTGCGCGTTCAATTCTGGCCTGAATACGATCAAGACCAAACGCATAACCGACATTGAACGGTTTGCCATTCAATGTATTCATCTTAGCAACTTCATCAAGCGCCGCCTGATACTGTTCAACAGACAGATCTTTCAGCTGATCGCGGAAACCGGTATATTCAACGTCGTCAAACACGGTAAGAATACTGCGAAGATTATTGATCGGCTTTACAAATGACGGATCGAACACCATCGCCAGAGCGGTATTATATGACCGTTCTGCATTGTATGCTTCCGGATTCCACAGATAATCGCAGGTGGAAAGGAACCGCAACGCTTCATAGTTGCGGCAGCCATTACGATAGAAACAGCCGTTGAGATAAATCATATCGGCATTATCCCGTTCCATGCCGGGATAGAATCTGGTTTCCCAGCGCGGAAGCGGAGAATAAAATCCATTGGAGTTATCAAAAAGGAAGATCTCCTGACCATTCAAAAGATTTTGCAAACGTTCAATTTCATATCCCTGAATTTCCGGAGAGAATACTCCACGGCCGGTCCAAACCCACATAACCTCTTTGGGCGCAGCTTTCCCCCAGTCACGGATATACTTGTCAACCATCGGACGGCCAACGCCATGGCTGAATGCATACGGTGCGCCAACCATACTCAGTTTAAGGTTCGGAAAATCCGGAATAAGAGTATCATAAAGATACTTCATCATATAACCATGCGCTTCACCAATCGAGTTGTGAAACATATCCATCTCTTCCTGGTTGTAAGCGTAGAAACCTTCATTAATATCGTACGGAGTAAGGTCATCAGCGCCGATCATAATATAAGTATAACCGCTTTCTGCCATTTTGCGGCATGCATCGGCCAGCATCTTGAGATCAGCCGGATCAGCAATATTGAACTGTTTATTGGTAGCCGGCTTGCTGTAAATATGCGGCAATGCCATAAATTCCATTGCCCCCATATCGCTCAGTTTCTTGATTGCCTCAAACACATGCTTATTCTGTTCCCACCATTCCGGTTTGGTCCAGTTGTTCTGAAGAATTGATGCGGTGCTGCCGACTTTGAACTGTAACGCAAACAAATAACCGTCTTCAGATTGATTGGAAAGATAGTCACTGATAAAACGGTGACGCCATACCGGATAATCTTCCACTTCGGCGATTTTCTGTATTGTTTCGCCATCTTTCTCATAAAGCAGCTGAGCCAGAGAACAGAAACCGAAAAGAACACCCTTTTCATCAGTTCCTGTAATAATTACCGACATCTTTTCCGGACTATTTTCCAACAATTTCAAGGCATAGCCCTGAGTCGGTAAAAGCGGCATATCGTAATTGTAAAGTTTTTGAATTTCAGCATTTGCCAGTAAACCGGCATGAATTTCCAATGCGACGGCATCTTCACCATGTTTTAACGAGGAGACAGCATCGCGATAGAATTTTTCACCCAGCTTGCAAACTTCCGGCATTTCACCACCATGCCAGATAACATTCACTTTGTCCGGAGTCACTGCGGCTTCCTGATATTCAGAAAGTACATAGTGAGGTTCCGGATAGATCTTTCCAATCGGGTGCGGAGGGGCAATTTCAGCTTGCACTGCACCAACGGAAAATACCGTTAGCACAGATACAGCAATCTGATAAAATTTGTTCATTTTCTACATCCTTATTTTGTTAATGGTTGCTTTTTTTGCGATTCAGTCCTCTAATATATTATGTTTATCTGGTTTGTAAAGTTGTTTTTCTTTATGCTTTCGAAAATTTTAACGTTTAAACTATCAATAATCAATATTGATTATCATTTTTATAGATTTTTATAATTATTGCTATATATTATGCTGAATTTATTATTTTCAAACTTATTTAGAAAGAAATAGAAAATGAAAATTATTATAATCGGAGCGGTAGCGGCAGGAGCCAGCGCAGCAGCCAGACTTAGAAGACTCGATGAAAATGCGGAAATAGTCCTTCTTGAACGCGGTCAATATATGTCGTATGCCAACTGTGGATTACCATATCATCTCGGCAATGTTATTCCGGACAGAGATTCTCTGCTTGTTATGCCGGAGAAAAAGTTTAAAGCCTGGTTCAATATCGATGTCCGACTCGGCAACGAAGTCATCGCTATAAATCGTGCAAATAAGAGCGTATCTGTCCGCAAAACCGATGGAACTGAATATGAAGAAAATTACGATAAACTTCTTCTCGCCACAGGTTCCAGGCCAATAGATCTGCCATTACCTGGAATTGACGACTCACGCATTCATACCTTATGGACTATTCCAGATATGGACGCAGTGAAAAAACTGGTGGGAGAAGGTGTAAAAAAAGCTGTTGTCGTGGGTGGCGGATTTATTGGTCTTGAAACAGCAGAAAATCTGCACGCCTGTGGCATTGAAGTAACAATTGTCCAGCATTCCACTCATGTTATGCCTAATTTTGACCGGGAAATGGCCTATTTTATCCATTCTGAACTGGCAATGTCCGGCATTGACGTACTGCTTAACAGCGAAGTTACAGGCTTTACCTCTACCGGCGAAGCAGTAACCGTAAATCTGAAAGATGGCGCTGGCTTATCTGCCGATTTAGTGATAATCAGTGCCGGAGTAAAACCGAATTCTGAGTTGGCTGGAGACGCCGGTTTGCTGCTTGGAGCACGCGGACATATTCAGGTGAATAAATTTCTGCAAACCTCAGATGAAAACATCTATGCTGCCGGAGACGCTATTGAATTTACCGACCCAATAACCGGTACGCCTTCGGCAATACCTCTTGCCGGACCGGCAAATAAACAGGGACGCATTGCCGCCGGCAATATGCTGGGCGGAAAAACCGCATATCCAGGTAGTTTCGGTACTTCAGTGATAAAAATAGGAAGTTTAACTGCCGCAGGAGTCGGTCTTACCGAAGGCCGTCTTTTGCAACTCGGTCTGCCATTTCATAAAGTCTATACCCATCCCGCATCCAACGCCTCATATTATCCGGGTGGCGAACAGTTGCATATGAAACTGCTCTTTGCGCCGGATGGAAAGATTTACGGTGCCCAGATTGTCGGGCGGAAAGGAGTTGATAAACGTCTTGACGTAATCGCTTCAGCCATGGAATCCGACAGAACGGCTCCTGATTTGGCAGAACTTGAACTTGCCTACGCTCCGCCGTACAGTTCGGCAAAGGATCCGGTCAACTTCCTCGGTATGATTGCTCAGGACATTCGTGACGGCCTGACTGAACTTGCCTATGCTGACTCTATTCCGGAAGACGCAATCTTAATTGACGTCCGGGAAGAAGCGGAACATCAGCTTGGCTCAATTCCAGGTGTGCAAAATATCCCATTGGGGCAACTGCGCACTGCGTTGGCCGGACTGGATAAGAGCAAAGAGTATATTGTGCATTGTCAAGTTGGCTTGCGCGGTTATCTGGCGGAAAGAATTATGAAGCAGAATGGCTTCCGGGTAAAAAATCTCTCCGGCGGCTACCTCACATGGAAACAGTATTTTGCTCCGCTTCCCGCAACTAAAAAAGTTCCGACTTCTAAGGTTCCTTCCACAACCTTGGAGGCAAAAACAGTTCTTGACGTCCGCACCCTCGCCTGTCCGGGACCAGTTGTCCGGTTGAAAAATGAGTTTGAAAAACTCAATCAGGGAGAAACATGTAAACTTATGGCGGCAAAATCATTTGCACCTGATCTTGCCGCATGGAGTTCCTCAAACGGCAACACTGTTATTTCCCAACAAAACAAAGACGATTATTTGGAAGCGTTGATTATGAAAGGCGCTCCCGCAACTACGGATGCCGGAGCCGTTGCAACAAATAATACAGTACAGGTAAAAAACGGAGCCATAATCCTTTTCAGCAATGATTTTGACAAAGTGATGGCCGCATTAATTATCGCCTGCGGGATGGCTGCTGCTGGCATGAAAACCGGAATATTCTTCACTTTCTGGGGATTGAATGCGCTGCGCCGCAATCCGGCTCCGCCGGTAAAAAAGAGCTTTATTCAAAAGATGTTCGGATTTATGATGCCGTGCGGAGTGAATAAACTTGTTCTTTCCAAAATGAATTTCGGTGGTATGGGCACTGCAATGATGAAAGACATTATGAAAAAGCAAAACGTCATGTCTCTGCCCGACTTACTGCGGCAGGCCAGAGAATTGGGAGTGAAATTCACTGCCTGTGAAATGGCGATGAACGTTATGGGCATAACCCGCGAAGAACTGATTGAAGTTGATGAGGTTGCCGGTATCGCCAGCTTTGTTGAATCCGCAAAAGGCAATGCCAATACACTGTTTATCTGAGGATATCTGTATTTGCAATATCACAAACATTCTTGAAAATTTCTTAACCCAAGAATATTGTGAAATAAAATAAATTGTCTCAGACGTAAGAAAATTCGTTCAGATAAAGATTTTACCCTATAAGATTAATCAATCAAAACCACCGGCTAAGCCGGTGGTATGCACCACGCCTTCAAGGCGATATTACCGGCAACCCGACACGGGTTC
>CALXXL010000019.1 GCA_944392655.1 uncultured Victivallaceae bacterium
CGGAAGCAACCGCATTGCTGGCGATACCGCCTGAACCGATTATCTGAATACCGGAGTCAACAACTTCACCAGTTACGGTCATCCCGCCTGATACATTCTGCGTATAAGCCATTTTCACACCCTTTTTTGGTTAATTGAGGATTTATTCCCCTATGACATTTGGTTTTATTCCCTGAACTGTTTGAGCTATCCGTCGCTTGTGCATTCAAGTATACTTTCGTTTTATGAACATGAATACATAAGCGGCAAACCGTCTTTTTCAGTTCAGTTGCCGCATATAATAACAACGGAAATCATGGGTGTCAACGGTGCTAAAATTAATCTTTCAAATTAATTACATGATCCTTACATTCGCCGGCAAATTCATTGAAAAAACAATAAATACGGCATGAATTATTACTGCAGAAAAAAGGCGGTTCACCACAAAATTGCGCCATGGGTAACACAAATTGCGGTGAACCTAGAGACAACACAACCAACACAACAATCATTAATATAAATAGCAAAAATAAAAAATCAAGCCATAAAATTAGATATGTCTAATTTTTTAAAAAAATTTTTACACGAAAGTTTCTTGAATAAGCGGTAAAAAGTGATAATCTATATATAACTCAGATATTAAACTATAAAAAAGAGTAAATAATTATGAAAATTATTGATCATTCAGTATCTTATGATGTAGTCGTTGTTGGAGGCGGACCTGGGGGGATCACTGCTGCCATCGCTGCGGCCAGAAGTGGAGCAAAGACCTTGCTTATAGAGGAGGACCTGGTACTTGGCGGAGCTTTGACCGACTACTATGTAGCAATGTTGTGCGGCAGACCTACTCAAGGCATTTTGCTTGAAATTCTTCAGGAATGCATTCAGAAATACCGTCTTCAACGCGGTATCAACTGGTTTATGCCGGCCTCATGGATAAAAGCGATCGCCAACATAACGGAGAAAGAACCCAATCTCACAATTATGACCGGGGCAAAACTGGTTGATGTTGAAACATGCGGTGACAAGATAAAATCTGTAATTGTGCTTTGTGAATCGGTTATGCGGCGGATTTCCGGCAAGGTATTTGTTGAAGCTACAGGTACCGGTCTTTTTGCTGAACTTGCAGGTTGTGAAATCATGTACGGGCGTGACGCCAGGAGTGATTTCAATGAAAAATATGCGCCGGAAAAACGTGACGAGCAGGTTCAGCATGTTACCTGGATGTATATTTCACACAAACTTCCCGGGTTCAAACCGTTTGATATGAGCAAACTCGAAAATGCGAAACTTGGCATTCTCCCTCAGGAGGATATATGGTTTCACATTGACCCGCAGCGCGCCATAAACGCCAATGATGGAGTTTATCTGCACTGGGGCTGCCGGGTTGAATGCAAAGACACCCGTGACTCTGTTGCAATTGGTCAGGCGCAGCAGGAGGCTTTGAAACTGATGGAACGCGATCATGCATTGCTGCGGGAAAATGGTTATATTGTCTCACTGGCGCCTAAAATCGGGCTTCGTGAAATCCGGCGTGTAAAAGGTCTTCATGTTCTGTCGGGTGAAGAAATCATTGATAACCTTTTCCCGGATGATACTATTGCGGTAGGCAAATATGTTCTGGATGTATGGGGAGAAAATGGTGTCTCTTCCGACAAACCCAAACTTGGTTACGGTATTCCATACCGCTCTCTTGTTCCATTGAAAATATCCAATCTGCTGTTATCTGGAAGAGTCATTTCCGGCTCGCACATCGCGATGAGTTCTTATCGTGTCATGCCGATTGTCGGTAATATCGGTCAGGCGGCCGGGTTAGCGGCAGGGCTGTGTGCACTGAACAATACTTCTCCGGACAATATCGATGTGGGTACATTGCAGAAAATGCTGGTTGGCCCTGGGCAGAATCAAATTCTTACGCCTTAATCTACAAAGGATGCCAAATACAAAAATCCGGTCTTAAACCAATAAGACCGGATTTTTTTGCATAATTACCGGCTGGTTATATCGAGAATTAATCTTTCCAGAATAATTCTGGGCTCTCCGCCTCCGGAAACCAGATTCCGGTTGGCATCCAGCAAAGCCTGAAATATCCTGGACAAACGTTTGCCGGAAAATTTAGCCGCCTGCTCTGTCAGCTTAAAAGCGCGGAACGGATGCAGTTTCAGCAACATATTATCCGGATAACGTTCTTTTAAATCCTCAGATACATTGTAGAAATAGTTGCTGCCGATATGTTCAGGCAGATTCAATTCAGTAATTGCCAATTTAGTTTCAGCGATCTCCCGGAAAGCTCTGGAGGCCTGACTGACCAGTCCCAATTCGATATTACCGCTGCCGCCCATGCCGCGTAATTGACGGATGGTAAGGTCAGCCGCGGCCAATGCAGCTCTTGAATCGCCATCCGTCAAAGCTCTGGCGAACTCCCACCCCAATGCTTCCGGCGTGCGGCTGCAAATATTCCGGCAATCCTCAAGCGTTATCTTTTTATTTTCGTCGCCGACATAAGTCACCAGTTTTTCAACCTCTTTCAACATACGGCCGTAGTCGGTTCCGGCCGCCTGAATCAGATACTCTATCGCATCGGGAGCGATCTGTTTTTTATATCCACGAACCAAGGCAGTCACTTTCTCAGCCTGAGTACCGTTATAATTGCGATCAGCAAGATCGGCCTTGCGGTAAAAATCTATCTCTGCGCCAGGAATTGCCTTAAATGTCTTAAAGAGGGACTTCCGTTGATCCAAATCAGCGCCATCGATAACAACAACGACATCATTGGGCAGCGGTTGTTTAAAAAATTCTGCGAGTTCGGCTGCCATAGTCAAAATCTGATTTGATGCACTGGAGCTGCAAAGTTCGGCAAAATAATTAAAATTCCGCAGCCACACCACTTTCCGTACGGTAAGAAAGGGCGGAGTTTTCAATGCGCCAATAAACTGTGCCAGAATTTCGGTGAGAGAAACTCCTTCAGCATCGCCCTTTATAATTTCCAGATCCGGATTGGCTTCAAATTCTTCAGAACACAAGCTGACTATATGTTCTCTGGCCCGCGCCTTTATTGCGAATTCGTCGTTTCCAGATACCAGAAAAAAATTGCCCATGCAAAACTGCCCCCCGACCGCCAGTCAATGACCGGTCAGTTATCTTTTTGTCCGATAACCTTTTCGATAAAATAAGGCGGACGCTGGCGTACATCATTGTAAATACGGCCGATATATTCTCCCTGCAATCCCATTCCGATCAAGAGGAAGCCGATGAATATAAAAGCGATTGAGAAGAGAGAGAACAGCCCCTGAGCTCCCCAGTCTGCGCCATAAATCAGGCGCAAAATAATCATGGTAACAGAAAGAATGAAACCGAATATTGCCGAAACGCCGCCCAGATAAAACAACAAACGCAAAGGTGCCGTTGTCATACATGTAATCAGGTTGAACTGCAGGTTGATCAGTTTCATCAAAGAGTATTTTGATTCACCTACAGCCCGCTCGCAGTGTGCAACCGGAATCTCACATGTCTTACGGGCAAAACTGTTTCCTAAAACCGGAATAAATGTTGATGTTTCACGACACTGCAGCATTGCTTCAACGATATGCCGTCTGTAAGCTCTAAGCATACAGCCGTAATCGCGCATATTAACTCCGGTTGCCTTCTGAGTAATCTTATTTATTATCATAGAGGCGAAACGGCGGAAAAATGTATCTTTTCTTTTCTGCCGCACAGTTCCCACCACATCGTTACCCTCTTTAGCGGCGGCAATAAGTTTGGGAATTTCTTCCGGCGGATTCTGCAAGTCCGCATCCAAAGTAATAATCAGGTCACCGCTTACCAGAGAAAAACCGGCCATAATAGCGGCATGCTGTCCATAATTGCGATTCAGAATTACCGAAATAATTTCGCCTGGATTAGCCGCGCTGGCGTTACTCATAATTGTAGCGGAATTATCTTTACTTCCATCATCTACGAGAAGGATTTCAAACTTCATCCCGACTTCGCGGCAT
This sequence comes from uncultured Victivallaceae bacterium, assembly GCA_944392655.1. Lineage (GTDB taxonomy): Bacteria > Verrucomicrobiota > Lentisphaeria > Victivallales > Victivallaceae > CALXXL01. Next base: position 3,975 of record CALXXL010000019.1, read on the forward strand.
ACTTTCAATGTACGCTGAATCAACTCCTCAAGACATCCCTCTTCATTATAAACCGGAATAACCACACTGAAGCTGTTTATATCATCAACTCTCACTATCTTATTCATTGTTCTGCATTGCTCCCATCAGTTTGAGCCTGAATCTGCCGGATTTGCTCCGGTTTCAGAATCCAGAACCAAAAATCCTTTTTATCACTTCCTTCTATAAAATCATCCGATTCACGGTAAGTTGGTTCATTCATATCGAATTCAGGTATTGAGTTTATACCGACCTCACGGTAGTTATCCATATGGCGCTCAAATGAGATCAGCACGATATCCTCATCACTTTCAGCGCTCAACCGACCCAATTCAGCCTGCAACTCTTTTAAAGATGCGCCGACTATTTCTTTACGGTGCTCATCACTGCCTTCAACAATATCTGGATCGACCTGTTTAATCACATTTACCGGCTGGGTATAATTCCAGAAATAGAGCAGAAAACAGTTACGGTCATAAGCGAGGAAAACTACCCGTTCCGGGGCAAGATGACCATATTTCTGATGCATTTCAATCAAAAACGGCTTAAATGACCGGAATTTCTCGATTGATGAATATACTCCGCACATTACGCCGATACTGATTGCCGCCAATACCAGCAATGAAGCCCAATGTCCGGCAGGCAGACATAGTTTCTCCGCCGCTTCCATTCCACTGCGTTCTCCCAGAATAAGCAAAACCAGGACAATTGCGCCGAGTAACGGAATCATTATCAACAACATCGTCGGCCATGCCATATTCAACATTCCCCAGAACGGCCATATCAGAAGCGACAGAACCGCCAGCGATGCACCTATCACCGCCACCCAGCGTACCACCTTCAAAACAATTGCCAGCCAGCGGTCATCCTTGCGTTCCCATAAGAAAAGCGATGTCAGCCCCATGCAGAAAGGTGTAATCGGCAGTATATAATACCATCTTCTGGAACCGGAAAAAGAGAACATCAAAAATATAAGTATCACAGTACAGAACAGTGCTTTTGTATCAGCGTCCAGCTTTTTGAATTTCATTCCGAAATAAATCAGAGCCATTACAAAGAATGGCGACCATGGAATGAGCACACGAGGCAATTCATATAAATAGACATACCATGGTTCATCATGGTCAAATGGCTGGAACACCCGTATAATATTCTCACGCCACACCAGATCCAGTGCGGAAAGCTGATTCGGCCATGAATAAAGTTCATACATCGGCATATATTCAGCCAGCAGTGGTGCAACAAAAAATACCGGCAAAGCCAATATTATGGCTAACACATGACTGAACTTTATATTGCGTTTAATTTCGCCATGAAAAAACACAAAAGGTATCACAGCTGCGATCGGGACAAAGATAGCGGGCAAACCTTTCAGCTGCGCACCTACGAATAACAGCAGATAGAATATCCAGTATTGCAGAAATCCCGCATTCTTGCGGCAATGCATAAACCACAGAAAAGCCAGCACCACCATTGCAAGCTGTGGCATATCCGCCTCGGCGCTTCTGGTCCACATTAAAAATCCGTAGCACGACAGAGTAAGCCATCCGGCCAATATTCCGATCTGCCGGGAAAACAAATCCCGGAATATTTTTACGGTTCCCCAGATTACTACCATTCCGCAAATTGCGCTGGGCAATCTCAGAGTCCATTCATTCAGGCTGCCGAATAATTTTGCAGTAAGAGCGATCAGCCAGTAACTCAGGAGCGGTTTATCAAAATAGATTACAAAATCTATTGCCGGATGAAACCAGTCTCCGGTAAGAAGCATTTCGCGGACAATCTCCGCCCAACGATCTTCGGAGCGGAAAAAGCTGTTTACTCCGAGCAAAGAGAATATAGAGATAAATGCAACTACATACAGAGTAATTTCCGCGAATCCGAAACTTCTGCGCTTGTTTCCGACCGAATTGTCTGCTTTCATACCGTCACTCATCCAAGCACCTTCTTTATAGCTTCAACCACATCATCGACATCTTCGAAATTCATATCGGCGAACAGCGGCAGCGAACAGATATGATCGCTGTTGAATTCTGTTTCCGGCAGCATTCCCGGGCGGCACCCCATGACTTCGCGGTAATACTTCTGCAAATGAGCGCAGCGGAAATGCAGACCGGTACCGATATTCTCGGCCTTTAAAGCCTGCATAAACTCATCGCGGTTGAGTTTTTTGGAAACCACCCGTACCACAAAGAGGTGCCAGGCATGAATAAAATCGTAACCTTCAGGATCCGCCAATGGCAAAATCTCATCAATATCTGCGAGTTTCTCCCGATAATATTCAGCGAGTTCTGCGCGTTTGGCATTAATTTGGCGGATGCGTGAAAGCTGGCTGAGCCCCAATGCAGCGGAGATATCGGTCAAATTATATTTAAATCCGGGGTAGCTCACCTCAGCCTGCGGAGCCCGTCCGCGATTTTCCCGGTCAAAAGCATCCACAATAATTCCGTGGAACTTCCATTGTCTGATCTTCTGCACCAGTTCGGCATTATCGCTGATCAGCATACCGCCCTCGCCGGTAGTGATATTTTTTATTGCGTGGAAGGAGTAGATGGCGGTGCCATTTTCGCCGACATGCCGTCCTTTATAGTATGTTCCGATGGCGTGAGCGGCATCTTCGACCACCGGAATATCTCCGGCGACTTTTCTTATGCCGTCGATATCGCATGGAGCTCCGGCGAAATGTACGGGAACAATCAGTCTGGTTCGCGGAGTTATACATGCAGCTACGCTTTCCGGGGTCACCATCATCGTATTGCGGTCGATCTCGGCGAACACTGGAGTTGCGCCGGCAAGCACCACCATATTGACAATTGACACCCAGGTCATCGAAGGGGTAATCACTTCATCACCCGGTTTCAGATCCATCACTTTGGTCAGAAGATGCATTGCCGCGGTGGCGGAAGAGAGAGCCACCGCATGGCTGTTGCGGGTAAATTCACACATTTTCTGTTCGAACTCGGCATTACGCGGTCCGTTGGTCAACCATCCGGAGCGCAGAACATCGCTGACGGCTTTTATATCTTCTTCAGTTATGGCAGGCCGGGTAAAAGGCAGAAAGTTTTGTCGCATAATCGACGCCTCCTCTCGGAAAAATTTACTTGATATTTAATCTATCTTATTAAGATAACATAATATATGAAAAAATCAACTTTTGCGCCGTTGGGCCGACAAACTATTTTCGGTTAAAATATTATTCTGTGATAGCAAAGATGAATCGGTGATGTTATTGTTATTACATGTACAAAATAATTAAAATTACTTTTCTATTGAGCATATTGCCAACAGTGCTGTGCGGCTGTTCATCAATACGCAATGCGCACCGGCAGAAAGAGGACATTGTCTACGCGTATTTGAATGGGCGTGACTCGGTTGAGTCAGATCTGCGGGATAAAACAGCCTCCACTGCCGGTTCCGGGGATGAAGCGATGTGGCTGTTAGAATACGGCAGTTTTCTGGTAAACACCGGCAACTTCGCCTCCGGGCTTGCCGTTCTGGAACAGGCCGAGACGCTTTTTGAGGATTACGACCGCCGTGCAGTTATAAGTTTGCGGGATATGGCGGCTGAAGGCGGAGCAGTATTCACCAATATTAACGCCCTCCCCTATCGCGGCATGATGCGTGACCGTATTATGCTGAGTATGTATAAATCCCTTGCCCGTCTGGGGTTGAATGACCGGGACAACTTCCGGGTGGAAATCAACCGTATGCGCAGAGCGCAAAACCATGCGGCGGACTATTTTGCGGATCTGATTGCAGAAGAAAAGGCGCAGGTTGATGCCTTTAAAAAGCAGCTTGAACCTGGCAACAATCCGGAGGCTCTCGACTCTACCCCGCAGAAAATTGCCGACATGCCGCAGATAAAACAGCTTATTGCGCCGATTCAGCCACAGCTTGCCAGCAGTGAATACGGCAACTTTCTCAATCCGGCAGCAATAGCTCTATCCGGTATCACCTATTGGAATGACAACGACAGTGAAAATGCATTGGTTGAATTCACTAAATTGTATAATGCGTTCCCGAATTCACAGCTTGTATGTGAACTCTATGTTGCGGCCTTAAAACGGGCTGACCGGGATATTCCGGAAAAGCTGAAGAATGTGCAGGTAGAATTCACGCCAGGCAATGCGGTATATGTATTTACAGCTGCCAATCGCGGCCCGGCTTACCGGCAGGAGGAGTTGGAAATAATCCTGCCCTATATCGGTTATACCGGGATTGCTTTTCCGGTATGTGAAACCTATCCGGAGGTATTCAAACCAACCATTGTCAGTACCCAAGACGGGATATTTTCCGCGCAGACTCTGGCTGATGTCAATGCAATTGCGGCGCAGGAGTATATGGCGAGGCTTCCGGGGATGATAACCCGGATGGTTATAAGTTACTTAATCAAAGAAGGTGCAGCCATTACCGCCAATGAAATAGCCAGACACACTGACAATGACCTTATTTATCTTGGCACTTTAGTGACCACGTCTGTTTATAAATATCTTTTCAATACTGCCGATACCCGCTGCTGGGAGCTGATTCCGGCGGAAATTTCGCTGGCAGTACTTCCGATGCCGGAAGACGGCCAACTGCAAATAATTCTGCCCGCCTACAATGCTGACTCAACGAAAATAGATTTTTCTCTTTTAAAAACTGACAAACCGGTTATAGTATACATAAATGCGCCGTCGCTTAAGGCGTTGAGATATTATGTCTTTTATTTGTAAACAGGATTTAACTGATGAAAGGATATCATGTCATGAAAAGAGACTTTATTGCCAGAGCATTGACAGTATGCGGCATATTATTGCTTGCCGGCTGCTGTTCCCACTCATCAGAAAAAGCCGGTTATCTCTCCGATGAACCGATAAAAGACGTCCGCATATCGCCGGATGGTTATCTTCCCGGCGGCATGGCGGTGGTCGACATTGCGACCAATGTAAATAAAATTGATGTATATTCAGTCCAAATCGTTGCTTTATCTCCGGAATCATCCTGGTTTGAAAGCGATGATCCTGAAGTATATAATTATCGTTTCCGCTGGTTTGACGGGCAGGGTTTTGAAGTTGAACCGGCCTCCGCAGTATGGCGTGAAAAGATAGTCTATCCGGGCGAGAGAGCGGTTTTCACCGGAGTCGCGCCCTCCCCGGCTGCGGCCGATTTTCTGTTTGACATCAGAGAAAAATAATTGAGGAGAAACCAACTATGAAAAAATTTATCATGCTGGCCGGAGTTGCCATTGTTGCCGCCGGTTGCGGCACAGCTCCGCATACCATTGACACAACCACAAGCGAGGGAAGAATAGCGACGCTGAAGATATCGCCGCAGGATTTCAATGAAGCCGCCGACTTTGCTGTGCAGTCCATGCTCAACAGCCCGCAGTTCACCAATTACCTCAAACAATATCAGAAAGACAACGATGACATGCCGCTGCTGATGTTGGGGAAAGTGGTCAACAACACCACAGCCACAATCAATATGCCTGTATTGACCGAGCGCATTGCGGAAAAACTTATGAATGCCGGTGTAGTTCAGGTAACCACTGCGGTTGCGGGAGACGGCCAATTGAAAGATCAGTCCAGTGCCGACATCCGTGATCTGGAATTGGACGATAACTTCAACATCGACACGGTACAGAAACGCGGCACATTAAAAGCGCCGAACCTCTCGCTTTCCGGAGCAATCATCCAACAGGAGATAACCGAAGGCCGCACAACCGAGGTCACCTACTTTTTCAGTCTGACGCTGACAGACAACCGTCAGGGTATTGCGGTATGGAAAGGCAACCGCGAAGTTGGCAGACAGGCGACTCAAAGCTGGTTCGGTTGGTAAACCTCACAGCAAACGGCTGATTTTCGGAAATACCCGCAAAGCGTTATTGAAAAATACATTTTCGTATTCGTCTTCCGGAATCAGCCGTTTTATTACAGAGAGATAATTTTCCAGATTTACCAGCGGCCAGTCAGAACCGTACATAATTTTCTTATAGTCGGAAAGATAAGTCATCCACATCTTTATATATTCCAGATAACTTGAATAGCGGCTGCAAAACCACTCCGGCTCAAACCTGCCTACGGCCAATCCTGATATATCGATAAAGACATTAGGATTTTTAACCGCCACCTCAGTAGCGTCCACAATCCACGGGTTGCCGTAATGTGCCATCACAAAACGGGTTCCGGGAAAATCTGATGCCACATCATCCACGGTAAGCGGGTGGGAATACTTTAACTTGCCGTGAGAATTGGCATTGTCCCCGGTATGAATCACCACCGGCACATCATAGGCCGCCGCCAATTCATAAAACGGATGATATAATGGGTCACTGACATAAAAGAAGTTATATCCCGGATAAAGTTTTATCCCGACACAATTCCCGCGTCTGAGACAATTCTCAAACTTTTCCAGAGTTGAGGTCAGATTATCTCTGGTCAACTCCGCGCTGTTCACACCGGCGCACCAAGCGATAAATGGAGGCAGTTCTGCATCACGTCCGGACAAATTGGGAATCATCGGTTCCGAACAACCGGTATTGCCGCCGCCCGAGCCCATCGCCACAGCCATAACAATATTCAGCCGTTTAAGTTCAGCGGCCAGATGCTCCGCTGAATTTTCATGACCGGCCTCTTCAGCGGTTGCAGAAAATCCCTCTCCGGCGGTAAAATGGATATGAGCGTCGATAATCTTCATTTCTCACTGCCGGGATAATCCGCCAACGGTTCATGCGGATATAAGTCAACATTCATTCCGGTCACACCGTGTTTGCGACACAGAGGAACCACATAAAGCTGTTCATTGCGACACACGGTCACTCCGGCAAACGGCGGCTCCGGACAGCCGGATACCGCGCAATACGGAGTCCGGCAGTCGGCTTCGCTGTGCAACAGCCAGTAGTTAAGCCAACTGCCGTCAGGCGAAACAGTTTCAAACCCGTGTGAAGTTACTGTAACATTCATAGTTCAACGCCGGTAAAGGTCATTACCCTCAGCATCAATTGCCACCACCAGCGGCATATCTTCCACCTCCATCCGGTATATTGCCTCCGGGCCGAGATCATCAAAAGCCGCGACCTCGCAATGTTTGATGCACTGACTGATTAAAGCTCCGGCGCCGCCGGTAGCGGCAAAATAGACTGCACCGGCCTCTTTCATAGCTGCAATCACCTCATCATTGCGATCGCCCTTGCCGATCATTCCCAGAAGTCCGCATTCGCGCAGAAGCCGCGGCGAATATGCATCCATGCGGTAGCTGGTAGTCGGGCCTGCGCTGCCGACGGGACGTCCCGGAGGAGCGGGACACGGTCCGACAAAGTAAATTATCATGCCCTTCAGTTCAACCGGCAAATTCTGCCCGGCGTCAAGCGCGGCGACCAAACGCTTGTGAGCGGCATCCCGTCCGGTTATGATCGTGCCGGAAAGCAACACCCGGTCACCGGCCTTCAGATTCTTCAAATCTTCCCTGGACACCGGGGAGTGAAGTTTCAATACCTCTGCCATGTTTCCTCCTTACAGTTCGAACCCGGCATGGCGGGCCGCATGACAGTTGAGATTTACCGCCACCGGCAGGGAGGCGATATGGCACGGAAAGTGTTCAATATGGACTGCGAAACTGGTAGTATCTCCGCCCAATCCCTGCGGACCGACGCCTGATGCATTTATTCTGGCTAAAATTTCGCGTTCCATCTCAGCATATTCCGGATCCGGGCTAGCCTCGCCCATGGGGCGGATCAGAGCTTTTTTGGCCAGGAAAGCGGCTTTTTCAAAAGTTCCGCCGATACCGACGCCGACAACGGTCGGCGGGCATGGATTTCCGCCAGCTTTTATAACGCTTTCGACCACAAAATCGATCACCCCCTGGCGTCCGGCTGCCGGAGTCAGCATTTTAAGACTGCTCATATTTTCCGAACCGCCGCCTTTTGGAGCCAGAATTACTGAGAGGCGGTCGCCGGGAACTTGAGTCAAGTGAATTATAGGCGGAGTATTAGTACGGGTATTAACCCGTTTAAACACCGGATCATCGACGATAGACTTACGCAGGAAGCCCAGTTCATATCCGCGTTCTGTACCTGCGGTAATTGCTTCAGAAACCGTACCGCCGTCAATCACCACCATTGACCCCATTTCCACGAAAAACACAGCGAAACCGGTATCCTGACAAAGCGGCAAGCCGGTCTCCTCGGCGATCTTTGCATTTTTAAGATACTGAGCGAGGAAATCCCTGCCCAATTCATCAGTTTCGTTATCCATGGCCTTTTTTATTCCGTCAAGCACATCTTTTGGCAGATGAGTGGCAGCCTCGAGACAGGCCTTGGTTACAGCGTCCGCCACCTGTTGAAACGGGATATGGCGCACCATATCCTGAAGTGAGCGGTTTTTAGCGATTTGAATTTTCACAGTACAACTCCGTATTTGAAAAACGATTTCGTTGATAATATATATTTAAAGTTAAGATATGACAATATTTTACCTTGAAAAATCATCAAAGATATTTTTTTCTTGCTATTGGCAAAAAATGTATTATATTAGGTGTTTGAACATGTATCGATATTGGGGGTGTTCCGGATTCGACGGGCATGGTTCGATATTGACGGCGTGCCGAGGATGATTGTTGGCCTCGTAAATCATCAATCAAAAAAATTAAATGCGAACGAAGAGTTTGCTTTGGCTGCTTAATTAAAACAAGCGCCATGTCTGCCAGCCTATGGGCGTAAGCGAAGCGGGCATCATTTAGCGTCCTGGCCCTAAGCCTTGGCAATTGGGGCGCGGGGTAAGATTTTTCGATTGCTAGTCTGTCAAAGGTCTGTTGACCGGCCTTTTGATGGACGAAAAAAATTTTTTAGATCAACTACGCATGTAGAAGTCAATATTTTTCTATGTTCACACGCGGGTTCAACTCCCGCCACCTCCACCATTTTCAAGCTCAAAATCCGGGGATTTTCCCCATTCCCTCCCCGTGAGGGTATAGTTTGGTCTTTTTTGAATGCTATATTGTGTCATAATCTGTTAAAACAGGTTATAAAATAGTGAAAACAGTAAACAGGTTAAAAAGACGGATGCAAAAACTTCACGGCAAATTAAGGCAGAAAACCGCAAAAGGCAACTTCTATTATCGGCTCACTATCGCCAACGGAATAAGAAAAGAGTTTGCCTTGCACACCACTGATGAAGCTGAAGCAGTACAGAAAGCGGAAGAACTTGATGCTATATGATCCGCGCCGACTATGGATGTGGCTGTAGCCCAGATGAACGCGATCAAAGGTTTTTCCCGCCAAGCCCAGATGTTACCTCTGTCGGAGGGTTGGGCAAAATATGAAGTCCATCCGGAACGGGCAACACCACACACTGTAAGCGAACAGCTCTCTTATAAGAGGACTTATGAAGATTTTGTCGCTTTTGTCACTACTCCAGGCAAACACCATACAGTTATAAACACAATAGCGGAACTCAATAGCGATATAGCGGAAGAATTTGCAAACTTTATGAGAACCTTGCCCCAAGCGGTCGATACTCATAACCGCAAAATCAAGCGTCTGAGGAAGATATTCGACTGTCTCAAGGATTACTACTCTGGGGCTAACCCGTTCAGCTCAAAAACTCTTCTGCGCAATGCAAGAGAAGAACAAAATACAGTTGTACGGCGGCAGGCATTCAGTAAGGAGCAGGAACAGCAATTGCGCGAGGTTCTTGCCGATGAAAGATACACTGTCATGAATAAACCGGAAATCCGCGTTATTTACTATATTGGGATGTTCACTGGGCAACGCCTGAAAGACTGTGTTCTTCTGCAATGGCAAAACGTTGACATGAAGAATAGACGTCTATGGATAAAACAATTCAAAACCGGCAAAGAAGTAACCATCCCGATGGCAGATGAGTTGTATGACGTATTGAAAGAAGCCTGTAGCTGGAAAATAAATCAATACGTCTGTCCAAAATCTGCTGCCCGCTACAATAAAGTGGATAAAAATGGAAAAAATGTCGGAGTAAACCTGATAAATATTGATGTTTTACGGGTAATCCGCTGGATCGGGCTCGAGCCATCGATAGAGGTACCAGGACGCAGTAAAAAGATGACGGTATACGGCTTTCATTCTCTCCGACATGCTTTTGCCAGTTTCTGTGCAGAATCCGGCATCCCCAAAGCGGTTTTATTATCCATACTCGGTACAGATTCTGAAATTGCCGACAAATATTACACCCACGTTGGAGATGCAGCACAACGACAGGCAATTAACGCGATCAGTGGCACCATAAATCAGAAAAGCGACCGGGATAAAATCAACGAAGTTCTGACCTTGCTTAAAGGCAATTGCAAACCCACCAATGAATTGATAGAACAAATAATACAAATCTTAGAGTAAGGGAGCCGAAATGCAAAATCATATCTCTGACAACGATGATTTAATCATTAACGAAGAAGCTATCATCTTCCCGACAATGGAAAATCGGGATTTAGTACAACAATATTTGTCTATCTATCAAGGGCTGCAAACTTCTAATAGACTCAAGGAACCGCTTTATCTTATTCTAATGTCATACTGGTTACACGGTCCATCTTTTGCTGATAGAACAATAGAGGCGAAGAAACTGTTACCATCTATTGAAAAAAATGAAAGCACAAGACTGTCTTTACGATGCCTTGAGGCTTGTCCGTTTCTGCTGGGATTGGCAGAATTCTTCTTATAAGCAACAAATAAATTATAAAAATAGACAAAAGACAAAAAATGCACGACTGAGTCGCCAAATCAGTATAGATATTCTTAGGGACCTAGAAGAATATTGCATTGCCGTGGAGGATTACTGGCATCCGATATCTTTCGATGAAGAAGAGAAACGTTTAGTTCGTAATCAAAAATATCCTCGTCAAAAAGCAATTGAGATAGTTTTCAAAAAAAACGAGAAAAATATTGTTGCCATTCTAAAACAGCACGGTTATAAAGATACTTCTTTAAAAAAGTTCGCTTCTATCTTTAATCGCTACACAAAGCTATATACAAAAAATTTAAAAAGGACTCGTAATGGATATCCTGTGGAGCGAAGAGCTCCACGCTCGGCAGAGTCAAGAGAACGCTCTCGGCAAGGGGCAAAAAGACACCTGGAAAGAGTCAAAAAAACTAAAGCTTGAATATTAGCTTCTAAATAATCTAATAATAAGCTATCCCCAATAATAATGTCAACTGGCGGTTTAACCACCAGTTGACATTATTATTTCTCGTAATTCGCCAGCTGTTTAAAATATACATTTTCCTTCTCGTTACCATTGATAGATTGATGACATTTTTATTACCAATCGCTTTTTGTATCATTTTTATAACTTATTATCACTATGAGATATATCACAAAAAATTTTTAATTTTATTATTTTTTAAACTGATACATTGTTTACCTCTAAAGTTATAAAAATAAAAAGTGCTATGTACATTGAACTTTATAAAATACTCATTATAAATCGCCGATAAATTGACTTCAATTTTTCCACCATGTATCTTAAAACTATTCAGAATAAAACGAAATAGGATATATGTCAACATGGTAATGATAGCACTAATAAACAATCTTGCAACAACGCATTTATTGCGTCCCCAGGCGGTACGTTTAATATGTCGCCTTGCAGCTGTGCTGCTTGATTCTGGAGGAGTAACGACCGGGGAATACGATCTTATTTCAAAGACGCTTCAGCATCTTGCAGTAAAGGGGGAATTGCCCCCTGCAATTAAGCCTAAACTAATCACGCCGCAAGAGGCCGCAACAATGCTGGGAATAAGTTATTCCCAGTTTCGCGCCCTTGAAAAGGAAGGCGCATTCCCGTTCAAAAGGAAACTCGTTGGAAATAAGACCGTCCGCTATAGAATAACGGATATCGTTGACTATATCAATGCTCCACCGGAGGAGTCCTCAAATGTATCAAGAATATCATGATATTATCGAAAATTTTGGTGAACCATTTCAAAGCGAAGGTCAGTATAGAACCAGTATCAACCATTTATTTTTTGCAAAATTGTTTCTGCGAGATACTCATATAAAATACTTCAATAACTTTGGCTGGATGCAATGCGATACGGCCAACCGTTGGCGCAAAATCACAAAGGAAGACGTTCTATTAGAACTTCGTGCACTGCTGTTAAGAGTAATGAAAGAAAATAAGTCACAATGTTTCTCACAAATAACAACGAGCCTGTTGTGCAAAATTACCGAAATGATTCGCCTGGAACAGGAGCATGCTTGCTTCCATAGCCTTGAACCGGATATAATTCCAGTCACAAATGGAATTCTTTTTTGGAATAAGACAACAAAGAGTATTGAATTTCGCAATTATACTAAAGAGGATTTCATTCTTGACACCTTAACTGTTTCTTATACTCCCAAGGCGAAATCACATTTATTTGAGGAAAAAATTTGTGAAATTATTCCGGATAGGGATGACCGTAAAATAGTACAGGAGTATCTTGGAGCTTCACTCTTTCCGGTCAATCGGACTAGGAAGTTCTTACTTTTTCAAGGTGAAGGCGGCTGTGGGAAAAGCCTATTGGTTCTGCTTATTTCACGTATTTTGGGGGAGAACCGTGTATTTGATCTGAATTTCAAACAACTGGCTGATAACTTCGGATTTTCTGATTTAACAAATCAGACTCTGCTGACGGCTTCAGAAGCCGCCAGCAGAGGATTATACTCCTCAGGTGGTGAATTTGTAAAGAAGGTGGTTGGAGGAGATTATTTCCAAACATCGCAAAAATTCAAAAATGAGCGGATTAAGCATTTTGGCAACTTTTCTCTGATCATTGTAACTAACAATAAAATGCGAATTGCGTTCGAAGGTCAAGGGCGAGAATGGAAGGATCGTATGTTGCCAATTATATTTCGCCATCACATCCCGGAAGAACATCAGGATCGAACCCTTGCCGAGCGGCTACTTAATGAAGCTGGAGATGCGATTTTAAATTGGATTCTTGAAGGTTCACAACGTGTACGGGCAAATAATTGGAAAATTGAATTAACTGCGGATCAAAAAGCCCGACGCGATCAATTGATCGAAACGATTCACTCAATGGATCTATTTGTACAAACCTACATCAAGCGATCGGCTGGCAATGAATTTTCATCGAAAGCCGCTTATGAACTATATATAAAAAAGCAAGAAGAAATGGGCTTTGAGTATCTTGAGGAACAGGCGTTTTACAAACGTCTGGCAAAATCGATGGGCACAGAATATAATGCTGTTGGCTGTAACTCCATTGGTGGTCGTCGCATCCGTGGATACCGGGGCTTTGAGTTGCTTGATTAAGATTATACTTTTGCAAAAACGTGTATTTGCCGTCGCTGCCGTCGTCATTTATAGATCGGGACCGACAAAAATTCCATCTCAGAAACTGAAATAATTTTAATAAAAGGGCAAAAAATATCATGATGAAATTAAACTTAAAAAAGGGGTATCAACCCGATATCGAAGACAACACACTCAGAGCGCCCATTGTATCTGGAAATATCGCCAATCGTCCAATAATCACAGATCATTATTTCCCCGGCGGCGCAGATTATCTTCTCACTCTTTTTAAACGCCGATTCCATACATCGCCATTCCCATTAACTACAAATAAACTGGAAACCATTGTCAGAGCCATAGACGTGGAAGGGCCACGACTATTGGGATTTTATTATCCAGCAGAATTACATAAAGAATGCCAAGTATTACTACCGCATCCGATCATATCTTTTTACGATTCCGGATTCAGGCGGATGTTTGATATCTGGTGTGCCAATCCGTTCTATTTCCGTTGCCGGGTTATTGGAACAGTGCTGTACTATTATCTTGCGATTCAAAGTGAGAGTGAGAAATCATGCTTACAATAACAAAAGAAACAAATGACATAAACAGCATTGAATATGAAGATGCACGCTCCAGAGTCGCAATCTGGGCTATTAACCATGCAGACTCCCCAGAGATTTCACGCTTAGGAGATCTGACTTTTATTCCAGCACAAGGAGGCTTCTCCAACCATAACGGATCAATTCTTATAAATACACGTGAACCAGGAATAAATGTCTCAAGGGTCCCTCTGTTATCTGATACAAATTATCTTATGGCGCCTGGTTATCCGGTGACTCCATTGCGTATGCCGGTATTCTATAACTCTGTGGATACATGTTGTTTTGAAGATGTTCTTTCTGAAATGCTTGGTGGAATTAATTATATTGCGATGGCACAAAAGCTTAATCTATATCAAATTGATATGGACTCGACTTATGGCAAATTGACCCGTTCCCACATAGAACTTACCGGCCAGTTACCTGATTTTTCTATCCCTTATCTATTCTGTGGCAATGCAAATTGGTCTATGATAAATGTATACACATATTTACCATATCGGAATATACCTGCTGGATGTGAGGTTAAATTTTTCAAATATAAGGATGCACCCGGAATATTTCCATTCTTTTTCAAGCCGTGCAAATCCGGAGTCTCTCGCATTCAATACGATCTGACGGCTAAACGTCGTCGCTTTTCAACTGCACTGCCAATCGTTAGAGCGAACCGGAATATTGACTGGATATGTACAGCAGGAGGAGCAGAAAACCTGGATTGGGAAATATTCCGTAATACAGCATCTGAAATCATACTGCCCTATTACCCGTCAGATCAGCTTTTTAATCGGACTGCCTTTGCAGAAATATGGCCTGTTCTCACAGAAAGTAAACGACACAATATAAAAATACAAATCCGTCAAGTTACAGCAAAAGAAATCGCCCCCCATAATGCTCATATGACTGAAACGATAGAAGAGAGTAAGACCTCTATTATTAATGAAAATGAACTTAAGAAAAGAGCGCATGAATACGGTATAAAGCTCGATCCAGTATGGAAGATAAAACCTTACGAAATTGTTATGCGGCCTAAGGATCATCCCAACAATCTTCCATATTTCTGGAATAACGGTTTTATCACTCTGTTTGAGGGGACTGGAGTAAATCAATTTATGCTGCATTTGCTAAGATTGTTGCTTTCTCGGCAAATGGACAATGACTTTGAATGCAGTGCCCCCGAAAGTATTGTTATTGTAGTTCAATGTGGCTACGAAGGTTATATCAAAAAATGCCTTCATTGTCTTTCTCAAAGCCCTTCAATATCTATCGTGAATAGTGAAATTATGAAGCAGGATAGCGAACTTGAGTCTTTCCTAATAGAAAAGCGGGCGAAAGCATTGTTTTTTTATGTATCTGATAATAATTGTGTAAAAGAATTTACCAGTGGTCTAAGATTAGCTGTTGTCGAAGAAGTTCATGTCGCTATTTTCTCGGGTTTGGCTGATGAAAATACCCAATTCAGACCGTTTGCAGATCAAACTTATTTTGTAAAAACCGCCAATACAAAACCTGGAGTTTGGGTGAAAGATATGACAACTGGCAAGATCAGTCAATATCTTTTTGATTCTGCTGGCAATGTAACAATAAGCCCAGGCACAGAAGCTGATATGGTAAAATAGTCACAGACAAGAGGCGCAGGAGAAGGCGATTCGCACACTAAGTACAGCGTCGCCCCAAACCGCCGAAGCCCGGATATCCACCGCCTTGCAATTGCTCTCCACCATCCCCGACAAAACCGATCTCCTGTTAGCTTTAGAGAAAATTTTGACACAATAATGATTTAACTTGTATCAGCGTCATAAAAGGAGCTGATTATAGGTTTATTTAATAAGCAAACACGTTTTGTTCGAGGAATGGATTCAATTTTTTTGTTATTGCTATAGGAGTAATAGTTTTCTCGTCTTTTAAGTCTTTTAAGCCAGGCCATAATCAATATATTCAACAAAATCTTTTGTGTAGGAAAAGTAATTTTTATAAGCATTTCTAATGCTTTTCCCTATTACTCTATCACTGATTCTAACCAATACAATATCATTAGGGGATTACTTTTTTCTAATTCAAAGTATCTCTTATTGGCTTTTGCAAAGGATTGAAACATCCCACCGTTTAATTTAAATTTATTCGGCGAAAAGGCGCGTTTGATTTCCCTATAAAACTGCACTGCTCTCAAACATAAAGCTGGAGGATTAAAGAAAAAATGAAGTTTGAGTTCCCTATAAAACTGCACTGCGAGTTCAAATAAAAATTTATTCAAATCGTGACTGATTGGTCAACGCACATTGGTGCAATTATTTTTTTATTTTCTCATGTTTCAGTTTGTGTCCTTGTTTGTCAGTTAAATTGGAAAAATATCATTTCCATTATGCCGTCGTTATAAGTCTGGGATATTTTTTATTCAATTTTGTTGCATCTTTCAACGTAAAATTCATTCTACACCTTGCCATATTAGAGATTTTGCGATTACTTGTAAACTTATTTCACAGGTCGCGGTGTAGAATATCACCCCTGGCCTAACAAACTTAAAAAAGAATGAAAAAAGTTGAGCCAACTTGCCCGTAACAGTATATTATGGATGCCCTTCCAAAAAATAAGGAGGCTCCGTCATAAAGAATACATCCGCAAGTCTGTTTCGTCAAGTGCTGGATTTGATCCTGAAGCGAGAATTTAAAAAAATCGTGATAAAATATGATGGCGACAGACGAAAACAGTCCTTTGACTATTTTGTCCATTCTGTGTCGCGGATATTTTGTCAACTGGCCTAGGCGAACAGCTTGTGTGAGATTTGTTGCGGCATGAGAACACGCGGTGGAAGGCTGAACCATCTTGGAATGGAAGGCGCCCCGAGCAAATTGAGAATCAACAGTTTCTTAAAAATATATTACCTCTTTGATATAAGGGTAAAAAAATCGCATAACCGTCCGGGTGATCTTTGAATCACCGGGCGGAAAACTTTACTGCATTGTTAGAATTGGCGGCTCAGTTGAAGTCCCATTTATTTTTTCTTCCCAGTACCATTGCAATCATTACATTTTATCTTGCCATATGAGCATTCCGGACAAGTTACAGTTCCGTCTCCATAGCAACTGGGGCATTTATTTGTACCCCATATCAGGCCTGCTACTCTTCCTTTTCCATTGCAACGACCACACTGCCACTTATATAATCCTTCGCAGTAAGAGCATGTTTTTTCCCCTTTGCCACTGCAATTTTTACATTTGTCTGCATTGCATGATATAATTATAGCAAGCGCAAATGTCAAAACACAATATACAATTTGTTTTTCTACAGATATATTTGAAAACACAGTAGAGATTAAACAAAATCCCATTGCAAATAGCCCTAACCAAAAAAAGAAAGATATTGAAATTAAATGAGCAATAATAACAATAATAATAGAAATTACCAAAACTGCCCAATATATATTTTTTTTATGATAAATATCCATAATATTCAACAACTCATTCTAAATTTTCCTTTACCAATGCATTTAGAGCATTGCATCTTGCTCTCGGAATAAATTTTTCCTGTTGCACTGCAATTGCTACATCTGACCCATCACCACAATAATTTATGATACTATTTTTGTATACGTCAATTTCTTTTACAAAAAATGACAAGGCGTACTTGTTTTGACAGTGATTTTTTCCATGCCGTGACAAACGCTGCATATAACTTCTTTTTTTGTCTTAGGCGAAGTGGATTTATTTTCTATGACTGCTCACAATCTGTTAGAAAACAAATCGCACCGCCCAAGACTACAATGGCTATTAGCCAATATAAATTTTTTTTTTTGTGACGAAGTTTATTTCAAATATTGAGTATCTTCCTTAGAAGGAATGGACAATCCATGAATTAGTATTCAAAATTGATTTCGCAGTCCCCCTCATTGTTAAATTCAAAATGCGAAATATTCCATCTTTCAATAGATTTTTTGCGAATTGATTTAAATGTTTTTTCTAAAGCATCTATATCTTCTTCGTCAAAGTCTACAGGATATTTTCCATCAGCGCAATCTGCCCATGAATCAATTCCATAATCACCATCCGAGTAAAACTCAAACTGCACAGTCATCTTTTCCCAATTTTCGGGAGCGTATTGTGCAACTACATTTGCAAGTTCTTGCATTTCAGAACCAAAATCAATTTCTTTAGACATTTGCTATTCTCCTTGTCTTTTGTACGCCATCAATGACATAGCGAATTGTAAATTTATCTGGACGAAGCGTATCGGGGTTTGGGTAATGCGGCATAATCGTATACTCAACTTTTTTTCCTGCTCGTAGCGCTCTGCCCATTTCGTTTTCTATTCTTTTAATTACACTGCGATTAACCGTTCGTGTCTGTGGAACATGATTAATTAACGAACCTGACCCACCATAATTAGCTGGAATTAAATGACCGCCTTCATCGCCAACTCGTCCCATTTTAGCAGCAATATTTTGATTTTTAACGCTTCTAATTCCCTTGATATTTTTTAATTTTCCTGTTGCCTTTATTACACGTCCTTGCTTATCGGTGATATAAGTGAATCCATTCTTAATGTAGCGAGCATTAGGTTTTAATCCAGTCTTTGTAGCAACTTTTGTCGCTGTTTTTGCGACAGTTTTAGCTCCTGCTTTTGTACCTGCATTCTTAATAACAACCTTCCCGGTTTGCGTTGCTGAATTTTTTGCGAATGCTTTAGTTCCATGCTTTAATGCACTTTTACTTACATTCTTTGCGCCTTGCTTCGCCGCAACTTTTACACCTCCCTTGACAACAGTTTTTGCTCCGGCAACCACAGCCGTTTTTGCAACAGATGACGCAACAAAAGCCACAGCGATTGTTGCGACATCAACACCCGCCCAAAAATAGTCCCATCCTGAAAGTTTTGCACCGAGGTCGGCTTTTGCTCCTAAATTGACAATAGAACCGCCAGGAATATATGTAATCCAACCTTCTTCAAATTTTGCTCCAGTATTTTCGGTGTCAATGTATTTTTCTATCGTAGTTTTTTCGCCTTGCAAAGATGCCGTTGTTTTTATTGTTGAGAATTTTTTACAAGCCTCCTCAAAACTATTTATATTAGCTAAATTAATATTATCTGAATCGGACAAATACTCACTATACTTATGCTGAACCTCAATACTGACTGATTTATCTGATGTAGTTATTTTTTTCCCCAGAAAACCATCGAGATCCCATTTATAATTATGAAAATGTTCTTCTGTTGTATATTCAGATGTTTGAGTGAGTATTGCTTCCTTTGTCCAAGCCACTGCAGACTTATTTACTTCGGCGATTTGTTCTGGTGCAAATGAACCATGCAAATGAAATGTTTCATTAGGACCTGCAGAGAATTCAATCATATGCTTTCTATCAAGCAACAGCTTGTCAAGTTCTGATTGTGAAAATTCAACAGTGCAAGAATCCTTTAAGTTCAATACATTAATTTCAAGGTGTTTAGTTGTTTCAATATCTCTATGCTGAAATTTCTCTGTAACTTTATCAGTCTTGTACCAAGCCCTATTGTCTTCACGTCTATCAATTTTAAACTTTTCTGCAGAGTTTAGTGGAAGAGATGATGCCAATTCTTTAGTTTCCAAATCAGCTGATAATTCTCTTATTCTGACTTTTGCATCTTCAAGTTTGTATTTTGTCAAATAGGGAGTGAAAACTTTGAATGTTACCATATCTGTCAAATCTACCAATGCAAGATAAACTTGACGGATAGATGGGATATTTCCATGACGAATCTCTGATAGTATGTCGGATAGGTGTCCGTATTCCAAATATTTTCGGTCAACAACTCTTTCTTCAATCCAAATCAACGCAGTCTTTTTATTGCCATCCACTACAACCTGTTCATTTATTATATTGCGTTCAATAATGATTTTTTGAGCATCGGTCTTCAATTGTTCCTTAATTGTTGGGGCCTGATAACAACGGTCTAATAATTGTTGAGTTTCAGGTTTCGTTACAGGTGACAAATTAACATTGTCCCTACTTCCATGGGCAACTTTTTCTGTTGAAGTTACCTTCGCATTAACTTCTCCGCCAGCCATAATTTCGACCCCTTGTTCGGTTCCGACTGAAGGTGTTGCCATACTAGGATTTTGATTGTCTGCCTTTCCTTGTCCAACTGCCGCTAAACCAGTATATATTGGGGTTGCAAACTCATCTACTATTTCTGACTCATAAATTCCTTTGGATATCATTACTGTTGCAAGTTTGCGAATGGCATCGAGCTTCTTTGCATTAGGACTTGCGATTGCACCACTTGCGATTGCATCACTTGCAGTTGATGCAGTTGTTGCGGCTGTCGCTGCAGTTGCTGTAATAGGTTCTACCATTATTTCGCCTCCGTCAGTTCATAGTGCATTCTCAGTAATTTAAATGCATACCCAGTTTTCATGGAAAAATCATTATCTTCTTTTGGCAAATGACACATTATGGCCAGTTTTAATTCATTATTTTGCGAATAGTCAAGATTTGAATTAAAACATAATCTTTTTGCGACGGCATCTAAGCTTTTATCAATTTTATCAATATTCGCATTTTCATTTGTTAAAAATAGTTCGTCAATTGAATGGACAAGTTCTGGAAGTAAATCTGAACTGACCGGAAGAAGAATAATGTCCAAAATATAATCAAGCAAGGAAAGTGGCATCTTCTTGTTTGTCAGGCAAGATGATAATCCGCTCCACGCATCAACTGTGCGTAATTTTGATAAACATTCAAGACAATCTTCGCCTTTTAGGAAGCTATTCATAAAAATTTGAAAATTTTCATATAGTAAGGCTGTTGCATTAATATCTAACTCAAATCTGGTCTGCATGATATTTACAAACTTGCTTGCAGCCTCTTCTAATAGGCGTTGCATGGAAACTATAGGTTGAGTTCCTGCAATTGTTTCCATATGACGTATAAAATCTGGACGTAATATAGCTAAATCATGAGTATCACATTTTAGTCCATAAATGAGTAATTGACCGAACCAGATTATAAAAACATTATTTTCCTCTGACTCAATCCTTGAATCTGCGTGCTTCATCTCTTTTTGCCTTTTCTCTTTCAATTATGCTATATAACGGAATTTTTACTTTCATTGCCTGTCGCAAACCACCAAAATAAATAATACCTTCACCCGGATTTAATTTTGCGATATCATTCATCTGTTCAGCATTGAGATTCATAGTGCCTCCTATCACCTCTCTGTCTTCTTTATCAGCCAGACGATGAGCAATTTTCACATCCGTGTTTTTCAAAACATCTGGAATTAATTTTGATGGAATTTGGTCAACTACTACGATACCCTGCCCATAAGACCGTATTTCAGCTAATATATCAGCAAAAAACTCAACAGCTTTTTGCCTGCCGTTGCTAGAATGTTCGCCGCCGGATTGTGGTTTCGCAAGTAATCGATGCGCTTCCTCTATTACTAACACATGTTTCAAAGGTCGGTCTTTCTTCTCAGGGGATTGATTTAATATATCAATATTTTGTCGATATTCATACAATTTAATCATGAGCAATGCCATTATAAATGCCTTTTCTTCATTATCAGTAAAAGGCCATAATTCAATAACACACGGCTTGTTGAGTAAATCCTTCATTGAAATAGGATTAAGTGTGCTATTTAAAACATTCCCCTTTGCTCCACGCGTCATGCTGCTAATGCGTGCTTTTAATGCCCCAAGCAAACTGTTCCCATAGTCACTTTGATTAGGGAAGAAGTTATTAATAGAAGAATTTACCAATGGCAACAAGTCGCCCATAATTGGCAATGTGTGAGCCGGAAATCCGGTAGCTGCAACCTTGTCATGTAGCCCATTTTTACCTGAAATTAAATCCCATCCGCATTCTTCATATGCTCGATATATCATGTCCTCCAATATAAATGGCATACTTGAATAATTGCCCATGGTTGCATTAAATGCGGCTTTAAGGTTATCAATATGCGGGATTAACCCCAGTTCGGGTTCAATTTCAAAAGAATTTAAGGACTTTTCGCAATCATCCGCACCTAAAGTTATAACTTGTAAGTCCGGAATATGTTTTTTTAATTCTCTATATTCTCTCTTTATTGGCTCTATCACCAAAAACGGTATATTTTGACGGCTGAGATTAAGCAGTAACTGGCGCATGGTTGTGCTTTTTCCAGCACCAGTTGCCCCTGTCACAAACGCATGACGTTTTAATTGTTCAAAACCGATTTTTATTTTTTGTTCTGTAACATTTTCATGGTCAACAATATTTCCAATTTCTACTTGTTTTTCTTCGGAAGACTTGTTGTAGTTTCTTCCATAATCTGTGAGTTTTTCTACAACCACCCCTGGCACTTCGTGCAATGGCAAAGAGGCAGTTAGGGCTAATTCTTCTGTGGTTAGTAATGTTGAAACACCTGCATAGTCCTCCCCTAACGGTGTGTCAATGCAATTCAATTGCAGCATACCAAACTTAAAGAGAGGGAGAGTATTTATTAAGTCATCTGAAATTTTAGTTGTCCGAACCTGAGCTAATGTAATGTCATCTCCACCCCAGTAACCGCAAAGAACATTAGCCACTCTATCTGCGGTTATGCTATCTTTAGCGACTACTTGTGTTGTATGCCGCCACATACCAGATGCCAACCCTTTTTCAAGGCGTTTCATCTGTTTTGAAATCATGGCTTCTGTTTGCCTTGCTAATTCATTTATTCTTTCAAAAGAAATCCCTTTTTGTGAGGTAGCAGTTTCAGAGCCCCCTTGGTTTTCTCCAGTTTGTTCTTGAATAGATTTTCCAGGTTCATTTATTGTTTTATCTATTCGCGATGTTGGGCTATTTTCACCTCTAAACCAATCTTTTTCCCCCCACCAACGATTCCACATTTTTTTAATGGAAGTGCCTATTGCATCGCCATAGTGTTCTGTTGTTGAAATGCTTTTCTCCGCATTGGTTATGCCGATTGATTTAGTCGTCCCCCAATTTCTACCAGTGGCAAATGACTCAGATATTTGTTCTGTCTGTTTAGCCAATAGGTGAAAAAACTCCATTGAAGCAGCAAAAATAGCTTGGTTTCTATTGATTTCATTATTAGAAACAGGCTCAGAATAACCAATTATCATAAAATCATTAGAAATTGCATCAATGACTCGTTCAATTCCAAAATCGGCATTGTCAGGCTGAGATGATTTTCCATCGCCTTGTTGTGGTTGTTTGGCCTGAGGTTTTCGTTCTCCCGGCACTCCATATATGAGGCGTCTGTGATTATAGGATTTTTTGCTATTATCTACAAATGCTGATATATTTTCTTTGGAAAATACACTGCAATCTGCTCCCGGAAGGAAGCCAGGAAGAATACTTGGAAGTATTTGTGCCGTTTTTTCAAAACGCATCTTTTCGCTATTCATTCCAGCGGTGATTGCTTTTAAACCACCTAAAAAAATGGAGACCTCGCCTGCTTCCTTTTTTAACACATAGACCAATGGAACTCCAAGCCGATTCGCAGCTTGATAATACAATTTTAACGCATTATTTATATCGCCAAGTTTCCTATAGCGTAAGGTTCGAATGTTATATAAAGATAAAAGCGCATCTTTATTCTTAAAAAAATCAAGAGCATTGGGAATAGCTTTTGCAACAACTGCCTCTGAAAGATGTTCTCGAAACAAGTCTCTTTGAAAACTGCTATAAACCTCAAGAAATTGAGCTCTATCAAGCATAGGAACTGTTTGGTTGGATAATTGTGGGTTATCTACCTTAAGCACGGAATCACTATTGGCTAATACTTCCTCAGACATATCACTTACCTCTTTGATTTGGCTTATATTTATCTTTTACACCAATAGGCATCGTTTCTCCTTGGCTACTTGGATTATCGGATAATTCCAGGTTATGTTTCAAATTTGTATTGCCAGAGTAATTAACATCCTTTGTATCATCCTTTTTCGAGATAAGGTGCTCGTCAGATGAATAAATAGGTGGTGTTACAGGTTGAGTCGTAGGAGCAACGGTTATTGGCTGTGTCGCAACGGGAGACGTTGTCGTAACTGGAGGCGGTGTTACAGGTTCACTTTTACTACATAATTTAAAAATAGCGATAACAGCAAGAACCGCCACAACTATAATAATTCCCAAAGTAGTAGATTTACGACCCCAAAAGCTTTTGGGACTATTTCTTTTAGGGTCTTCTTCAAAAGGGCGTTTTGAAGTGCCTACAGTAATACTCGATCGACGCTTTGGTGATGAACTGTAATTTTTATTGAGTTGATCTGCATAGATGTTAGCGTAAACCAATATCATATGACACAAACGTTGTATGGAGAAGTTATGTCGTAAATAATTTCGTTGTATTTCAAAATAAGACTTACTCCACATAGATATGTTTTCTGAAATAGCTCTTTCCTCGTCAAAAGGCTTGAATATACTTGGCATTCTATGCCAAAGATACGAAACCATATCTTCAAGCTCCTTTACACTTTTCCACCCCGTTTCTCCATTCCAATTCCCTTCGTATGCCATAGTTGAAACACAACGAGTTGAATTTTCTTCGTTCACATATCTTACCAACTCTTTGTCTGCAATCAAGTATGACTCTGGGCAAGATGATGATTTTATTTTTTCAACAAGTTTCGCCAGTTCAGTAGATGAAGTTTGTCTGGTATCGCTAACTACATGGATTTTTTCATCGAGGTTCTCTTGGAGAAAATCTCCATCAATATCTTGTGATTTTTCATTTCCAGCAAAATTTTCTTCAGTGCCTTCCGATGGAACATTAACTTCACTTTCGTTCCTGCTCCCCTCGGACAAAGATGCTAACAGGTCTTTTGCCTTAAATAAAATCTCATCAGAAGCACTTTCTTTATCAATAGCTTTTTCTACTATTTTATTAAGAATGTGCAACAACTCTTGATTATCTTTGCAATTTGGCATTATTTAACCTCCAAATCTAAAATATGCGAAAGTTTCTCTTGAAATTGCTTTACCCAAGTTAAAACTGTCTCATATTCTTTTAGCTTTTCTGTTTCTTCTTGCTGAGATGATAATTTCTTCTTCAAATCTTCGTTAAAATCCTTGAGTTTTCTATCAACTTTCTCAAACTCACCAAGCATAGTAGAACGCAGAGACCTATAATGAGCTTCTGACATTTTTTTGGCCTTTTCAAGTCCTTCTTGCAATATATTACTAGCTTCTCGTTTTAAACAAGCTTTTAAATCCTTAAACACTACACGATTGATTACTCTAGTTTTTGTAACATCCTCTGTTGTTGTTGTATCGGTCAGCGGTAAAATAGACAAGAATTTTTTCCAGAATCCATCTTTTTCCAAAGAATATTCACGCTGAACCTTTTCAATGTATTCTTCTGTTACAGCGACAATCATTTCATTTGCTTTGACATTTATTTTATTTGTGCCGCGTAAAACAAAATCAAATCTATTTACAAAGTTTTGAAACTCTTCTGGCATCTGTCCTAAAATAGTTTTAATTTTTTCATCATATGCATCTTTTAATTTGTCAAATTGACTTCGGGCATCGGTTTCAACTTCATTCGCATATACACCTAGCATTGCGTTTTGCAATCCTTTCATAAATTTTATAAAATCATTTATGAATTTGGTACTTTCTTCAGGAGATATAGTCCCCTGTGCATCAAGTGTAGTTGGCTCCATGTCTGCTATTTTCTCGCGAATCTGAATGTCAAAATCACGTTCGCTCGCTGAAAGTTCTTTTTTTAAAGTTGCACTTTCTTCCCATTTGGGGGGAAATATTTGCCCTTTTAATTCCTGCGCGCCTCTGCCTTTTGACAGAAAATCTCGCAATTTAGTAATGTCTTTTGAGATTTCGTCAAGTGATGTATTTTTACTAGAAATATCATCTAACAAGGCCTTCTCTGCGTTAGCTTGTTTAATTTTTGCATCAAAAATGGATGCGGCATCATAAATTCGTGCAGGCACTGAATATTTCAGCAAATATTCTTCAATTGCAGCCTCTAAAGCAGGAACGCCGCTTAAAATTTCGACAAGACGTAGATTGTCATCTTTAGTGTCTGTATCTTCATCAATTTTTTTCCATAACTCTCTAAGTTCAGCAGAAAGACGATTCTTTATAGAAGGACTTATAGACATATAATCCATTAAGCTAGCGTTTATTCGTTTCATAGCTTTACGGAATTTCTTGAAATCAACAATAGCATCGTCTTGGTCATCTTCGTCTTCCATGGAATTATATTCACGAGCTTTTAACGCTATCCAAGCACTTACAGGAAAAATCCGTGGATTTTTTATGCCAAGTTCTTGTAAATCACGGCGGATGTCATCCACCTTGGTTTTTATGGGATTGTTATTATAAGAATGTGTCTTCCCAATGACGAGTTGATCCATTCTAGAAACAATGAAAATAAATCTATCCTCCGATTGTTTCCCATATTTGCTCATATGTTTTTTCAAGCGTTCAAGATAATGCGTTTCAGATGTGTTCACCCTGTCTATGATATAACATACCATTGGAAGAGAAGTATCATTCAGAAAACGTTCTATTGTTGTCTTATCTTCTGGGTGAGCAGCAGAATCTGGTCCAGGGGTATCTACGAATTGCAATCTATAATCAGAAACACTCATACCCGACAATTTTCCTCTAATAAGTATATTTCGTGTTTCATCATCAGAATTCCACTCATTAAGTATATCTCTTGTACAAGTTATATAATCAGAGGATTCTTTTTGGGAATTAACACGTTTTGCTTCAAATTCTTGCGCCATCGGAGAATGTTCAATGTAACTTATCTTTGCAGTACAACGCTGCGTAGCATTAGGAAGTAATTCTTGTCCAAGAATAGCATTTAGCAAAGTTGATTTTCCGTTTTTCATTGGGGCCATTACACTAACGGACAATTTTCTATCAGAGATCTTATCAAAATCTTCTTTCAACTCAAGAGTCTTGAAGTCATCATATGGACCAGCGAGTGCTTCTTGGTATAATGCTTGTAATTGTTTAAATTTATTTTCAGGGTCTCCGCATGGTTTTATACCTACAACCAGCTGAATACCAAGGCGGTTTTCTGCACTTTTAGCTTCTTCTTGAATATCTTGGCAATCGGTAGATGTACCTTTGAAGGTCAAATAAAATTTTTCCTTCGTCGGATATGCATTATGTAACTCATCAAAAAAACGCATAATCCACATTTGCAAACGAGAAGACATTCCATTTGCTTGCGTCAAATTGGTAAACCATGCCGCATTGCATTTGTCACCATCAATAGAAAAATAAGTTTCTATGGTGTAGGGATTGTGTGATAAATAAAGTTCCATATCAACTTTCCTTTCGCCAGTTCGTCAAAAAATTTTGGATAAGTTTCTCACCAGAGAACACACTAAAAACATTTTTGTGTGATAATAAGTATTGCTGCATTTGCAACGGTTTTATATTTTCGTCAATATGGCGACCGATTTTATGTAAAAAGAAACAGGCATCGTCGCAATCATCTTTATCCATAATACGATTTGTCAAAGAATGAAAAATTTTGGTTGCCAAGTACGAAAATGCGACAAAATAAATCTCCTTAAATTCGTATTTTTGCAACTTTTTTTGATAGTATTCATAAATCTCCCGTATGAGTTTCTGAGTTTTGCGTCGATTATAGAATAAATCTGTTTTATTAAGTATCACCAAACAAGAAACTTCAACGTCCTTGCTTTGTTTTTTCTTAATATTAAGAACTTCTTCTAAAACCTCAGCTTCAGCCACATTTTCTAGATGAAGGCCGTCAAGTATGATAACAAATAATAATTTTTTTATGTTCGTATGCAATTTAATTTTTGATACTTTGCATGGTTTTTCTGAAAAAAATATGTTCGCAAAAGATTTCTTCCCAGCTCCATCTACCCCACAAATGAGGATTTTTCTTTTTCCTTCATGAATAGAAATACCCGTCATTATTGTACCGCCTGATTTGTAGTATGAGAAGAAAAAATCGTTTTCGCAAACACCATAATTTTAGCAAAAGCATTTTGTGTCGCAATGGTAGTTGCTCGTACGCACTGCCGCATTATCTGCGCCTCTCCCCTAGGTTGGACAACTTTTATGAAAAGATTGGTGTAAAGACCCTTGGTTTACTATATCCCACTGTTTGCCGATTGCAAGTTCCGAAATAGACTTCATCCGGCGTCCGATATTGGAGTGCCGAATGAATCCGCCTGGAGTTGTAAAAATTCACATAATGCTGGACACCAAAGCGGAGTTGCGGCAAGCTGACATACTCCTTGATTTTGATGTCCTCATATTTCAACGCCCACCAGAAACGCTCCATCTTTGCATTATCCAAACATCGTCCCCGTCCGTCCATGCTGATCTGAATGCCATGGTTCCGAAGTTCCGCCACGAACTCCGAACTGGTAAACTGGCTCCCTTGATCCGAATTGAAAATCTCCGGTTTCCCATAGGAATCCACTGCCATTTTTAACGTTTCAACACAATGAAAAGCGTCCATTGTATTCACTACGTTATAAGCCAATACCTTGCGGCTGAACCAGTCGACAATTCCAATCACAAATGCTCGATGACCGGCAACCGCCGTGTAAGTAATGTCCGTACTCCATACCTGATTCGGACGCTCTATCTTGCATTTGCGCAGAAGATACGGGAATTTCTCATGTTCCGGATGAGGTTCCGAGGTGTTAAAACGCGGACGTGGATAGACCGTTCGCAAATTCAACGATTTTTGCAGTCTGCGCACCCGTTTGTGATTCACTTTGTAACCGCGGCGTTTCAATTCCGCAGTCAAACGGGGCACTCCGTAAAATGGCGTCTCCATATAAATCTCCATCATTTCGTCCTTGACCCGTTCGTCGGAAGCTGTCCGGGAAATCTCTCTTTGGCTTTTGTAATAAAAGCTCGAATGAGGAACCTGAAGCAGCTTCAACTGACGATTCACGCTTAAAGCCGGATTCTGATCGCTTATTTGAGCTTTTCTGGATTCAAGCCGCAGGCCAAGGACACACTTCGTAAAAAGTCATTCTCGATTTCAAGGCGTCCGATTTTCTTCATCAGATCGTCCTCGGTATACGGCTTGCTTTCTTTTCGCTCTGCCTTGGACTGGAAAATCTCGGAAGCTCCTTCCATGAGTTTCTTTTTCCACTGCTGGACCTGATTCGGATGAACCTGATATTTCCCCGCGATCTCGGCGACGGTCAGTTCCCCGCGTAGTGCTTCCAAGGCTACACGGCTTTTGAATTTGGAGTCATACGACTTTTTCATAAAACGCCCTCCCTTTCCTGGTTAATTTAACGGGCATTTTACACCAAGTCAAGTTGTCCAGTTTTCGGGGCCAACCGCACTTACAAGAGTCCGATTGCGTTCTGACAGAATGTTAAGCCATAACAGATGATGACGGGGTTTTTGTATTTTTCGTTGTCCCGACAGATAGTAGGTCAATTAGAGAAATTACCCTCCAAAATGTCTCAAGGGAATATCGCTCAGGTCTAGGATTTTTTATCATTAATCGAAAATCTTTTGCAAATGTGGCACACCACTCGGGATCTTTATTTAAAAAGCATCTTGCACAATAGCTCGAAGAAGATAATGGTTCTTTGTTTTCCATCTTTTGCATTAAATCAATAATTTTATTATAGTGTTCAGAACTTATGTAGGTAGGTATAAATGAGGCATATATGCTATAAATCATTTGCTTATAATGAAAATTATCATTCTGAATACAATTTTCAGGGACAACATAATTTACTACATCAGCAACATAACATTTGTGGTTGATATATTGTCGATATAAGTCTTGATTTCTTAGTTTTAATAAAATTAAGACTATAGCTAAATGAGGCCACATGGGTTGATGTATGTTAATTCCGTGCAATAATATAATATACAATTTCAACGTCTGCTCTATTTCACGCAAAGAAAAGCCATGCCAGGCCATAATGTCATAACATATATCTTTAAATACATCACCTTCATCAATTCCAGAATCTTTATATCCATAGATTTTTAAATATTGAGTAAGTTCATAGCTATCCCACCGTGCATCAAAAAATTTTTTATGGTCAGGTGCTGGTATAGCAAAATCAATATCAATAAAACGGTGCAGATAATTCTCTACATCAATATTTCCGTATACTGCCTGAATCGACTTCCCAAGCTGTTTGCGGTCAATACCTAATACAAAAATAATATGCCGTATATTAAATAGATGTTTAATACGCTCCAATACTTCAATTGCAAACGTAGGACGGCAACGATCCAGTTCATCAACTATAAAAATCAAAGGTTTTTGTTTTTCGGAAAAAATCTTATCTGCCAACTCTTGCAGACGTTTTTTTAGATCATCCCTGCAATCAGTTAATTTCACATAATTATCAAAAGCCGATTCAGATGCTGTTTTTAGTTCATTGTCAACAATTTCTGGCAAATCCACACCTGTAATCTTGTTGATTCCACTATTCAGCATAGAAATTCCCACTCTCTTTAAGAAAGGTATAGCTGCAGTCTTGACGGCCTCACACACTTCTTTAAAAGAGTCTTTCTTTAATTCTTTCCACAGTTGACCTATAATTGCGATAAATGGCTCAGAAAGGAAATCATCTTCCCAAGCATTGAAATATATTGCGGTATAACCATTATTTTTCAGATCGCATTGCCACCTCTTAAGTAAAAAGGTTTTGCCACTTCCCCATTCACCGTTTAAACTAACCGTTAATGCATTTTTCTGTGGGGTTAATATGGCGGTTAATTTTTGGGCAGTTGCTATACTATTTAATGCGTCATCACTCCAAGGGTTATTTTCATCGACATTATTTTCCGTCAATTTTATTTGAAGCTCACTCATATTACGCAACCTCCATGGTGACAAACATTTCTTTCCCCTGCCTCTGTAATTCTATGCCATATTATTAGGCTATATAAATAAATCAAATGTTTTAAAGGTATTTCGCTCTTAATTTTGCCTGATGAATCACTCTTTAAATAAAAAATTTATATATTATCTGTCCACATTTCACATTGGCTGATCACGGTTTTCAATGCTTCTTCCTGACCTTCTGGTGGATATTTATATTTTTTGAGAAGACGTTTTACCATTGACCGCATCTTAGCTCGGGCCGTTTCTTTTTTTTGCCAATCAATTGTCCGATTGCGTCGAAGCATCTCGGTTAGTTCTTTTGTAATTGCCACAAGTTGCTCGTTGTTGTAGAAGTCCTTCACGGCCTGAGGTTTTGTCAAAGCATCGTAAAACGCAGCTTCTTCAGTGGATAAGCCGAGACTATTCCCAGCAGCATTTGCGGTTGCGATATCCCGGGCGATTTTCTTCAATTCTTCAATTACCTCTTCGTTGGTCAGCATTCCATTGAGATAATTGTTCATAGCCCGCTGTAATCTCTCTGAAAAAAGTTCTGATTTTACAATATTGGTTCGGTGGTAAACAGAAACCTGCTCAGCAATTAATTTTTTCAGAATCTCAATAGCGACATTTTTTTCTTTCATCCTGGAGATTTCCTCCAGAAAAGCTGGATCAAACAAAGAAAACTCCTGTTTTACATCAGAAAACAGATTGATTATTCCATTGCTCTTAATGCTCTGTTTCAGCAGTTCATTGACTCGTGCATTGATTTCCTTCAGCGAAAAATGACGGGGGGCATGTATTATACGAGTCAACATAATTCGTACTGCCTCAAAAAATGCAGCTTCATAACGTTCGTTTTGTGAAACAATACTGCGGCATAATGATAAAGCCTGCCGCAGTAGCAGACCTTCTTTGATAAACAGTTCTCTCTTGTTTGGCGTTTCTGGATTTGAAATAAAGTTGACTCCGCCCACAATTAGTTTAGAACGTTGCAAATCACTTCCATTCAAAAAATTTGAATAGTTAAAGCCGTGAAAAATATTACGGCATACCTCAAGTTTTTCCTGAAATTTCGGTAGAGCAGCCTTGCCAATGTCGGGATCTCCGTAATTTTTGCGGTCTCGCTGGGTATAATCGTTCATCGCCCGCTTCAGGGCGCTGGCAATTCCAATGTAGTCGACGACCAATCCGCCTTCTTTGTCTTTGAATACGCGATTCACCCGGGCAATCGCCTGCATTAAATTGTGGCCGGACATTGGCTTGTATACATACATCGTTGCCAGAGATGGGACATCAAAACCGGTCAGCCACATATCGACAACGATGGCGATTTTAAGAGGATCATTGTCATCTTTGAATTTTGCGGCAAGCCGTTCACGTTTTGCCTTGTTGCCTATAATTGCCCGCCAGTCTTCAGGGTCATCGTTTCCATCGGTCATAACGACAGCAATTTTCTCCTGCCAGGTTGGCCGCAACTCCATAATTTTACGGTAAATACTCATAGCAATGGGACGGGAATATGCGACAATCATTGCCTTTCCCGTCAACTCTTGCGCACGGAAATTTTCATAGTGGCTAACGATATCTTTGCATAGAGCATCTATAGTTTCAGGCGCGCCGAGAATGCTTTCAAGTTGACCAAGTTCCCTCTTGCTCTTTTCGATCGCGCACTCTTCAGCATTTTGAGCCATAAGATCATACTCAGCATCGATCTTTTGCAGGATCTTTTCGTCAAGATTCAGGTGAATTACTCGACTTTCATAAAAGACTGGACGTGTTGCCCCATCTTCCACCGCCTGCGTCATATCATAAATATCAATGTAGTCGCCGAAAACCTCGCGAGTGTTGCGATCTTTTTGAGAGATAGGCGTTCCGGTAAAGCCTATGAAGGTTGCATTAGGGAGACTGTCACGAATCAACCTGGCTGTTCCTATGTGAATTTTGCCGTCCTCATTGATCTTTTCAAATCCATAATGCCCCCGGTGCGCTTCGTCAGCCATAACCACAATGTTGCGCCGTTCAGAAAGAGCTGTATCGTACTCTTCGAACTTCTGCATTGTGGTAAAAATAATACCGTTTACTTCTCGGTTGGCAAGCAGTTCTTTCAGGTTCTTCCGGCTGTATGCCTGCACTGGAACTTGACGGAGAAACTCCTGGCATTTGGAAAATTGACCGAAAAGCTGATCATCCAAATCGTTTCTATCAGTCAAAACTACAATTGTTGGGCTGTTGAGCTTCTGTTGCAGCAAATGAGCAAAAAATACCATGGAAAGGGATTTACCGCTGCCCTGCGTATGCCAGAACACCCCGCCGCGTCCATCGCTTTGGGTTGCTTTGACTGTAGAATCAATAGCTTTACGAACGGCATAAAACTGATGATAACCAGCGAGGATTTTTATATCTTTACCTTTGTCTTTGTCGCGGGAGAAGCAAATAAAGTTCTGCAAAATATCCAGAAGACGATGTTTTTCCAACATGCCTTCAAAAAGAACACTAAAGTCAGCAAAAGTTGTACTCTCTGTTGCGCCGTCCACCGTTTTCCACTGCATAAATCGGTCTTCACCGGAAGTAATGGTTCCGACCCGTGTTTCAGCCATATCGCTCATAACGCAGAAAGCGTTGTAAACGAAGAAAGACGGTATTTCCTGCATATAGTTTTTCAACTGCCGGTATGCTTCTGAAGCATCGGTTGCTTCCCGGGATGGAGATTTAAGTTCAATAACTATGAGTGGAAGACCGTTTACAAAAATTACCACATCCGGGCGTTTCTCGGAATATTCTTTAAAAGTCCACTGATTCGCTACAATAAAGCTGTTGCGGTTAATATTTTCATAGTCAAGCAGTTTAACGCGATCGTTTTTCTGCTCGCCATTCTGAAAAAAGAAACCTCAATACCATTTTGCAGATAATCGGTAAAAATAAGATTTCTCTGTTCCAGTTTTCCGTTCTCGATATTGCGAAGCTTAAACAGCGCTTCATTTATCGCCTCCTGCGGGATACCGGGATTAACGACGGGGAGAGAAAATTCCAAAACCTCCGAATACAATGGATCAGTATAATCGCGTGACACATCCGGACCGTAAACATGCGTATACCCGAGCTGTTCGATCAGCTGAATCACCGCATTTTCATAATTTGCTTCTGAGTAGGACATGAATTACCTGTTATGTTCAGTTAGATATTCTTCTTGCGACAAAGACAAACAGCGTTCTATTAGAGAACTTAAATTATCAAACTGAGTTCTTGCAATTTCAATGTAACAATCTAAAAAACAATTACATACATCATCTTCTTTTAAGTTGATTTTACGCGAGGCTGTGTGAATGAAGTCATGAAGATCGTCTAGTGTAAGCAAGTTTTTTATTAGATCTTCAGCTTCTGCACGACTTGAAAGTCCTAGTTTGTTTGTTAGGTTTTCTAAGCCGTCTTGGTAAATCGTATTTAATATATTGTATTCAGGGGTGGATTCGGGATGTAGAAAACAATAGTTAAATTTAATCTCATGGAACCACTGGTTAACTTGAGTATCACTTATATCTCCATCCCATATAAAAAGACATTTCATTTTTGCCATCACTCTTTGGTGATAGCGAAATACTTTTTGGAATTCACTGGCACCTCCAATTTCAACAATATGAACCCTGCTTCTAATTGATTTTTTCAGTATTCTTGTTAAGATTTTTTCTGCTATGATATCTTCACAATATATATATAAATCTGGTTCTATGTTTTTGCTCATTGAGCTTATTGCATATCTTGTTGTTGGTTCATATATTACCTGACATTCCGAATCAAATCGCTGCAAAAGTACACGTGCTACTCGTGGTAAACTGTCAATAAAAGCTTTAGAGTGAGACGATATAACAAATTGAATTTTCTTTTTCCAAGCAATACATTGAATTACCTTAGCTAGTTCACTCAAGGCTTCTGGGTGAATTCCTAATTCAATTTCTTCGATTACACATAATGATTCATTTGGCATATTTTGAAGATTACTTAATAATTCAATAATAGCATCTTCTCCTGCTCCCATATTGAAGCTAGAATAAGTCGCAACATTTCTACAAGTTCTGAGCTGGTAATTATTATGCGTCAAATCACAAGCTGAATCATATTTTCGCCCTAATATTTCTGATAAGTATTGTAAATATTCCTCTGATAAATCTCTCCTTGCAAAACTGTCTTTATTGGTTTTAAAATGAGAACGTAGAGTTTTCTGTTCAACCGCGCTTAATATCCTTGCTGAACCTAAATATTGTACTGCTTTAGATGGGCGACGTTCATAATGCATCCACTTTTCGGAACGTTTATTGATTGAAATACTCTTATGATCTTTGTATTTCCATACAATATTAATCCCTAAACAATCATTATCATTGGGACCTTTATAAAAGAAATTATTGAAAGTGTAATAGCTACCTTTATCGTATGAAGCTGTTTGGATTTTTGCATTTTTAGGATGAAAACCAGGAAAGCAATGAAATCCTAAAGCAGCTAAAGACAATAAAGTTGTTTTCCCAGAACCATTTTTACCGCACAATACTGTTACTGGATATCTAAAATCTAAGACTAAGTCAGATATGCCACGTAATCCGGGATTGCCGTGTATTTCAATTCCCAATAGAGAATACTTAGGCATTTCATTCTTTTGCCATATTTTTAATAATTTTCGTTCTATATCATTAAGATGAATACCTGGCATATTTTATACTCCGCTAAATTGCTATTTAGACTTCTTTCTGGTCCGGTTCAAGTGTTGGATCGTCACTTTCGTAATAATAAGAGTA
>CALXXL010000020.1 GCA_944392655.1 uncultured Victivallaceae bacterium
AACCCGTGTCGGGTTGCCGGTAATATCGCCTTGAAGGCGTGGTGCATACCACCGGCTTAGCCGGTGGTTTTGATTATCGGTTGAGTTTATAAACAGAGAACCGCGGCCGGACAACTTCAAAGAAGTAGTTGATCCGGTAGCCGGGGCGGCTGAGCGGAATCAAATTTATGAGTTCAGGTTCTGCTTCAAATTCAGCTATGAGCTGATGATTTTCCGTTGGCGGCGGCCGGTGAGCGGCAAAACAGCGCTGAGCAAGCGGTACCTGATCCCACTCAAATGAGCAGTCGATGTAATAGTCGGCGTTCAGAGTCGCATCTCTGCCGTTCTCCAGTTCATTGCGCAAATCGTATTTCTCCGGATTGAGCATTACTGATCGGTAACTTACCGGATAACGGCGCATTCCGATGCTTGCTCCGGCCGGGATATTATCGTTTATCCACGTTGCTGCGGCAATACGGGTATCGGTTCCGGCGGCAATTTGATCATATGCTGCACTCCAGAAAAAGAGCGATGCAATTACCGCAATTCCAGCGGCGGCAAGATATTTATTGCGCACCGCGGTCACGCCGAAAATCACACCCCACGCCGCCAGTGCCGGCAAAAGATAGCTCTCTGAATTCGGCTGCCCCTGGGCGGTGACGATAAACAGTAAAATGATGAAATACGGCAGCGTCTTTATCGCATCCGGATAGTTTTGGATTTGTCTGATACTGCTCCACAACACCGCAAACAGTGCCGGAACCGCAAAGAAGAAGGCGAGAATCCAGCCGGAGTTGACAATCGCGTCAAATGAATACTGCAATACCGCATCGCCCAGCAGCAGATACCATGGCTCGCTGCGCCCGACGCCGCTGCGCAGTCCCTGAAGGTCAAACCACCACAGGTTGAAGTCCAGGAAGAGTGCCGGAGTGAGAATAAGAAAGGTAACGATCGCCGCAACTCCGGCGGAAAAAAGTTTCTTCCACGGCCGGAACCGGTCGGTTATCACCCATACAATCGGGATAACCGCCACCAGAACTCCGGTATATTTGGTCGCCGCCGCACAGCCAATGGCTATTCCGGTAAGAATATAGTCCCGCCATTTGCCGCGTTCAATCATATTGATGGAAAAGCAGATTGCCAGCGTGCTCCAGAAGGCGACCGGCATATCCACTTTTACCGTTTTTCCCGCCAGTACTGTTATCGGGGCGAGGGCGAAGAAGAGTCCGGCAAAAATTCCCGCGGTTCTGCCCGACAATCTTGCCGCGGCAAAATATACGAGCAGTGCAGTTGCCGCGGTGTACAGAACCACCCACCACCGTCCTGCCAGATAAAATGGAGCGAACTCATCCGGATTGAGCAGATAATACTCCGGCTGTTGCGGATTGAGCGCTCCCAGCATATAGCCGATGCCCAGAGGCGGCGCCATCTGGTAGAAGTAGAAGTTGCCGTAGGCGTAAGAGCCGGGCAGAATCGTGCGGTCGCGATACATGCGGGCGAGTACTTTAAAGGTATGAAACTCGTCCGGGTTATACGACCGCACCATATCGAGATAAGGCGAATATCTGGCCAGTTCACCGAAATTATCCAGCGTGTCCCGTTCCAGGAATTCGGATCGTTCTCCGCCGCCTTTGGCGATGAATCCGGCCAGCTCCTGAGATTTCTCTTCCAGTTCCGCACGGTTGGGGAAGATACTCTCCAACCGTTGCGATGAAGGCAGCCCGAGTGTTATTCCCCATCCGGTTACCGCAATCGATACGATGGCGACCAGTAGAGGCGGCAGAATTACACGGAATGCTCCCTTCATAACAATATAACTACTCTTCCATGCTTAAGCCGAACCAGTAGATCGGCAGATTGCTTTCGTTGCCTTTCAGCTCAATGGTGGCGATCTCTTTTTCCGGATGCGGATTTTCCCAGGTGAGGTACCACATGCGGAAGATATTGCCGTCATTTTCCCATTCATATGCGCGGAGGGGAGCGACGTCGAAGTTGATTTCGCCATTGAGCGCATTGATATTCCGGCCGTAGATGATCGGAGCTTCCGCCTTTTCGCCGTCGCTGTAGGTGATAATATAGCTTCCGACCGGCGTATCCGGCTTCAGCATACCGTTGATGGTGGTATGCAGGAAGTGGAGTTTTTCCGCTTTCAAGTTGAACGGAATGGCGACTTCAGCCGGGAATTCCGGTGCGGTGCGCGATTTTACAGTTATCGCGGCCGGCCAGCCGTTGCGTTCAGCGATCCTGAACTCCATGCCGCCGGCGGTGAGAACCGGAGTCGGCAGTTCTTCGAGTCCGTAGGTTGTGCCGCTCATAAATACATTTTTCGCCGGGTCAATTATCACATTGGCAAACGGGGCGAGGTTGATCACCCGTCCGGATGCGGGAGTGAGTTTACGGGTCGGTTCCATCAGGTCGCAATAGAGTTCGGCGGAGTTGACTGCGCCGAGCGGAAGATCGCTGTTCCAGGTGGATACAGCCAGCTGAGCGTATGGATGGATCTGCATAAAGTGCTTGCGAACCGCCACCGCATTGCCGTTGTAACCGGTCCAGGTAGTGGAGAGCATACCGTGCAGTTTGCCCTTGCCGTATTGGGCCATGTTGACGATATTGGCCAGATCGTACCAGGTTGCGCCGATAATATTGTGGAATCCCTCGCTGTAAACCTTGTCGATATCGGTGAACGGGAATCCGGAGGAGTAGCGCCAGAAGACGATATAGATATCTTTCGGCAGGTCTTTGCGGATCTCCGCCAGATTGCGCGGCGGTCCGCCGACGCCGTTTTCCGGACACTCTTCCTCGGTCACCAGCATATCATGCCACATCATCATTTTGAGATTGTTCTTTTTGGCGAAATCGTAGTAGTGCATTACGTCGTCAAAGAAGACCTTTTTGGCGCCGCGTTCCTTGTTTTCCGGCTGGAACGGCCATTCGGTGGCGGCGTTGAATACTTCATCGTGTCCGATATGCAGATAGGTGGGATTAAATACGTCGATAATCTCTTCCAGCACGCTGTCCATCAAGGGATAAACGTCCGGATGATAGGGATTGTAGGCGAAGAGATGGTCGGGATTTTCCGAAAGTTCAACATTCTGTCCGTTGGCGAAGAGCCATTCGCAGTGTCCCAGAGTCTGGAACAGCGGAGTGAACTCCATAAAGTTGTCTTCGGCGATTTTGCGCAATTCGGCCACCTGTTCTTTGTTCATGGCCCACTGCTGGTGGAGTGGTTTGGTTGCGTCCCATTTCACATACTGGCACTCTACCACCAGGTTGTTGATCTTCAACGGGGCGAAAAGGTTTTCGATCATCGCGCCGGAGACCTCCACGGAATCCTTGTCCAGCAGCAGGTGGATACCGCGGTATTCGTAGTCGGGATAGTCTACTACTTCAACCGGTTCAATTATGCCGTCATCCGCCATCATGCGCAGGGTATGCAGAGCGTAGAATGCGCCGCGGGCGGTATGGGATTTTATGGTGATTTCCGCATTATTTACAGTGATGGAGTATGCGTCCTCCGCTTCAGGGAGATTGTTGTCTTTGCCGATTTCAACATTGATTACCGGGTTGCGTCCGGCGGGAGTGGATGCGGTTATATCGATCTGTTCGAACTTTCCGCCCAGAATCCGTTCCGCCGCACGTGACAGCCGGTCAAAATCGGCTGACTTGGCGTCGAGTCCGTTAAGCACCACATTGATTGCCGGGCCGCAGACAAAAGAAGCGCCTGGCAGAGTTTTCACTTCGCGCGGAGCCGGAACCTTGGAGTAATCCGCCTTGGGTGGAACAAAGAGGTTGCGGACCTGAATCGTCTCGAGCTGAGCGTTTTCGACCGGTGCAACCGGAGTAATGCGTTCAAATTCCCGTTCATCAAAGACGACTTCAATAGTGCATTTTACCGGGGCATCCACAGTGGCCGGCCAGCGGGCGCCGATTTCAAATCCGCATATTGGATTGTAGGGGCTGTTGGCGCGGCGGTCAATCAGGGTGAGGGCGGGACCTTCGACTGATTTCACCGTAAGTTTGCCGTAATATGAGGTAAATGTGATCGATTTAAACTCTTTGCACAGGTCGATAACTTCACCGGCTTTTTCAAGTTTTTCCGAAATTTTACTCTTTACAGTTTTGCCGTCTGCCATCACCGCCTCATATTCCGCTCCGGCGAGCAGATAATCCGGGATCATCAGCGCCTGGAAGAACATATTGGTGGGCAGATCCTGTTTAAGAACTGCATCAATATTGATTACCGCGGTATTGCCGCTGGTGGTGCATGAGAACTCTTTCAGTTCAAATTCGTCGATGCTGTTGCCGCCGGTCTGACGCGAGAGAACCTTATTTCCTTCGCGGATCACCTCTATCGGCTGTTTCTTATTAAAGCGCTCACCGCGCCACGGCGGAATAACCGCCACCAGTTCCGACATTACTGAAACATCGACATTTTCACCTTTGATAGACATACTGTTGGTCTGAGGGGAAATATCGCTTTTCAGCTCTCCGGCGTAAAGCGATGCTCCTGCCATTGCCGCAAACAGGCAGAATAACGTTTTTCGCATAATACGTCTCCTTTTTATATTATTAATTGATTAAGCGAATACATTCACACCTATAATAATCATGAATAGTTTTTTTTCAAGCCTGATTGAAAAAAAAGCTATCTCAACTATCTTAAAATTAAAACCTGATATTACAGGGAGCAGTAATGAATTTTTTGCATAATTTTAAAACCGGTTTTTGCTGTGCGCTTAGAGGGGTGGCGGAGTTCTACCGCCGTCCGGAATATCTGGTCTACATGATTGTGCCTTTAATTCTGCTGTTGGCGCTTTACGGAATTGCGGTATGGGGGGCGCGTGAACTCTACTTATGGAGCAGCGGATTTCTGCCTGAGCCGCAGGATTGGTATGATGGGTGGCGCTGGCTTGCGGTACTCATCCGGTGGATCTGGGGTATAACAATTTTCATAACGTCGGCGGTTTTGATGGGGATTTGCGCCAATTCGCTTTTTGAGGCGTTTGGAGCGGTATTATTCGACTCGATGGTGGCAAAATTTGAATTGGAAAAATACGGCCGTCCG
The DNA here is from genome assembly GCA_944392655.1 of uncultured Victivallaceae bacterium. Lineage (GTDB taxonomy): Bacteria > Verrucomicrobiota > Lentisphaeria > Victivallales > Victivallaceae > CALXXL01. The sequence goes on from CALXXL010000020.1 coordinate 5,045, forward strand.
GCGGAAAGGGGCAATTTTTCCACAGAGTTCGAACTTGCTTGCGTGGCGGCGGGGTTTGCGTTGGTTACTCTTGCAATCGGATTTTTTGCCTGGCTGATCGGTCTTTTCATTCCGTTTTGCGGGTGGTTGCTGCCGAGTGTAGCGACCTGCCGCAGAATAGGCTGTTCCTACTTATGGAGTTCGGTGCTCACCCATAATGCGCTTGACCGGCGGGATGAGCTTTTTGAGGCGGACAATTGGCTGGTTGCGGGTTTCGGCATGGCGTGCGTAATAATGCTCGCTATTCCGGTTCTGGCGATTATTTTTATCCCCGGCATGGTTTTGGGCGGCGCCATTGTTTACAATGAACACCTTGATACTGTACTGGAGGATGTCGGGTGAAATACGCTCCTATGGTTTTATTTGCCTATAAACGGCCTGATCATATCAGGCGGTGTGTGGAGTCGCTTTTGCGTAATCCGGAGGCCGCGGAGTGCAGACTTACCGTCTATTCGGATGCTCCGGCGGCAGAGGCGGATATTCCTCTGGTTTCGGAGGTGCGGAAATATCTGCACACGATTTCCGGTTTTGCCTGTGTGGATATTGTTGAACAGGAATATCACCGCGGTCTGGCAGGTTCGGTAATCTGTGGAATTGACCGGGCATTGGCGGAGAGCGACCGGGTGGTGGTGCTGGAGGATGATCTTGAAGTATCGCCGTATTTTCTGCGTTATATGTTTGAAGCGTTGGAACTCTATCAGGATGATCCGCAGGTTATGGAGATACACGGATTCACGCCGGTTGACGGTACGGTTTGCGGGGAGACAATGTTTCTGCGCGGAGCGGATTGCTGGGGGTGGGGAACATGGCGCCGTGCCTGGCATAATTTTGAACCGGACAGCTTGAAACTGCTCGCCCGTTTCAACCGCCGCAGCCGCCGTGAGTTTGATCTTGACGGTGCATTTCCGTATTACCGGATGCTGGAAAATCAGGCGTTGGGGAGGATCGACTCCTGGGCGGTGCGGTGGCACGCTTCGGCGTTTCTGGCCGGGGGGCTGACGCTCTATCCGGCCAGATCCCTGGTGCGCAACACCGGATTTGACGGTACGGGCACCCACCGCGGTTCGAACTGGGAGGGCAGGGCGGATCTTGCGGCGGAACCGGTTGAGGTTGTCCGGATTCCCATTGCGGAGTCGGAGTGCTTTAAAAATCTGATGATAAAATATTATCGCCGCAAGCGCGGCAATATGGCATTGCGATTGATGCGGCGGATTTTTCATATTTTATTTGGCTGAGCAGAATAGCGGTGTATATTAGATGAAAACATTTTGAGGAGTGCTATTTTGATCGTTAAACAGTGTTCGCCTCTGGCGGGTTATTTGGAACTGAAATCCGGGATCGATTCGGCGGTTATGCGGGTACTTTCCGGCGGCGCTTATATTCTCGGACGCGAGGTGGCGGCTTTTGAAGAGGAGTTTGCCGCGTGGAATGGCAGCGGTTTTGCGGTTGGCTGTGCGTCGGGTACCGATGCGCTGGAACTGATTCTGCGTGCGCTGCATCTGCCGGAAAAATCGCTGGTGCTGACTTCTGCCAATACGGCGGCGGCGACGGCAGCGGCGGTGATGCGTGCCGGATGCCGGGTATGTTTTGCGGAGGTGGACGGCCGTTCAATGAATCTTACACCGGAGAGTGTGCGTGAGGCGCTGAGCCGTGCCGGCGGCCGGGTGAAAGCGGTTATTGCGGTGCATCTGTTCGGTAATCCGGCTCCGGCGGATGAGCTGGCGGAGGTGTGTGCCGGATTCGGCGTTCCGCTGATCGAGGATTGTGCGCAGGCGACCGGGGCGCGGCTCGGGGGAAGAAAGGTTGGCAACTTCGGGATTGCCGGAGCGTTCAGTTTTTACCCGACCAAGAATCTCGGGGCATTTGGCGATGGCGGACTGGTGACGGTAAATGATCCGGCTTTAGCGGAGGAGTTGAAGCTCATGCGGCAGTACGGCTGGAAGGTGCGCTACGAGAGCAGTTGCAACGGTATCAACTCCCGGCTGGATGAGCTTCAGGCGGCGATACTGCGGGTGAAGCTGCCACATCTGGATGCGGCCAATCTGCGCCGGATTGAACTTGCCGGGCGGTATTATGAAAAATTGAGCGGCTGTTCCGGAATAGTCCTGCCATGTAAAGCTGATAATGCGGAACATGTCTATCATCAGTTTGTAATTCAGTGTGCCGGGCGGGATGAGAAGGTGGCTTGCCTGGCGGAGAGTGGAATTGCCACCATGGTGCATTATCCGGTGCCGCTGCACCGTCAGAAGGCATATATTTCGGCGCCGCGTCTGACCTCGCTTGAAATTACGGAAAAGGTGACGGCGGAAATTATCAGTCTGCCAATCTACCCGGAACTGCCGCCTGAAGCGGTTGACTATGTGTCGGAAACGTTGTCGAAGCTGTTATGAAGTACCATTTTTTCAGCTGTTTTGACCGTAATTACGCCGTGACCGGACTTACCCTGTACCGGTCGTTGAAGGCGTTGCAGCTTGACTTTGAATTTTACGTCTGCGCACTGGATAGAGAGTGTTACGATATTATTGCCTGCCTGGCGGAGCGCGGGGAGCGGCTGATTCCGGTTGACTTGGCGGAGGTGGAGCGATTTGACCCGGAGTTTGCCGGCTGTCGTGCCGGTCGTTCGCGGGCAGAGTATATTTTTACACTGAGTCCGGTGCTGCCGGGCTATCTCTTTCACGCCTTTCCCGGGGTGGATATGTTCACTTATCTGGATGCGGATCTCTTCTTTTACCGTGATCCGGAGGAGATCTTCCGGGAGTTTGAAGCGGCGCATGGAAATGCGTTGATAGTTGAACACGGATTTCCTGAGCGTTTGAAATGGCGGGAAAGACTGTTCGGCCGATTCAATGTGGAATTTCAAATTTACCGGCGCGGCGGAGCGGAGGCGATTTTAGCCGACTGGCGCAGCAAATGTCTTGAGTGGTGTTTCGACCGGGCGGACAATGGCCGTTTTGCCGACCAGAAATATCTTGATGCCTGGCCGGAAGAGTTTACCGGCGTTGTAATTACCGGTAACTCCGGAGCCGGAGTTGCGCCGTGGAACTGGCCGGAGCGTGATTTGAATAAGATGATATTTTTCCACTTTCAGGGATTTAACTTTCTGTCATCGCACTGGGCGTCTACCAACTGTGGCAGTTACGGCAACCGGCACAATAAGGCGATAGCGCAGCTCTACCGTGGTTATGCCGGAGAGTTGAAAGAGAGTGCCGGATGGCTGAAATCGCTTCTGCCGGGCGGACAATTCTCAGCCGTCAAGCGCGAGCCCCGCATCAACAGCGGAAAAATACGGAAGATAATCTCTGCGGCAGTGCACCATAATTTGCTTTACATACCATGAAAATATCGATTATAACTCCGGTTCTGAATCAGGCCGCCACGATTGAGCGGACGATAAAAAGCGTACTCGGCGAAAGGCCGTGTGGCGCAGATATTGAGTATATAATTATCGACGGCGGCTCCAACGACGGAACCAGAGAGATTATCTCCGGATACGCTTCAGAGCTGGCCTACTGGCAGAGCCGGCCGGACGGTGGTCTGTATGATGCGATGAATCAGGGGATTGCTAGGGCGACGGGAGAGATTATCGGTATTATAAACGGTGATGACTACTATCTTCCCGGCGCCTTCAGCAAGGTAACTGCCGCATTGACGCCTTATTTTACCGGCGAGATGATTCTGTGGGGAGACGTGATTTACGAAAAACAGGGTCGGGTGAAAGGATTCCGGTCGGGCAACCGTTATATCGGTGCCTTTGCACCGCATCCATCCATGTTTGCAACGGCCGGCGTCTACCGGAAGATTGGCGGCTACGATACAAAATTCCGTTATCTTGCCGACTATGATTTCATGTACCGTGCAGTCAATGCTTTTATGATTCCGCATATCTATCTGGCTGAGCCGCTGGCCTTTTTCTCGGAGGGCGGACTGGCGGACAGTCATATAAGAGAGTGCCTGTACGACGAATTGATGATCAAGCTGAAATACGGACAACCATGGCTGGCAGCCTATCTTCTCTACCGGCTGAAGCTGTTGAAAAACCGCCGCCGTATCCGTTCGGCGCAAAAATAAAAGCTCTTTCCGGAAGACACCGGAAAGAGCGCAAAACATGGTTGATTAAATCAGCCGCGGAACTCTTTTTGGATCTTATTCCGCAGATTCTGATCTGACAGCACTTTAGCCGCGGTCAGCGCCACTGCTGCACCGGCGCGCATGGCCTGATTATAGGCGAATTCAAGAGCGGCGCGTTGTTTGAACTCTTCGGAGTGGAGCGGAATTTCGCTGCCGTCGCCGATTACGTCAAACATGAAATTGACACCGGGGCATATAAGAGTCACATCAGCGAAGTCGGTGGATATTTTCTGAGTAATTGTCCTGAGTTCAAATCCGGCCTGAGTCATCGACTCCCGTGCGGTATCTTCCAGTGCCGGAACCGCCTTGTTGGCGGAGTAACTGTTCGGATATTTACGCAGTTCGACTTCGCAGTCGGTCATCATGGCCGCGCCGCGTGCTATGCGCTGAAAGCGTTCTTCCAGAGCCTTCTGCATATCGTTATCGGTACTTCTTACGTAGAAGAAGCTCGAGGTGTAATCCGGAATAATATTCGGCATTGCGCCGCCGTTGGTGATCACCCCGTGTACTCTGGCGGTACCCGGCAGCTGCTGTCTCCAGAAAGATATTCCGTTAAAGAGCAGATTCTGCGCGTCGAGTGCATTGATGCCCTTTTCCGGCGCTACTGAAGCGTGGGCGGCGCGTCCGTGATAGATCACGTCGTAACGACCCACCGCCAGATTGCCCGGGTCGGTATTGGTAGCGAAATAGGGGTGTGTGATCAGTGCGAAATCAAGATCATTCAGCACTCCGGCGCGAAGCAGGTCGATTTTTCCGCCCAGCGCCTCTTCTGCCGGAGAACCGATAAGCGCCACGGTTCCGGGCAGATTAAACTCTTTCATTGCCGCGGTGATTCCGGTAAACGCCGAGAGGGCGCTCAGCGTTATCAGGTGATGTCCGCATGCGTGTCCGATCTGCGGCAGGGCGTCATATTCGCTGAATATCCCGATAACCGGACCGTTGCCGCCATTGCTGAAATCGGCGCGGAAGGCGGTTTCCCGTCCGCCGAAGTTGCGCGTTACGTCCAACCCCATGCCCGACAGATATTCGCACTGTACTCTGGCTGAGTTGAACTCCTTTAAACCGACTTCCGGATTATCATAGATCTCTTTTGCCACCGCCGCCAGCGCATCTTTCTTTGCCGCGATTGCATTCTCTATTGCCGGAAGCATCTCTCTGGCCATGATAAATTTTTCTCCTGATTATATATTTTCCTGTCCGGTATTCTGCCGGACAACTGTTTTATTTTTTTATTCCAATTACCGCCAGCGGGTTGCGGTAACCCACCGTTATTAATTCATCTTCAGTTAAAAGTTCGAGATCCCGGAGGTAATCCATGCACCTTTTCATGGTGAATGCTGAACCGACCAGACACTGTTTTACCGGATTATGCAGTTTTCCCTCCGGTTCCAGGATTGCGTCATTGCCAAGTACATTGTAACGTCCCGGCGGCAGTCCTGCTGCTGGAGAGCCGTCACTTATAACAATAATATTATCTGCTCCTTTGCAGCGGATAAAGCATTTGATCACTTCAGGCGGCAGGTGAAAACCGTCGGTAATTATCATCGCCTTCAGCCGGTCTTCCGCCAGAGCGTTGAAAATGACATTTTTGTGGCGCGGAAGCTGATTCGGAACGCCGTTGCCCAAATGGGTAAAAAGTTCTGCTCCGGCTTCTGCGGCATGAGCCAGCTCCTCCGGTTCCGCCGGACAGTGCCCGATGGATACGGTTACTCCGCGGGACTTAATATAGGGTATAAGTTTTCTGGCGGAAGCGGCAACGGTAATCAGTTTAAGTCTGCCGCGGCACAGGTCGAATAGTTCGTCAAACATCCCGTTTTCCGGCGGCAGCATCCACTCCGGATTATGACATCCGGAATACCCCGGAGCCTGATTAAGGAATGGCCCTTCCAGGTGAATACCGGGAATCTGCCCGGTCAGGCCGTGTTTTTCTATGGTTTCCGCGATGAGCGGCAGATTACGCCGGTATAGCTCCATAGAGCTGGTGATTACCGTGGGCAGAAAAACAGCGGTTCCGGAGTTGAGAACGGCCTCGGCCGCGCGCATAAAATCATCGGCAGTCAACGTTGCGGAGGAGAAATCCACCCCGATTTGTCCATTTACCTGCAAATCCACCCATCCCGGAATAGTCATATTTCTACCTCCTGCGGATTGAAGAATTTATAATTCCACAGATCAGCCGGTTTCAGGGAATAGAGTTCGCTCTGCATTACTTTCAACGCGGCTCCTCCGGCTGAGCCGATAGAATCCGGTTTACCGTAACGTATTTCCGGCATTCTGGTTCTGCCCTGCATGGTTGAGTTTACTCCACTGGAGAGCAGGTTGAGGAAATCGCGGCCCAGCCGTTTGAAGTTGCCGTCCAGAATTATTCTTTCCGGATCGATAAATGAGGCAATGTTGCATAACAAATGCACGCATGGTTCAAGATAACGGCGGAAGCACTCTTCGCGGTCCGATGCTCCTGTTTCGGCGAAAATTTTCTGCATAGCCTTTTCCATCGGCATATATACGCCGTCTACCGGCACCGGCAGTTCGCGTACTTCACCTGCGGCAAAATTTACGCCGTTGAACTCCCCGCCCGGATAATGGATCACCGAACCGATACCGTATTGAAAGTTGAGATAGAAAGAACAACCGTCTTCGCTCTCTTTAACGCCGTGCCACTCTGCTGCCGCCGCTGCGCGCACCCGGTTGTAAAATTTTACCGGCAGTCCGCATTCGCGGCTGAGCTGTTCGGCCAGATTCCGGCCGGCGATATCGAAATTAGCGGAGTACACTACTTCGTTGCTGCGGGTATCGACAATACCTGATATTGCGGCGCCGATGCCGCGGATATTGTGCATGGGGAAGCGCCTGCGCAGTTCAGCGGTGCTCTCCATGGCGGCGGCGGCGATTGAGGAGATATTGTTATTGAATCTTTTATCCAGCTGAGCGATAATTCTGGCATTGCCGTTCAGAAGGACGCTGCGCATAGTATTTTCCGCACCGATGGTCAGGCCTATGGCGCAAAGGCTTTTTTCGGTAAATTCGAGCATGGTAGGCGGTTTGCCACCGGAAGATTTGGCGACTCCGGCCTCCTGGAGGAATCCGCGTGAAATGAGTTTATCGACCGCGGTGGATATAGCGGGGCGGCTGCGGTGCAGTTTCTGCGCCAAAGCTGCGCGTGAGTGTCTTCCGTTCTCCAGAAGTTCAATTAAAATACTCTTTGCACTGTCTGCCATAATCGCGGTTTCAGCCTCTGTTTTGTTTTTTTTGTTTACAAAGATAAGATACTTGTGTTTCTTCAGGAATACAAGCTGAAAATCATGAAAAAAGCTCCGGCTGTTTCATAATGGCGCTTGTCTTGTTCCGACACAAAGGTGTATATTATAAGATATAATTAATTTATCATGATTTCATAACTGTTGCAAGTATAAGGAGAAGAAATGTCATTTGAGCGAGGCACATTTGCCGTGACGATTTTTGAGCTGCCGGACAAGCTGCCGGATGATTATATAGAGCGTTTTGCGGCGCGCAAGGCGGGAACGCTGGACAGTGTTACTGACGAGTTGCAGGTTGGCTGGGTATCCGGCCGTCATCTGTTGGAGAACAATATTACCGAAGAGACGATATCAGCCGGAATCGGCTGCCGGGTTACGCTGCGGAAAGCGGTGCGTAAGATACCGGCTTCGCTTTTGAATGCGATGTGCAGCCGTGAAGAGTTGATCTGGATGCGGGCGAATGAATCGGATTTTGTGCCGTCACGGGTGAAAAAGGAGCTGAAAGAGGAGATACTGGAAAAGAATCTGCAGAAGTTCCCTCCTGCGGTAAGCGGAATTCCGGCGGTGATAGATATGGCGACAGACACTCTGTATATCTGTACTGGTTCGACGGCTCAGCTGGATGAATTTCTGATGGAGTTCAATGAGACTCTGCATCTTGATCCGGTGCCTTTTGCTCCGGCAGGCATGACGGAAGAACTGGCTGGCTGTTCAGTTGGCGACATTCCGTCTCTGGAGCTGGTCAAAGGAGCGCTGGATGAGCCGAATGTAAACCGTGATTTTCTTACCGCCCTGTGGTATTTTAATGAAACGGGCAGAACCGCGAAGCATCCTGAGTTTGGTGAATTTGAAATTGCGGTTGACGGGCCACTGGTATTTGCCAACGACGAGGACGGTTGCAACGGTGCGGCGGAGATTTCGGTAAAGAACGGGGAGAATCCGTTGCGCAGTGCAGAGGCCAAGGCCGCGTTAAGTGTGGGCAAAAAACTCCGTAAGGCGAAGATTTCGCTGGTGCGCGGCGACGAGGTGTGGAGCTGTGTATTTGATGCTGACAAGTTCAACTTTTCCGGCATGAAGCTGCCGGAGGGAGAAAAACTTGATCAGGACAGTGTCTTTGGTGAACGTCTTTTAAGTTGTTATATATTCAAATCCGGTATAGCCGCATTCTTCCGGCTTTATGCTGAGATGATGCTGGGAGTCAACCGGGAAAAAGAGGTTGCCGCCATTCAACGCTGGGCGGCGGAACATGATGGGGTGTAATTATGTGGAGCTGGTTATTTTCTCCAATTACCAGAACGGTGGGACTGCTGATCCTCTCGAATGTATTCATGACCTTTGCATGGTATGCGCACTTGAAGAATCTCAGCAATAAACCGTGGTTTATTGCGGCGCTGATCAGCTGGGGAATTGCGTTTTTTGAATATATGCTTCAAGTTCCGGCGAACCGTATCGGGCATCAGCCCGGGGTGTTGACGCTGCCTCAGCTGAAGATTATTCAGGAGGTGATTTCGCTCAGTGTATTTGTGCCGTTTGTGCTGTTTTACATGCACGAGCCGCTGCGTTGGAATCACATTGCTGCGGGGATCTGCCTGGTAATGGCGGTAGTATTTATTTTTGTATTCAAGAGCTGAGTTTTTCCGCACCGTCCAATCCCCCCGGTGACGACCGGGCGTTGCGGAAGTTTTTTTAATCAGTCACCGGAGGAATAAAGAAAATGGAATTTAAAAACGATGTAGAAAAGGTGAGTTATGCTTTGGGGTTGAATGTTGCGGAATATTTCCGCAGTCTGCCTTATGATGTGGATTTTGCTTTTGCGGCGCAGGCTTTGAGTGATGCGGCGGCTGGCAAACCTGCTATTACGCAGGATGAATATCATGCCACAATGCAGAAGTTCCAGAAGCTGATGCAGGAAGCCGCGGAAAAGCACATGGCGGAAATGGCGAAGAAGAACAAACTTGAAGGCGATAAATTCCTGGCTGAAAATGCCAAGAAAGAGGGAGTGAAGAGTACGCCGAGCGGTCTTCAGTACATTGTAATTACTGAAGGCGAGGGGGATACTCCGACTTCTACAGACATAGTAAAAGTACACTATACCGGCACATTGATAGACGGCCGTGTATTTGACAGTTCAGTATCCCGCGGGGTTCCGGCGCAGTTCGGTGTAAATCAGGTTATTCCCGGCTGGACAGAAGCGTTGCAGATGATGAAAGTTGGCAGCAAATACAAACTTTTCCTGCCTTCCGACATTGCTTATGGTGAACGTGGAGCAGGCGAAATGATCCAGCCGAATTCGACGCTGATCTTTGAAGTTGAACTGCTTGACATCATTAAGAAGTAATAAACTATTGGGATTGAGGCCGGAGTTTTCTCCGGCTTTTTTGCTTTTGCAGTTGCGTGCGGCGGAATATCATGATATATTCTTTTCACAAACGGGAGACGATGATTATGCGATATTTGCTTATATTTATGACTGTGTTTGCGGCGTTTTTCTGCCGTGCGCAGGAGGAGGCTGATTCCGCTGCGGCCGACTTGAGTGAACTCATGGCAGGTGATATAGAGAAGCAGAATAACATCACCCAGCTTGAAGATTGGAGTTTTGTGCTTGCCCGTCTTGAATCGCAGATAACCCGGGCCGAGCAGGTGATGGACGGTTATCGCAGTAATTATCTGAAATACGGCCGTGACTTTATTCAATTCAGCCGTTACGTTGAGCAGCAGGCAGACGAATTGAGATTTCTGCTATCCATAAGTCCTCCGGGAGATGTTTTTGAGATAACGCTGCACTGCCAGCAGATAGATGAGTTATACGGAGCGTTTCAGAAGCGTTACCGGGTTCTGCTGTCTATTCGTGATGCGGCTGAGATGCTGATAGCGCGTACTGCCAACATCGAGCGTGAGTTGAATGCGATGCGCAGCGATCCGCAGTATGTGAAATATGCTGATCAGCTGAAATTGTGTGCGGACAAATACAGCAGTTTTCAGTCTCGTGCCCGTGAAGTTATAAAGACGGTGGACAGTTTTATTGATTCAGATCTGGTAAAGAGTCTGGATTCTTTAGCGGAGCAGGCGGCGGCGGAGCGTACCGAGATAATCGACAATGTATTTTTCAGCCGCCGTGAGAGTTATTCTGAACTTCTGCCGAATCAGAAAGAGATATTTGTCTACTGGTTTTATACTTATATGGACATGAAAGAGGTTGCCCGCAATCTTCCCTCCGGTAATACTCTTATCTGGTTTACCGCTATTTTCGGAGTGTTGTTTGGTATATTTCTGTTTATCGGTCCGAAATGGATTTATCCGTGGCTTCTGCGTTATGCGATGTTTCCGGACAAATACCGTAAATCCAGGTTGTTTTTCGGTGCCGGATTACTGATAACTCTGGCGCTGACGTTTTATCTTTTTCAATACCGTGCGGCGTTAAGCAGTTCGTCGCAGCTGCATCAGTTCAGTCAGACTCTTGGTGCATGTGCGTTGCTGATGCTGGCGTTGGCCTTCCGGATGGAGCGGGATATGATGCGGCGCTGTCTGCGTTTTTATTTTCCGTTTTTCATCCAGAATCTTCTGGCCAGTTTAATGTTTATATGGGTGATGTCGTATCAGCTTCTGATGCTGTTTACGGTGCCGCTTAATATAATAATTCTGTTGTGGGCGCTCTGGCTTATGCGCAAGGGGCCTTATCCGGTATTTGACCGTGTAGTCGGTTGGATTGCCATTGTTGCGGTTGCGTTGGAAACGCTGATTGCGGCATCAGGATTTCTGTATATTGGATTTACGATGATGCTGTCCGGATTTGTGGTTTTAGGATTGTTTCAGGCGGCGGTGGCGATCTCCCGGATCATCCTTTCCAAGATTGATCAGGAGCCGCAGAAGCTGGTTACAAATATGATGCTTTATCATCTGGTATTGCCGCTTCTGTGGCTGGCCGGAGCCGGAGTGATCGTCAGCAATATATCGATAACCTATCATCTCAAAGGCTGGCTGGAGCACTGGGTGGATAAAGACATAAAGATCCACAATTTGCTGTCGTTCAGTATGAATGATGTATTGACAATAGTTATTGTGCTTCTGGTTTTGATATTTTTAATTTCGCTGGCCAAGCTGATAATCTTCAATATCTACAAAAACTCCAAAGATCTTGGAATGGTATCGTCATTTGTCACGCTGGGGACTTATATTGCGTGGACCTTGTTTGTCATATTTGTCCTGCTGATCTGTCAGGTGCAGTATTCAAGTTTACTGGTTATACTTGGCGGATTCAGCGTAGGTATAGGTTTTGCGTTGAAGGAGGTGTTGGAGAACTTCATCTCCGGCATTATTCTTCTTATCGGTCAGCAGGTGCGTCCGGGTGACGAGATTGAGTTTGACGGCATTTACGCCAGGGTGAACACGGTGAGTTTCCGGGCCACGGTTATCGAGACGTTTGACGGTTCGATTATCACTCTGCCCAACACCAATGTTCTTTCGAAGGACTTCCGGAACTGGACGCGCAAAGGTTGGCGGATGCGTCGGGACTTCCATGTCGGAGTATCTTATGATGCGGATCTGAAACTGGTGCGCCGTACGATGCTTGATGCGGCGGCGGCAACTCCGGCGGTTTTCACCTCGCCTGAGCCGGAAGTTTACTGTACTGAGCTGAATGACAGTTCGATAGACTTTGTACTCCGCTTCTGGCTCCGTGCCGGCGAGCAGACCAGTGTAATGTCGCAATTGCGGGAGAACGTGGTCATGCTGTTCCGTGAACGCGGGATAGAGATTCCGTTCAATCAGCTGGATGTAACGGTATCGTCCGACAATCCTGGAAAAGAGTAAAAAAAAGAACCGCACCAATAAAAAGTGCGGTTCTTCTGTTGAGAATCAGGTTATTTCAACGCCTTTTCCAGGTGGGCGATATATTTTTCCACACCACCTTCCTCATAACCGGTACGGAATATCTCCTTACCGGAGGCGTCAGCTATTATTACAGTTGGATAACCTTCAATCTTAAATAGTTGCGCCAGAATCTGGTTTTGGGTTTTTAGATTTTCCTCCTGCTTGATATTGTTGGGGAAATCCAGACTTACCAGGATAAGATTATTTTTTGCCCAGTCGAGGAACTCTTTTTTGCTCAGAACCTCTTCATCGAGCTTGATACACCAGTAGCACCAGTCCGAGCCGTGGAAGAGCAGGAACATCTTTTTATTTTCCTCTTTTGCCTTCTTCTGCGCGGCGGTATAATTGGTATACCAGACGATCTCTTCTTCCGGTGCGGCATCGGAAGCAACGCCGGTTTTTCCGGCCTGGGTTGCAGTTGTTGCTGTGTCTTTGGCCGCTGTATTATCTTCAGCGGCCTGCGCTGCTGCCGTGATATTTTTTTGCACAGCTGCTTCGTTTGGCCGGATCCATAATGCGGCGAAGAAGATTATGACCACCACAATCACCACTCCGCCGAACCATTTTCTCTTTTCGCTCATAGTTCTACCTCCTGAATAGTTTTTTTGAGGTTGTTGTTTATAACTTTTATTTATTATTATATTACAAAAATACCTGTTATTCAAGTTATATATAAAATAAGTGATGATATTTATCACGCTATCATGTTCATAAGCTGTTGGAGGATATATTCACTGTTCATCCGGTCTTCCGGACGGCTGAGAATTTTCACCCATTCCCGTTCCATGGAGAAGGTTATAAATTCTGCGTGTTGCATGAGTCCGGCAAAAAACTCCGGTCTTTCCGGATGCAGTGAACGTTTGGTGATAAAATAATCCAGATCGATATCGAGAATATACGGCTTATCCGGTATTGCCTGAAGTTTGGTTGAAAGGAATTCGCTCTCCAGCATTTTATCCGCGCGCCGGAAGAATTCTTCGTCCAGCAGATTTACATCCTGTTCTTGCAAATTCCGCACCTCATCGGGTACATATATGGTCAATCCTTCCGGTACCGATGCAGTAAAATCGAAGTGGCTGATCAGGGTAATGGAGTTGACGATTCCGCTTTTAAGCGCATAATCAAAATGTTCATCGTGGCGGAGATACTTCAGATTTTCCACAACTTTTTCCGGATTTGCGCTGAATTCAGGAGGAGTGCCGCCTTTTTGAATAAAGCGGAGAAAGGCCGGCAGAGTATCGGTATGGAAATCGAGCGATACAACCTCCATAGCCGGAGACGCTGCCCAGAACGGCAACACTTCATGGTGCTGTTCAACAACGGCGAAATTCTTCACATTACACCTCTTCTTGCTATGGTAAAAACCCCGATTGACGCGGGATTTCCGGTTTGCAGCGCACATGCGGCGGCATTCAGAGTTGCCCCGGTGGTGAATACGTCGTCCAGCAGCAGAATATGCTTTGAGTTGACATATTCAATATTTTTCTGCGGCAGACTAAAGGTGTTTTTCAGTGTTTTGAGTCGTCTCTGGCGGTTCTGACGTGATTGCGGTGCAGTATATTTAGATCGCCGGAGCAGATTGCGGTATGGTATGCCGGTTATCGCGGAGAGTTCTCTGGAAATAATTTCGCTCTGATTGTATCCCCGTTTCATCTGGCGCAGAAAATGCAGCGGCACAGGTACAATCAAATCGTATTTCATCAAAAATTCTCCTGCGTTTCCTGCGGCCATCTGAGCCAGCATAATTCCGTTTTCCGGACGGTGTTGGAATTTGAGCTGTACAATCATTTCGCGGATTGTGCCGTTATAATCAAATGCCGCATAAGCATCATCCCACGGGCGTGTTCCGGCTTCGAGACATTGGCTGCACTCAGCAAATATTCCATCGCTTTTTCCGCCGCAACCCGGGCAGTGTGGAGGTTCTATGGGGTGGATTTTCTGCCGGCACTCCCGGCACAGGCCGTTATTTTCTGTGGTTTTGCCGCAGCCCGGGCATGAAAAAGCGAGCAGATTTTCCATGCTCCAAATCAGCAGATTTTTTACTCTATTTCCCGGCATAAACAGAAAAAGCCGGGGTTTCTTTCCCCGGCTTCATCGGAAAATTATTTCTTTTTTCCTGCCGCGATCGCGGCGCGAACTTTTTCTTTCTGGCGTTCCAGATAGGCCTTGCGGCGGGAACGCTTTTCGAATTTAGAGTGTTGTTTGCTCATTCTTCAGCTCCTGTATATTTAAACTGTGAATCTCAAGCCCGTATAATCTACTCCTGATTGAATTTTTTGCAACCCCTGAGTCTATAAAAATCTCCATAAATCCGTGGTGATAAATTTGAAATTTGGAGCATACAATGATATTTTATGCTAATTAAAACAACCGGTTGGATTTTTTTTACAGCTGTAACCTATAAGGAGAGACAAAGTATGGATATGCCGGAAAAGATTTTGAATGAGACAGAGCTGGAGAATTTTCTTGCGGTTCCCGCTCCCGGCCTCATTGAGATGATGAAGCGTCTGGACGGGGATATAATGATACTTGGCGTAGCCGGTAAAATGGGCGTTACGATGGCGTTTCAGGCGGTGGAGGCGATTAAAGCCGCCGGAGTATCGAAAACGGTTTATGGTGTAGCGCGTTTTTCGAATCCGGAAGAACAGAGCAAGCTGGAAGCGCATGGAGTAAAGACGATCAAGTGTGATCTGTTGAATGAAGATGCGATAGCGTCTCTGCCGGAGGTAAAGAATATTGTCTTCATGGCGGGGCGCAAGTTTGGTACCGGCGGGAGTGAAGCGCAAACCTGGGAGATGAATGTTCTTGCACCACATTATGTGGTAAAACGTTTCCGCAACAGCCGTGTGGTGGTATTTTCAACAGGCTGTGTTTATCCGCTGGTTGGTCCGGCGACAGGTGGCTGTACGGAAGAGGTGGTTCCTGAACCGATAGGTGAATATTCACAGAGCTGTCTGGGGCGTGAGCGGATATTGGAGGCAGATGCGGCGCGTTATGGGACCAAACTTCTGCTTTTCCGGCTTAATTATGCGATTGATCTGCGTTATGGGGTGCTGCATGACATAGCCAGTCTGGTGTGGCAGGGCAAACCGGTATCGCGTGGGGTCAGTCATTTTAACGTTGTGTGGCAGGGGGATGCGAATGCTTATGCATTGATGGCGCTTGAACTGGCGGATAATCCTCCGGCTTATTTGAATGTCACTGGTCCAGAGACGATAAGTGTGGAATATATAGCTGAGGCCTTTGGGCGTGCATTTGGCAAAGAGGTAGTTTTTGAAGGCGAACCCAGCAATCACTGCTATTTGAATAATGCCGGTAAATGTTTTAAACTTCTGGGCTATCCGCGTGTGCCATTGTTGTGGATGATCGAGCGTCAGGCGGAATGGTTTTTAGCTGGCGGGCGCTCGTTGAACAAGCCGACTCACTTTGAAGTTAACAATGGTAAATTCTAAAGAGGGATTGATAAAATGAAACGAATCAGCGACATAGATCCCCTGGTGCTGGCGAATTTCCGTCGTGGCTGTGTAATTCCTGCGCAGCCTCTGGCGTTGGACTCGAACCGTAAATTTGCGCCGCGTTATCAGCGTGCGTTGACCCGTTATTACATAGATGCCGGGGTTGGCGGTATAGCAGTTGGTGTGCACTCGACGCAGTTTGAGATCCGCAAACCGGAGATTGGGCTGTTTGAGCCGGTTCTGCGTGAGACAAGCGCATTTATAGATGAGTGGTGTGCCAAGCGTGGTCATAAGATATTAAAAGTAGCCGGGGTTTGCGGCAAGCGGGATCAGGCGGTATACGAAGCTGAATTTGCGGCGTCTGTCGGCTATGATGCGGTGTTGCTGAGTATGGCGGCATTTGCCGGCGACACGGTGGAAGCGATGGTGGAACACTGTCGTACGATAGCCGGAATCATTCCTGTAATCGGTTTTTATCTTCAGCCGAGTGTTGGTGGTCGGATACTGCCTTACAGTTTCTGGCGTGAATTGGCGGAGATAGAAAATGTTCTTGGCATAAAGATGGCTCCGTTCAACCGTTATCAGACATTTGATGTTGTGCGGGCGGTGGCAGATTCGTCGCGGGCGGATGAGGTTACGCTTTACACCGGCAATGACGATAACATTCTGATAGATCTGCTTTCGCCTTATCAGATAGTCACATCTTCCGGGGTGAAGAATATGTCTATTCGCGGAGGTCTTCTTGGCCACTGGTGTGTATGGACGCGTAAAGCGGTTGAACTGCTTGAAGAGGTGCAGAAGCTTCGTGAATCCGGCAGCAGTTCCATTCCCTGGGAGTTATTGCAGCGCAATGTTAAGATAACCGATTCTAACGCGGCTTTTTTTGATCCGTCGCATGGTTTTGCCGGTTGTATTCCCGGTATACATGAAGTTCTGCGTCGGCAGGGGTTGCTGTTGGGTACCTGGTGTCTGAATCCGGCTGAAGTTCTCTCTCCCGGCCAGAGCGAAGAGATTGACCGGGTTTACGCAGCATATCCGGAGTTGAATGACGATGCTTTTGTTGCTGCAAATTTAGAGGATTGGCTAAATGGCTAGGAAGCTCCAGCAGCGTGCGATCGAGACGCGCAAGCGTATTTTAACCGCGGCGCGGGAGCTTTTTGCGGAGCGTGGTTATTCCGGTGCCACGGTTGATGAGATTGCGTTGCGTGCCAAGGCCAACAAGCAGCGTATCTACGCCTATTTCGGCAATAAGCAGCAGTTATTTGAGACGGTGGTGCTGCAATTGTTTCAGGAGGTTGATCTTTTTGCGCAGACGGACATGCAGGATTGCCAGCCTGCTGACCTTTCGCGCCGGGTTATAGCCGGTTTTTTCAAGGTGCATTCCGAGCATCCGGAATTCTGGCGGCTGTTAACCTGGATAAATCTGGATGAGGCGATACATGTTGAGCGGTTGATAGGTGCCCGTTCTCATGAAAATGCAGCGATTCGCGAAGTGTTTGACCGCGGCATAAAAGAAGGCGTGATCAAACCTATGCTGTTCCGGGATTACCTGTATACATTGCTTGCGGCGAGCTGGTTTTATTTTTCCAACCGCCGGACGCTGCCCTTAACACTGTCGCCGGATCTGTATTCGGCGGGTGGGCGTCAATTGCTGATAGATGAGGTTGCCGGACTGTTCAATCTTTGAAGAAGAGGGTTGACGATATAAAAAAACACCGGATTAACCGGTGTTTTTTTTATATCGTCAAAAGGTTATTTTCTGCTGTTTTTGTCCTGTGATTTGAGAAATCTGCTGCCGGGGCGCTTACGTTTCAATACCTGAATCTGTCCTCGGCGTTCTTTCAATCCGCGGTTGACGGTAATGGGATTACCGTCCGGATCTTTTCCGGTATAATACATAGCCGCGCCCATGGTCATGGGCAGGGGGATATAATCCTGAACCTGCTGAGGACTCCAGTTGTTCTGATTCAGGAAATCGTCTACTACCTTCATCTCTTTTTCGCCGCATCCGGGGAAGTTGGAGATAAACAGGGGGATAACATATTGTTTTTTTCCGCATTTTGCGCTCTCTTCGTAAAAGCGTCTAACCACTTCAAAAAACTCCTCAGCCGAGCTTTTGCGCATATATTTGAGCACGGTCGGGTGCAGATGTTCCGGAGCGAGCTTCATATGCCCGGAGACGTGATGCTGAATCAGTTCGCGGAAGAGCTCCTCCTGACGCAGAACCAGATCCAGCCGGATACCGGAGTTGATATAGAGGTGTTTAACCTGCGGCATGGAGCGCACTTCCCGCAGGAGTTTAATCAAATCCAGCCCGTCGCACTTGTAATTGTCGCATATTTTCGGGAAAAGACAGCTTGATCTGCGGCATTTTGCGCAGCGGTTTTTGTCTTTAACTTCGCTCATATATATATTTCCTGCGGCGCCGCCGATATCAGAAATGGTGCCGCGGAAATCTTTGCGTTTGGAAATTCTTTCGACGTCGCTTTTGATTGACTCATGGGAACGGCTGGTCACATAACGTCCCTGATGTGAAACCAGTCCGCAGAAGGCGCATCCGCCCGGGCAGCCGCGAATAGCGGGTATAGAGTGTTTTATTGTCTCAAAAGCGGGAATTCTTCCCTTGTATGCCGGGTGCGGACCGCCATAATACGGGAGGTCGTGTACTGCGTCGAGTTCTTCTGTGGTAAGCGGTTCCGGAGGTGGTTCCACTACCAGTATCCGGTCGCCGTAGCGTTGGAAGAGTCCGGTCTGGCTGAATGCGCCCATGGTTGTTTCCACGAGTTTGGTTGCCTGCATAATAGCGTCGCGGTTCTGATTGAACTCCTCCCAGCTAGGGAGTTCGCGGTATTTATCCTGCGGGTCGAATTTCATTGCGGCATTTTTGCCGAGCAGAACGGCGGTGCCTTTTATGCCGCCGAGTTCTTCTCCGTCGCGCATTCTGCGGAATATTTCCGTAACCGAACGTTCTCCCTGTCCGAAAGAGAGGATATCGGCCTTTGAATCCACCAGCATACTTGGGCGCAGTTTATCCTGCCAGTAGTCGTAATGGGCTATCCGGCGCAGGCTGGCCTCCAGTCCTCCGATCATCACCGGCAGTCCGGGAAAGGCCCGTTTGACCAACTGGGTATATACGACGAGGGCGTGCGGCGGGCGGTGACCTGTCTCGCCGTTTTCGCTGTATGCGTCTTCGCGGCGTAACCGTCGTCCGGCGGTATAGATATTGACCATGGAGTCCATATTTCCGCTGGAGACTCCGGCGCCGATGCGTGGGCGTCCGAGTTTTTTCATGCAGTCCGGGTCGCGCCAGTCGGGTTGAGCGATGATGCCGACGCGGTAATTCTGAGCGAGCAGCATACGCCCGATAAGCGACACGCCGTATGATGGGTGATCGACATAACAATCGCCGGTCACCAGGAGGATGTCGAGTTCATCCCAGCCGAGTTTATCCATCTCGGCGCGTGTCATTGGCATGTAGGGGATATTTTTTGTATTCATATAAAATAATATATCTTCTTTAGTGAATAAAACAAGTTTTACGACTGGAAAAAAAGGCACCGGGTGCTACATTACACTGGATATAGTTAAAAATATGATTAACCCGTTATGAGGTGTAATATGGAAAAGCAGAAGAAAAAACTGAGTAAAGTCAAAAGAATAATTCTCTGGGTATTGGTGGTTCTTATAGCAGTTCTGGCGATAGCGCTTATTTCGTTTATGGCGTTTCTTGATGGTATTGTAGCGACAGCCATCCGTCAGGTTGGGCCGGCGTTGACTGGAACTGAGGTCAAGGTATCTGATGTTACTATTTCGCTTATGGACGGCCGTGCCCGGATCAGTGGTTTTGTGGTAGGGAACCCCGAGGGGTATTCGACGCCGGAGGCGATGAAGTTTGATGAATTTTTTGTGGATATAAATTTGACGAGCATGCTTGGCGGCGAAGAGTTGATTATCAATGAGATCTATATAAAATCACCGCGTATAAGCCTGGAAACGAGTATTTACGGCGGCAGTAACCTTGGAGATATACAGGAGCACCTGGAACAGGTTACTGCGGCGGAGGAAAGCGGCGAGGCAGAAGCGCAGCCGCAGGAAACTCCGGAACAGGCTGAAGCAGGCAAAAAGGTGGTTATCAGCAAGCTGGTCATCGAAGATGCCACGGTGGTTCTGGCCAACAAGGAGCTGGGGACGGACATTCCCTTGACGCTGCCGACTTTGACCTTGACCGATATTGGTCGTGATAATGCCGTATCAATTGCGGAAGCGATTGATTACATATATTCTGAATTGATACTTGGAATCACCCAGGCGATCAAGGATGCTAATCTGGGCAAAGAGCTTGAGAATATGGCAGGTCAGATTACGACGGATGTCTCCGGAGCGGCCTCCAGCGCGGGGGATGAGCTTAAGAAAGCTGGCGAACAGCTTGGCAAGGATCTTGAGAATGCCGGCAAATCCATAGGGGACGGGCTTAAGAGCTTTGGCGAAAGCATTGGATTGTAAATTGCGCTGTGATTGAGGAACGGAAACTTTTCTGAAGTTTCCGTTTTTTTATGATCATATCCGGCGGATGTTGATGAGGTGGATTAT
Source organism: uncultured Victivallaceae bacterium (assembly GCA_944392655.1). Lineage (GTDB taxonomy): Bacteria > Verrucomicrobiota > Lentisphaeria > Victivallales > Victivallaceae > CALXXL01. The sequence continues at coordinate 25,383 of CALXXL010000020.1, forward strand.
GGTTATGAATAAAATATTTTTAAAGTTGCTGCTTTGTGGTGCGGCATGTTCTGCGGTTTTTGGTGGCGAGGCCCGTTTTGCGGAATTTTTCCGTGACAATATGGTATTGCAGAGTGGAGTAAAGGTTCCGGTATGGGGGTATGGTGAGCCTGGCAGCAAGGTGGAATTATCGCTGTTAACCGCGATTTTTGATGAAAACGGCATGTCGCTATTGAATATGCCGCCCTATATTGGCAAGGTGGATGACAGCGGGCGTTGGCAGATCAACATAAATCCGAGTGCTCCCGGTGGTCAATCGGTGCTGATGCTCCGGGTTGACGACAGTGAAAATTCCAAGATAGAACATGTGGTATTCGGGGACGTATTTCTATTTATTGGCGGAGCTGAGCTGGAACGCAGGACGGTTGCTTCGGCGGATACAGTTAAGCTGTTGCGTGAATCGAGGATTGCCGATCTCCGTTTGTTGAAAATCGGCGATGATTGGGCGGCTGAACCTCAGATGGTGCTGCCGGGTGAGTGGAAACGCTCAGATCCGCGCAATGCGGCGGTATTTTCCAACATTGCCTATACTTGTGGGGTTGATCTATGCCGCCGGTTAAAATATCCGGTCGGGATAATTGCGGCGGATTTTCCCGGTATTCCGGTCAGTGCGTGGTTGAGTGAAGAGAGTTTTACCGGTACGGCGCAGGAGTATATAAGCCGTTATAAGAGTGAATCGGTTGAACTTGGCAAGTTGAAAGCCGAGTTCGGGAGTGAATCGGAAGTGAAATCGGCAGATGAGCCGCCATTTTCGCCGCATGATCCGGCGGTTATTTTCAATGCGATGATTGCTCCGGTTACTCCTGCGGCGTTGAAGGCGGTGATCTGGTATCCTGAAAGTGTTCCGGACAAGTGGTACTCCACGCCTCCGGAACAGGTGGAACAGATGATCAAGAGCATCCGCAGCGCCTTTAAGAATTCAGAACTGCCGGTATTTATTATTTTGTCGGCGGATGAAGCGTTGGCGTCGGCTCAGCGTTCGGCGGCGGAAAAGCATCAGAATATTTTCATTGTTGAATGTGCCGGGCCGGATGCGGTTGGTAAAGCTGCGGCGGATATAATTATGGAAAAGTTGTATAACGGAGATAATGAGCAGTGATAAAACCGGTAATTATGGCTCCGGCGGGTTCGTTTGAATCGCTGTCGGCGGCATTGCGTTCGGGTGCGGACGCGGTATATTTCGGGGTTGGCACGCTCAATATGCGCTCGGGTGCGGCGGTCAACTTTACGGAGTCGGATCTCACAAAGGTGATGCGTCTCTGCCGTGCTGCCGGGGTCAAAGCGTATCTGACGCTGAATATAATAATTTACGATAATGAGCTTGAGCGGGTGGAGTCACTGCTGGATGCGGCGGCGTCAGCCGGGGTGGATGCGGTAATCGCTTCGGATCTGGCGGTTATACTGGCGGCGCGCCGGCGCGGTATTCCGGTGCATCTGTCGGTTCAGGCGAATGTCAGCAATCTTGAGAGTCTGCGTTTTTACGCGCAGTATTGTGATGTGGTGGTTCCGGCGCGTGAGCTTTCGCTGTCGGCGATAAAGCATTTTATCAATTCGATAGCGGCAGAGAAGATTAACGGTCCCGGCGGTGAACCGGTAAAGATCGAGTTATTTGCACACGGGGCGTTGTGTGTGGCGGTCTCCGGCAAATGTTATATGAGTCTTACAAAATACAACGCTTCGGCCAATCGCGGGGCATGTCTGCAAAACTGTCGCCGCCGCTACCGTGTTATCGATCTTGATGACGGCAACGCCATGGATTTGGAGAACGGTTATGTAATGAGTCCGGCTGATCTGTGCATGATCCGGTTCATACCGGAATTAATGTCGGCCGGTGTATCGGTGCTGAAGCTGGAGGGCAGGGGGCGTTCGGCCGACTATGTGGCGGTGGTTACACAGGCATACCGCCGGGCGGTGGATGCGGTAGCGTCCGGTACTTTTACTCCTGAACTTGCGGGGCAGCTGGAGGCGCAGTTGAATACGGTTTTCAACCGTGGTTTCTGGCACGGGGGATATTATCTTAGTGAAGAGTTTGGCGAATGGAGCGGAGCCGGAGGAAATCACTCACCGGTGCAGAAGATCCATGCCGGCAAAGTCACCCGTTATTTCAGCCGGGCAGGGATTGCGGAGCTTACGCTTGAGGCACAGGGGGTGAAAGTTGGCGACCGTCTGTTGATTACCGGTCCTACCACCGGAGCATTGGAAGTAACGGTAGAGAGCATGCGTTTTAACGATGCTGAGGCCGCCAGTGCACCGAAAGGCGGAATAATAACCATTCCGGTTGACCGTAAAGTGCGGATAAACGATAAGGTATTTCTGGTAACCGAACGTCGTTTTGGCGAGCCTTTGCGGAATTGAACTACCGTTTCAGGAAATCGCTAAGATTCTTTTGCGCCTGGGCGAATTCGGAGATGGAGTTATTGGTTTTGCGGTGTTTCAGTTGTTTGAAGATCAATGCTTTGCGCAACAGGTCAACTCCGTAGAAAAACGGTATGGCCAGCTGATGCTTGATACGGTAACGGGTTACGAGTTCGCTTTTGGGCGCGAAGAGATGTTTTATAATGAACGCGGTTTTTCCTTTGGCATTCATTCCGTTGAAATCGCGTGAGAGCAGAAGTTCATGACTTTCATTTTTTGCCGGCGGAGGCAGCAGAACCAGCCGGCGCAGTGCGTCTGCGGCTTTCTGGTCGACATTCAGCGGCTGACATTTTTCCGGATAAAAGTCGTTGAATGCACAAAACAGCAGTTCCACTTCCCTGTCCAATCCAGTTTCTGCGGCGAGCCGGCGGATTTTAGCGATATCCGCACCGGCGCCGATAAGCAGTCCGGTATCCAATAAAAGTTTTATTCCGTTGAATTGGAAATTGTCGCGCAGAGCCGAGTCGATCAGATAGATGAACACCGCCTCAAAAGGCAGTTGATAAAGGTGTCCTGATTTAACCGTGCTCCAGCTCCACAAATCAGCATTATCCGGAGCGTGTTCCTGTTTGCGGAAGATATTGAAATGCAGTTCAAGAATGATATTGGTTTTAGGTGAAATTAATGGAGCGATATGTAGTGTATGCTGCCGTCCGTTTTCCGGGTCGAGCCATCCGTCGTTGCGGAACAGCTGCCATGCGCGCTGCAGATCTTTTTCGCGCAGGAGGAGATCGACGTCGGCACGCACTCTGAGGGTTGAGGCTGGATAAACGCTGTATGCGAGGAAGTTTCCTTTCAACGGGATATAATCGATTCCGGCATTTTCCAGTTTCCGGCATATAAGTTTAAAATCTGCATCCCGGCGCATATCCACGCCGAGCGCCACCTGATATCCGCGGGCGCAATATTGTTCATACTCTTCCGGAAGTATATTTTTGCCGTGGAGGAAATATCCGAACCAGTGCGTCAGATGCAATTGTCTGGCATATTCGCACAGTTCAATGATTTCCGGCTGAGAGATGCTGCGCAGGAATCCGGTTCCGTCGTTTTTTTCTATAATCCAGCAGCGCAGCAGCTGAAGCAAAGCATTTTGTGGCGAAAGAGTCATCAAATCGGTCAAAGAATTGTGTTATTACATTTAAAACAAATAAACCGGATTCGTTTTCCCATGCACATATTTTATTCCGCATGGTATTCCCGAACCCGGTTTGGTCAAATACTGAAAACTGCGGTTTTACCGCGGTTATCAGTTATCCAGCGCGAAAGATTACTTCTTTTCGAACATCTTGCGGATGCGGGCGCCGACGATTTCCGCCGGGTGCTGGCCCAGAGCTTCGCGTTTGGCTTTCAAGTTCTTGGCGCCGCTGCGGGCTTCCGCCATCCATTCCTTGGCGAAACCGCCGTCTTCGATGAATTTCAAGGATTTCTTCATACGTTCCTTGACTTCGATCGGCAGAATGCGCGGACCGTTGATGTATTCGCCCCATTCAGCGGTATTGGAGATAACCTGATTCATCTTCTGGATACCGCCTTCGTAGATGAGGTCGACGATGAGTTTCAGTTCATGGATACATTCGAAGTATGCCATTTCGGGCGGATATCCCGCTTCGGTAAGAACTTCGAAGCCATATTTCATCAAATCGACGCAACCGCCGCAGAGAACGTTCTGTTCGCCGAAAAGGTCTTCATAAGTTTCCTGTTCCATGGTGCATTCGAGAACGCCGGCGCGGGTCAGACCTTCGGCCTTGGCGATAGCCAGAGCGGTTTCGCGTGCTTTGCCGGTGTAATCCTGTTTTACAGCGATAAGACCGGGAACGCCGAAACCTTCAACGAAGCGTTTGCGTTCTTCAGTACCCGGGCTCTTGGGAGCGACCATGATAACGTCGACATCTTTTGGCGGAACGATTTCGCCGAAGACGAAGTTGAATCCGTGCGAGCAGCTGAGAGTTTTGCCGGCGGTCAGATACGGAGCGATTTCAGCTTTGTATACGGGGCCGTGGGTTTCGTCGGGAAGCAGGATGTGAATAATATCAGCTTCCTTGGAGGCATCAGCAACGCTGAGGGTTTTGAAACCGTCTTCAACTGCGGCGTCAAAGCTCGGGCCCTTGCGAACGCCGATGATGACGTTGAGACCGGAATCCCGGAGGCACAACGCCTGGGCGCGGCCCTGGCTGCCGTAACCGATAACGGCGATTACTTTTCCTGACAGAACGCTGAGATCAACCGCGTTGTCGTGAATGATTGGCATATCCATTTTCTGTACTCCTTAAAGTTTAGCCGGTGACTGCCGGCATATTTTTCAAGAATATTGTAAATAATATATCAGCCCGTGAACAATTTACAAGCAGATTTTGATAAAAGTTGAATATAATAATCGTATCTGGCTTTTCTTAGTAAATATTAACATTTTTTATGTTATCTTGACTTGCCAATTTGTCATTTGGGGTATAAAATACCCGGAAACGTTTTTTTTGAAAATGATATAATAATGAATATATAAAGGGACTGAAATTCAGATGAATGCAAAAGACATTTCAATCAACGTAAGCAATCCGGTTGCCGGACAGAACAATAACCGTACAATGGCAATAAATCCCGCGCCTGCTCCGCAGACGTCCGGGGCGGTTCCGGCGGCTCAGCCGCAGGCTCCGAATCAGCAGTCGTCGCAGGACAAGGAGCAGACGCAGATTTACGGAAACATTCCGGAGCGTCCGGTATATGATGCAGTTGAAGGGATAAAGTTTGACTTCAATGATGGTATTCGTGTGGCAATTCCGCCGAATGGCAAAGAGTACCGTGTGGCGTTTTCGGATATGGATACAGGCGTATATCTTTATAATGCGGTGGTTCCCGCCGGTGGAATGGTTACCAGTGTGAAGAAGTTCTTCATCCGTTTCAAGCTGGAGATTTACCGTCGCAATGAAAGCGAACCGATATTTGTGCATGAATATGATCCGACCGGCAAACTGGTAATGATTCAGCTGCCGGTATCGACGCTTGGAGACCCGCTGGGTTGGTTCCCGTATGTGGACAAATTCCAGCAGAAATACGGCTGTGAAGTTGTAGCGGTGCTGAACGAGCCGTTGATTCCGGTATTTGAGAAGTGCTATCCGAACATCAAGCTGATAACCTCCAAGGAGACGTTGAATTACAAGCCTTACGCCTGTTATTATCTCGGGCTGTTCTTCCGTGGCAACACGACGAATCAGCCGTCGGACTTCCGTTATGTCGGTCTTCACCGCACGGCGGGTTATATTCTTGGAGTGGATCCGGAGGAGGTGCCGCCAAAGTTTGATCTTTCAGCACCGCGCCAGATCAAGGAGCCTTACGTATGTATAGCGGTACAGAGTTCGAACCAGGCGAAATACTGGAACAATCCGACCGGCTGGCGTGAGGTGATAGCATTTCTGAAGGCTGCCGGCTACCGTGTCCTGTGCATGGACCGTGATCCGGTTTACGGCTGGGGTACCAACTTCAACCACATTCCGCACGGGTGCGAGGATTTCACGGGCAATCATCCGTTGCAGGAACGTATTGACATTATCAAGGATGCTGACTTTTTTGTTGGTCTGTCGAGTGGTTTGAGCTGGCTGGCGTGGGGTTGCCGTGTGCCGGTGGTGATGATCTCAGGATTAACGCATCCTCTGAATGAATTCAATACGCCGTACCGTGTGATCAACTATCACACCTGCAACAGCTGCTGGAACGACATGCGGGTAGATTTTGACCATTATGATTTTCTGTGGTGTCCGCGTCACAAAGGAACGGAGCGTCACTTTGAATGTACCAAAATGATCAGTCCCTTCCAGGTGATTGAGACGATCAAGCGTATTCCTCAGTATCAGGCTCAGGCGGCCAGACACAAAGCGGAACAGGAAGCGGCCGAAAGTGGTAAATCATCCGGCGGTGCGGCGGCAAAAACATCCGGTAAAGGGGCAAAAAAAGGGAAATAATTTATGCCTAAATGGTTAAGCGCTGCGCTTATAATTGCTGCCGCGGTGTTGTTGACGGCAGGGGTGATTTTCTACGCTGTCGGCCGTCATCACTTTGGCCGCGATGTGATGGTTGCGGATATAGAGGTGATGAGTACAGTTGCTGAGATTACGCTGCCGGCAGGTAAGAATACCGGTGAAGACATTCTTGCGGCGGCGGAAGCTCTGGCTTCGGTGCAGAGTTATTGTAATATTTTTGATGAAGAAAGTGAATTGTCCGAGCTCAACCGTACAGCTCACGAACAGCCGTTTGTCTGTTCGGAAGAGCTGTACGCGGTGTTGTCTGAAGCGCGGAGAGCCTATAGTGTTTCGGAGGGGCGTTTTGATATAAGTTGTCTGCCGCTGATGCGGATCTGGGGTTTTTATGCCGGGGATGATGATGAAGAACTGACCCGTCCGGACTCGGAAGAGCTGTTGTCAGCGCTGGCGATGACCGGATTGGACAAGGTTGTGTTTGATGATGCTGCCCGGTCGGTCTATTTTCCGGTTAAAGGAATGTGCCTGGATCTTGGCGGCATAGCCAAGGGGTATGCGGTTGACCGTGCGGTGGATGTCCTGTCTGCGCGTAAATGCCGTTCCGGGGTGGTTAATCTTGGCGGCAATCTCCGGGTTCTGCCGGATGGACTGCGTCGCGGCGGCAAATACGGCATTGGCATAAAGAATCCGTTGAATCCGGCATCGGTCTGTTATTCGATCAATGTCAAAGGCGGTTATGCTGTGGCCACGAGCGGCAGTTATGAGCGTTTTGTAGAGATAGACGGGATCTATTACAGTCATATTATCGATCCGTCGAGTGGCGAGCCGGCGGTGAGCAGTGTGCTGTCGGCCACAGTAGTTGCTCCGACTGCGATTCAGGCGGACTGGCTGTCAACTGCGGTTTTCATCGGCGGGGAGGAATTTGCCCGTCGTATGGTGAAACTGGATCCACAGCTCCGGATAATCCTGTGCATTGCCTCTGACAACGAATGTGGTTTTACGATAGTTGATCTTCCTGAAGCCGGTTAATGGTTGTATTTTTCCGGCAGGACGGCGATGATTTTTCTGCCGCACTTTGGGCATACCAGGATCTGGTTTAAAGATCCGAAGTCCAGTTCGAGTTTCTGGGCGCAGAATCCGCAGCGTATTTTTAGCTCAAACGCCTCGCATCTCAGGGGCGTTGATCCTTGAATTGAAGGCATACCTTCGCGTATGAGGCGTGGTTTCACCTGTTTTTCGGTAATCTCAGTATTTATTGTCTGCTGCGGTGATGGATTTTTCTTCCGGCATTTAGGGCAGAAATCCTGCACGTTCCGGTCAGGCGGAACATTTTCTACAAGAGAACCGCACTGCGGACATAAAGAAGAAGGGTAGCGTTGATCCATCATATAATCCTCCAGAAATTGAATTACGGAGAAATATATCCCTGGTAACGTACAATGCAATATATTTTTCCGGAAAAATATTTGCTTTTTTCTGTATTAGGTATAAAATTATAGCAGGGAAAAGAGATGGCGGCACAATGGAGCTGAAAAACAGAGAAACTTCGGGGTTTAATCCCGATGAGACCAAGACGGTGTCCTGGACGCCGTCGGAAGATTCCTATACTGCCATCCGGGCCCGTTATCCCCGTCCAGTCCAGTTGGAAGTGTTCAATATTCCGCTGGAGAAATTCTCCTTTTATCCTCTTTCACAGCTGGCCCGTGCCACTTTGCGTTACGAATCAGAGGTATATGCGATGTTGGAAAAGTGCGCGTCAGCCGGTACAGTTCCAGATATGGCGTTTGTCTCCGGTGGCAACCGGGTGCTGATAGCGGATACGGTGCCGGAAAATCTGTGGTTTATCGGCGATGTGCATGGTGATTTGCTGGCGTTGCTTGCTGCGGTGGATTACATAGACAATTATCCGGCGGAGACTGCGCCTGTGATCGTTTTTCTTGGAGATGCCTGCGACCGGGTGAATTGGGGTTACGAGACACTGCTGACAATTTTTCATTATATTATTACGCGTCCGGGGCGTGTGCTGTTTCTGGCGGGCAATCATGACATTGAGCTTTTCTATAACAAGCGGTATGATGTTTTCTATCCCGGGGTGATACCGGCGGACTTCTGTGAATGGCTGAATCTGAATATCGGGAAGAAGCCGGAGTTATCATATTTCGGGCAATGGCTTATCGGGGTTATGGCGCGTATGCCGCATGTGCTGTTTCTGCCGGATGGTACATTTGCGGCGCATGGTGGAGTGCCGCACATTGATTTGCAGCGAACGATTCATTCGGTTATGGATTTGGACACGATCAATGCGCGTCAGGATTTCACCTGGGCCCGTTTTTCTCCGGATGAAGCGCATTGCGATCCTAACCGCAGACATAAGGATATAGCGTTGGGCTACCGTGATTTTGATGCGTTCTGCGAACTGGCGGAAGAGATCCTTGAGCAGCCGGTTTTACGGATGATACATGGTCATGAGCATCCGGTGCGCCAGTGGTATGATTATCCGCGATACCGGGAGCATCCGATAGTGACGATCAACTCGCACCGTATGGTTATTCCGGGTGCCGAACTTACCGACATAGCGGTTGCCCGTCACCGTGCTGGGGGGGCGCCGGAGATACATGTGCTGGATTTAACGGTTCCGGCGTCGTATGTGAACTGATTTTTTAGTTCAAATATGTTAAGAAAATATTGATTTAAAGTAAAAATATGCTATTTTATAAGCGTTTTTTCCACATTTAAACGCAATCATAACAACGCAGGACTCTATGAATCTACAAGACTTGTTGGAACTGTTCGGCATGGTCATAGGCGGCCTTGGTCTTTTTCTTTACGGTATGAGTACCTTATCCCAGAGTTTGCAAACGCTGGGTTCCTCGGTAATCAAGCAGGCGATCAACTACATTACGGCGAACCGTATTTTTGCCTGTATTGTGGGTATAGTGGTTACATTTCTGGTGCAGTCGAGCTCGGTATCAACGGTGATGATGTCGAGCTTTGTTAATTCCGGGCTGATGACATTGACGCAGGGTGTGGGCTTTATATTTGGTGCCAATATTGGGACGACCTCCACTGCGTGGCTTATTTCGCTGAAGGTCGGAGATTACGGGCTTCTGATGGTGGGTATTGGTGTAATACCCTTATTGTTCATCAAGCGTCCGCGTTGGAAACTGGTTGGGCGTCTGCTGTTTGCGGTGGGGCTGATATTTTTCGGATTGAATTCGATGAGTGCCGGATTTGTCCCGTTGCGTGACAGTCAGGGCTTCCGTGATTTCATGACAATTTTCCATGGTGGTTCGATATTCAGCATTATGGGCGGTATGCTGGTTGGCTGTATAGCGACCATGGTGGTACAGGCGAGTGCGGCGACTCTGGCGATAACGATATCGCTTGCGTCGATAGGGGCGATAACTTATGATACTGCGGTAGCGCTTGTACTTGGGGAAAACATTGGTACTACGATTACGTTGTGGCTGGCGTCGCTTTCCGGTGGCCGTTTAACCAAGCAGGTGGCGTTGGCGCATACGATGTTCAACGTTACTGGGTGTATAATAGTATTGTTCATATTCCGCTGGTACATAGAGTTCATCAATTTTCTGGTGGTATCTGGGGATGCGCGTTCGTTTATTGAGACGCCGGAAGGGCGTTTTTATCCGCATGTGGGTGTACACATAGCGATGGCGCATACGATGTTCAACATCTGCATGACGATTCTGGCGTTGCCGCTGTTGAATTATCTGGTGCGTTTTGTGCGTTGGGTGATACCGGATGCGAAGAAGGAGAATCCGGAGCAGACGCTGCAATTTTTTGCCAATCTGCCGAATTTCTCGGCGGTGCTGGTGATCAAGCAGGCGCAGTTGGTGCTGGCGCACATGCAGGAGCTGGTGGTTGAGTCGGTGCGTCTGGCGGGTGATGTATTGACGAGCAAGGAGATTGAGCTCAAGAAAATGGAGCGGATTGTAAAGATAGAGAATATCTGCGATCAGATCCAGAAAGAGATCATGATCTACCTGGACAAAGTCATGCAGCAGGAGATCAGCGAAGCTGACACCCGCTCATTAAAGATGTTTATAGTATGCAGTGATGAGCTTGAATCTATCAGCGACTATGCGGCGAACATAGTAAAATACCGTATGCGTCTGGATGAAAACAACATAAAATTGAAGCGCGAATCGCGTGAATTGCTTGCCGGCATAGTAACGCAGATTATCGAGTTTACGCAACAGACCAGTTCCTGGCTGGAGGAATCGACCAAATTGGAACTGGAGCCGATTATTACGCAGTACCGTAAACTTACCGCGATGGCGAATGATGTGCGGGACCAGCATCTTGAGATGGTGCAGAAGAAGCAGTATCCGCCGTTGTTTGCGTTGACTTTCAGTGACATAATGGTATCACTGCGCCGGATCAAGAATCACACGATGAACATAGCCGAGGCAATTTCCGGCGGTGTAGCTAATTTCTAGGAGTTAACCTGCTGATTAAAGCAGGATTTGGCAAGATATGATTAATTCAGATTTGGGAAAGTTCTGTATTGTATCAAGCTTCGGCTGTGTCAAGCGATGAGACATTGTCCGGGGCGTAGATATAGATAAGCAAAAAATTCTTTTCATCGGCATTGGCTTGGAGTGGCAATACTCTGAGCTTGCAATGCATATTATTTTTACTGCTGAAAAACCGTGGACGAAGTTTCGTTCGCGGTTTTTTGTTATATAGCTTAAGCGCAAAAAAACTACCGGCTGCGCCGGTATGTAGCCGAATAGCTTCAGCTTAAAGGCGATATAA
>CALXXL010000021.1 GCA_944392655.1 uncultured Victivallaceae bacterium
TTTTAACTTACAATCCTATAATTATAATATAAAAAATTAAAAAAAACGATTTTTTTTATAAAAATCCGCTTTTTTTATTTGCAATTGGAAAAAAATGGAATATTTTGGAATAGAAAGGAAAAGGTTGATAATCCAAAGGTTTGCCGATGTTGCCGTTTTGTGGACAGGATCGTTGCGTGATAGATGCCAACGGGCGGATAAAGTTGAGTCCGCGTTTGATCGGGGATTTTGCCCGTCAATGTAATGGTGAAGTTGTGTTATACTGTCTGCCTGAAGGAGCCATCGCGATCTATCCGGAAGCTGTGTTTGTGGAGATGCGGGAAGCCTCGGCACGATCGTTATCTGATGTTGGCACTAGCCTGATACGCCGCCGTGAATTGCGTCGCTTTGGTGCGATGACATTGCCGGATAGAATAACTCAGCAGGGACGATTGACTATTCCTACGGGATTTCGTGATTTTACCGCATTGCAGCCTGGTACTGAAGCGTTTGTTGTGGGCGTTGAGATCGGCGCGGAAATCTGGAATGCGGAACGCTGGAAGCGTGAAATGGATATTGTAAACGGTCATCTTGAACAGAAGGGGTTGGAAGAGATGGCTGCGGATTTAAGAAATACAGGTAATTTACAGTAAGGGGAACTGGAAAATGATGGATGTAAAACATAGTTTGGGATTTAAGTTGGCAGTATTTGGAATTCTGGCGGTGTCGATGGTACTTCTGCCGGGCGCTATCTCCGGGGCGTCTGCGGAGAGTGCAGAGATGACTGTGGCAGTAAATGAAGCGGTAAAATCCATCAATTGTGTATCAGCGGAAGTTGCTGCGGAAAATCGTGCTGAATTTGTGGAGTTTGGGAAAGACAATCCTTTGTTTGCACTTCAAATGAATGCTCAGAAGTTTGAACCGCGTCATCATAATTTATGGAAATAAATAAAGTATTTTTATAGTTTATAATTTTCCGAATTCTCTCTTTTATATCAAAGGATGCGAAATTGTTCTGCCTGCAATTTCGCATCCTGCTTTTTAATGGTAAAATTGCTTGAAAACAAGAGTTTTTGGTGTTATATTAATTAAATGTTATCAATTCAAAACAGGAGATTTATAAATTTATGTACAGCGCATCTGATTTACGCAAGGGCTTGAAGATTGAGATCGACGGTGCTCCGTGGGTCATTACTGAATTTGAATTCTGCAAACCGGGCAAAGGTACAGCCTTGTACCGTTGCCGTATGAAGAACATGATTACCGGAATCGGTATGGAAAAAACCTATCGTCCGACAGATAAGATCGATAAGCCGGACTTGGAAGAGATGGATACATTCTACTCTTACTGTGATGGTCACAACTACGTTTTCAGTAACGCTGAAACCTATGAAGAATTGCATGTAAGTGCGGAATTCCTCGGCCGGAACGTATATTTCCTGATGGAAAACGATCCGTGTCACTTCCTGCTTTACAAAGGCGAACCGATTGAAATCACTCTGCCGACCTTTATTGAAAAGACTATTACTGAAACTGAACCGGGCGCTCGCGGCGATACAGCTACGAACGTGCTTAAACCGGCTAAAGTTGACAATGGCTATGAAATCCAGGTTCCGCTTTTCATCAATATTGGCGACGTGGTTAAGATTGATACCCGTACCGGCGAATATGCCGAACGTGTAAGCAAGGCGTAAATCATCAACTGTTTAAGCTGTCGGTCGGTTATGGACGTTATCTCAGCGTTGGCGCAGAAGCGCGCATGTCTGGAGAAGCGTGCATTACTGGCACAGGCATTGAGGGACGGTTTCCGGCATTTCGGATTTCTGGAAATTGATACTCCGTCCCTGATACCCGCTCCGGCGCAGGAGGAATTTATCGAGACGATTCCTGCGGGGAGCGGGTTTTTGCGTCCCAGCCCGGAACTGGAGATGAAACAGCTGCTGGCCGCTGGGTACAAACGGATTTTCCAATTCGGTCCATGCTGGCGCGCCGGAGAGCGGGGGCGTAAGCACAGCGAAGAGTTTACCATGCTCGAATATTACGCTGCCGGTTTTGATTACCGTAAATTAATGGGGCTTACCTGTGAAATACTGGCAGAAGCGGCAATACGGGTTAATGGTTCACTTACATTAAATTATCAGGGGGAGGAGATAGATTTTTCTCCGGAATCCGCTGAATGGCTGACGGTAGCTGATGCTTTCAATCGTTACAGTCCTGTTGCTCTTGACGATGCTCTGGCGCAGGATAGATTTGATGAAATCATGGTTGTAAACATCGAACCGCAGTTGGGGCGCGGACATCTTACATTTCTTGCCGATTATCCGGCATCGCGTGCGGCATTGGCACGCCGCAGCGCCTTAAATCCTGATGTGGCTGAACGCTGGGAGCTGTATATTGCCGGGATAGAGCTGTCTAATGCCTTTTCTGAGCTTACAGATGAGAAAGAACAGCGGCAGCGCTTTGCCGAGGCCGCCGCATTCCGTTGTGCGCATGGCATGAATAACTATCCTGAGGCAGAAGCGTTTTTTGCTGCACTTCATGCCGGATTGCCGGAATCCAGCGGCAATGCACTAGGTTTTGACCGTCTGGTCATGATTTTTACTGATTCCGACAATATTGATGCGGTAAAGTTCTAGAAATTATCGGCATACGAGCCGGATAAGCAATTTTTGAATTGCGTTGAATGGCGGATAACGCAATGGCAATTCCCACAGCGGTTTTTTCAAAATAGAGCGATAGTGGGTAAAAGTGTCAAAAGACCATCTGCCGTGATATGCTCCGGTTCCACTGGCTCCTACTCCACCGAATGGGATGGTAGCAGAGGCTAACTGCATAATAGTGTCGTTTATCGCCATATTTCCGAAAGAACACGCCCGGAGGAATTTTGATTCCTCATTGGCTGATTTGGAAAAAAGATACGCGGCCAATGGTTTGGGCTTGGATTTTAAAATCACGATCGCCTCTTCCAGAGAATCAAAAGTAAGTACAGGAAGTATCGGACCGAATATCTCCTCTTGCATAATGGGTGATTCCCAATCCACCATATCGATCATGGTTGGTGCGATATAACGTTCGTTTTTATCCCACTCGCCACCACAGATCAGCCGTCCGGTTGAGATTAATTTTGACAGCCTTTCAAAATGATAGTCACTGATAATCCTGCCGAAATTACCACTTTCCTGCGGATTTTCACCATAAAACTGTTTTATATACAACCGTATTTTTGCCGTCAATTTGTCTTTTATTGCACTGTGGACATAGAGAAAATCCGGCGCTACGCAGGTTTGGCCGGCATTCAGAAATTTCCCCCAGGCGATACGTTTTGCCGCCACGTCCAGGTCGGCCTCTTCGGTAACGATACAGGGGCTTTTGCCACCGAGTTCCAAAGTTACCGGCGTCAGATTTTCTGCGGCCTTCATCATGATTTTTCTGCCCATTACAGTACCGCCGGTAAAGAATACATAATCATATTTTTCTTTCAGCAGTTCATCCCATGGGGCTGAAGTTGCAGTTATTACCCCCGGCATTTCCAGGCGGTCAATTAACTCTTTTATTACCGCACTTGAGTGTGTGGCATAGTCCGGTACCCGCAAGACAGCGCAATTACCCGCGCTTATTGCGCCTATCAATGGATCCAGCGATAACAAAAAGGGGTAGTTCCAGGTTGCACCAATGAGTACGACCCCATACGGCTCTGGAGATTGCCATGCGATACCTGGCAGATTAAAGGTTCCAGGATTAAGCAATTTCGGCCTGGCCCAACTTTTTACATGACGTATGGCATAACGCAAAGAGCTGTAAAGCAGTGCCAGTTCACAAGTCAGCGCCTCTTCCTCCGACTTATGCAGGTCAGCCGCCAGCGCGTTAAGAATCTGCTGTTTATTGTCATGCAGCAGAACGAGCAGTTTTTTCAGAATCTGTCGTCTGGTCTTTACCGGCTTCAGCGTTCCAGAGGTTGCGTTACGGCGTAATTCCTGCAGTTGATTTTGCCAATCACTCATATCCAATCACCGTTAAACATAAATTCGTTTTACCCTGGAGCCAAAGGAACACAGTAGTTCGTAAGCATGGGTGCCTTTCAGTTGGGCCCACTCTTCCAGCAATATTGAGTTCTCACCCTGAGTTCCGATACAGACTACTTCATCACCGCATTTTGCTTCCGGAACTTCGTCCAAAAGTACGGTGGTATAGTCCATCGACAGTCTGCCGAGAATCGGGCAGAATTTACCGTTAATCAAAACATATCCGCGGTTAGACAGCGCCAGTGGCAATCCATCGGCATATCCGGCAGCAATGGTGCCGACAATAGTGTTTTTTCTGAGTTTATAGGTTCTGCCGTAGCCGATTGTCGCTTCCGCAGGAAGTTTGCGTACGGCGGCTAAACGGGTCTTCAGCTCTACCACGCCTTGCAAATCCATGGTATGGGCTACTTCGTTATCGCAGTAACCATATAAATTAATACCCGTGCGAACCATATTGAAAGGTGCTAAAGTGCTTGCCGGAAAGTTGTTGATAGCATCGCTGGCGGCCATGTGCCGTTCAACAAACGTCATGCCGTTTTCCTGAAGAGAAGCGATCAATTGTTTAAAACGTTCGATCTGCAACGCAGTAAAAGAGTCATATTTACTGTATGCGACCGGGCAGTGGCTGAAGATGCCGAACGGCGTCAGGTTAGAATATGTCTTCAGTTTTAATATCTGGGGCAGGGCGGTCTCATAACGGAAGCCCAGTCTCCCCATGCCGGTGTCGACGGCGATTTGAATACGGATATTTTTGTTTTGCCGTGCCGCTTCCGCGTTCAATCTTTCCGCTCCCTCAAGATCACATACCGGGCAGATGATATCGTTGGCAACTGCAGCCTCAATTTCGCCGGGCAAAAGGTTGCCGAGGATACGGACGGGCAGGCCGAGACCGGTCAATTCCAACGCCTCGTTTACCTCTGCCACACCGAATCCTGCCGCTCCGCATCCTGCCAGCAACTTTGCTATTGGCCGGACGCCCAACCCGTATGCATTGGCTTTTAAAACAGCCACAACTCCTGCCGGAGTTACTCTTTCGGCAATTGTTTCAAAATTATGCCGCAATTTTGCCAGACTTACTTCCAGCCTGACGCGACTCTCCTGAGTATTCACTTTTTCGCCTCAAAATCAGATTTATTTTGCGTATTCTACCGATCTGGTTTCCCGGATAACGGTAATTTTTATTTGTCCTGGATAATTCATTTCTTTTTCGATTCTCTGACAGATATTTTTTGCCAGCATCTGAGCTTCGCCCTCGGCGATTTTTTCCGGCAGTACAACTACGCGTACTTCGCGGCCGGCCTGCAGAGCATAACAGCTTTCCACCCCCTGAAAATCACGGGCGATGGATTCAAGCTGTTCCAGACGGCGCAGATATAATTCAGTGGTTTCACTTCTTGCACCTGGACGTGAGGCCGACAGCGTGTCGCATGCATTAATAAGAATGTCGTACGGAGTGACCGGTTCAATTTCCGCATGGTGGGCGGCAACCGCCTGAATAACATCTTTGGCTTCATTGTGCCGCCGCAGTATATCGGCGCCAATCTGCGCATGAGAACCTTCAATTTCATGGTCAACCGCCTTGCCGATGTCATGGAAGAGACCAATACGTTTGGCTTTCTGTTCGTCCAAGCCAAGTTCTGCCGCTATTATTCCCATGAAATAAGCGGTCTCGAGAGAGTGTTTAAGCACATTCTGGGAGAAACTGTAACGGTATTTCAGACGGCCGAGCAGGCGGATAACCTGCGGTGAGGCTCCCTGAATACCGGTTTCCAATACGGCAGCTTCTCCGGCAGAGAAAGCATCTTCTTCGACCTCTTTTGTGATTTTCTTAACCAGTTCTTCTATTCTGGTCGGGTGGATACGGCCGTCAGAGATAAGGCGTTCAATCAGAAGCCGGGCAACCTCTTTCCTGATCGGATCAAAACATGAAATTACCACTGCTTCCGGGGTGTCGTCAATCAATATATTTACGCCGGTTGCCGCTTCAAGTGCCCGGATATTGCGACCTTCGCGACCGATGATTCGCCCTTTCATCTCATCATTGGGGAGGGGAATGGTTGCGGTGGTACGTTCATAAGTACAGTCGGAAGAGTAGCGTTGAATAGCGTAGGTTAAAATACGGCGGGACTCTTTTTCTGCTTTCTGTTTTGCCTCTTCAAGAATATCACGCACCAGAAGGCCGGATTCATTTTTCACTTCGTTTTTCAACTTTTCCAGCAATATTTCGCGCGCCTCGTCGCGGCTGAGTTGAGCGACGCGTTCAAGCTGGTCGATCTGCTCAGATATTTTCTTCTGCAATTCCTGTTCTCTGTTATTCAGCCGTTCCCTGGTTGCAGTTAACTCTTTACTCTGGCGTTCAATATCCTGCAGCTTGTTGTCGATCTGATCACTTTTGCGTTCAAGAGCCTCTTCTTTCTGAGTCAGGCGCTTTTCGATATTCTGCTGCTCTTTGCGCCGTTCTTTCAGCTCCTGCTCAACCTCTTCGCGCATTTTTAAAATGTCGCTTTTAGCTGAAACCTTGGCTTCGCGCTGGATATGTTCCGCCTCTTTCCTGGCGTCATTTTTAATCTGTTCGGCCAGTTTCCCGGCGGAAGTTTTTCTTGCCCGCTGAAATATTGCTGCAATAATTAACCCCGCCAGAATACCTCCGCATCCGGCGATAGCGATGTACAAATAATCCATCTTTTTTCCTTCTTTCTCTTCATTTAGCAAAAATATATAAATTTTCCTCTGTCACGGCGCAATCCATCTTCCGGTCATGTTCCTCGGCGGGAATACTCTCCTTGAGCTGGAACTGATAAAAAACTCCCAGTATGCGTCCATTGACACCTTTTAGCAAGCGGTCATAAAAACCCTTGCCGCGCCCGAGTCTTACTCCTGATGCATCGAATCCCACACCGGGGATCACCCAGGCAATTTCGTGAGCCATTTCGTTGGAATCCGCCGCTCTCAAATGCGGCGCCGGCTCGGTAATTCCATATTTTCCGCTTATCAGATCACGAGACAGACTGTGAATTTCCGCCAACTCATAATCATGAGATTCGCAGCGGTAACGGGGTAAAAAAATCTTTTTGCCGCAGTTGAATGCCCATTGAACGAAAGGTTTTAACTCCGGTTCTGAACCGTCGCTCGCATATATGGCGATTTTGGTTATACCGCGCCACAATTCGCCGTTCATAAGACGGTTATTTATGGCGTTATCTGCCAGATTGCGCTGTTCAAGGGGAAGGTTTTTACACTTCTCCCGTAATTCTCTGCGTAAGATTTTCTTTTCTTCAGTCGGATTATTCATTCTTAACCCCCTGTTTTCGCAGCGAATCAAAGTAATCCAACCGTTCTTTTATTTTCATCTCATACCCGATGCCTTTACCGGGTATGTTATAATATTTTACCGGTACACTCATATAGTCCTGAACGGCAAAGCCGCCAGTATCGTGCGGGTAAATATATCCTTTTCCATGTTGATTCTCCTTGCCTCCGGCAGAGTGAGGATCGCGCAACGCGTATGGTATTGGCTGAATGCGGTTTTTCTCCACATCTTCCAACGCCTTGTTGATCGCCATATATGAAGCATTACTTTTGGGCGCAGTGGCACAATAAGTTACCGCCTGAGCCAGAATAATTCTTGCCTCCGGCAAACCGACAAAATCAACCCCCTGCATCGCACTTACCGCCAAGGTCAGCGCCCGCGGATCGGCATTGCCTATATCTTCCGAGGCAAATATAACAATCCTGCGGGCAATAAACCGGATATCTTCTCCGGCATTTAGCATTTTTGCCAGATAATATATCGCTGCGTCCGGGTCGCTGCCGCGCATGCTTTTTATAAATGCGCTGGCGGTGTCGTAATGGCCATCATCACCGTAAGAGGCTATTTTACGCTGAATGGATTCATGTGCGGTTGCTATGGTGATATGTATGGTACCATCAGCGTTTACCGGGGTAGTGCTGACGGCGAGTTCCAGCGCATTCAATGCCCGTCTGGCGTCGCCCTCGCAGGCGGTGGCAAGAAAGTCAATTGCGTCATCGTCCACCTGAACCAATCCATCGCTCCAGGCTTTGGGATTGGTTATTGCACGTTCCAGAAGTGTGCGGATATCATCTTCAGAAAGCGGTTCAAGTTGGAATACCAGTGAACGGCTCAACAATGCGCCAACTACATAAAACACAGGATTATGGGTGGTTGCCCCGATTAGTCTTATATTACCGTTTTCAACATCAGGCAGCAGGGAATCCTGCTGGCTTTTATTAAAGCGGTGAATTTCATCCACAAAAAGTATGGTTCTTTTTGAATGCAGCTGCAGTCTGGTAACGGCGTTAGCCACTTCGCGGCGAATATCAGCCACACTGCTGGTTACACCTGACAGACGGACAAATTCACTGTTTGTAGAATTTGCGATAATTTCGGCCAGACTGGTTTTGCCGACACCGGGCGGTCCTGATAGAATTATAGAGCTGAAGCGATCTGCTTCCACTGCTCTCCGCAGGAGTTTCCCCGGGGCAAGGAGATGCTTTTGCCCCACGTATTCGTCAAATGATTTCGGGCGTAAACGAGCCGCAAGCGGCTGAACATTGGTCCATACCGCAGTATCAATATCAGAATTTTGCTTATCGAATGCAGAGAGAAAATCCACCTGCTCCATTATACACCGTAGCAGCGGATGAGTCGTCATACCCCATAGGGCGACTTTGACCGGAAAGAGAGAATAATCCCCCTGGATATTTGCATTTATATACAGTCTGCTCTGTAAATATAAAGCAGACAATGCTTTAACCCCATGAAAATCGTCACTGGAGTAGGGCGACGGTCAACCAACCGCCTTCCTGTTCCATAAATTATATATAAATATATTAAAACGCCAGTCTCCAAAGCGTATCCGCCGGAAACCCGTTGGTATAAGATATAACGAAATTACTGATAATGCAAAGACGAAACTTTATTTTTTAGTTTTTTTTTAAATATTGCCTTTAAGTTCACCGTTGATCCATGCATTAACAATGCCTCGTGCAACAGAGCCGGGCAAGGGGAGCTCCGGCAGATTGTCACGGCGGAAAAATCCGGCATCGACAATTTCAACTCCGTCAGGCGTGACATCTCCTGACTCGTATTCAGCAATGCAGCCCAGCATAAACGCATTGGGGAAAGGCCAGTTCTGGCTGCGGAAATAACGGATATTGCGTACTTTTATACTGACCTCCTCCATTACTTCGCGCCGAACAGCATCCTCCATAGTTTCTCCGCCTTCGATAAATCCGGCAATCAGCCCATAAATATTATTACTGAATCTGGCGTTGTGTGCCAGTAGAATTTCATCATTCTTTAATACCGCGACAATAACCGCCGGATCGAGACGCGGATAAAATGATGCTCCGCATTTTGCACAGTAAAATGCCGGTTCTGAAGCATGAAGTTCAGTTTTGGTACCGCAGCGGCCGCAATATTGAAAATTCTCCTGCCAGTTGATCAACTGGCGGGCGCGGTTTACTGCCTTCAACATTGGTGGTTCAAGTTCCGGCTGCCATAAGCGCATATCCTTACTCTCCACCCATTCAGGAATTTCTGTCTGGCAGGTGATTACGGGTTGATCGTCAAGATAGCCAACAAGCAGTGAATTATCCGGGAGGTTGGAGGTTTCAAAAATTCCTGCTTTGCCGGCATTGAATAAGACCGCAATTGCCGGAAGCCGCAGGTTTTGGATTTTCGGGTGAGTCGCATATTTGAAATTTTTCATAGCTGTTAATCCAGTTGATAGAGTTTTTTACCATTTGCCGTAGTGATAGCCGACAATTCCTCTACCGGAACAGATTTTTCTTTGGCAATAAAATCTGCGATTACCGGCAGATATTTAGGATGGTTGGTCTTGCCGCGGAACGGTACCGGAGCAAGATAAGGGGAGTCAGTCTCAATTACCAGGCGGTCCAGCGGGATATATTTGAGTGATTCGCGTATATTATCCGCCTGCTTGAACGTGACCATACCGGTCATTCCGAGAAAACCACCGAGTGCGAGAAACTTTTCCACCCATTCCGGTGTTGCCGAGAAACAGTGTATTACGAACCGTCCGCCGTTTGAGGCAAAAGGAGTCAATAGGTTTAATGCATCTTCATAAGCGGAAAAGCATTCATTTTTATCGCGCAGATGGATAATTGCCGGCAGTTGCCACTCCAATGCCAGGTTGAGAAAATAGTCAAAGGTTTTAAGCTGTGATTTCCGGTCGGATAGATCATAAAAGTAGTCCAGCCCGATTTCACCTACTGCTTTCAGTTTGGAATGTCCTTTAAATTCCGCAAAACCGGAAAAATCGCCGTTAGCCGCATCGGCTTCATGTGGATGAACTCCGCAGGCGAACCAGCAATTATTCAGTTCTTCAGCAAAATTACGCACTTTTACGGCAGATGATAAATCGCCGCTGACCGCCATAAAAAGGAATTTTATATCATTGGGCAGTTCGCTGGTGAAATCTTTAATATTAATGTCATCAATATGAAAGTGGGTATCAAACAGTTCCAATTTACAACCTCGATTTCTTTATCTGTTCAAGCGCCTCTTCCGGAGTGCCGTCAAACAGCCAGTTATGCGGGAAACGTTTCCGTGCTTCATCCAGGGCATTTTGTGCTGCCGTGGTGTCATGTATGGCGATAGCGTTTTCCAATAGAATTATGTATGGTTCGGGATCACGCGGGGAACGTTCCGCCGCGACGCGTGCAAACGAACCGGCTTCAACCGGGCTTAATGGGGTAAGGCGGCGGGCAATCAGCAGATGATGATAAGGTGAGTATGGCCGCAGTTTGTCAAGTTTATTGAAATTGTGCCGCATATCACGGTTCATTGCTGAGGCATTCGTTACCTGATGGAAGCAATAGTCAGCGTATAATCCATAGCTGAATAACACTATTCCAGCAATTGCCGGAATTAAAAGTAAGGGATTTCTCCCATGAATATCGGCAGTTGACGACTCTTCTGGTATCAGCAGTAACATTCCTGCGGTCAGCCACATTGCCATCAGCGAAGGTATCAGTAAATGTATCTCCGCCAATGCGTGAATGGAAAATGCCATAAGGCCGAACGCAATAAGCTGATTTTCCCGTTTTTTAAATCCGTTTAACCGCCAACATCCGTAAAAAGGTATAATCATAAGCGCAACGATGAGCAGGCCGGAGATGATACCGCATTGCGATGCGAATGTCAGTATCATATTATGCGGATCTCTGGGAGCCTCCTCTGTTCCATCATTTTTAGTCAGCATATAGTCAAATTGGAAATTCCCCCAACCGCCGCCGGCAAAAGGATGAGAAAATGCCATTTTTGCCGAAGTGGCGGCGTAATCAAGCCTGACCTGCATTGAGCCAAGGCCGCGTTTGGAGTTGGCGATATATAATCCGCCGCCACTGATGATCAGTGCAATAAGAACCACTGCACCGATTTTTAATTTTAAATTTTTGATTTTCAAGATTGCAGTAAGTGCAATAGCGGCGAGCAGAGCGAGAATTGCGGCGCGGCTTCTGGTGGTTACAAAAATGAAAATTGCTGCAACACATACAAGTGTGGTAAAAATATTGCGGGAGATTTTTTCCGGAGTAAAATATTTTGCCATTTTTCCGGCGAAAATAAGCAAGACCGGAGTTCCAAGCAGTATCGCTCCGGCGAGGGAATTGGACAGGTCATATGGCGCACTTGTGCGCCGATCAGCTATTTTAGCCAGAAGAACAGTGGAAACCTGCTGCCCGGTATCGCGAATATACTCTTCCAGTACAGCGAAGCCTATGAAATATTGGTAAATTGCATTTAAAAACATTAATACTATGCCGATTCCCCATCCACTAATTAACCGTATACGGTTGCCCGGAACCGACAGAAATAATTTAACGGCCAGAAGATAGTTTATAAGTCCAAGCAGATATTCCAATATCAGAAAACCGGTAGCATACTGCGAGGCGTTGTATAAACCCAGCATAGCGCTTAACCACAGTAGTATAAACAAACCGGAAAAAACAGAATCCCAATGATTTTTATCATGCTTCGGTTGCGGTAAAGCAATCCAATTGATGATTAAAGCAATTGCTGATATTATAAAGAAAAATCCATATGGCCATGGATTTATCAGCCAGCCAATTGCGTCTTCCTGCCACATGCCGGGAATTTCCGGCAACATTATTGACGAGAACTTTAAAGGAATAATTACAGAGAAAAGAGGAAAAAAAATGCGGGCAAAGCGGGCCCAAAAGCCTCTTTCCCCGCAATCAACCGTTATTGCCGCGGTGGAAGCGTGATTACAATAGTTTGAGTCCCGGCAGGTCCTGGACATCGATCAGCCCCACAACTTTTAAATCATCATCAACCACAATAATGTCATTAATGTGGCGATCCTCAACTAATTTCAAAACTTGAGCCGCAAGATCCTCACTTTTCACATAGCTGGGATTTTTGGTCATAACTTCACTCATTTTGCGCGACAGGACATTGATATCTTTTTCCGCGGCACGCCGGAAATCACCATCAGTAAATATTCCAAGACATTTTCTGTCATGATCAATTACAATAGTTGAGCCGCATCTCGCCTTACCCATTGAATATATGGCTTCGCGAACGGTGCTGTCCGGATAACAGGTTGCCATGCGGTCATCCTTGCGCATAATATCCGATGCACGCATGGTAACAGCACGGCCAATTGCTCCACCTGGATGGAACCGGCCAAAGTTTTCCTTTGTAAAGCCTTGAACATCAAGTAGAACCATTGCAAGTGCGTCGCCGAGCGCCAGTAAGGCTGTAGTGGTAGTAGTCGGCGCAAGGTTAAATGGACATGCTTCCTGTTCCACTGTCATTGCCACAGTTAAGTCACTTAATTTTGCCAATCTGGATGCCGGTTGACCGGTAATTGCAACGATTTTAATGCCGAGCCGTTTTGCCGGAGAAATTACGCCTAAAAGTTCATCCGTTTCTCCAGAGTAGCTTAAGGCAAACAGTAGATCTCCAGCCCGGAGAATACCCAAGTCTCCATGCAGAGCCTCTACCGGGTGAAGAAATATGGATGGTGATCCGACGCTTGAAAGTGTTGCCGCGATTTTCTTACCGATATAACCGCTTTTCCCGATCCCTGTAAATACCAGTTTATGGCCGGAATTTAAAGCCTCTCTGGACATTTCCACCATCTTTTCGAAATTGGAATCCAGGCTCTCTTTTACTGTTTTCAATCCTTCGATCTCTACATCGAATACCTCTTTTGCCCGTTCAAGGATCGGTTTCATTTTGTCTATTCTCCACTATCCTGATTAAAGCCTGCAGGTCCGGATATCAGTAACAATGATACCACGGGCGCCGATTTCGTAAAGTTGATCCATAATCTGATTGGCCTCTTTGCGCTTAATCATGGCTACCACAGCTACCCATCCTGGTTTATTCAGAGGTGAAACGGTTGGTGATTCCAGGCCTGGAGTTACTGCACACGCCGCTTCAAGCAGATTCTGCGGAACGTCGTATTCGACCATGGCATATTCTCTGGCAACCAGAATTCCACGCAAACGCGCCAGCATGAGTTCTATTTTATGATTATTGAGAACGTCTTTATTACGGGCTATCAAGACCGCTTCAGATTCAAGCAGTATATCGCCGACGGTTTTCAATCCTGCTTCAACCAGCGTTCTGCCCGATTCCACCACGTCGGCAATAGCATCGGCAACACCTAGACGGATGGATATTTCCACAGCACCGTCAAGCTTGACGAGTGTTGCTTTAATCCCCATTTTTGCGATATCTCTAGCTACAATATTAGGATAGCTTGTAGCAATACGCAATCCGTCAAATTTGTCCGGAGTCAAATTGGAATCTTTAGGTACGGCGTAGCGGAATTTTGAATGTCCGAAGTTGAGCGGCAGCAGTTCAACTACATCCGCCATGCTGTCAACCATCAAATCACGCCCGGTTATACCGATATCAATGATACCGTTGCCGACATACAATGCAATGTCACGCGGACGCAAAAAAACAAAATCAATTTCATTTACCGCGTCGGTAACAACCAGTTCCCGTCCGTACCGGCTGCACTTGTAACCGGCCTCTTTAAGCAGCTGAACTGCATCTTCAGCCAGCGCTCCTTTATTGGGTATTGCCACTTGCAGCATAAAGATTCCTTTCCAAAATTATAAATAGCGGTATACGTCCTTCAAATCCAATTCGCAGTCAATCATCATTACCTGCAAATGATAGAGCAGCTGGGATATCTCCTCTGCGGTTTTTTCCCTGCCTTCGTATTCTGCGGCCATCCACACTTCACCAGCTTCTTCAACGATTTTCTTGCCGATAAAATGCCTGCCTTTATTCAACTCTTTTACGGTGCCTGAGTTAGGATCCTGCGTTTCCGCCTTTTTTTTCAGTTCTTCAAAAAGCTCTTCAAACGATTTCATTTCTATTCCATTCTCAAAGATGTTATTAAGCAATAATATAACCTCTCTTGCTGCCAATTACAACTCAGAGAGCGTCTGCGGCAGAGGAAATGTAACATTTTCGATTTTGCTGCCGACTTCAATTGTGGCAGAGAAACCTTTCCGGCTGAGTATTCGCAAAGTATTATCGACCAGTTCCGGCGGGGCGCTGGCTCCGGCACTCAAGCCGATAGTTGATATTGATTCCAGCCGTTCAAACGGGATTTCATCAGGCGAATCAATTAAAATCGCCTCGCAACCGGCATTTTGAGCAACCTTGCATAATTCGCGGGAGTTGGAGCTGTGTTTTGAACCGATAATCAGAACCAGTTCGCTTTGTTCTGCAATCATTTTCACCGCGTTTTGCCGGTTTTCAGTTGCATAGCATCTGCGGTTGGAAAGAGTTATATCGCCAAAACGTTTTTGCATCTCTTCCAGAACCGGAGCAATGGCGGTATTATTCAGGGTAGTTTGCGTCAGGGCGGAGATTCTACATCCAGGCGGTGGATTCAGTTTTTTTACATCTTCAGCTGTTTCGGCGACTGCTGCCATTTGCTGATCAGCAATTCTGCCCAGAGTGCCGATGGTTTCCGGATGTTCCGGATGGCCGATGAGCACAAGGAATTCACCTGCCGCGGTTTTTTTTATCGCCTCGGAGTGCAGGGCGCTTACCAGCGGACAAGTTGCATCAATAACAGTAAGACCCCGTTTCCCTGCTTCGTTTTCAACCTCCTTGCTGACGCCATGCGCACTGAAAATGACCACTTCTCCGGCAGGAATTTCAGCTATTGAATTGACAAAAATCACCCCTCTCGCGGTGAAATCCTGTACTACTTTAGTGTTGTGAACGATCTCATGAAATACATATACCGGCTTATCCGGCCTGCGCTGCAAAACCTCTTCAACAATGGCGACGGCGCGTCTTACTCCGGCACAGAATCCGCGCGGAGAGGCCAGAAGAAGTTGTTTTTCCGCGGGATTATTCATTGATAATTTTCCGGTTCAACACGTCGGTCGGTGGATTTTTCGGATCGAGATTTTCTGCTGTGACATTTTCAAAAACGACTTGAGTACGCCAGCCCGGTCCGTAAAGTTTTAATTGAGTCGGAACCCAGAAGTCGTTATCGGTTTTTTTGAATTTCTCCACTTCCATTGTCCGTTCCGGATCTATGTCAGTCTTATCATTCGGGAAAAATTCAACCTTGACCGGAAAGAGTGAATCCTCCGATATATATGCTCTTGCCATTTCAGCCGACTGGGGATTTTTTAACAGAAAAACCCGGCAGTCCACCGTCCGGAAACTGCTCTTCGGCTCTTCCGCAAATACGTTCCAGTAGAGGAACGACATGCTTAAATCTTCAGGGCGGATACCAAAATTGCCAAGAATAGATTGCTGATAGCCTCCATCGCGCATTGGAGTTACCGTGGTTCCTTCATTGCCGGAAGAGTAACTTTGACCGATGTTGTAACCTTCAGCATTATTGACGATAATTTGCGACAATCGCCGTTTTTCCGTTAGCATAATACCGAAATAGAGCGGATATTCAATTGTATCGGCACCTTTGCGTAGATGCCGGACAACCCCATCCATTTTTGCATAACTTTGCTGTCCGGTCGGCCGTCTTACCTGACTCATAAAAGCAATAGCATCTGGAGCGACAGCGCTTAAAGCTGTTCCGGCAGCTAGGACAGAGGCGGCAGCAATAACAAAGAAGCGTTTTAACATTTTTCCTCCTTGTTTTCATCACCGAAAATTATCGGCAATGCCTTTTCAAGCTCATCAACCATAATAAATTCCAGAGAGTTGCGTACTTCCTCCGGAATTTCTTCCAGATCTTTCTCGTTTTCTTTCGGCATAATCACAGTTTTGATGCCGGCTCTCAAGGCCGCCACACTTTTTTCTTTTAATCCGCCAATTGCGGTAACTTTACCGCTTAGCGTGATTTCTCCAGTCATCGACAGGCGCGGCCGCACCCGTTTTCTGGTGAGTAAAGATACTAATGCCGTAACGATAGTTATACCGGCTGACGGGCCGTCCTTGGGCGTTGCACCATCCGGAACATGGATATGAAAATCGTTCTGTTCAAATACATCTTTATTTATATTATAATGTCTGGCATGAGCGCGGACATAACTGAATGCAGTTTCCGCACTCTCTTTCATGACATTGCCTAAAGAACCGGTGAGTTTCAGCAACCCTTTCCCTGGCATCATAGTAGTTTCTACCGTAAGTATGGTGCCGCCGTAGCTTGTCCATGCCATGCCGATGGCGCATCCGCGTGCAGGCCGGCTTTTCACTTCGTCCAGAGAATACTTTCTCTGACCGAGCAGTTCATGAACCTCTTTGGGCGTAATTTTGTATTTTGCTTCAGCAGCTGAATCACCAGATACAACTTTACGCACGATTTTTCGGCAAATGGATCCGATTACCCGTTCGAGTTCACGCACTCCGGCCTCACGGGTGTAATATGAGATCAGTTCATCCAGCGCCGCCATGGTAAAGGATATCTGGTTTTTGTTCAGACCGCTTTCCGCAATCTGTCTTTTTACCAGAAACTGTTTGGCAATCATCCGTTTTTCAGCTCCGGTATATCCGGGCAGGCGGATGATTTCCATACGGTCGAGCAGCGGCGGCGGAATGGTATCAAGAATATTGGCTGTGGCAATAAAGAATACTTTGCTCAAGTCGTAGTTAAGCTCAATAAAATGATCGTTAAACGCTGAGTTCTGAGCCGGATCAAGCACTTCCAACAGAGCGGATGCCGGATCGCCGCGGTGGTCACTGCTGAGTTTATCGATTTCGTCAAGCATAAATACGGGGTTGTTCACTCCGACTTTCTTCATATTCTGAATAATTCTTCCCGGCATTGCACCGACATATGTCCTGCGGTGGCCTCTTATTTCCGCCTCATCGTGTACCCCGCCAAGAGCCACCCGGATGAATTTCCGGTTCATGGCGCGTGCAATGGATTGCCCCAGAGAGGTTTTGCCAACACCGGGCGGACCTACCAGGCAGAGAATCGGCGCCTTACCGTCGTTGCGCAGCTTTAATACCGCCAGATAATCCAGAATCCGCTCTTTTACATCTTGCAAACCATAGTGATCTTCATCCAATACTTTCTGCGCATAATCGATATCAAGTGAAGTGTCGGAATATATCCGCCATGGCAGTGACAGCAGCCAATCGATATAATTGTAAGCGATGTGATATTCCGGCGACATAGGCGGAATAACTTCGAGTCTTCCAAGTTCTTTGCGTACGGTAGCGATAACTTCGTCCGGCGCATCCATGAGATTCAGCCGGTTTTCCAGCTCAATTACATCCGGCGTCCGTGAATCTTCACCAAGTTCATTCTGGATTGTGCGCAGTTGTTCCCGCAGAAAGAACTCCCGCTGCTGCTGTGACAAATTCTGATTTACCTCATTTTGAATATGTATGCCCAGCTGATTGATCTGAGCTTCGCGCATAGTTATCGCGAACATGATTTTTGCCCGTTCTCCCAGGTTCGGAGCGGCAAGCACCGCCATCCGTTCGGAGTAGCTCAATCCAAGGGCATCGGCCAGCAGATCAATCTGTCTTGCCGGATCGGTATAAGAAAGCACCGCCATTTTAACCTCTTCGGAGAGGTTGTTGAGGAACGGTACCAGTTCGGTGAATTTTGCCAGTATCAACTTCATTGTTGCGGCAACTTCCACCTGATCATACTCCGCCTGAGGCATGGGAGAGTAAACCGCGTTGAAAAATCCGCGCTGATCTTCGCGGATGCTTTTGAGCACAATACGTCTCAAACCGCGAACCAGCAGCCGGACCGAGCCGTCCGGGAAGTTCAGAATCTTGGTTATACGGGCAAGAACCCCTGCTTTGAGTATTTTCCGGTCAAGGAAGTCAGCTTCGGGAAGCTCAGCATCGGCTATTTCCATAGTACGGACTACGCCGCCTGTGGGAATTTCCGGGAATATGCCGATTTGTCTGTCGCCCAACATTACCTTATGCAGCATGGCTACCTGACGGGGATCTTCCACCAGAAGCGAACTCATCACAAAAGGATAGGGGACAATATTTATGCTGTTGAGCAGCGGAATCTGCATATCGGCGGCAAAATCGCCGACCTTGGCGGAGATATCGCCGGCTACAACTATATTATTATATTTACTGTTGGCCACTTTAGTTTTCCTCTCAATAAATTAAAGACTCATATATTCAGGGCGGAGTCGTCACCCAGACAATATTGCAGCGCTTCGGCTGCCAGATAGAGCGAACCGGCAATAACTGTCGGGCGGTGGTCATCATCTAATTTTTTCAATGCTTCCGCCAGATTTACTGCGGTCATAATCTCCAAATCAACGTTATATTCTGCTATTTTTGCCTGCAGCTCATGCGGAGCCCACGATGGTCTGAATTGATTGGCGATCGGGACAAAAACAATTTTGGCCGCCATTGGAGCAATCAATTGTAATTCCGGCATTACATCCTTGTCTGCGAATGCACCGAAAATAAAATCTATTTTTTCATTATTATACAATTCGCTAAGAGTCTGGACAAGAGCGGTAACTCCATCCGGATTATGTCCACCGTCAACCCAGAGATTCTGGCTGATTTTTTGCATTCTGGCCGGCCATAAAGTTTTGCTTATGCCGTTAAATGCCTGCTGAATATCGAATTTATGCCGTCGGGCCAGATATTTTAAAACTTCTGCTGCCAACAGTCCGTTATGGCGTTGAGCCAGACCGGGCAGGGGGATAGTCAAATTATATCCGTCAAAAGTTGTTGTCGAACACAGTCCTTTGTTGTTCCAGCATGAGAAAGCATTTGTCTCCCGGCATTTTATTAATGTCGAGGCTGACTCTTTTGCACGGTTTTCAATAACGTTCATGGCTTCATCCGGCATAATCCCGGCAAAAACAGGTATTCCGGGTTTGATGATCCCCGCTTTTTCCGAGGCTATTTCCGCAATTGTATCTCCGAGATATTTCTGATGATCAAGTGCAATATTGGTAATGACAGAGACTTCCGGAGTTACCACATTGGTTGAATCAAGCCTGCCGCCCATACCGGTTTCCAGTACGACAAAGTCAACCTTTTCATACATGAAATATTTCAGTGCCAATGCGGTAGTCAGCTCAAAATAGGTTACCTTCATGCCTTGTTTTGCGAGCAGACTGGCGGCATCGGCCATTTCGGACATGATTTTAGCAAAATCGTTTTCGCTTATCGCTTGCCCATTGACCCGGAACCGTTCTCGGATTGAGATTAAATGCGGCGACGAGTAAAAACCGGTTTTATAACCGCATTCACGCAGACCGCGTTCAATCATGGCGGAGGTCGATCCCTTGCCGTTGGTTCCGGCCACATGGATAAATCTCATGGTGTCAAGATTTATACCGGCAGCATCGAATAATGCTTCAGTCTGCTCCAGTCCGAGTTTGATCCCGAACATGGAAAAGGTATCTAAATAATTAAGTGCTTCTGAATAATTCATAAAAAACAGGGATGCGTCAACGTACCGCTTTAGGAGACCAGCTCGGCATCATCAGCCGGTTTTTGGTCTGCAGCAGCAGTCTGGCATTGCCACTTATGGTGTCAACAATGTAAAGTGCGGTTTTTCCGCCTGATGTTCTTGCACATACGACATGGCGGCCGTCCGGAGCCCATGATGGAGACTCCCATTCGCCTTCAGCGGAGGATACGATACGCGGAGCTTCAGCGCCGGTCATATCATTAACCGCCAGCTTGTAACTGCCGTTTACTTTGGCCGAATATACGATTTTATTATTTACCGACCAATCCGGAGTTGCGGCTTCGCTGCCAACAGTATTCAGGCGCGTACGGGTTTTTGCCGCAAGATTTACGGTAAACAATTTGGGCACTCTCCCGCCTTCGTTGGAAACGTAGCAGATGATATCTCCGGCCGGATTCCAGCATGGAGACGCTTCCACCGCATAACCTTTGGTAAGTCTTGTCTGTGATTTGCTGCCGATATCTTTAACATACAGCTCCACTGTTTTCTCAAAGCTGCCGACAAAGGCAATGCGTTTGAAATCCGGACTGAACGATACACCAACATTTAATCCAGGAAATGATGTCAAAACTCTGGTACTCAGAGGATTGAGTCTGGTTTCAAGGATACTGGTGGATGAGTTGGTATACTTGGTGTAACCGATGCTGGTGGCATCCGGCGACCAGGTTGGTTCAACGCACAGAGAGTTGAAGTCGGTAAGTTTCTGAACATCTCCACCGGCAATATCGCAGGTGTATATATTTCTGCGGTTGGCGCCGGTGTCAACGCAAAATGCTATTTTGCTCTGGCATAGCTCTTTGACATTTTCTTTCGGGAATATAACCGCCAGAACCGCATCCACCACTTTCTTTGCCCCTTCGCGCGGATTGCTGAAGGTGACGCGGCCGCGAGTTTCTCCGGCTCCGCCAACGGACACTATATATTCGCATGTAGTTGAATTGGCCACACCGCGCAAATCAAAATCTGCGCTGCTGGATACCTGTTTGAGCCAGCCGCTGGCTTTTATAAATATCGGCACAAGTTTGTTCAATTCCTCATTGCCGTTTATCCCCATATATTTTATAGAGGCTTCGCCACCGGCGCCGGGGGTGAAATTTATAGTGATTGTCTCCACCTGAGCCATAGCGGTGGCTGCGGTAAAGAGAACGGCACACAATAAAAACAGTTTTTTCAGCATAATAATCACTCTCTCTTTGACGGGATTATTTATTACGGTGGTCGATTACGCGTCTGGCTTTGCCTTCGCTGCGCTGAATGGTCTGAGGCGCAACGAGTTTCACTTTTACGCGCAGACCGATGGTTCCGGCGATAGCGTCGGTCAATCTCTTCTGCAGAGATTCAAGTTCTCGGATACGGTCAGAGAAGAGTTCACCGGTAATTTCCACATCCACTTCGATATTATCCATGCCGTTTTCGGTATAAAGAACGATATTGTAGTGCGGCAGAGTTCCATCTACCGAGAGCAGGGCGGTTTCTATCTGGGACGGGAATACATTTACGCCGCGGATGATGAACATATCGTCCGAACGGCTTGATATGCGGTTGATTCTGCGGATGGTACGGCCGCATGCGCATTCTCCCGGTACGATGGATGTGAGGTCGCGGGTACGGTAACGTACCATCGGAATACCCTCTTTGGTGAGTGTAGTAATAACGAGTTCCCCGACCTCTCCATCAGGCAGAACCTCCAGAGTATCCGGGTCAACGATTTCCGGATAGAAGTGGTCTTCAAATATGTGGAGTCCGGCATGATGTTCACAGTCGATAGCTACGCCCGGGCCGATAATTTCCGAAAGACCGTAAATGTC
This sequence comes from uncultured Victivallaceae bacterium, assembly GCA_944392655.1. Lineage (GTDB taxonomy): Bacteria > Verrucomicrobiota > Lentisphaeria > Victivallales > Victivallaceae > CALXXL01. The sequence goes on from CALXXL010000021.1 coordinate 21,748, forward strand.
AAACGCTTTGATTCCTGCCTCTTCTTCTATACGCTTGCGCATTTCCGGAGTCCACGGTTCTGCACCGAATACGCCGACCCGGATTGCCATTTTCCGCATATCGAGTCCCTGTTCCTGCGCAACTTCAATAAGGTGGCAGAAAAAGCTCGGGGTGCAGCAGATTGCGGTAACTCCGAAGTCATTCATAAGCATAACCTGGCGTTTGGAATTGCCAGCGCTGGTCGGGACAACGGTAGCGCCAAGCGCCTCAACGCCGCAATGCGCGCCGAGTCCGCCGGTGAAGAGTCCGTAGCCGTACGATACCTGAACGATATCATTTTTGGTAAGACCGCAGCACATGAGCGCTCTTTTCATTACTTCGCTCCAGATATTGAGGTCATTCTGGGTATAACCGACTACAATGGGTTTACCGGTGGTGCCGCTGGAGGCGTGCAGACGGACAATTTCGCTCATCGGTCTGGCGAAAAGTCCGAACGGGTAATTGTCTCTCAAGTCAGCCTTGATGGTGAACGGCAGTTTGCTTATATCTTCAAGAGATTTTATATCTTCCGGTTTGACATTGCGTTCATCCATCTTTTTTCTGTATGATGCAACGTTGGCGTAGGTATGCTGTACGGTATGCTGAAGGCGTTTAAGCTGTAAATCACGGAGTACATCTTTCTTTAAATAATCTACCGCATTGGCGGAATCAGGCTTCACCATTATATTTTTCTGCATTTTATGTCCCATTGGTTTGAAAGTTTCATTCTCTTAAATTATACAAAGAAAATAATATAATGGGAGAAAGCGGCTCTTACAAGTTAAAACATCAAGTTAATCATAAGTTTTTTGGATCCCGTTAAAGCGTACTGCCAGCATTGTGATGTCATCATATTGTTCCAGGCCTTCGGCATGTTTGTCAATATCACCGATAATAGAGTTAATGATCTCTGCCGGGGAGGAGCCGGATAGCGATTTCAGAGTCTCTTTCAATCGATCAAGCGAGAACTCTTCGCCGGCGTGATTTACCGCCTCAGTTATGCCGTCAGTGTATAAAATCATAGTATCTCCCGGGGTAAGCCGATATTCATCACAGGCATAAACGTGATCGCTTATCGCCAGTGGTGGCCCTTGAAGTTTGCTGATAGATTTTATCTTGCCGTCTGCCGAGAGAATCAGGGGCGGATTGTGTCCGGCATTGGTATATTGAATGGTTCCTTCGGCAAGGTTTATGATGGCAAAAAAATAAGTGACAAACATCATCATATCATTATTTTTAGCCAGAGTTCTATTGATCCGGTTTACGATTTCCGCACTGCTTTTTCCCGGAACGGTAATGCCGCGGTGCAGGCTTTGAGTAACCGCCATAAAAAGAGCCGCCGGGACACCTTTGCCGGAAACGTCGCCGATGGCAACAGCAAGTTCATTCTCGGATATCATAAATACATCGTAAAGATCTCCACCCACCCATTTCGCGGGGCGCAGCCGGCCGATTGCCTCAATCTCGCCGCCAGCTGTTTTCAATATATCGGCGGATGGTAAAATCCAGTTCTGAATGTCTTTGGCAATTTCTAATTCATTTTCAATTTTGTTTTTTGCCGTGGTGGTGATTTTGAGTTCTTCGATATATTGATTGAGAGATTTTAACATCAAACCGAAAGAGCGGTTCAACTGGCATACCTCATCATCGCCTTTCAAATCCGGCAGGTGAAGATCAAAACGTCCTTCCCCAATCTCTTTTGCCGCGAGATTTAACTGTTGCAGCGGGCGCAATGCGCGCATGGTGACGGCAGCGAGCAGAATCATTGCCAGCAATACCGCCGCAGAGGCTAAAAACAGGGCGTGATGCTGTAAATCCTTCAGCGGAGCAAAGAGTTGTTCCTGGGAGAGCATTACTCCGACAACCCATCCGTTACAAGGTAATTTTGCGTATGCCATGTAATCATTTAATCTTCCTGCGGCATTATAAAAAGGATATTCGATACAGTCATTTCCGGAGGTGAAAATCATACGCCAGAATGTCATAAACTCATCGCTGCGGTTCTTGTTGTGCAGCGAGTATTCGCCGATAAAACGATCCATCACAACCTTATTGTCCGGGTGGACAACAATTTTTCCGGACCGCGACAGCAGAAAAGGATAACCAACTTCAAATTGAATAATTGAATCCAGATAACGGGTAAGGCGTTCAACTGAGATATCAACCGTAACCAATCCGGCAAATTTCTTTTTCCCGTCAGACATTTTTTTGAAGAATGGATATGAGAAAGTGGTCATTAAAACATTACCGAGACCCTCGTCAAAATAAGGTTCTGACCATGATCCCTTTTCGAGATCGGCATGTTTGTACCAGTCAAATTCAAAATAATTATAGTTGTCCTCTTCTGAATGCACTGTAATATGCTTATTTTTGCCATTTTCAAAATAGGTGTAAAACATGCAGTATTTCCGGTCGGCATGATGCGCCCATGGCGCAAAAGCGATACTGGCACCGAAAATTTCCGGCCGCGAACGCTGTAAATCACCGACTGCATCGTCCAGCAGCGAATCGATTTCGTGATCCTTCCAGACGCTTTCCTCAATGGCAGTGGCCATAACCTTAGCTAAACGTTCCGCTTCGGTCATAATTCCATTCAGCTGGGCGGCACTGGATTCGGTGCTTTTCAGGGCTCTGGTTCTGATCTCGTTGTGCAGAAAAGTTTTTGCTTCTCGGGTTAAATAAAATACCAGTACAAACAGTACCAGAAGCACAATTGGGGTTATCAGCATTATCTGGCGTTGGATCAGCGATTTTTTATAGTTGTAACGCATTGTTGTGTCTAGGGGTTCCGTGGTTCAGCAGTGAAACTGCCGTTTTGTATAAATGCCAGGGTTTGCCGGTGTACTTCCTGGTTGAACATCATGAAAGAGTGTCCGCACGGCAGCACAATAAAGTCTCTGGCATTAGGAACTTTGGCTGAATCAATTGTGACATGGCGGTCATAACTACCTGCGATTACACCTATTTCATAATTTTCCGGCCAAGGCAGATCATGGATCGGTGAATTGACATCGTCGCTTAAGCCGCGCAGCGGTTTGACCAGATGATTGGCTGCGCCGGGACAGATCTCCATAATTCTGCGTGCGCTTTCCGAACCGCGATGCGGCGGAGCGAGCATTACGATGCGGTTGAACCGTTCGCGCGGAGGATGTTTTTTCTCTGGACTTAGTGCAATTCGTACCAGAATTCCTCCCATTGAGTGGGTTACCAGATTTATTTTGTATCCGGGAAATTGCTCTGCTATCCGGTTAAGAAATATCCGGAAATCTTCCGCATGGCGGAAAAAGTCATATTTGGTTGTCGGGTAGTCATAAATTACTGCGGTATAACCTTGTTTTGCAAGAAAACTTGCGAATGAATTCATCACCATCCCCCGGTGGAGCAGACCGTGAATGAGAATGACGATCTCATGGTTGGCCGCAACTCCAGGCGGCGGATTTTCCACCCGGATATAACGCTGTCGCCCGGCTGCGGCTTTCAGGCCTGCCATGGTATACCGGTTGAGGAAGTTTTTGTCCAGACGGTAGTGGATAATTTTCTTTAACAGGTTCATTCTCATAATAATGAAATTTACCACCAAAGTGTTTTTTTTCAAGAAACCTCCACTCTTTATGCGGTAAAATTGCGGTATGGTTTGAATTTGTTTTTCAGTGTGATATAATATTTTAAAAATTATTTTCAGGGGTGCGATAAATATGTTGAAGTTTTACGGTTGGAATCTGTGCCCGCACTGTCACCGGGCGGCGGAATGGCTGAAAGAACATGGTATTCCGTTTGAGTATTATGAGATTGAGGAACAGCCTGACGAGATTGTCCGCAAAATTGTTGAGGTTAACGGCGGAGATGATTGGGTAGTCCCTACATTGGAGTTTGAAGGTAAATGGCGTCCGGGAGAGGTGTTTGACGCAGCAAAACTGGAGCGTGATCTGGCGGCGTGGGGTATATTTCCCGGGCGCAATTGATATGAGGAGGGAAATATGGCATTCCCGATTGAAGAAAAACTGGTTGTCGGAGTAGCGTCAAGCGCTCTGTTTCAACTGGCGGAGGCGGATGAAATTTTTCACCGTGACGGTCTGGCCGCTTACCGTGAGTATCAGCGCAAGCATCAGTATGATGTATTGATGCCGGGAGTGGCATTCCCGTTTATCAAGCGTCTGTTGAATTTTAACGGACTGTTTCCTGATTCAGAGCCGGTTGAGGTGGTGCTTCTGAGCCACAATGACCCGGATACAGGGCTTAGAGTGTTCAACTCTATCACTCACTACAATTTAGGGATTGTCCGGGCGGCGTTCACTACTGGAGATTCACCGTATAAATATATACCGGCGTTTAATGTGTCGCTGTTTCTGTCGGCCAATGAAAATGATGTCCGCAAAGCGATTAAAGAGGGTTATGCTGCCGGTCAGGTGGTGGAGAGCGCGGCGGCGGATGATGGCGATGATTTCGGTTTGCGTATTGCATTTGACTTTGATGGTGTTCTGGCGGATGATTCCGCTGAGGCGGTTACAGAAACAGAGGGATTGGCGGCTTTTCATGCCAGTGAACGGGCAAATGCCGATACGCCATTGCCTGGCGGACCTTTAGCCAATTTTTTCAAACGGTTGGCCTCATTGCGCAAACTGGAGGATATGGAGCTGGCAAAGAATCCGGATTACCGCCGTTATCTGCGTACTGCGATTGTTACTGCACGCAGCGCCCCGGCGCATGAACGGATGGTGAATACGCTGAGAACATGGGATATTCAGGTTGATGACTCGTTCTTTCTTGGCGGTATGAATAAGGGGCGGATACTTTCAATACTGCGTCCGCACATATTTTTTGATGATCAGAAGTCGCCGAATCTGGAGGCATCGCGGGAATTCACCCCGTCGGTACATATTCCTTTCGGTGTGAAGAACCGTTGACTATGGCAGAATGCGGAAACGCGCACTCATAGTTGCCGGTTCGGCAATGATCAGTTGGATTTCCGCTGTTGTGCCAAGTTCCATTGCGGTGCCGCGATTTTTAAATTCATACGCCAGATCCGGGATTATAAAAGTCTGCCGGTCATCCTGTCTGGCGGCCAGAATTGCTTCGCCGCTCCATTCAGGATGCTGTTGCAAGAAGACCAGAGTCCAGTATTCATTGCATTGACGCTCAAGTTTCCTCCGTGCCAGGGCAGCCGGTTCGGAGGCGGCCAGACGATCGTCGATATACTCCGCTGAAAAAGGCTTCAACCCGTTGATTACCCGCCGCAACTGCTGGTGTGCCAACAGGTCGCCGTAGCGGCGCAGAGGGCTGGTGATTCGGGAATATGGCTCCAGCGCAAGTCCTGCATGGCGCCCGGGAGAAGAAGATGTCACCCCCGGTTGACATGCTTTGCGCAGTGCGTACATACTGCTTACAGAAGTTCCTCGTTCTTCTGTATCAGGTTCCGGCTGGGTGGTAAACGGCATGGGAATATCGTGCTGAACAGCATATCTGGCAACGGCGGAACCGGCGGCAAGCATGGCATTGGCCACAAGTTCACGCACCGGGGTAATACCGATCGGCGTAATTTGAACTTTGTCATCAACCAGTCGTATTTTAACCTCAGGAAGGTTGATAAACAGTGCTCCGTCCTCCTGCCGTTTATTTTTGAATCTTTCCAGCAGTGGACGTATCTGAGCGATTGGCGGCGAATTCCAATGCTGTTCGGCGGAAAGATAATCGTAACGGGTAACCCGGATGGTAGAGAGAACCATTTTTTCCAGATTTGCGGTACCATCTTCATCTATGTGTATGGCAAAGCTGATGGCTGGGGAGGTATCTGCCAGTCCCAGCCCGAAGATTTCTGTCGCTTTGCGCGGCAGCATGTGCGAGATAAGCTCCGGCAGATAGAGGTTTGCTCCGCGTTGAGCCGCCTCATTATCAAGTTCGCTTTCCGGAGTAACAATAGCGGCCGGGTCGGCTACATGAACCCATAGGAGGCCGTCGGCAAAGCTGATGGCGTCATCCGGGTCATGACTGTCCGCGTCGTCGATGGCAAGCGCGGTCATATAAGTTAAATCGACTCTTTCTTCACCGGGAAGTTCGGGAAGATCAGATTCCGGATCGCCGGTTTCAATTTCCATCCGCGATGGCCACGGATCCATAAGTTCATTCCATACACCGGTTTTTAACAGGAGCGAATGGGCTTTTTCCGGGGTTGATTCAATATTCAGTTCGCGCATGGTTTTACTGTTCTCTGCGGTTCCCAGTGCAACCATCTCCACATCGCGCATCATTATCCTGTCTTCCGGGAGGAGGGCATTGGTTTTTATGCGTTCAAGGAATTCCTCACGGGCCTTTCTGGCGTTCTCCTTTTCTGCGATCTGAGCCAGACTGGCGGCGATGGCATCCGCGTTTTTCGGGGTTACCCCACCGCTGACAGAGCCGGAGAAATAGACTCCATCCTGTAAAATCTGATATGCAGCGCAACATTCAGCCGGAGCGTATTTCCCGAACAGCAGTTCGGTGAAATCGGCAAAGCTCAATGTCTCTCCGTCCATCAACTCTACTGCTTCATTCAGATCTGGTTCCGGCGGCATCGGCAGTGGAAATTGCGAAATGGAACCGTTGCCGGGATGGACAAATTCAATATCTTTAAGCCGTACCCGTTTGGAATCCCCGCTGGCTGTCTTTATTTCAATCTTATCTCCGTCAAGCGCAGTAATCAAAGCGGGTTTGGTTCGATATATTACCAGCGCTCCGGCATTCAGTTTCTCCATAAATTTTCTTCTGGCTGTATTATAATTACGGCAGTGTCAACTCATTTGCCCGAAGGTCAAGCTCCCGGCAGTTTTCCAGATAAAACGCTGCGCGTTCGAGCATATGGAAGTGATGTTCCGGAGTGATATCACGTTTGGTTATGCCGTTGGGTTTGATGATAGCGGTTTCAAAAATAAGTAGTGGAGTTCCCGGGATGCGGCGGATCGCATCCATGACTTGCGGCCAGTTCAGCAAACCGATTCCCGGCAGCCAGTGTGATTCATCAATACTGTCATAATCTGACAGATGAAATGTGCGTATGCGGTTGCGTAACTGGTCGATAAATTCTGGAACTCTTGCCGCGCCGTTTTCAAAGGTCAGGTGGTTGACGTCAAAACAGATTCCGGCTTCTGGGATGCCGTCAGTAAGGGCGAGAATTTCTTCCGGTGTATTGCCGATACATGTGCGGGGCAGAAGTTCAACATTAAATGACGCTCCGAGTTCGGCGGCTGTTTCAGCAGATTCTTCAATGACTTTTCTTGTATTGGTTATAAGCAGAGTGCGGTCTTCCGGTGCTATTGGTTCAATACTGGGATGAAAAGTAAAGTGTTTCGGGTGAAGTTGAGCGGCAGTTTTCATGAAAGATTTAAGAAAATCGATCGCCTCCCGGCATATCTGCAGATCTTTATATTGGAATTTGCCGAAAGGGAAAAATGGAAAATGGACAGAGGCAATCTCAATGCCATTCATATTATTATCGCTTTGGATTGCGGCAATCAGGTTTGACAGTTCATCCATAGTCGGTGAATCACTGTATGAAAGCTCAATGCGTTTGAATTTGCTTCTGCCGAGAGCTTCGCGCCATTCGGGACATTGAATTTGTGAAACATGAACAGAAACAGCATATTGATACATGAGATCACTCCTGAAAATTAATCATTGAACATTGAATTTATCTTTTTTATAATATAATATCCGGAGTGATTAATACAAGAGTTACAACTCTGTTTCAGGTATCGTTTTGCCGCATTTTAAGATTTTCCGCCTGGAAATCCGTAATAAAAATAGAGAGTTGTTGCCCGTACAGTACGGCATAACAGATGATTATGCCGCACTGAGAGAACTGTTAGTCTTTCTGCTCATCCGGACATGCGGTCCGTTGAGATTCGAACTCTATTGTTACGTGTTCAATGCCATGTTCTGCCAGTTCTGCGCGCAGGTTTTTTCTGGTTTCTTCCAGCTTTTGCATATCTTCAAGCACGACGTGTACGGTCATGGCGTTTTCCGTGGTACTTATGGGCCAGATGTGAAGATGATGAACGGAGCAGACGTTAGGAGCTTCCATAAGATGCGCTTTGATGTTTTCCACCTGGATACCCCCCGGAACGCCATCCATAATCAGGCGGACGCTTTCTTTGAGCAGTCCCCAGGTTGAGAATAGAATCACTACGGCGATTATCAGGCCTATTATCGGGTCAAGAATGCTCCAACCTGTCCAGAGAATCAGGATACCGGAAAGCACTACTCCTACTGAAACCATGGTATCCGCCAACATATGCAGATATGCACCTTTTACATTGAGATCATGTTCTTTCTCTTTTATGAAGAACAATACGGTTAAACCATTGAATACAACTCCAATTCCTGCGGTTATTATAATCGGCCATCCGCCGACCTCTTCCGGAACAAAGAATTTCCTGATACATTCAGTGGCGATTGCTCCCACTGCAAAGAGAAGAATTGCTGCATTCAGTAAAGATGCCAGTACTGTTGCTTTACGGAAACCGTAAGTGTAATTTTGCCGGTATTTTTTTCTGGCCAGCAAAAATGCGATAAGAGATATAATTAAACCACTGACGTCTCCAAGATTATGCCCCGCATCGGCAAGAAGCCCCATGGAATTGAAAATGAATCCGGCGGTGAATTCTCCGATGACAAAAAGCGTATTCAAAATAATGCCGAAAAAGAAAGCCCGTCCTTTTACCGCATCAACTGAAATTTCATGATGATGGTGATGATGTTCATGTTCTGACATAATATTACCCTTTTTGCTTAGAAACTGCATATTTCACCGTCTTCCGGAACCAGAAGACGACTTTGCAAATGATTGGTCTGGATATATTGGCGCAAATCACTGCGCCATAGTTTTTCATGACCGACGTTGTCCATATGGCTGGCGATTATAACCGCATCCGGAGCATAATCAAGTACCGCTTGCACATCTTCCAGCCCCATAATAATTCGTCCGAATCCGAGAATCGTTGCCTCCGCCGCGTTTACAACGATCACATCCGGAGAATAGGAGTCGATTGCTCCTTTCACAAAGTCGCACCAAATTGTATCTCCGGCGAGATATAATGTTTTCTGTTCTTGAGGGTGACGCATAACAACGCCGCAAGCTGAACTGCGTAAATTCATTTTTTCATAGAGTAATCCGATATTGCCGGGTTGTCCGTGCAGACAATCGGTTTTAATTAACAGAACTCCCTTATATTCTTCTCCGGCATATTTCAATATCCTGATATCTGTAAAATCTTTTGTACGCAGCGTTTCCGCATCTGTTTCATCCTGAACAAAAATCGGCATATCCTTGGGGATTTTCTCCATGGCTTGACTGTCAAAATGGTCGAAATGAAGATGAGTTGCAATAACCGCATCCACATTCAGAATTTCTGAAATCGGCAACGGCAGTTCATTTAATGGACAGCTTAAATCCGGATTGGGAGATCCCGGAATAGGAGGAAATGAGCCTTTAGCTCCAAGCCATGGATCTATCAGAAAACGAACTCCGCCGAATGTTACTATTGCTGTTGCACTTCTGATTTGTTGAAATTTCATAGTATCACCTGTTTTTTTATTGTTAGATTATTTTATAAAATGCTAAAACGTGTGTTAAAAAATTTTAATTGCGCAATTGCAGTAAATGATCGATCAGTTTCTGGCGCTGCTGTTCAAATACATTGGCCTGTTCGTCCGGAGACAGTTGTGAAACCTCATCTCTGGCTTCCATGCAATCGATAAGCCATGGAATGCAGGGATATGAAAGACTGTAAAAGATATGCTTGCCGCGTTTTTCAAATTTTACCACCCGCGCTTTTTTCAACACATTCAAGTGCTGACTGATGGCTGAAAACTCCTCATTGGTACCGGCAACAAAGTCGCATACGCACAGTTCTTTGCCGGCCAGATGTTTTACTATCCACAGTCTGGTCGGATGCCCGAGCGCCTTAAATACCTCTGCCAGGTTTGCAAGTTCTTTCGTTTCGTCGTTTGCCATAGATCTTTCCTTTTATCATTACATAATATAATTAAATGTTTTCTTATTTCAAGAATGATTTTATTTTTTTTTGTAGAAATCAGTATAGAAAAAATTGCTTTTGTTGGAGCAGGATAATAGCAGATGATATGCAACCTGATTTTTTCACAAAAAAATGCGCCAGATGATTTATCTGACGCATATAATTTTCATGGTGGAGTATAGCGGACTTGAACCGCTGACCCCCACACTGCCAGTGTGGTGCTCTAGCCAACTGAGCTAATACCCCGTTTTGATGTAAATTAAAATAATCCTTTTTCGGGAAAAATCAAATGATGGCGGCGAAAAATTCACTTTTTTTTGAGATTATTCCGCATCATTGGCCGCGGTGGAGTTGCCGGCACCTTCCGCCCGTATGAAAAATATGTCATAAACCCGCCGTTCGCCTTCGTGGTCGAATTTGCGGTTGTCAGACGGATAATTCAGGATGCCTTTATCTTTTATGTACATGGTGGAAGAGCCGCCACCGTCCATATTAAGTGCGGCATCGCAGCCAAGCCGCTGCATAAAATCGGCCAGATCATAGCAGCTTACGCCGGCAGCGTTTTCTTTAAAGCGTCCATCAAATACGACTAAATACAGGATATTGTCTTCTGTTATGCCAATAGCTGTACGGTTATGTTTGCCCGGGATATGGTCATAAGTGCCGATTTTGCGATAGATTTCGCTGCCGTTAACCAGAGTAGGAAATCCGGCGCGTGCCATATCAACAGCGTTGAAATCCGGAGGCGTCGGAGAAATGGTGATTTCTCCATCCGTCTGGCTGAAGTAGCCGGTACAATCGCCGCCGACTGATCCGGTTGATTCAATTGTTCCATCGGCTTTTTTCAGCGCTCCCGCCGGAGAAGACGGGTCTTTCATATTAAAATATCCGAAATTGGTTGCGGCAATCGCATTTGCCTTGCCTGCCATTTCGCTCGTAGTGGTGCGGATCTTGTTTTCGCATGCAAAGATTCCAGTTTCAATTGCCGGATTATTGAGATCGGCTTTAATTACAGAGACAATTTGCGGATCGCCGTAAAGTTCATCAAATGTATATTGATATGCAGTAACGCCATCGGTAAGTTCAAACTTTTCAACAGTGGCAGGCGAGGCAAAATCATTTGGATTTGCTGCGGCGAATAGAGTAGCTGTGCCGGAAAAGATCATCAAAGGCAGAGTCATGGTGCGGATAAATTTCATTTTTTCTTTCCTCATTGTCTTATTAAATACAGATTGCTGTTTATGGTAAAAATAACATATATTGAAAGGTTGTCAAGTTTTGCTTCGCCAGGTTATAAACTCTTTTTGTGGATTTTTTTAATGCAAGGGGCTAAATTTTGCATGATAAAGTTCGACTGGACGAAATTTTTCCGGTTAATCCTGATGTCTGGTTTGGCAAAGCAGCGTATTGGTATTATATTTTCTCTTAATAAAACTTCAGCCTGCCGGTATCGAAGTTATTAATAATATTCCGGTTGTTATAAAGAGTATTTTTGCATATAAGGATTCGTTGCGATTATGGAAAAAATGCCTATCTCCAGCAATATGGAAGATTATCTGGAAGCGATTTCCGAGATAGTCGAAACCAACGGCCATGCCCATACCAAGGATATTGCGGCCAGAATGAAGGTAAAGATGCCGTCAGTGACCAATGCGTTGCAGGCGTTAGCTTCCCGTGGATTGATCCGCTATCAGTCACATGCGCCTGTGGTCTTGACTCAGGAAGGGGCACAGGCTGCTGCGGTTATACGTCACCGGCACGGGGAATTGCGCCGCTTTTTTCATGATATTTTAAAAATAGATATGGTTGAAGCTGACGAAGCCGCCTGCCGGATGGAACATCTGGTGAATGACCGGGTAATGTCGCGCTTTGTTGCGTTGGCTGAGGCGATACTGGAACGGGAGGATTGCGCCGGGTTGCGGGCATATTTGAATGAGTCCATGCCGCAGATATCAGCCGGTATGGAGGAGGAGTTGATTCCTATGAATCAACTGGGGGAGGATGAAGCCGGGGTAATCGTCAAGGTTGCGGAAAGTCTGCGTGGTGTGCGCCGTTTTGCCGACTTGGGATTGATTCCGGGAACCGAGGTGACAATTGCCGGGTATGCGCCGTTCGGCGATTTGATACGTATAAAAGTGCTGGGCAGCAGCCTTTCTCTCCGCAGCAGTGATGCCGGATATATATGGGTGCGACCGGTTGGGAAGAAATAAAATTTACAGAGTTGGAAAAAATGAGAAAGACATTAAATAAGGTAAAGAGTTTTGCCGCATTACAGGAGGTTCCGCTTACCTGTGTTAAACCGGGTGGATTCATAAAAGAGTTTCTCCTGCGTCAGAAAAGTGGGTTGACAGGAAATTTCTCCAAGCAGGGATATCCATTCAATACTGTGATGTGGGCGGGGAAAATATATGATGTCGGTTTCCGGGATTTTGAATATAATGGACGCCGCATTCCGGTTGAACCAATCAACGCATGGTGGCCTTATGAGCAGACTGGTTATCTGTTGGATGGTATAATCCGGCTGGGATTGTTGCTGGATGACGATGAGTTTAAAAAATTGTTCGAACAAAACTTGAAATATCTGCTGGATCATCCGGATGAGAACGGTCATTTGGCCTGTAAGGTTTACGACCATACTTCAGAGTGGCCGATGGCGGTATTTTTCAAATCGGTAATCGCATATTGCGGAGCCACCGGGGATCAGTCGGTAATAGAGGCGTTCCACCGTCATTATGCGTCTATGAGTGTCAGTGATCTGGCGGACAGTTTCCGGCATATTATGAATTTGGAAGGCGTGCTGACGGTTTATGCCTGGACGGGAGATCCGGCACTGTTGGAAAAGGCACTTGCAGCATATAAACGCCACAGTGAATTGAATGAAGTTAAAGAACGCTATGAAGATGAACTGTGGTTTAAAAAAATAGCCACCGGGGATCGTCTGGTGATGCATGGCGTGTCGGCCAGTGAGAGTTTGAAACTGCCGGTAATGCTTTATAATGCGACGGGGGATCGTCGCTGGCTGGAACCGGCAAAACATTTTCTGGACCGGATTTTTGCCGACCATTCTCAGCCTACCGGAATGCCGAGTGCAAACGAATATTTATCCGGACACGATCCGCTGCAGGGGTACGAGACCTGCGTAATAACCGATTTAACCTGGACCATGGGATATTTTATCATGGCTGACGCCAATGTTGAGTATGCCGACCGGGTGGAAAAGATTATTTACAATGCTCTAGGTGGGTCAATTACCAAGGATTTTTCCGGTTTGCAATATCTTTCGGCGGTAAATCAGGTAGTAGCATCGCCGTTCTCCAATAATTCACATTTTCTGCGCGGGCGTTCCGCGTGGCGTCAATACCGTCCGAACCATTTTCCGGAATGCTGTCCGGGTAATGTACACAGGACTATGCCGAATTTTGTAGCGAGAATGTGGATGCAGGATGGCGACGGGGCTCCTGTTGCAGTATTTTTCGGGCCCGGATCGCTTGATTGGGAATACAATGGTATTCCGCTCAAGATTGAATCGATTACGGAGTATCCGTTTGATGAAACAGTAAAATTCAAGTTTTCAGTTGATAAGTCGACAGATATGCCGTTCAGTTTCCGTGTGCCGGGCTGGTGCAATGGTGCTGAGCTGTATTTGAATGGTAAAAAAGTTGATATGAACCTGACCGCTGGAACATTTGCCAGAATCAGCCGTGAGTGGAGCAATGGCGATGAGTTGGAACTTCGTCTGCCGATGACTCTGGCGTTGAAACGCGACCGGCAGTGGCATTGGCTGGAGCGAGGGCCTCTGGTATTTGCCTATGACGTTCCGCACGAAGAGATAAAAGAGAGCGAAGATAAGTTTGCTCCCCGTACTTTCAATCCGACTGGGAACTGGAATTATGCGTTGGATTTGACTCCGGAAACTCTTGGCGAGGTAAAAGTTATCAAACGCTCCGGCGGTTATCCATACGAATCGCCTGCGCTTGAACTTGAGGTTCCGGTGCGCCGGATAAGCAATTATTCCGAGCTTGATTGCGCCCGTTATACGCCGCAAGTACCGTTGTTTTTTAAAGTTGATCCGGCACGTGAGTGGATTAAACTGGTTCCGTTTGCAACGACAATAACCAGAATTACCGCTTTCCCGGTTCCGGAAGAGCGGAGTATGATTCCGGTTATTTCGGTCACCGCGGCCGGACCGTTCCCTTATAACCGCCGCATTCCTTTGGCGGAACAGGTATTTGAGCCGGAAAGCTGGCAGGATTATGAATTTATTGATAAAACCAGATCTTATGTGCTGCCGTCTGAAGGCGAGTATTATGATTTGATCCGCCACTTTAAGGCTTCACACAATGTGCTAGGCTATATGATGTTCCGGATTTGGGCGGATGAGCCCGGGCTTGCGACATTGGCGGTTGGGGTAAGTGACGGCTGTATCGGCTGGTTGAACGGTGAAAAAGTATTGGAAATAGAACCGATTACCAGTGGTGAATTTATGGAACCATTCTGGTTTGATGTCACTCTTAATAAGGGATATAACTTCCTGAAACTGAAAGTGTGTGATTGGAATACACCTGATCAGTACCGTGAGTCGTGGGGGGCCAAAGTAACGGTATTCCGCCGGAAATAGAGGTTAGAGTTCTGAAGCAGAAAAACTGCCGTACCGGAAGTCCGGTACGACAGTTTTTATTTTATATAGCTTAAGCGCAAAAAAACTACCGGCTGCGCCGGTATGTAGCCGAATAGCTTCAGCTTAAAGGCGATAT
>CALXXL010000022.1 GCA_944392655.1 uncultured Victivallaceae bacterium
GCTGGAGCTTGTAGAGTTTTTTGACAATGCTATATTTTCTTTCATTTTTTTATCCTTTAGTTTACGGCTGGAGCTTGTAGAGTTTTTTGACAATGCTATATTAGGATTGTTTACGGGGGTCTCTTTTTTGAGCTGGAGCTTGTAGAGTTTTTTGACAATGCTATATTTTATAAGGAGCTTGTTTATGAGTGCTAGTGGCTGGAGCTTGTAGAGTTTTTTGACAATGCTATATTATTCTTAAGAGACATATATATTAGGTACATGCTGGAGCTTGTAGAGTTTTTTGACAATGCTATATTCAAAGGGGCGTTGAAACGCCTGCATGATTTGCTGGAGCTTGTAGAGTTTTTTGACAATGCTATATTCTTGCCCAATAGCCTTATTTTCTTCTTTCGCTGGAGCTTGTAGAGTTTTTTGACAATGCTATATTGTACTTTTCACAATCTGTTATTAATGTGAATTTTACAATACAGTTTGCGTCAAAAAAGCAGGAGTTGTTCAGGCTTTTTTTCAACTTCCTGCACACTTTTTCCATAAAGCGATACCATTTCGCCAAACTGCTTCTCCGTTACCATGAGAATACGGACGCGGCCACCGGCAGGAACTATCTCCCCAATATAACGATAGTATTTCCGCGCATTCTCCCGGCACGCCGAATAACGGGCGTATACTGAATACTGCAACGCAATAAAGCCCTCCCTCAATAAATATTTGCGAAACCGGGTATAATCCCGCTTCTCCTCTTTCGTTATCGTGGGTAGATCAAACATCACCATAATCCACATGGCTTTTATCTCCGAAATTGGTATCCGTTTACCTGCATTCATCAGCAAAAATCCAGCAGATTTTTATTTTGCGCAAAAGAGTTGGCCAGCTGACCGGCATGAATTGTCAGAAGATTCCCCAAATCCCGCCGGTTTTCATGCCAGACTATCTCCGCATTCAACAGTTCTGCAATAATCTCTCCACGCATATTGCGCGATAATTCATCAAGTAAAGCGTTATCCGGATTTATCCGCGCTACCGCACGGTCAACTATATAACGGTAAGGCTCCATAAGATCGTCCGCCAGACAATAAGCGTTATAACGGTTGTGATGGTGTATCCCAATAGTCGGGTGCAACCCGGCACCGCATAACGCACGGGCGGTCATCGCCCGCAATATCGCATAACCGTAATTCAGTAATATGTTATTATCCGGCATATCGCGATCCCGCAGAAATGGCGAGTTAAACAATTGTTTCCAGTAAAGCACTGCCGCCCTCCCCTCCAGATTCTCCGGATCTCCGGATTTCACCTTATCGGCCAAATGAAAAAATTCATCCCCCACGCCGTGCAATTCCATGAGCAAATTACCCTGAGAGCGGATTTTTGCCGCTACCACCGATTGCCATAAGCGTTTATATAACGGCAACGGCGCTTCCGCCTGTGCCCGGAAACGCTCATTCTGCAAATAATGAGCAGATAATGGCAACTGCATCGCCACCGGCAGACATTTATTGTTGGAGATAATCACCATCACTCCCGCTTCAGCCAGCTCCGCCAGCAATGCGCCGGTAACCGATACGGCCGACGTCCCGAGTATCAGACACTCGATATCATTTACCGGAATCCGGTGTTCCCCACCGTCAGTCAGCATCAGCACCAGCAGATGGTTGTCCATACTCAGCCGGGCGCCGCGCTCCACCACCTCAATAACTCTTTTAGTCATTGGCGCGCCTTAATTCACCCAATGCCGTAGTAGTGAATTTTTCCATTTTTCCTTTAAATGCGGCTGATAAAGTAGGAGTAAACCATTTTTTAGCCGATTTCAATGCCTTTACATCTCTTGCCTCATAAACAGGCACACATTGAAATTGTGGAAGGGCAACCCCGCGGATAACGCATAACTGCTCTTCTCCGTCTTTTATCCACCGCACAATATCGCCTTTGCGCAGGGTGAATTTTAATGGATTGCCGTTCTTTTCCTTTGGATAAATGGCTTCGCCTTTAAGCATCCGCAAACGGGCATCCATAAGTGAAACGATTTCGCCAGTCCAGCCAGTCTCGTTGCCATCCTTATCCAAAACTGAGTAGATGGCTAAAACGTGATTCGCCCCATTGGCAACTTCGCGCTGACCATCACCGGAGCCGATTGTCCGGGTACTTTGCGTCTGCAATACCCGTACCCGTTTTATTATATTGACAATATTACCGTTACGGTCACGCAAAACCGGCAGGTTAGTCCCGCCTTTGAACGCTTTCTTGGGATCGGCAATCCCGAGATCGTCCAATTTCTCTTCCACCGCCTTGCGGATCGCATCATCAACAATGTCTTTAACTTTATCAGCCTCCAGGTCCTCCAACGCCTTTCGGGCATGGCGGACATCGCCACCGTAAGATTTGCTGTAGATCGTCTCCTTATGCAATGCTCCGCGCAATTTGTTCACGGTATGATGCGAGATTCCGGCGGAGTCCAGCTTGGCTTTCGCCTGAGTATAAAGGTCTGTAACCACTAACGGCCGTTTTTCTTCTATCGCTCTACGCCTGTCCTCCCCCTTCAACCCCGCAATGAGCTTTACAATAGCAGGCGATGTGACCGCTATCGTTAATGCGTCTATGGCATGGTGCCGGTGATCTCCACGCACTTTCTCACCCTCGCCCAGCAGATAGTTGCCGCCCCACGCCCGACGCACCACCGCGGTGCAGCCACCCGCACTGCATTGGATGCGTTGAACCCCGTTGCGGTCATTCCTGCCACCGTACAGCAGGGCAAGATACTCGGTTGCCAGTTTACTGGCGTAACGGGTATCGTTCAAATTACGATTGATAAAATCCTGTACCTCCGCCGTTTCAAGCTCAAATTTTTCCAGCTTGATTTTGGCAAACGACCCTTTAAAATGACGCACCCGTTCGATTATTTCAGCATATTTTGCAGAGTCAAATGCTTCAAAAGGCAACTTGTCACTTTTAGCCATGTTGGCATCACGGTAGCTCAGGGTCTTATTGGCGTAGGAGTCATCCATTGAACGGGAGTACGGAACAATATGCTCTATGTGGATTTCACCGCCATGCAACAGCTGATTTAAAGAAAAACTTTTACCAGTATAAGGACAAGTGTAGTCGCACTCTTCCGCCAGCATAACTTTTAAAATATCACGCGGCGAAGGATTCTCTATCCCCGCCTCCCGGGCAATCTTTTCCGCAATTTTTTTACGCTCTTTCTCCCGCTCACTATTTTTACGGCTTATATTCTCACGATCCTTACTGCTGTTCTTTAAATCACGCGCCAGCTCCACCCGGATCAAATCAGGTTTGCCATATTTGCGGATTACCGCATTGACCACCCGGCGCAATTCGCTCAACGTACGCTGTACTATCGGATTGCGGATATCCAGATCAACTTCTTCCAACCGCGGCAGAACCGGCTCAACCACATCCGATGGCTGATACTGCTCCGGATATTTCAGTTTTATAATCGTATTCAACGCTATTCCAGCTTCCATATCCGGCAACAGATTTTCTATCGCCTTACGCGAATAATTGCAATAATCATCCGGCAGAACAATGTGGCTGAGTTCCTCAGCCGTCTCTTCATTGAAATGCCACTTCTCCATTAAGATTTTCCGCATTACAGCGTTGTTTTCTACCGAATTAAGCGTGTTCAGAAATATATTACGCTCGGCTTCACTCAATTCAACCGCCTTATCGCCAAATGCACGGAACAGAATTGCATTCAATTCGTTGCCGCATATATCTTTATCATCATCTCCAAGCGTGAACTTTTCTCCTTTGTCCAAGCCAACGAGCTTACCAAGCTTGGATAGCGCTATGCGACCTTTGCTGTTTAAATGGCCACTTAAACCATCCAGCACCACAAGAGCATTTTCCCGCTCGTCCTCTGTAAGCTCTCTTATCACACCTGACTTATTGCTTACCTTCAGATTATTGACCCCCTGAACCAGCCGGAAACGCTGTGCCGCCATAGTAGAATAAGAACAGCGCTTTTTATCCGGCTCCAACCGGCAGTTACCGATAAGATGTTTACAGCTCCTCAGCTTACGCTGGAAAAATATGGCGTGATGTAACTCCGCTTCTACCTCCACGCTGATAATATGCCGCTGAGCCACACAGATTTTATGAAATTCATCCTCAAACATTCCACGCTCAGTATAACGGGTGCGGATTCTGCTCTCTTCCGGATCAAGCATGGAAAAGTATTCTCCTAATGTACGAGCCCCGGAATCTGCCATCGCCTGCTTAAGATCGGCAATCCCGGAAAGCACTTTTCCCGATTCTGAATCTTTAGCCTCCTGCTTGCGGTTGCTCTTATACCCACGACGCTGCGCCAGTTGATACAAAGCACGCCCCAGCTGATATCTATCCAACGGACGATCCAACGCCAGAGAACGCAGAAGATATGGCACCACATGAGCCGCTCTTTTGCGCTCATTTTCCGGCAGTGTCAACAGAAAATCACGGTCAACCTTAACAAAAAACTCCGGAGTAAGTTTTTCCGGCAACATCCCTTCCCGCATTAAAATTGCAGTAACCTCCTCTTTATGTCTGCGCCGACGCTGATACATACGCCTCAAAGAACGTTTCTGCCGACGCACCGAACAACGAGACTCCCCTTTCCCGGCACGTATCTCGTCTTCAGTGGCATCAACCCCAGGCTCAAAGATCCGGCTACCCCAATCAATAAGTTCTATCCTGTTAGTATTATCATCATCTATCACTGCCCAACCAACAGAGCTGATACCCAAATCCAGTCCCAATACTCTCTGTTTCATTTTTTCCTCTTTTTTTATTTTTTTATTTGCAAAATGTTAAATACATATTATTGTTTTAATAACTCTACAAGTTCTGGTAAAGAACTTTCGCAGGCTACTTCCCGCGGGAAGTCCTCATAGCGGCTTCAATAGCCGCTTTTTTATTTTATATACAAATATCTTACTGATCAGAATTATAGCACAATATATTTTATTTTACAAATGAACCCATTCCATATTATATTATTATTATTTATTTTTATCTATTAATATAAAACTGCATTTTATATAGCTTATACACACTATGAATTTCCAGATTTTCTCCATATTGATTTATTTATCTGAATGTTGTATATTAAAAAAACGAAAGGGGAATAATTTATGTATATTGAAAATATTAAATCACCTCAAGATGTTAAACGCCTTAATTACGAACAACTGAACTCCATGTGCGACGAACTGCGCAATGCTCTACTGGAAAAACTGAGCGCCCACGGCGGACATATCGCCCCCAACCTGGGATTTCTGGAGGCTACCGTCGCACTGCACTATGTATTTAATTCACCCGTTGATAAATTTGTCTTCGACGTATCTCACCAGTGCTACGTTCATAAAATGCTTACCGGACGTATGGAGGCGTTTACCAATCCAGAAAAATATGACCTCGTTTCCGGATATACTGAACCATCCGAAAGCGAACACGATCTGTTTATTGTCGGACACACTTCAACCTCTGTAAGTCTGGCATGCGGCGTCGCTAAAGCACGCGATTTGAAAGGCGGAAATTATAACGTTATCGCCGTTATCGGAGACGGTTCCCTCTCCGGTGGCGAAGCATATGAAGGCCTTAATAATGCCGCTGAGGCCGGAACCAATATGATCATAGTCGTCAACGATAACCAGATGTCTATCGCCGAAAACCACGGCGGACTGTATCAGAACCTTAAACTGCTCCGGGAAACCAATGGCAAGGCAGAATGCAACTTCTTTAAATCCATGGGGTTCGATTATGTTTATCTCAATGACGGCAATGACGTTGAAAAACTTATCGCTACTTTCAAATCCGTAAAAGATACCAAACATCCTGTCGTTGTACACATCAATACCTTGAAAGGGCATGGATATAAGTTTGCCGAACAGGATAAAGAGACTTTCCACTGGGGAATGCCATTCGATCTCGCTACCGGTAAACCTAAAGTAAGTTATGACGGCGAAAATTATTCCGATTTAACCGCTGAATATCTGCTCAGCGAAATGAAGAAATATCCGGAAATCGTCGGCATCACCGCAGGGACACCAACCGTATTCGGATTCACTCCGGAACGACGGAAAAAGGCAGGAAAACAGTTCGTCGATGTTGGTATCGCCGAAGAACATGCCGTCGCCCTCGCCTCCGGCATCGCCACCAATGGAGGAAAACCGGTGTTCGGCGTATTCAGTACTTTTATTCAACGCGCATATGACCAGCTCTCTCAGGATCTCGCCATCAATAACAGCCCTGCCGTAATCCTCGTATTCTTCGGCTCGCTTACCTCGATGAACGACGTTACTCATTTGTGCTTCTTCGATATTCCTTTAATTTGCAATATACCAAATATCGTATATCTCGCCCCAACCTCAAAAGAAGAGTACTTCGCTATGCTTAACTGGAGTATGCGACAGAATGAGCACCCCGTAGCCATACGCGTGCCGGTAAACGGAGTCATTGCCAGCCATAATCCGGTGGATTCCGATTACTCCGATTTGAACCGGTATCAAATCAATAAAAAAGGCAGCAAGGTCGCTATTATCGCCCTCGGCAGTTTCTACGAACTGGGTGAAAAAACCGTGGATGTGTTACACAAAAAATACGGCATTGATGCAACCCTGATCAACCCGCGTTATATATCCGGAATTGATTCAGAGATGCTCGATTCTCTGAAACACGACCATAAACTCGTTATCACGCTGGAGGATGGAGTGCTTGACGGCGGATTCGGTGAGAAAATTACCCGATTCTATGGCAACTCAGATATGAAAGTCCTTAACTTCGGCGGTAAAAAAGAGTTCGTTGACCGCTTTGATATCGACGAATTTATCCGGAAAAACCATCTGACAGCAGAGCTGATCGCTGAAGATGTAATGAATGCTTTAAAATAAAAATTGTAAGCTGAAAAAGCCGGGGTAATCCCCGGCTTTTTTTATCTTGATTGAAGATCGCAGTAATGCAATGTTACAGTGCCAGATTCCACCCCGATGGCAAGCCGGAAGCGATCGGTATTATCCGGAAATAACGATTTATCAACTGTAAAACAGAACTCTTTCAACTCATTATCACTTTTGAAAGTAAATACTGCAAGTGGCACCGTAACAACAAATGCAGCGCCATTGTCGCAATAGAGAAACAGCCTTATTTTACTGCCCTCGCTGCCGCTCGCCGCAATCACTCCGCTATAACTGCCCATGGGGATCTGCGTCCGGCTGTTAATAATCAGACCACCGTCTGGACTGGCAATTTTTAAACCGTTGTCCACATCGCCGGTAAAATTAATAATTCTCAGCCCTACTCCCGGCAAAGTCACGGTGTGATGCGGGTTGACTATCCAATCCACCGGAAATTCACCCGACTCCAACGCAGAAAACTCTTTTACTCCGAATTTTTCTACAAAATCACGCCACGGCGATTCTGTCAGATTTACCTTCGAAAAAATAGAAAAGTTGCCGTTTTTTACCGTCTCCGGTGTTTTACTGCGTAAAGAAGCAAGCTCTTCCTGACTGATAAGCCGACCATTGAAATCAGCGTCATGTTCGATCTTCAATGTACGGACATCACGGCTGCGTTCTGCATAATCCGCCAGAACCGTTGTCTCTGCCCCATAACGCCTGCCGCGCTCCGTCAACTCCGCTGTAAGCTCATCAAGATTATCTCCACGCAGCACCAGATAGTAAACATCGTACAGATTGAACATCCCCATTATATCATCGTAGCGGGCAAAAAACTCTTTCTCCGGCAGCAGACGATCCTGAAATGGATACATCTCCATATCCGCATAGTAACCGGCACGCTGATCTTCATCAAAATCCAGCCATACCTTATACTCAAAGAACTTCTCCGATGCAATGTCCGCTTTTATATCGTCCCCCAGCTCCAGCAGATACCCTTTGTGAAATGGAGGATTCAACGCCTTACCCACCGCAAAACAGACGTATATCAACAAAAATATCCGCATGGCTCCACGCCAGAACAACGCCTTTTCACTCAACAGAAGCGGCAAGGCCGCCAGGCATATACCGGGAACGATCAATACACAGAAATAACGCCGTACTTCAGCAACCAGCATCCCGCGCCACAGCATCATTGTCACAAATGCAAATAATAGAAAAAGCCAGATCCGCCTCCGCCCATTCAGCCAATCCGGTTTCCGGCATATCACCGCCAATCCCGGCAGAAGCAGTATAAATAAAGGCGGAAATACTACATGCGACGCGGCATCAATCATCTCCAATATCCACATGCCCCACCTCTATATATTCCTGTGCTCAAAGAAAACAATAAATTTCCTGAAGTGATTCCGCCAGTAGCCGGACGGAATACCCATTACAACCGATGCCAATGCCAGCATTGCAAAAAATCCACCCAAGAAAAACAGCAAACGCAAAACTGCCGTACGCCAGAAACTACGATCATACCATACCTGCAAAACAAGATAACACGGCATTATCAGCAGAAGTTCAAAAGATTCCTGACGGTTCAGCACCATCAATGCCGCTGTAAGACCGGAAGCTCCCCACCCCCAGGATCGCTCACGCACTTCAGCATAAATTATTCCCCAGAAAAAATAGGCCAACAGCATAACATAGATACCGTCGCGCTCAATCAGCGCCGCCATCCGGATAGCGTATGGGTGGGTGGCCGCAAGCGTCATCAAAAGCAGACCGGCTCCATTGCTGTTACGCCACAGCAGACGCCCGATAAAAAAGAATGGAATTACAAACAATACCCCCGCAACAACCGCAACAATTTTACCTGAGGTAATAACATCAAGCCCGGTACGGGCGATACTTTGTGTCAGAAAAAGCAGTAACGGCGGCACAGTCATCGATTCGTCGCTGTATACTGCGGAAAATCCACCGGACAACCAGCGCTCCGCCGCCTCTACATAGACGATTTCATCCCGCTCAAGCAACTGAACCTCAATCACCCGTATCCAGCGCAGAGCACCACTCAAAATGATTAATATGGCAAACAGTATCGCGGTTTTCTTAAACGAAAAATTAAAACCAACGCCGATACGTTCAAGTTTCGGTTTCAGCCAATCGAAGATTTTTGTCAGCCTATACATCGCTTATCGGGGATTTTTGAATCGGAAGCGTCTCGGTATGTGACTCTACTGCCGGCATCGACTCCCGGGCAAGACGGTGCAGGCGGAACGCCGCACCCGCGGCAAACCACCATAACTGCCAGCTTATACCCAGAAAAATCGGCGCAGGTTCAAATAACGAAGCAACAAAACCGGAAATAAGTACCGCAGGAATCCAGTAATAATCCGGTCTGGAAAATATCAGTCTCCAGCTCTTCAACACCATCATTACAATTATAATCATGCAGATTATGAAAAATACCACCCATACCCCGCACTCAATAAACAGCTTCAGCCAAGTATTATGGAAGTCATATATCAACCCCATGGTCTCATGCGCTACCAACCCGAACCCGAGAAACGCCATGTTCGGAAATATATTGTCTATAAAAAACATATACTGATCTATACGGCCGGAGGTAATGTCTCGCGCGTACAACCGGAAAAATTCCCCGAACCGCAGGATAATACGCCGGGTTAATGTGATGATCAGCAACATGAACAGCGCCGGATAAAACTTCTGCTTTGAAACTATGATCACCGTAACCGCTACCAGAACCACCGTGGATACAATCCCCCCGCGACCGCCGCTAAGCAGCTGCAATACCAGCAAAGGCAGCAGCAGTAACCCCAGACGCACATAATCTTTGACCTGACGGAGCGTTCCGGCAAGAATAAACGTTAAACCGGCTATCTGCGCAATACTTACCGACCAGCCGGTTCGACCGAACGCAAATCCGGTCTCATTCAGATCAGGAATACCATCCAGCGTGTCCGGGTAGATGTCAAGATAAATATCCATCGGTATCTGCCACTGCGGGAAACCCCATATCGCATGAGTGAAAATCGGCAGACAGTAGATAATCAACAGCCAGTATACCCACTTCAGAAAATCATAACTCTCTTCATAGTTAATACCGGCAACGAAAAATATATAGGCGATCACCAGCGACAGACTGGTCTGCTGCATAACCATCGCCGTGGTGTGGTTGCCGTGATACATCGCTATCCCGGCATAACTCAGGGTCATAAACAAAAACACCAGGTGATATACAAACATCTTCGGCGCAAGAAAATTCTTGATATTGAACAATATCACTATGAAAAGAAACAGATTCTTGACCGCCATCACCTTCCCGAACGGACCATACCACAATATCGGAGACAGGGCAAAGGTTAAAAGCAGCGATATATTATAAAAATTCAACATCCAATCCAACCTCTCAAAATCAAATCTCTACTCCGCACCCAGCTCCGCACAGATCTTCTTTACCGTTTCAAAATTATTACAGGAATTAAAGAATTTTTCCGCATTGTTCCGCAATTTATCATAATCCGCATCAATTTTCAACAGAATATCTTTGATTTCTCCGGACGAAATGGAGGAAAAGTTCAAACACACTCCGCAACCGCTACGCTCTATCGTATATTTCAGCCCGAGGACATCACTCCCGATCATCGGCAGCCCGAAACCGGAGTATTCCCAAATCTTGTTCGGCGCACAGAACTCCGTATTCAACGAATGATGCTCATACGTCACCGCACCGATATAAGCATGAGAGGTAACCGATAAATGATCCGGCGCAGGAAGATACGGTATATGTATGAAATTGCGGTATCTACTTTTATAAGGCTCCAATTCACGCGCGTACTCATTATGACACTGCACCGCAAAATACCACGGTGCCCCAAGACTCTCCACCGCTTCCAGCAATGGTTCAAGATTGCGCTCCCTGCCCATTATACCCTGGTAAAGTATCAATTTTGCATTATCCGGCAAAGAATCCAGAATTGTTTGTATCTCTTCACTCTTAACCGCCATCTTCGACTGGCGCGGATGATAACTCGGCTTGTTCGGCAGAATCTCCGGCGTCTCCCGTAAATTGAACCACGCACGGAATATGTGCGCACGCCCCTCTTCCGGCACCACCACCTTCATCGCACCAGGCATCAGATGACTCAAAGCCTTACGGTAACGCTCGTGCTGCGGCAGATCATACAGCTCCTGCACCTGCAATACATAACGGTAATTACTTAATTCCGATTCCCCCAGCGCCATCGCAGCATCAGCACTGCCCAGCCACAGATAATCAGGATTACTCCGTTTTATATAACTCAAAGCCATCCGGCGGAAATGCCGCCATATCCGGAGCTTCTCCAGTTTGCCGGGGACAGGCAGCTTGTGCGGCACTCCGGTTAGAAATACTTCAACCCCACTATGTTCAAAACGGTCACGCGTTGCCTGATTCATCGTCACCGCAACAATCCCGAGCTCAATTTCCGGTATTGATGACAGATGTTCGCAGACCGATAAAATGGGCGGACGGCGATTCAGGTCATCCTTTATCACTAAAATTATTTTTATTTTTCTCATACTGTCAACTTTTCCACTATTAAGTTGGAAATATATACCTGAAGCTGCCGTTCGTCAATACCCTAAACCGCTTTTTTACATTTATCTTTACGGATTAGCCACGCCAGATAAAATGACTGCAAAACCGTATGTATCAGATAACTCAGCAATATCGCCGCTGCCGCCCCCCTGGCTCCAAGCCCGCGCTGCAGAAAAAGATAACACAACCCCAGAGCAACCACACCCCATAATAAGTTGAAGCCAAAGCCAATCCACATCTTCGACTGACTCGCTATCGCCAGACCAACCACAGATGCAATCGAGGTGAATATTGTCGATAACGCCAGCAGAATCAATGGCATAGGTTCAAGAAAATCTCTGCCGTACAGCAGCATTATATTTTTACTGAGACCTATGACTATTGCACTCAGAAATACTGTTACTCCGGCATTCATCATAACATTTATTAAAAGTACCCTGGTATAGGTACCGATCTCTCCCTTGCTCCGGATGTTGGATAATATCGGCAGCGCTATACGCGACATCGCTGACGGAATAAAAAGTATCATCGTTTTCCACTGATCCGCCGCACCGTATACACCAACTTCACCAAAACCGTCAAATTTGGCCAGCATCATTTTTATCCCTAAAAATACCGGCATCACCATCAATGTCGAAAGCATGGCCGGCAGACTGAACTGGTGGATTATCTTGAAATCATCCCGGCTGACACGCGTCCAACGCGGCACTATATTCTCACGCCGCAAATTAGTACGAATCGCCAACGCATTGGCCAGCGTCCATACCAGAAAACCAACCCCGTAACCAAGTATCGCACCGGTAATCCCCCAAAGACGGGCCCCGATTATAATCATTACTCCTTCAACTATTCCGGTAATTATCGAGTTTACCGCCACCATCCTGAAATTTTCAAAGCCAGACAGTACACCCGTTTGAATTCCGCTCAAGGTACTGAAGAAGAGCCAGAGCCCACCCCAACGGATGCAATCGGTAAGATCCGGCGCCGATACCTTCTCCGCAATAAATGGAGCCACCAATATAACCACAAAAGCCAGCAATGCACCCATTATACCGCCGGACCAGCCGGAAATTACATAGATACCCGCCGCACGCTCTTTTTGCGTCTCACGGTATTCTGAGATATATTTGGCCGCAGTGTTGCCCATCCCCATCGCGCCAAGCACAACAAAGATATTGATGGTGTTCTGCACCAGATTGAGTTTACCGAAATTCTCTTTGCCCAGTATCTTGGCGCATACCATCAATGCTACAAGAATACACAGATACTGCACCGCTGAACCGGCAATCGACCAGAACGCCCCGCCGGATAAACGTTTGCCTATTCCACTCAGCAGCATACTCTCCAACCGCTGACGCACATGCTCAGGCAGCAACGGTAATAATTTTTTCAGCAGCAGTTCCAAATTCACCCCTCAAAAAAAATTCAAGATGCGGCCGATACCGGAAGATATATCCCGCTCCCGGAGTAATCTAAAGACCGCATCCAGATAAAATCAGCTCTCTATTTCGCCAGCACACCACAGAAGTCCAGCAGCACTTTGTCATCCGTCACCGGCAGTGTCTTGAACTCTTTATGCGCCACCAGATAAACTACTATGTCCGCCTTATCAAAGGCGGTTTGATAATCGGTAAGATTAAATACCTTGTGAGTAGCTACGTTCGGCTCCACTATCAGAATTTCACAACTGCCGGAGTACTGCAATACGCGGCTTACCACATATTTCGCCGGAGATTCACGCAGATCGTCTATGTCCGGCTTGAACGCCAGTCCCATCATCGCTACCACCGGACCGCGCCCATTCTTTACCTGAAAATCGGTTATCGCACGCACCACCTTTTCCGCACACCAGAACGATTTGTAATTGTTCACCTCACGCGCCTGAGCAATCAAACGCGACTCCATCGGAAAATCAGACGTGATAAAGTACGGGTCTACCGCAATACAGTGCCCCCCTACCCCGCAACCGGGTTTCAGTATATTCACCCGCGGATGCTTGTTGGCCAGACGGATCAGCTCCCAGACGTTGATCCCAGCCTTGTCACATATAAATGACAACTCGTTGGCAAAGGCAATCTGCACGTCACGCGAGGCATTCTCCGTAAGTTTGCACATCTCCGCCGTCTTCGCATCTGTCTTATGCAGTTCACCCTGCACAAAGTGCGCATAAAATTCCGCCGCCTTAACCGTCGACTCCGGCGTCATCCCACCGATAACCCGGTCGTTATGCACAAGCTCGTAGACCGTGTTCCCCGGCAGAACCCGCTCCGGACAGTAGGCCATATAAAGTTTGCCCTCAAGATCGGGGCGCTCACTGTAAATAAGATGCGCCATAAGCTCCGTCGTTCCCACCGGAGAAGTAGACTCTATCACATAAAGATCACCCGCTTTCAAATATGGCAGAAGACTGCGGGTGGCGGCCTCTACAAACGAAATGTCAGGCTCATGATTGTTCTTGAACGGCGTGGGAACCACGATAAAATAGGCATCACTCACCTCCGGGGTCAGCGACGCACGCAGCTTGCCGCTATTTACCGCCTCGCGGCACAACTCCTCCAGCCCCGGCTCTACTATGTGGATCTTACCCTGATTTACCGATTCCACCACCTTTTCATTTATATCCACCCCGACAATATCCACCCCGTGACGGGCGGCAATTATCGCAGTCGGCAATCCAATATAGCCAAGACCGACAAAACAAGCTTTCATTATCAACTTTCCCTTATATATAAAAGCGGTTGCATTTTTTATCCTATTAAAATAATACAGAAAAATACTTTTTACAAATCATTCAACCGCCATTCAGCAATAACAGATTTTTTACCCTACTCACGGCCGGTGGAACCGAATCCACCCGCACCACGCCCGCTTTCACTTAAACTCTCTACCACACTGAGCTCAACTTCCGGCAGACGGCAGATCACCATCTGCGCAATGCGGTCGCCGCGTTTTACCTGAAACGGTTCACTGCCGGCATTATACATGATTATACCAACCTCACCACGGTAACCGGCATCCACCGTACCGGGCGAGTTCGTCAGCATCAGATTGTGTTTTAAGGCAAGCCCGCTGCGCGGACGCACCTGTGCTTCATAACCCTCCGGCAATTCAATGTATACTCCAGAAGGCACCACCACCGAACGACCAACCGGCAGCTCCATATCCACCCGCGAACGCAAATCAAACGCCGCATCATCAGAATGAGCCTTGCGCGGCAGAAGATCATCACAGCCTTCGTGCATTACCACTTTTATTTTTACACACATATTTCTGTCCCTTCTTGATTTTTTAAACTTCAAAGAGTAATTTATGGCGACAAAAGAGAAAAAGCAAGAGCTGTAAAGGTAAAAAAATGTTCAGAATCGGTACCGGTTTCGATGTTCATAAACTTGTGGAGAACCGCAAACTTATTATATGCGGCGTGGAAATACCATATAAGCTCGGCCTGCTGGGACACAGCGACGCCGACGTGGCACTTCATGCACTGATGGACGCCATGCTCGGAGCTTTAGCCCTCGGCGATATCGGCGCACACTTCCCCGACAGCGACGGACGGTTCAAGGATATCTCCAGCATCGTTCTGCTGAAGGAAACCGCAAAGCTGATCGCTCAGAAAAATTACCGCCTCGCCAACGCTGATGTTACCATTATCGCACAGCGCCCGAAATTCCGCCCGTATATCGGAGAGATGCGGCAGAATATAGCCAATGCTCTGAATGTCAGCACCGAACAGATCTCGGTAAAGGCTACCACCACCGAAGAACTGGGGTTTACCGGACGGGGAGAAGGCATCGCCGCCGAAGCTGTAGTGCTATTGCAGAAGAAAATGAATGAATTTTAATGTCCGGAAGGCATCGAACCAAGTCATAAATCCGCGCCGCAAAGCCAGTTCATCTCCAACTTTGACGTTGGCGGCAATCTTCTGCCAACTCGATTCAAAGTTGTTCGCAGTAAAAAAATTCCAGCTCTTCTCCGTAAGGCGGCTACGCATTGTCTCAGGCAGATTTTTCAGCCCGTAAAAATCACTGCACTCACGCACACAATCCAGTACCAGACGGAGTTCATCAAACACCCACTCCGGTTCAAAATCCATCCGTCCACCCGCATCGATAATCTTACGCAACCCCGGCCCGGTACCAAATGGAACCCGCGCAGAAATCCGCCCGGAAGGATAGACTTTTGCTCCGGTTATCCCGCCAATCTCTCCGGTTTTCCGCAACGCCTGCAAAAAATAGAAATCTTCACCCCCTGCCCGGCTCCGCATACCGCCGCATTTTATATAAGCGTCACAACGGGTCACCATAGCCGAACCGATCGGAATATAGGCATAGGGAGATCCGGCACGCGCCAGACCATCCCGGTAATGACGCAGATAATTTTCGTATACCCTTATCGCACCAACGGTATCCTCCGGAACCGGACGGTGGACAAAATCAAATATCGCACCGCTCCAATCCGGATTTTCACCAAATGCAGTCAGCGCCGCGTCAAAATAACCATCATCCACCAATGTGTCACCATCCAGCGAAAACAACAGCTTTTCATGCGCATTGCTGAAATCAGCTACCACACCCAATGCCGCATCCAGCCCGATTTTCCTCGCCGTTCCAACCCCGGGAGGCGAGATGTAATTTTCCGTATAATCAAGCCAGAAAACATTCTCCTGCCGATACTCCGCCAGCCATGAAAGCAGTTCGCGGTTCTCCCGCCGGTAATCCTCAGGCGAATCCGCCTGCTCGTTGATCACCAGAACCACCGGGAAACGGGGATCTGCCAGCTGCGGCAGCAGTTCCGGCAGCGTGACCATCTCCCCCAATACCGGTATAACTACCGCACCGAGATAGTCGCCCTCCGGAGCATGGGGATGCCAGTCAACCGCAACGGCTTTATTTAGATATTTCTGAAAATCCCGCTCTTTCATACCAGTTCAGTCGAGAAATTGAACTCGCTCAACTCTTTAGCCCCCCAGTGCGCATTGGTGAGATCATAAAAATCCGCCGCTCCCGGCAACCGGGGAATGCTGAGTACTTTGGCACTGTACAGTCTGGTCAAGCCTGTACCTTTCTCCTTTACCACCATATATTTATTGCCACGGGCATCTTTTATCTCGCCCTCAGCCGGAATCTGTGCACGCGTCGATAATATGGGAATACGCCCGAAACGGTACAGTTCCACCCGCAACGGCGAACCTTCTATCAGCTTTTCCAATGCCGCCTTTTCCAACTCTACATGCGCCTGAACCTGACACGCGCCAAGCTCCTGCAACTCATAAGCCGCCAGAGAGTTGCATACCGGCAGAGGATCACCGGTCACGATCTCCAGACCATCAAACTCACTCAACAGCTTAAAGTGATACAGCGCCGTCGCACGGAAACGGCAGAAGCCCTCTTCCACCGCACGCAGAATCATCTTCTTTAACGCGCCAATCTTTTCCGGAGGACAGAAGTCCGGCAGTATTATCTCATCAATCTTTTTACTGTATGAAAATATACTCGACGCCCGACGCGCTTTGGGATTGCCAGGCACCGCACTGTGCGGCGTTACTGCAACAGTCTCCAAAACCGCCGGCTCCGGCACCAAACGCGGACGGCTCAGCTCCGACGCACGGAAACGTTCCAGACGCACCGCACCTGGATCAATCCAGCTTATGCTACCAGCATTCAAGGCCGCTTCCACTTCACCCCACAACTGCTTGCGCACCTTCTTTATCTCACTCAATGGCCAGAAGTAATCTCCGCCAATCTCCGCCGATATCGAACCGGAAGCATATTCCGGATTGGACCGCCAGGCCAGCTCCGACGTTAGCTGTTCAGCCGTAAGCGCACGATTGACCGCCTCCTGCAAATCAAGTTCACACCGGAACTCAAAACGCGGTACCGTATTTACCGCAACCGCATAAAACTCTTTCGCCCCGACCCGCACTTCAATATCAATCTTTTTACGCGGAACCGGAAGATTCTTTACCGCCGGCAGCGCCGCCGCCTGACCGATCTTATAGACCAACGCCTTATATTCCACCGGCTTGTCGCACGGAATAAAACAGTAATCTCCCGCAGAAGCAACCGTTGCCGCTGCGTCGTTGACAAACATCTTGGTAATCGTCATCGACGGACCTTCATCGCCGCTCGACGGCTGCAGACGCACCCGATCCCCAAGATGAACCCGCCGCGTAGCGGTAAATCCAAAACCGTTTACCCCGACATCCGATATTCGACCGCACGGAATACCGGACGCCCCAAGCGATTTGAACTGTATCAGCTTGCGCATAGATTCTTCACTGTAAAAGCCGTCCGACCATTTGCGGCCGCAGCCATCCGCCAACAGCGCCCTCGCTTCACCCAGAACCTTTTTATTCAACTCCTCCGCATCCAGAACTTTGCGGTAGGCGCGAACTGTATTGTAAACGTAATCAGCCTGTTTTAAACGCCCCTCGATCTTTAATGAGGCTATCCCGAGACGCTTCAACTCCGGAATCATCTCCATTGTGCATAAATCGGCAGTAGAGAAGAAAAATCCATTCCCCTCCCGCGAGAAAAACCGCCGCCGGCAGGGCTGTTTGCATTTGCCGCGGTTGCCACTGTAGCCTCCCGACCATGACGAGAATAGACATTCGCCCGAAAGTGAACAGCATAATGCACCGTGTATAAAAACTTCCAGCTCAACCGGTGACTTTTCCGCCAGACGGGCAATATCCGGCAATGTCAACTGCCGCTCAAGCACCACCCGCTTAAATCCGAGTTCCGCCGCCAGCTCCAAGCCCGGCTGATTATGTATGCCCATCTGCGTTGACGCATGTAACGTCAACTCTGGAAAATACTCCCGCAGCATCCGCGCCACGCCGATATCCTGCACAAGAACCGCATCCGGAAGCGCACCGTAAAGCTGCGCCACCTGCTCCGCAACCGCGTCAAGCTCGTTCTCTTTTATCAACGTATTTAAAGTAAGATAGACCTTCCTGGATTTTGAATGTGCGTATTCTATTACTCCAAGCATCTCATCCAATGTAAAATTTTCACCCCGTTCGCGGGCATTGAATTTACCCAACCCCGCATACACCGCATCCGCCCCCGCATCCAGCGCCGCAAACGCCGAAGCAAGATTCCCCGCAGGAGCCAATAATTCAGGCGTAAATCCCCTCATGCTTTTCCCCCGTGTTTTTTTTTATCTTCGTTTTTTTTATATAATATACTTTTAAAAGACTTTTAGCATAGTATATTATCAAATAATTTTGAATTTTTAGCAAGTGAGAAAGCGTTTTCAATGCGAGCAGAACTTTTTTTGGCCCGTCGTTACCTGCGCCCCAAGCGCAATGAAATATCAATTATAACCATTATTTCTATTATTGGAGTCATGCTCGGCGTGGCTGTGCTGATCGTTGTACTCGCCGTTATGACCGGTTTCGGCAATGAAATGCGCAGCAAAATGTTGCAGACCCAGCCGCATCTCGATATCGTCACCCTCTCGCCGGCAGGCGGCGTTATCGCCACTACCAATACCGCCCCGGTAAAACAGAAAATTACCGACATCGGCGGAGAAGCTGCCGAAATGATCCGTTCGGCAGTAATGGTGCAAATGGGAAAAATATTTGAACCGCAATATGTTATCGGTATTGATCCGGAAGCGTTCGCTCCACATATGGATTTTAAAGCCGCGCTCAAATCCGGCAATTTTGACCTGAATACCGGAGAAATCGCCATAAGCAGCGAATTTGCCAACAAGTTCGGGCTGGCGCTCGGTGACCGTATTTTAGTCCACTCGTCCACTAAATTTACCGAAATGCTGAATATCTCAGAGTCCGGTAAACTCTCTATTAAAGAGAATCCGGAAGTGATCCTGCCCAGCGAATTTACTATCGCCGGAATCTTTCACTTCGGCAAATATGACTTCGACACCCAGGTGCTGTTTATGAATATCAACGACGCAGCGGAACTCTTCAACCTCCCGTGGAACAGCGCTACCGACGTGGTCGGATGGGTTGAAGATCCGGAAAACGCCGCCCAGTATGCCAGAATCCTGAAAAAAGAGCTGCCATACTCCATCATTTCCACATGGGAGGACAGCAACCGGATGCTGCTTAATGCGCTGCATGTCGAAAAAAATATGATGTTCTTTCTATTGATCTTTATCGTACTCGTGGCCGCTTTCAGCATCAGCAACAACCTGATTACCTCGGTATATCAGAAAACCAGAGAAATCGGACTGCTGAAAGCCCTCGGCGCCAGCAACTGGCAGCTTATGCGGATATTTCTCTTTCAGGGACTGCTCGTGGGTATATTCGGTACCGGATGCGGCGTGGCGCTGGGGTTGCTGGTCATCAAATTCAGAATGGCCATTATGGAGACTATCTCACGCATAACCGGAAGAGAGATGTTCCCCAATCAACTCTATTTCTTTGACGAACTCCCCGCTCAGGTGGTGCCAAGCGACCTCATGTGGATCATTATCATCTCCGTAGTTCTATGCACCCTGGGCGGACTCCTGCCGGCATGGCGGGCCGCTAAACTCGACCCGGCAAAAGCATTCAGATACGAATAATCAGGGAAATCATTATGAAAGACTTTATCCTGCAATGCAATAATATAAAAAAATCTTTCCAGATCGGCAAGAAAAAACTTGAAGTGCTTAAAGGTATATCCCTTGATCTGGAACGCTCGCAATGGCTGATGCTGCTCGGAGCTTCAGGTTCAGGCAAAACTACCTTGCTTAATATACTCGGAACTTTGGAACAGCCAAACTCAGGCTCACTCAAATTTGACGGCCGTAATTATACCGAATACAACCCGACCAGACTGCGTAACGAAAAAATCGGCTTTGTATTCCAATCTTATCACCTGCTCCCGGAATTGAACGTGCTCGAAAATGTTATGCTGCCGGCACAGCTCGGCGGAGATTACTCTCTCAAAAAACGGGCAATCGAGTTGATTGAACGGGTCGGGCTGAAGGATCGGGCGCATCACCGCCCGACAGAACTCTCCGGCGGAGAATGTCAGCGCGCCGCTATCGCCCGCGCCCTGATCAACCGCCCGGAACTCCTGCTGGCCGATGAACCCACCGGCAACCTCGACACCGCAACCGGACACGAAATTATGGAGCTGTTCCGCGAACTGCACCGGGATCAGAAATCGCCTTTGTCTATCATTATGATTACCCATAACCCGGATCTGGCACATTCGTACGGCACACGATCGCTGACCATATCCGACGGACGTATCGCACCAGAAAATTAATCTGTAAATTTTTAACAGGAGTATAACCGACCATGAATGAAAAAAAATTATCACGACTGCTGCCGATTGTATTCTTTATCTGCGTATATATTATCCCGCTCGCATGGCGCCCAATGATTACACCGGATGAGTTCCGTTACGGCGAAATTCCACGCACCATGCTGCATACCGGTGAGTTCATCTCCCCACATCTGCTCAATGTACGCTACTTTGAAAAACCGGTGTTCGGATACTATATGACCGCAGCAACGATGGCTGTTTTCGGCGAAAACGCCTTTGCGGTAAGGTTGCCAAGTGCATTGTCGGTGGGGTTGACTGCATTGCTCATCTTCTGGCTGGTCAAAAAGATCTTCGACGATGAACCTCTGGCCTCCCTCGCCACCATGCTGTATATGACCTGCGGAATGGTTTTCGGCATCGGAACCTTTGCCGTACTCGACAGCCAGACAACTTTGTTTGTAACAGGTACCATTATCCCATTTTATCTCGCTCTCCAGGCAACTTCTAAAAAAAGCTGGGTAGCCTTGCTCGCTCTGGCCGGCGTATCATGCGGACTCGCATTCCTCACCAAAGGATTTCTCGCATTCGCTGTGCCGGCTCTGACTATTGTACCTTATCTTATATGGAGTAAAAAATTCAAGTCATTCCTGACTACTCCATGGATTCCGCTTGTCTGCATACTTATTGTGGTACTCCCATGGGCAATTGCAATTCACATCAAAGAACCGAAATTCTGGCACTATTTCTTCTGGATCGAGCATATCCAGAGATTTACCACTGAAAGCGAAGGACAGCACGCTGAACCATTCTGGTTCCTCATTCCTCCCATGCTGGGAGGGATATTCCCCGGAGCACTGGTGGCCCTCGGTGCATTTATCACGCTGAAAATGAAGTTCAAGACGATGCTTAAGGACGACTTCTGCCGTTTTCTGATATGTTACCTCGTTCTGCCTTTTATCTTTTTCTCCGCATCTACCGGTAAACTGGCTACCTACATACTCCCGTGCTTCCCACCGGCTGCTATACTGCTGGCAATTGGACTCAAAAAATATATCGAAGACAACCGGCAACATAAGACGCTGGATTGGACTTTGATTATACTGCCATGGGTTCTGATTGCCGGAGCCGCCGGATTTACCATAGTTCAGATATTAATGTATTTTGACCTGATTCCTACCCTGTTCACCAAAAATGAATGGTATAAGTGGGTGATCGCAGGAGTTGCGGTCATCTTCTGGTGCTGGATGATTCTGAAAAACCGCAACGCAGATGTAAAAAAGAAGATTATTGCATTCTTTGCCGGCATGATCCCTGTCCTGATGGCCGGGCAGATGGCATTCCCGGAACACGTCCTGCATGGAAAAATTCAGGAGGCTCCCCTGCAGCGACTGACCGCATATATACCGGAAAATTCCCAGATTTTAGTTCAACACAACGTTATGCATGCAGTAAGCTGGGTGACTCAACGCGATGACCTCGACTTCTTCCTTACCGCCGGAGAACTCAATCACAGCATTCAGGAGGATTATCCGGATGAGTACGGCGAACGGCTGTACGGCCTGGGACAATTCCGCAAATGGGTCAAATCCCCAGAAAGAACCCGGCCGCTGGTTGTGATATGCCGGATCCGTAAAGAGAAATTCGACAAAGACTACAACCACTATTTCAAAGACGTGGAAGAGTATATAAAAGCTCAATATTACGACGAAGAAATATATATGGTCGTATTCTGATTACTGCTCACCATGCGCCGCCCGCCCGAAACTCTTCGGAACC
Source organism: uncultured Victivallaceae bacterium (assembly GCA_944392655.1). Lineage (GTDB taxonomy): Bacteria > Verrucomicrobiota > Lentisphaeria > Victivallales > Victivallaceae > CALXXL01. The sequence goes on from CALXXL010000022.1 coordinate 22,488, forward strand.
CGGCGCATGGCAATGAGCGTAACGACAAAACTTACCAGCGTGGCACACATAACCCACCAGAAGAATTTCGGATAAGATTCATTGCACCCCTCTGAATAAATAATCCCGGAGAACGATCCAGGTATCATTATACCTACCGCCATCAGTCCGGTCATTATCGCATAATGACTGGTCGCGTATTTCCCACTGTCTTCAGCAACAAATATCATGAATAGCATATAGGAGGCAAAACCAAATCCATAACCAAACTGCTCAACGATTATCGATAACGTTACCGGCAGCAAACCATCAGGCAGAACTGTAGCCAGATACACATATACCGCGTCCGGCAGATTCAAGGCCAGCGCCATCGGCAGCATCCAGAAACGCAACCCCTGTTTTGATAATGCCCAGCCACCTAAAATTCCACCGGCGGTCAGACTTATTACCCCGAAAATCCCATAGATTACCCCGTAACTGCTGTTGCTTAAACCAAGTCCGCCATATTCAGGATAATCAATTAAAAACGCCGTTCCCAGCTTCAATAACTGAGCCTCGGCAAAACGGTAAAATAAAATAAACAGCAATGCCGAGACTATCCCCTTTTTGGTGAAAAAAGTGACAAACGCACTGCCGAACTCACGATAAAACTCTTTTGCGGAATTTATACGTCCGCTGTACCGCTCTTCCGCAGGCAGCGCAAATGCATGATAGACCGGCAGCAGCAGATAGAGCAGTGCAACCGCACCCAGGGCAACACTCCACGCCAGAATAAAATTACCACTCTGTACTTTGAATACCGCCGGACTCACATCATCGGCGATACCCGCCGGAGTAATTATTGCCAACTGCGGCATATGTTGATTTTCCGCCGTAAATACCAGACGGTCGGCATAAGACAATCCAAACGACTTGCTTCCGGAATGCACCAGTGCCAATTGACGCTGTTCACTCCCGGATAATTTGTGTTTCAAAAAAACTTTTACCAATAGAGCATTCCCCGGCGCATTGACCGCATCAAGTCTGGCTTCCGAAGGCGATTCATTATAGCTGGTCAGCGCAAATTCACACTCAGACGCCGATTTGTGAATATTGCCGCGCCCACGCTCCAACTCTATAACGATATCATCATTGGCAAACTGCATCGGCTCAAACGATTCATACTGTGCACGGGTCAACTCAAACTGCAACGGCTGCAATCCCGTAGATTCCTGCACAATCCCGGCCAGCAATACTACCCCTCCTTGCGCCGCAATCATCGAAATCCGGTAAAAAGTACTACGCACCCCGGTGAAAAACGCCTGCTGATCCTGCTCCAGCCCCAGAATATAAAAACCGTCCGCCGCCGCATCGTGAGTGGCAGAGAAAAACGCCAGCAGCATAAATATCAGCAACAGCAACTGCGTCGCAAACGTTAAAGGCATGACAAATGCCGCTACCGCAAAACAGATACCCATAGTAAACTGCGTCAGCATAATCCAGCGCTTTTTCAGCCAGTACATATCCAGCAAAGGCGTCCATAACGGCTTGATCACCCATGGAAACATCAGAAAACTGGTGAAAAATGCCAGCATGGCGTTGCTCATGCCCAACTGTTTGAAGATCAATATCGATACCGTATTGACTATCATGTACGGTATGCCTTCGGCAAAATAGAGACTCGGAACCCATAACCATGGAGAACGACGGCGAATATCGGCAGAAAAAATGTTTCCCATTATTATACCTGTCTGCGTGTTATAATTTCAGGCGGCTCCTGTAACCGCACTTTTTGTTTTATAACAATTATAATACCTGAAACATTAATCCGCAAACAGATATTCCAATTCTTTCAGCGAAAGTTTTTCCGAAGCCAGTTCCGGATGATCAATGACACGCTCAAAAACCTCCTGCTTTTGACGCTTCATCGCCATTATCCGCTCTTCAATCGAGTCCTTAACCAGAAGTTTGTAGGTGGTTACTGTACGCGTCTGACCAATCCGGTGCGTACGGTCCGACGCCTGATCCTCTACCGCGGGATTCCACCACGGGTCATAGATTATCACCGAATCTGCCGAGGTTAAATTCAATCCGGTTCCACCGGCTTTCAAACTCAGAAGAAATATCGGAATATCAGTGGAGTTATTGAAGTTGTCCACCCGCTGCTGGCGGTTCTTGGTTGCTCCGTCAAGATACTCAAACTTAATCCCCTCCTCAGTAAGCCAGTCCCGAATATAGGCCAGCAGAGAGGTGAACTGACTGAAAAACAGTATCCGGCTCCCGGAGGCTATCAGCCCGGTTATCAATTCACGCGCCAACTCCATCTTGGCAGAACTGGCTTCACTGCCCTCTTCCCCCAACAGTGGCGGATGACAGCAGATCTGGCGCAGACGCAGCAGCGTTGTCAGTATCTCAAACGGCATCTCTTTGGGTTTGCCACGCAGTTCACGCAACTGCTTCAACCCGTATTTACGATAATTTTCATATAACTCATACTGCCCGTCGTCCATCTCGCAATAGAGCTGTTTCTCAATCTTGGGCGGCAACTCTTTGCATACATCGGATTTCAACCGGCGCTTTATAAACGGCGCCACCCGGGCAGCAAGCTCATTCTGCAACTTTTCGTCCGTCCTGATATTACAGTAACGCTGACGGAAATTGTTGAACGCACCAAGAAATCCCGGATGCAGAAATTCAAACAAGCTCCATAAATCCTCCGGAGAGTTCTCCAACGGAGTACCGGTCAGCACCACCCGGTGCTCAGCTTGAATCGCCTTGCAACTCTGCGCGTTTACTGTGCCCGCATTCTTAATATGCTGGGCTTCATCCAATACCAGAAAACTGAATTTCAGCTTTTTGAGTCTCTCAATATCATGCCGGGCCGTAGCATAAGACATGGCAATAAAGTCAAAATCCATGCCCTTTTCATACAGAAAATCACGATCCCCACCGGAAATTCCAACCGCCTTGAACTCCGGTACAAAACGATTACACTCACGTACCCAGTTCGCTACTAAACTGGCAGGACAGATAACAAGAGCAGGAGGATCCGATTTACTGCGCATACGAGTCAGCAAAGCCAGCAATTGAATGGTTTTGCCAAGCCCCATTTCATCCGCCAGAATGAAGTTGAAGTGACGCGACGCCATATTGTACATCCAACGCACTCCCTCTTCCTGATAATTCCGCAGCTCACCATTCAGCTTGAATGGAACTTCAAGACTCCTTGCCACCTCTTCCGGAATCGCATCCACTCCACATTGACTGAGTTCCGGCGGCACCGCAAACGGCAATCCATCCGCTAAGTAACGGTAAAAATGCAGCTGATGCATCGGCAGTTCAAAACAACCTTCACGGTCATTTACCTTGGAAACAATGTTCTCCAAACCACACAACAGCTTCGATAATTCCGGCGTAATCTTAGCCAATCCGCCACCAGGCAGTCTGAAATAACGGCGCTTCTTTTTCGCCAGCTTTATCGCATCGTTTAACGGCAGCAGTTCCTTCCCGGCAAGCAATTTATACCCGACCTTAAAACCATTGGCCCCTTTTGACAATACTTTACAACGGAATTCCAACGGCTGTATGCCCAGATGATTCCCGGATAATTGAAGCACCGTGTCCGCCACCATCAGTCTGCGTCCGGCCTGCAGCATCGCAGGCAGCATCTCATCCAGAAACATCCCCTGTACTTCAGGATCATCCAGCTTGAACTCCTCACCCTCCTCCGCACAACGCATCATACGAAGCGCATTCTCAATATTGAATTCCCCCAATTCATCTCTCTGGAAAAATTTACCGGAACGCCACGCCAGTCTGCCACCATCCGCCGGCAACAGCACATCCTGATAGAAATACTGCAACTTTAAAAACAGTTCACCGGAATCCCCACGCCGGCCTGAAATAACTGTGGTCGCTACTTCATTCTTAAGCTCTCCGGAATCCAGCTCCACTACCGGAACAATCGCTGAGTCATTCTCCAACAGACGGTACAAGGCAGTGTCGCCTATGCGCTGCTCGCCCAGACGGAAAAAGTTGCGCAGCCAGTTGATCTCTATCGAAGCAGGAATGAAAAAATACTCTCCGTCACGGCCAACCCAGCACCCGGAACGTCCGACGATTACCTTCGCCGAATTTACCGGCAATGCCGCACCTTCATAAATGATTCCCGGCGTATAATAGTCGTCATCCTTGTTCTTTATATGCAATATCGCCGCACGGGCAGGAATATTATGAATAATCAGCCGGCGCCCTCCACGGGAAAAACGGTTAAAACCACCAAGACAATGGAAAAACTCCGCAGTCACTTCAGAATTCATCAGCAGCTGCGAATTCTCCGATTCAGCGTGCACCGCCAGAAACTGAATTATCTGGCGATCCTGTAACGAAAAGTCTTCCAGCTTCAGCGTAAGCGCCAGAACTTTGTCAAAATAGAGCTTCCGCAAATTGTTGAGACTGCCGACATATTCACGCTGCGAATTCTTCAGCTTAACCGATAAAACCGCATTCTCCCATTTGCTCGGAACATGCGGAAATTCCGATTCAGCTTTGATAAATACCTGCGCTCCCGGTGAAGACGGAACACGGGATAACAGCTCCTTCAGCGATTCCTGTTTCATCCCCGCATAACTGCCCATTTTATCCTCCACTCCGGCTGGACGGCGGGAGGCAAAGTTGGCATTGTACATTATCGCGGCAACCGCATGCGGACACAACCCGTCACCATCAAAATCACAGTCGCAGATCATTGAGGGATTATCACCAGGAGTCACTTTTACCCGACAATAGCTCTTGTTTTCATTGAAGATAGCCTTGATTCCACCATCCGGCTCGCGAAAAGCCCCGGCAAGACGCCCCTGCTTCAACAACAGCTTGGCGCTTTTCAGCGTCTCCGCACTCGATGCGGCAATCAATTTTTCTTCAAAAGAACCACCCACGGTAAACTCCTGTTTTATATTTCCAAACAATAAATCTTTTAATATGCCATCAATACCTGTTTTTTCAAGAATTATAACTGATTTTAATTCCGTTTTTTTTGCCAATATTCCCACGGTTGACAATTGCAATTTGGACAACACCATGGCTGACAGCCGCATCAACCCAGGAGGTTCTATATGTAAAAACAAACAACACTAAACTTACTGCCAATAAATGCTAAACAAGATAAATTTTTTTAAGGAGAATATTATGAATTCAATTAATATCAGTGCAATTTTTGTCAAGGCCTATAATAATATCGTGCGAGAAATTCACCGTGTAGGAGACGGGGATAATCTGACTGAACTGCCTATAAACTCACAGGTCGCCCAGGGCAGCTTGAATAAATTACGCAGCGCAGTAGATGGCTTGATGGCAAAGTCCAAAAATTTCGATATTGAATATAAATATGATGATGACGACCCGGATCATGAGAAAACGCCGGTTGATGTAGTACCAGTTATAACCTCCAAGGAAGTTAATGGTGGAAAAGGATGGCTTATTGTTCCGGCAATGAACGGCAATGAAGCTGTATATGAATATCCTGATCCTGATAACCGAAACATACACAACAGTATCCCCGATACTCTGCCGGTGCTTCCGGAACATATCCAGGATATTATTTCCAATCTTAACAGCATTGATAACTTCAGCGCCAACGAAGGTTACAGCTTTGATACCGTTTATGAAAATGGTGTCAGCAAAGCAAAAGCCAATCCTGAAAACAGCTATCAAACAACTTATTTTGATCCCGAAGAAAAATCATATATGTTAATGCATGGGAACGACCTTTGCTATTCTCATGCTGATGGACATTGGCATAATTATGGAGCTTCAGGCGGATACAGCAATAATATAGTATATGCAACATACAAATGTACCGCCACTTCAGATAATGATCCGAACGGCAACTCCGGCAATCGGGCAATAATGATTTTTAAAAAAGATGTTTACTTCCATAATGAATGGCATGATGATCTCCAAAACGATGACGGGGGAACTATAACATTTGAAGCAAAATGGGAAAGATGTGCCTACCCGACAGCTCAAATATCAGATCCGATAGAATCTTTGGAAATAACAACAGGGTTTGTTGGAGTATACGAGAAATACGAAAAGCATATCGCCACCTCCCCGTATGTAATAGTACCAGTGAGTATGAATGTGGAAAATGTTCCTCTGGCTGACAATGACCATTCGGAAAACGGCTTGATTGAAACCGGATGTTCTGCAAGCGCAATCGGCGAAGGCAGAACTATCAGCGATACTGAAATAAGATATTCACTCGGCTCGGGAAATCTTGTTGACGGCGTTGCTAAATTTATATTGTATCTGACCAATTTATTTGTTGAAGATGCAATGGACGGCTATTTTACCAATATTGAAACAGTAGGTGTATACCATTGGCCGACAACTTATACTTTTAAAACGTCAGAAAACACCAATGTCTCTATCAAACTCGGCGTATTGCGCCGGCCAAACGGTGCCTATGCTCCGATAATATGGCAAAATCCAGGTGATGGCGGCTGGGGAGAACCGTTAACCGGTGGAGGGTATCGGGTATTGGATAATGAAGAGGAAGAAACACTTACCGTTTATTTCAATGACGGCGCTATTCACAAATTTACCAAACTTGGCGGGTTCTCAGGAGCATATATGAGATCCAAGGATGGAATTGTCCAGATACCGCAATCCGGGATCAGCATAAGTTCAGCCAGCAACCCTACGCGCGAAATAACTCATGCGGTCGAGGGAAGTGCTTCTATTTATTGTTCTCAGAACGGCAACCTTATTAATGTTTCTCAAATTACCTTTGCTCCGGAAGGCATCTCTGTTTTCGATATTCCAGATGATGACCGGGAACGATTCTCTCACAAAATCACAATTTCAGGTAACCGGAATTATATGAACTATCGCGCACCACATGAACCACTGCCAATAGAAGAACTTCCAGCTATCGGAGGCGGCTCCATATCAGGAGGAGCAATTCTAAATCCGGAAGATGCAGGTTCATATAATTCCACCGAAACGGTCTCCTCATCAGAAGGTATTTATGCTCAAACGACTAAAAATTATGTCCACGAAGATGACGGCACATGGACCAGCACGTCGACCACTACTAAAGGAAATGATTCGTTTAGCTTCACCGAACAATTGATTAATTTTCACGGCAGAAATCTGCCGCTGACTAAGAACATCGGTGGCAGAATCACACAATACGGCTATTATGATAACGGTCTGTTAAAGTATCAGATTAATCCGGACGGGTCGTGGGTATACAATATATATGATTCGGACAACCGTATTGTAAAAGCGATTTCTCCTTTCGGAAATATTGCACTGGCGTTCAATGAAGTAACCGGCGAAGTAATTACCCCGACTGAATCATCCTGCCGGGTTACTGAATATGATTATACCGCCCAAATGACCGGCGACTCACCGTTACCGGGAGATGTTCGCCCGCGCCGCGTTGTTGACAAAGTTCAGAATGTCGAAATTTCGCGCCGGTATTATGTTTATCTGGCCAACGAATACCGGGAAATCATCTGCCGCACCGCCAATGCGACAATCAGTAACGCAAACAATCTTGTCACTATTCATACATCATACGCTTCCGGTAATTATGAAGGACGTCCGCACAAAGTGATCTATCCGGACGGCACGATTTCCATCACCACTTATGCCGCCACGGCGGATGGTGAAACTGTCACTACCACTACCGGTAAACCCAATGCGGATAAAAGCGCGGTTGTTGATGGAACAAAGATTGTCAAAACTATGAACAGCGCCGGATTTACCGTGCAAAAACAGGAAATTGACATCGCCTCTGGACTGATTATCGACATTATTCAAACCGAATATTACCTCGGTAAACCATACCGGACCACCTATCTTGATGGGTCGGAGGAAATTACCGAGTATTCATGCTGCGGCATTCAACGGCATATTGCCCGCGATGGCAGCGAAATTATTTACCAATATACCCCCGATCACCGGTTGGCTCAAACAACAAAGAATCAGCTCGTTACCACCAATGAATACAATGCCGCCGGACAGATAATCCGTACCACCGTATTCCCCGAAGGCGTCGCAAACGCATCTTATCTGCTTACTCTGCGCGAATACAACAATTCGGGCGAGTTGCTGAAGGAAAAAGTCGCCATCAACCCGGTATCCGGCAGCGACCCGACCGATGATGCAAGTTATGCCGTAACCACTTATTCCCAGAGCAAAGTCGGCGATTACTGGCGACGCACCCGGACCAATCCGGACGGCAGTGTAATTTATGAGGATTACAATTGTGACGGCACTTTGGCCGCCGTATCCGGCTCCGGAGTCGCCGCGCCGTGCACCTACTCCACAACCGTGGTCAATGGTCAGGTGTGCCGTACCCGGAGCTATGCCAGAGCCAACGGCGAAAATGAAACCGTAAGCACATACACCGACTTTGCCGGAAACAGCTACAAAACCTCGTACAGTGCGGGCAACAACGACATCTATGAATATGATTCCGCCGGACGGGTCAAATATCATACCGATGTCAATAATGTGGTGACCTTTTATGAATATAACGACAAGGGCGAACTCTACCGCACCTCCATTCTGCTCGGCGGTCGCTACAAGGAGGACGGTTCGGACAACACTCCGCAAAGCAACGACCCGGCAACGGAGACGGTTTCCGACTGCATTGCGGCGGAAAACAACAGCATCTACGGGGTTAAACGCCAGCGCGTATTCGAGTACGGCGACAATGCTTCCTCCGGTACACTTGTGCGCACCACACTGACCTCCAATGTGGACAACTCCACCTCTACCAACGAATTCGGACGCGTCACCACTACGGTGGTCACCTACATCAACGATGAATCTGAACAGGGCAGAAGCGAAGTTATTACCTATCCGGACAACTCCACCGTCACCAACAGCTACTCCGGCGGATTGCTCGAATCCAGCACTCACAGCGTACTGGGAACGACAACCTACACCTACAACCAGTTCAATCAGCTGGAATCGGAGGAACGTAATGACGGCGGCACGACGGTAAAAACCGTCTACACCTATGACGGACGCGGCAACAACCTAACCCAGACTACCACCTTCAACGGCGGCAACTCCCGGGTGTACAGCCGCACCTATGACAAAATGAACCGGGTACTTACTGAAACTCAGCCCGGCAACCGCACCGTAACCAACGTCTACTATGAAAACGGGCTCTTGAAACACACCTCCGGCTACGGCGTATATCCGCAGGAGTATACCTACGAAAATGGACGCAAAGTCTCGATGACCACCTGGCAGGATGAGGATACCCCAGCGGTAACCAGCTGGAGTTACGACCTCTCAGGACGCCTGACCGCAAAAACCTATGCCGATAACTCCGCCACCACCTATACTTACGGAGCAAACGGCAAACTCTCCCGGCGCACCTGGGCAAACGGCGTGAAGACCGACTACACCTATGACGGCGCAGGCCGGTTGACCGGAGTAAATTACAGTAACGACACTCCGGACGTATCCTACGTTTATGACCGGCGCGGCCGCACCGTGCAGATTACCGACGGCTCCGGCACCCGCAATCTGGCGTATAATAACGACAACTCTCTGAAATATGAGGAACTGCCGTATTTCAGCAGTTACCGGCTGGAAAAAGAGTATGACGCGCTCGGACGGTTGACCAAAACCGGGCTGAAACAGCCTAATGGCGACAACTGGGCCTATGCGGTAAGTTATACTTACGATGCGATGAGCCGACTGGCGACCTTGAGTCAGGGCGGCAAAACACTCACCTATTCGCGACTCGCCAACTCCGACCGCCTCGACAAGGCAGAGTTCTCACCGGCCTCCGCCGCCCCGGCAGTCGAATACTCCTACGACACTAAACTGCGCCTCATCTCCAAGGGATGCGG
>CALXXL010000023.1 GCA_944392655.1 uncultured Victivallaceae bacterium
TAATGCCCCGGCACGATAAAATCCTGAAGCAGATAGTTTTTATTGGGGTGAACCAGTGAATAATCATCCCGGTTTATGATTGTATCGGCATAACGGTGAAGTACGCGTTGCCACGGAATCCGCGGCGGCTCCAACAGCCCGGCTGAGCGCAGTAAATCTTCCGGCAAATGGCCGCGGCCGGAGTTGGCATGATAATTTTCTACCGCCGCCATAAGCCGTTCATTCAGTAAATCCTGTTGATCCGTGTTAAGTTCCTGCGGCAGATGGACATCTATCCCGCCGCAGTGGTCGGATACATCCGGAAAACGCAACGGCTTTCTGCGATCAAGCGGCAAAATAATTTTTCGCCTGACCGGGCAGTTCGGCCACTCTATTTTACGCAGATGTTCATAAATTACTTCAGCAATCATGTTGCGGCAATTCGGGTTGTAGAGGACATTTTCAGGCAACTTATAGAGTCGGCTGTCACTCCATGACGGAGTTCCCGGAATTTTGATATCCGCAATAATCGCGTTAATAGCGTAATCCGTAGCGATATTCCACTTAAACTCTTCACGTCCATCCCGTCTTGCCGCGGAATATAACGCCTGGTGGCAGATCTCGTGAACCAGTACAAATCCGAGTTCACGTATATCTAATTTATCCGTCAAAGCCGGATTGAACCATATGTGTTTTATCAGATCCGTAGCGGCAAAAGCCGGCAAATCAAGCGCCGGCACCAATCTCATTTGCAGGAGCAAATATCCCCAGAACGGGTGCATTTCCAGCATTTGCATCCGCAATGCGGCCAACCGTTCCAATTCAGCATCGATTTGAGATTGCGTTATTGTGTTCATGACAGATAAAGAGATGCTCTCAAGTTGACAATTTTTCCGGCCAGTTCCCTGAATTTACTTAATGTTTTCAGCCGGTCGAATAATTTCGCGTTCCGGTTGCGCAGTTGCCGCAAGAACAGAATCTGATATTCCGGTGTTATCCCCGGGGAGGAGATAAACGCGACAATATTCTTAAGATTTTTATCCGGCACATCGGCAACGGTCAGATATCCGGCTACCGAGAAAATGGCAGCGTAAATAAATGATGGCTCCGATTTTCTGATAAAGTCTATTTTTTCTTTTCCGGCAATGATTCCGGCGGCATTTACTTTGCGGTAGATTTCCAGATATTTGCAGAATCTGTCGGCCATTGCGTTGCCTACACAAGCGGCAACGGCACGCTTTACATAATCCCGGTCAACCCGTGTCATAACCCGGCTCGCCATCGCCCAGCTGCGCGGAGTCGGGAAACTGTTCTCGTCCGAGTGGGCGGAGAGCACCTCTTCGCCATAGGTCTGAATAAAGGCCATAATATTTTCATGAATCCCGTTGGCGGCGGCCCACCTGAGCCAGGTTGCCACGTCAGACCGCATTTCAAAATGGGCAAAACGGTTGCATAACGCGCTGGATAATGGTGTAACAATCGCGTTATCCTCCTCCCGGTTTCCGGCGGCCAGAACGACGGTTTCCGGATGAAACTGGAACTCCCCGATACGTCTTTCCAGAACAATCTGATAAGCGGCCGCCTGATGAAGTTTGGTAACCGCCGCGTTAAATTCGTCAAGAAAAACCAGACACGGTTCGCTGCATGCCTGCTTAACCCATCCTGGCGGGAACAATTCCAGCGTCTGAGTCTCACGATTGGGGAAATATACTCCGCCGAGCTCCGCCGGATCTTTCTGCGCCAGACGGATATCGATCAATCTTTTATTCATTACCTTTGCCAGCTCCATAGCCAGCGTGGATTTGCCAATACCGGGAGAGCCGAGCAGCAATACCGAAATACCGGCATCAAGAGTCGCCCGAATCAAGGGGAAAAGTTGATCAAAAGTATAACCGGAATATAAATGGCTGCTCATAAAAAAGCCTCCAACAGTTGACAGCGGAATTCTTCGTTACTCAGCAATACCGCAATGATATGTTTGCAATAGCCGCGTGCGCTTTCCTTCGCCCGCTGTTCGGCATCCGGACATGAACACTGCGGATTAACCAACCATTCCGGATGGATTTTCACCACATAATCACTTGTTCCTCCTGTGATGTCGAAAATGACAAAGCCTTTCTCAAATTTTTTGCGGCGTGTGATAGTGTAATTTTTCAATACCGACTCCGCTGCGCGGAAGAAACGGTCATCTCTTGCTTTGAGATTAAAGTTCTCGTATTCTGCCATAACTGATCAGACTCCATATTGTATATTATGCTTATTATTAAATTCTGTATGCCGGCAATCCGAATATTCCGTTTTATCTGTCCAAAGTTGCAGTCAGGCAACCGGAGCATCAACCGATTTTGTACGCGGCCTGCACCGCCAATCAATAAGAGAAAATAATTTATGTCAATTTTATAAAATATCTTTGCCTTATCGGTTAATTTAGCTGCTATTTTTTATAAAGTCAAGCCGCATTCTTATTCTCCGCAATTTCCTCCGGCGCTTACATTCAGATATTGCGCAAAGTATTGAGAAAATACTGATTATTGCAGTGGGAAAAAAACGGCAGTTCCGGAAAAATAGTTGAATGGAAAACTTTATAAAAAAAGTCCGGGGCAAGATAACCCAACGGCGGACTAATCCCGCCGACGTGAGTCATCTTGATCCGGACTCTGTTTTTATTATAGCTGATAACTTTCAGAATGCAAATAAAAAAGAGGTAATAAACAATTTTTTTGCAACAAAGCCCCATGCAATCAGGCATGGAGCTTCGGGATAGCCGTTCAATCGCCGTTACCGCCCGTTTATGACGGTAAAAGGCCGGGCAAAACATTAATAGATGATGTATGGAGTTTTTGAGTTTAGTTGCTGAATTTCTTTTATAAATTCAGTTTCCGGCAGTTTGCGGGCAATCAATTCCCGGACCTTACGCACATATTCTGTCCAATTGGCACAAAGTTTCGGGTTATCAGATGAGAGTGGAACAATCGCATATTTCTCGCTGATGTATTCTGCCGCATCCTCGGAATAGAGGGTAAGCGCCAATTTCCGCAATTCGCGGTCTTCATCGGTAACCAGTGTTTCATAATCAAACCCAGGGGGAAACTCACACATTTTCATTCTCCTTTCATTAACTCTTCAATATAAGCTGTCATGTTTGGAAATTCAATATTCATTACAGAAAAAAATACGCCGAGACAAAAATAATATTTTGTGATATATTATCATTAGTCAATGATTTGACCAATTGATATTGCACAAAAAAGACACAAGTTTTTACGCATAATGAAATGATAGTTATGCCTAAAAAAACAGTATGCGACACCTGCGGGTGGAGAAATAAGAAATACGACAATATATGTAAAATGTATGGAGGCTGGGATCCTTTTACTGATGAGTTCGGCAGTAAGCCGCAAGAAATTCTCGATGGTGGATTGTGTGAGCATTATATAACGGAAGAGGAGTTAGCTAAGAAGCATGTCCCGAATTATGCAAGAAGATTTAAAAAACAGGGCGAAAGGTGCACTTTGGGGATTGGTTATTGGTGATTGTCTGGGGAGTCCAATTCAATTTTCCGAAAAAGACAATCATCCATTTATAACTGAAATGGTTCCATGCGAAATATTCCGAACCCCAGCCGGATACTGGACAGACGACGCATCTATGGCTTTTTGTATTATTGAAAGCTACATCAGGCTGAAAAAGTATGATCTGGAGGATATAGCGTCAAATTTTGTCAAGTGGTACAATAGTGGCTTTATGTCAAGTATGCCGTATGCGTTTGATGTAGGAGGTGCTACGGACTACGCGATTCAATGTATCGAGAGAAAGTCTATGAAAAACGGCAATGAGCAGACTCAGGGCAATGGTTCTATCATGAGATTTGCTCCATCATATTTTATTTCCAACAAGGAAAAAGAGAAGAATATCATCTTTGATATAAGTGACCTTACCCACAATAGCTCAGTAGTGAGAAACGTGGTATTAAAGCTATCCGATACGATTTCGGAGCATCTTCAAGGAGTAAGAACCTCTAATAAAAGCAGATATTCAAATCGTGAAGAAGTTGATAACAGCGGCTGGGCAGTCAGCACCATGGAGGCGGCGCTTTGGGCGTTTGAGAATAGCTTTGATTTCGAAAGCGGTATGATCAAGGCGGTCAACCTTGGTGGTGACAGTGATACAATTGGTGCGGTATTCGGACAGATTGCCGGAGCCTATTATGGCTTTTCCAACATTCCGGAGAGATGGGTGTCAAGCGTTAAGAATTATAAGAAGATTGATATATTTTTTGATAATTTTTTAGAATCAGTTTTGTAATTATTTATTATTCCAACGTGTTGATAAATCTTTCAACCTGAGAATAAGTTGTATATGAATAAAGTGCCAGAATGGATTGTTGTTTCGGTTAATAGCGATATAACAAGCGTAAGCTGGTCCGATGCTGTGGATATAGCCCCGTAATGGCTGTATTATAATGGTATTGACGTAATTGAATAGTAATAAGCTATGCCTGTTTTTAATTTGACAGTGTAGTATCCGGCAAGAAAGTTGTTACCGGAATAATAGATACAACATCGTCATCGCACTTTATGGCATACCCCTTTACAGATTCTAATGATGATGTTTCCGGTAATGCCTCGCCCAGTCTGATTTTAGCATCAATCCAGCTTGCAAGCGCGTCAGTCGCATTCCTTAATAAATCATCCCGGTCGTTTCCATCCGTCATACACCCGGGAAGATCCGGAAACTCGCCCCAGAATCCGCTGTTATTTTTATGTATTAGCATGAAATATATTTTTTTGTTCATTTTATTCCTGCGGAACCTCTACCTGTCTGGCGTTCTCCCACGCATCAAGCTGTTCATCTGTCATGTGCATGGGAGAAGCTCCCCATACGCTACCGTCTTTTTTGTCAACTCTTATGGAGCATGGTCCAATCAATACTTTATCGGTATCCAAATTAAAAACCCAGAAATCTTCGGTTTCATCCGCAATTCTGCTTAATGGGAAACCAAATGTACCACTGGCTTGTGCGATTTTAAATGCTTCTTTCAGGGTAATCATCTTCAACCTCCTGTGCAACACTCTTTTACAGTATCGCTGAATTTCAAATTGTCAAGTCTTATATGCCGTTTAACACAATTACGCTGAATCGCCGCATTCATCCCCAATTAGAACAAGATATGAATATTGACTTTCTTCTTAAATTGGAGCTCTTTTCCTGTTGTTATCCTCCGGTTTTTGCTGTTGACCAATGGATTGATTATCCGCTGTCCTTTTTATTTTCCAAAAAATGTTTCAATGGAGAGGTTGTCCAAGTTCAGCCAAGTAAAACTTCGTGTGATGATCTTCATAAAGAAAAAAGCTTATCGGATTTTTTGCATAAGTTGATGAAATGACATAATAGGAGGTACCCCGGACAGGAATCTTTTTAAGTAAGAAAACGGTGGTTTTTTGCCATTTTTTGCCGTTTTTTATTTGCAATACCGCCTATTAACGGTATCTTAGCCATATCAGATACAATGAAAGTTTATCGGTAATATGGCTGGCAAAAATGTTAAGATGTCTTCCGGTACTATATATCGTACCAGTGAAAAAGGCAACTATTATTTCCGCTATCAGATCAACGGAAAGCGGAAATCTATCAGTTTAGGCACACGCAGAATCGACGAGGCAAAACGCAAGGCGGAGGAGATCATCAATGTGGTCTCCGCGCCTTCTGTGGAAGTCGTCGCCGCCCATGTAAAATTGGCCAAAGGGTGGAGCGGTAATCATCCCAGACTGGAGATCGACAAGGCGTGGGAGGTATACTCGAACCATCCAGACCGGGCAAGACCGACCAGTCAGAAGATCTGGAATCTTTATCGCATCTATTTTGAGAAATTTGTGAGCTGGTTGAAAGAGAGCCATCCGGAGGTCATCTATCTTGACGAAATCCGTGATGTCGATGAATCGCGCCGTAAGCTCGACTGCAATATAGCCGGAGAGTACGCCGATTACCTGAAGCAACAGCCTATCGCGATCGATACCCATAATAAGCAGATCAACCGTATCAGTCATATATTCAAAACTCTGGAGAAATATCTGGATGCGCCATCGCCGTGGAGTAATCCTAAATTGCGGCGCACCAGTAAAGAAGAAAAACATATTACTGCGCACCGGAGTCCATTACCTCCCGACAAGGAGGCGGCGATCTTCAAGCTGTTAGCTGAGGATTCCGGTTTCCGTATGCGGGATAAGGCGGAGATAGAGGTTCTGTGCTATATATTGAAATATACCGGGCAGAGACAGAAAGATTGTGTTAATCTATCGTGGAACCGGATCGATATGAACCGCCGCCGAATATCCGTTACTCAGGAGAAGACCGGCAAAAGCGTTTCAATTCCGATTGCGGATGAGTTGTATGTGATGCTGAAGAAAGCGGAAAGCTGGCGAGAGAATGAACGTGTCCTGCCCAAGACGGCAGAACGCTACGCCCAAAAAGCGCCGGACGGCTCAGAGATAGGCGGGAATCTGGTAAATAAACAGATTTTAAAGCTGTTTGAACGTGCCGGAATAACGACAAGCATAGCCGTGCCGGGCAGGAAGAAGAAGCTGACGGTATACGGGGTGCACAGTTTCCGACACTCTTTCGCGTCACATTGCGCGGAAGCCGGAATACCTCGTGCGGTCTGTGCCTCGATTCTCGGGGCGGATGCCGACATTATAGACTCGTACTATGTCCACATAGGCGAAGAGGCGCAGGAAAAGGCGATTCGCACATTAAGTACAGCGTCACCCCAAACCGCCGAAGCCCGGATATCCGCCGCCTTGCAATTACTCTCCACCATCCCCGACAAAACCGATCTTCTATTAGCTTTAGAGAAAATCCTGAAACAATAATAGCATGCTTTTTTCTGAGTTTGTTTTATATAAATTAATTATAAGCAATGCTTGAATTATTGCTAAATAAAGAATAAATTACGGTTATAGCGTAATAGGTATAAAGAGTCGAAATTAATCCGATGTAGTGTAGTAATGCTAAAAATAAATATCAAAAGCATATTGGTTTTTGCCTTAACTTACATTGCTTTGATATGAAGATTTTTTGGCCGAAATAAAATATTAAATTGATCTTGTCAGCCTGGAGTAATATTTGATAAAAACCATGAATGAGTTTAGTTCCAAACAAGTAAGTCCTATTTCTACTGGTGGAGGTGGGTATGTATTTGAAAATAATGTAAAGACCCTTTTTATTATTTTAATGCTCACTCATGGACGTGTGCCGAATTTTCCATCTTATGAGATTACTCAAATACGTCAGCAGACGCGAGCTGAAGGAAATAATGTAGATGACTTTTTACTGGCGTTAAAATCACCTGTGGGTAACGAAATTTGCAATATATATTGTCAGGCAAAGAGAACTATAAAATCAAGCAGAGATAACACTTTTCAAGAGTTTATTACTGATGCATACTTGGATTTTTGTCATGAAAAATTTAATCCGAATTACGAAAAATTGGCACTAGTATGTGGTTCTATACCTAATGCAACTTTAGACGCAATTAATAATATTTTGACTACAGCAAAGGAAGAACATGAATCTAGATCTTTTTTTGCAAAAATTAATATCGAAGGATTCACTAACGCAAATACGCGTAAGCTTTTACAAGAAATTAAAAATATACTAACTTTACAGAACGCAGATATATCTGAAAAAGAAATACATTCATTCTTACAATGTTTGATGGTTTGGCATATTGATCTTCATCTAAAAGATAGTTTTATATTAGCATTGGCAAACTCTTACATCTCGTTGACAACTAATAATGTATATGCTGTTTGGAGTATGATTTTTCAGGAAGTTACAACAAAAAATGCAAGATCGGGCAATATCACTATAGCCACTCTACCGAATGAGATTACCTCTGCTTTTACTCGCAACTCTTCTTCTATAATATCTTTTAATGACGCTATGGGACAAACCGATGATAACCAACTGCTCTCTGCTATTCAGGAATCTAGAAATTCCTCTGAAGCATTTTTAGCCGCATTAATTGGAGGGTGGAGCGATGTATCGCAATGTGATATATCATTTGTAGAAAAGGTTACCAATCACGATTACAAAGATTGGAAGCGTCAATTATTATATTTACAAGACTGTTTCCCAGAGATATTCGTATTCAGGGATGATGAATGGCAAATTATAAAAAGAAATGAGTTACTTGTAAATTTCAATGCATATTTTGATAAAAGTACCATAACGCACTTTGAAAAGACAGTCATTGGATGTTTTATTTCTAAAGATCCAAATCATTTTAATAATTACTCAATAAAACTTCAGAATAATATAATAGAAACCCTGGCGATATTGGCAAATATGAGTGGTTCTAAGAACTACTCATGTAACATACTTAAATCTACTGTAAAATCTATTGTAGAATCAATTTTAGACAATGATGATTATGCCATATGGGTATCTTTAAGTTACAATATGAGTACCATTGCTGAAGCCGCACCTGATGTTTTTTTGGACTTAGTTACCCGGAGACTTTGTAGCAAAAACTCACTTATGCGGGATTTATGTCAAGTAAAAGAAAATGATAATTTTCTGTATGCCAGAAATTATTGCAACGAAATAATAACAACTCTCCAAATACTGGCATGGACAAGTAAGTATTTTATGAGGGCAGCAACGATATTAATAAGACTTACAAAAACTCCAGAGTTGAAAGAAAAGGGGCTTTCTGCATTGCGAGATATTTTACTGCCATGGCATCCACAAACCATTGCACATTCTAAGGCAAGAAAAAATATTGTATCTGTCTTGAAACGTGAAGCTCAAGAATTAATCTGGCCATTGTTATTGAAATTATTGCCAGATTCGGGTTCATGTACTATAGAAACAGCAAAGCCTAAGTTTTTAAAGGATATTCCAAAAGATTATTCCATAAAAATTAGTACTGAAGAGTACTGGGAGATGACAGGATACTATCTTGAACAAATATTGCCTTTAGCAAAAGGGAATATTGATAGAATAGTTGAGCTTGTCGAATTTATAGATAAGGTCTCCCCGGAGATGCAGAAGCATATTTTTTTACTTATCCAAAGTGATGACGTTAAAAATCAACCAGAAGAAATTCGTTTCCCATTATGGAATAAGATATTACGTCTATGGCACAAACATCTTAAGTATTCACAGGCAAAATGGGCGTTACCTGAAGATACGGTGAAATATATTGAGCAAATTGAGCAACAACTTAGGCCCAAGAATAATTCTATATTCTATATACCATATTTTGGCAGACACGCGATAGACCTTATATCACCCCAGAAAGATACTTACGAAGCATTTCTGGATCAAAAAGAATTACAATACAACGCAACAAAAAAAATTTATCGCGAAACCAAATTGCAGGGACTTATTGAGTTTGTAACAAAAATAGAATCACCGCAGGATGCCGGACGTACAACGGCTGGGTGGCTCCCACAAAGAACAATAGATACGTTACTGAAAAAATATCTAGCTACAGAAAATCAATCAATACACTCCTTCATTGAGGCTTTTATTCAAGAAAAATATTTTTTATGCGGAGATGAATGGATAAAAAAGCAAAAATACAGTATATGGACTCCTAAACAAGTCGCAGAATTTTTGTGTACTCTTCCAATTTCTTCTTTTGTTTTATCTCTTATACCAACTTGGCTATTAAATCATAAAAATCTATATTGGGAAAAGATACCACTGTATGCCGCCCATATTCATGATGATTGTTTTTATAATGTGATAGATAATTTACTGCAAAGCGGAAGACCTTGGACCGCAATCTCCTTATTAGGGGAAAAACAATATAACGCTTCATTGCAATTCGATGCTCATAAAGCTAAAAAAGCCTTATTTTCACAGAATAAGATGGACGAGAACTTTGATCAAATTTGTGGCCATAACCTGATTAACGTTTTACAACTAATTCAACAATCAGCACAATTAACTAATGATGAGAAAGCAATAACGGAATGGTCTTTTATAGAGCTGTTAGATAAATTTGAGCATGGGAATGAAAAAACATCTACTCCATTTCTTTATAAAAAATTATGTAATGATCCAGAATTTTTCTGTGAAATAATATCATATAAATATCATTCCTCCAATGCAACATCGCCTAAAAAACACCTATCAGAAATTGAGATACAGAATAGCGTCAAAGCAAGGAGATTGTTACAACACTGGGAAGTGTTGCCCGGAACGAAGGATGACGGAACCTTTGATTATAAAGTTTTCAAATCATGGTTTGATAAGGTAATAGAAAAAACTAACGCAACAGGCCATTTGAATGCAGCTTTAGACGAAATTGGTGAAGTTTTATATTACACTCCTGCCTCAGATAATAATTCTCTTTGGATTGACGAAAATATTGCCGCACTTTTGAATGATGAAAGTTATGAAGATTTGAGAAATGGCTATACGTCAAAATGTTTTAATTCGCGTGGTTTTTATTTTTTAGATCCAACTGGTGCTTCAGAGTTGGAATTAGCTAAACAGTATGATGAAAAAGCAGAAGAAGTAGATAGTTCCGGCTATGCACAATTTGCCGTAGCACTGCGTGAGGTCGCTGAATATTACAGAGAGTTGGCAATACAGAATCAGGAACGAGCAAAGAGGTATATATGATCATTTATACCTTATAAAATTCAAGTGATTTATTTTAGAACCAATATATTTTTAGATTTCCTTTATTATATTCCGTCAACCATACTTGTGCTTGCTTTTTATATAAATTGTGATATTTTTCTCAGTATATTTGGATTTTAATATAACATTAGAGACGTTTTATAAAATTATTGCGGTCAAATGGACGTGCGATAAGATCGCTGCAAGACCAGAATTATTATGATAACGATATAGAAAACCATGATGGAGCTTATCAATAACAAACAGCTAAAAGCTGGTGAAGTACTTGCTGTAGCCTTGTCGCAAAACACCTATCTTTCTGTTATAAGTGCGATGTTTTCAATTTATGCAACCGACATGCTTGATCATTCATTATTATCCATTGAAAAAATGCGATTGCTCTTGACCTATCCTTTGAACTTAAATGATAATTTAACTCTGATTGGAAACCATGATGAACGCAAGTTGCGCAATAAATTAACCCAACAATATGTGGCCAATCGCTGCAAAGAGTGGATTAGTTCACATGCGGAGATTCGTCAGGTAACTTCAGCCTCGTTAGTAAATCAAAATCTTTTCTGTACTGACAAAATAGCTATTCAAGGCAGTGCTGATTTTACTGCCTCCGGTCTTGGTTTTGTAAACTCTATCAGACACGATATGAGTATATGTTTTGATGATCCAGAGAATATTGCTGTATTAAGAGAATGGTTCAATACGATTTGGCATGATACTCGATATATTCTTGATATCAAAAAAGATTTTATAAAACAACTGTCTTGGCTTAGTAGCGACAAAGCGCCCAATTTTATTTATTACCTTATTCTGTATCATATTTTCAGCAACACCCTTGGTGAGTTAGATGAAGAGAAAATAATCAAGACTAAAACAGGCATCAAAGAGCATTTGATCTGGAAGAAACTTTACAGATTTCAGAAAGATGGTGTTCTCGGGGCAATCGATAAATTGGAAAAATATAACGGGTGCATTATTGCTGATAGCGTAGGGTTGGGCAAAACATTCGAAGCACTAGCTATTATAAAATATTATGAGCTTAGAAATGACCGAGTGCTTGTTTTATGTCCACGACGCCTTAGAGATAATTGGACAATCTATTTACAGAATGATGAACGCAACATCTTTTGTGATGATCGTTTTAGATATGATGTATTAAATCATACAGATTTAAGTCGCAGTAAAGGAATGTCCGGAGACATAAACCTTGAAACTGTAAAATGGGGTAATTACGATCTTGTAGTAATCGATGAATCGCATAATTTCCGTAATAATACACCAAGTAAAAAACAGGGCGTTTCGCGGTATAAGAAGTTGATGCGTGATATTATTAAATCCGGAGTAAAGACAAAAGTTCTGATGTTATCCGCAACCCCCGTCAACAGCAAAATGAATGATTTAAAAAATCAAGTCGCATTCATTACTGAAGCAGATGATTCAGCTTTGACGCACGTGGGAATTGCCAGCATTGAACAGACGCTGCGCCATGCACAAACATGCTTTAATCGCTGGTTAGATTCCAAAGAACGCGATTCTCGAGAGCTTCTATCTTCCATGAATTTTGATTATTTTCAATTGTTAGATCTGTTAACTATTGCACGCTCCCGCAAGCATATTGAAAAGTATTATAACCTAAATGATGTCGGTAAGTTCCCGGAACGGAAAGTACCGATTAATGTCAAAGAAGACATAGATGCAGCTGGGAGCTTTCCTCCATTAAAAGAGGTTAATCGAACGATTCAACGGCTTCATCTCGCGGCGTATTCTCCGTTAAAATATATTCTTCCTGAAAAGCGAGAAGAATACAATAAAAAATATGATATAAAGACGGATGCTGGCTCCATATTTAAGCAACTTGATAGAGAAGAAAGCCTAATTCACTTGATGCGTATCAATCTGCTGAAACGAATGGAAAGTTCCATAAATTCTTTTGCAATTACAATAGGAAAATTGTTGACGGCAGTTAATCAACTGTTAGAAAAAATTGAAAAATATGATGTAATGATCGATATTGATGACCTGAATATAAACGATATTGAAATCGATTCTGTGTTGTTGGATGATCTATTGATTGGCAATAAAGTTAAAGTATTGATACATGATTGTGATACTATCCGCTGGCGGCATGAATTGGAGGCCGATCGTGATCAACTGGTAAAGTTGCTTCATATAGCACAGCAAATTACACCTGAACGGGATAAAAAATTGCAAGCCTTGAAAAGGTTAATACAGAGCAAGGTTACAGCGCCAATTAATCCTGGAAACAGAAAAGTGATTGTCTTTACCGCTTTTGCGGATACGGCTACATATCTTTACAGACAATTGTCCACCTGGGCAGCAAATGAGTATGGAATTCACTCCGGTCTTGTGGTTGGTGCAGGTACAAATCAAACCACTTTGCCCGGTATAAAATCGGATATTCATTCCATCTTAACCAAATTTTCTCCGCGATCAAAAGAGCGCCATGGTAAGTCAGATTGCCCTGAAATTGATTTATTGTTTGCAACTGACTGTGTTTCCGAAGGGCAGAACCTGCAGGATTGTGATTATCTGGTTAATTATGATATTCACTGGAATCCGGTTCGTATTATTCAACGTTTTGGGCGTATTGATCGTATCGGATCAAAAAATACCGCTATTCAGTTGGTAAATTTCTGGCCGAATATGGAGTTGGATGAATACATAAATTTGGAAGCCCGAGTTTCGGGGCGCATGGTGCTTTTAGATATTTCCGCTACTGGGGAGGAAAATGTTATTGAGTACAATAAACAGATGAACGATCTGGAATATAGGCGGCGCCAACTACAACAACTGAAAGAGTCGGTTATGGATCTTGAAGATATTTCCGGTGGAATATCTATAACGGATTTAACGTTAAATGATTTCCGCATGGATTTAACAGAGTATATGAAAACGAATCTTCCGATTCTGGAACACACACCATTTGGTGCGCGGGCCTCAGCGGCATTGGACATTACCTTTCTGAGTCAGGAATTCAAGTCAGGCGCGATTTTCTGCCTCAAAGATATGAGTGGCAAGATGCCGATTGAATCAGGTTATTCACTTGCGCCTTATTATCTAGTCTTTGTGGACGATAGCGGCAATATTCAGTTGAATTACAATCAACCTAAACTGATTCTTGATGTTTTGAAGAAGCTCTGTATCGGCTTTACCTCTCCTCTTCATGATATTGTTGAGCGTTTCAACCGTATTACGCAATCTGGCCGGGATATGAGCCATTACCAGAAGTTGCTGGAAAATGCCGTTATGGCCATTGCAGGAAAACAGCATGAGCAGGGAATAAAATCACTGTTTCAACGTGGAGGGATCCGGCTTGCAGGTGATTATGAGCGCAGCGTGAATGATTTTGAAGTAGTGGCATTTGTCGCATTGCTGGAGACTGAATAATTTTGAAAACGTATGTAGGCAATATTTTTAATTTTCCTGCTGTCTGTTGTGTCGCTCAGCGTATCAACAAAGCGCTGTTTGTGGAAAACGGACCGTTAACCATGGGCGATCGGCGAACCTTCAAAGAAGATATTTCAGAGATAAACTGTTCTTATGTTCTGGATGATAATCATGGTATTATGTTAGCTCCATGCACGGATAGCGAACATGATTACAGTTGCCTTGCGCAGATAGATGTAATTTTGAAAAATCCGGGAAAGAGCACCCGTATTGCGGAACTCTGCCACCGGGCTATTCCTTATCCTTTGATTGTGGTTCTGCATGCAGGCGAGAAAAGATGTTTTTCTATGGCAGAAAAGCGTTTCAGCCGGGATGGCAAAGCACAAGTGGTATTGGAGCGGACGGTATCTACGCCATGGCTGGCAGAAACACAGCTGACAAGATTTTATGCGGAAGCGGATTTTGCGAAATTTTGCAAAAACTCCTTCCGGGATTTATATTTTTATTATATGAATTTGCTGGAGGCTTTGACTTGTTTCACTATAACAGGTAAATTACAGATTAGTGGTATTGATCCGGAATTCCGCCGTATGCGGCTGGAGGAGATTCATCAGCTGGAGCTGGAAATTGCGGCGGTGAAGAGTCGTATAAAAAACGAATCGCAACTCTCCATTATGGTGGAGGGGAATATCAGGGTTAAGCAGCTGGAACAGAGACGACAGGAAATTATTCAAATATTAAGTGAGGAAGTATAAGTGGAAGAAAAATGCGCAACATCTGAAAAACAGTCATCCGGTGATGGTGATTCTGCTGTTCAGAAACTACGGAAAACCCCTTTCCCCGGCTGGTTGCAGGGCGGGATCTGCCTGTTGGTAATTCTAATCGGCTTATTGTTTGTCTACCGCACCTTCCGGCCGATTCCCTATCCATCTGAGATCCGGATGGATGTTCATGTTGAAGCACAAAATGGGATTTCCGAGGCGAAAAAAGCCGATATCAAACTTGAGTTATCCGAGGCTTTGCTGACGATGGAGGCACGGGCTACCGCCGCATATAACGAGAAATTTGCCACGTTATTGACGATTTTAACGATTTTCGGGGTCGCCTGGCCAGTGATTGTTGGTTTACTTCAATTTAAATTTAATGAAAATGAATTGAGAAAAATTGAAAAAGCCGGAGAAGACGCGAAAAAGAGCTTACAACAGGCGAGTGAAGCTCAAAAAAAAGCAGATGAAGTCAATGAACGGATAATTTCAAGTGAAGCACGTTTATATAAGACATTAACAAAAGTATATTATGATTTGGGACGTGATAGAAAGGAAACTGTTCCAGATGATTTTGGAAGATTTAACCATTATTTTGCCGTAGCATTGGAATATCAACTTATTGTCGTTTTACGTGAAATATATAGTTACAAATTTGATAACTCTACTGCTAATATACTTGACGCATTTGATGTTTCGCAGGTAAATTCGCCAAAAAATAAATCTTGCCGAAATAATCTAAGTACCTGTAAAGCCCTTGCCAACAAAATTATACAAAAATATCAAGGTACCCGTTGGGAAAGCGAAGCGCAGAAAACTTCGGATGCGGTTGTGAATAAATATGATCAATTTTGCAACAGTCCTGTTGAAGAGGAAACGAAATAGGGTTCGTTATATATTGGTATTTTATGATTGGGAAATGTAGGAGCTTTGATATATGAATAAGATGGACGGGAAGTCAATGGATTTGACCGCAGAAAATATCGCGCAATTGAAAAAACTGTTTCCGGAGGCGGTTACTGAGGGGAAAGTTGATTTTGAGGTGTTGAAGGCGTTGCTGGGGGGCGAAATTGAGACACGGCAGGAATATTATAAGTTTACCTGGAACGGCAAGGAAACGGCGCGTGCTTATGCCCGGACCCCCTCAAAAGGGACTCTGCGGCCTTGTGTAGAAGAGAGTTCCGGCAAAGATGGTACTCCGGGTAAGTTTGACAGCGAAAACCTCTATATTGAAGGCGATAATCTTGAAGTCCTGAAACTTTTGCAGGGATCCTACCATAAAAAGATTAAGATGATCTATATCGACCCGCCGTACAATACGGGCAAGGATTTTGTCTATCCGGATAACTATCAGGATTCCATCAAAAATTACAAGAAGCTGACCAGCCAGACCGATACCGAAGGGAAATCAACCCGTGCCAATCCGGAGACCAGCGGCCGCTATCATACTGACTGGTTGAATATGATGTATCCCCGCCTGATTCTCGCCCGGAATTTGCTCACCGATGATGGCGTGATCTTTATTTCCATTGATGACTCTGAACAGGATAATCTCAAAAAATTATGTAATGAAGTTTTTGGAGAGGAAAATTTTGTCGCTCAACTAGTTTGGCAACGAGCTTTCGCGCCTAAAAATGATGCTAAATATATCTCTAATAGTCATGATTATGTTTTAATGGTTTCCAAATCAATTGAATCATTTAAAATAGGTAGATTGAAAAGAACAGAAGAGGCAAATGCAAGATATTCTAATCCAGACAACGACCCGCGTGGTGTTTGGATGTCAAGTGATATTTCTGTGAAAACATATAATGAGGAGTGTGACTATCCAATAACTACGCCCTCTGGGCGTATTGTTGAGCCTCCAACAGGACGCTGTTGGAGTCTCTCTAAAAACGCGTTTTTAGAGAGACTCCACGATAATAGAATATGGTTTGGACCAGACGGAAACGGGACACCAAGAATAAAGCGTTTTCTGAGTGAATTGAAATTTGATGGTATGGCTCCCACATCAATTATGTTTTATAAAGAGGTTGGACATAGTCAGGAAGGTGCACAAGAAGTAACAAAACTATTGGATGCCGGAGCTTTTGATGGACCTAAACCAGTTCGTTTGCTGGACCGTCTCCTGACGCTTGCTAATTTACATAGAGACGCTATTATTCTTGACTTTTTCTCCGGTTCAGCAACTACTGCCCATGCGGTTATGCAATTAAATGCGGAAGACGGCGGCAACCGCAAATTCATCATGATTCAGCTGCCGGAACCATGCGAAGAGGGAACGGAAGCGGCAAAGGCAGGATACAAGAACATCTGCGAAATCGGCAAAGAGCGAATCCGCCGGGCGGCCAATAAGCTCCGAGAAGAAAAGCCGCTGGATTGCCAGGGCAAGGATATGGGGTTCAAGGTCTTCAAGCTGGATACCAGTAATTTGCGGGAGTGGAATCCAAACAGTGATACGCTCGCTCAGGATTTATTGGACGCCGTGAATAATATACTTGCCGGCCGGACGACGGAAGATCTGCTGTATGAGGTGCTGTTGAAATGCAATTTGCCGCTTACTTTGCCGATTGAAGAGAGAAAAGTGGAGAGTGTTACCGCAAATGGCAAAACGCAGACAAACACCATTTATGTAGTTGGCATGGGTGCATTGGCGATCTGCCTGGACGAAAATATTCCGCAAACAATAGCGGAAGAGATTGTGAAACTCCGTAACGAATACGCCCCGGTTGTCCCGATGCAAGTGGTATTCCGGGACAATGGTTTTGATGACGTCAGCAAAACCAATGCCCTTCAAATTCTCAAACAGGCCGGCTTTGAGGAAAAGTCCATCCAGACATTTTAAAGGAGTAATTACCAATGAATGTCAATGAACGTAATTTAACCGAGCAGGATGTACAAATTCTCAGTACCTATTTGAGTGAAAGAGACAGTGATGGCGAACCATGTTTTGACGACATTGAAACTCTTTTTGCCCCGGCTAATGAAGGATGGAAAATATTATGGCACATTGCCGCCAAAGACACTATAACAGCATTAGAAGATTTTGTTTTATTGAAAAATGGCTTCAAGTCAATTTGGCAATCTCATTTGGAATACCGCAAACAAAGGATTGCCAACGCCGCAGACGAAAGAATGCTTCTTTTCGGCAAAGAAATCGGTTGGAGCTATCACGCTATCAATACTGCCTACTGGCAGCTGCGTAAATTTTTTGCCGAATACTCTTTGTACTCCAGGCA
The DNA here is from genome assembly GCA_944392655.1 of uncultured Victivallaceae bacterium. GTDB lineage: Bacteria > Verrucomicrobiota > Lentisphaeria > Victivallales > Victivallaceae > CALXXL01. The sequence goes on from CALXXL010000023.1 coordinate 18,044, forward strand.
ACAGAAACTTGCGTATATTCTCTTAATGGCTCAAGGTTTAATAAGTACGATATGTGCAACTGAAGTGGATAAGGAATTTTACTCGTATTTTATGGAATCTGAATTGTTAAAACAGTTATTACGTGACCGTGACCTGATATTGAATACTTTACACAGAGAGGCATTATGTACTCTTTACCCGGAAATATTTACTCCAGATCAAGGTGAAATATGAAAAAATATACCGCTGAACAATTGAATATTCTTCTTGATGAGTTGTTGACTTATCCCCATGAATTGCCTTGGCTGGAATGGAAACGCTCCAATAATGATATTGAGAGGATTGGGAAATATATTTCGGCACTCGCCAATTCCGCTTGTATTGAAAAGCGGGAATTCGGCTATATGATTTGGGGAATTGATAATGAGAGCAAAAATGTAGTAGGTACAACATTTTCTCCCGGGATTGCCAAAAAAGGTAATCAACCGCTTGAAATTTATCTAAAAAACACTCTCAGCCCGAATATTGCTTTTGCTTTTTATCAATTTGAGTACAATGAAAAAAATATTGTGCTTCTGGAAGTAGAAGCTGCGTATCGTCAACCAATTATGTTTAAGGAAGATGCTTTTATCAGAATAGGTGAATCCCTTACAGAACTTCGCAACCATCCTGATTTATCAGCAAAAATATATCGGACAGTTGAGAAAGACTGGTCTGCAGAAACAATTATTGGCGCAACAATTGAGGATCTGGCTCCGGAAGCAATCAAGGCTGCACGTGAAAGATATTCTGAAAAACATCGTAATGATTCTTTTGCTGAGGAAATCGCAAACTGGGGTACGGAAGAGTTTCTGAATAAGGCAAAATTAACTATAAATGGAAAAATCACAAAGGCAGCCATTGTTCTGCTCGGGAAGCCGGAATCTACACACTGGCTGAATCAATCTGTCGTAAAAATAACCTGGAATCTGCTGGATAATGACAATACAAGCATTGACTATCAGCATTTTGAACCACCATTGCTACTGGCAGTCGATCGGATTTTCGCCAAGATCAGAAATATTACTATAAGGACAATGCCGGACGGGACATTATTCCCTGTGGAAATCTCTCAATATGACAGCTGGGTCTTCCGTGAAGCTTTGCATAATTGCATTGCTCATCAGGATTATACGCTTTGTAGAAATATAGTTATTGCAGAGTATCCGGATCGCGTACAGTTTTCCAATATAGGGGCTTTTGCTCCTGAAACATTAGAAAATGTTCTTCACGATAACGGACGGCCACGTTTTTATTTAAATCGGCAGTTGACAGAAGCAATGGTCGAATTGAATATGATCGATACCATCGGTTCCGGAATAAAAAGAATGTTCAAAAAGCAACAGAAGCGTTATATGCCAATGCCGGATTACATCATCTATACCGAACCTGAAGAGATGGTACAGGTCATCCTGTATGGTAAAATTTTAGATGGACGGTATACGAAACTGCTTATGCGTCAAACAGATTTGAATTTGGATGAAATTATCTTGCTTGATAAATTACAAAAAGGAGTTCCAATAAGCAGAGAAGCAGCTACCCAACTGCGCAAGAAGAGATTGATTGAAGGTCGCTATCCAAATATCTATCCGGCAGAGAAGATTGCCGTTACAACAGATAAACTTGAAGAATATTTGGACAACAAAGCGTATGATGATGCTTTTTACATTCAGAAGATATTGGAATACCTTTGTAAGAAAGGCCATGCCAACCGTCAGGAAATTACGCGACTCATAAAAAAACATCTATCACAGCAGTTGAGTGAAGTCCAGAAAAACCAAAAAATAGGGAACTTACTTTCGGTGAAAATGGCTGCCAGGATGAAAGTTATTGTTAACGTTGGAAGCAGAAATAAGCCTGCATGGGAACTGACTGATGCCGGACGAATTGCATGTAAGAAATCAAATACCTCTTGTAAGAAAGGCTGTAAGAATGAAATTTGCCATAAATAAAGAGATTTTGAGCTCAAATTTTCTTTCTTACATTGAGTTACTTTATCAAGAGTATAAGAAAGGGGCATTGGAGTGAAAGAACTGAAATTTGATGCCAACCTGAATTTTCAACTGGAGGCAATTTCAGCAATTACAGATATTTTTGAAGGACAGAAGGTCTGTCAGAGCAACTTTACCGTCAGTAGGCGAGATGGAAGTTTAGGTTTTAAAGAGGACACGTTAGGTTATGCCAATGAACTTCAACTGCTTGATGAAGAGTTGCTTGAAAACGTACATTCAATTCAGTTGCGCAACGGTCTTAAACAGTCCTCTGAAGCAATGGTCAAAAGCCGGCAATTCAGCATCTGGATGGAGACTGGTACCGGCAAGACCTATGTTTATTTGCGAACAATTTTTGAGTTGAACCGTCTCTATGGATTCACTAAGTTCATTATTGTTGTGCCGTCACTTGCCATAAAAGAAGGAGTAAAAACATCTCTGGATCTTATGGAGAATCATTTCAAAGCGCAATATAACAATATTCCTTATGATTATTTTGTCTATGATTCGACCAAACTGAATCAGGTGCGCAATTTTGCATTATCTAGCAATATTCAGATTATGATTATCAATATTGACGCTTTCCGCAAAGTCGCTACCGATCCGGAAAAAGAAAACAAGGCGAACATAATTCACCGTTATCATGACAAAATGCTGGGTAAACCGATTGATTTTATTGCGTCATGTAAGCCTGTAGTTATTATTGACGAACCGCAAAGTGTGGACAATACTGCTAAAGCAAAAGAGGCATTGGACTTGTTGGAACCGCTTTGTACTCTCCGCTATTCAGCAACACACCGGAGCGAAGATCGCTTCTGCATGATGTATAAGTTAGATTCAGTAGACGCTTATGAGCAAAAACTGGTCAAGCAGATCGAAGTTGCCGGAGTACAGGTTGAAAACAGCCACAACAAGGCATATATCCGACTGGTTTCCGCCAACAATAAAAATGGAACTGTTACTGCAAAAGTCGAAATAGATGTATTGAGTAAAAGACAAGTTTCCCGAAAAACGATTACCGTAAAAGCTGGAGACGATCTATTCACAAAATCCGGAAAACGAAGTATATACGATGGCTATCAAATTGATGATATAAGCTGTAAGCAAGGGGACGAGTATATTCTTTTTACCAATCAGGATGAGCCTCTCCGACAGAATAAAGTTCTTGGCGGAGTAGAGGATGATGCGATCAAACGTCTACAGATACGCAAGACGATTGAGGAACATCTGGATAAGGAATTAAAACTGCGTCATCGCGGAATCAAGGTTCTGAGTCTGTTCTTTATCGACCGTGTTGCGAACTATCGTACTTATGATGAGAGCGGTAATCCCGGCAAAGGCAAGTTCGCACAGTGGTTTGAAGAAGAATACCGGAAACTGATTGCAAAGCCGAAGTATGATACTTTATTTCACGATGTAGATATCGCAACTTTGCCGGAAAAAGTACATGACGGCTATTTCTCCATTGATAAGAAAGGGTGTTCCGTCAATACATCTGAGACGACACAGGTTGGCAAGGAAGATGCGGAGCGGGGATATCAGCTGATTATGAAGGATAAACGCCGTCTGCTCTCTCTGGATTGCCCGGTGAAATTTATCTTCTCTCACTCGGCGCTGAAAGAAGGCTGGGATAACCCGAATGTATTTCAGATTTGTACGCTGAATGAAATCTCCAGTGATATGCGTCGTCGCCAGATGATTGGCCGCGGATTGCGAATTTGTGTCAATCAGGATGGGGAACGCGTTCCTGGTTTTGACGTTAATACACTTACTGTGATGGCAAATGAATCGTTCAAGGATTTTGCTGAAAATCTGCAACGTGAAATTGAGGAAGAAGATGGAATCAAATTCGGCTTGGTGGAGGAACATACTTTTGCCAATATCTCCATTGTAAATGCCGCTGGAGAGCCGGAATATTTGGGGATGGAAAAATCTATGCTGATCTATCAAGATCTGATAGCGCGGCATCTGATTTCTGCGTCTGGAATTGTGCAAGCATCTCTAAAAGAAAATCTTCTGACCAACACTATGACTTATCCGGAAGAGGTCGCACCCCATGCAAATCTGATCACTGCCATATTGAAGAAAATAGCCGGCTCCTTGAATATCAAAAATCACGAAGATGCAAAAACTATAAAGTTGAACAAAGAACGTTTTCTGTCTCCGGAATTTAAAGATTTATGGGATCGAATCAAATATAAGACGACATTCCGGGTGAATTTTGATCCTGCTGCACTGGCCAGAGAATGCGCTGATGCGTTTGCCGATGAGCAGAAGTTGGTGGTTACATATCCCAAATATATATATGGCAAAGGAAAGGTGAATGTTACACAAGGTGGCGTAACCATTACAGATGAAAAGGGGAAGACACTTCCTTTTACACTTGATGACTTTGATTATCCGGACGTAATCAGCTATCTGCAAAATGAAACGAACTTGACTCGACGAACATTAGCGCAGATTCTTGTCGACTCCGGTAGGCTTGAAGATTTTAAGAAAAATCCACAAATGTTTATTGATGGCGCGATTGCCATCATAAAAAATGTCATGAGTAAATTTGTTGTGGACGGCATCAAATATCATAAACTTGGAGCAGACGAAATCTGGGCGCAGGAGTTGTTTGAAAGCGAAGAACTAACCGGGTATCTGCATTCCAATATGGTGAAAACGCCAAATCGTGGAATTTACGAATATACCGTCTATGACTCGGAGATTGAACGGGAATTTGCGGAGCGTCTGGATGCTAACGATGATGTCAAAGTCTTTGCCAAGTTGCCGGACTGGTTTAAAATACCAACTCCACTCGGTTCCTATAATCCGGATTGGGCGATTCTCGTAGAAAAGGACGGTTGTGAGCGTCTGTATTTTGTTATCGAAACCAAGGGAACGGATCTGTTTAATCAGCTTCCGCCTCCGCAGCAGGCAAAGATCAAATGTGGCGAAGCTCATTTCGAGGCACTTGATCAAAATAATGTCATATTTAGAGCTCCAGTCGCATCATATGAACGATTTGATGATATAGCCCATCAGCAACTCAATAAAAATTCTTAATATGTTTTGCTGACAAACTAACGATATGTCGCATAAAATAATTTCTTAATTTATTATAGCGGCATATCATTAAATTTATAATTATATTTACTATTTAAGTATATCCTGATAAAATATTTCGTGTAGCAAATAATAAACATTATCCGTTAATCAAACGAATCTCATCAATATATAACCTCTATGAATAAAAGCTGTTAATCTGTTTTATACGGCTTTTGAGGCTTAAAATCTAACTATTCATGGAGGTAAAAATGAAGATAGAAAAACGTGTATTGAGCGGCGCCTTGCGGGTGCTGGGGAAAGTCGCGTGTCAGAATTCACCGGTAGAGGAATACCGGTCTATCCGATTTCAAGGCGGAGAGGATAGCGTAAGCGTTTCCGCGACTAACGGTCGGGAGTGGATCGCTTTTGATCTGCCTTGTCAATCGGACGGAGCTTTTGACTTCGCTATTGAGTTGAAAACTCTGCGGGATAGGATTCGTCATGAATATGGCGAAACCATTGAATTAACCGGTAAATCGCTTCCCTGGAGAGATGTTGTGCCTGTTCCTGATGAGGCGGTTCAACTCGTCCTGCCGGAAAACTTTACTGCATTGTTGGAATTGGCGGCTCAACTGGTGGATCGCGATTCTCCACGCCTGATTTTGCAAGGGATTAATCTCTCCTCATCCGGTATTACCGCAACCAACGGTCGCGAACTGCTGCATCTGCCATTATCATTACAGCTGAAAGAGGATATAACTCTGCCGTTCCCGTCGGCTCTGTTGACTGCACGAATCGCCACTCCCGGTATGTTTAAGGTGTGGCAGTCAAACGGCATCCGGATGTTCCGGATTGAAATCGGCAACCTATGCTGGCAGGGGATGGCGTTATCCGGAACGTTTCCCGACTGGAGGCAGGTTATTCCATCAAGTAAAATGCTGGATTACCAGATCACCATTCATGAGCCGGAAAAGATTATTTCATTCCTGAAAACGGTTCCGGATCATGAACCCAATCATGGGATCGAACTCAGCATCACTCCGGCAGGTCTGGTTATCATTCCGGTCAACTATCCTGATATGCAGCTGGAAGTCAAGGCGGAGCTAACCGGTCAGCCTCCACGGGTGGCGCTGGCGCTCAACAAATATATCCTTATGCGTATGCTCCAACAGGGCTATACCCGGTTCCGGGCGCATTCGGATGGCGGCGTGCCGGTTGTCGCATCCGGCGGCCGCGGTCAATATATCGCAATGCCGATTCGTATTTTACCAAAAACAAATATAAAGGAGAAACAAGCTATGGAACCAGTTAAAACCATCAAACCCGATGTAGCGGCAGTTGAAGTCAATCCGATGGAGGAGTTGAATAGTTCAATTGAAGAACTGCGCGGTAAACTCAGAACGCTTTTCGAAGAGTCCGCTCTGCTATCACGCAAAGTTAAGGAGGCGGTGTTGCAGCAGAAACAGCGTGAACGCGAGTTCATACAGGCCAAGCGGGCAATCGAACGGATCAGAATGGCAATTTAAGTGTGATTTGATTATTAACCAGAAGAGCCGGAGGCGCAATGCTTCCGGCTCTTCCATTTTAAGGAGAATGAAAATGTTGAAACTCAATGCCTCGTATGCCAAGAAAGTTCCGGCGGAAGAGGAGTATTCCAGCCAGAGCTATCACGCAAGTATCGAAGTAGAACTGCCGGACGGACTTTCCGGCGAAGCGCTGCAAGAGAGAATTCACGCAACCTTTAATCTGGTACGCAATTCGGTTGAAGCGGAATTACACGGCAAAAACCTCACACTCCAGCCGGATAATTCCCGTCAAAATGAGTTACCAAACCACGCTCAGAATAACAGCGTTCAACGCGCTAATTCACGCGATATTCCGGCATCGCCCAAGCAGATCAGTTATCTATTGGATCTTGCCCGGAGTCGTGGAATCACGCCACAGCAGATCGCCGCTCAGCATGGTGTAGCCGACATTCAACAGTTGAGCAAACGGCAGTGTTCCGAACTCATCAACAGCTGGAGGGCGGCTTGAAATGGCTAACTGGTGCGAACTGGAAATTACAATATGGACAGCAAATCCGGAAAACCTTACTCGGCAATTACAGCAAAAGTTGACGGAAGCGAAGGAGAGAAATCATGGTTTATTTATCGGCAGTGACCGTTATCTGTTTGACGGGCAGGTTGATTTCAGTGGCAGGTCAGTCATGGTGTTCGGCGATGTCAAATGGTGTTTCAGCAAGGATGAAATGGAGAAGTTTGTCGAGTTTATACGACAGCTTGATTCCACTCTTCAGGCAATTGACGTTGAGTATCTGGAGGTTGGTTGTGAACTTTTCGGGCACTATCACTATGAAAACGGCTGGCTGGTTCATACGTTCATTGATGATGACTTTCCGGAATGGCAGGAGGATGACGATGAATTTTATGGAAAACTGGCAACGGCTCTGGAAAAGTCCGGAGTTGAAGAGAATTGGGAGGTAGGCTATGGGCTTGATGATGTGTGAAGGACGATTTGTCAGCCGCAATGAGATCGCCATGGTGCCGACTCCTGCGGCAACCGTCAGCTGGAAGCCGGTCGCGCATAGTGAGGTGATCGAAGCGGTAACCCGTGCAATTCACGCCCGTAACTGGCAGATAATCGACGAACAGTACGGTCTGGCCAGAGACGGGCAGCGGATGTTCGGTTTTATGCGGATCAACCGCACCAGTTCGAACGAATGGAGCCGCTGCATCGGCATACGCAATTCGCACGACCGGAGCGTAGCGGTTGGTCTGGCGGCAGGATTGACGGTCAGTTGTTGCAGTAATCTGTGTTTAGGCGGAAGTATGGTATTGCGACGCAGACACACCAGCAGGATCGATCTCGCAGGCATTGTCGCAACGGCGATCGGAGAACTTGAAACGGAATTTCTGACATTGGAGACGGTGGCGGAGGATTTAAAGCTACTCTATCTGAAAGACGATCAGGCGAGAGCGGCGATTGTCAAAAGTGCGGAAGCCGGAGTCATCAATTCCTCGGATATCGTGCCGATTTTCAAAGAGTTCAAAGAGCCGCGCCACATTGAGTTTGCCGAACCGACACGCTGGAGTCTGTTGAATGCGTTTACCGAGAACGCCAAGAAATACACGCCGGCACGGGCCGACATCTGTTATCGTGGATTGACGCGGCTGTTCGGACTGGATGGTCGTTCGCCGACTTTGTGGTAATACCCCGGATATGGGGAAGGTACGCCAGCTGTGCGGGAGAATTGGCGCCGCCTCCGCATGGCGAGCCAGAAGGCGCTCCGCCCGGAATCAGGGCGGTTTATTTTTCGCATGGAGGGATTATGGAGTTGAACAAGAGTGAATTTTATCCGCAGCCGGAAAGGCATGACGGAGTTCTATCGGCGGTTATAGCCGGTTTTGTTGCCGGAGTTACCGCCACGATTACGATGTTAAAGTTAGTCCGGTAAAATCCGGAAGAGTCTTGCCATACAAGACTCTTTTTTTATCGTATAAGATAGGAGTAATTGAATGTATCTTAAATGCCTAAAAAATCTATAAAAATATTGGGATAGCTAAAATGGTTTATTTTTGATGGTTACTATAAAAAATTACAGGCATTACTATGAGTAAATGAAACTTCTATAATTCTCACAAAACAAAAGTGCTTTTCTACATATACTATGCTAAACATCTATATTTTGTTTGACATTAACAATGTAGTTGATATATTAAACCATTGAATTGTAGTACTTGCTGGTTTTGATAAATGAATAAATGGAAACGTAAGCAAATGAGTAGACGCGGAAACTCCAGAAACTTGACAAATGACTCAATAACAACTGCTGATATTGAAAAATACATTCAGCAACAGTCTGATTTTGCGTTTGAAATGGACATACTTCAAATAATTAAGCGTAAATGTTCTTGTGCCTCGAGCTGGGGTGGGGTATATTTTGACCCACAAACGAGAAAACAGCGTGAATATGATATTCGCACAGAACTCTGTTTAGATTCTAACTCAGGAAAAGTACTAAAACTTGCTATTGAATGTAAAAATTTAAAACCAAACTATCCTTTGGTTATATCATGTACTCCACGTATAGAGCAAGAGCAAAAGATTGACGTTTGGCATTGGGGTGGCAATGCACAATATGGACGACAATTTTGTTGTCCAACAAACTTTTATCGATTGAACGGTTGGGTTGGACGTTCACTTGATCAAGTAGGTAAAGATTCAAACAGTGATTTAATTATAGAAGATAACTCTACATACGATAAATGGACGCAGGCATTAGCATCACTTCACGGAATGTTGGAGGACGCACTGTCATATAATGCATCCGATGGATATGATTATTTAGTATTCCTTCCGCTAATTGTAGTTCCAGACGGGACATTATGGCAGATTAATTATTCAGCAGAAGGTCAAAGAGAAGGAGATCCAAAACAAGTTGATTCTGTTAATTTTTGGATTGATGTAGACTACCTTATAAAACATGATTCGCGCAGCGAACATTACAATATCTCTCATTTACATTTTTTAACAAAAAATGGGTTGATTAATTTTTTAAATAATGAACCTGTTCTGCTGAATGCTTTTTGCAGGTACTAAAGCTAATAAATTCCACTAAGCAGAAATAAACTGTTTTCTTGGAAAATAAAAAAATCCCCGGATTTCACTCTATGAGAAAATAAGGGTATTTTAATAATTATATCATAAGTTTGACGCCCCTAAAACGCTCTATCCTTACAATTAAATTTTAGCGTTCAGATTTTAATAGTGCATAATAACAAGCATCACTAATTCCTTGGTTATTCCAATCGTAACTACGTAAAGTTCCCTCATATTTCATATTACATTTTTTCATAACCTTTCCTGAGTTGGGGTTTCGTGGGTCATGTCTTGCTTCAATTCGATTGACACCCACAACATCAAAAAGAAAGTCCATAACAGCTTTTAATGCTTCTGATGTAATTCCTCTATTCCACCATGTTCTTCCAATACAATAACCGATATGAGCTTTTGAAATATTTTCATTTATACATACCACGGCAATATCGCCAATTGGTTCGTTGTTATTGCCTTTTAATACGATTGTCCAGTGATAATAACTTTCGTTGGAATATTGTTTTATCCAATCTTCTATTACCCCCTGGCTAATTTCTTGACTTGCATGGGGTGGCCACGTCAAATATTTAGTAACCTCTTTATCCGAAGCCCAATTTTTATACATTGCAGCAGCATCCTCAATCACATATTTTCTTAAAATCAATCTGTCTGTCTCTATTCTTTGAGTTCCACAATGTTTCATAAGTTTGTCCTTTTTGGCATTATTGTAGTTTAGATTATACTCTATTTCCTATCACAATTATCCATTTTATTATGGGTGTCTCAAAAAACATCAATATGGTATATTACAAACACGAATCTATGCTTATAAACTATTCTTAGTCTGTTGCCTGCTTTGATAATATAATATTAATTTATCAAACTCTTCTTTATTTATGTTTTTATACATATATCGCAAGCATATTTTTTCGAATGCCGAATGGATCAATCTGTTAGTGTGTCGGAATTGAATATTTCTTGTATTCTTCTAAAAAGCGCTTATATCTTCCTGTCCAGAAAACAATAAACTCCGGAAGATGATTTAACTGATGCTTTATTAATATCCCCCGACAGATAAAACAATACAAAGCATATATAAAAAGTCCGGAGCAAGATAACCCAACGGCAGACCAAGCCCGCCGACGTGAGTCATCTTGATCCGGACTCTGTTTTTATTATAGCTGATAATTTTCAGAATGCAAATAAAAAAAAGTAGCAATAGACAATTTTTTTTTTGCGACGTAGCCCCATACAATCAAGCATAGAGCTTCTGGATAGCCATTCAATCGCCGTTACCGCCAGTTTATGACGGTAAAAGGCCGGGCTTTAAAACTGATAGCTCCGGTTATTCCTGCGGAACCTCTACCTGTCTGGCGTTCTCCCACGCATCAAGCTGTTCATCTGTCATGAATTCAGACTCTGCCCGAAAAGCACGACCGTTTTTTTATCTACAGCAATGTCTGCCGGACGACCTATCACGACCCCATCCATATCCAATAAAAAAATCCATAAGTCATCAGTTTCATCCGCAATTCTGCTTAATAGTATACCGCTACCGTTAAAATCCTGTGCGATTTTAAATGCTTCTTTCAGGGTAATCATCTTCAACCTCCTGTGCAACCCTCTTTTACAGTATCGCTGAATTTCAAGTTATCAAGTCTCATAATATAAACCAGTTTGCCCGTTTGCGCGAAGAGCAGATCCCTGAAAGAAAACTGGAAAGCGTCAAACTTCTACTGATGTTCAAATCAACTCAGGGAAGAGATGAAAACTGGAGTGTAGCCATGTCGGAAAAATACGGTAGAGCAATGTATAACATTCTTTTTTCCATAGAACTTGCGTAAGTGGCGGAACGCGGCTATGGTAAATGCTGGAGGTAACTGCGAATGGCATTAAGCTTTAACAAAGATCAAAGGCGGGTGTTGGAAGCTATGCAACAGGGGAAGAATGTCTTCCTCTCCGGCAAAGCAGGTTCCGGTAAATCAACTGTTCTGCGTTTCTTTTATGAATCGGCGGAAAATACTCTGGTTTGTGCTCCCACAGGCCTGGCTGCGCTGAATATCGGCGGAACCACTATTCACTCCCTGTTTGAGCTGCCCGTAATCCGTGCGGATATTTCAAACACCCGCGAAAAAGATACTCCTGTTATTTCTTACATTACCTCAGAACTTCTGAGGGCGTATCCTCTATCTCCATATAAAAAAGAAGTTTTAGCAAATGCCAGAACTATTATTATTGATGAAATCTCAATGGTTCGGGCGGATGTCTTTGACGCAGTCAACTGGCGGTTGCAGGAAGCGACCGAGTCTGAAATTCCATTTGGTGGCAAACAGATCATTGTGGTCGGCGACTTTATGCAGCTTGGCCCGATAGCATGGCATGATCGCTCCTCAACTGATGCAACTTTTAAACCATTATTCGCGTTCCAATCACTCTCATGGCGCTGTCTCAACTGGCAGAGATTTTTCCTGATGAACTCCTATCGTCAATATAGTGGCGAAGGTTTATATCTTGACTTTTTAAATGCTGTTCGTTATGGGGATGTCGGACAGTTAAACTCATTGTATAATATAAATAAAACCATGTTGCAGGAGATCAATCAGATTGCGCTCAGCCGTTCTCAGAGTGACTGTATCTCTCTCTGCACAACCAACCTTGTTGCGGATGAAATCAACCGGCAGAGAGTGGCGGCGCTATCCGGACATCCTGTGGTATTTAATGCCTCAATCAGCGGAAACTTTCCGGAAGAGTATTATCCTACCGGCACATCTTTAGTACTTAAGCCGGGAATGCGGGTTATGGTATTGGTGAATGTGCGTGACCGCAACCGGTTCGGATTCCAATACGTCAATGGCGATCTCGGGACAATTGTCGGCATCACCCCTGCTGCGGCGGTGGATATTATGCTGGACCGTAATGGAACGATAATTACAGTCGGATATACGCTATGGGAAAACATTGAATACCGCATAAAAAATGGTCGTATCGATGCAGTTTGTGTCGGAACCTTCCGGCAATTACCAATCCGTCCGGCTTATGCGCTATCTGTTCACAAGGCACAGGGGCTGACTATTCCGCGCTTGAAGTTTGTGCGTGGCAATGGCTGCTTTACTCATGGACAATTATATGTCGCATTATCACGCTGTAACTCGCTGGATGGCATCGCTCTAGAATCACCGATACAGAATAGTGACCTGATCGTTGATGATACAGTTAAAGAGTTTGAGATGTATCTGGAGTTTCTGCCTTCGCATTACTACAATCATGCCATTCACTTTCTTATTGGATATGATAATCCATGGTTATCCCCCATGGGCGCAGTACAGGCGATATGGCTCAACTACCAGCACATGTGGACTCGTAATGTGCGCAATTATATTTATGAATTCATGGGCGAACGTTTTTCCGATACCGATACTGTTCTTCCGGAAGCCGGCCAAGTAACTGATCCAGTGGAGTTGGAGTATGGGGTAGACAAAAGCTGGTTTGAAGAGTTACAGTTCTGCCGCTATATAGCCGAATATTACCGGCAGGAGCTATCTTAACTGGGAAGAACCATAAGCGTGTCCGGATTGAGTTGTTTTGGTGTTGACTTTTGCCATATAGGATAACC
>CALXXL010000024.1 GCA_944392655.1 uncultured Victivallaceae bacterium
TTATATCGCCTTTAAGCTGAAGCTATTCGGCTACATACCGGCGCAGCCGGTAGTTTTTTTGCGCTTAAGCTATATAAAAAAGCGGCTGAAAAATCAGCCGCTCTTATATTTTGCGCTAAACAGATGTATTAATTACTGCTTATTACTCTTCAGATCCAGCGCACCGACCGGACACTCTTTCGCGCACGCCATACAATCAGCGCAGGAAAGCGGTAATCCTTTATTGAACGCCGTACTGACAAACGTGAAATAACCACGTCTCTGAGGCGAAAGCAGTGATTGATTAACCACCTCTTTACAAACCTTTACGCAAATACCGCATTTAATACATTTGCCCCGGTCATGCATAATAACCGGATGACGGTTATCATATACCGCTTTAAGTTTTTCACCCTTAATTGCGGTCGGACAGGCGCCGCAGCTTTCAGAATGTTTCTTAAGCTGGCAATCGCTCTTTGCCGTGCAGGAACATTCAATACAGCGTTCGCCTTCTTTCATGATCGTTTCTTTGCTCATCGTCAAAGCAACTTCTTTGAAAGTCGTTTTGCGTTCTTCCAGAGAGATCATCGGCAACTCTGCCCGTTCCGCATTGGAGCAATCCGGCTTAATCAATACCACATCTTCCGGCTTCATGGAAGACCAGTGTCCGCGTGAAACATTGATCTTGTATTCCGGAACATATTTACCGCCTTCAAGGAATGCCAATACCCCCAGCGCCGCATTACGGCCGCCAGCCACGGCTTCCACAACGGTCGCAGCTCCGGTAACACAGTCTCCAGCGGCAAACAGCTTGCCGTCCAACTGCATGTTGTCTTTATCAACTTCCGGATAACCCCATTTATTAACCGGTATCCCTGCCGGAATATCAGCCCCCTGGCCAATCGCAGCAATAATGGTATCCGCCTCGGTATCAAATTCGCTGCCGGGTACCGCAACCGGGCGTCTTCTGCCGGATGCATCCGGTTCACCCAATGCCATCCGCTGGCATGTCATTACCAAAGTACCGTCATCTTTACGAGTTACCTTAACCGGAGCAACCAGGAATTCAAACTTAACCCCTTCTTCGCGAGCCTCGTGTATTTCCAGCTTTTCTGCCGGCATTTCCGCCTCGGTTCTACGATAGAAGCAACGCACATCCGGAGAACCAAGACGTATACTGGTGCGCAAGCAGTCCATCGCAGTATTACCCCCGCCGACAACAATCACACGACCGGGATTGGCGCCACTCCATTCATTCTTTGCAATGCCACCGAGAAATTCGATACCCTGAACCGCCAGCTCTTCGCCTTCACAACGCATACTGCTGGCATGCCAGCAGCCTACAGCCAGAATAACCGCATCATAATTCTTCTTCAGCTCTTCCAGATCCAGATTCTTGCCCAGCGCTCTATTATATTGAAATTCAATGCCGAGCTTTTTAAAGTGATCCAGTTCCACATCCAAAACTTTGCGCTTGGGCAGACGGTATTCCGGAATACCATAGCGGAGCATCCCGCCAGCTTCCGGCATCTGTTCAAAAACAGTCGATTTTACGCCATTGCGTGCCAAATAATAGGCTGCGGATAATCCGGCAGGACCTCCACCGACAATAGCAACCTTATAAGGTTTAGCCGGAGGCAGCTCTTCCATGTATTCAGTATAATGCAAGTCGGCCGCCAAACGCTTGAAGTCGTTAATAGATACAGCTTTGCCAAAAATATTCTTCCGGCAGTCCTTTTCACAGAAACGGGGACATACCCGCCCGATACTCATCGGCAGAGGAATGCGCTCTTTGACTATTTTCAAACATTTCAGGAAATCACCCTCTTTGCCGGCACGGACATACTCTTCCACCTGCGCATGAGCCGGACAAGCCATTGTGCACGGCGCTTCGCAGTCGCCAACATGTTCTGAAAGCAGAAGATTCAATGCCGTCTTGCGCATTTCCAGAACTTCAGGCGTAGTACATTCAATTACCTGCCCCGGCGCAGGACAGGCAGAACAGGACGGCAGAAATTTGCCGGTCTTGCCATCTTTTACCACACAGACAAAACAGCTGGTATTCTTGGAAACCTTGCTGTTATAACATAAGCTCGGGATCTTGATGCCGTTTTCCGCGGCTACTTCAAGAATAGTCTGCCCGGGATTGGCGGTAACTGTCTTCCCGTCAAGAGTAAATTCGATCTTGCTCACAGCCGAACCCCCTCTCCTCCTTTTACCCGGTGTATTGTTTTCTTGGGACAAGCCTCTATACAGCTGTTACAACGGGTACAAATATTATTATTGATAACAAAATCATCGCTTATCGCGCCAACCGGACAGGTTTTTATACACATCCGGCACTTCACACAATTGCTCTTATCCAGCATTACATCAGTAAGCGCATTGCATTCCAACGCCTCGCACTGGTGATTCACAACATGAGCAAGATATTCATTGCGGAAATAACGCAAGGTTGCCAATACCGGATTCGGAGCCGTTTGTCCCAATCCGCACAACGAACCTTTGCGGATTTTATTGCCCAGATCTTCAAGGAAATCCAAATCGGCCTCTTCGCCTTTGCCGGCAGTGATTCTTTCCAGTGTTTCAAACATCCGCTTGGTTCCTACGCGGCAGAAAGTACATTTCCCACATGATTCACGGTGAGTAAAATCAAGGAAATAACGAGCGGTTTCCACCATGCAACGCTTCCGACCGATAACAATCATCCCGCCGGATCCCATAATCGCGCCCAGAGAACGCAGAGAATCGTAATCTACCGGGGTATTGAAAAGCTCAACCGGAATACATCCGCCAGACGGCCCGCCGCACTGAACAGCTTTTACATCTTCCGGATTGGCTCCGCCAATTTCAAAGACGATTTCCGCCAGAGTAATCCCCATCGGCACTTCTACTAAGCCAGGACGCTTCAAGTCGCCAGCCAGCGCGAAAAGTTTAGTTCCTTTGCTGCCTTCGGTCCCGACCGCAGCGTATGCTTCCGCACCCTCACGCAGAATCAAAGGCACATTACCGAATGTTTCAACATTGTTGATCATCGTCGGATATCCCTTCCAACCGGAGTCAGTCGGGAATGGCGGCCGGAAACGCGGCGTCCCACGTTTACCTTCCAGCGAATTGATCATCGCAGTTTCTTCGCCGCATACAAACGCGCCGGCGCCTTCTTTGATGATTATTTCCAGCTCGCGTCCGTCAAATTTATTATATTCATGCTCATAAATCTGCTTGATCGCAATTTTGAGGTGCTTGATCGCCATCGGATATTCAGCACGGCAATAGATAAACGCCTTGGTCGCCCCTGTAGCATAAGCGGCTATCAACATACCTTCCAATAATTGATGCGGCACGCTCTCCATAAGTGAACGGTCCATAAATGCACCGGGGTCACCCTCGTCAGCATTGCAGATCAGAATCTTTTCCGGTGCCTGTTTTGCGGCCAGGAAACTCCATTTCCGTCCAGTGGGGAATCCGCCGCCGCCACGACCACGCAGACCGGATTTGATGACTTCATCAACCACCTCCGCCGGAGTCATAGTCAATGCACGTTTGAATGCTTCATAGCCATGATTGGCCAGATAATCCTCCCAACTGGTAGGCACAACACGTCCAGCCAGCTTGAGCACCTTGACCAGCTCTTTTGAGGCACGGCCTTCGGGGATCGTAAAACGCCCTTCCAGCGAAAGATTGAGAATATTGTCAACCGCCTGTTCAGTTCCTGCCACGTTGCCGTAGAGAATACTTTCACCATCAGTCGTAATTACTTCAACCATCGGCTCAGCATAACAGTGCCCCAAACAACCGACTTCCTGGACTTCAATTCCATCAGCTTTTTTATAGAGCAGTTCCAACACCGGAGCGGCGCCGGCCGCCATGCCACAGGATGCGGCACCAACCCGGATAACTTTTATCTTACTATTAGCCATTGTTCCGGTACTCCTTCAATATTCTAAGGACCTTCTTGCGGTCGAGCTGACCATAAACTTTACCGTTTATACTCATGACCGGAGCCAATGAGCAGCACCCCAGACAGGCCACTGTAACCAATGAAAAGAAACCGTCTTTATCGGTTTCACCGTCAGCAATACCCAATTCACCGGAAACCCATTTGAGAACCGCCGGAGTACCTTTGATATGGCATGCGGTGCCGTCACAGACGGCGATCTCATATTTGCCGGGCTTGGTACGCTTAAACTGTGCATAGAAGGAGAGAACGCCTTCGACTTCGACCGGAGCAAGCGAAAAATACTCCGCTACCGCTACAATCGCCTCGTCGGAAACGTATCCTTCGCGTGCCTGAACCAGCTGCAGCGCCTTAATCAGATTGCTGCTCTCAGGTTCAATCGTCGAAAGATAGCTGTAATTACCCATGTTCGATTCTTGTCTCCATAGTGTTTTATCGGCAAAAAAATTTTAAATAATATAGCACAAAAACTCCAATTTGCAAGAGTTTGCCTATCTTCACATTATTGTTAAATGAAATACAAGTTCAGGTTAATCCGCCATACTTTGAAGCTGTTTTATTTCATCGGACCATATCGTATCGTCAGGCGTTTCCAAAGTCAAAGGAATATTATCAATTCGCGGATCGTTCATTATGTGCCTAAACGCCTCCAGACCTAATTTACCTTTACCAATAGATTCATGACGATCAAGCCGGCAGCCAAGCTCTCCCTTGGCATCATTCAGATGCATGCCGCACAGGAAATCAAAACCGATCAGCCGGGCAAATTCATTCATGGTCTTTTGATATTCCTCCTCTGAACGCAGATCATAACCGGCAGCAAACGCATGACAGGTGTCAATGCAAACTCCGACCCGGTTTTTATCTTTCACCAATTCTATAATGCCGGCCAACTCTTCAAACAAGTTGCCAACATTGCTGCCCTGCCCCGCGGTATTTTCTATCACCGCAATTGCACTTTCTGTTTCCGCCAAAGCCTGATTGATAGATTCCGCAATCAATGCCAGACATTCATCTACCGATACCAGTTTCAGATGACTGCCGGGATGAAAGTTGAGATATTTCAGTCCCAATGCCTCGCAACGCCGCAACTCTTCAGTAAAAGCCTCAACACTTTTGGCTCTTTTCTCTTTATCCGGCTGACCAAGATTAATCAAATAACTGTCATGCGGCAATATCATATCCGCTGTATAGCCATTGTCCGCGCAGTTACGTTTAAACGCGGCAATTGCATCGCTGTTCAATGGCGGTGCAACCCACTGTCGTTGATTTTTTGTAAATAAAGCAAACCCTTTTGCCCCGATTGCCGCAGCATTAAGCGGCGCATTTTCCACCCCGCCAGCAATAGAAACGTGCGCCCCAATATATTTCATAATTACATACTCCTCAATGATTAGTCAATTTTAAAAAAGTGACGGATAACATATTCCGTCACTTTTCCGTCATTTTTTTACATCAGAAAACAACGCTCAAGAGTCCGATTACCAATACCACCAGAAATATCAATGAAAAAATTATCCGGTTGCGCAGGGTGTGCTCGTCCGGCTCGTCCCGGTATCCGGAAATCCTGGAGTTGCCTAACGCGTGACTGACTTTGCGAGTCTCACGCCCAAGGCGAACTTTTTGAGATATTCTGTATTTTCCGCTCACGACTTAAACCTGTTTCAATTACAACGGAAAAGACCACTGGTCCACTCTTTTTCCGAAAACCGTTTCAGTTCTACACAGCCC
Organism: uncultured Victivallaceae bacterium; assembly: GCA_944392655.1. Classification (GTDB taxonomy): domain Bacteria; phylum Verrucomicrobiota; class Lentisphaeria; order Victivallales; family Victivallaceae; genus CALXXL01. The sequence goes on from CALXXL010000024.1 coordinate 5,669, forward strand.
GGTATCGCCGTGAATCTCTTTGAGAGCTCGTCAAACTCCTCGTTCAAAATCCCCGCCAGAGCCAACAACCCGCCCGGGCGTACAAAACCGACAATATGCTCAGCATTGGCCTTCAGAATATGCCCCAGAATATTAACCAGCGCCAAATCATAACCGCCTTCACGCCCAGTGTATTCGGCGACATCTGCCTGCTCAAGCTTTATATCGGCTCCACTTAAACCGTTAGCGGCAATATTTTCTCCAGCCACCATTATCGCTTCCGGATCATAATCAAATGCATCCACCGGGCTGTAGCCCAATAATGCCGCTGCAATGGCCAGAATTCCAGAACCACATCCGGCATCCAACACCGATTTTACATCCGGGTTTTTTGCATATTCCGCCAGCGTCCGCAAACAGAAACTGGTTGTTGCATGCTGACCGGTACCAAAACTCATACCGGGATCCAGGGTTACCACCGCTTCTCCCGGTGCAGGATTATATTTCAACCAGGACGGACGAATTACCAGATTGTCTGCAATATGAATGATATTAAAATATTTCTTCCAAACCTCGCTCCAATCTTCTTTGCGTACGGTAATTTCCTCCACATCCGTTACCGACAGACCGTATGCTCTCCACTCTTCAAGCCCGGCGAGAAACCTGGCCTTTACCGCAGCAAACTCCTCTTCGCTTTCAGTATATATCAACAGATAACTGTTGCCGAATTCCTTGTCTTCATAACTGCTGTACTGCACATCTAACGCGGCAAGAAATTCAAAAACCAGCTCCGAATCCGGAGATTTATCCCGGAACTTTATCGCATAAAGTAAATCGTTCATATACAAACTCTCCTTATTATGATTTTAAGATATCATAATATTTGATTTTTACAATTCATTTCAGTTCAGGCAGGAAAAATTAACCCTTATACGAGTTGATTATTATTTTGCCGGAGCTATATTAAGAAATATGAAAATAATTGATTACAACCTAATGACAGAATTAACCCGTAAAGCCATGGAAGCTCCGCGCAAACGGGCTCATTACAATTTACATCAATCGCTTGATGAACCAATTCACCGGGTGGTTATGGCGGTTGAACCAGGTTCTTATATCCGCCCGCACCGTCATTTAAGTGGTGGTAAATTTGAATTTTTCACCATTTTCCGCGGTCGTGGCAGCACATTCATTTTCACCCAGGACGGTACCATTTCTAAACGCATTGACATGGCGCCTGGCAGCGATGTTGCAGCCATTGAGCTGACTCCGGAAACCTGGCACTCTTTCGTTGCCTGGGAAACCGGTACCATTGTTTGTGAGGTAAAACCCGGCCCATATTTCCCAGTTCCGGCCTCTGATGCAGCACAATGGGCCCCGGCGGAAGGCGAAGAAAAGGTCGCCGCAATACTGGATTGGTTGAGCCGGGCTAAAGTCGGGGATAAATTTGTTGATTAAATCATTCAACAATAAAATGATTTAACTCTTTTCCCGGCGCAGATTCTATAATTTTACCATCTGGCGAAATTTTAACCCGGTCAAAAATCCTGCCTTTTTCATCAAATGCAGTTAATTCCAATGTATCGCCATCAATGGTTATAAAACTTGCACATGTGTCGGCAACAAATCCCGGCCCCTCCATTAATATCAGCGGGAATTGGGTCGAAGGAGGCATTAATGCCCCATCCGGAGCAGAATTCAGCCTGGCATAGCATTCTGCCGGATTTTCCGGATTGGTACGGGCATAGAAGTGTACATGACCTGCCATCCATAAACTTATTGGTGCAGACGGATTCGAACCGGTAAAAATACCATCTGTCAAGCGTCGGGCAAATCCGGAAATATAGCTGCCATCCATGTGTGGAGCCGCATGAGAAAATACTATTTTGAATTTTGCCTCTTTAAACTCCGGAGAGACAATCAGCTCCTCAAGCCATGCCCGTTCTGCCGCCAACAGCGAATCCTGGGCGAAAAGCATATTGGTCGAACCTTTCATTGGTGGATTGTCCTCTCCCGTATCCAGAACAATAAATATCGCATCTCCGGCGGTAAAGGCAAAGTAACTTTGCTCGTTTTCCGTTCCAAAGTAACGGAAAAACCCACCGGGATCAGTTCCGCGATATTCATGATTGCCGCGAATCTGAATATAAGGAACAAATTTGTTGCCATTCATACATAACGGCAATACAATATCTGGAATATTCAAAGGTGAAAACCAGTTGTAGATATCACCCAAATGTATAACCATTTGAGCGTTGTCAAGCGGACTGTTCTTCCGGTATCCAGCCATATAATCTTGGCGAGGGGAATCAGTATATTGAGTATCGCTGATAACAAAAAATGAAACCGCATTGCCTTTTGACGGTAAAGTTTTTACCCGGTAAACTTCTGTATCCAATACTGGTTCATAACTTTGAGGATTATGCATAATAATCTGATATTCATATTCCGTATCGGGTTTTAAATCCCGCAGAACAAGCCGGTGCCAATCACGATCCGTTCTAATTTGATGCCCTAATAACTCATAAACCGTCTGCCAATCACTCTGCCCAACTTCACGATAACGAACCCCGCAAGCTATTCGCCCCTCGGTTTGAAAATTAATAATCAGCTCATCTTCATTTGGTGAAGAATTCGTAGGAAATGGTGGCACCAATATTTTAGGCTCCGCAGGAAAATAGTGATCTATCTGCACTCCCTTTGCCACCCGGGCCAAATATTCCGGCTCAGGTGGTAAAACGGCGATTGCGGCAGAGCATCCGTTGCTGCCGGAACGAACCTGCATTATTAATTCATTGTTTCCTTCCGCGAGCCAGACTTTAATAATCTGATTGGTTTTGGAAATCGGGGCATCCTGATTCCCTCCAGCTCCGGAATAGTTCTCCCATGGCCTTAAGTTGCTGTATATTTCCTCGCCATTGATTTTTATACTGCACCACCAGTCTGCGCCGAATCCCAACAATACAAATCCAGCTTTATCAGAATAAAGTGTTCCCTCTAAAATTACCTCTTTATCTGGAGACGGCTGGTTATTCACTAACGGCATCAAATCTAAAAATCCATCGTTATCTGCCTGTATTTTTATTGCTGTTTCGGGAGATGCATCCGCCAGTCTGGCCAGCCAGAACCGACTTATTTCCGGTTGTAAATATTCAGTCGCCCAACAACTAATTCCCCCAAATAATATCAGTGCCGTTAAAATAAATTTTTTCATCTATCCACCACCGTTTTGTGCTCTTTTAAAAGATTAATCATATTAACCAGTTCGCGAATTAAAAGAATTACGAGTATTACAGCAAGTACGCCCGGATAATATATTCCGGCAAAATATAAAACTGTTCCGAATATTAATAACAAAAATACCGATCGTTCCTTCCGATACAATACGGTCAGAACCCCAAGCAGAATTACCGGCAACAATACTATCATATTCCAATTCATAACTCTGTCCGGAGAGGCCAGAACAGCCAACACTCCGAAGCCTGCCGCAGTAAATGCAACCAGCCGCTTTTCTCCATTCTGCCAGAAAGCTAAAGAGGTCATTGCAAAAATAATAACTCCGTATACCGGAAGAAGAAAACGAACAGCATCATACGTTGTACATGTGTAGCCGAAGAAAAATAAAACGACAGGTATTATCCAAATTCCACAAAAACATCTTGTAATGCATTCTTTATTCGCCATCAAAGCAATCACTAATCCCCAGAAAAGTACATAATTTGCCCGAATGAGATACGGAACATTTTCCGCCAGACAGTCCCACGCAAATCCCTCAGCCGATCGATTCGGATGCATGATATAAGGAAATGTGAAAATCCCGCCGAACTGCCGGTAATTTAAATACAGTTGCGGTGCAAAACATAAAATTACCGCCAACATCGCAATCCCGTATTGAGTCAAAGCATCTTTAGAATACCATTTTTCCTGTCGTAGAGCATATACCAGAGCAATCGCGGGAGCATAAAAAATATTGTTTATTCTGACCAGCAATGCCAAGCCAAACAATACGCCCAGTATTATCGCCGAATACCATCGGCATGGCAGCACCGCCGCCAACATCAGAATTAACGCCAGAAGAAAGAATGCCGGCGTGTCGCTCATCGTATTAAATCCACAGAATATCAGAGCATTGTAATTCAAAAATGTTCCGCCGGCGCCCGGCATGGCAAAGAAAGATGTCGTTACATTCGCATCATTTATCAGGGTCCAGTGGAAAAAGAACGGCATCAATGCAAGAATTCCGGTTGCGGCAAACGCCGCGCCAAGTGAACCGGATAGCTTCCGGAAAAAAATAAGCAAAAATCCAAGGGACATAGGGGCAAGTATCAATCCGGAAAAGCAACTGAACGGAATTACTATGTCAAAATAGTCGCGCGTCTGCATTATAAGCATAAAGGGGATATACCATAGCGCCTGCCCCATAGTGAATGACCATGGACCATCCACTTTGCCATCCAGCAATCCCAAGGCAACTTCAAAATACCCCGGGTCGTCAGCCGGAGAACAGAAAAAACTGCCCATCCCGGACAAAAAAATCAGTAAGAAAAACTGACGCATAAAGACCACTGTCAACGCGGCCATGATTGCAGTCTGCCAGGAGTTCCATTTCAGCTTTTCCTGTTTACACAACGAATAAAAAAGCCAAATTGTTCCAAAAAATAATATTCCGGCAACAGCTTGAAAATACGCCGGTAAGGCATTGTGTGTCGGTGCAGAAAACGCCGCTCCCGGCGGTAACTCCTCCGACACATATCTTATGCGCCCATCCGGTAATTTCACTTGACACATAGTATCATAACGCATCAACGGATGCGCCATTATAAAACCGGACTCCCGCGCCAACAACTCAACGCTGTTCGAAACTGATAATATCTCCGGAGGCATTTCCTCGGAAACCCGGGTAATCGCCTCTGTAAAAACCGGAGTTCCTGCCGGCAATTCCATTAAATCTGCCGCAGACACGGCATAAATCAGCAACCATCCGAAAATAACGATTCCCGACCAACGCATCGGTTATAATTCTCCCGATTATCCCAACTTGACTGCGCCTGCGCCATCACCTATATTGCAGACAATAAGCTGCGGGTCTTTATGTGCCTGACGCTGAAAATATTCCCGCAACTTGGCGCAATATTCATCCACATTGTCATCGGCAACCAGATGAATTGAAATACCGCCAAATCCGCCGCCTGAAAGTCTTGCGCCCAGACAAAGCGGACTGGCTTCAGCAAAACGCACCAGAATATCCAACTCAGGACAACTGTTCTGAAAGTCCGTCTGCGAACTGCGGTGCGACTCATAAAGCAATGCGCCAAATTCACCGATATCATTACGCGCCAAGGCCTTTTCTGCCGCAAAAACCCGCTGACATTCTCCTACAACATGACGAGCCCGCAGAAATTCACGCACTGTAAGTTTATCTTCATTCTCTTCCAATTCCTGCATGGTAACATCCCGGAGCGTTTTTATTCCCGGCAAAACCTCGCTAAGTTTTTTCGCCGCGCTTTCGCATTCCTTGCGCCGCGAATTGTACTCAGAATCCACCAAATGATGCTTTACCATTGAGTTGGCGACAACAAAAGAATACCCGTGCGGCATCGGCACGGTTTTAAGGACCTCAACCGTACGGAAATCGGAAAGAATCAATGAATCACGTTTCCCGTAAAGAGAACTGAATTGATCAAGCAGGCCGGATTTTAACCCCAGATAATTGTTTTCCACACCTTGCCCGATTCTGGCCCATTCCGGTCTGGTCAATTTTATACCGAAAGCCTCGCTGAACGCCATTGCCGCAGCCATCTCCAGAGCCGCAGAACTGCTCATGCCGGCAGAAAGCGGTACGGTACTGTAAATAACCGCGTCAAACGCATCTATTTCCAAACCACGCTTGCGCATCTCTACAATCACCCCACGAATATAATTACCCCAGTCACGGGGACGCGGAGTTGCGATCTCATCCAAATTAAACTCCGTCTGACTGTTATCGCGCAAATCAGTAATCCGGCAATTACGCCCGGAACGGGGCGCCAACAGCATATGAGTCTCCCGGGTTACAGCACAGCTTAAAACTACCCCTTCATTATAGTCGGTATGGTTACCCAGAATCTCCAGACGCCCCGGAGCATGCGATTCTACTGTGGGGTCGGTTCCATAAATCCGTTTGAACTCTGCTGATAAATCCATAATTTCAATCCTTATTTTTTATTATAAACAAAATTACTTTTTCAAACTATATCATAACTCAAACGAGTTGCAACCGGCAAAGATGTTTTTTATTGCCCGGTTATTGTATTTTTATATCAGTCCTGCTGTCTGACACATCCGTCACTTCCTCGCCAAAAGCAATTCGTCAAATTCATTAATCATTGATCTCAATAACGTTGCATCATCCGTCACTTTTCCGTCATTTTTTATCAACCGTTGAAACACCGGATTGCCTGCCCCCCATATAAGTATAGCCAATTCAATGGCGTTACCACGCGAAAACGTAAAGAAATCATCTTTCTCCGCCTCTATCAGCGTATTCAAAAAAAGCTCTTTCCGCCAAAAATGTTCATCCGTCTGTGCCGGACAAATCCCCGTCATTTGCATTAAAAGTGACGGATTCCTCAACCATCCCCGCCCCGTCATAATACCGTCAAATCCCAATTTAAGCACATCCGTCATTTTGGACAGCGTATCAATGTCGCCATTTGCAATAAGCCAAGAATTGGGAATGACGTTTCGCACTTCAGCAAAGCGCCGCAATGCCGTTTTAAATGGGAATGGCAAATAGGCTTCTTTTACCAGACGATAGTGAAAAAATATCTTATCGGAGTCGTCCAGAGAAAGCTCCTGAAGCCATGCCAGATTTATCTCGTCAAATCCGCTGCGGATTTTTATCCCAACCGGAACACCGGCAAGAGACTTCTTTACCCGGGCAAATAACAAAATCAGATCTTTAATCCGTTTCAGCATTCCCCCGCCGCAGCCATGCCGCACCACCTGTCCACTGGGACAGCCGAAATTCAAATTAATATCAGACGCCCCAAGCTTCAGCAGCTCCTCTGCAACCCGGGTTATCATCTCCGCGTCTTCGCCCATAAGTTGAGCGGTAACCGGCAGACCGCTGTCAACAAACGGCGCAAACCATTGCTTAAGTTTACTCTTTTTTACCGGAGAAGATGTTACCCGCCAGAATGGCGTCATCCACCTGTCAACCAACCCTAATTTTGATGCCGCCCGAATGAGAGGTTGGGTCATTACACCTTCCATTGGCGCAGGCCAGATTTCCGGTTTTCTATCGGATTTTTTGTTCACTTCTGACATTCCGGACAATAACAGCTGGAACGACCGCCAAGCTTTACACACTCTATTATACTGCCGCACCTGGGGCAGGGCTCTCCTGCATGACCATACATCAGAAGCGTCTGAGCAAACTTTCCTTCACTCCCATCCACATGACGATAATCCCGGATAGTTGATCCCCCGGCAGCAATTGCCCGTTTTAAGATCGTTTTTATTTCTGTCGTCAGTTTTTCCGCCTCCGGTCGGGTTAATTCTCCTGCCGGACGCAACGGTGAAATTCCGGCGGCAAAAAGCGATTCCGTTGCGTAAATATTACCTACCCCAACAACTATGGCATTATCCATAATAAAATTTTTCACCGGATTTTTTCTGTTCCGCGATACTGAATAAAGATATTCGCCGCTGAAGTCCGGGGTTAGCGGTTCCACCCCAAGGCGCGATTCCAGCTCTCTCGGCACTCCGGTGGTGGCTAAATCTGAATGCACCTCACAAATGCTGAACCGGCGCGGACACTCAAAACGCAGTATCATACCACCGGAAAGATAAAGGAAAATATGTTCATGTTTACGCTTGGGCACCTCCGCCCCTTCCAGACGTATTACTCCGGACATTCCGAAATGCATCAAGATGCATCTCTCATCATCCAATCCGATAATAAGATAGCGAGCCCGGCGGCGCACACTTGTTATCTGGCGTCCCTCTAAATGAGCATATAACAGCGGTGTGAGCGGTGTTCGCATTGCAGGAGAAAAAACTTCAATTTTGACTATTTTCTCTCCGACCACCGCCCGGCTCAACGCTGCGGCAATAGTTTCTACTTCCGGTAATTCTGGCATTTTATATCTGTGTCATCCCCGGCAATGATATGCCTTTTATCTTTTTAAACAAACTTACCGCATGAGAATCGGTCATGCCGGTAACATAATCAAGCACACTCAACAACTGACTGTATGTATCAGCACAAAATTGAGGATCACTTAAATCACAGTAACGTTTGGGTAACAGCTGAAGCAGTTTTCTACTCTGATAAGACGCTGGCGCTTCACCACGTGCATCCGCTGTCGCTTCCGCAACTGCGCTTACAAATGTATCCAGCAAACCGTTGGTTAGTTCAAACCCTCCGGCTTGAATTTCCACGGCTCTGGGATAGGTATAAATCAGTTCCATACTGCGCAGTTTTATCTGGTTCAACAGAGGCGCCGCCTCTATAAGTTCTGCAAGCGGCCTCTTAAGCTCTCCTGATACAATCTCATCGTGATAGTCGGCAAATGCCCGGCTGCACTGCCGCACCAATACTCCGAGCACTTTGGCCCGCAGAAATTCCACCTTCTGATCATTATCTTTAATGCCACGGACAAAACGTTCCACATAGCCGTCTGAAATCATAGGCAGAATCAGAGACTCAAATTCCTGATATGAAATTATTTTCAGCTTATGCGCATCTTCAAAATCGATAATCAGATAGGTTATATCATCTGCGGCTTCAACCAAATAAGCCAATGGGTGCCTGTGCCACATCTCCTCCCCGGCCGGAAGCATCCCAGTCGCATCTGCAACTTCTTCAAAAAGCGTAATATCCTGTCTGAAAAAATTATATTTTTTACCCTCAACTCCCGGCAATACCCCCCGTTTGGCCGCCGAGCACGGATATTTGCACAACGCGGCCAGCGTAGCACAGGTTAACTGCATTCCGCCGTAATTGAAAGGCGATTCCAGGCGTGACAACACCCTAAAACCCTGCGCATTACCCTCATACCAGATAAAATCCGCCTGCTCCTCTTCAGTAAGCCGTTCAGCAAGTTCTGCAGCAACAGGCGAATGACGAAACCAATGCCTGATCGCCTCTTCCCCCGAATGTCCCAATGGGGGATTACCAATATCATGTGCAAGAGCCGCAGCCGCAACGATTGCGCCAATATCGTTCGGAAGTATCCCCTCCGGCGAAAAATTACGGCAGATGAATGTTCCGGCAATCCCCCCTAGCGAACGCCCGATACTGGCACACTCCATCGAATGAGTAAGCCTGGTGCGCAAATAGTCATTATCTGCCAGTGGAAACACCTGCGCTTTGTCTTGCAGCCGTCGGAATGCGGATGAAAAAACCACCCGGTCAAAATCCTGTTGAAAAGCGGAACGCCCCGGGGTAACCAGATCTTTTGTTTTTCTCCCCAGGCGGTGATCCGATAAAAATTTAGTCCAATTTGTCTTCATTTTGGCATAAGGCATAAAATAATTTCACGTTCAAAATAATATATCATGTTTAATCATGCTTTCAAATGGGCAGTCCGCCTGCGCTTTTCGCAAAAAAGCATCCGTTTTGCGATTTCATAAATTGAATTTTACCGGAAAGAGTGTATTTTAACCAAAATTATCTTTTTCTTATATTATTAATAATAACAAGTGCTGAAAGAGGAGGTCGCCATGGCCGAAGATTTACAAAGTCTGCTTGCAAAAATCCAGGAACAGGGCCTGGATAAAGCCAATGCTGAACGTGCGGCAATTATAAAAAAAGCCGAACAGGAAGCTGCGGAAATCACCGCCAAAGCTAAAGCCGCGGCCGACGCGATGCGCCGTGCTGCCGGAGAAGAGTGCGCCAGCCTGACTAAACGCGCCGAAAGCGCAGTGAAACAAGCGGCGCGGGATATTGTTCTCAAGCTCAACGTTGAACTGAAAGAACGCCTTAATGCCATTCTTCAGGAAAACACCGCAAATGCAATGACTCCTGAATTAATGGGTAGAATAATCAATGAAATGGCTGCCGCTTACATTAAAGACGGCAAACAGGAAGCTAAACTTGAAGTTTTAGTATCGCCAAAATCGCTTGAAGAGATGAATGCTGCGCTCAAGGGCTCTCTTAAAGACAGTTTCGTTAAACAGCCGACTCTTTTTGCCGACATGGAACTGGGCGGCGGATTAAAGGTATCTGTCTCCGGTAATGACGTTTTTTATGACTTCTCCGATGATGCCATAACCGATATTGTAGCTGCTTATATTGGCCCGAGACTCGCCGCTATTGTCAAAGCTGAATAAGAAAGACACGGGTAAATTATGGCGCAATATTTCTTTTTAGCCAGTTCTCTGCCCGCGCTGCAGTTCGGCAACGCCATGCCCATAACTTTGGCCGATTTTCACGACCGGTGTGCTTCGGCAATGCCGCAAGATGAATTTGAGTTGCTGAAGCGTACTGAACTGCTGCCGGGAGATATTTCCGGATTTTGCAGCAATGATTTGACTGTAAAATTCTGGATTTGGGAGACTATTCTGCGCAATGCGCTTTTGCCTCTGCGCGCCAACGGCAGCGATTACAGCCAATTTCTGCGGGAAGAAAAAGACGCATTTGCGGAAATACAGGCTCTGGTTTCATCTGTCAATTCTGCTCCGAATCCGATGGAAGCGGAAAAATTTCTCGATTCTGCCAGATGGGAATGTATTGACCGAATTCTCGGGCCAGATTCATTCTCTTTTAACGCATTATGCGCATACAAACTGCAACTGCTTCTGCTTGAAAAATACAATGCCAGAACCCCGGAACGGGGAGAGCAGCACCTCGATGCTATCTTACAACAATTGCAGCGGGAATCTACTCAGAACGAAAATCAATAGAATAATATTGAAATAACAGAAAGCGAATTTATAATGCCAAATACCGGAAAAATTGTGGGCGTCAACGGCAATATGTTGACGGTTGAGTTTACCGGCGCGGTGACACAAAACGAAGTGGCTTACGCTATTTTAGGCGATATACGCTTGAAGTGTGAGGTCATTCGTGTCCGCGGCAACCGCGCTGACTTACAGGCGTTTGAAAGCACCAACGATATCAAGGTTGGCGACCAGGTGGAATTTGACGATGAACTTCTCAGCGTTGAACTCGGCCCCGGGCTGCTTACACAGGTCTTTGACGGATTGCAGAACCCGTTGCCGGATCTTGCTGAACGCAGCGGCTTCTTTCTTCAGCGCGGAGTATATCTTAACGCATTGGACCGCCAGAAAACTTGGGAGTTCACTCCTGCGGTAAAGGCTGGCGACACCGTTCGCGCCGGCGACAAAATCGGCTCCGTTCCTGAAGGTATGTTCGAACACTATATTATGGTTCCTTTCGGCTGGGCTGGAGAGTGGAAGATCGTATCCATTGCGCCCCAGGGAGATTATAATATAGTTACACCGATCGCCAAAGCAGAAAACAGCAAAGGCGAACAGCGCGATATCGCTATGATGCAGCGGTGGCCGGTAAAAGTGGCGATCTCATGTTACAAAGAAAAGCTCCTGGCCAATCAGCCGATGATCACTCAGACCAGATCTATTGATACATTCTTCCCGGTGGCTACCGGTGGAACATTCTGCACACCTGGACCATTCGGCGCTGGAAAGACAGTTCTCCAGCACTCCATCAGCCAGAATGCGCAAGCCGACGTGGTAATTATTGCAGCCTGCGGAGAACGCGCCGGGGAAGTAGTGGAAATCCTGCGCGAATTCCCGGAACTGACCGACCCGAAAACCGGACGCTCTTTGATGGACCGTTCCATCATAATCTGTAACACCTCCAGTATGCCGGTTGCCGCCCGTGAAGCATCTGTATATACAGCTGTTACTCTGGCTGAATACTATCGGCAGATGGGGCTCAACAGCCTTCTGCTGGCAGACTCTACCAGCCGTTGGGCGCAGGCGTTACGTGAAATGTCTGGGCGCCTGGAAGAGATCCCCGGAGAAGAAGCCTTCCCTGCCTACCTGGAATCCCGAATCGCGGAATTCTATGAACGTGCCGGTTTGGTAAAACTCAATGACGGAAAACTCGGTTCGGTTACTATTGGCGGTTCGGTAAGTCCGGCCGGCGGTAACTTTGAAGAACCGGTTACCCAGGCAACGCTGAAGGTGGTCGGATGCTTCCTCGGTCTCTCCCGTGAACGCTCCGATGCCCGCCGCTATCCGGCAATCCATCCGCTCGATTCATGGAGCAAATATCCCAGTGTGGTTGATAATGCAAAACTCGATTTTGCCCGTAATATTCTGCGCCGCGGCAATGAAGTAAATCAGATGATGAAAGTGGTTGGTGAAGAAGGTACACATATCAATGACTTTATCGTCTATCTTAAGTCGGAATTTCTCGACTATGTGTATTTGCAGCAGAATACCTTTGATGAGGTCGACGGCGCAACAAGCCTTGAACGGCAGAAATATGTGTTTGATAAAGTCTATCAGGTGCTGGCAGGAGAATTCAAACTTACCGACCGCGATTTGGCACGGCGCTATTTCCTTGAACTGCGCCAGAACTTCATCGACTGGAACTATCACAAAATGGACTCCAAGGAGTTCAAGGAGCTCGAAGCTGCCATCGATGCGAAAATGAAGGAGCAGATCAAAAATGCGTAAGGTTTATCATAAAATTATTCAGATTCAGGGTAACGTCATAACTGTTGAAGCAAGTGATGTTGCCTACAATGAACTTGCTGAAATCACCACTTCGCGCGGAATATCGCTTGCACAGGTGATCAGATTGCAGGACAATAAAGTATTTTTGCAGGTTTTCGCCGGCTCCCGCGGGATCAGCACTCAGGATCAGGTGCGCTTCCTGGGACACCCGATGCTTGTATCAAAATCACAGGCACTTCTCGGTCGCGTTTTTAACGGCCGCGGCGAACCGCGTGACTCCAGACCGGCGATCAACGACGAATTGATCGAAATCGGCGGACCTTCGGTAAATCCGGCAAAACGTATTATTCCAAGAAATATGATACGTACAGGTATCCCGATGATCGACGTATTCAATACACTGGTCGAATCTCAGAAGCTGCCGATTTTCTCGGTTGCCGGAGAACCGTACAACCAATTGCTTGCAAGAATTGCACTTCAGGCGGAGGTTGATGTTATCATCATTGGCGGTATGGGGTTGAAATATGACGACTACCTCTTCTTCCGCAACACGTTGGACGAAAATGGCGCCCTTTCGCGTTCAGTAATGTTTATTCACACTGCCGCCGACCCGGTAGTGGAAAGTTTGCTGGTTCCGGATATGTCTCTTGCTGTGGCAGAAAGCTATGCTCTGGAAGGCAAGCGGGTTCTCGTACTGCTTACTGACATGACAAACTTTGCCGACGCACTCAAGGAAACGGCCATTACCATGGAACAGATTCCGGCCAACCGCGGATATCCTGGCGACCTCTATAGCCAGTTGGCCAGCCGTTATGAAAAGGCGGTTGACTTCGACGGCGCCGGCTCCATCACAATTCTCGCGGTAACTACCATGCCTGGCGATGATGTTACTCACCCGGTACCGGACAATACCGGTTACATTACTGAAGGGCAGTTCTATCTGCGCAACGGGCGTATTGAACCGTTCGGTTCTCTAAGCCGTCTGAAACAGCAGGTTAACAGCCGTACCAGAAAAGATCATCGAATCATTATGGATACTATGATCCGGTTCTATGCCGATTACAAAGAAACTCTGGAAAAGCAATCCATGGGGTTCCAGATGTCGGAATGGGACAAAAAACTTCTGAAATACGGTAAGCTTTTTGAAGCTCAGATGATGGACCTTTCTGTAAATATTCCGCTTGAAGAAGCTCTTGATGCCGGTTGGGAAATTCTGGCTGAATGCTTTGACCCGACCGAAACAGGGATTAAATCCGACCTGGTCAAAGAGTTTTGGCCGAATAAGGCGAAAAGCACAGACATTTAATCCGGGAGTCCGTCAATGGCTAAGCTGAAATTAACTAAAACTGAGCTGAAGGCACAAATGGATGACCTGAAAAGGTTTAACCGTTTTCTGCCAACATTGCAGCTCAAAAAACAACAGCTCCAGCTTGAGATTCGTAAAAGCCAGTCCCTTTTTGAAGAGAATGAACGCAAATTTAAAGAATTACGCGCCAGGCTTTCCAGATGGACTGCTCTTTTAGGTGATGAAAATATTGTGGAGCTGATTACCGGCACCGTAAAAATCAAGCGTATTGTTGCTGGTGAAAACAATATCGCCGGAGTTAATGTGCCGATTTTCGAGCGGGTGGAATTTTCGGTAAAAGAGGTGGATCTTTTTAACACAGAATTCTACGTTTCCGCCGCAATTGATGCGGTTCAACAGTTAATTTCCATACTGGAAGCGGGAAAGATTCTCCGCCGCCAATATGAACTGTTGCAGAATGAACTGCGCACCACCACTCAGCGGGTAAATTTATTTGAAAAAGTGAAGATTCCGGAATGCAAGGAAAATATCCGTAAAATCCGGATCTATATGGGTGACCAGGATACTTCCGCTGTGGCACGCAGTAAACTTGCCAAAAATAAAACCCAAAACCTGGAAGTTCCGGGCGGAAACAAGGAGGACGCGGCATGATTGTCAAAATGAAGAAATTGACACTGTTGTGTCTTGCGGCAATGAAGCAGAATACAGTGGATCGGCTGGCCGATTTAGGCGTCGTTCAAGTTACTGCAGATAAATTGAATGATTCCGGAGACCGTCCGGCTCTGGCCGCAGAATTGACCCGCCTTGAACGGGTGATTGGCGAGATACGCAGCTTTGACAAACCGGAGGAAAAAAGCAGTTTTTCTGCATCTCCTGAAGTGCTGTTCAGTGAACTTGAAGCAAAACTCATAAAATATGATGCTTTGGAAAAAGAACTTGATCTGCTTAATCGCCAGAGAGAGACGTTTCTGCCCTGGGGAGAATTTTCTCCTGAAACAGTGGCAAAACTGAAGAAAAACAGCATTTTTGTAACTCTGTGCTCGTTATCCAGCGAAGAATTTAAAAAATTCTCTGCGCCGGAAGGAGCAGTAGTTCATATTGTCTCTGCGGATAAGGCTTTAACACGTTTTGCGGTCATAACCACTACGGTTCCGCCGGAAAATCTGCCGAAAGCACAACTTCCGGAAAATACCAGCCTTACTGAGGTAAATAACCGGATGAAGGAAATCAAACAGGAGGCAGATGAACTGTACAAGCAAATTTCCCGGGCACATGGTGCTCTGCCGATATTGCTGGATTATCAGGCGGAACTTCAGAATAAATACGATTTTCTCGCCTGTCGGGACAGCATGGCACAATATGGTGAAATAGCGGTTTTAACAGGATTCGTACCGGTACCGGAAGTGGATAAACTGACCCTTGCCGCAAAAGAAAATGGCTGGGGAATTCAGCTGGAAGATCCGGCAGAAAATGAAAATCCGCCTGTACTGCTTGATATGCCGAAATGGTTGAATCCTATACGTCCCCTTTTGGAGTTCCTGGGTATTCTGCCCGGCTATCGCGAAGTTGACGTAAGTGCGCCAATGCTGCTTTTCATGACCATATTTTTTTCCATGATCGTGAACGACGCCGGATATTGTGCGCTGTTTCTTATACCGTCAATATACTGTATCTGGCGGTTCCGCAATTCGGCAAAAGGACGACAGGTGGCGGCATTGTTTACTTTGTTCAGCTTTGTCGGGCTGATCTGGGGTATACTTGCCGGCAGCTGGTTCGGCGTTGCCTGGGGGGGAATTGATTTTCTTACCAATGAAGCCAACAAAAACAACAATATCCAGTTTATATGCTTTACATTGGCCGTAATTCAGCTCTCATTGGGACATCTTATCCAATTATTCAAAGAGCTGAAATTCCGCAATATAATCGTTCAACTGGGATGGATTCTGGTTTTATCAGGATTCTATATTGTTGCGGTAAAAGTAGTTGCTTACCCAGGTGCAATGCCGGAAGCCGTAAAATACCTGATCGGCACAGGAGTGGCAATTCTGCTGATCTTTAACGTAAAATGGAATGACGTTGGTGCGATTTTCAACTTTCCGTTTGAGATTATCAATTGCTTTACCGATACATTAAGCTATATCCGTCTTTTCGCCGTCGGTATGGCTGGCGGTTATATGGCGTCGTGCTTTAATATGATGGGATGCTCTATTATGGCTGGCGCAGCATGGGCAATACCTTTCGGGGTATTAGTAATATTCCTGGCACATGTCTTAAATATTGCGCTTTCCATGATTTCAGTACTCGTTCATGGCGTGCGGCTTAATACTCTTGAATTTTCCAGCCATACCAGTTTAACCTGGGCAGGAAGTGAATTTAAACCTTTGAAAAAGAAATAGTTATTCCAAAAAACAAATAAGGAGATTTTACAATGACTCAAGAAATTATGCAAGCGATGGTTTCCGGCGGCGGCTATGTTGCACTCGGTCTGGCCGGACTCGGTTCCGCATGGGGTTGCGGCGCAGCAGCAATGGCTGCTGCCGGAGCATGGAAAAAAATCTATATGCAGAATAAACCGGCTCCGTTCCAGTTGCTGGTGTTCAGCGGCTTGCCGTTGTCTCAGACCATTTACGGGGTTGTACTTTTCATGATGATCCATATGAGAGCTGCGGAATGCTATGCTTTCTGGCCGGTTTTCGTTTTCCTCGGTCTGTTTGCCGGAATTGCGTTGTGCGCTTCCGCCCTCTATCAGGGCAAAGCTGCTGCCGCGGCTTGCGATGCCTTTGCTGAAACCGGCAAGGGATTTGCCAACTATATCATGGTTCTGGGGATTATTGAAACGGTTGCGCTGTTCGCGTTGGCATTCGCAATTATCGCACTGCCGTCTGCTCCTGCGGAAGCAGTTGTTGAAGCGGTTGAAACTGTAGCTCAGGCTATGTAATCATAGTTTTTTACAGATTCTCGTATTAAAAATGACGGATTTAAAATCCGTCATTTTTTTATTACAATTATATCTTGCAAATGTGACGTCAACTGTCGTCATTTTTATAAACTATTTAAAAATAAGTCATTATATATTTGACGAAAAAGTGACGGAAACTATTTGACGGATAAATGACATGTTATAATCAGGTGTAAAAAAGACGGATTTATTGCATTTACCAAAGTTTCATGATATATTAAATACAAGTCTTCGGGGCGGGGTGAAATTCCCCACCGGCAGTAATAGTCTGCGAGCCTGTTTCAGGTTGAGCCGATGTAATTCCGGCACCGACAGTCATAGTCTGGATGGTAGAGGACAGGAAGAGGATCTATGCCTTAAAACCGTATTTACACGCCCCCGGATTTTCCGGGATTTTTTATTTACGGACTCCTGCCCTGAATTATTAACTTAACTATATAAGGAGTACGAAAATGTCTTTCAGCCCAATTGAAGAGTTGGTTGCCGCTATTGGCCGCGGTGAAATTGTTGTTATTACTGATGATGAAAATCGGGAAAACGAAGGTGATCTGATCGCCGCCGCCGCATTAACCACCCCGCAAACGGTTAATTTTATGCTTACCCATGGGCGTGGCCTCTTTTGTGTCCCATTGGATTCAGGTATCGCAACAAGACTGTCTCTCGCACAGCCTCATGGCAAGCACGACCCTCGTTGTACCTGCTTTACACAAAGCGTCGATGCAATAACTGGAACCACTACCGGCGTATCGGCATTTGACCGCGCGAAAACTGTGCAGGAATTAGTTCGCCCGGACAGTACACTGGAAGATTTTTATACCCCGGGTCACGTTTTCCCGTTGATTGCCAGAGATGGCGGTGTTTTAACCCGTCCCGGGCATACCGAAGCCGCGGTAGATCTTGCCAGACTGGCAGGGTTGCCCCCGGCCGGAGTATTATGTGAAATTCTGAATCCGGACGGCACTATGGCCAGAATGCCGGATTTAATCCCATTTGCCAAATCACATAATCTGAAAATGGGAAGCGTAGCCTCTCTTATAGAATACCTTAAAACACGATAATCAAAATTTGAATCCAGGTTTATTCTGTGATACTTTATAACCTGACAAATTTTTGAGAAAGGAGTGTTGCCATGGCTTCCATTTTAAACAATTATCTCGATTCCGCAACCGGAATTTTAAATACCATTGCCACAGAAGAACAGAATACGCTGAACGATGCGGCAGAGATAATTGCTGATGCTTACTTGCAAAACCGTAAAATCTATATTTTCGGTTGTACGCATTCAGCTATTTTAGCAGAAGATGTATTTTATCGCGCCGGAGCTCCGGCTTTCTGGCAACCATTATGGGGGCCTGGCATGAGTATTGCCACAACACCAGGTTTCTTAACCAGTGCTGTTGAGAGAAGTCAGGAGGTCGGCGAAGCAATTATTGAAAATTCCATGATTGCAGAAGGAGATGTTATTTTAGTAATCTCAACTTCCGGAAAAAATGCAGCTCCGGTTGCTGTTGCGGAAAAGGCATTGCTTCGCGGAGCCAAATTAATTATAATATCTTCATCGTTTTATCGCAATGCTAAAGGCAATCATACCAGGCTCGCTTCACTCTGGCAATTGGAAAACCGGGCGCTTATCGTCGACAATCATGTTCCGTGTGGAGATGCTTCAATTCAAGTGGGAATGTGTCCTATGGGACCGGTTTCAACGATTGCCGGTTCCTTTATTCTACACTCTATTTCTGCCCTGGCAATTGAAAAGATTTCTGCGCAGGGGGGAACTCCGCCAGTTTTTCTCAGCTCTAATGCCCCGGGAGGCCGGGAACACAATGAGGCTTTGTTAAATTTACCTGGAATGCGTGAGAAATTCATGTTGCCGTAAGAGGAAAATGTTATGAATATTGCGGCTATAGATATCGGAACCAGCAGAATAAAATGCGCGGTTTTTACAGAAGATGGAAATATGCTGGTTTTAAAAAGCCAACGGCTTAATCGTGCAGCATCTCCAAATCGGCAGGATGCCAATGTTTGGGCTCAAAGTACAGAAAAAATGCTGGCAGAGGTAACTGGTGATTTCTGTATAGATGCAGTTGCTGTTACCGGTAATATGCATGCTTTTCTGCCTGTCGATAATAATGGTACTCCTCTTTGTGATGCTTTATTGTGGAGTGACAACTCCTCCTGCAATGAAACCGATTTCCTTAATAAAAATTACAGCTCGATTCTTTTAGAGAAATTTGGGAATCCGGCAACTCCGGTTTTTACTCTGCCCAAATGGATTATGGAATATAAAAACTTTGAGGAAAAATCATATAAGTTATTACAAAGCAAAGATTTCATTATTCAAAAATTGACCGGCAATTTTGTCACAGACCCATCTGACGCATCGGGAACGCTGGTTATGAATTTAAAAAACGGCAGTTGGGATAAAGATTTTCTTGCGGACCTGAAATTGTCTGTAGACCATCTGCCGGAAATAATACCATCTGCTTCAATCGCCGGATACGTCACCCGGGAAGCTCATTTAAAAACCGGCTTGAAAGTCGGAATTCCTGTAATTACCGGCGCCGGAGATCTGGCAACTGCTGCCATCGGCAGCGGTGTTGATGATGATACTTTTTCACTTACTTTGGGAACCGCAGGACAGCTGCTTGGAGTAGGACCTGTCGGTAATTATCACAAACTGGCAGGAAAGATATTTACTTTTGCTCATGCTTCTACAGGAAAAGAGTTATATTTAGGTTCTGTTCCTGCCGGTGGATTTTGTTTTGAATGGCTGTCACGCATTCATAACATCAGCGTAGATGATTTTTTTGCACAGGCCCAAAAGAGTGAAAAATGGTGCGATCTGCCTCTTTTCATGCCTTATATTTTAGGTCGTGGAGCACCTTATATGGATTATACGCCATGTGGCGCCTGGTATGATTTGAAAGCAGAATTATCGTTATCTGATTTATGTAAAGGCGCTGTTTTAGGTACGTTATGCGCCCTGAGACAAAATGCTGATTGTATGGAAAATTTATCCGGAAAACGCTCTAAGATAGTTTTTCAAGCTCTTGCGTGCCGGGAGGAAATTGTCCGGAGTTGTGCAGCAAAGCTGTTTAAACAGCAGAAATTCATACCGCAAAATTCGGAAGCGTCTCTATTAGGTACAACAGCAATTGCATTAACGGCACTGAAAGTAGACTCTTCTCCGGAAAATGCAATTGCCAGAATTTTACCACGTCAGGAAATTATTTTGCCGCATGATGATATTGTTGAAAACTACTTTAAAAAATATCTCTTCCAAGCAGAAAATATTTCTATATAATCAAAACCACCGGCTAAGCCGGTGGTATGCACCACGCCTTCAAGGCGATATTACCGGCAACCCGACACG
>CALXXL010000025.1 GCA_944392655.1 uncultured Victivallaceae bacterium
TCGCCTTTAAGCTGAAGCTATTCGGCTACATACCGGCGCAGCCGGTAGTTTTTTTGCGCTTAAGCTATATAAAAAAGGCCCGGCTTAAACCGCCGGGCCTGACTGAGTTATGCTTAAAGTTCCATATCTCTGGTCAGCTGAACGCGTACATCGCTGAACTCGATCGGGTCGTCCATGGGAATATCACCGTTTGCGGGAGCGACGACGAGTGCGAGTTTAAAGTATTTCGGATATTTACCATTGATCTTGGGGATATCCACGTTCCATGAGATGCGTTTACGCTGATAATCCTCGGTAACGAAGAGTTTCATCATCTGGCCGAGATAGTTCTGATCCTGGTCATACAGCATGATAGCGAATCCGCCGATTTTCTTCTGCAACACCTGCTGTTCAACGTTGAGAGTGCTTGGAAGTCCGGCCTTTTTAGCAACCTCTTCTTCGGAGGGGTTGAAACGGGAGAAGAGATTGCCGGACACGATCATCTGGTCACCCGGAGTAGCGGGGAAGAAGCGGTCATAAACGATGATGCCCCGCTGTCCAACCGGAGCGATAATTTCGAGGGTATTGCGGTGAACCATAACCTGCAACCGTTCAATCATATTGAAGAGCTGAGCCACGGAGAAGTTCTTAAAATATTTTCCATCGACAGCGGGGTCGTCGGCATAAACGTCGATATCTTCATATCCGAAGAAATCGCCCATGCTTCTTGCGGTTGCCTTGCGACCTTCTTCGTTATCGAGAACCTCATGTTTACTCATATTGAGGTTGCTGCGGGAATTGACATTAGCTTCGATAGCGGGCAGGAAGAGATCCACGAGCTGTTCTACGGTAGCCTCGTCATAATACTTACCCATTTCGGTACGCAGGACTTTCAAAGCGGCCTCGGTATCGTCGGTATCTCTCAAAAGGACAGGATAATCGCGTTCGAGGAGGGTAATTTTAACCGGTTCGAATCCTTCGAGCGGCTTCCATGTTTCGGACAATCCGTTACTGAAAAACCCTTCGATGGGGAAATATCCTCCCACTTTTACCACTGCACTATCTTCCGCCTGAGCGCTGCACACCATAACGCCGGCTGCGACCGCCGCCAAAATTTTGCCGAACTTCATTTACTGGCACCTCCAAATTAATTTATATTATAAACAAAAAAATATTTTCTACAAAATAGTTCTTCCGGCTTGATTTTTCAAGTCGCATACGGCAAAAACCTCAAAATAATTTTATTTTCCGTCCGTGCTGAGCGGTGAACTTCCGTTGAGCTAGCGGAAATTGCTCAAACTGATATTGAGCCGGTCGATTTTATATCTCAGGATTCGCGGGGTAGTCTTGAGATATCTGGCGGCGGCGGCAACATTGGCGCGGTGCAGTTTCAAAGCCTCCATGATAATGGATTTTTCATATTCTCCGACCATGGCGGCGAGTCCCGACTCCACATTACCGACGGTTCGTGTTCTGGCTTCGAATTCCTGCAAAGCCGGCGGCAGATTATAAGCGTGGATCACGTCGTCGTGAGAGGTAAGGACAGCGCGTTCCACGGTATTTTCGAGTTCCCGCACATTTCCCGGCCAGTGATAAGCCAGCATCAGGTTCATAGCCGATGCGGATATGCGCTTAACATGTTTATTATGGCGTTTATTGTATTTATCGAGGAAGAAGTCTGCGAGCGGCGCGATATCGGACTTTCGGTCGGCGAGATCCGGCAGATGTATGGGGAAGACGTTGAGCCGGTAATATAGGTCCTCTCTGAATCTCCCCTCGGCGATCAGCTGTTCCAGATTGCGGCTGGTGGCGGCGATAAGTCTTACATCGACTTTAAGTTCCTCGTTGCTGCCGATCATCTGGAATGTACGTTCCTGGAGGAATCTGAGCAGTTTAACCTGCATAGCGAGGCTCAAATCTCCGACTTCATCGAGGAAGATGGTTCCGGTATCTGCGGCGGCCAGCCGTCCAACGCGTCTGGATACGGCTCCGGTGAATGCGCCTTTTTCGTGTCCGAAGAGTTCGCTTTCGACGAGATTTTCCGGCAGAGCGGCGCAATTGACGACCACAAACGGTTTATCTCTCCGGTTGCTGGCGTATTGTATAGCGCGTGTAACGAGTTCTTTGCCGGTACCTGAAGATCCGCGTACGAGCACGGTTGCGTCGCTGGCGGCGACCTGTGCGATCATGGAGTAGACCTCTTTCATGGCCTGACAGTTGCCGACGATATTTCCCGGCTGCTGAATTTTCTCCAGTTCGCGCATCAGCCTCCGGTTTTCGGCGATCAGCTGCTCCCGTTCTGCGAGTTTTGCGCGGCATCCGTCGATTGCGTCGGCGAGGATATTTGCGACGATTTCGAGGAGGTTCATATCGCGTTCCAGGTCGGTTTCCGGCACGACCTTGCGGTCGATGCTCATGGTACCGATCACCTCGTCGTTATGGATAACCGGTGCGCACAGGAAAGCGATATTGGACTCTCCGCATCTGGTCTGGGTGCGGTTAAGGAAGTTCGGGTCGCGAGAGATATCCCGGATAATTTGAGATTTGCCGGACAGTGCGACTGCGCCAGTGATGCCTTCTCCGAGGAAGTATCGTCCTCTCATGCGTTCCTCTTCGCTGAGTCCCTGACTGGCGGCGATTCTGAGTTCGTTGCCGCGCTTCAGGGTAACAGTTCCGCGCAGGAGTCCCATCTCCCGGTTCAGAATATCGAGCACCTCCTGGAGCATGGCGTCGACGTCATGCTGTCGGATCAGAGTGCGGCTGATCTGATTAAGAACGTTGAGTTCTACCATGGGAGAGGGATTTTCCGCCATTTTATTTCAGTCCACTTTCAGTTTTGCGATAATTTTCTCTGCGATTTCGCCTGCCTCGCCGTCCTGATATTTCAGTTGCCGCCAATTCCAGCGGAATCCGTCCTCAACGCCTCTTGGTATAACGTGCAGATGTGCGTGCATAACCACCTGTCCGGCGGCGGATCCGTCGGCGAGATGGAGGTTGAATGCGTCGCAGTCGAGAGCGCGTTTAAGAGCCACGCCGATGCGGCTGCCGACCTTGAACATACGTCCTGCGGTAGCTTCCGGAATAGTGGAGCTTGACTGGTGGTGTTCCTTGGGTATCACGAGGGTATGGCCGGGATTGATGGGGCCGATATCGAGGAATGCGAATACCAGATCATCCTCATATATTTTGATTCCGGGGATTTCGCCTGCGATTATTTTGCAAAAGATACATTCTGCCATAATTTCACTCCTGAATTTTTATTTTATAACATTCTGTTGCAGTGAACATTCCGTCTGTTTTATAACGTTCTGTTGCAGTGAACAATCCGTTCACATTATCCGGTACCTAAAAACCTGTTTCACATTATAAACATTATCTCTTATTTTATATTTTTGCCATTATTGCGGGCAAAAAAGTTACAAATTTGTAGTTTTGCGGATCAAATCAGTAAAAATTGCGGCAATCAATTTGTTTTTCGCATCAGTATGTCTTAAATTATAGATGAAAAATTGTAAAACGCCGTTAGAGATAAGGGTGACCCCGTTGCACTGCGGCGCAAACTGGAGATCATAAATGAGTGAAAAAAAACTTATTGAAATGCGCGGCAACCATATAGTTGTGCGTATGCTGGAGGAACTTGGGGTAAAGACCATGTTCGCTTATCCCGGGGGCTTTTCGCTGGAGCTGCACCAGGCGTTATCGAAATCCCCGATCAGAGTAATATTGCCCCGCAATGAGCAGGGAGGCGCCTTTGGGGCGGATGGTTTTGCCCGTATGTCTGGAGAAGTTGGGGTCTGCATGGCGACCAGTGGTCCTGGAGCGACCAATCTTTTAACCGGAGTTGCGGATTGTTATATGGATTCGATTCCGGTGGTATTCATAACCGGCCAGGTACCGGCGGACATGATAGGTAAGAATGTATTTCAGGAGACGGACATTATAGGGATGACGCGTCCGGTGGTCAAGCACAGTTATCTTGTACTTGATGCGGCGGACATTCCGCGGATTCTGCGTGAAGCGTTCTACCTGGCGAAATCCGGCCGTCCCGGTCCGGTGCTGGTCGACATTCCCAAGAATGTACAGCAGCAGATTGCGATGGTGGACTTGAATGCGGAGATGGATCTGCCGAGTTATTTTCTGCCGTCGAAGCCTGCGGCTGCGGATATAGACCGGATCAAGGCGATGATCAAAATCTCGAAGCGCCCGTGCATATACATAGGAGGCGGAATAATCTCTTCCGGGAGCAGTGCCGAGCTGCGTAAATTTGCTGAATCCTATAATATTCCGGTAGTATCCACGCTTATGGGGTTGGGAGCATTTCCGGAGGATCATCCATTAAGTCTGCGTTGGCTGGGCATGCATGGGATGGCGTATGCCAACTATGCGGCGAACGAGTGTGATCTTCTGCTGGCGTTTGGCGCCCGGTTTGACGACCGTGTAACCGGTACGCCGTCCAGTTTTGCGACCAAAGCCCAGATAGTGCATGTTGACATAGACGAATCGGAGATCAACAAGAACAAGCCAGCCACGTTCTCGCTGGTAGCTGATATAAAGGATGTGCTTACCGAGCTGAACAAAGCTCCGGTGCGTCAGGATTACAGTGAATGGTTTGCTCAGATAGCGGAATGGAAGAGGGATTATCCATTAAGTTATGTACATAAAGCCGGCAAACTCCAGCCCCAGCTGGTGGTGGAAAAGCTCTATGAATTAACGGAAGGGAAAGCGGTCATTGTACCTGGAGTTGGTCAGCATCAGATGTGGGCGGCGCAGTACTACCGTTACAGTTATCCGCGTCAGTATCTGACCTCCGGCGGATTGGGTTCGATGGGCTTTGGACTTCCTGCGGCGATGGGTGCGAAGCTGGCGGCGCCGGAGAAGCTGGTCATCAACATTGATGGTGACGGCAGTTTTCAGATGAACATCCAGGAATTGGGTACGCTGTTTGTGGAAGGCATCGGGGTAAAGATGGTGATACTTGACAATCAGCATTTAGGCATGGTAGCGCAGTGGGAGGACCGTTTTTACGGGCACAACCGCGGTAACACGGTGCTTGGGTTCAGCCGTGGCAGCTGCGGCCGTGAAGGCAGCTGTATTGGCTGCGGTACCTATCCTGACTTTGTAGCGATAGCCGCCGGTTACAAGATCAAGGGGCGTCATGTATATGATGTTGCCGAGCTTGAAGATGCGATAAAAGAGATGCTCAGCAACGACGAACCTTTTATACTGGATGTGCACACGGGTTACGAAGAGCATGTACTGCCGATGATTCCGGCGGGCAAGGATTACCATTCCATAATTCTGGAATAGTGTCACCTGTAAGATAGATGAAGTTTATAACTTATAAAAACCGTTTTATAATAATCTGAATATCGAAAAAGAAAATGGCAAAAAAGATTCTGGTAATTACCGCGAGTCCGCGGAGCAATGGCAACAGCGCGGTGCTGGCTTCGCATATTGTAAAAGGTGCGGAAGCCTCCGGGGCGAATGTGGAAGTAGTTGATGTGACGGAGCTGGAACACAAAGTTGCCGGCTGTATGGCGTGTGACGGCTGTCATCCGGACAAACTGCGTTGTGTGCAGGAGGATGATATCACAGACCTGGTGGCGGACTTTCCGAACTACGACACGATAGTACTGGTTACTCCGGTATATTTTTTCGGTTTTCCGGCGCAATTAAAGATTGTGATAGACCGTCTTTACAGTCTGCTGCTGCATGAAAGCGGGATGATCTTTTCGCCGTTAAAGCGCATCAAATTTGCGGTTGCGGCGGTAGCCGGCGGGAACGAGGAAGACAGTGGCTGGGAGCTGATAAAGAAGCAGATGAAATATCTTCAGGAGTTGATAGATGGTCTGCCGCCCAAATTTCTGTTCCGTGGCAACTGTGCCAGGCGCGACACGGTAGCCGGAGATGCCGGTTTTCTGAAAGAAGCGGAAGAGTTCGGCAGCTCTCTCGGACGCTGAAGCGGTTATTCAAGTATAAAAAAAAGAGGCGGGAAAAATTCCTGCCTCTTTTTTTATTTACGCCCTCCCCGGTTTCCGGGGAGGATCCGGATCTTATTGATCTCTGCGATTCACATAGCTGGTATGAAGCAGTTTATGAGCGAAGTGGCTGCCCGGCTCGCCCAGGAACTCATCATACAATTTGATAATCGACGGGTTCTTATGTGATTTGCGTATCGGCATACCGGCGTCGTCGCGATAGAGAGCGTCGAGCCGTTTTTTGAGAATGGAGCTGTCGCCATGATGATATGGCTGACCGCCGCCATTCAAACATCCGCCGGGACACGCCATAACCTCGATTGCGTGATAATTTGCCTCGCCCCGCTGAATTTTCTCAAGCAGCTTGCGGACATTGCCGAGTCCGGAACATATAGCGGCTTTGAGTTCGATTCCGCCGACTTTAACTGTCGCCTCTTTAATTCCCTGGAGGCCGCGAACCGCGGTAAAGTCGATCTCCTGCAAATCCTCGCCGGATATCCAGTCTGCGGCGGTACGCAGGGCGGCTTCCAGAACGCCGCCTGATGCGCCGAATATAACTGCGGCGCCGGTAGATTCGCCGAGCGGGGAGTCATAAACTCCGTCCTCGAGATCCTCGAACTGTATTCCTGCTTCGCGGATCATATCTGCGAGTTCCCGGGTAGAGATAACTATATCGACGTCCGGCACGCCGTTATTGGAAAATTCCTCGCGTGATGCCTCATATTTTTTGGAGAGACACGGCATAACAGATACCACGATAAGGTCTTCTGGTTTCACGCCGATCTTCTGTGCGTAGTAGCTTTTAGCGATTGCGCCGAACATCTGCTGTGGTGATTTAGCGGATGATGGCATATAGAGAAGATCGGGGAACTGATGTTCGAGGAACTTGACCCATCCGGGGCAGCAGCTGGTAAGGATCGGCAGATTTTCGTTTTTCCTGACCCGTTCGATCAGTTCGGTCGTCTCTTCCATAATGGTGAGATCGGCAGCGAAGTCGGTATCGAATACCTTGTCAAATCCGAGCATCCGCAGAGCGGTGATCATCTTTCCGGTGCTGATGCTGCCCGGCTGCATATCGAAACATTCGCCGATGGCCACGCGTACGGCGGGAGCGGTCTGAACGACAACGGTTTTAGAGCTGTCGTTAAGTGCGCGCCACACGTCATACTTATAATCGATTTCGCTCAATGCGCCGACTGGACATGCCTGAACGCACTGTCCGCAGAACACGCAGTTGGTTTCGGCAAGCGGCTTAAGTCCGGCGGTACCGACCACGGCATTAAATCCGCGACCGATGCCGGAGAGAACGCCTACGGTCTGAACGACATTGCATGCGGTCTCGCAGCGGCGGCACATAATGCATTTATCGAGGTCGCGTGCGATGGCCTTGCTGGAGAGGTCCTTGTTGTAGGTGGACTGTTCGCCTTTATAGAGCAGCTGATGAAGTCCCATTTCCTGAGCCAGCGCCTGCAAGCTGCAATTAAGGTTTTTCGGGCAAATCAGACAATCCTTCGGGTGATCCGAGAGGAGCAGATCGAGGATGGTGCGTCTGGCGTTGATAGCGCGCAGGGAATTGGTCTGCACCTCCATGCCTTCGGTTACGGGGGTGGAACACGCCGGAGCGAGATTGGGTCGACCTTTGACTTCGACCACGCATACGCGGCATGATCCTGAGCGGTGCTCCACCTGGAAGCAATCCATTTTAAAGTGACAGAGAGTAGGGATGCGGATATCCAGTTTGCTGGCCGCCTCCAGTATAGTTGAACCGGCTTCCACACTTACCGGCAAATCATTTATTTTCAAATTAACCATCATAATAAATTACTCCAAAAATCTTTGCTGTCCGGTGTGGGTTCAAACTCTTTCCACGGCGTGGAACTTGCATGCGTTGAAACATGCGCCGCACTTGACACACTTGTCCTGATCGATCACATGTCTGGCTCTGCGTTCTCCTGTTATGCAGTTGGCAGGGCAGTTGCGCAGACATATTCCGCATCCGACGCAGCGGTCGGTAATCTGGAAATGAATCAGTTTGGAGCATGCGCCGGCCGGACATCTACCCTCTTTAACGTGAGCCAGATACTCATCCTCGAAGTTGGCCATGGTAGAGAGAACCGGATTGGGCGAAGTCTGACCGAGTCCGCACAACGCGGTATCTTTAATAGTGCGCGAAAGAATCTTCAGTTTTTCGAGGGTAGCCACAGTTCCGCGTCCGTCGGTAATCTCCTCGAGCATCTCATACATACGTCGGTTGCCGATACGGCACGGGGTGCACTTCCCGCACGATTCGTCGAGGGTGAATTCGAGGAAGAACTTGGCGATATCGACCATGCAGTTGTCCTCGTCCATGACGATCATGCCGCCGGATCCCATCATAGATCCGATCGCCTTCAACGCTTCGTAGTCGATAGGCAGATCGAGATTGGCTTTGGTGATGCACCCGCCGGAAGGTCCGCCGGTCTGAACGGCTTTAAACTGGCGGTTATTTTTGATTCCCGCGCCGATATCGTAGATAATCTGGCGGAGGGTGGTACCCATGGGTACCTCAACGAGTCCGACCTTGGCGACCTTGCCGGCGAGAGCGAAGACCTTGGTGCCCGGAGCGCCTTCGGTACCGATGGTACGGAACCATTCCGCGCCCTTGCGTATAATTGCGGCGATGCAGGCATAAGTCTCCACATTATTGACCACGCTGGGTTTTTTCCAGAGTCCCTGAACGGCCGGGAACGGCGGTTTAACGGTCGGTTCACCGCGATGCCCCTCAATGGAGTGAATAAGCGCGGTCTCTTCGCCGCAAACGAAAGCACCGGCGCCGAATTTGATCTGGATATTGAAATCGAATCCGCTGCCCATAATATTTTTGCCTAGCAGTCCCAATTCTTCAGCCTGGCGGATAGCGATTTCTAGCCGTTTTACAGCGAGCGGATATTCGGCGCGGATATATATAACGCCGGTATGAGCGCCGATGGCATATCCGCCGATAGCCATCGCTTCAAGGACGCTGTGGGGATCGCCTTCGAGCACGGCGCGGTCCATAAAAGCCCCGGGGTCGCCCTCGTCGGCGTTGCATATAATGAATTTCTCGTCGGACTTCTGATCAGCGGCGAACTGCCACTTACGTCCGGTGGGGAATCCGCCGCCTCCGCGTCCGCGCAGCCCGGAAGCGGATATGGTATCGATAACCTCCTGCGGAGTCATAGTGGTAACAGCTTTGCCGAGAGCGCTGTAACCGCCGTTAGCGATATACTGCTCAATTTTTTCGGGGTTCATACGTCCGGTATTGCGCAGAACGATACGAGCCTGAATTTCGCCTTCGGCCGGTGTTTCGAATTCGGGGTAGTACCAGTTGCGTGGAATGACATAGCATTCGGAGGTCTCTCCGGCGCGACCTGATAGGATAGCTGGGATCTGTTCTCTGGTAACTTTGCCGTAGATAGTCTGTTTACCGGTTGAGTGGTCAATGGTCATAATAACCGGTTCAGCATAACACAACCCCATGCATCCGACTTCGCGTACACCGAAGCTGTTTTCGAGGTGTTTAGCGCTGATTTCGTCATAAATAGCCTTCAATACGTTGCCGGTACCTGCGGCTATGCCGCATGTTCCCATGGAGACGAGTATTTCCACGGGCGGTGGAGTTACGGAGTTGTATTTAGCGGCGGCATCCTTCAAAAATTCGGGTGATTCAATTCTCATACTTCACGCTCCACACCATTTACTCTTTGCATTCGGCGAGAATTTCCGCGACTTTTTCCGCCGTCACATTACCGTATACGCGGTCGTTAACCATCACAACCGGGGCGAGGCTGCATGCGCCTACGCAGCGCAGTCCTCCGAGGAAGAATCTTCCGTCGCCGGTTGTTTCTCCCTCTTGGATGCCGAGGTTGCGTTTAAACTCTTCCAGCACCTTGGCGGCGCCTTTCACGAAACATGCGGTACCGGTACAGACGTTGATTTTATATCGTCCGACGGGTTTATCGGTAAAATAGCTGTAAAAGCTGATTACGCCGTAAATTTCTGCGACAGGTATTCTAAGTTTTTCTGAGACATGCTTCTGAGTTTCTTCTGACAGGAATCCGAACAAGCTCTGAGCCCGGTGCAGTATCTGAATCAGGAAACCGGACCGCCGTTCGTCGGAAGTTCCGGCGAGCAATGAATCGATATATTGATCCAGTTCGGCGATTTTTTTCACATCCTGTTCAGTCGGGGTTTTCTGGCAATTACAGCCCATTTCCACCTCCCAAATTGTTGTGTTGTCTTTTGTATTGTAATTATTGAATTACATTCAAAAACAATAAGCCAGGCGTTCCGGCATGATAGAACGCCGTTGCCGTTTTAAGGATAGAATAAATCAGGATTTCCGGAAATTCAAGCGAAAGGGAAGCAAAAAAAAGATATTTTTTATCTCTATAACTCATTGATAAACAAATTGATAAAATTATATCAAAGTGAGATAATGCAAGTCACACGAAGTTGATTTCGACATCTTTCATATATTTCTTTTTAAGTATTTTCCCCAACCGTTTCACGATATTCCGGCGCAATTCGAGATCCACAGGCAGGTTTGGATCCTGGTGAGCCTCATTGATTCTGGTACCGACGAGGAAATTGATAATATCGTGGCTGCGCAGCATTTCGGCCAGTTTTCCGGCGGGGTCATTTCCGGTCACGCCCTCCTCGAGATACTTTGCGGTACGGCTCAGAGTGAATATTCCCTCGGTAACCAGATCCGCGCCCGGCATAGTTGAAGACGGTGGCAGATCACCGGAAAAGGTATTGAGGTCAATAGTCAGCGGCAGCTTCAGTTCTCTGGCGATAATTTCGGCGGATGTTCCGCCTGAGATAACCTTGGTGCCTTCGAATTCGCGGAAAAGGACTGCGCACTCCGCGTCGCGTTCGGCGTTATACGGTGGTCCGGTAAAGAGCAATAGTTTTTTAGGCTTACGGAAGTAGAGACATGCGGCGGAGATATCGTCGGCCGGTTCGTGATGCGGTTCGTGTGCGATTGCCTCGCGCAGGATTCGTTCCGCCAGCTCCTGAGAGTTGATTTCCGGGTCGTATGCGAGTTGCTCGGCCACATATTTTTCAACGCCGCCGGCTCTCCATCCCAGGGGGAACTCTCCGGATCCGATTCCGGCCTGAGTTACGCCGTCGGAGAAGAATATAATTCTATCCTGCGGCTGCACCTGGAAGGAACATGAACTCATAACCCGGTCGCGGTATTTGGGAGAAAAGAACTCCTTTCGCTCCAGTTGAACCGGTTTCCCTGCGCGCATGAGCAAAAACTCCGGATTTCCCATTTCGACCACGCTGGTTTTGCCGCCGAGTCTGGTATCGACAATAGTGAAAGTGGCATAGCTTATTTTTCTCACCTGACATACAGGCAGAGCGTCCATAATAATCTCGGCATAGTGTTCGATTTCCCGGTCTTCGGCGCTGAACCGCAGCGCCATAGTTGTGGTCATTGTAGCCAGGATATTGGCTTTGATACCGTGTCCGAGTCCATCGGCGAGAACCGCGATAAGCCGTTCTTCTGCGGGGATGCGTTTAAACGCCACGGAGTCGCCGCACGCCTTTTCTTCGAAGTGACAGCACTGTGCAAAACCGGTATCGATAAAGAGGTTGCCGGCATTCATGCTCATTCCTCATCCTCCTCCTGAGGGGGCTGAGGTTCGATAAAATCCTTTCCGTCGGCGTAATCCTCGGCAATGGAGCGCAGGAGCAGTTCGGTATCGGCCATCTGTTCGCCGAGTTTGCATGCGATCTCCTGAACGGTGGCGAGGTTGCGGTCGATCACCTGTCTTGCGCGTGCGGCGATCTGTTCGCGATGCATTTCCGTCTGGGTCATATCGATGAATACACCGCCGACCACTTCGCCTGGATCGATGGTAAATATATTGAGTCTGAGGAGTCGTTTTCCGAACTTGAGCGAATCGCGCTTTATCTCACCCCCGCTCTGGATAGCCGATTCGAACAGAGGATAAAATGGCACAATCCGGCGCAAATCCGCTCCTGCCAGTCCCGGACATGCATCAAAAGCCTCGGCGGTATCTGCGCCGAATAGGTTGGCGAAATTGCGGTTACATTCAATAATCTGCAAATTGCGGTCGGCAATAACCACGCTGGATGGGATACTGCGCAGGAGGGCATTGGCCTTTTTCTGAGCCTGCTTGCGCAGATAAGATACGCACATGGATGGTTCCGCCTTGCCGGCAATCAAAGCCTGGGCGAAATTGCGGCATGTATCATACCCGCATCCGTCGCAATTAAGCTCATCTTCGGGCGAGAATTTGCCGATGGAGCGCAGTGCTGCGAGGATTTCTCCTGCCGGAGCATTGGTTGCGGTGGAAGCATTGGGGGTAAAATCCATATTAATATCCGGGATATCCCTGTGTCGTGGCTTATCCGGCCATCTGGTATTGTGGATAACGCGCATCCGTTCGAGCAGTCCCGGGGTATCGTGGCTGGTGCATGGGCCGTGAACGCATCCTCCCGGGCATGCGAGGAGTTCTACGAATATATCCTCGTCGAGTTTTTCCGGTTCGATGCCGTCCAGAGCTTTTCTGATATTGTTTATTCCGGTAAATGTGACAAAATTGACTCTTCTGTCCGGTGTGATTTGAAACTCTATCGTGTCATTCATTCCGCCTTCGACCGGATACTTGGCCCCCTCCTCTGCCGCTTCAGGAACGAACCGGTCGTCGCCCTCCACGGCCAGATGTTCCGGTACAATTCCAGCTTCGCGGAACATCTGGCGCAATTCCGGAAAGGTTATGGCCAGATTAAGGAGCAGCGGATTTCGGTCAGCCTCATTTTTCTTGCCTATGCATGGTCCGGCGAAGACGATTTTAATATTGTCGCCATACATTTTTCTGAGCATCCGGCAGTGAGCCATTACGGGAGAACCGACCTGAGTTATTTCGAACGCGAGTTCCGGCAGATACTTGCACACGAAATCGACAGCGGTTGGACATGCCGATGAAAGTCTGAGTCTTCCATTAGTTGCTCCGCCGTTAAGTTCGCGTGCGACGTCTGCGGATACGATCTGAGCGCCGAGTGCGGTTTCGCTGACGCCGGCAAACCCCAGAAGTTTAAGAGCGCGGATCATCTGTCCGGCGGAAATACCGCTGAACTCATTGACCCATGATGGAGCCAGGGAGACATATACCGGCACATCATTTTCGCTTAAAATTATTCTCAATCTGCCGGTATCATTTCTAACCTGTTTAGCCTTGACGGGGCAAACCTCGACGCATCTTCCGCACGCCACGCACAGTTCTGCCACCACGGCGGCATGTCCGTCTTTAACCTGAATAGCCTTAACGGGACAATGTCTCACGCATTTGTAACAATCCTGACACTCCGCCTCGATGGTATAAACCGGATACGAATGAGCCATATTCACCCCCTGAGCTTCAAATCCAGCAAATCGATCAAAGATTCCGGATCCACGCGTTCAAAAGCCTCGCCGTTGATCACCAGATTCGGTCCGTTGCAGCATTTGCCGGTGCATCCTCTTCCGGACAATATACAGTCGAGCTTATGTTCTGCCAGATATTTTTCAATTATTTTCAGATTATTTTTGTTTCCTCTGGCAAAGCATGAGCTTCCCATGCAAATAATGATGGAGTGCTTCATATTATTTCTTCCGTTTAAAAGCCGTATTGTTCGTCCTCCCTGATCCGTTCGGCCAATTTAACGGAAAGGACAGCGAAATCCCCGCCGAAGTTTGCCTGCTGCTGAATCACTCTTTCCGGCAGCAGCAGAGACTGCTGGGTAAAGTTCCATATCGCCATAATTCCGGCGTTAACCGCCGTCTCAGCGGCGTTTTGCGCATAAGCGTCATCAACGCATAGAATAGCCAGTTTTATTTTCAATCTTTTAATCAGGTGCTCCAGAGATGTAATTGGGAATACCGGTATTCCGTGGATATACTCCTCATATGAGCTTATAGCCTCGTCGCAGTTGAATGCGGCAATAATCTTCAGCCCGTAAGCAGAAAACCCGGAATATCCGAGCAAAGCTCTTCCGAGCTCCCCCACACCGATCAGAAAAGCCTCGGAAGAGTTATTCCAACCGAGGAACGCCTCGATATGTTCAGTCAATGCGTCCACTCTGTATCCGATCCCCGGAGCGCCTGCCGCGCCGATCATTTCGAGATCTTTTCTTACAGTAATACTGTCGATATTGAGTCTTTTTGCCAATTGTGCGCTGGCGATTCTCGGTACTTTATCTGCCCTTGCGCGTTTTAATTCCTTAAGGTAAGCCGGCATTCTTTTAAGTGCCGGAATGCTGTAAACACGTTCTTTCATTATTTCTCCTCGACTCTTGAATTTCTCCTATGGGGCAAAGATAACCGCATAAGTTAAAAAGTCAAGTGATAATAAGAACTTTTATTCTCCATCCTGAATGATATTTTCGCTTATATGATAAAATTTATCTTTGGCAAATGACTCTATGAACGGGTTGTGTCCGCAGCGATCCAATAAAGAAACTTCCGACTTCACACCGGCGAGCTCAAGCGGATTAGTTACACCTGCCGGTGGATGTGGATCATCTTTACCGTGAATGATATAAACTGGCACGCGTATTTTTCCTGCGGCCTCAATCAGCTTTCCCTGCCGGCGCAAATCCTCCGCTTCCGGCCAGACGTCGGCATAAATACTCTGATCCATTTCCGGACAGCCGCATTCAAGAGGAATTAGACTGGAATAATTTTCAGTCTTGATTAATAATTTTTGCAACTGTTGTAAATTTTTCTGATTTGTATTTCCAAGATTATTGATTAATCTGGCAAAATGTTCTTTTTCAGAATGGTCAAGTCTGCGGAGCCGGCGCTGCATAATTTCCGGCACATAGTGCACCTCCAGGGGGCCGGCGCCTACCAGGACTACCTTGCGCACCAGTTCAGGATACCTGGCGGTATAAAGTAAAACGAGCCATGCGCCCCATGAGTGCCCTAAAAGGACGATATCCCCAGCCTGCGCCCCGCAAAGCTGAGTGTGCAGTTCTTCGATCTGTCCACTTACAGAATGAGCGCTCTGATACGGTTCAATCACGCCGAATTTCTCAGCGAGAATCTGCGCCACACAGTGCAAACTTCCAGCGGCCCCCGGGCCGCCGTGAACCAGTGCGATTTTATATGGTTTTCTTCCGTAAAGATGACATGTCATAGTAATAATCATCTCCGCTAATATTCTGATTTATCCTGCGCTATTATCGGGTAGCCCGGCCCAGTCATGTCAAATTATTTTATAAATTTCCTCTATCAGATTGAAGGACCAAAAGTAAAGTTATAACTCATATCTCACTCCATGAGAAAGCAATACGGCATCTATTAATTCCAGACGCAGAATGATGGTATTGGGATCATTAAAATCATTATGTCCGTTGTCAATCCATTCACTAAAAACTTTTTTAAGTTTTTGGAAAAGCTCATAATTTTCCTGTCTATTGCAGCTTCCCAAATTGGCCCCGATTCCATGCGCGGTAAACCATTCACCAGCGACAGCGACAACAGGATTATCAGTTATATGTCTTATTTTATTTGACCTGGCATATGTAATGCTGTAAAACGCGCCATTTTCATAATAAGCGTTTAGATATCGCACATAAGGCACTCCATTTTCTATTGTAGCCAATGCAATAATTGTATCCTTTCCAAAACGTTCACCCATTATCTGTTCAGCATCAGCACAGAATTTCTTCATTCAACTCTCCATTTTTCATCATCACCGTGTTGCCCCAATCTCATTAAGATTTATTAACTATCACTAAACATAGTTCAACACCGGCTGGAATTATCCAATTAATGATTAAAAACCGTATTGCTATAGGTGTTCCATTTTAAAATACTTGCCGGCCGTCGGGCGCTCCCGCAGTCAGATTCCTTTTTGCGCATAATCCACTTCCGGCTTGTACTCATTTTCATCAACGTTTTCTGAATACCCGCCGCATAATAATTCTACCATTATTGCCGACTATCTTGCTGAAGCCGCATTTCTCAAACAGTCTTACCGGGCCGCGGGAATCCCACTCATATCGTTCTTCCCTGATTTCCGGGATTCCATCAATAACTTCATATCCGTCATTTTCCGCATCATTGACCGCCTGCTGCAATAAAGCGGTAGCGATACCGCGCCCCCGCCATTCCGGTGCGATTTCAAAACACACCACAGCCTTCTCCTTTCCGGCGACTGGAAAGTAAAAGCTATCTCCGGTGGATGACAAAACCGGGAAATTGGCTTTATCATTGCAGTTGCACCATCCAACAGCTTTATTATAATCGAAAGCCAGATATCCCTGAAGTATACCTGACTCAATCTGCCGTTGTGCAACAGCTTTAGCGACACGTCCGACTTCGGACTCCTTAACGCCGTTAAAAATCTTACGATTTTCTTCGTCCGACATCTGATAAACCTGACAATAACACCGGTATGGAGAATTATCAGTAAAAGCGCGCTGTTCAAAAAAATCAAAATAATCTTGTATTAACTCGCAGCTTAACCGCTTAATGTCAACGCTCATTTCACCGCTCCAGAGTTACCATCCGCCTTTAAATGATTTGACAAGTATACACTATAACCATGAATCATCAAAAGTCAAAATCAACTTTTGTGATAGAGAAAAACAGTTAGAATCGTTGTTGACTTTTCTGCATATTTCCCATTTCTTTCATCAGATACCGTCATTCTGCCAATATGTTGTGCTTGTCTGCCGCCGCATTCTCCCGGACGGTCTTGCACGCTTCAACATTTGTGTTGTGCCGAATGTTTACGTCAATATAACTTTCTATTTTTCTGTATTTTTGCCTAACTGCATCATTTATTTCTGGTTCATAACTATGTATACCATACCCGGCCATCCGTCTTTTCAGTCATATTTATTGTGATATCACAAAACAGTCATTCAGCTAAACATATTAACAATTAAAATTTTCCATTCTTTTCCGTAATGCTGCCATACCCAACAGACCTCTAGGTTATGTGTTACCACTCCGGCTTTTCTGTTTTATACATCAGTATAAGGAGGCCTGTTATCGACAGTCTAC
This sequence comes from uncultured Victivallaceae bacterium, assembly GCA_944392655.1. Classification (GTDB taxonomy): domain Bacteria; phylum Verrucomicrobiota; class Lentisphaeria; order Victivallales; family Victivallaceae; genus CALXXL01. The sequence continues at coordinate 17,008 of CALXXL010000025.1, forward strand.
CCTTATGCATCATCTATTTCCGACTCATAACTGCTTGTATGCGATTTGACTATCCGATTTTTCAATCATATTTATTGTGATATCACAAAACAGTCATTCAGCAAAATAAGCAAATCGATTTGCTTTCGTCAATGCCATTCCCATCCCTGACATTATGTCTATCGGCATCGTATTACTTTTTTACTTTGACCAGCCAAACTTCATAGTCCATAACGCACATTATCTCACTCATCATTTTGCCATCACCATTCCCTCCCTGCACTTTTCGCAACTCGCGGTATCCCAGTTAATTTTATCCAACAATAACCTCTATCACAACAATCAATACAGTCATTAAGCTAAATAATTATATTGGTTCTTACCAGCAATAGATTCTGTTTCTCACTTTGTGTCAATTCTATACCTGTTATACTGCCATTATATTCTAATCATGCTGGGCTCATCCTACCGACTTGTCCGTGTCATGCCCACGTTTTGTTCCAAGTCAGCTGACACTCAGTTATCTGCTTGTTCCTGTCATGCCATGCGCGCTTTATCATCATATAGTTCTGCATCATTGACTTTTTTATTAATATAATATGGTATTTAGTTTAATATATTAAAAAAGATGTAAACTTTCCTGGAGTAGATGGTTGAAAAAGCTGAGAATAAAAGACACGCAGTTTTTAACTTAACCGCGCTCCGGGATTTGGTATTCCGCCGTCTGCGATTCCGCCCTTGCCACGCCTTTCATTTGCTCTATGCCTGCCTCAATTCCGCCCTGACAACCCCTTTCATCGCATCAACACTTCTCTCCTTCAGTCTTCCTTGCACGGCAACGTGCCTCTCTTGCCAACAAGCAGTCCTCGCTATGCACAACTTACCTTTACAACTTAAAACCACATCAACGTCATTAAGCAAAATAATTATCTTGGTTCTTGCTGGCAACAACTGCCATCTTCTGTTTTTCTATTGCACCATAGCTGACAACACCATGCGCACGTCTTGCTTCTCCTCTGACAACACCACGCTCAAAGCTTCCCACTGGCTAAACTGCACTAATTTTGCAATTTGCGATACTCCAGTTAACTTTAGCCAATAATACCCTCACCTCGATAGTTCTATATACGTC
>CALXXL010000026.1 GCA_944392655.1 uncultured Victivallaceae bacterium
CGCCTTTAAGCTGAAGCTATTCGGCTACATACCGGCGCAGCCGGTAGTTTTTTTGCGCTTAAGCTATATAAAAAAAGAGCCGCTTGATGCGGCTCTTCATCTCTTCACCACCCCAACTTGTTATTGTATTGAATAACCGGCTTCAAATGCTTCTGACATGCCTGAGTGTGATTGAACTTCCCCGGTTTTCCAAACACCGCCGCACAATATCAGTCCGGCCTCAACCGCGCCAGGCAGACAATCAAGCATACCACGGAATCCGGCCACTGTACCATCAAATGTACCGGCAGCATCTTCCGCTGCCGTTGCAATGAGATAAAAACGTTTATCAGCAATCTCTGTATAACGCGGACAAAGACGGTCGATCATAACCTTTAACTGCGCCGATACACAATAGAAATACACCGGAGTTGCAATAACAATTACATCAGCACTTACAAGTTTTTCCAACAACTGCGCCATATCGTCATTCTGCACGCATTTATGTGTATCATTACACACACCGCAGCCGGTGCAGAAACCTATTTTCTGATCCTTTAACCGTATCTTCTCTACCCGGTTGCCTGCCATCTCCGCCCCACGGATAAACTGATCGCACAATGTTTCAGAATTTCCGCCGACACGCGGCGATGAAGATATTACCAGAATATTTTTACTCATGATTATTTCCTTAAACTTTAAAGATTCTTGGAGAAAAATTCATTCAACTTGTCAAATGGAATCAGCCCGGTACGATCATAGAGATCAACATGTCCGGCGCCAGGAACAATATAGAGCTCTTTCGGCTCAGCCGCCCGGCGGAACGCATCTTCACTGAATTCAATTGAGTGAGCATTCTCACCGGCAATAAACAGCAATGGACGCGGAGAAATCATCTCTATATCATTAAACGGATAGAAATTCATAAATTTTACAAATGAAGTCATCCGCGGATGCGTGGTGGTCTCAGGTGAGACTCCCGGAGGAGTAACCTCGCCGCGTTCAGTACGGTAGAATTCAAAAAATTCCCGCTCAATCGGTGTGGATTTATCAGTCAACTCATGCACTGTACCACTGGTATATTCCACTTCTCCACCAGAAAACTCTATATCACGCTGTTCCGACGCATGTTTCAACATGGCTTTCCGGGCATCCATTGTAACCGATTTGTTCAGACCATCCCGCACTGCCGCACCCATATCGTACATGCTGACGGTAGCCACTGCTTTTAAACGCGGATCTATCTTAGCCGCACTGATCGCAAATCCACCACTGCCGCATATACCGATTACGCCAATCCTTTCCGCATCAACGCAACTAAGCGTTCCCAGATAATCTGCAGCAGCACTGAATGCCTCACTGTACAGATCTGGCGATACAGAGTTGCGCGGTTCGCCCTCACTCGCACCCCAGAATGGCAGATCTATAGCCAACGTCACAAAGCCGTATTCCGCCATTTTGGTTGCATACAAATTGGCACTCTGCTCTTTTACCGCACCCATCGGATGGCCAACGATTATCGCCGGATAACGTTGCCCATCCATCAATGCCGGTTTAAACAGATTTCCGGCAATTTTCAAGTTATACAGCGTTGGAAATGATACTTCCTCCTTGACAACCTTATCGCTGACGTAAAAATTGTCCGCATCCGCAGGCTTTTCAAGCGCATACCCGTACATCATCATTAATATACCTCCCAGTAACAATGTTATTAATCTGCTCATCTTGTTTCTCCTTAAAAAATACCAACTCTGTGACGACATTATTCAATATAAATCAATATCTACAAATAACAAATACTTATAATCTATACGCGTCAATGCTTGAAAAGCATTGCAAAGAAGTTATATTAGCAAGCAGAAAGGGCTGGTAAAATTATGGAATTAAGAGTTTTAAAATATTTTCTTGCAGTTGTTAATGCCGGAACCGTTACCAAAGCAGCAAGGGTTCTGCATGTTACACAGCCGACACTTTCACGTCAGCTTATGGATCTTGAAGACGAATTGGGACAAAAACTTTTTGTCCGTTCCAATCACACCATTACCTTGACTCAGGAGGGTATACTCTTCCGGCGCCGCGCCGAGGAAATTATGGAGATGGTTAATAAAACCGAAGCCGAATTTCACTCCATGGGAGCCTCTGTTACCGGAGACATATATTTAGGCTGCGGCGAAACCAATGCCATGAAGCTGATTGCCGAACTCTTTAATGACCTGCATAAAGAGTATCCCGGAGTACATTTCCACATGTACAGTGGAAATGCTGAAGATGTACTTGACCGCCTCGATAAAGGAACTCTCGACTTCGGCGTCATAATTCAGCCGGTAAATATAACAAAATACAACTCCATCAACCTGCCTTACCGCGAGGTGTGGGGGCTGGCCATGCGCAAGGATAATCCGCTGGCAAAAAATAAATTCATCACCAAAGAAGATTTAGCCCGGGTACCGATCCTGTGCTCGCGCCAGTTAATCAAAACCCACAATGCACTGAATCCATATATTCAATGGCTTGGACAGGACTGGAACAGCATAAATGTTGTCGCAACATACAATTTGATCTTTAACGCGGCTTTGATGGTCGAAGCCGGACTCGGATGCGCGGTGGCAATTGATAAACTTATCAACACTACCTCGGTAAGCAATCTCTGTTTCCGGCCGTTCAAGCCTAAATTGGAATCGGCTTTGAATGTGGTCTGGAAAAAAGATCAGGTCTTCTCCTCTGCGGCAAAATTGTTTATCGCCAAAATGCAGGAAAAATTTACCGGACAGGAGAAAAACCTTTAAAATTATGACGGCAGAAAGTGATGAAGTTATCTATAAAACGGTGATCAGCCCCGGACAGGAAAATAAAATTGAGCTTACGCCAGATTCTTCCCTCAAGAAAGCATCCGTAATTCAATACTCCGCCAGACAACTCATCCAGTACAGCATAACGGGAGATAACCGTAATGCCAAGCCCTTCACGCACCAGCAGCTTTAATGCGTCAAAACTGTTCACCTCCAGTATCGCCCCTGGTTCATAATTTATTCCACGCTCATGCAGAAAACGTTCAAAATAATAACGCGTTCCGGAACCGTGTTCCCGCAATATCAGCCGACCACCGTTTTGCAGGTATTCCGCCAGTGAAAAATTTTCTGCTGCAAAACCGGGAGCAAATACCGGTACAAGCTCATCATCAGTAAACTCTTCCGACATAAAGCAACCACGCTCAAATGGCCCCTCTACCAGAGCTAATTCCAATTTGCGCGCCAATAAAAGCTCTTCTATGCCACGGGTGTTCGCAATCGACAGCGATAACGAATGTGCAGAATGACTCCGCATATAACCGGCGATCAATCCCGGCAGCAGATAACCGCCGGCGGTCATAGTTCCACCCACGGCAAAATATCGCAATTTTGCCGCTGCATAACGGACTGAACGCCTGATCTTTTCCGCATCGTCAAACAGTTGTCCGCATGCGCCAAGCAGTTCCCGGCCAGCCGCAGTCAGACGCACATTGCGCCCTTCCCTGATAAATAACGCGACCCCTAAATCGGCTTCCAACTGCGCAAGCTGATGAGTAACATTCGGCTGACTCATCCCAAGCGCCGCGGCTGCCCCGGTAAAACTGCCCAGAGTAGCCGCCATTCGGAATATCTCCAGTTTACGATCTATCATGACATCTGCTCCATTTTGAATTAACATATATCCATAAATATAATTTATCAATCCATAAATATCAATTATTTTTATTTGTTGAATTTCTACATTATATTAATCTCAAACAATAACCAAAAGGAGTTGGAGCTATGGAAAACACCAATATTGAAAAACAATGTAATGCTGCCGTTCCAGTTGCTGAACGGGTAAAGCAGATAATCTTTCTCATCCTCGCCGCGGCATTCTTTTTTGTACCGTGGATATACGCTCCGCTGCGCAATCATGCGCCGGGAATCGCGGTAATTTGCGGTGTGGTATTCGCCATAGCGTGGGGAAATCCATTTGAGAAACAGACCGCAAAACTGACGTCGCCCCTGCTCGGCGCCGCAATTGTCGGTATGGGATTCGGTATGAACCTTGTAAAAGTTCTCACTGCCGGCGCAAACGGAATCATATATACATTTATAGGAATATCTCTCGGGATAGGACTCGGGGTTTTCATCGGCAAAAAGCTCGGACTCCCCAAGCATACGCTTTATTTGATCAGTGTGGGAACCTCCATCTGCGGCGGCAGCGCCATTGCCGCGGCTGCTCCGGTACTGAAGGCTAAAGCCTCCGATATTGCCATCGCCTCGGCTGTGGTATTTACCCTGAACGCTGTTGCTCTGCTGATTTTCCCGGCCATCGGACACGCTCTCGGCATGACGGAATATCAGTTCGGCTACTGGGCGGCACTCGGTATACACGACACAAGTTCGGTTGTCGGCGCGTCTCTCGCTTATGGTCCGGAAGCGTTGGAAGTCGGTACAACCGTAAAACTTGCGCGGGCACTGTGGATTGTACCGGTAACACTCTTCCTCTCCATGTTTGTTGCTCAGGCCGGAGAGGACGGAAAACGGAAAATCAGCTTCCGGATACCGTGGTTCATCCCCGGATTCCTGATCGCTTCGGCTATCGTTACCTGGATCCCTGTCACAGCAAACTGCGGCGCTTTCCTGAAAGAGCTCTCGACTCACCTGATGGTATTGACCCTCTTCCTGATTGGAGCAAATCTCAACCGCGCCAAACTGCGCGAACTCGGACTGCGTCCGGTAATTCACGGCGTAATCCTCTGGTTCATTCTCGCAGGTATATGGTGCGCCGCAATACACTTCGGCATAGTTAAATAGCAATAATATGCCAGTCACAGGCCGGATTCTATAAACAGAATCCGGCTTTTTTATATCTCTTTTAACAATTAGAATTGACTAATAGCCGGATAATACGCTATATTATAGAGAACAATATGACAATGGAGTGTTACTTGATTAAAGATATTTTTAGAAGACTAAGCCGCCTTATACCCTTTGCGGTTATAGTTTTACTGTTTCTCGCCGGAGCAGGTCTGCGCCAGTCTCAGCATAAAGACAACGGCGCCATGCAAACGGATGAACATACTCTGTTTTCCGGAGAAAACTATCAGGATATCCGCGGCTTCCGCAGTAATATCAATGTAATCATTACATTGAATCCGCAAAATAACACCATAGAGAAAATCGATTTCCCTCCAAATCAGGAGGATGACCGCTTCTGGAATAAAGTTATCTCTTCCGGTATATTCACCAAATATTATGGTTTGTCCCCCAATGAGGCAGCCAAACTCCCGCTGGACGCAGTTACCGGAGCAACCTTCTCTTCATCTGCCGCCGAAAAAACCATTCATGCCATGTTAAACGATTACCTTGAGTTAACTCCGGAACCGGCGGAGAATCAACCATTCCCGTGGCGGGATATCGGTGCGGCAATATTGATAATCTTCAACATCTTTATTTTTATCAGACCGGTAAAAAGTAGAGCAAGAACAACTTTGCTTATCGTGAATATCATTTTATTCGGCTTCATCTTCCGCAGTTATCTCTCAATCCAGCAAATCAGCAGCTGGCTGGGAGCGTTGCCATATATTGCGCTGTCTTTACCGCTTGTACTATTTATTGTAATCGCCCTAGTCGGTATCATAAAAGGCAATAATTTCTACTGTACCTGGCTTTGTCCATTTGGCGGAGCTCAGGAAATTATTGCAAAACTCAGCTCCAGAGCAGGAGTGAAATCTATACCTCTGAAAATTAAACACCCGGGAATATTACGCAGAATAATCCTTTTGACTGTACTCGCCGCCGCATGGCTGAATATCGCCCTGCCCGTTTGGGAACCATTTGCAATATTCAACCTGATTCCTGACTATATTGTCTGGATTATCGCCATTGTTTTTCTCGGCGCATCATGTTTCTTCCCGCGAATATGGTGCCGGCTATTTTGCGGATGCGGCGAATTGCTTGACTGGTTCAGCAAACCGCTGTTTAAATCCACGACAGCAAAAACTGCACGGAAATCTTCCGAAACACAATATAAATAAAAAAATATCTTTTTTCTTATCTTTAATTAGCATTAGCTAATTGTAATAACAAGAAACCAGTGTATATTATATGCCGAAATTGAAAACCGGCACTACGGTCTGCAGGTTTTTTTCAACACCGTAACCCCGGATTTTATCCGGATAAATTATTCACAATTACAATTGATATAACGGGTTTTATGATTTTTTACCTGGATAAATAAATATCTATCATCACAATAATTAACCACAAGGAGAAAATATGAACGAAGAATTTGTACAGGGTCCATGGAACAGAGAGGTAAATGTCCGGGATTTTATTCAGCGCAACTATACTCCGTATGACGGGGATGACCAGTTCCTGGCAGAACCGACGGAAAGAACTCAGGCGTTGTGGCAGCAGCTCTCCGAACTTATGAAGGTGGAACGCGAACGCAATGGAGTTTATGATATTGACTCCAAAACTATATCGACCATAACCTCCCATGAGGCTGGGTATATCAATAAGGATCTGGAACAGATTGTCGGTCTTCAAACCGATGCGCCGCTGAAACGTGCCATTATGCCATTCGGCGGAATACGGTTGATTCATACCGAACTCGAAGCCTATGGCCGGGAAATGGATCCGGTGGTTGAACATGTATTCAAATACCGCAAAACTCATAATGACGGCGTATTCGACGTGTATACCGATGAGATGAAGCGTGCCCGCCATGCCGGAATCATGACCGGTCTGCCGGATGCCTATGGCCGCGGACGTATCATCGGCGACTACCGCCGCGTACCGCTTTACGGGGTTGATTTCCTCATCGCGGAAAAGAAACGCGCCAAGAAAGAGATGGTCATTGATGTAATGGATTCCGACCATATCCGCAAACGGGAAGAGATCGCAGAACAGATTAAAGCATTGGAAGAGCTTAAAGTGATGGCCGCCAAATACGGCTTCGATATCTCACGTCCGGCTGAGGATGTAAAAGAGGCGATTCAGTGGCTCTATTTTGCCTATCTTGCCGCGGTCAAGGAACAGAACGGCGCGGCAATGTCTATCGGCCGTATCTCCACTTTTCTTGATATATATGCCGAAAAAGACCTGGCTGCAGGGAAATATACTGAGTCGGAAATTCAGGAGTTCGTTGACCACTTCATCATGAAACTGCGTATCGTCCGCTTCCTGCGTACACCTGCTTATGATGAACTCTTCAGCGGCGACCCGACCTGGGTCACCGAGTCCATTGCCGGTCTCTCGCTCGACGGACGCCACATGGTCACCAAGATGAGCTACCGCTTCCTGCATACGCTGGTCAATCTCGGCCCGGCACCGGAACCGAATTTGACGGTATTGTGGAGCAACCGGCTGCCCGATAACTTTAAACGGTTCTGCGCAAAAACCTCCATCCGCACATCGGCAATTCAATACGAAAATGACGACCTTATGCGGGTTAAATTCGGCGATGACTACGGTATTGCATGTTGCGTTTCTGCTATGAGGATCGGCAAGCAGATGCAGTTCTTCGGCGCACGCTGCAATCTGGCCAAAGCTCTGCTTTACGCAATCAACGGCGGACAGGACGTCAAGTGCAACAATGAACAGATCGGACCGGCTATCCGTGTGCTGGCAAAGGATGAATATCTCAACTACGACGACGTAATGCGCAACTTTGAAGAGATTACCGACTGGTTGTCCAAACTCTATATCGATACACTCAACATTATCCACTACATGCACGATAAGTATTGCTATGAACGTATCGAAATGGCTTTGCATGATGAGGAGATCGTGCGCACCATGGCCGGCGGCATTGCCGGACTCTCTGTCCTGGCAGACAGCCTTTCCGCCATTAAGTATGCCAAGGTGAAACCGGTTCTCAATGACGCCGGTCTCGCCATCGACTTCATTACTGAAGGCGATTTCCCGAAATTCGGCAACAACGACGACCGCGTAGACCGCATCGCTGTGGATATTGTTAAAAACTTTGAGAAAAAACTGGCCAGCCATTATGCTTACCGCCGCTCAAAACCGACGCTTTCCATCCTTACTATCACCAGCAATGTGATGTACGGAAAGAAAACCGCCTCTACTCCGGATGGACGCAAAGCTGGCGAGCCGTTTGCTCCGGGCGCCAATCCGATGCACGGACGCGATGTGAACGGCGCAGTCGCATCACTGAAGTCAGTGGCAAAACTGCCATACGATTACGCAGAAGACGGCATCAGTTATACTTTCAGTATTATTCCGGATACACTGGGAAAGAGCGAAGAGGAAAAGATTTGCAATCTGACCACTCTGCTTGACGGCTACTTCCTGGAAAACGGTCATCATTTGAATGTAAACGTGCTCGTCCGCGAAACCCTGCTTGATGCGATGGAACATCCGGAAAAATATCCGCAGCTCACCATCCGCGTTTCCGGGTATGCAGTCAACTTTATTAAACTGACCCGCGAACAGCAGCTCGATGTAATCAGTCGTACATTCCACAACAAAATGTGAGCTGAAAATCAATATGGAAGTTTACGGAAGAGTACACTCTTTTGAGAGCTTCGGAACGCTTGACGGTCCGGGAATACGGTTTGTGGTTTTTCTGCAGGGCTGCCCTTTGCGATGCAGATATTGCCACAATCCGGACTCCTGGGCTACAAATGGCGGAACCCGGATATCCGTATCCGAAATCGTTAAAAAGATCGACTCATGCCGCAACTTCCTGCGTTCGGGAGGGGTAACCATCTCGGGCGGCGAACCGCTCGTACAGCCGGAGTTTTCATACGCGTTGCTGACGGAATGCCGTGCCAAAGGCTTCCATACCGCAATCGATACTGCCGGGTCTCTGCCGTTAGATCAGACCGGAAAGGTAATTGATGCGGCAAATATGCTGCTGCTCGATATTAAAGCCCTTGATAATGAATTGTGTATCCGGTTAACCGGTTCTGACAATAAAAATACATTAGCCACTCTGGATTACTGCGAAAAAACCGGCAAAGAGGTATGGATAAGACATGTACTTGTCCCTGAATGGACTATGACTAGTGAGCACATGGAAAAATTAGCCGGATATCTGAAAAAATTCAACTGTGTTTCCAGAATTGACCTGCTGCCGTTTCACCGTATGGCTGATTTCAAGTGGCACGAAATGAATATGCCCACCCCCCTCCCCGGAATCAAGGAGCCAGATCAACAGCAAATCAACAGTGCCAAAGAGATATTTTCCACCGTTACCGGTAAATATGTATCATAACTGCAATTGTAAGCCTGAATAATATAACAATTGTAAAAAAATATAAGTTTGACGCAAATAATTATTGCTTTTTAAAGTTTGTATGGTATATTCTATAACGTAGAATTTTAATACGCCTTGGCTTTGTCTGAGCTGGAGCGTTTTTTTTGCACAGTAAAATTAGAGTATTCTAATAATTTCATATATCCAACTAAAGGAGACTGATATGGACGTAAATCGAAAATGTTCCTGCGGGTGCGGTTCGATGTCGAAAAGTGTCCGGGAGTATCATGTCGGCAACGGAGAGTTGACCCTCGCCGATTTGCCGATTGGGCGAAGCGCAAAGGTCGCAAAATTGATTCCCAACTTGCGCTCAATTAAGAAATTCGCTGATATCGGCATAATTGCCGGTACCGAAATGGCCATGGAAGCTCACGCACCATTCGGAGGTTTGCTGCGGGTGAGATTTATGGGAACCAGCATAGCTTTACACCGCGATGACGCTGAAAATATTATTCTGGAGCCACTGGAGTCATTATGAAAAAATATTTTACTGTAGCTCTGGCCGGTAACCCTAATTGTGGTAAAACCAGTATTTTCAATGCCTTGACCGGCTCCAGGCAGCATGTGGGCAACTATCCCGGTGTGACGGTGGAAAGTAAATCGGGCAAATTTATGCTCAACGATATGGAGATAAAACTTATCGACCTGCCCGGAGTTTATTCGTTGTCGTCATCGTCCCCGGAAGAGGATGTGGTCTTTCAGGAATTGATGAAGAAAGGTATTGACCTTATATTGAATGTGGTGGATTCAACCATCCCTCAACGCAGTCTTTATTTAACCACTCAGCTGGCAGAACTTCATATACCCATGATGCTGGTATTCAATATGAGTGACGATGCCGAGCATAAGGGACTCAAGTTCAATATACCTAAACTTGAACACTATTTCGGCTGCCCAATTGTTCAAACCATCGGCAATAAATCCGGCGGCGTACAGAAACTGCTGGCCACTCTGGCAAAAACTCTCGAAACCCTGGATTCTCACGGCGTACCCATGCTGACCTACGGCGCCGATATCGACGACGCCATAAACGCCATAGCCGACAAAATCGACGCACTTAATATCGAAAAATATCAGCATATTCCCGCCAGATTCTTCGCTATAAAACTTCTTGAACACGACACCTCCGCAATGCGGCTGGATGAATTCAAACCGGTTCATGACGAGGTTGAAAAACAGATTCAGCACCTGAAAGCCAAACACGCCATAAATCAGGCGACAACATTTATGGCCGACCGACGGTATGCCATGCTCTCAGGTGCATGCCGTGACTCTATATCGTTTACCAGAGAGAGAAGGCAGGAGATTTCTGATAAAATCGATATGGTGATGACCAACAAGTATTTCGGGCTGCCGCTGTTCTTCCTTATAATATATCTGACATTCTGGTTCACCTTTGTACTGGCCGATCCTTTGATGGGTTATATTGAATCAGGATTCGGAATGCTGTCTGACTTCGTCAAGTCCATGTGGCCGGAAAGTAATATGCCTTATCTGCGTTCACTGTTGACCGACGGCGTTATCGGAGGCGTAGGCGGCGTTCTGGTATTTCTGCCTAATATCCTATTCCTCTTCTTTGCCATCGCGATTCTGGAAGACTCAGGATATATGGCCAGAGCCGCGTTCGTTATGGACGGCATTATGCGCCGGTTCGGTTTGCAGGGACGCTCGTTCGTACCGCTGATCCTCGGATTCGGCTGCACCGTGCCGGCAATTATGGCTACCAGATGCATTGAATCTGAACGCGATCGTACCACCACTATTATGGTGCTGCCTTTAATGAGTTGCGGTGCACGTCTGCCTATATATGCGTTGATTATACCCGCGTTCTTCGCCGATAATTATCAGGCATTTATGATGTGGCTCATATATTTGATCGGCGTTATTGTCGCCCTTATCGCCGCAAGGATTATGAAGTCCACCATCTTCAGCGGCGAAGGCGAAGTATATTTGATGGAATTGCCGCCATATCGTATGCCAACCATAAAGAGCCTGCTCCTGCATATGTGGGATCGTGGTAAAATGTACGTTCACAAGGCAGGTACCATTATCCTCGCTACCAGCATCATCCTCTATATCTGCAACACCTGGCCGGAAAAGGAGGTGTTCAGCAAAGATTATGATGCAGCAATCGCTCAGGCGGAGAGCGATCTGGCATTGACCGATTCTCAGATATATCTTCTGGAAACAGCAGGGGTTCTGGAACAGGACAGCATTGCGGAAATCAAAAAATCCAGAACCTTGTCGGAAGAGGACGTCGCAAAGCTGGAAGAAAATGAACTTTCCGATATCCAAAAGCGTATCATCGCCTCGGCGCAGGAGTATGGCGATACTGTTACCAAGCTCGAAAATGAACGTCAGGCCGAAATGATGGAATACACCATCTCCGGACGGGTAGGACAGGCTCTCGCCCCAATATTCAAACCAATCGGATTTGACTGGAAACTGACTACCGCATCTATTGGCGCACTGGCAGCAAAAGAGGTGTTTGTCTCCCAGCTAGGTATACTTTATGCCGAAGGCGAAACTAATGAGGAATCCGTTCCTCTGCGCCAGCATTTGAGAGAAAATTATACTCCGCTGCAGGGATTCTGCATCATGCTCTTCTGCCTGCTATCCATTCCGTGTCTGGCGACACTCGCCATTATCAAACGGGAACTCAACTCGTGGAAGATGCCGTTGATTGAGGCCGGAGGATTATTTATCCTGGCTTATATCACAACGCTTATCGTATATCAGATCGGCTCCCTGCTTCAGATAGGAACCAAAATGTTATAACCTTTGACTCAGTTAAAAAAGGCGGAGTTTTGGCTCCGCCTTTTTTTTTTTATCAATCCTCCAGCATCGGCATCTCGGTCATCCGCAATACGGTTGAGCCGTATGGAATCAAATGTCGCAATTCAGGTTCCGTCAGGCGGCGATGGTTCTCCGGAGCATTCCGTGCAATACCACGAAAATCCTCTTTTAAACGCCAATCGACTTCTGCCAGATATCCTTCCAGTATCACAGGGGGATGTTCGGGATGAAACGGGCAACTCCAATCATCAATCTCAACTGCCCGCCACTCTCTTCCAGCAAAACCGTAATTCCACTTCTCTTTTGCCTCAATTTCATAATCACAATAAGGATATTTGTGTTCAACTCCATCACGGCTCCATTCATTGCGGCTACTGACAAATGCAACCGGCAGTGAAAAAATCAGGCTTCCCCACTGCAATGCCCAGAGCGAATATGGTCTTGCCTGCCATTTTACCTCAAAATCCAATTTGACTTTTATCTCAGTCACACCGGCGTTCCAAGTCCGATGCAGCCGGAAAATTGTCCCGGGCAACGCTGAAACCCCGTCAATCTCCGCCGATACGGCAAAGCCAGGAATCCGAATATCAAAATCAAATTCCACTGCACTGGAAGCTGTAATCGTATAATTCAATTCCTTCCGGAAAGGATACCCGGTCTTTAATTCACAGATTACCTGGACTCCGTTGATCTCCAATTCCGCCCTCCCCGGCACCAGTACGGCAGAAAATATACCGTTTTCACCACGCATAAATGACGCTAATGCCAGTTTAGGCCACCCCTGCCCCATGTTGGCGGTACAACAGCCGTAGTTCGGTTCAAGACCGAAAATATTCGCATCAACATTATTGGTCAGCCAGTTCTGCTTTGCCTCGGTTACACAACCCACCTGATTGGTCTGTTGATCATACTGATGACTCCACATATCAGGAGAAATCGTTGCAGGTAAAGCATTAAATGCCAGCAACTCCAGATTGTCTCCCCATACAGGATTGCCGGAAGCGGCCAGCAGCCACTCTTCCGAATACATCGCCTCCACCACCCCGCACAACTCAGTTCCCTGCGAGGCGTTTTTAAATGAAACGTGTTCATCTCCAGTGAAATGTCCGTGAACCATTCCATGATGTTCCCGCAAGATATTCAGCATCGTCGTAGCTTCAGCATCAAGGTTACGTCCGGAACGCCCGTCCAGACGCCCGTAAAGCGCATACCATTTTAATGCCATCGCCAGATTTACTACATGCGACTCCATATTGTAATTACGGTAAACTCTCCGGTAGGGCCACTCGCCACGAAATAATTTCTCATAATCTTTCCCCTGACTATGCAGTTTTTCCGCCAATTCAAGCAACCACTCTTCCGGATATCGTTCGTACAGCCAGAAAATTCCAATCAGCCCTTCAAACCAGCGGTGTTCTCCCCAGGTAAACAGCGGATATTTGTCCAGATGCTTATCCAGATTCTGCAGAATCCGGTACAGTACATTGCAAATACGTTTCTCATCTCCGAAACTGTCAGCATACACCGCAAGCACTTTTGCTATCAAAAGCACCGCCCATACATCATACTCCCCACGTTTTTCCGGTATACACGGACATATCCAGCCGTCTTCTTCCTGGTGAGAAATAATCTGATCAATATATCTTACGGCTCTGGCGCACATATCTTCATCCTCCAGCAATACTGCTAAAGGAATAAAACCATCCAGCCAATACGGCACCCGTTCCCAGCTTTCACTCGCCCCACCAAACCAGCCGCTGTCCCGTATTGAAGGCCAGAATTTATCCAGATTTCCAACCAACCCTTCCGCTTCAATCCGCAATTGCCGCTTCAGCCAGCCGCCCGGTTTAAACTCCCGGGCGGTCAAAAATGTATATTTGGTACTACGTAAATTTTTCATGTTTATGCCGCATATATAAAATATACCGGAAACCGGGCATATATCCGCAGTTTCCGGTAAATCTATTTCCGGATTTTAATCCGGATATTTTTGTATTACAGTTTTATTCTTCGCTCTGTTCCGCTTGATGCTTGGCGATAATCTCATTCGCTACATTCGCTGGAACCTGTTCATAACGCGCAAATTCCATGTCAAACGATCCGCGCCCCTGCGTCATACTGCGCAGCTCAGTAGCGTAACGGCTGAGCTCGGCCAGAGGTACTTCAGCATGAACAACCTGCATACCTTCTTCCATATCCATACCAAGAATACGGCCGCGTTTATGATTCAAGTCACCGGAAATATCGCCCATGTTGCTTTCCGGAATATGAATATTAACCGTCTGAATCGGCTCCAGAAGCACCGGCTTGGCTTTATTCATCGCCTCACGGAACGCCATCCGCGCCGCAATTTTGAACGCCATTTCATTAGAGTCAACCGGGTGATATTTACCATCCACCAAAGTAACTTTTACCCGTTCAACAGTACAGCCCACCAGCGGTCCTTTTACCAGTGTTTCAGCGATACCTTTTTCCACCGCAGGAATAAAGTTTTTCGGAATATTTCCGCCAACTACCGCATTGACAAACTCATAACCGTCCGGATTGTATTCAATCTTCAGTTGAACTTCGGCAAACTGACCGGCTCCACCAGTCTGCTTTTTATGCCGGTAATGCCCTTCTCCGCTGGCAGTGATAGTTTCCCGGTAAGGAATTTTGGGAGCATTCAGCACTGCTTCAGCCTTATAAACGTCTTTAAGTTTCTTGACCACATTGCCCAAATGAATATCACCCATTCCGGAAAGCAGAAATTCATGTGTCTCTTCCTGACGTGACAGATGCACGGTGGGATCACATTCCGCAATCTTATTCAATCCGGCAGCAATCTTTTCATCCTCTCCGGATTTCGCCGCGGTAACCGCATACGACATCAGAGCTCCCGGGAAAACGATCTTCTTGATCTCATTCTTGCCGGCTTCGGTTGAGAGCGTATTGCCGATATGCGCCTCTTTCAACTTCGCAATCGCCGCAAATGCTCCAACCGGAAGGGAATCTGTCGGCGTCTGCGTCTTTCCGTTAATCAGCAGAATGGAGCCGAAACGCTCTTTGCCACCGGTGGAGATATTATAAACTTCACTGTCGGATTTGAAGCTGCCTGAGCATACCTTGAAGTAAGCCAACTGCCCCATAAACGGGTCATTCACCACCTTGAATACCAGCGCATAACCCGGCCCATCTTCACGACGCGGCATCGTTTCACCATTGTCCAGCGTAATCTCTTTACGATGCATCGGATCCGGGAAAAGTTCCGCAATACCGTCCAGAAGCTCAGTAACCCCGATATCTTTTACCGCACTGCCGGCAAATACCGGAATGATACGGCAACTCTGCACTGCCGCAATCAGACCTTTCTTTACCTCTTCGTCCGACAGCGTTTCCCCATCCAGATAACGCATCATCAAATCTTCGTCAGTTTCTGCAATCGCATCCATCAGCAATGCACGGCACTCTGCAACCGGCTCGGCAATTTCAGCAGGTATGTCTTTGTCAAACAATACATTGACTACGCGCGAAAAATTCGCTTCCGAACCCACCGGATAAGTCACCGGAATAATAACCGTCTTGCCATGGTTTTTACGCATTACTTCAAGCGTACGGGCAAAATCGGAACGCTCTTTATCCAGACGGTTCACAAACGCGCAACGCGGAACTCCAGCTTCACGCGAAAGTTTCCAGGCACGCGCAGTACCAAACTGCGGACCGTCAATAGCATCAATCACCACCAGCGAAGCGTCAGCAACACCAACACCGCCAACCACTTCACCGACAAATTCACTGTATCCGGGAGTATCTATAAAAAAGAGATGCTTGTCCTGCCATTTGCAATTCAGGAGAGAGGCATAAATACTTGAAAGTTTGTCATGTTCATCGGGAGTGTAATCAGATACCGTGTTCTTTGCGTCAACACTGCCGGGACGGTCTATCGCCTTCGCTTTAAAAAGAATCTGTTCGCACAGTGACGTCTTACCGCTGCCACTGTGCCCCGCCACAACGAAGTTTCTGATCTCTGCTGCTTTCATAATAATATCTCCTTATTATAATATTATATGTTTGAACTTTATACAATATTCCGGAAATCCGGCTGCAAAGTATACACCATGCAACCTGCTCCCGCAGCAAGATCCGTCACCGGCATTGACACGCCAGCACACCCAGTCGGCAACACCCTTTCACGGGAAAACTTCCCCGCTTTTTTACCGACGACCGCAACCAACGTTTTATATACCCGTGGCGGCTCTATGTTGCTTACATAAGCATAACATATTTGAAAAATCAAGAACTTATTTGAAAAAAATATTGCGATTTTTATATTTTGTGCTAAATTTTTTCTAAGCAAAAATTAATTTTATTGAGACAGAATAATGCTTTTCGAAAAACTTAAACAATTCCGGTTTTTTACACGAAAAAAATTGACTTTCGCCGGAGAATCCCAAACCGGATTGGTAAGAAAAAGCAATGAAGACCGCTTCTTTTATATCAGCAATCCTCACGAACGCAACGCATTTGCAGTAGTGACTGACGGCATTGGCGGCCATAACGACGGCGATATCGCCAGCGAACTGTGTTGCAACTTTATGCACAGAGCATGGCACAATGACAATGTTGGGAACCGGAACGATGAAGATAAACTCCGGGAATTTCTGATTTGGGTTATCGAAGAAGCCAACCGGGAAATAAGAGAACAAAGTAAAAAATTACAACAGACAAAACCGATGGGATGTACCGTCGTGGCAGCAATAATAACCCCGAATAAAATTATTGTTGCCAATGCCGGCGACAGCAGATGCTATGGAAAAACACGCTCATCACTGGTAATGCTGAGCTGTGATCATACTTTACGATCTAAAATATTGAATGAATCCAGGGAAAACGGTACCGAAATAGTCGATTTGCCTGCCGCCAATATCATTTGTAAGGCGGTGGGGCCAAGCCGCCGGGTCAAACCGGAAATAAATGTATTTCCACGCAATGATTATGAAAAACTCATGCTCTGTTCCGATGGATTGACTACTATGGTGGATGACTCTCTCATTGCTGAAATAATGGATAACTACTCTTCTCCACAAAAAATCACCGCACATCTGATGTGCGAGGCGCTTAAAAACGGCGGCACAGACAATATAACAATCATATCCGCCAATCTGAAAAGATAGAACTGGCGCTGAATTCTTTCATCAAATTATAAAATTATACCAAAGCTACAGTTGATAATATCAAAACCACCGGCTAAGCCGGTGGTATGCACCACGCCTTCAAGGCGATATTACCGGCAACCCGACACGGGTTCTG
>CALXXL010000027.1 GCA_944392655.1 uncultured Victivallaceae bacterium
CAAGAGGGATTGCCGTTCGCCTTCGGCTCACTGCGTCACTTTGTGCCGCCTTTCGCTGCGCTCCTCGAACCCTTTTGGGTTTCGGGTATGACGTTGTCATCCCCGGCAGGCGTGGTATCCCCACCTGCCGAATCCCATCCTTCCGCATCTATTTTTTTTAGCAAAAAATGGCGGAGACAAGAGGGATTGCCGTTCGCCTTCGGCTCACTGCGTCACTTTGTGCCGCCTTTCGCTGCGCTCCTCGAACCCTTTTGAGTTTCGGGTATGACGTTGTCATCCCCGGCAGGCGTGGTATCCCCACCTGCCGAATCCCATCCTTCCGCATTTATTTTTTTAGCAAAAAAAATGGCGGAGAGGGAGGGATTGCCGTTCGCCTCCGGCTCACTGCGTCACTTTGTGCCGCCTTTCGCTGCGCTCCTCGAACCCTTTTGGGGTTTCGGGTATGCCGTTGTCATCCCCTGCAGGCGTGGTATTCCCGCCTGCCGAATCCCATCCTTCCGCATTTATTTTTTTAGCAAAAAAAAATGGCGGAGAGGGAGGGATTCGAACCCTCGGTAGAGTTTCCCCTACGACGGTTTAGCAAACCGTTGCTTTCGGCCACTCAGCCACCTCTCCGCTTGCTGAAGCGATATGCATTAAAATAGCGCAATTTCTCAATTCATCAAGTTAAAAAAGTAAAAAAATCAGCTTTTTTTAGTTCAATAATTTCTGAAATATAGCCAAATACTTTATGATTATTGAGTAAGGAAATTCCGTACACAATCTCTCAATAATCCGTTGAGCTTGTAATCGCGCTTCTCCATAAGTTTTCTCATAGTTTGAAAGCGACCATTACCGCCGGAGAAGGTGAAAGCGCTTACCGCAAGAGTGTATTTTTCCTTGCGGGGGAGGGTGGAGGCAATTGCTTTTCCGCTGTCATCATATATAACCTCACAGCCTGCGACATAAAATGAATACGATTCACTCTTGTAAGTTTGCATCTGTTCGGTTAAAAGTTCCAGCAATTCGTCAGGATAAACTTCAAATGTTATCACATAATCCTCAAACGGGAACATTCTAAACAAAGTTGCTTCGTCAATGTTACGGCTGTAGCGATAGTTTTTGGCACGATTGCCGTGAAAAGCGAGGTCAGCCCGGGTTACCTCAAGCATAGCTTTTGCCCCAATTTCAGCCAGCGGGTGATTAAGGGTTTTGCGGCGTGGAAGCTGTATGTCTTCTTCGAGTTCAGCAATCATCCGGGTGGCTGGCAGTTTTTCCTGAACTTCCGGCATGGGAACCAGTTTGCCGCTTATTTGAATAAGTTCTCCTGAGTGATCATCAAACTCCATGGTTACAACGCCGAGATTTTCGGCATGACTGCCTGCCTGAGCATAAAAACTTCCGGCGCATGGAGAGCCGGAATCATTCTGATGCGTATGGCCGCCGAGAACCAGATCAATCTCCGGAAACTCTTTTAGCAATTGCCATAGATTACCGGACTGGTCATAATTTCCTGCGTGTCTGGCCAGAATTATCGCGTCTGCTCCGGCATTACGGATTTGCGGGAGAATTCTCAACAGTGAATTCCGTTCAGTTTCGGTAGTTAAAGAGTAACCTGTACACAGTGTTCTGTAAGGTTGATCAGTTCTGGATAATCCTATTACGGCAATTTTTATTCCATTGAATTCAAACATTTTCCATCCCGGCATAGGAGCGCCGTCGATTATCCAGTTTCCCACCAGCATTGATCCTGTGAACGCGTTGCGGTAACAGTTGAACGCTTCAATGCCGAAATCGAGATCATGATTTCCCGGAATCCAGATATCATAGTTCAGTTTATTCAGAATTGCCGGAACAGTTTTTCCTTTACACTGCGCCATACTGAACGTTCCCTGAACCGTGTCGCCGCAATCGATTATAATGGTATACGGAGTCGAATAATGCTGAAACAGCTCGGCTATTTGCTCATTTGCACTTAAATTCCCATGGGTATCGGTAGTGTGCAGAATACTTACAGTAAGCGCATGTAGCGGTACCGGAAATATGATTACAGCATATAAAATTATTGTGTACAGTTTTTTCATATTTATTAATATGGGCCGGAAACTGTTTTTTTGCAATAAAAGCGGTTATTTTTCTTGAAAGCTACTTGAATAAAGAGAAAAAAGGTTCATATTATATAAACGTATTGAATTTAAAAAAGAATTAACATATAACACAGTGAGGTTTTCTTATGTCTCAACATCCGAGTTTGCGGGTTGGCGGTAAGATCCGCAAGAAACGCAATGTAATGAAACGCTTCGAACGTATCGACCTTCTTCGTGCTGAAAAACGCATTGCTGAGGACAAGGTTCTGGGATTGCCCAAGACCAAGCCGATCAACTAATCAGCATGGCATGTTCAAAAGACAGCGGAATCGGTCAGCGGTTCCGCTGTTTTTGTTTACAGGTCTGGAACTTTGGTTGAGGGTATGATGGCTGGCGATAGTTTTGACGGTTTAACTCCGGACATAATAATAGATGCAGCTGAAACGGCTTTAAACTGCCGGTTTGAAGGGGTTACAATTCCTTATCCCAGTTATATCAACAGGGTTTACGAATTACGGAGGACTACTGGCGAGCCGGTGGTGGCAAAATTCTATCGTCCCGGGCGTTGGAGTTTTGATGCATTGAGTGAAGAGCATGAATTCATGTTCCGTTGTGCTGAGGCGGACATCCCATTGGCGGCACCATTGAAGCTGAACGGCGGATTGACGCTGGGTGTTACTGGTGGCGGAATATATTTTGCATTATTTCCCAAAAAGGCCGGTCGCCGCTTTGAACCGTTGAGCAAAGATGACTGGGTACGGTTGGGAATGCTTGCCGGTCGTATTCATAATGCCGGAGCAGGGATGAGTGCTGTTGAGCGGCCGTTGCTCACACCGGAGGCTTTGACTGGAAGTGCACTGAAGTATCTTGAATCTGTGCCGTTTATTCCGGCCGGTGTAAAGGAGCGACTGCGCAGTGTGACTGAGCGGATAATAGCCGCGGCAGAGTCGGAATTTACTGATATTGAGTTGATTCCGGTACACGGTGATTTACACGGAGGCAATATTCTTGCCCGTCCGGATGTTGGATTGTCGGTAATTGATTTTGACGATATGGCGGTTGCACCTGCGGCGCAGGATTTGTGGCTGCTGCTGCCGGGATATGCCGGTGATTGCTATAATGAGTTGGCGCTGTTGCTGGATGGCTACCGCCGGTTCCGGGATATTGATGAGCCGTCATATAGTCTGCTTGAGTCACTGCGTGCGATGCGTATGATATATTATCTGGCGTGGTGTGCGCGGCAAAAGGGTGACTTTATGTTTGAGCGTAATTTTCCGGACTGGGGCAGTGCCGGGTTCTGGAGAACAGAGCTTGAGGCATTGGAGGAACAACTGAATATAATTGAGAACGGCGGTTCCGGACGGGATGAGATTCAGAAGTCCGGAGAAGAGAGCTACATGGAGGAAAATTGGCTTTATTGAGAACAGCATATTTCGGCGGATCATTTGATCCTCCGCATAATGGTCATATTGCTTTGGCCAAGGCGGTTATTGAGCTTGATCTGGCCGATGAGGTATGGTTGTCGGCGGCCTATATCCCTCCCCACAAACAGCGGCGGTTGTCGGATTTCAGTGATCGTCTGGCGATGCTTGAACTGGCATGCCGTGGGCTGGAAAAGATTCTGCCATGCGGAATAGAGGATCAGTTGAAGCTGAATCCATCTTATACGTCGGAAGTGCTGGCTGAGTTGCGCCGGCGTTATCCTGAGCGTGAGTTTGTTCTGCTTATCGGGGAGGATATGCTTACGAGTTTTCATCTGTGGCATAATGCGAGAGAGCTGCTGCGCGATTACCGGATTATCTGTTATCCGCGCGGCGATGGCGAACGTGCGTCGCTGTCGGAATTGCGGCAGCATTGGAGTGATGGAGAGGCGGAAAAACTGCTGGGGTCGCTGTTGAACGATCTGCCGGTTTACAACATTTCTTCAACAAAAATCAGAGAAGCCGTAGCAAAAAATGAAAATGTTGCTAATTGTATTGATAAAGAAGTATACCGATATATAAAAGAAAACGGTTTATACCGGAAGGAGAATTAATTGAACGAAGAAGCGAAAAATATGGTAAGTGCCAGTGAACTGGCGGAGTTTTGTGTCAAGGCGGCGGAAGATCGCAAGGCGGAGGATATAGTTGCATTGCATGTATCGGAGGTGACTTTTATCGCCGATTACTTTATAATTTGCACCGTTTCTTCCACGGTTCAGGGCGCCGCGGTGCAGAGTCACATAGAGCGCAGTGTCCGCGAAGTGCTTAAAGTGCGTCCGATTTCTGTGGAAGGTGATGCGATGAGTGGCTGGGTGCTGATTGACTTTGGTACGGTTGTTGTACACATTATGTCGGCAGAGCAGCGGGCGAAATATCAAATTGAGAAGCTATGGGGCGATGCACCCACAATAGAGGATCAGCAGACTCTTGGGAATCTGCGTCCCGGCAAAGCGTAAAAACAGGAGTTGCCATGCCGCCGGAATGGAATGAATACGAATGGGAGCGTGAGATAAGACGCGACGAGCTGAGAATAAGCCGTTATTTTCAAGCTCTGCCGCGCTATCTTGATCTGCCTGGAGAGGATGAGATTATCTATTCCAAGCTGGCGGCGCAGGCTGAACTTGCTCCTGTGCATGAAAACTCCTATCCGTGGCAGTTTCTCAAGCCGGAAGCTGACGAAGAGGAGGATGGTATAAGTGAAGAAGAGGTAGTATCGTCTCTGCGGTTGAATCCCGGTTTTGACCTGTTTTTGATGCTGGAGGCGGCGGTAAGGGAGTGGAACGCATTTGCCGGATTTAATTTTGAATCCCGGGAACAGATTCACTTTGGACTTTACGTGGCCGGGTGTTATGGCAAAATGCTTTCGCGAGTTTACAATTTTGTAGAGATCGGCAATGATCCCGGGGCGCATACGCTGAAGCTGTCATTGATGAAGCGGGTATTAGCCGAGTTGAATATTCTTGCCGGTATTTTTACGGAGTCACATAGTCCTGTAATGAAAGAGTTTGAACCGGACTTCATCCGTTTTGCAGAGAATCTGAAAATAATTCGCGAACGTGCGTTAAAATTTATTTTTGAGGCGTAAAGTTACGCCTTTACAGTTATAGTTTTTTTATTGCCGTACTATGGCGGCAATTTTTTCCGCAATAGCATCTGCGGTTAATCCGAATTGCCGACGCAGGATATCTGGTTTCCCGTGTGGAATGAAGTGATCAGGCCAACCGAAAGAGTGCAGTTTGCCGTTTGCTTCTGCCAGAACCTCCGCCGCAGCTGAACCCAGTCCTCCGACGATGGAGTGATCCTCAATAGTGAAGATAAACTGTTTTTCCGCAGCATGTTTCAGCATAAGAGCATGATCCAGCGGCTTAATAAATCTGGCGTTTACTATTTCGGCTGAAAGCTGGAATTTTTCCTGCAAAATCCGGTTTATCTCCAATGCCCGCCATAATTCAGCTCCGCTGGCCCATATAGCGATATCGGAGTTGTTCTGTGAAACTATTTCTGCCTTTCCCAGGACTATTGGCGTTTCCTCTGACTGGTCAAAAGCCATTCCGGATCCGCCGCGCGGATAACGGATCACAACCGGATGACGTTGATTATATGCGAAAAACAGCATTTGCCGCAATTCATTTTCCGATGCCGGCTGAATAATAATCAAATTAGGCATAGATCTGAAGAAACTCAGGTCATAGATTCCGTTATGAGTTGGCCCGTCCTCTACCAGTCCTGCCCGGTCGAGGCAGAATATTACCGGCAGATCACCCAGACATACGTCATGAAATACGTTGTCGAGAGCCCGTTGAATAAAGGTGGCGTAAATGGCGACGATCGGGCGCATGCCTGCGGTTGCCAATCCACCGGCAAAGGTTACCGCATGTCCTTCAGCTATTCCGACGTCAAAAACGCGGTCGGGAAAACTGCGCTTAAGGTTTGCAAGTCCGGTTGGAGATATCATTGCGGCAGATATTGCGACAACATCGTTGGATTTTTCTACCAGCTCTAAAGCTGAGTAGCCGAATGCGTAAGAAAAATTGTTGTGAGACGCCGGCTTCAAGCTGCCGCTGTCCAAATCGAAGCTGCTGACTCCATGAAAAGATTCCGGATCATTCTGAGCCGGGGTGTAACCATATCCTTTTTTAGTTTTTACATGTATAATTACCGGTCGTTCATCAGAAGTGCGGATATGTTCAAAAGTTCTTAAAAGAGCCGGTATATCATGTCCGTCGACCGGGCCGAGATAGCGGATTCCGAGTTCTTCGAACACAGCGCCCGGGAGCAGGGCAAATTTAGTCAAGCCTTCGATTTTCCGGATGTATCTCAACATGGTGCGGTGTCCGGGGAGTTTATCGATAAACTTCTTGATACGGTTTTTCACGCCGGAGTAGTGTCTTGCGGTGATAACGCGGTGCAGGTATGACGCCATAGCACCCACATTGCCGGAGATAGACATACGGTTATCGTTAAGTATAATGACCAACTTTTTACCGCAGCTGGCGGCATTGTTGAGACCTTCCAGAGACAATCCGCAGTTCAGAGATCCGTCTCCCACCACGGCGATGGCAAGACCATCGCGGTTATTGGCGATATTTGCGGCGGATATACCGAGGCATGTAGAAATTGCAGCTCCGGCATGACCGGCAAAGCATGGATCGTATTCTGATTCCAATGGGGATTGAAAACCGCAGCACCCGTCGAATTTCCGCAGAGAAGAGAAAAACTCTTTTCTGCCGGTAAGTATTTTATGTGCGTATGACTGGTGACTTACGTCCCATATAATTTTATCTTTTTTCAGGTCAAAAGCGTAATGCAGAGCTACGGTTAATTCCACTACGCCCAGGTTACTTGCGAGGTGACCGCCGTTGCATGCGACGGTTTTCAGGATATATTGGCGGAGTTCATTGGCTAAAAGCGGCAGTTGTTCCTGAGGAATGGACTTCAACTTTTCAGGAGAATCAGCTTTGTCCAACCACCCGGAGTTCTCTTTAGCCATAAAAACCTCTATTTATTGATACTGTTCTAATAATAAGATACTCTTATTCTGAATTATTGCAACTGGGAAACAAGCTCATATTATAGATTTAGTTCCGGTAATAATATAAAAACAGCGTATGTAGGCGGTATTTATAAAAAAAGCGTAATGCTGTGTTTGTTTTTTGCGTTATAAAATGCTATATTAGAGAAATAGTAAGCCCCGGTAGCTCAGAGGATAGAGCAGTTGCCTTCTAAGCAATTGGTCACAGGTTCGATTCCTGTCCGGGGTACCACTGGTGATTTTCGGCCGAGTTGCAAAAAGTTGTAACTCGGCTTTTTGCGCTCAAAAATATCGAATTTGGCTGTTTTTTCTGCTTGCGTAAAAATCGTCAAAAATGGCAAAAAATGGCAATTTCGCGCCTCAAAATGGCAAAAAATGGCAATAAAAATTTAAAGCCGTCTTAACATTTTTTACGCGATATATCAATCAACCTCCATCTTCACACCTTAACAAAGTTTTTTCTACTGCTCTTAACCGTTATTTTAGCACAAACAATGACAGCGTTCCTTCATGGGCAAAGGCAGATAATCAAAAACATCGTAATTTTTATCATAATTGTTTGATTTTTCCTGTTTTAATGATAATAATAAGGTATGCTCTCTGTTTTGTTGGTCGGGCGGGGCTATAAGACAGAGTAGATCGTATGCGGGGCCGCTCCCCCGCCGATACGTCTATGCACTACAACTTTTATATTTCTACCAGTGTTCTTGCTTTATTCCACGTATTGACTATCTCTGTCGTCAAAGGGCAACGTGACACGCCTCTGCTGCCATTTTACCTCTCTTTAGCCGCATATTTTTTTAAATAAATCAAACGCTGAAAAATGTGAAAAATCAACAAAATGATGCAATTTTTATAACTTATTTATAACTTATTATAACTTAATATGACGATAATACTTGCATAATCGATCCCAAAATATACTGTATACAAGAAGAACAGCAAACAACCACAGGATTACGCTATGACAGCAGCAGAAAAATCTAAATTCACCAAAGAAGAAAAACAAGATATTTGGCAATATATTCTTGAAACCTCAATTCCTGGTACCGTAAAATTACATCGGGACTTTGCCTTGGAAAGAAAACTTTTTAACCATAGCAGATTTGCTTTGAATTTGTGGAATGCCTGCTACAGGCAAAATCGCTGGGAGGAGTTTCATATTACCGACAAAGAAAGGCGGCCTGCTGATCTGGCTCATACAGGAATTAACAATAACATCATTTTGCCGGATCAATTGGTGGAGATGGTTCATAAGAAAAGTATAGCGGACTATAATGCAGCTTGTATAAAATTGCTCAAGGAAACACACTCATACGATGATCTTATTGAAAAACCTTATCATACTACTGACGCTATTCTCATCCAGTTGGCGCAAAAGGATAAATACATTAAATTCGGAGGATATCCTTTCATATATATGCCAATTTGGGGCTTTAAATATGCCAATCTCATGCAATATCAGAATGTCTATGTTCCAATAAATCCATGCTTGTATTTTCCGCACATTGGGACACCAGATAAGCTCATATTTCTGACGGACGACCTTTTCTGCGCATACAGCCATGATAATACGTTGTATCCTTATCGTACAAAATTCAAGTGGTGTTCTTTTTACACTATAGATGGAAGTGCCACCAATGTGGATTTTTCTCCCCTTAGAAATAAAAAACTTGTGATCATAGTTTATCCCCGTATAGGCGTTACTCCGGCAGTACAGTTGCAGAATGCTCTGAATCTATACAACAATGTTATCCGTTGCGGGGCGACAGATGTGATTTTTGCTGTATATATTGATTTGTGCTGTAACCACAACTGGCCGCGTACAGAACCATTGTTGATGGATATCAACGAATTGGGCAATATGCACGCAAGAGCGGCGGGGATTATACAGGAGGTTTACAGGCCAGGATGGGCTAATCAAGCTCTATCGTCAACACCGCAGAAGCTGATTGATTGTCCGGAATTACTGAAGAACAGCATTATCTCTCTGACCGGCGGCAGTCAATCTACCCAACTGGCATTTCTTGCCGCATTGAGCGCCTCTATAGCCAACGGTGCCACTATATTGCCTGATATGAAGCAGGTTATTGGCGGGCCGGTTTATTGTGTCCTTGGACGTGACAAGTTTGATGGGATGCGTAAGCTGTATCATTCGGCCAAAAACCTTATCAAAAAAGATGCACTGACTCAAAATCAGGCTCCGCCATGGGCTTTCAATATACTTCCGGTCGGATACGGGAAGTTGCCTGAAACAGATTGGGAGCGGTCGGGCAAGTTAATCGATTCCCAGGTGAACGGACCACCGTATAATAAAAATGTCAATGCAATAATCATTGACTGTCAGGCCTTGGAACAGACGTTCGAAAAGTTACCCGAAGTATCAGCTGAGTTTTGCAACTATGTAAACTCTCTGACCGCGCGCGGCTTTGCGGTTATATTGTTGACTTATCCGCGTTCGTGGCTTACCAAATCAGTATCTTTCACGGCTAAGTGGCGTATCTGTAATGAAAAGGTTGCCGCTTCAGGTATTTCGTTTACGTTGAGCATTGCCGCACAACGGAAAATTGCGATTCAGTACCGGGTTTGTTTTGACCCGGCACTGAAATGGATGCGAGGAGCAAGACCTGCGCTTAGTGAACAGATTAAAAAGATCGAAAGCCTGTATCGTAAAAATATGAAGAAGCCATTTGGCTCTGGCAAACATGGGGCTCTTACAATTCAAGATCTGATGAACGCAACCGGGTACAGCGAATCTCAGGTAAAGAAACTGCGGGGGCTCGTTGGGGTGGCAAAGAAATGCCCGCAGCGTGGGTTACGGAAACCTAAAAAAGTTCCAGTGCGTTATTATTAATGAAGACGGCTTATTCCGCCTCATCCATAAACATATAGCGCAACACATCGGTATTGCGGTATCTTACTGCGCTGCCGACCATCCGGCGTTTAAACGGGAAGGCTCCTTCCGCTTCCAGCTTCTTAAAATTGCTGAGGCTGATGCCCAGCATATCCGCCGCTTCACTCTGATTGATCATCTTAGGCACAACTACAGGTAGCGGTTCGCCGTGAGTTGACAGGTATTTGAGTTGAGCGATTATCTCCCTGTACTCAGGCACCATAATAAGATTGGATTCCGTCAGTGGATTCAGAAGTCTGGCAATTAATTTCACGGTTTGAGGTCTTATAAGTTTTGTCATTTTCATGTGCCTCCTTAT
>CALXXL010000028.1 GCA_944392655.1 uncultured Victivallaceae bacterium
AACCCGTGTCGGGTTGCCGGTAATATCGCCTTGAAGGCGTGGTGCATACCACCGGCTTAGCCGGTGGTTTTGATTTTTTTATCATCTATAATGGAAAGAATTTGCAATACGATGAATACAGAACACAATTTTACCACAGGGAACATAGCTGGAGGATTAATAAAATTTGCATTGCCGTTGCTTCTGGCCAACGTGCTTATGGCCGGATATAATCTTATAGACATGCTGGTTGTCGGCCGTTATTGCGGCAGTGCCGGAGTTGCAGCGGTTGGCAATGCTTCGATGATCTGCTTTATAATCAGCAGTATTGGTTTAGGGATAACAATTGGTGGTACGGTATTGATTGCCCGAGCCCGTGGTGGTGGAGATAAAGCTGGTGAACACCGTATTACCGGTGCTTTATTTACGGTTACCGCGATTGCGTCGTTACCGGTATCGCTGATGGGATGGTATTTCAGCCGTACGGTATTTATATGGATGGGGGTACCGGTTGAGTCATTGTCTGCGGCGTGTAATTATATCAGTATTATCAGTGCAGGGACATTGCCGGTGTTCGGCTACAATGCAGTATGCGCGTTTTTCCGTGGAGTAGGGGACTCGCTGCGTCCCTTATTAATTATTACAGTTGCCGCGGTAATGAATGTATTATTGGATTTCTATTTTACCGGGTATTGCGGTTATGGTGTTGCGGGGGTGGCGTTTGCGACAGTACTGGCTCAGTTGGCTGCCTTATTCATTGGTTTAAACTGTATGAAAAAGCGTGGTTTTTTGTCCGGGTTATCCTGGCGTGATTTTCTTCCGGCGCCGGATATAGTTTTGGGGTTATTGAAAATCGGTATACCTGGCGCATTGCAGATGACAGTGGTTAATCTGGCATTTCTGCTGGTTACGGGTATGTTCAATCATTATGGTGTGGCTGCGGCTGCGGCGGCAGGAATCGGATTAAAAGTCAGTACGCTTGCAGGTATGCCGAGTTGGGCTTTGGGGCAGGCGGTAACAACAGCTGCGGCACAGAATATGGGTGGCGGCAAACTTCTTAGGGCGGCTGGATTTGTCCGTTGTGGAGTAATGCTGGGATTATTGTCAACCGGAACGGCGGTAATTTTTATCCAGTTATTTGCGGGTGAGATAGTTTTGCTGTTTGATGGAGCAGCCGAAGTGGTGGAGCTGTGTGTACATTATCTGCGAATCTTCTGTTCTTTCAGTGGACTGGCATATGCAGCGATGTACATATATAACTCTTTTGCATTGGGTACTGGGGCGCCGATGCTTGCTTTATTTAACTCGCTGTTGGAGGCGGTGGTATTGCGTTTACTGCTGTGTTGGGTTTTAGCCTATGGGTATGGTTTGGGCTTTTCGGGACTCTGCTGGGGAATGGCGTTATCGACTCTGCCGCCGGCTTTGATTGGTTTTTTATATTATCGTTTTGGGAGGTGGCGCAGACAGAAGCAGGAATAAAATTCATAAGTTTCTTATATTTATCTCACTGTCATTAAACGTTATACCGTTAGATTATTTATAAAAACAACCGGTCAATGGAGGCATAAATGAGGCGTTTTTTAGTAGATAAGACAGTTCGGTTGCAGTGTCGGCCGGAAGCGTTGCCGGAGCGGGTTACGGTAATAATCGGACGGGTGCAGGAGGAGAATCCGGTATATCTGGCGGTAAAGGGGCGGATGTTTCTCTTGCGTCAGAACGAGTGCTGCAACCGTATGGAGGTGCAGCCGGGTGATCCTGCGGCAATTGTAGTGCCGTGGACGCGGGTTGAGATAGTTTCAGTGGTGGATGACAAAGCTGATATCAAAGCCGGGATTCGTTATGGAGTCAATGGTGAATTAACTTTGGCGGACAAGCCGCACACTATGATCTATCCCGGCAGTGATATTCCGGCGGAATATTACCATGGTTAAACTGTGTTATATGCGCTAGCTTTTCTATTTTTTAATTTGCGACTGTCATTTATATTTACGGCTCCGGAAATCCGGAGCCGTTTTTCTGTATCCAGTTCGAATCGGAGTTGATTTTTTTATTATTTCTCAAAATCGAAACATGCTATTCCGTCTGTTTTTTCCGGATTCAAAATATCGAATCCATTATAATAAACTTTATAATACTCTGAATCGCCAAGTTTTATTGCGACACTTGAAACCGCATGAATAGATTCCCATAATGAGTTCTGCGACAGCAATGGTTTGAAATACTGCCATGCTTTCTTACATTCATCTTCTGTCTCAAAATATCCCGTCATTACTTTGAGGTACATTGTTTTTCCGTTAATCCGGCAGATATAATCCGGGTCGCCGGGCAGACTTTCCGGTAAGGTTTGGATATTTTCGGCATTGAAACGGTTTCTTAAAATGCCCAGAACGACCTCTTTCAGATCGTACTTTTCCCTTCCCCGGACACAAGTGAGGAACGCTTTTTCAAGATCAATCTCATCATCTTCCGGGGATTCGCCATCTGGAATGGCCGGTTCTTCGTTGGTTTCATGAAGAATCCATCCCTGAAGCCAGCATGTACACTCAATGACGTCTCCGGTTTCAGGTACAAAACCTTCCTCCAGGTTGCTTTTTGCCACAAAGACCGGCAATTTCATAAAGCATCCGCGTTCATCGAAATCAATAACGAGTCTCAGGCATGGGTTGCCGAAGAAAGTAAATTCGGTGATTTCGCAAATTTTCCCCGTGATTTCGTAATTATCCTGATCTTCGCTGAAGCTCCTGCTGATATTGCAAAAGTCCTCACCTATGGTTATCCGCACAGGATCAACATTATCAGCCTGAGGCGACTGTAATTTCTTTTCCTCATAGAGCGGTCCACCGGTGATATCGAAATTCATTTCCTCGAAAGGTCTTATGTGATATGCGAAAGCGCCTAATTCGATATAGTAATATGCGTTCTGTTGAATTTTATTAAAAATTCCGCAGTAATCCGGCACAAAGAAAGACAACTCCGTGCCGTCCTTTTTCAAATTTATTGTGGCGGTGGCTTCCAGAGCGTTGCTCCAGACTTGAAATGCGTCAACTTTCCGTACAATTGGGCAACCGGCTCCTTTTTTGAAAACCGGGAATGCGGAGGCAAAAATATTATCGGCGTCGGCTTTTCCTGTTTGCCCTATGATGAAATATGATTCCACGGGAGAATTTTTATCCTGTTTATCCCGGTAATGGAATGTGGTGCCCCGGGTGAAATGTTCTGATCCGGTTTCATA
The DNA here is from genome assembly GCA_944392655.1 of uncultured Victivallaceae bacterium. Taxonomy (GTDB): domain Bacteria; phylum Verrucomicrobiota; class Lentisphaeria; order Victivallales; family Victivallaceae; genus CALXXL01. The sequence continues at coordinate 3,212 of CALXXL010000028.1, forward strand.
CAATGCAATAGAGGGTCCTTGAGTGTCGGGAACTCCTTCCTCTATCATTTTTGTAAAGACTTTTTCCGGGTCTTTCAGGAAATTTTCCGCAACAGTGTCCCAGTGATCGCCATGTGCTCCGCCTTCCACATATTTTATCGGTATTCTGCCTCTATAACCGACATTCAGCGGCGTCTGTGGAAATGTTTTCAACTGTGCATCTAAATACGCCATACGTTCATTTTTATCTGCCATTTCAATACGTTTAATGGATTGATACAGTATAGGCATTTCCCAGCGCATTGCAATAAACGGTGCAGAGCTCCTGTTGCTGTCCTGCTGATTCTGCCTGAATGCGTCCCATGCCATATAGTAATAATTGCTGGCTTCAGAGATATCATTCTTTTTTTCATAGAGCATTCCCAGCAGACAAAGTAACTTCACCTGACTTTGCCAGGAGACATCCTCGTGAACGGAGCAGGCCATAATTTCCACAACTGCAAAAAGCTCATTGAATCTTTCCGTCTGCAACATTTCATCAATAACCAGTTCTCCCATCAGCCAGATATTTTCCCCATAGACCGGGTCAAATCGCAAATTCCATGCTTTGGCAAAGCAATAGAGTGCGCCTTCTTTCAAATCGAGGTGATCCAGAGTGTATCCGGTGGCATTCCAAAAGAAGGAGTTGCTGCTTTCATGTGATCTGGTCAAAGAATAATAAGCGAGTATAGCCATTGCCTTGCGGTGGTTCAAATTTACTGCGCTGATCATCGTTTTTGCAAGAATGGTTCCGTAATCGCAGAAACGCCCGAAACGCAGCATTCCGTTCAGGAAACGGTATTCCAGGAATTTGTTTTCTTTGGCATTTTTCTGAAATTCATGCATCCAGAAAAAGAACTTTTTGAAGTCAGAGCTCCACGATTCAGGAAGTATGTGATCAGCGGTTTCTCCGATAATATTCTCTATTTCCGCGGCAATGGTTGGCATTGGAGGCTTAAGCAAAGCAGAAGAGAAGCAACACTTGATGTCATCAATGATATCGGCGGGGAACATGGAGTTATCTTTTTCGCAAAGAGAGCCGTCTGCATCAAGGATATAATAGTAAAAGTAGCGGAAAAACCCTTCGTCAGAACAACATGCCCGGCAGAAGATCCGGTTATCTTCCTGCAGAAACATCTTCTCCAGCCAGAGATTCAGTTCGCGGTCAATGCCGTGTAAAACATTCCAGTCATTGGCTTTCAATATTTCGATAGAAAACTTTGCGCCAACAAATTGCAAGTTCAAATCAAATACAGGATCCTGGGTTGTGATAATCCTGTTAAGTTGATTTATAACTGCTGGAAGCCATTTGTCAGAAACATCGAAATGTTTGCCGCAGAATGCCGATTTTATATTTTTTGCATTGGCGAACCGGTTAAGCGTGGACAAGTCTATGGGCATTTTCTCTCCGATGTTCAATCCCAGTTTGTCAAGGGTTCCTCCAGCAAACTCAAAAACGTATTGGTATGGGGCGAGCGGAGTGTGGGACATACAGCGTTTGTGGTACTCTTCTATCGCCTCATTATCTTTTTGGGGTACACATGATAAAACAAAGATGTCGACGATAATTCCAGCGGCGTTGACGGCCACAGAATCTATCGACTGGGTGCCGCAGCCGTTGAAAAAATCAGCTTGACATTCTTCCGGGAAAACATAGATCATGCCTCCATTGGCGGCAAATTCTGGATGCTCTGCCACCATTTCCAGATAATTCTCGGCGACATTCATTTCATCGAATTTGATGCCGTTGATTTTTATCGGGAAGTTTCTCATCTTTTTGCCTCATATCTATAGAATATTCAATGCTTTGCCGTTACAATTACCGGTTAGCTTCGCACTGGATTTGATAAAGCTGTCCTCTTCATTGCTACATGCTCAATATATCTGCCACTGTTGCTCATACTGGTTCGATGTACGCGCCATTCATTGCAGCCGCTTTTCGACCAACAACCACCGTCTGTTATGGTTATTGACAATATGCCGGAATGCCCGGAAAAATATTTTAATCCGGCTCTGTTATTCCAGCTTATATTCGCTTCAATGTATCTTCCTGTTTTAATTGATATAATGTTTGGTGAATTACTATAGCATTATTTATTAGTAATTGCAAAATGCAAGAAAATGGAGGCCAATCGCTTCATAAAGTGGAATCAATATTGGTTCCATCCGGTTATAATTTCCTCAGATGTCTTTTATGTGATAGTTTATCTAAACTTTTTCTATCTTTCGAATCAAAATATATATCTTGATTAATACGTTTACAACTTAATAAAATGTTTTTTTCATATAAGCGATATATGAAAAATATAATGGCGCAGTTTTTAGGTACTGCAGGAATATCATACGTTTTACAATAGAGTAGAAAACATGTATATTAACATTAGTTTTGTTGTATTTGATTTTTATTGGCGAAAAGAATGAAACAAGAGCTTATTGGTGGTAACGGGCGTAAAATTTTGCAAACCGGTCGTCTTGAATTGCGTGAGATGAGCGTGGCTGATTTTTCATCGCTCTGTAAAATGTTGCAGGATATTGAGGTCATGTACGCCTGGGAACATGCTTTCAGTGACAACGAGGTTCAGGATTGGATTGAGCGCAACATGGTGCGTTACCGGAAAGATGGTTGCGGCTACTGGCTGGCATTTGAACGTGAATCAGGGATCTGCGTCGGACAGATCGGGCTGTTAAAAGAGGAAATTTTTGGTGTTAATCATATTGGAATCGGCTGGATACTGGCAAAAAAATATTGGGGCAGGGGGTATGCTGTAGAAGGTGCGGCGGCCTGCTTGGATTATGCATTTAACAAATTGAATGCTTTGCGGGTGATTGCTGACATACGGCCGCATAATATATCGTCCCGCCTGGTGGCGGAAAGAATCGGGATGCATGAGCAGGGCTGTTATGATAAAATCTATAATGGTGTAGTCATGCCGCATTTGCTCTATGTGGCGCGTACTCCGCGGATTGAGGTAAAGGAGTATGATGCGGTCTGGAGTGAATGGTTTGCACAGCTGAATGAGCTGTTGCAGCCGGTAATCAAGCGTTATGGCGGCCGGGTTGAACATGTGGGAAGCACTTCGGTGACCGGCCTGATTGCCAAGCCGGTGATAGACGCTGATTATATTTTGCCGGAGCCATCAGTATGGCAAGGGGTAAAGACTGCGCTGGAAGAGATCGGATTTTTCCACCGTGGTAATGGAGGCTTAAAGGGACGTGAGATGTTTACCGAGAGTCTGCATTTACCTTTCCGCCATAATTTATATGTGTGTTTTGCGGATTCGCTGCATCTAAAGAATCACCTTATGGTTCGGGATTTTCTGAGTGATAATCCGGAGTGGGTGTATCGTTACGGCGAGCTGAAAATGCGTTTAGCTGCGCAATATCCTGAAGATATAGATGCTTACTGTGCCGGAAAATCGGCATTGCTGGCGGAAATACTCTCTGCCTCCGGCTTCAGCGATACAGATGTTGCGGAAATATATAAACTTAACACCGGCAGTTGTGATAGGAATAAAAATGGCGGAGAGAGAGGGATTTGAACCCTCGGTACGGAAGAACCGTACAACGATTTTCGAGACCGTCGCCTTCAGCCGCTCAGCCATCTCTCCGGATAGTCACTTAATATAATTCTTCAAGTGCGGTTTGCCAAATAGGATTAGCGGATTTTTTCAGCATTTTAATTGAAGAATTGGTTTGAGAGTGTAAATTATGGGATAAAGGAGTTTAAATATTATGGATAAAGAATTATTTCTGTATAATACGATGTCGCGCAAGGTGGATAAATTCACTTCGCTCAATCCGGGCGAAGCGCGTATGTACACCTGCGGACCGACGGTCTATAATTTTGCCCACATTGGCAACTTCCGGGCGTATATTTTTGAGGATCTGCTGCACCGTGCGTTAAAGTATTTCGGCTATAACGTCAGGCAGGTAATGAATCTGACGGATGTGGATGACAAGACCATCCGTGATTCTCAGGCGGCCAAACTGCCGTTAAAGGAATTTACGGCGAAATACATAAAGGCTTTTTTTGAAGATCTCAAAACATTGCATATTACGCCTGCGGCGGTCTATCCTCCGGCGACGGAGCATATTCCTGAGATGATCAGTCTGATAAAGACATTGATGGACAAAGGCTTTGCTTATCAGGCTGAGGACAAATCGATCTATTTTTCGATCGACCGTTTTCCTGAATACGGCAAACTTGCGCGTATTGACCGGGAGAATCAGATTTCCGGTGTCCGTATCCGCAATGATGAATACGCGAAGGATTCAGTTGCGGACTTTGCCTTGTGGAAGGCGTGGGACGAGGCTGATGGTGATGTTTACTGGGATAGTCCGTGGGGCAAGGGGCGTCCTGGCTGGCATATTGAGTGCAGTGCGATGGCGATGAAATATCTGGGAAAAACGTTTGACATTCACACCGGCGGGATCGACAATATGTTTCCGCATCATGAGGATGAGATCGCGCAGAGTGAGGCGGCGAACGGCTGCCGTTATGTCAACTACTGGCTGCATTGTGCGCACCTGATGGTGAACGGGGACAAGATGTCGAAATCCGCGGGAAACTTCTACACATTGCGTGATCTGCTGAACAAGGGATTTTCCGGTCGTGCGATCCGCTGGGTGCTGCTGAGTTGCCACTACCGCAAGAAATTGAATTTCACTTTTGACGCGGTTGCGCAGGCGGAGGATACCTTGAAACGTTTCGGTGAATTTTTCCGCCGTATGCGTGAATTGCCGGAGAGTGACAGCGGCAGTGATAAGTTGGATGAACTGCTGGCGCAATATGATGAAGAGTTCTACAAGGCGATCGGAGATGACCTGAATGTCTCGGCGGCGTTGGCGGTGCTGTTCAATCTTCAGCGTGAGGCGAACAAGCTGGCGGATAATGGTGAGCTTACCCGTTCGCAGGGGGAAAAGATATTGGCGCTGTTCCGCAAGTTTGATCAGATATTTGACGCGTTGGAAGTTGATGCTGAACATGAAGATGCGGTGCCTGCTGAGGTTGCGGCTCTGGCGGAGGCGCGTGTGCAGGCGCGTAAAGATAAGAACTGGGCGGAGTCGGACCGTTTGCGGGACGAGATCAAATCGCTTGGCTACATGGTTGAAGATGCTCCCGGGGGAAAATACCGGATCAAACCGTTGTAAATTAATATGGTATGAAAAAGCCGCAGCAATTACTGCGGCTTTTTTTATATAGCTTAAGCGCAAAAAAACTACCGGCTGCGCCGGTATGTAGCCGAATAGCTTCAGCTTAAA
>CALXXL010000029.1 GCA_944392655.1 uncultured Victivallaceae bacterium
CTCCGGCAGCTGGATTCGAACCAGCGACCAAGTGGTTAACAGCCACCTACTCTACCGCTGAGCTATGCCGGAGCGTTACTGAGACAACTTATTTTGGCGACCTCATCAGGTCTTCCGCTGTCTACGTCATTTAATTTAGCTGTCTATTTTATTTTTTCAAGCGAAAAAAATTGTTTTTTGAAGAAATTTTTCATTTACATTTGTGGATTTTTATGGTATAGTTATAAAATGTGATTAAAAAACGTGAAGATGAGGTTGACCATGTTGTTGCTGCGAAAATATTTCCGGAATATTATATGTATATGTGCGGTGCTGTATGCGCTGACAGGGTTTGGCGCACAAACGGAGCCGCCTGAGGATATCAAGATTGCCCTTATAGCGAAACTTGCTCCTTATATGCTGGCGCAGGCGCATTATTTATGCCAGCCGTTTGACGACTCGATTTCGTCCAAAACGTTTGATGGTTATTTTGAATTGCTTGATCCGCAGAAGGTCTTTTTCACGCAGGAGGATATCAGGAAGTTCGAGCCATACCGTTTTGAGTTGGACAATAATGCGGCGTCCGGTGACACCACGTTTGCCTTTGCCGTATATGATCTCTATGTTGACCGTCTGGAGATGTACCGTAAATTTGCGGAAGAGACCTTGAAGACTCCGTTTGACTTCAGTGGAGATGAAACGATAGAGTTGGATCGCAAAGACGCGCCGTACTGTGCTGATCTGGAAGAGCTGAAAAAATACTGGTATAAGAAGCTGAAAAGCGAGGTTCTGTATCAGAAGCTCATCAAACGTTCAATGGAGTATTCCGAAAGCAACCCCGATATGTTATCTGATTTGAACGAGGATGAGCGTAAAAAGCTGGAAGAGAGTAAAAAAATCGCCAAACTCTGGGCCCGTGCGCCAGAGGAGCAGGTGCTGCAGCGTCTGCGTGATGTGAACAATGAACTTACCCAGAGCGACCGTCTGTCGATTCTCGGCATTTATCTTACCGCGCTGGCGCGCAGTTACGGTCCGCATTCGGATTACATGCCTCCGGCGATGGATGAGAATTTTGATATAAGCATGCGTCTTTCGCTTTACGGTATCGGTGCTACTCTTACTACTGACGATGGATATATAAAGATAGTGGAACTGGTTCCCGGTGGTCCGGCGGCGAAAGAGGGGACATTGCAGCCGGGGGACCGTATTATTGCGGTAGCTCAGGATGGAGGTGAACCTGTGGATGTTATGGATATGTCTCTGGATCGTGCCGTCAGTCTGATTCGCGGGGAAGAGGGCACCAAGGTTACGCTGACATTTATTCCCGGCAGCAAGGGGCGTGGAGCGATGCCGGAATTTGTCACGATAACCCGCGGCAAGGTGGAGCTTAAGGACAGTGAGGCCAAAGGTAAAATTCATGAGATAGAGACTCCCGATGGTGTATTGAAAATAGGTGTTATAACGCTGGACAGTTTCTATATGGATTTTGAGTCTGCGTTAGCCGGTAATACTGATTATAAGAGTTGTACGCGCGATGTTAAGAAGATACTGGAAGATTTTGAATCTGCCGGTGTAGCCGGGGTTGTCATGGACATGCGCAACAATGGTGGTGGCAGTCTGCCTGAAGCGATCAGTTTAAGTGGTCTTTTTATAAAGAAAGGGCCGATAGTACAGGTTCGGCAGCCGAATTCTGAAGCCTCGGTAGAGTTTGATGAAGACTCCTCGATCTCTTATGCCGGGCCTCTGGTAATATTGACGAGCAAACTTACGAGTTCGGCAGCGGAGATTTTCTCAGGAGCCATGAAAGACTACCAGCGTGGTCTGATTATTGGAGACAGCCGTACTTACGGCAAGGGGACAGTGCTTGAAGTTGCCAAACTTGAGCGTGTGCTTCAGGCGGTGAATATGGCATTTCCTGCGGGGTCATTAAAATTTGAGAGTGCTATTTTCTACCGGATAAACGGGGAATCCACGCAGGAGAAGGGAATAGCGGCGGACATAGTTTTCCCGTCCTTTACTGAGAATATGGAGCTTGGCGAAGTCTACAGCAAGAATCATTTGCCGTGGGATGCGATATCTCCAGCGAAGTATCAGGTTTTTGATCCTGACTTTGCGGCAAAGAAGGCGAAACTGGTCGAGCTGTCGGAAAAGCGTATTGCGTCCAATCCGGCGATAGATCAGCTTAAAAACATGATAGCCAAAGCGGATGAGCGTCGTCGTGCGGGTGAAGTCTCTCTGAATGAGGAAAAGCGTTTCAAAGAGTATCTGACGGATATAAAAGAGGCGGAAATTTTAAAGGAGAGCCGTTCTGAGGATGCTTCCGGGGAGCGTGATTTAATGCTGGGTGAGGCATTCAATGTACTGAAGGACTGGGTTGCGCTGGAAAAACAGTGATATAATGCGGTGTACGGCGGGTATGGATTATCATTATCAGCTTGTCAATAATCTGGATTCATTCAAAACGTTCACGTTGAAGTTGTCGGAAGAGTCCTGGTATAAATCGCTTGATTGCGGTCGGCGTTATACCTTGGATCTGGTTTTGGAGGAACTGCTTTCCAACACCATAAAATACGGTTATGATGATGCTCTGCCGCATACAATTGCCATAACTTTTGCGGTTGGCTCCGATCATTTGAAGTTGACAGTTGCTGATGACGGTCATGAGTTTGATCCCCGTGGTGATTACGGGGCGGATGTCACCAAACCGTTGCAGGAGCGGAAAGTCGGCGGGGTAGGGCTGCTGCTGGTAAAATCTCTGAGCCGTGGGATGGATTACCGCAGAGAGTCCGGCAGAAACATTTTAGAGATAGTTATTTGAGATGGAGCAATGGAGATGGAACTAAGTTTACGCGATGGAGAAAATTGTCGTTATTTGAGCTTCTCCGGTCGTCTGGATGCATCCACCAGTCCGGAGGCCGAGCAGGCGTTGCGTGGCAAGTTGGATGACTGCCGGGCGCTGCTGGTGGATCTGGAAGGGCTGAGCTATATAAGCAGTGCTGGTTTGCGTGTGCTTTTAGTAATTGCCAAGCGAATGCAGTCGAATCGCGGTAAACTGGTATTATGCCGTCTCCGTCCGGATGTGAAGACTATCTTTGAGCTTAGCGGATTAACCTCGATTTTCAATATTTGTGATGATCTGCAATCGGCGGAAAACGCGATTTGCTGATTATTCCGGTGGAGGGCGGCTGATTATGTGCGGAATTGCCGGAGTAGTTGGTTGTGCAGATGCGGCAATGCTGGTTGATGCGATGCTGGATCGAATCGCGCACCGCGGCAGGGATGGCCGCGGGGTGTGGAGCAGTGCCGACGGCAGCCTGAGCCTGGGGCACGAACGGATGGCGGTAATTGGCATAGCCAATGGCCGTCAGCCGCTGATGAATGAGGATGAAACGCTGATACTGGCGGTAAACGGAGAGATTTACAACTATCGTGAACTTCGTGCGGAGCTGGAGCATAAGGGGCACATATTCCGCAGTGATTCCGACAGTGAGGTAATAGTCCATCTGTACGAAGAAGATCCGGAAAACTTTACGGACCGCTTATGCGGGATGTTTGCCTTTGCACTTGTGGATACCGTCCGCAATGCGCTGTTGCTGGTGCGTGATCGCCTGGGGCAGAAGCCGCTGTTTTACAGTTGTAATGGTAAAGAGCTTACCTTTGCCAGTGAGATAACGGCGTTTGCCGGTGCTGAGTTGAAGTTGAACAAACACTCGATTCATCACTTTTTTTCCTATCAGTTCATTCCGGTACCTGAGACGGTGTACGATGGTGTATCGCAGCTTGCGCCTGCCACGCTGGTAAAATTTGAGTGGGACAGTGGCAAACTCAGTTCCCGGCGCTACTGGAATCTGGATTTTTCATCAAAATGCGCTCTCTCTTTGCGTGAAGCGCAGACCGGCTTGCGCAATAAGTTGAATATTGCGGTAAGCCGTCGTTTAATCAGCGAGGTTCCGTTGGGCGGCTTTCTTTCCGGCGGACTGGATTCGGCGATAGTTGCTTCGACTATGCTGGAGCAGTCGGATGCGTCATATAAATTTATCTCGATAGGCTTCCGGGATCAGGCGTATGATGAGAGTGAAGATATTGCGGTAACGGTGGAGTGGCTGAAGCGCCGTTACGGGGCGAGCCGTGTGGATCACGAGCTGGTTGTGGTGGATATTGATGATTTTGATGCGATGGCGGAATGTGCCTCATTTTATGGCCAGCCGTTTGCCGATGCATCAATGCTGCCGACGCTGCTGTTGTGCCGTAAAACGAGAGAGTGCGGTTTAAAGGTGGCATTATCCGGAGATGGTGCTGACGAGTTGTTTGGCGGATACGAGCGTTATGTAGCGATGAATCTGGCGCGTCGCTGGCATCGGCTGAAGTGGCTGACTCATCTGCTGCCGCGTGGCGGTGGAGAGCGGAGCGTATCCGGCCGATTGCGGCGTTTTTTTGAGATGTTGAATTTTCCTGACCGGACGCGTTATTTCAGTTTGGTAGCCCATGGTTCGCGTGAAGTAAAGCAGGAGATTTACGGCAGCGGTATGACGCAGCAGCTTAAGTATGATTCGGCTGATATTCTGAGCAATCTGGCTGATCACCTAACGGCGGAGAATCCGGTGGAGCGCTGTGCCGAGCTGGATCTGTGCAGTTATCTGCCTGGTGATGTGCTTACCAAAGTTGATATTGCCTCCATGCGTCAGCCGCTTGAGGTACGCAGTCCATTTCTGGATCACGAAATTGCTGAATTTGCTGCTTCATTACCGTGGAAATACAAGCAGAGTGGTTTTGAGCGTAAAATTATATTACGGAAAGCCTTCCCGGAGTTGCCTGAGCGCATTCGCAACGGGCGGAAGCGTGGATTTGGCGTGCCGTTGGCAGAGCTGTTGCGCGGGGCGTGGAAAGGTGCGGCGTCGGATCTGCTGTTGAACGGTCATGGCGTAAAGGATGGCTGGTTTTACCGTCCGGGGCTGGCTGAGATGTGGAAAGAGCATCAATCCGGGCGTAGTGATTACAGTTACACGCTTTTCAGCGCGTTGGTTTTTGAGTTGTTTTTGCAGCGTCATAATTGCTAAAAATTATTTTTAAATTATATTAAAAGGCGATAAAGCAACGATGGAGCGGTTATGCGTCAGGGAACTATAATAAACAACGTCCGGTTAAAGGACGACTATTACAAGGTGGATTTTTTTGCTCCGGAGATCTGCGCTTCAGCGCGTCCGGGCTCTTTTGTTCATGTACGGATATCTGGGTGCGGGGATCATATTCTGCGTCGTCCGTTCAGTATCTGCAATGTCAATGAATCTGGAGAACTTACGGTAATTTACAAAGTAGTAGGAGCGGGTACGGAGGCTCTCAGCCGTTTAAAGAGTGGCGATGAGTGTGATCTTCTCGGGCCATTGGGGAAACCATTTTCCCGTCCTTTGGATGATGAGGTTCCGGTTCTTCTGGGCGGTGGTTACGGATCGGCGGCGATGTTCATGCTGACGAAAGAGAGTAAAACGCCCGGGGTTGCGCTGCTGGGTGCGCGTAACAGTAAGGATATTCTTCTGAGTGCCGAATACCGTGCGGCCGGTTTTGATGTCCGGATATCGACGGACGATGGTTCGGATGGACTCAAGGGTCGTGTAACGGATCTGCTTCCCGGTGTATTGAAAGATTACGCTGGTCGGAAGCTGCATTTTTACGCCTGCGGTCCGATGCCGATGCTGTTGGCGCTGGCCGGACTTCTGCCTGATTTGGGTTATCCGGAATCGGAGTTGAGTCTGGATCATCTTATGTGTTGTGGTGTTGGTGCGTGTTTTGCCTGTGTGGTGAAGATAAAGGCAGACAATGCGGATGGTTTCCGTTATGCACGCACCTGTTCAGAGGGGCCGGTATTCCGGGCGGATCAGGTATATTTGGAGAAGTAAAATGGCGGATTTAACGACAAATCTCGGTGGCAAGCTGACGTTGAAGAACCCGGTTATGACCGCGTCCGGCACATTTGGTTACGGCTTTGAGTACCATAAATTTTTTGACATATCGCAGTTGGGAGCGGTGGTGGTAAAGGGTATAGCGCCATTTCCGAGCCATGGCAATCCCACGCCGCGGGTAGCGGAGACAGCGTGTGGAATGCTGAATGCGATTGGGCTTCAGGGGCCAGGGGTGGAAAAATTTCTGCATGGGGAAGAGTACATGCCGTTTCTGCGTCGTACCGGGGCTACGGTGATAGTCAACATCTGGGGTAAGAGTATTGCGGATTATCAGGATGTAGCCCGCCGTCTTGAGGCGGATAAAGCCGGGATTGCGGCGCTTGAGATCAACATTTCCTGTCCGAATGTCAAGGCTGGCGGCATTGCGTTTGGTACAGATCCGGTTCTGGCGAAAGAGGTAGTATCTGCGGTGCGTGAAGCCACATCGCTGCCATTGATAACCAAATTGAGTCCGAATGTCTCCAATATAGGTGAATTTGCCCGTGCGGTGGTGGATGCCGGCAGTGACATGATAAGTTTGATTAACACGCTTACCGGCATGGCGATAGATGCTGAGACCATGCGATTTAAGATAGCCAATAAGACTGGCGGGTTGAGTGGTCCGGCGGTCAAGCCGGTAGCGTTGCGTATGGTCTATGAGGCGTCGCATGCGGTGGATGTTCCGGTAATTGGCATGGGTGGCATCTGTACCGGAGAAGATGCGGTAGAATTTCTGCTTGCCGGAGCCAGTGCGGTCGCGGTGGGTACGGCGATATTTGCTGATCCTTACGCGCCTTTAAAAGTGATAGAGGGAATAAACGGTTATCTGGATCGTCATGGCTTTGGTACGGTTGCAGAAATTGTTGGTAAAGTGCATAATTAGGAGGTAAAAGTGGCAGATTTCAGAGCATTTTGCGGGATGCGTCCGGTAGCTGGACGTGCGTCGCAGGTAGCGGCGGTGCCGTATGATGTGGTAAACAGTGAAGAAGCGGCGTTATTGGCGGCCGGCAACCCGTACAGTTTTCTGCATGTATCCCGTCCGGAGATAGACATGGCGCCGGGGGTGGATCTGCACGATGATTCGGTATATGCGCAGGCGAAAGCCGCGTTTGATCGCCTGATAGCGGAAGTTCCTTTAATAACGGACAAAGTTCCGGCATATTACATATACCGCCTGCAGATGGGAGATCATGTGCAGACGGGTATTTTTGGAGCGGCGTCGGCGGTAGATTACAATAATGGTGTAATCAAGAAGCATGAGAAGACGCGCAAGGACAAGGAGGATGACCGTACCCGGCATGTGATGACGTTGCGTTCGCATACCGGACCTGCGTTTCTGACCTACCGTGATGATGAAAAGATCAACGCATTGGTTGATATGGCGATGAAACGTGATCCGCTGTATGACTTCACAGCTCCCGACGGTATCAAACACACGCTTTATATGACAACCGGGTCAGAGAGCAAGGAGTTGGCCGGACTTTTTGCGGCGATTCCCTGCATGTATATTGCCGATGGCCATCACCGCAGTGCGGCGGCGGCGCGTACGATGATGGAATGTGCGCCGCACAATCCGCATCATACCGGCGAAGAGGATTACAACTTCTTTCTGGCGGCGGCGTTTCCGGCTTCGCAGCTGAAGATATTGCCCTACAACCGTGCGGTCAAGACGCTGAATGGCCGTTCGGAGGCGGAATTTATGCGTGAACTGGAGGAAAAGTTCACTGTGCGTGCTATGGATGGAGCATTTGCTCCGTCCGCACCTGGCAATTTCGGTATGTATCTTGGTGGTAAATGGTACTCGGTAACGCCGAAATTCGATACGAGTAAACTTGGAGTGATAGAAGAGCTGGATGTCTCGATTCTGCAGGACAATGTACTTGGTCCGATACTTGGTATTGACGATCCCCGTACCAGCACCAATATTGATTTTATTGGCGGTATCCGTGGTCTTGGGGAGCTGGAAAAACTGGTGAACTCCGGTTCGCACAAGGTGGCGTTTGCCATGTACCCGACCACAGTTGAGCAGTTGATGAATATCGCTGATGCCGGCGAGATAATGCCGCCCAAATCGACCTGGTTTGAGCCGAAGCTGCGTGATGGATTAGTCTGCCACAACTTCTAAAACAGTCATTAATTCAGAGGCCGCGGATTTTATTCCGCGGCTTTTTTTATATAGCTTAAGCGCAAAAAAACTACCGGCTGCGCCGGTATGTAGCCGAATAGCTTCAGCT
>CALXXL010000030.1 GCA_944392655.1 uncultured Victivallaceae bacterium
CCATGCTGCCCGCACTTCCCGGTTATTAAAAAATCGGATCGAAACTTTCTGGCTCATACTTCAACCTCCGACACGTCGATTTCCCCGGACATCAACTTCGGTAATAGTGTGTCCCGAAGCTGTGCAAGAGTGCGCATTTCTTTGGCATTATGTTTAATTTGTTCAAAGATAGAATCCGCACATATTGTAAAACGTTTCATCGTATCATTATCTGGAACCATGATACTTGTTTTTTGAAAATCAGGAACTGTCAATTGCTGTTGCGTTGTTCCTGTACCACTTATGTTTATGCCTTTTAAATAAAGGTACAAATATTTTGCAGAAACAAAACAGGTATTCGGAATTAAGGTTATTAAGCGTACAATAGGAACATACGGCTCTTGTCGTAGACAAACAAACCCAATTGTTCCTCGTGCAGAAACGGTTATACTTTCTTCATAAATTTTTGCTGAAGAAGCATATCCATATAAACCATCATTAGCCAAGCCGTTAGAATAGATAGGATATTGAAATTCAGGCGTTTGAATTTCCGATACGCAATGGGGCTTATCCCCACCAGCTCCTATTTTACTAACATCGGCAAGAGTTTTTGCAAGCCATGATTTGGGCATTTTTCCATTAAACGGCTCAAAATCCACAAACCAGGACTTGAAGATCGCCTTTGCCTGTTCTTCTAAATTATGGTTTATCTTAGCATTAAGCTCGATTTTATCGTCAAAAGCAGAAAGGATCTTTGCAATACGAACTTGTGTTTCGTAATCTGGTAAAGTGAGTTCAAGATTTTCTAAAACATCTTGTTGAACCCTTTGCCGTCCAGAACTTCCGACCATTGATTTTATGGCAGCTTTACGAAAAGCAGGACTTGTTGCTAAATAATAGACAAATAATGGATCACTCACTCCGGGAATTGCTCGCATTACGATATATTCTGTTGAACCAAAAGCAACTTCATTTTCTGCAAATATTTTTACAAATGCCGTTTTCCCATTTTCTAAACACGGAGTAATTCTAGCCATAATGGTGTCATTATTTCTGAACTTTGTTCCGCCAGAATAAGGTGCTTCTTCATAACCTGATATTTGACGAGTAAAAGGCTGTAGGTATTCCATAGGAACTTTTTTGCAAACTTTATTTTTTGCAATTTTTTCGCTAGGATTAAACTCAATAATATCTGAGATTTTTGTCAAAGCAAATGCCATTATTTAATCTTCCTGCGATTGGGTTCCTAATTGTTTTAAAGCGAAGGCTATATTCTGACCATTTAGGATGCTTTCTGCATATTTCAATTGAGCTTCTTTCATGGTGGAATTAAACGCTTGTTCTTGAACCATCCAACGAGGAACATATGGTGTTTTGATTTGTTCCCAATTTATATTTGAATATCCAAGAACTTTTGCGATAACTTCTAACAATTTAATTTTTTTATTATCAAAGTCAACCAAATTCATGTCTTCTGGACTTTTTACATTCGTCGTACTTAAAAGATTATCTAATGCATCTAAAACCGCTTTGTTTTCAGAAAAAATGATATGTATTGAATTTAATGCATTAACCCAAGCATAACTTTCATGTATGCCTCTTTGGGTCATCAAAACCTGAAATAACTCCATTTTATCATTGCGTTTCGATCGGCGTTTTTCTAACCACACAGTAACACACACTGCAATTAAAGGTGATATAAGTATAGCAATAATTGAAATCCAGTCTTTCATTTCTACTTCTCCTAAGCTAGCTTACAATATATATCATTCATCAATCTACTTCGAAACCAATAGCTCCTAATCTCTTTCTTATCTCTTCTTCCAGTTCATGAGATTTTACAAATAAATCCGAAAGTTCACTGGTCAGGCGTTTCATCTTTTCGTCAAAGGGTTCGCCATCATCTTCCTGTTCCTCAATGCCGACGTAACGCCCCGGGGTAAGAATATAATCCTGTTCGGCAATCTGAGCGGTGGTGGCAACGGCGCAGAAGCCCTTTACATCTTCCAAAGTCCCGTTTTCATAAGCGTCAAAAGTATCAGCCAGCTTTGCTATATCCGCATCGGTAAGCACGCGCAGTTTGCGGGATACCATGGTGCCCATTTTGCGGGCATCGATAAAACAGGTCTTCCCTTTCTGTTTCTTGTTGCGACTCAGAAACCAGAGGGAAACCGGAATCTGCGTTGTATAAAAAAGTTGAGACGGCATGGCAACAATACAGGAAACCAAGTCATCGTTGATGATATTTTTACGAATCTCACCTTCGCCTCCGGATTGGGATGAAAGCGAACCATTCGCCAACACCATTCCAATCTTGCCGTTGGGGGCCAGATGATAAATCATGTGCTGAAGCCAGGCAAAGTTTGCGTTGCCGGACGGGGGTACACCATATTTCCAGCGGACATCATCTTTAAGCTGATCCGCTCCCCACGGAGTGAGATTGAACGGCGGATTAGCCATTACAAAATCAGCTTTTAACGTCGGGTGGCAATCGTTTAAAAAGGTATCAGCGTTATACTTACCCAGATTCGCTTCAATCCCGCGGATTGCCAGATTCATCTGAGCCATTTTCCAGGTGGTGGGATTAGAGTCCTGTCCATAAACGGAAATATTATTGATATTACCCTGATGGTTTTCCACAAACTTTGCCGACTGCACAAACATACCGCCAGACCCACAGGCAGGGTCATAAACCCGGCCATTATAAGGCTTCAGGAACTCAACCAGAGTTTTCACTACACAGGCCGGCGTAAAAAATTCGCCGCCTTTTTTCCCTTCCTGTTCGGCAAACATAGCAAGGCAATATTCATAGGTACGCCCCAGAATGTCCCGGGTATCTCCGTGGTCTTTCATTTTTATATTGGTAAAAAGATCCACCACATCGCCAAGACGCCGTTTATCAAGTTCCGGTCTGGCAAAATTCTTCGGCAAAATTCCTTTCAAGCGAACATTTTCTTTCTCAATCAAAATCATTGCGTCGTCAATGATTTTTCCGATTTCAGGAGTATGAGCCGCCGCCGCAATTTTCCCCCAGCGGGCTTCTACGGGGACAAAGAACACGCTGTAAGCCGTGTATTCATCGCGATCCTCCGCAAAATCAGGATCTTCCGCCATTAATTCATTATAACGGACTTCAAATTTGTCCGATATATATTTCAGGAAAATAAGTCCAAGCACAACCTGTTTATATTCTGCGGCGTCCATATTCCCCCGCAGGATACAAGCGGCCACCCAAATCTCTTTCTCAAAACCGATATTTGCCGTATTTTCTGTCATACTTTATTGCCTTAATAATCTAACTCTGTATAGCTATACTATTCGCCTGTAATTAACACCGTAGTATATAGGGAAAATTCATCCCCTTGAATACGTTTCAGTCCGTAATTGCATATAAAAAGGAATCATCATCCGTCTACGGTGCTTTTTATATATAAGAAAAAAAACCAACAAACAAAAATATAACTCTTTTTTCAAAAATTCAAATATATAGCTTAATAAACCTGCCGTTTTTCCAAAAGTAAACAAAATAATGAATTATCTTTCAATTTTTAGCGATTAAAAATCCTCCTTTCAGTAATTCTGTAAGTTTAGCCGTAAAATTACTTTTGGTTATTTTTAGAGCCTGATTCGCAGTTAAGCGTTCAACTTTCGGATAACCAGGAGTATTTTCTAATTTAGAAATGGTACTTGCATAATCACCAGCACAAGATGTTTTATGAGGCACTGGTCCTGCTAAAATAACGCGATATTCTGGCCTATACTGGAGATGCCGATAATCGTATTTTACCGCTTTCTTGTAATCAAGACAAAACTCAAACCGTTTTTTATCCAATCCGAGCTCTTTTGCAACTCCGAGCAAACGATTTTCTGGACATTCAGATCCGCCAAGCACAAAGATCTTTCCAGTAGGGTATGAATAAAAGCCTGTATTATTCTTCTGTAGCAGGTCATCACAGCCAATCTTGGACAATAATATCTCGAGACTTCCATCTTCATTAGCTATCAGAAGTCGTTCCTGTACATTGTCGAGCAGTACCCCAATCTCATCATCATTTAATCGCACAATAATCACTCCTGTGTGTCGTCAACTATACGCCCCAGACTATCAATCGCTTGAGCCAATTTTCTCTTTAATAGTAATATTTCAGTTAATTTTGCTTTATAGCAGGCCGCTATTGCTTTTTGTTTTTCAATAGGTGGTAGATCTATTGGCATATTTTTAATCGCCTCTGCGCTAAAATTTGGCATGGCGGTTCCACCAGCAACGCTTTTTAATATGGCAATACCTGTTTCACTTTCCAGAAATGCTTTTACATAATAAGGATCTGCAACATTTTCATTTACGCGTATTATAAACAGATTACCATTGGCAATAATAGTATGATTGGATTCAGGGGCGATTGCAACTTTAAAGGGATATCCGATTTTTGAGATAACTAAATCCTTAGGCTGTAAACAAAAACGTTCCCAACGTTTATCAAATTCTTTTAAATATGGCAATTCTTCATCAATAAGCCCATTCTGTATATTGGAAAGCATTAAATATTGAAAAGCAGTTGGCTCTTTTGAAGATAGCCTATCTAGTTCTTCTGCAGAGAGAGAAGCAGCCCGTATAATGCTCGTAATAACAGATCCAAAAGTTACTCCATGTTTCAATTCAAGGTTTTCCTGGATATAACGCCCCGGATTTAGCACACTGTCATTAGCCAGTATTTCCTCACAGTTAACAAGTTTGCCAATTTTTGAGTCTCTTCCATATATGGCATTCATGATTTGTGTTATATCTGAATCGGTTAATACTATTCCTCTACGTTCTTTATTGCCCAGCTGAGTAGCATCAACCATTCTCACATGAGTATTACCATTGCTGAAAACTATAATTGAGGATTGTAGTTTTGTATGTTCCATTATACGTCCAGGCAGAGCAACAACGGCTTCAATCATTCCGCGTTCTACAAAATATTTTCTTATTGGAACATCAAGCAAGTTAAATGTTCCTCCGTTGGTCATAAGTAAAGCAGCTTTGCCATCTTTCTTTAAACTTGCGAACATGCGTAAGGCAAATATCCATTCACAAGCTCCGGTTCCTTTTAAAACTGGCAAAGACGGAGATTGAGTAGCAAGGAATTTGCGTGCATTCGGCATGTTGCCAAGACGCATTCCCCATGTGGGAAAACAAAAGACTTTATCAAATATAAGATTATCGTGAGTAGAAGAAAACATATCTTCTTGAACAATTGTAAGTTTTCCATTATAGAATTTTGATCGAATTGACGCAATAGCTGCTGCTGTTGTCGCCAACTCATTTCCCCACAACAGAGCGTGTGGATATTCAAGGTGCACTTGACGTAAAAAATCACCCACCCCGACTCCCATATCTGCTACAAAATCATGATCTTTGATATTCAATAAAGCAATTATCAATTCATATAATTTTTCTGGTGCAGTCTCAATAAAACCAATTTTACGCATGCCTTCAGGTTTGTATGTCAATATGAGGCTTTCTAATTGCTCAGAGCTAAATGCGGTAATATACCGGCGATATTCAGTCCAATGTGTCATAAGTTTATTAAAAAGAAACATACGGATATACTCATCTGGCTCATGAACATCAAGAAATTCTGAAAGATTTTCAATATCGACAGCTTTTTGTTGAGTTCCAAGCCATAATACATACGCACCGGCAATAACACCGTCAAATAACTCTGGCGAATATTGACTTTCAATATTTTCCAATACATTTACAACTTCAACCAATGATTTTTTCACTAGAACCTCCATTTGTGGTTTTTGATAACCTTAACTGCATATTTTAGTATACCATCACAAAAAGTATATGTCAAATACCTTTTGTAAAAAATTTTAAATTTTTATTATAAATGTTGCCAATCATAGCAATAGTGTTGCTGAGTGATTGTTATAATACGCTACAATAAACAGTTTTAGCTCTAAGATAAGACTTTAGCTCGACAGGTGTTTTGTTATTCATCGTGTTAATCAAACGAATTTAATCAATATATAACCTCTATGAATAAAAGCTGTTAATCTGTTTTATACGGCTTTTGAGGCTTAAAATCTAATCATTCATGGAGGTAAAAATGAAGATAGAAAAACGTGTGTTGGACGGCGCTCTGCGAGTGCTGGGGAAAGTCGTGTGTCAGAATTCACCGGTAGAAGAATACCGGTCGATCCGATTTCAAGGCGAAAAGGATAGCGTAAAAGTTTCCGCGACTGACGGTCGGGAGTGGATCACTTTTGATCTGCCTTGTAAAGCGGACGAGATTTTTGACTTCGCTATTGAGTTGAAAACTCTGCGGGAGAGGATTCGTCATGAATATGGCGAAACCATTGAATTAACCGGTAAATCGCTTCCCTGGACAGATGTTGCGCCTGTTCCTGATGAGGCGGTTCAGATCGTCCTGCCGGAAAACTTTACTGCATTGTTGGAATTGGCGGCTCAACTGGTGGATCGCGAGTCTCCACGCCAGATTTTGCAAGGAATTAATCTCTCCTCATCCGGTATTACCGCAACCAACGGTCGCGAACTGCTGCATCTGTCATTATCGTTACAGCTGAAAGAGGATATAACTCTGCCGTTCCCGTCAGCTCTGTTGACCGCCCGAATCGCCACTCCAAGCATTCTTAAGGTGTGGCAGTCAAACGGCATCCGGATGTTCCGGATTGAAATCGGCAACCTATGCTGGCAGGGGATGGCGTTATCCGGAACGTTTCCCGACTGGAGGCAGGTTATTCCATCAAGTAAAATGCTGGATTACCAGATCACCATTCATGAGCCGGAAAAGATTATTTCATTCCTGAAAACGGTTCCGGATCATGAACCCAATCATGGGATCGAACTCAGCATCACTCCGGCAGGTCTGGTTATCATTCCGGTCAACTATCCTGATATGCAGCTGGAAGTCAAGGCGGAGCTAACCGGTCAGCCTCCACGGGTGGCGCTGGCGCTCAACAAATATATCCTTATGCGTATGCTCCAACAGGGCTATACCCGGTTCCGGGCGCATTCGGATGGCGGCGTGCCGGTTGTCGCATCCGGCGGCCGCGGTCAATATATCGCAATGCCGATTCGTATTTTACCAAAAACAAATATAAAGGAGAAACAAGCTATGGAACCAGTTAAAACAATCAAACCCGATGTAGCGGCAGTTGAAGTCAATCCGATGGAGGAGTTGAATAGTTCAATTGAAGAACTGCGTGGTAAACTAAGAACGCTTTTCGAAGAGTCCGCTCTGCTATCACGCAAAGTGAAAGAGGCGGTGTTACAGCAAAAACAGCGTGAACGCGAGTTCATACAAGCCAAGCGGGCAATCGAACGGATCAGAATGGCAATTTAAGTGTGATTTGATTATTAACCAGAAGGGCCGGAGGCGCAATGCTTTCGGCTCTTCCATTTTAAGGAGAATGAAAATGTTGAAACTCAATGCCTCGTATGCCAAGAAAGTTCCAGCGGAAGAGGAGTATTCCAGCCAGAGCTATCACGCAAGTATCGAAGTGGAACTGCCGGACGGACTTTCCGGCGAAGCGCTGCAAGAGAGAATTCACGCAACCTTCAATCTGGTGCGCAATTCGGTTGAAGCGGAATTACACGGCAAAAACCTCACACTCCAGCCGGATAATTCCCGTCAGAATGAGTTACCAAACCACGCTCATAATAACAGCGTTCAACGCGCTAATTCACGCGATATTCCGGCATCGCCCAAGCAGATCAGTTACCTATTGGATCTTGCCCGGAATCGTGGAATCACGCCACAGCAGATCGCCGCTCAGCATGGAGTAGCCGACATTCAACAGTTGAGCAAACGGCAGTGTTCCGAACTCATCAACAGCTGGAGGGCGGCTTGAAATGGCTA
>CALXXL010000031.1 GCA_944392655.1 uncultured Victivallaceae bacterium
CTTTCAGACCTGTACAGCAGTTTCCCTGACGAGAAGCCGCCATATCCGGTATTATGGTTGGTACCGGCTGTACACGCGATGCCGCCATGGGGCAAAGTAATTGAGCTGTGACTGTCATATTTATAAATAATTTATAAAAAAAGATATATATGTGTGCTGCTACATGGCACCCAGTCGAATATTGGGATATTTTTTATATGTTTTATTGTATGATAAATTTTCGACACGGGAAATTTTGCGGCAGGGTATTTTCTACATCTATATTCGATTTATCGTTGACTATCCTCTGGGAAAAAGAATGTTATACATTGCTCTACCGTGTTTTTCCGACATGGCTACGCTCCAGTTTTCATCTCTTCCTTGAGCTGATTTGAACATTAGGAGAAGTTTGACGCTTTCCAGTTTTCTTTCAGGGATCTGCTCTTCGCGCAAACGGGCAAACTGGTTTATGTTATGAGGCTTGACAATTTGAAATTCAGCGATACTGTAAAAGAGTGTTGCACAGGATGTTAAAGATGATTACCCTGAAAGAAGCATTTAAAATCGCACAGGAGCATGCAAATTTTGGTTTCCCATTAAGCAGAATTGCGGATGAAACCGAAGATTTTTGGGTTTTTAATTTGGATACCGATGAAGTTGTGATCGGTGCATGCTCTATAAGAGTTGACAAAAAAGACGGTAGCGTATGGGGAGCTTCTCCCATGCACATGACAGATGAACAGCTTGATGCGTGGGAGAACGCCAAGCAGGTAGAGGTTCCGCAGGAATAAAGGGAAGTATTATGAAAAAATTTTTTGTAATCTGGATGTTACTGGCAACGGTAACCGGTTTTGCGGCGGAAAAATCCCGCGAACAGCAGGCGATTGATCATGTCAACGAATTCTTCAGTTATCTGGTTGAAGATAAGTTATACTCCTACGATGCGGAGGCTAAGTTTTTCGGAGAAAGATCTCTATTGGAATCATTTTTGTGGATTCAGGCAGGAATAATGCGCCAAAACGGGTATTGGGAAGATGACCCACCTACAGAGTCGCTTATCGGACACCTGATAATGCGTAATAAAGAGAGTTTTCTGTTAAACGGGAAGACTCCTGATGCTGTTTTTTGCCAGAGAGTTCGTCCGGATGGAGGAATATTTAATGTTGTTTGTTTGTTTTATGACCGCTTCTCCTCAATGGAAAAAATTTTTAACAACTCTACAACTAAAGTAATTGTATTCAATGTAAACAATTATACCGATGAGCCGTATATTTATCTTTTAGAATCAACCATCAATGGGCAAAGCATTCCGCTTCTTCTGGGCTTCAAGGCAAAATATGTTCAGGGAAGAACCAAAGAAGAGTTATTGCCGTATTTCCCGGATGAAGAGTTGGATTTGTTGCTTGAAGAATGCAATATGAAATAAATAGGGTGAAAAATGTTTACTTTATAATATGGAATTCACATATGATGGCATAGTGAGATGGGGATTCGGTTTTTACAACCCCAATCATGCCGCAGCGTTGATTTGCGCTGTTTTTCCATTCCTGTGGGGATGGAAAAAATATCCGTGGCTGGGGTGGATATTATCCGGATTACTGCTTGTGCCATTGGTGATGACCTACTCCAGAACCGGGATAATAGTTCTGGTTCTGGAGAAAGTGCAGGAGGCACTGATACTGACCCTGCAAGATTGGTTTATCAAGAGAATTATAACTTAGATATGAATGCGAAAGGATACGATGAAATAGATATTCCGTTGAATAATAATCAAACGGAACAAGATGTGCTTAATGATCTAAAGCAAAAAGCTCAAGCATATAATGGTAATTTGCCATATGACCCATTGGCAATAGGAGATGGGTATAATAGCAATTCATTTATTGCTGGACTTTTGAATGCGATTGGATATGATGGCTCAAACTTAGTGAGTTCGCTTCCAGGTGTACAGCCTGGTTCAGATAAACCTGTTCCTGCACATTTATTTGAGTGAGGTTTTTATGAAATTAATATTGTGTTGCTGTATAATTATGTTATGTACTAGTTGTAGTTCCACTTTTTCTCCTGTTGGACAATGGGATTTGTATGCTCAACAAAATAATATTTTGGAAAGGCTTACACCCCACGTTCAAATGAATATTTATGAGAATGGAGAATTTGTTTGTACTGCTATTGAAAAAAACGATACGACAAAGAATAATGGTAAGTGGAAACAAATTGGTGATAATTTATTTTTTGAAGATGCGACGGGGAAATTTAGCGCTTTTATGCCCAGTAGGGATAAAATTGTATTAAAAGATCAACCTTTTTCAGAATTCGGTACACAACTATTATATATAAAAGTAGGAGATATTCCTAAATAACAACAGCAGGACTGTTTCAACCAAAAAAACCGTAGTTCATTGGAAGAGTAGGCCTCCGGTTTATTTTGTTAAACAGAATGGATTATACTTGAAAAATGCGACTCATGATACTACACGGGATATTGACAAACTGATAACTTTAGATTCTGTCAGTTTTGGGATTTCGATGGAAGTAAACCCGATAGTGTTAACAACTGGTATAATGTTATTGCGGAAGATGATGTATATAGTTGGAACGATTGGATTGCTGATGTAGGGGGGCAATGGGGCGAAGAATACGGAGCACAAAATTTTGTTGTCGAAACAGATCATAATAACCCACTCGACATGCTAAATTATTTAAAAGGACAAGGATTACTAGAATGAAAGCAATATTTGTTTTAAATATATTGATAATGTTTTTTACATTGACAGGTTGTCTAAACTCTTCCAAGACAATTTATATAAGAGATTCAAAAGGTGAACCTATTAAACAATGTATGGTTCTCGCTGTAGAATCTAACATGTTTTTTCCAAACAAAAAAGGTATATTCTATACCGACCACAAAGGACAAGCACAGATCCCTTATCATGGACAAATCTTGTATTATGCCGGAAAAGAACAATATAAAATTTCTTTGATAGCTTCGGCCGAAAATCAAGTGGATATTACAATTTATAATGAAACTCAAGCTTTTCCTGATAATACTATTGTATCAAAAAGCATCGGTGTTCCACGCCAATATCTATCAGGAGCAACACTTACCCCATTGGAAATAAATTATTTTACTTCGACTAGTGTTATCATGCCTCTGTCAGAAACCCAATAAATTGCAAGCAATCTTAATTATCTGAGCAATAACACTTGGAGCTGTCCACTTTAAATTTGTTTTTGTGGGGTAAAATAATCTGCAAATAAAAGCTTTATACTTTACACTAGTTATCATGCCACTTAAACATATTACAAAGGAGCTACTGCGAAAAATGCGGCTCATGATACTACACGGGCTATTGACAAACTGATAACTTTAGATTCTGTCAGTTTTTGGGATTTCGATGGAAATAAACCCGATAGTGTTAACAACTGGTATAATGTTATTGTAGTTTTTGTTCAGCAGTAAATTTTAATACATAGAAGAATATAATGGATGCAGTAAGCATAGATCTTGCGATAACTATTATAAAATCGTTGCAGTGGTTCATTAGTTTTAATTATATACTTACCATAAAAAAATACAATACAAAAGTCTTTTTTTCTTGTGTAGTAATATCTGCCGCTACGCGAAAATGGAATGACGAGTTTACTCTTTATATGATGCTGGCATATTGCTATATTGTATTATTGCTGTATATATGGTTTCATCTGAAACCGTTTATTGTGACCTGCAAAGCAGTGATGGCGGAGCCGGAAAAGGACGGAAATAATATTGACCAAGGCTGAAAATGTTAATTATATTAAGTACACTGTTGTTTTTGATAGGCGTGGCGTATATGGTGACTATTCCCAGGTACAGCGGCTTTGTTATGATGGCTGTATTGGGTGTCATTATAGTTTCATGCAGCGGAGTGTTTCCGGAAAAGCGTTCGTTTGTCATACTTGCTCTGAGTTGTATCGCGGGTTTAGTTGTACTGGCTGTTTTAAATATAATAAAAGATTATATTATCAAATATATACGGAAAAGGTTCATGGCAAAAACAGATAAATAAAATTTCATTAACTCTAAGGAGGATATGATGTATGGGCTGGATATTAATCTTATAATTTCCATAGCGGATGTGCTGCTGTGGCTGATCTGCCTGAATTATGTATTCGGCATAAAGGAGTTCAAGACGGAGGTTTTCGGTACCGGATTGGCGGCTTCCATACTCGCTACCAGCGGCGCAGTTTCCAGAGAGCTATCTCTGGTCGTGATAGTTGCGTATTGTTATATTGCCATGGGTATGATGGTTTTCTTCTACCGGAAAGAGTACATTGCCAGGCGGAAAGTAACGGCATCTGCGCCGGAAAACAGTGAAAAGCCAATTGCCACTGGGGATTCTGAAATACATTAAAAGAATATATAACAATTGATCTGATTGAGGAAAAATTATGGTGGTACACTTATTATGCGCAATGCTGCTGTTGATCGGCGTCAGCTTTTTCTATTTGACAGAAAGCAAATTCAGAATATTTATCGGCGTGGTAATTCTGGCGGCGATTGTCGCCTCTTATTGCGGATTATATCCGGAAAATATTGCTGCTCTCATACTTATACTGTGCTGTTATACAATCTTGTTTATTATGCTTGGCTTTAATGCCAGAAGGTTCATTGCATACCGGAAAGAGCTTGCCGCCAAACAATACGATAGCAATAAAGCAAATCGATAGAGCTAATAAGTAAAAATTGGATGTATT
Source organism: uncultured Victivallaceae bacterium (assembly GCA_944392655.1). Taxonomy (GTDB): domain Bacteria; phylum Verrucomicrobiota; class Lentisphaeria; order Victivallales; family Victivallaceae; genus CALXXL01. The sequence continues at coordinate 4,717 of CALXXL010000031.1, forward strand.
CTTTGATAAACTTATTAGGACGATCTTATTATATCTCAACATTGTGAATATATTCAGTACCGAATATATTTCTAAGTGGTATGCTGGTATAATTTGATCTTCTTTAAAATAATGGAATTCACATATGATGGCATAGTGAGATGGGGATTCGGTTTTTACAACCCCAATCATGCCGCAGCGTTGATTTGCGCTGTTTTTCCATTCCTGTGGGGATGGAAAAAATATCCGTGGCTGGGGTGGATATTATCCGGATTACTGCTTGTGCCATTGGTGATGACCTACTCCAGAACCGGGATAATAGTTCTGGTTCTGGAGTTTTGCGCCTTTTTTATACTGAACAGACGCAAAAACTGGCAGTGGCTTGCCGTTACTGTCGTTATATTGGTTTTAGCGGTTTTTGCTTCGAACCTGGCAGCACGTTTTGTATTAGATGGCGCAGTTACAAACCGCCCGAAAATTTGGCTGGCCGGGATAAAACTTATTGCCGCCAATCCGATAGGCGTAGGTCATGGCTATTCCGGCATGATAGCCTCGGCATTTCTGCTGCCGGAACATATCCAATGCCGGACACTGGTAAACAGCCACCTGACTCTTATCTGTGAATACGGAATGTTTGTCGGAGTGTTGTGGCTGACGCTCATTTTTTACGCCTTAATGCGCGGAGTTAATTACCCGGCGGTATGGTGCGCGGTTGCCGGATTGACCTTGTCCGCATTTTCTGCTACAGTATTTGACTGGCAGATATTGTTCGATTTTCACCATTACGGGAGACTGACGGTTACTAATTTTCTGCTATCGTGGTTTACTGTCGGCTTATACATTAGTCTGCTGGGAATTGCGGTATGGCAAAGACCGAAGAAAAAAATGTTCCTTGCCGCATTTGCCGGTGCAGCTGCAATATTGGGCACAATGTTTTGTTTTTACGACGCCAATACGCCGAAAGTTTGCCATGGTACAGCGATAAAATCAGGATATCCTCAACTCCTCGTCCTGCATGACGCTACATGGAAACTTGCCAATATACGGCCTTTCGTAGAAAATTCCGGCTATATTCTGCCTTTAACCGGAGGAATACCGGACAACCAATATAGCCCGGACGCCATAATACTTTTCGGCGAAATGTGTATGCTGGCGGATAAATTTGAATCAGATACTCCGGTTTATTTTGTTGATCCGCCTGAATTCGTCGAATTTTCAGACAACGTAAAAGGGATTTACCTGTCCAACCGGAATCGGGCGCGTTTTTTTGACCAGACAGAAATTCCCATCCTTGATTGGCCGTAATTCCCATATCAAAAAAAAGAGTCTTGTATGGCAAGACTCTTCCGGATTTTACCGGACTAATTTCAGCATTGTAATCGTGGCGGTCACTCCGGCAACAAAACCGGCTATAACCGCCGATAGAACTCCGTCATGCCTTTCCGGTTGCGGATAAAATCCACTCTTGTTCAACTCCATAATCCCTCCATTCGCAAAATAAACCGCCCGGATTCCGGGCGGAGCGCCTTCTGGCTCGCCATGCGGAGGCGGCGCCAATTCTCCGCACAGCTGGCGTACCTTCCCCATAGTCGGGGTATTACCACAAAGTCGGCGCACGGCCATCCAGTCCGAACAGCCGCGTCAATCCACGATAACAGATGTCGGCCCGTGATGGAGTGTATTTCTTGGCGTTCTCGGTAAACGCATTCAACAGACTCCAGCGTGTCGGTTCGGCAAACTCAATATGCCGCGGCTCTTTGAACTCTTTGAAAATCGGCACGATATCCGAGGAGTTGATGACTCCGGCTTCCGCACTCTTGACAATCGCCGCTCTCGCCTGATCGTCTTTCAGATAGAGTAGTTTCAAATCCTCCGCCACCGTCTCCAATGTCAGAAACTCCGTTTCAAGTTCTCCGATCGCCGTTGCGACAATGCCAGCGAGATCGATCCGGCTGGTGTGTCTGCGTCGCAATACCATACTTCCGCCTAAACACAGATTACTGCAACAACTGACCGTCAATCCTGCCG
>CALXXL010000032.1 GCA_944392655.1 uncultured Victivallaceae bacterium
TATCGCCTTTAAGCTGAAGCTATTCGGCTACATACCGGCGCAGCCGGTAGTTTTTTTGCGCTTAAGCTATATAAAAAGAAAATCCGCCGGATCAAATCCTGGCGGATTTTTGATTTTATAGTTGTTCTCAGTGTCCAGGAGAGTCAAAGTTTACCGGAAGTGCACGGTAAGCGTAATGACGCACATCTTTGCCAGTGGAGAGCCAGAGTTCTTCAAAATCAGTCTTTATGTCGGCAATATCCGCAATCGCAGAATCATCGCGTTCAAACAAACCGCATCCGTCCAGAATACGTTCCACACTATCCCGATACGGGACATCGTCACTGGAAAAATGCAACACTCCGCCAAGTTTCAATACCCGGCGCAGTTGGGTGGCAAAATCCGCAGTAACCAACCGGTGCCCGCGATGCCGCTCCTTAGGCCACGGGTCAGGACAGAGCAAATGCAACCGGTCAAGCCCATTATCAGGCAGAAAACGACTAACCAGGAGTTGTGCCTCCACCCGCAACGCAGTAATATTTGCCACACCTGCTCGCTGATTGCGCTTTACCAGCTTTCTAAGCCGGCCAATCATTACGTCAGCAGCTAAAACTGCGCGATCCGGATAACGTTCGGCTAATTTTGTGGTAAAAGATCCTTTGCCACAACCAAGATCAAGCTCTATAAATTCAGCATTCCCGGTAATCTTTGCCAAATCCAACACACAATAACTGCCGGTAAGGATCTCAATAAAACGGTCTTCTTCTTTCAATTGCATAAAAAATCGCTTTCGTGATTTAAAAAAACAAAAAACAGTGTATATTATTTGTCTGATGTAATTATCAATATATAAATATAATTTAACCGTTGAAACGGCGTTGTGCCACCAACTTATTAAAAAAAAGCGGCAATTCAGATGAAACAGTTGTTATTTGTATGCAGCGGCAATACCTGCCGCAGTCCGATGGCGGAAGCCTGTTTCAAAGTTCTTGCCCAGGCACACGGGTTGGATGGCTTGATTGTAAAATCGGCAGGAACAGGAGCAATAAAAGGCGCTCCGGCAAGTTATCAGGCATGTGAGGCAGTAAAAGAAATTGGCGGAGATCTCAGAGATTTCTCCAGTACACCGTTAAGTTTTGAACTTGTAGATAAAAGCGACCTGATTATCGCAATGACAGCAGGCCACCGGGCTGAAATCCTCAGACGCTATCCGGCGGCGGCAGGAAAAGTCAGATTGCTGCTTGAATTTGACAATCAGGCCGGAGCTAATGTCAACGATCCGTTCGGAGGCGGATTGGATTTATATCGTTTTACCTTGTCGGCAATGATGCCGGCATTGAATAGACTGGCAGAAAAAATTCTGAATAATGAAATAAAATAACCGGGAGATCCATACCAATGAAGAAAATTTCTGATTTTGTTTCCAAGCAGGCCACCGTGGCAATCGGAACCGATCACGGCGGGTATGAATTGAAAAAGGAATTGATAAGTTTCCTTGAAAGTAAAAATCTCAAAGTTATGGATTGCGGACCTGCCGCTTTTGACCCGGCGGATGATTATCCGGTATACGGTGCGGAAGTAGGATTCGCCATCGTACAGGGAAAAGCTGATTGCGGTATTCTTATCTGCCGTTCCGGAGTCGGAATGGGTATTACCGCCAACCGTTTCCACGGAGTACGCGCAGCGGTTGCCGATACACCGGAAATTGCTAAAAAGAGTCGTGAACATAACGCGTCCAACGTTCTGGTTCTGCCGGGTGACAGACTCGATGCCGACGCAATGAAAAAGATTGTTGAAGCCTGGTTCTCCACGCCGTTCAGTGGTGATGAACGCCACGAACGCCGTCTGGATATTCTGGAAAAGAAGACTTATGACGACATAGCGGCAATACGCAGTGCCGACCCGGAAATTGCAGCAATGATCGACCGGGAAGCAAAACGCCAGAGCGAAGGCATTGAACTTATCGCTTCGGAAAACTTTACCAGTTGTGCAGTTCGTGCTGCTCAGGGCTCAGTTCTGACCAACAAATATGCCGAAGGTTATCCCGGCAAACGCTATTATAATGGCTGCGAATTCATTGACCAGGTTGAATCTCTGGCAATTGAACGCGCCTGCAAACTCTTTGGTGCGGAAGCAGCCAACGTTCAGCCGCACGCCGGCAGTCAGGCTAATATGGCAGTATATTTTGCCCTGCTTTCACCAGGCGATACCGTACTTTCAATGAGTCTGGATCACGGTGGCCACCTGACCCATGGTCATCCGATGAACTTCTCCGGTATCCTTTACAATATCATTCCTTACGGCGTTGACCGCGAAACTGAAACGCTCAACTACGATGAGATTGAAAGACTTGCAGTTGAAAATAAGCCGAAGATGATCCTGGCTGGAGCAAGTGCTTATCCCCGTATTATTGACTTCCCAAGACTGCGCGCAATCGCAGACAAAGTTGGAGCACTGCTGTTTGTCGATATGGCTCATATTGCCGGACTGGTCGCCGCCGGTGAACATCCGAGCCCTGTGCCGTATGCTGATATTGTTACTACAACCACCCACAAGACTCTGCGCGGACCGCGTTCCGGGCTTATCCTGTGCAAAGAACAGTATATCAAAGCGATTAACTCCAAGGTTTTCCCGGGATTGCAGGGCGGACCTCTGGAACACGTTATCGCCGCAAAAGCAATCTGTTTTGCCGAAGCGATGACTCCGGAATTCAAAGCATACCAGCACCAGATCAAACTCAATGCGGCAAAACTGGCCGCCGAACTGGCTAACCGCGGTTTCCGCATTGTATCCGGCGGTACCGATAACCACATGATGCTGGTTGACCTGCGTCCTAAATCCTCCACCGGTAAAGAGATCGCCAATGCGTTGGACAAAGCGCTTATAACTGTAAACAAAAACATGATTCCGTTCGATCCGGAAAAACCGTTTGTAACCAGCGGTATCCGTATCGGTACGCCGGCAGTTACCACCCGCGGCATGAAAGAGCCGGAAATGGTAAAAATCGCCGACTTTATTGAACGCAGTGTGGCGGCAAAAGATGATGAAGCGGCCTTAAAAGCAATAGCGGAAGAAGTAAGAGCATTTACCGCCGATTTCCCGCTTCCGCAGTTTTGATTAAAATGAGGTGATACTATGATTGATATAAAATTAATCCGCGAAAACATGCCATTGGTAAAAGCCCAGTTGGCACGCCGCGGCTGTGATGCGAACGTGGAAGAGATTGCCGAGCTTGATGCTCAGTGGCGCGAGCTCACCGCGAAAACTGAAACTATGCGCGCCGACCGCAACCGTTTAAGCAAGGAGTGCAAAAGCAATCCGGAGGCCCGCGAGCAGGTTAAGGCATTGAAAGTAGAACTTCAGGAACTTGAAGACAAACTCAATGAGATAACTGCCGCGATTCAGGAACGCCTCTCCTGGTTACCTAACCTGTTGGCCGATGACGTTCCGGACGGTAAAGATGACAACGATAACCTTGAACTGCGCAAAGAAGGAGTTAAACCGGTTTTTGATTTCAAACCGAGAGATCATCAGGAACTTGGCGAATTGCTTGATATTATTGACACTCAGCGCGGAGCCAAGGTTGCCCAAACCGGTTTTTATTACTGGAAAGGCAAAGGGGCACAACTTGCACAGTCTCTCTTCTTCTGGGCGCAGCGCGAACTTGTCAACCGCGGCTTCACGCTTTTTATGACGCCATGCGCGGCTAAAGAACGTACTTTGTATGGGACAGGTTATCTGCCGTTTTTTGCTGATCAGACTTATCAGCTGACCAATGAAGATCTTGCGCTTATCGGCACCTCTGAACAAACTCTGGTCGGATATCATGCCGATGAAGTTCTGGATGAAGCTGATTTGCCATTGTGCTATACTGCATATACCCCATGCTTCAGAACTGAAGCTGGAAGTTATGGGAAAGCATCCAAGGGAATTTTCCGGGTACACCAATTCCACAAAGTTGAACAGATTGTATTCTGCAAACCGGAAGAATCTGTTAAATACCATGAAATGTGTCTGGCCAATGAAGAGTATCTCTTAAAACAGCTCAACATCCCCTACCGGGTGGTAAATGTCTGCGTGGGAGACCTCGGAGCACCGGGAAGTAAAAAATATGATATTGAAGCATATTTCGCCGGATTTGACGCTTACAGAGAAGTCACCAGCAATACTAATCTGACTGATTTCCAGGCCGGACGGTTGAATATCCGCTGTAAGAGAGCTGATGGCAGCCGTACATTTGTTCATACTATCAGCGCAACTGCTGTTACGGACCGGGTACTTATTGCTATTCTGGAAAACAACCAGCAGGCGGACGGTACAGTTATCGTTCCGGAAGTGCTTCGGCCGTTCACCGGTTTTGACAAGATTGAACCGCCCAAGAAAAAGTAATCGCCGGGGAGACGACAGAATATGAAATACGAAGCAGTCATCGGGCTGGAAGTGCATGCCCAAATCAGGACCGCCAGCAAAATGTTCTGCGCCTGTCCCAACTGCTACGGCAGTGAGCCGAACACCAACGTATGTCCGGTCTGCATGGGTTATCCCGGGGTGTTGCCGGTACCGAACAAAGAGGCAATTCGCAAAACGGTTATCGCCGGATTGCTTACAAACTGCACTATTGCAAAATACAGCAAATTCGACCGTAAAAGCTACTTTTATCCGGATATGCCCAAGAACTACCAGATTTCGCAATATGACCTGCCTTTCTGCGCCAACGGTTATATTGCGATTGGCGGCACCGGCTTCTCCGGTGAACCGATGGCAGAAAAGAATATCGGCATAACACGTATTCATCTGGAAGAAGACGTAGCAAAACTTACTCACTTCCATGGAGCAAGCGGAGTTGATTACAACCGGGCCGGAGTGCCTTTAATGGAAACGGTAAGCGAACCGGATATGCGTTCGGCGGATGAGGCATATGCCTACCTTACCAGCTTGAAAGAGATTTTCGTTTATGGCGGTATTGGCGACTGCGATCAGGAAAAAGGGCAGATGCGTTGCGACGTAAACATCTCTTTGCGTCCGGAAGGACAGAAAGAATTCGGCACCAAGGTTGAACTTAAGAACTTGAATAGTTTCCGGGCTGTTCACCGGGCAATTGATTATGAAATCTGGCGCCAGAGTGAAGTATTGAGTTCCGGCGGCACAATCCGTCAGGAGACACGCGGTTGGAATGATGATACCGGTGAAACCTATTTGATGCGTACAAAGGAACAGGCTCATGACTATCGTTATTTCCCGGATCCGGATTTGGCTCCGGTAGTATTGAGTGATGAGTTTATCGCCGATCTGCGCGCTAATCTGCCGGAACTTCCGGGCAAAATGCGGGAACGCTTTGTTGAACAATACGCATTAACGCCATACGATGCCGAAGTATTAACTCAGGATAAAGAAATCGCCTCCTACTTCGAAACAGCGGCAAAATATGTAAAAACGCCAAAAACCTTGGCAAACTGGATTATCAGTGAACTTTTGCGTGAATTGGATTCATCAGGCTTAGCTTCATGCAAGGTAAATGCTGAAAATCTGGGTGGATTAATTGCACTGATTGAATCCGGTACTATCAATGGTAAAATTGCCAAAGAGGTTTTTGCAGAAATGCTGGAAAGCGGCGAGTCAGCAAAAGCGATTGTCGATGCCAAGGGATTGGCACAAGTCAGCGATACAGGTGCTATTGCAAAAATCGTTGCGGATGCCATTGCCGCTAATCCAAAACAGGTTCAACAGTATCTTGATGGTAATGAAAAGGTATTGATGTATCTGGTTGGACAGGTTATGAAACTCAGTAAAGGGAAAGCCAATCCGCCAATGGTAATTCAGCTGCTCAAAGAACAGCTGGGAAAATAGTAACATCTCTTTTTCAACGCACATCCCGTCAGTATCAATGACACTGACGGGATTTTTTATATTCGGCAAACTAATCAATTATAATCATATATCAAGTCGGGATATTTGAAATTATCATGTAGATGGGATCGTTCTATTGCCAAACCATCTCCGGAATCAAAACCACCGGCTAAGCCGGTGGTATGCACCACGCCTTCAAGGCGATATTACCGGCAACCCGACACGGGTTCT
>CALXXL010000033.1 GCA_944392655.1 uncultured Victivallaceae bacterium
CCGTGTCGGGTTGCCGGTAATATCGCCTTGAAGGCGTGGTGCATACCACCGGCTTAGCCGGTGGTTTTGATTTTATAAAATCAAGTTATGGCAGGAAGCTGGTTTTCGGGTGGTTCCCGCCAGGCTGTTCATAAATCTGCTCGTTAGATGCCCGACGGGTCATCCAGCGTGAGTTATTGATAGAGCATATACTGTATGGTACAACCCAGAAGAGGAAGCCGATGTAGAACAAAGCGTAGCAATATGCCCATATAGCGTTGCTCATGCCGTTTTTGCGGGCATAGACAAGCGCCGGTAATGTAGCCCATAAGATGATGGAGAAATAGAGGGAATAAAAGAACACTTCAGAGTGCATCATTGCAACAAAAATAATTCCCGGTACCAGAAAAATCGGACTTATAATCCAGATAGTCTGCATCACAATATTAAAGAGCAGTACCAGCCGCTGAGCATTGATCCGGTTCAGGATAAAGGTATACATTTTCATGGTTTCCCGTATGTCGCCGCGGCACCAGCGCAGAAACATCCGGCAAAGGGTGGCGTAATTGGTTGGTACTTTTGTAGCGGCACACGCTTCACGTTCAAATATGACCCGGTAATTACGGCGCAGGAGCTCGGTGCTCAGTGCACGATCCTCTCCAATTTCTGCTTTTGCACCACAGAAAGTCTCATCTACCCAGTTATCGATAAATTCGACAAGTGCACTGCGCCGGTATCCGCTGAGCGCACCTGGGGTACAGAATACACATCCGAAAATACTTTGCGATGCACGCATAATATCGAAATTGAAGACGAAACAGACATCCAGCATTCGCGGCAGTATATTCACATCCAGATTAAGCACACGGAGATTTCCGGCTACGCCACCGATTTGCGGATCAAGGAAGTGGGCGGCAATTTTTCTTAGGGCATCCGGTTCTACAATACAGTCGGAGTCGACAGAAATAACCACTTCAGAATGCGACGCTTTTATGCCAGTGTGCAACGCTCTTCTTTTGCCGGAATTTTCTTCATGCTTAAGCGCTAGAACTCTGCTTCCATATTTTTCCACGCATGATTGTATCCACAGCCATGTATCATCTTTACTGCCGTCATCAATAGTTATAATCTGAAGTTTTTCCGGCGGATAATTACTGGCGATTACACTCTCGATAGTTTTTGCGACGTCCCGTCCTTCATTGTATGCTGGAATTATTACAGTACAAGTCGGCAGTTGTTCGTCAGGCACATCTTTCCCGGAACGGTAGAAACAATATGCCGTAATAAGCATAAATAGATAGTAGGCAATATTCAGACACAAAAAAGCAGCTGCAAGAACAGAAAACCAGTTCCATACATTGCGGCTTAAATCTTCGTGAATGAAGCTAGATGACATTACCCAGTTGACCACTCCGAACAGCACAATAAGGTATGTCAGTATTTTAATACATTTATTCAAATCAGTTATCCCGAATATTCAGCATAATAATTACATAAATAATTTATCACACTAAACGGCAATTTTCAACTTATCTTACAATATTATCGCAATATCCAAGTCTTTTACAATAAAAAACGCGTCGCGGTCTATTTTTACAAAAGACAGCGACGCGGCATCAGGATATTTTCTTATACGTTGATATCTTCACCTTTATCGCTCTGCTCTCCCGCATGTTTTGCAAGAAGCGGCTCAATATAGGTGGCAACAAGTTCCTCAACCTGTTCCGGAGCACGGCCGATAAAGTCGTGCGGATTGACAATTGAGTCGATCCGATCCTTTATAGAGGAGAAGGCCGGGTCATTTTTGATACGTTCAATCAAATCATTATCGCGGCCGAACTCTTTAATCTGTTTTGCCGCTTCCATAGAGTGAACGCGGATCGCCTCATGCAGTTCCTGGCGGTTGCCGCCGGCTTTTACTGCGGCCATGAGGATGTTTTCTGTTGCCATAAACGGCAGTTCAGCTGCGACACGTTTGGCGATCACATTCGGCCATACCTGAATACCGTCGATAATATTAATGACAAGCGATAGAATAATATCTGCGCATAGGAAACTTTCCGGCAAACTCAAGCGCCGGTTGGCTGAGTCGTCAAGCGTGCGTTCAAACCATTGTGTTGCTTCGGTCTGAGCAGCATTCAGTGGCAGATTGATAAGGTAGCGGGAGAGGGCGCAAACGCGTTCAGACCGCATGGGGTTGCGTTTGTAAGCCATTGCGCTGGAGCCGATCTGTTTTTTGCCGAACGGTTCTTCCATTTCGCGCAGATTGGCGAGCAGGCGGATATCGCCGGCCATTTTGTAGGCGGATTGGGCAATACCGGAGAGAACTGTTAAGACAAAGTAGTCAACTTTTCTGGTATAAGTCTGTCCGGATACTGGAATAACCCGGTCAAACCCCATTTTCGCGGCTACATTCTTTTCCAGAAGTTTAATTTTCTCCTGATCGCCTTCAAACAAAGCCATAAAACTTGCCTGGGTACCGGTAGTTCCCTTTACACTGCGGAATGGCAGGCGGTCCAGCTCGAACTCCAATCTTTCAAAATCGAGCATGAAGTCCTGTAAATACAGTGAAAAACGTTTACCGACAGTAGTCAGCTGAGCCGGCTGATAATGCGTGAATCCCAGAGTCGGGAGATTACGGTTTTTCATGGCAAAATCGGCGAGAAGACGGATAACCTTCAGCAGTTTTCCGCGCAGAAGTTTAAGACCGTCGCGCATCTGAATGAGTTCAGTATTGTCAGTAACATAGCAGCTGGTCGCACCGAGATGTATTATCGGCATGGCGGCCGGGCATTGTTTCCCGAACACATGGATATGGCTCATTACGTCGTGACGCAAATCTTTTTCCACTGCTTCAACAGCCTGGAAGTCGATGTCATCCAGATGCTGGCGCATCTCATTGAGTTGTTCATCGGTTATATTAAGTCCGAGCTCTTTTTCGCATTCGGCTAAAGCCAGCCACAGGCGTCTCCATGTGGAGTGTTTTTTTTGCGGTGACCAATTATAGCTCATTTCCTTACTGGCATAACGGTCGGTGAGCGGGTTCAGGAAAGAATTGTAATCCATGTCGTCTCCATAAGGTATATTGTATAATAATATCTGAAACTACATAATTTACCGCATAAAAGCTGATTTGGCAAATGAAGAAGGCTAAAAAGCCTGAATGAGTTATATTTATTTTATTCCATGATGGTGCCTGCGGCATGAAATTTTGTCTGTCCGCTGCCGAATCCGGCAGCTTCAAAATGAAGTTGTTCAAGATGTGCGGCTACGGACAAAGTTTCACCCGGTTTGGTCGCTGCAAGAAAATTGATCTGCACTTCGGCAAAATGAGGTGTCCGTTTTATAATTTCAGCCACAGCATCGTGAATCATGCTGGCATACTCGGCGTTGTTCAGATGCCGGTTAAGGTCGATTTGAGAATCTCGTATTGTTGTGGTGAAAATGGGATTTTCCTGGATTATTTCCGGCGCCGGGCTGATTTTATCAATTTCGCTGTAAAATTCCGGTTGATCCGAGTTGTCCGGAAAATCCGGCAGATTCTCCGCTGGTCTCAATGGGCGCATGGTATCAGCGGCGAGCAGCAGCCAGAAACTGGAGCCATATACCAGCGGAATATTCCTTGAATCTGATATTACGAATTCGCGGGAGGCAAAAAGTTTTTTGAAATTCATGGGATAGGTCTTTACCGTATATTGTCCGCCCAGTTTCAATTTTTCTTCAAATTTGAGCTTTAATCTGGATAGCACCCACATTTTTTTATTAGCAAGTAGAAAACGCATACCACAACCAAGATTATCAGCATGATTAGCCGCAGCTTCCTGCAGATAATCCAGGACAGCCTTCAATTTGACATAGCCATAGGCATCCACTTCGCTGTGTCTCGGGTGAAAATTTTCATACCATACAGCTTTAATTTCTTCCATAACGTTTTTTCTCCTGTGTCCACAGTCATAATGTAATCCCAGAGCATGACAATGCAAATAAAATGGTTCAAAAGTATCGGTTAATGAATTGAAAAAAGCGGTTTTAAATTTAAATTATCACTATTATGGCAACAAAACGTAAAACTAAAAAAAAGCAGAACAGATTTCCGTTACTGTTCATCCTATCTATATTGGTCGCGCCTATTGCAGGTGCGGTAGTATTCAATATTGACCGCATGGATTATCTGGCCGAGCAGCGTCATGTGCTCAAGCAATTCCTGCCCGGCTGGATGAAACGGTTTCTGCCGGAAAATCTGGCTGAATACGCAATTCTTCCACCCGGAAGCGAAATAGAGGCGCGGGTGATAGAAGTGTATGATGGCGATACCATTACGGTATTGTCGCTGGATGAGAAGACAAAATACCGGATCCGGCTGTTTGGGGTCGATGCGCCGGAAGCGGAACAGGAGTTCGGTGATGAGGCGCGCCTTGCTCTGCACCGGAAGATCTACGGACAGCAGGTGAGTCTGGCGGTGGAGGATAATGATATATACCAGCGTGCTGTTGCCAAAGTTTATTGCGACAATCTTTATATAAATCTGGCGATGGTCAATGAGGGCTATGCCTGGTATTATCATGAGTATGCGCCGCGTGAGTTGGATTTGCCGTTGGCGGAAGAGCAGGCAAAATCGCGCCATCTGGGATTATGGGGGAAAAAGAATCCACAACCGCCATGGGAATATCGGAAATCACAGTCAAAATAGCCGATACGTCATGCAGTAAGGATATCTTCCAGTTCGTGGCAACGCGATTCGCCCAATTGTTGTCTTGCATCAAAGTGGCACAGCACGGATTCCAGAACCGAACGTGCGGTTCTGATATTATGAGCAATATTTCCGGTTTTTATCTTCTGGGGGTTCAGCATTTCCCAGGTATAGCGTTTGGTTAGATTTTCCAAATCGCCGAATACCGTGACAATCGTTCCACTGTGCGGACATTCGCAACCGATCTGTTCCGGCATTATAGGTGATAGACAATACCAGCAGAATATCATTCCGGTTTCCGGGTCGTACTGACACTTCAATTTCGGGATCTGTTTTTCAGTCACCTCGTCCAACCCCGAACAGAAATACTCGAATGCGTTTCTACTGATTCTACTGAATGAAATCCGGTAAAGTTTCATTTTTTCCGACTCTTGTTTATAAATCCTTTTAATAAGAAAGATAATCCCTGCTGATTATTTTACAAGTATAAAATTAATATTTTTATTAAGAATGATAAAAAATTGCAATAATAAGTTGGGATATATATTTTTTCTCGTGGCGGCTTGTATTTCCATTGGGGGTATGATATATTAATAAGAGTATTGGGAGATATTCTCCGGTACATGAATAGAGAAACACAACAATGGAGAGAAAAAATGGCTGCGAATGTTAATAGTGATACCTGCATCGGCTGTGGTGCTTGCGTAGATACCTGCCCGGTTGGCGCTATTGCGCTGGGTGATGACGGTAAGGCCGGCGTGAATGCGGATAGCTGTATTGACTGCGGCGCTTGCGTTGGCGATTGCCCGGTAAGCGCGATCAACCTCTAATTGCCAGCAGAGAGGTAATAAAAAAGACCCGGTATTATCCGGGTCTTTTTTTATTATATAGCTTAAGCGCAAAAAAACTACCGGCTGCGCCGGTATGTAGCCGAATAGCTTCAGCTTAAAGGCG
>CALXXL010000034.1 GCA_944392655.1 uncultured Victivallaceae bacterium
TTATATTTAGCAAAATGCTTCCAGGGAGTGAGTGGGGGAAAGGCATGATAGACGTTGCCGTGACAAAACAGAGGCATAAGGTGATCGTGATACGGGCAAGCCAATGACTGAATATGGACTGGATAGAAGCAAGGGAAAAGTGTTGTGCTGATGGTGGCTAATAGGGAGGCGTGCTGCTGATGGTGAGTGAGGTATAGTCGCCGGAATACCGTGCGGAGTGGGAGGTGTTGGCTCTGCAGTTGTCAAGGGCGCTAAGAGATTAAAGGTATAACGCGGTGTGATAGAGCAAATTATTGGCGTTGCCGTGACAAAACGGAGGCATGATGAGGGCAAACCTGGGGCAGAGCAGGAGCAAGGGAAAGGCGTGGCTGAAAGCGTGAAGATAAATCGATGCAGATTGCTGAGAAAAACGAAAAGAAGATAGTGTTATGCCCTCCCCCAATACAACTATATAGTTGATCCACGAAATACTGAAGTTGTCATTGATATCATCTGTGTTCAATAGACCGCACTGGATTATCGACAGCAAACTATAAAAAACTAATGTTTTACTACAACTAATTGTCAAATTATGTGTTCTAAATATGGAAATATGATAAATCATACTGCTCCATGGGCATAATTATTAATTTTTTTAGTACAACGCCCTACCCTTACAACTCAACTATCACATTTTTTGCACATTATATAGCTATACCCAAATAAATTAACAAAAAAACTTACAAATTTGTAACTTACCAATCATGCTTACAAATTTGTAACTTTGTTTTTATAACGACTCAAACCAACACAACAGGTAACTTATTAACTACAAACATGATATATGTTTTTATCAATATTGGCATGAATTTTGCTTATGTCTTTTCAATATTCGTAATAACTTGGGAGGCGTTTTTTAATACCTCCCGAAAACAATTAAACCAGAAGGATTGCTATAATGAATTCTTATGCTGAACAGGTGTTGAACAGCCTGAACAACCGTTATCCGTGGGAAAAAGAGTTCCTCCAGAGCGCTAAGGAAGTTATCGAAACTTTGGGTAAACTCCTGGATCGCGACGCCCGTTATCAGAAATACCGGATCCTTGAACGCATCACCACTCCGGACCGTATCGTCATCTTCCAGGTTCCATGGCTGGATGACAAGGGCGATATCCAGGTTAACACCGGATACCGGGTTCAGTTTAACAACGCCATCGGACCATACAAAGGCGGATTGCGCTTCCACCCGTCCGTAAACCTCAGCATCCTTAAATTCCTCGGATTCGAACAGATCTTCAAAAACTCCCTTACCACCCTCCCCATGGGCGGCGGCAAGGGCGGTAGCGACTTCGACCCCAAAGGCAAAAGCGAAAATGAAGTTATGCGCTTCTGCCAGAACTTTATGCGCGAACTCTATCGCCATATCGGCGCGGATACCGACGTACCAGCTGGTGATATCGGCGTAGGCGCACGTGAAATCGGATTCCTTAATGGACAGTTCAAACGCATCGTCAATACCAACGAATGCGTTCTTACCGGTAAAGGACTCGCCTGGGGCGGCAGCCTGGTTCGTCCGGAAGCAACCGGATACGGTAACGTATACTTCGCTACTGAAATGCTCGCTACACGCGGTATGGATTTCGCAGGAAAAACTGTTCTGGTTTCCGGTTCCGGTAACGTTGCCCAGTTCGCGGTTAAAAAGGCTACTGAACTCGGCGCTAAAGTTATCTCTATGTCCGACTCTTCCGGCACTGTTATTGATAAAGACGGTATCAATGCCGAAAAACTCGCCTGGATACAGGAACTTAAAAACGTTAGACGCGGACGCATCAGAGAATATGCCGAAGCATTTAAAGGCGTTGAATACTTTGAAGGTGCACGCCCGTGGCAGCTGGCTGCTTGCGATGTCGCCCTTCCATGCGCTACCCAGAACGAACTCAATGCCGACGATGCCAAGGCTTTGGTTAAAAACGGTTGCGTTTGCGTATCTGAAGGCGCCAACATGCCTTCTACTCCGGAAGCTGTCGAAATTATCCAGAACGCCGGCGCTCTCTTCGGACCGGGTAAAGCTGCTAACGCCGGCGGCGTAGCTACCAGCGGACTCGAAATGAGCCAGAACGCTATCCGCCTGAGCTGGAGCGCTGAAGAAGTTGACCAGAAACTCCACGGCATTATGAAGAATATCCACGCCGCGGCCAGAAGCGCTGCCGAAGAATTCGGCGAAAAGGATAACTACGTTCTCGGTGCCAATATCGCCGGTTTCCGCAAGGTCGCCGAAGCGATGATCGCTCAGGGTATCTAAGTTATTTTCCTGTCAGACGGAATCGACTCCTTGGATTCCGCCTGAAATGATATTAAGCCGTCCACCCTCCATGGACGGCTTTTTTATAACTTAATTGTGAGGCAAATATGAATAGAGTAAAAATAACAGTTCTGAAGAAAACTTTTGATCAGGAACTGGCCGATGAATATGGTGCAAACGGACTGGGCCCCTGCCCCATGCTCAGGCAAGGCGATGTGTTCTTTGCCGATTATGCCAAACCAGATGGCTTCTGCGATGAGGCTTGGAAGGCGATATATCAATATGTTTTTGCCCTGGCTCATGGTTCAGGCAAAGAGCTGTTCTATTATGGCGATTGGATTAGAAAACCCGGCGTGGCTATATGTTCATGCAATGACGGGATCAGACCGGTGATTTTTAAATTGGAAGCCACTGATGAACCGGCAACTATAAATTATCAGCCGGTAAATTGATAAAAATCAGCCGGAAATGGCGGTTGACCATCTCCGGTCGGCTATGAATAATAATATTCTACTTTTTACGGGCTTTTTTATAAATTACAGTCGCCGCAATCCAGATTACCGAAACTATCAGGACAACGTAGAGCACGTTTTTCCAGAAGTCAATGGAGGAAAGGACGGACTCTTCCGCCGGAGCGGGCGGTGCGTACAGGACAGCATGCACCATTTCTACAACCCCATCCGCCGATTTTAAAACCTTTACATCCTCTGCTGGATGGAAAACGGAATCGTCCAGTTCAACAAAACGGACATTTTTGAACTGAGTGTGCCATATCTTTTTTATATCCAATTCCGAGCCGTCATCATGATAATTATACACCGCGTAGATAAAGGACTCTTCCTTGTCGATTACAAATATGCTTTGGCATAATCCTTAACGTCGGCCTTCTTACGCATCTCAATAGTATAGCATGGAATGTAGTCATATGTGATATCTTCCATCATGACAAAATCAAATTTTCTCTCCTTCATAAAAGGGAAATAATCATTCACCAGATCGGAGATTATTCCGATAGCCTCAGGAAAATCAAATTCAAATAATAATCTCACTATTTCTTTTGGTTTATTGCTCTTGATTTTTCAATCTACAATGGAGCTCATAAAGAGCAGTTCGATTTGAGTCCCATTTAAGTTTCGAGCAAGCTTCTTCATACTTAAGCCAAATACACTCAGCATGTTCATGGGACAGCTTAATATCTTCCTTGCAATGAAATCCGAAAGAATATTCCGGCACAACATAAGTATTTTCTGCCCAATTATGCAAATACTTTTCGGGAAAAATATCGGTAGGAATATAGCACATAGATTTAAGTTCCAGGATATTGTCGACATTGATGCCTCCCTCTTCATAAATCTCACGAATCGCAGCTTGAAGGGGTGTTTCGTCATCTTCGCCGCCACCGGAAATAAATTGCCACTGGTCAAAATCCGCACGGTGAAATACACAGTAAACGGGAAGGTTGTCAATTATCTTATATGGAATTGCAAGTATTTGAAATGGCGCTCTCATTTTTCTCTTCCCAAAAAATTCATTAAGTGTATTATATCATAGATTTGTGCCTTTTTCTACTGCCATCACAACAGGAGTTTAAGTATTTTTGATACTTTTTCAATAAAAGCAATCAAAACCACCGGCTAAGCCGGTGGTATGCACCACGCCTTCAAGGCGATATTACCGGCAACCCGACACGGGTTC
>CALXXL010000035.1 GCA_944392655.1 uncultured Victivallaceae bacterium
CCCATAGCCTGACCATTGCCACCACCATAGATGTAGTTGCCGCTGCCGCCTTCTACTTTGATCCAGCTGCCGCCGATTGCCTTGTCGGCCGCGCCGCCATAGATGTAGGAGTTGGTCTGCGCATCGGTTACAATCGCGCCGGTCGCGACTACGCCGCCTACATAATTTACTCCATTGCCGCCGGCGTTTTCCATCGCTGCGCCGAGGTTGATTGTCTGACCATCGCCGGCTGCGAGATCGTTCACATAACGGATCGCCATCGCGGCATCGCTCAAGGTGCCATCCCAAACCATCGCAGTGTTGGTGGAAGCATCGGCACGGACTGTGACCGTCTGCATTCCGTCAACCGTCGCATAGCTGATGGTGTAACCGTCAACTGTAACGCTGTTGCCGAGGGTCAAAGATACTGACTGACCGCCAAAGGTGAACTTGAAGTTGGCAGAACCGGCGCCGAGCACATAGTCGCCCTGACCAAGACGGCCTTCAAAGGTCAAATTGGTGTACTGAAGCTGGCCAAGATTGTTTACAATACCATCAGCAAGGAACCAGCTGTCCACCTGATCGAAGACGATGTTGGTCGCGGAGACTGTTACAGAAGCAAGAGAGTTGTTACCAAGAACATTACCAGCTCCCTTGAAGGTTATCGTGTGACCACTGCCTTCTTCAGCGATATTTATATCGATTGTATTGTTGCCGCCAAGCACAAAACTGTCGGTGCCATCGATCACAAGGTCATGAACCTCGGCAGCTATCTGTACATTTTCGAAGTAGATATCGCCTTTATAGTTATGTGAACCACCTTCATAATAAGCAGTCGAGAACTTACCAGCCGTCATGGTAAGATTTTCAATCGTACCGTCACGGAAAATTATATGGCCGGCAACTGCGCTGCAGGAAATATTTTTTGCATAAATACTTCCAGCATTAGCCCCCGCACCGACATACAATAGAGCAGGCCCACTGCCGCCACCCTCAACGATGCTTATGTTTTCAGCTACACGATCGCCTTGACCATTATGCAAAAACAAATATATTTCTTTGTCATACGGATTGGAAATCACAACATCATAAAAATTCGCACAAACAGATAATTTACCGCCGTTGAGAGTAAAGTTGTGTATTTCATCTCCTGCATCGCCCCAGGCATCGCCAGCCCAACCGATAGCCCAACCATTGTAGTTCGGTTTACCACAATCTGGATCGCAATCCAAGATCAAACCATCTATATAGTCTGCTTTTCCGTTACCAAGCTTAAAACCATCATAATCCAAGTTCTTCAATGTCAGATTAACAAACTTGAGAGAGCCATCAGGAGTAAAGGTGGTATTGCTAAACCAATTATATACAGTATCGCCTTCAATTTTTACATTTTCATAGCCCGGCAAAACGGTATTAATTAATTCAAAACCGGAAGCAGGAGCAGCCCAATCAACAATTGCCCCCTCTTCAACCACGACATTTTCCAGCGTAAAGTCACCGGAAAGTTTCAGAATAGCGCCGGATTTGACTATTACATCCTTAGCAGTACCGCCACCGCTGATCTGCAGAACACTGTTGGCATAATCAGCGTTACCACTGGTATGTTCACGGCTGCCTTCAACGATAGAATTTTCAATAACCGTGCCATCGCCGCTGTAATAGAATCCGCCATTGGTAATTACAAGATTCTGCGCCACTCCGTTTTCAACGCTGAAGTTGTAATACTCATCGCCTTCCTGATAATTCATGTTGATACCGTTGATAATGGTAGCACTGCCGTAAACCTGCAACGCAGTATCTCCGGTAATGGTAAGGTTGGTATTCATTGAACCATTGGCAACAACAAGGATACCGTCATTGATCAGAAGGTTGTTGGTTACACCGGCATCAGTCTTGCCGGTCGCGCTAATGCCCTGAATCACAAAACAGCCACTGTTTATCACCAGACCGTCAGCAGTGCCGTTACCGAAACTCCAGTTGCGAACAGTACCATCGGCAAATCTATAGGTACCGCTGTTTACATAAGAACCATCACCGGCACGACCGGTTACAAAGCCATCTAAAATACCGCCATCAAGAATCATCAAGTCACTGATTTCAAGTTTATCTGCACCGGCAGCAGTAGTGTATTTACTCATCGTACCGGCCATCCGCATGCCGCTGCCGAGCACAAAGCTCGTAATCTTACCGGCACTCATATTGAGTTCTTTAGTAGTACCATCGGTAAAGGTATAGGTACCCTTTACTGTTGAGTAGAAGTTGATATCAGTAAAGAGACCGACATCCTGCTTGATGGAAATACCGGTGATATTTGTAGATGCGGTACTAGCATTGGAGACCCAACCACGGTCATAGAGAATAGTACCCTGCCCGTCATTCATACCGGAAAGGTCAAAGTTTTTAATTACAGCGTTGGAGTAAGTAATGGTATCATAACCGCTGCCATTATACACTTCCAAGTTTCTTATGGTTGCCAAGACATGGAAACCGGTTACATAACCGCCCTTTTCAACTGTTACATTACGTACGTTCGCGCTGGAACCGCCGATCCACAATGTACCACCGGATTTGACAGTAGCACCATCAACTTTACCATCCTGAGGACGCGGCAGTCCCTGCCAGTCCAGAGAAGTATCGAAATCCCAGTCGGTCATATAAAGCACGCCGCCGTTTTCAACAACTACATCATAAACCGCGCCCTGTGCATATACATGAGCAGAACCGCCGTTCTTAAGAGTCAAACCTTCAACATAGCAACCGGACTGAAATACGATCAGTTCCGCAGCTGCGCTGGTAACGCCAACTTCA
>CALXXL010000036.1 GCA_944392655.1 uncultured Victivallaceae bacterium
GATGCAAATTGTCGAAGAAATTCAGAAAATCCCTGATTTTGAGAGGAACAAGGATAATGTTTTGCGCTTTGTCAGTCGAAGGACCTTTTTATCCAACGGAAATTTGATTTCACTGAAAGACTGTGCAAGAAGTGAAAAAACAGAAGATGCGAAAAAACATGCAGCAGAGCTGATTTATGCGGCACTGAATAAATAAGCGAAATAACAAAGACCAGAGATCGGCAGGCTTGGCCGGTCTCTCCACATAATGACCGGGAACGAATCTCTTCATAAATTTTCTCGGTCATTTTTCTGTTTTATAATAAACTCTGACCGTCCAAAGGAGAGTTATAAGCGTGAGCAATTTTCCCCTTTCTCAAAGCAAACAACGCCACCGGTATCGAATCGAGGAACACTGGGATGAACTTTGCGTCGCTTTTCGGGAGAAAAAAGCGCGGGAGAAAAGGGAACGCAACTGCAGGAAAATGGTTCATGCACTGATCCGCAGGCATTATGTTGGAATTATAAAGACTCTGGAAGCTTCCACCAAAGACAGGGAAACATTTCTGGCTACCGGCTTTTCTCCGGCCCAGTACCGGAAAGCCGCACTCTACGGCATGCTCTATGCCGCGCGGAAATACAAACCGGAATCGGGGAAAGACAAACGGAACTATTTGCATTTTGACGCACGTCAGGAGATTCGGAGGCAGTGTATGTATTATTCTCATTGTCTTTATGTAGATCCAAAGACCGGAAAAAGCTTTTGTGCCGTTCCGGCGTTTGAGCAAGATTTCCGCGGGCGCGGCACTATTCTATTTCAGAGGCGCGGCAGTAAATCCAATACGCCTTAGTCGCTGAAAGGAATCAAGTCAAAACGCGTCCGAGTGGGAACCACTCTCCGGGAATGCCCCGCTCCTGGACATCCCAGCGGAGCTCATTGCCTTCCATGAAATAACGAAGCGGGGAATCATGGAAGAAACGAGGCTCCGCGCCGGTTACAATTATTCTCCGGAATTGTTCCCCGAGAAGCTCCGGCAAATGTTCCCGCAAATACCGCCCCCCGCAGGTCACAGCCAGTTTGCGCTGCTGCAGCCGTTCTCCACCTGAAAACTCCGAGGTAAATTTATCCTCGTCATATTCGCACTTCACAATGATCGTGGAGCATAGCCGCCATTCCGCAATAAACTGATCCGCCAGTAATTTTCCATTCGGTACCATTCCTATGTCGCCATCGACTCCGGTAAGAAAAAAGCCACAACAGAATGCAGAATCATGATAAGCAGGAAATGGACACAGCTCCAAACCCGTAATCGAAAATGAATTCAGCTCGAAAAAGACCGTCTTTTTAGACAACATGCCCCGCCGTACCATAATGCCGCGGCAGGCAGCAGGTACATAGATCGGAATTCCGCTCTCACGGCAGAACGCCGTCAGAGGCGCAGCATGGCTCCAGTGTTCGTGGGTCAGCAGGGCTGTAACCTCCGAATAGCCGGAAGCAATCTGCCGCAATTCCTCCACTGGCGTATTGCCGCCGGTGATAATCAGTCGTTTGCCGGCGGAGATCAGATAGTTCCCCCCGGAAGTCGCCCGGAAAAAAACTTCACAGAACATAATCGATATCCCTCCTTTATGTGTTTGTGTACTTGAGCAAAATAGCAAAAATTATTTTTTTGTAAACTTTTTTTAGAGCAGTTAACTTTTTCCGGCTTTCTGATATTTATGAAGAAAAAAGAAATAAGGAGTGTTGAAATGGATTGGATTAAAGATATAGAAGGTATGTCGCTGATTATCGTTGCAAATCACGAACGTTGGAACTGCTGCCTCTCCCCATCTGCGGAGCTGGAGATCCAAAGGCGGGATGATGAAGAAGATCGATTTGACGCATTCTGTTTCTTCGGTGATTTCTCCAGCAAAGATGAATTCACCCCGGAAGTTGAGCAGGAGTTCTATGGATGTGATCTCGAATGCAATGGGATTCAGGCAGTTGTTACCCTGACTGATGTCTCAGGCGGGGAAATCATCGGCTTTCTGGAACAGCATCTTAAATTCATACAGAGACTTGTGTAATTCATTTTCCCAAAGCGTAATTGCCGGATCTGAAGTCAGATTCATAAAAAATATAGAAAAACAGAAAAGGGACACCAAAATGAAAAAAGGAAAAAATTCTCAGACACCAATGATAACCCCGGATCAATTTAGAGAATTGTTGTATCTGGAACAGCGGGTTCCAGATATCCGTTTCTCGGAAGATAACACCGTGCTGGAGTATTTCCCGCCAGATTCCAACGAGGAGGAAATCTTGCTACCCGACTGCATCACAGCCTTTGCGGATGAGGCATTCGCCAATTGTAAAAATATCTACAAGATTACCATTCCGGAAAGTGTTACAGAAATTGGAGCAGGAGCATTCCGCAACTGCTCCAATTTGCGGGAAATCGTAATTCCAGATAGCGTTACTTCAATCGGCAACGGTGCGTTCGACAGCTGCACAACATTGAAAAAGGTTACTTTCTCCAAAAATCTTGAGACGATCAGTGCCTTCATGTTTTTTAACTGCGAGTATTTGATGAAACTCGTCTTCCCGCCTGACTGCCGTCTCACCACTATAGAGGAGTCCGCATTCAATAGCTGCACCTCTCTCTTTCGCGCAGAACTACCGGAAGGACTTACGACGATTGACCATGAAGCATTCTGCAATTGCACCGATCTGGAAAGCCTCAAGTTGCCCAGCACTCTTACATCCATCAGCATGGGAACGTTTTCTCAATGCTCTTCTTTGAAAACGCTGGTGATTCCTGACGGGATCACCGAAATCGATATGGCAGCCTTTGAGGAGTCCGGTCTGGAGAGCGTGGTGATTCCGGACAGTATCACTTCAATCGAGTCCGGTGTGTTCTCCAGTTGTGCTGGTCTGAAGAGCGTGAAACTTCCCCGAAATCTGGAATACATTGAAGAGTGTGCCTTCAGTGACTGCATATCCCTGACCAATGTGGATATTCCAGGGAGTGTCACCCGAATCGGGCGTTTCGCGTTTGCAGGCTGTACCTCGCTGACCTCCATCTCTCTGCCGGACAGTATCGAGGAAATTGAAGACCGCGCATTCTGCAACTGTCCCGCTCTGGAATCAGTCCGTCTCCCGGAAGGGCTCGAAATAAATAAGGAGGAGGTTTTCAGCGGAAATGAAAAGCTTATGAAATCATGATAATACAGGAAACTATCCACATAAGCAGTTTAAAAGTTCAAAGTTTTCGCCTCTTTGATTAACTTTTTCTTCGCCGTTGCTATTTATACGGCAGTGTATGTGGAATTATGGGGATTCTACATCAAAATAACAAACAACAGAAAGGAATGTCATTATGGCAACCTGTCCGGCATGTGGCAAAACAAACGAAACCCTTTATCGCTGTCCAGCATGTGGTGAAGTCCGCTGTAGCGCACTGAGAAACTGCCCCGGAACGTACGGTATACGGTCGGGACAATATCCGGGAGAAAACTGTACCTGCCTGGGATGCGGAAAAGGAAAGTACATTAAATTGCCATTTTAATCCACGGTGATTCAGGGAAAATGGGGAAAGGCCTCTTCGGGAGCCTTTCCCCAAACGTTATAATTTTTTATGATCTTTTCTTATTGGAGGCAGTGCGATATGAACATTTATGGAGACTATCATCATCAGGTTATGACCGCTGAAATCTGTGGATTCCAGATTCATGGATTTGACGGCGATAAAACAGTTCTCAATACCTATTTCGCCGATCTCGGCATTGAAACCGGAACCTTCCTTCCCTGCGGCAGACGCTCTTCGCGCGGCTCCGTCATCGCGCACGATCCTTATCGTAAAATGCGCAATGACTATCCCGGCCATGACATCTCCAATCAGGAGGACTTTGCCGCCTATACCGAGTTTCTTGAACTGAATTCGGAATATTCGGCCCTTCCGGACTTTCTTGCCAAACTTCAATCGGATGAACAGCCATGTTTTCTCTTTTACAACCATTATGAGGAGAGTGATTCCTGGAACTGCGCATCTTTCCAGGCATTCTTTTTTGTGATCCACCATAACTGGGTTCATGCCATTGATCTGCTCCGGCGGTACAGTCCGCCGCTTCAGGAAAACTCCAGAGTCGCTGCCGGCAGTATCCCCGATGAGCATCTCGCCGCCAATGGAGTTTCATTCCTGAATCTGCAACGGTTTGTTCAGGCTGGAAATGAGCAGTGGTTCTTCACTCGTCTCACGCCGCTGGCCCACCCAGGGCTGTGCGCGCAATTATATTAGAGTCCGGGAATTTTTTCTGGTCGTTTTCAGAGCTAAATCATGAAATATCCGATTGCAGATCAGGAAAAATTTGCTTTTTTAAAAGATAAAACTATATTATTTGATATGCAAAAAACATTTTACAGTAATAATTTGAAGAGGTTTTTATGAAAAATGTTGCGATTGCTGTTTTTCTGATTATAATCATCGGTGGAATCTGGATGTTGGGAACGACAGAAAAAGATTCAAACTGGTCGACCGGTCAGGTCAGGGAAAATGTTTCCCAGTTTGTTGAAAGCGAGAAGCGTGCCAATTCAGCCCTGCAACAGACGATAAATATCAACATGAGTCCAACTGGATCAGAAAAAAATGCGGATGCTTTTCTGGAGATCATGTCGGAACTGCCGGAAACATCTGTGGAACAAAGTCAAACTCCGCAGAAAGACAATCTGCGCAAGGCGCCGGATCCGGACGACCCCAATCCAGCCCGTTCCTGGTCAACAGAAGAGAAGTGTGCCCGTCCGGTGGAATACATGAATCAAGTCCTTGCCTACCTAAAAGAAAAGCGCTCGGAATTGCGGAATATGCGTTTTGAGGTGGGAACAACTCTTCATGAGTGGGAACTGAAGAAAAAACAAACCTCACGTAATGTTAAAGGCTGTGAAGCCGTCCTGCGGAAAGCGGCTGCGGCTTATCAAAAAGCTGAAGCGGAGAACTCCTGGCCGCTGGATTTCGCCTATCGCGAATACAGCAAAGAAGAAATGCAGATTAAACTGAATGACTATTCTGAAAATCTGAAAAAAGCGAAGGATGAAGACAGCAAAATTTCGAACGGACTCTCCAGGTTGCGGGATACCTCGATGAATCAGGATCACGAAATCCAGAAGCTGGAAGAGGAAATTAAGATATACGAAGACAATCTGGAGCTGATCCGCAGCGGAAAAATCAATTCCAAAATTGAAGATTTTATGCAAAAACTCGACCAGGCAGTCGCCGATCAGGAAGAGTTCTATAAGGAAAGTCTGCAAACAGCGGAAAAGGAAGTTTTTCTACCCACAGAAACCCGCCGGAGCGAGGCGGAAAGCAATTTGGATAGTATCCTGCAGGAATTTGGAGAAAAGAAAAAATGAAAGCTTTATTTTTGGGACTCCTTCTTATCGGTATCGGTATCTTCTTGATCAGATCTGATGCTCAAAAAGAGACCTTGGCCCGCTTGAAACAAACTCATGCTTTGAAATGGAGCGAGGAGGAACAAAAAAAATATCCTCAGGAATATGCTGTCCGCCGCGAACATGATTTGCCGACAATCCCTCTGATTCAGTGGTCTTCGGACGAAAAGCATACCAATCCAGTCGTTTTTCTGACCATATTGTTGGAAGATCTGAAAAAATCCAGCGAAAGCCTGAAAGAGGATCTGGACCACTGGGATAAGGAACTGGCGGATGCTCGGATCAGGGAAGCCAGGGCGAAGGCACAGCTTGAAAAAATCATAGACAATCTGACAGCCGGAATAAAGCTCCGCAAAGCCGGAAAATATCCGGCTCAATTTCAGGGTACTTCTCTGTCGCAGGATGAGTTAACTGAACTGCTCATCTCTCTCAATGAATTGAAAACACGTAAAGATGAGGAAGTGAAAGCTTGTTCCATGGCCCTGGACTCGGCAAAAAAACAAATCACATTGAAAAAACGTTTGCTGGAAGAGCAGCGCAATCGAATCAGCTCTTGTCAGGCCAGTCTTCAGCGGGCAAAGAATGGAGAGCGGATCGAAGATATGAATCAGCTCTTGGCACAAATTGACAAAGGAATCTCTGCCGCAGAACAGCTTGATGAGGAGACGAGGGAAATACTCGAGGATGAAAGTATCAATGCCCTAGGGCAGGAACAATCGAATGAGGAAACCTTGCTTTCTCTGGAAGAGGAGTTTCTATGATCCGTTATATTCTACCGGGAGTCATTTTGGGGATTTTATTGGCCGGATGCGCTCCGCAAGTCATTCATGAGGAAATGGAATATCGTAAGCTCATCGTCCAGGGAATTTCCCCGGAAAAAGACTCTTTTCTAGCACAAGACATCGCAACCGCGCGTCCAGCCCCTCTGCGTGTGCCCGAGCAAAATCCCGCGATCGTCTGGTCAAGCGAGGCGCAGGAGGAACTCCAAAGCATCCAACCTGCCTTATTTTTGCAATACGCCTCCCGTCCAGAAGGTCTTTCCGGATGTCATGCCGCGGAAACGGCTCTGCTGCAGAACCGCTTTTCCGTAGTCATGAAGCAATATCCCGTCAATCCGACCGGTACGCGACTGGAGCGGTACATGCAATCAGGTATGGATTATGAAATAAAAACGCTGCAACTTTCTGAAAATGAGGAGGTTTTTGCACAGGTGGAATACTTGGGCTCATGGATTCGTTATCAACGCCTGTCCCGACAGTTACAGAGGCAGGAGCAATTGTTGAACGATATCAGGAAGCTCTTTGGCTCACCGGAAAACGACCGGGCGCTTTGCGTCCACCCTGTCTATGCGCTTCAGAAGCTGGAATATCTGGCAATCCGTTTTGAATTGGCGGAAGAGATTGAAAAAATACATACACTTTATGAAAGGCAGAAAGAATGGTAGTTCGGACTTTGCTGCTTTCTTTGCTGGTCGCTGGATTGCTGACCGGATGTCGGACTTATGTCGGATACGACCCGATCAAAAAGATAGAATCCATATCGCACAGGGAGAATGCCGTTATTGAACAGTCCAGGTACGGCGTGAGTTGTCAATGGGACTGGAATCAGACGGTTCTCACCTTCGGCACCTTTTCGACCATCTCCTTCCAACAGGAAACCCGTGAGTGGGAAACCGGGAAAATGGAATATTTCATGGCTGGCGGCGAAGAACAACAACAAAATTCTGCCGGTAAGCTACTGGCCTATGTAATTTTATGGCCGCTTATCGTGCTCGATGACACGCTTCATCTTACTTCTCCCTGGCATCTGCGGGAATGCGGCGCCTGGCTCTATGCTCCGGCATACATTCCGCCGATTTCCTGGTTTGCCGCGCCAGTTCTGCGTCCGCCCTACGCCTCCTGTTTTCAGGAAAATCCAATCATGGAAAAGGAGGAGGTTAACTATGCTTCGCCCCGTCTGAAAACAATCCGTATCACTCCAATCCGTGAAGAATCCCTCCTGCCGGATGACACTTTGAGCGCTGTTGAGCTGCGATATGACGGAAAGACAATCGTGAAAAATCTGGATTCCAGTGGACAGCTGCGCTTCCCGCTTATGGAACTGGAGCCGGAGGGTGTCTTCCCCCCGCGCATGATGGAATTTCAGATTTATCATCGACAGCGCAATGAAACATGGCAAGTCAAAATTTTCAGTCTGTGCACGCCGGAACTGCTGCGCGACTGGAATCTTGTTGCTGATAACAGGTCTGATTTCTATTCGAGATTTTTTGCCTTGTTCCGTTTGAAGCACACCTTGGGAGAAGAAGCATACCGTAATTTAACGGATCAGCTGATTCAACAGAAAGACCTCTCTCTGCCGTCTTATCCCGCTGGTAGCGCGGAAATTCATCTTATTGCCCGACACCCCTGACCTTATGGCTGATTTTGCTTCAACCGGTAACACTTTTGGCCCATTTGCCCGGAAGATGATAATGACAGAATCGTCTTCCGGAGAGATTTGCGAGTATCTGTATTTTATCCGGATGAAAACGGCGGACGCTCCTTTCTTTCCGGGAAAGCCGGGAAGAGCATTTCCCGCAGATCCCATTTTGCGGCAGGTGAACTAATGTGGAGCTATATAACAGAAAATATATCGAACGGCATTCGCCTTCTTTCGGTCGGATTAATTCCGGTAGTACTTGTTGGTTATCTCGTGCAGGAGTGCTCACGTTCAATCCGGCAGTGGCTGATAGCCTGCCTTGGCAGGACAGGATTTACTTACCTGACCATGCCGGGAGTGGTAATTCATGAGCTCAGTCATTGGTGTTTCTGCCTCATATTTCAACATAAAATTGTGCAAGTAAAACTCTTTGCACCGCAAAATGATGGGACACTGGGTATGGTTCTGCACTCCTATGATTCACGGAATATCTTTCACCGGATCGGCAACTTTTTCATTGGATCCGCGCCTGTGTGGGGTGGACTCCTGACAATGTGTATCATATCCCGGATTTTACTGCCGGAATCATTGTTTTCCGGAGTTCCGGCGGCTCAAATCGCGGAATTTTTTTCCACTTCTCTATGGAGCTGCTGGCAAAGCTGGCTGTGGTTTTATCTGATGCTGGCTATTGCGGCGCACATCTCCCTTAGCAAGGCAGATCTCCGTTGTGCCGCCGATGGCATTGGATTTCTTATCATGCTGCCAATACTCCTCTGTGTTGTACTGGGCTGGATTGGGGATTGGGAAGAGGCGCTGATCTCGGCAGTCCGCCTCCTGCTATGGCAGCTTCTGATATACAGCGCAATCCCGGTCATTTGTGGTGGAATAATTGTTCGTTTAGGTAGAATACTCTCACGGCAACAATAATTCCGGAAAAATTTAATGATCTGGCGTATCATACAGAAAAAATGGCTAACTCCAATTGCGATCGACCACCAGACATGGCGGGATGGCATTGCTGAAAAAATCAGCCCAACGGGATGAGCGGCGAACTTAGCTATCATGACGTTAGATAGGACCTGCTGAACGGGAAAGGATCAGGCTGTATTTCGCAAAAACGACATGATGCTTGGCTCCCGTTCCATGAAAAGTAGAGTCCGGAGTCGGAAGGATCAAAAAGTTTCAGTGTTCCACTGGTGGCGGATCAAGTTCGCCGCCAGGAATGTCATGTCGATAACAGTTTCAGAACAATCTTTACGCCGAGCTATAATCCGTACAACCACAAAAGTATTGCAAATACGGATTTTCGCTCACGGCATCAACCATTGCACGATAACTCAAGCCAAGGATTTCCTTGAAGAGCAATGCCCCCAAACATTCAAGGCAACATCGCCACGCCCACAACTTTTGAAGTGCTTGGTATAATCGGCTTCAAGTTCATGCCAAGGCAACCGTTTTGCCATTTTTACCCATTGACGGGATTCAAACGTCCTTCAAAATACAAGCCAACGGTAATTCATCAGCGTGACTCGATTTTCTCCTGCACGTTTTTTAGACGTTTTCTCAGGAATAATATACAGTAACATATCACAAATGTACAGTTAAGACTTTTACCTTTAAAGTTTTATCTTTTGTTCAGCAAACTTTACTTAATGAACGGCTCATGGCCGCGGTAGAGAGCTATCATGCAAATTCCGATCGCGGTCATTTGCCGGAAAGCTTATTGCGTTCTGCCGGACTATTGGAGCCACCGCGTATTCCATGGCAACGTATACTTCACCGTTATGTCGATACAATTATAAACCGGGATGATTATTCACTGGTTCACCCCAATAAAAACTATCTGCTTCAGGATTTTATCGTGCCGGGGCATTA
>CALXXL010000037.1 GCA_944392655.1 uncultured Victivallaceae bacterium
GAGACAAAACGTAATTAAACAATAAACTATGAGGCCGCTTTAGCGGCGGCCTGTGAAAAAGTTGCAATTGGCGAATTTTTTCAGAACCCGTGTCGGGTTGCCGGTAATATCGCCTTGAAGGCGTGGTGCATACCACCGGCTTAGCCGGTGGTTTTGATTGTATCTGCCCGACTCATGCTTCAGTGATAATACTTTTCACTTCGTCTGGTTTGAGAAGGCGTCCGGCGGCGGCCACCTTGTCATTGATAACAATGGCTGGCATGCTCATAACGCCGTACCTGGCTATTTCCTGGATATCGGTAATGTACTCAACTTTCAAAGACAGGCCGAGTTTTTCCACTGTTGTCTGAACATTTTTCAATTGTTCGTGACACAATTTGCATCCGGTTCCCAATACTTTGACAGATTGTATTTTGTCCTGGGTGACAAATCCGCCGTGCTCCTGCGTCATTTCTGATTTCCGGCATTTGCATGAAGAACCTTTTCTTATAAAATCGAACAAACCCATAATAAAACCTCCCTGTTGTTAAAGAATGTATTGAATATAGTTAAAGAGATATCCTGCGATAATAATTCCAGTGGTGCATATAGCGATAAATATGATAAGCAGTTTCAGTTTAATCACCTGATGTAACATGATGAGTGATGGGAGAGATAGTGTAGTTACCGCCATCATGAATGAGAGAACAACTCCGAGAGCCGCCCCTTTATTGAGCAGAGCCTCGGCCACCGGTATAGTGCCGAAAATATCGGCATACACCGGTATCCCGGCCGCGGTTGCCAGAATTACGGCGAACGGATTGTCGCGGCCGAGGATATTAACGATAAACTCTCCTGGTATCCAGTTATGTATAAGTGCGCCGATAGCCACGCCGATGAGTACATACGGTGCGACTTTCCCGGCGATGGCCGCGGTCTGATTTCCGGCATAGCTGATTCGTTCTTTCAGTGGAGTTTTATCTGTATACTGGTCATGATTATCTTCGTTGGCGGCGAAAGACTCCAGTTGTTTTTCGAGGTGAAGTTTTTCGATCAGTGTTCCTCCGGCGACCGCGATAACCAGTCCGAGCAGCACATAAGCCACGGCGGTTTTCCAGCCGAATATTATTGCGAGCAAGGCGAGGCTTCCCAGATCGACCATAGGCGATGAGATCAGGAAAGAGAAAGTTACTCCGATTGGCAGTCCGGCTTTGGTGAATCCGATAAATATCGGAATCGATGAACATGAGCAGAATGGTGTTACCGTTCCGAGCAGGGCAGCTGCGGTATTGGCTTTAATTCCGTGGAATCTGCCGAGAATTCTTTTAGTTTTCTCCGGGGGGAAGAAGCTCTGTATAAACGAGATGATCCATATCAGGACACAGAGAAGGATCATAATTTTAATGGTATCATAGAAGAAAAAGAGTATGGATCCTCCGAGAGGTTCATTGGTATTTATACCGCAGCGGGTCAATATACAGCTTATGCTGTTTTCGAGCCATTGCATACTGAGGATCTGGTTTTGTATAAATTCCCATATTGTTTTGACAGTCGGCATAGATGACCTCCTTATGTATTGTTATATTTAAATATATCTATTTAATGAATAAAAAAAGCAGCTTAGTTGAATAGAACTGAGATAATGGGTGATTTATTTTTTCTGATAGAGTTCAGTGATAGAGTTCAGGTACTCTTTAGCCAGCATAGTGCCCTGCGGTGAGATGGAGTAGTGAGTCCATTTACCCTCTTTTCTTCCGGAGACGATACCTGAATCGCAAAGTATCTTCATATGGTGCGAGAGGGTTGGTTGCGAGACATTGATTTCCTGGAGTAGTTTGCATGCGCATTTTTCGCCGTTCTGCAATGCCCGTATAATTTTCACACGGTTTTCGTCGCACAAAGCCTTGAATACGGTAGCGATTTTTTTATCGTCCATACCTTTATTTCCTGGATAAGTTTTTGCTTGCCGGATATAAAATACAGTAGCACTCATATTGATGTTTGTCAATATGAAAAAATATATTTTGAGATTATTTTGTAATAAAACAACATGTGTCATTGTTATTGTTTGCTGATAGGGATATTTTATTCCGTTATAATATTTGCTTTGCCGTGCGGTTAAAATGTTCTGATAATTGCCGGTATATGGTGTATACGGGGAAGGGCGGTGTTGACTGATATGAATTTTTATTTTAACTCTGATCTGGCATCCGGATATAAGAGTAACTCGCAGAAGATACGGGTTATGAGTGAAAACTGGCTGTCGTGCAATATGTTTTGTCCTGCCTGCGGCAATATTCATATATCCAAATTGTCGAACAACATGCCGGTTGCGGATTTGAAGTGTGATCGTTGTGGTGAAATTTACGAATTAAAAAGCGTTAACGGCAAGATCGGGAGAAAAATTTCTGACGGGGCATATTCGACTATGATTGAGCGTATTACCGGAGCCGGCAATCCTGATCTATTTATAATGGAGTATTCCCGTGAGTGGCAGGTGGTAAATCTTACTCTTATTCCCAGATTTTTCTTTACTCCGTCTATTATTGAAAAAAGGAAGCCGCTTTCCGCCCAAGCCCGTCGGGCTGGATGGGTGGGCTGCAATATTTTATACTCTGCAATTCCTGATCAGGGGAAAATTACAATTATAAAAAATCAGGAAGTTATGGCGATGGAGTCGGTAGTTGAGAGTTACGCCCGGGTCAGGAAGCTGCAAATTGGTGACATTAAAAAGCGTAGCTGGTTGCTGGATGTCCTATCCTGTGTTAATGCGATATCGAAGGATGATTTCTCACTCGTGGAGATGTATAAATTTGCCGATATACTTCAAGCGAATCATATATCGAATCACAATATAGAGGCAAAGATCCGTCAGCAGTTACAGATTTTGCGGGATGCAGGATTTATAGAGTTTCTTGGGCGCGGCAGATACCGAAAAATTCAGGTCAGATAGAATACCGGGAGTTTTTATCGTATTCTCTTATTTTTTCTGCGTCCATCAATGATTTCTGATATTTTATCGCTTTGCTGCGGAGAGTGATTTCAGTTCTGACCACTGTATCGGGAAAGTATAGATATCCTTTTTGTATCAACTTCAATATTAATAATGTCATCCGCCTGCGGATAATCTTTCAGGGCTTTTGGGGGGGCTCAAAGTCTGCGTCTCCAGCTGTCGCTCGTCACCAAACCATCTTCCCCCGCATCTCTCTCCTGTTTCATTCATTTCTGAAGTCACTTCTCCTCCGAACTTGTCATTTATTCTTTCGCACTTAACCCCTGTTGGCTCATTTCTTTTTCCCCGCTCCCTTTCTCCTGCACATTTCTCTTTCACCGTCTTGCTTCATCGGCTCATCTTTTATACCAACGCTCCAGTTTTTATTACGTTCAGGTTATCTCATCCCGTATCACCTTTTTGTTATACCGCTTATTTATAGTCCTATTTTATACCTCGAATCACCTCCAGCTCCACTCTCGCCACCTCCAGCTCCACTCTCGCCACCTCCAGCTCCACTCTCGCCACCTCCAGCTCCACTCTCGCCACCTCCTGCTTCACTCTCGCCACTCTCGCCACTCTCGCCACTCTCACCACTCTCACCACTCTCACCACTCTCACCACTCTCACCACTCTCACCACTCTCACCACCTCTTGCTTCGTGCCATTTCTCTTTCACCGCCTTGCTTCATCGGCTCATCTTTTATACCAACGCTCCAGTTTTTATTACGTTCAGGTTATCTCATCTCGTATCACCTTTTTGTTATACCGCTTATTTATAGTTCTATTTTATACCTCGAATCACCTCCAGCTCCACTCTTCGCCACTCTCACCACCTCTTGCTTTGTGCCGTTTCTCCCAACTGCTCATCTTTTATCACAACTATCAGTTTGGCTGTCGTTTCATCATATCAGATTGTTCTCCTTGCGTTTTCTCTCCACTTCTTGTTTCCTCCCTCCTGCTCATCCTCTATGACAACTTCCCCGTTTGTTATCGCTGCCCGGTTTTCTCCTTGACCTTCGGCTTCCCACTTCCTCCGCGTTTCCC